>JBEVVR010000015.1:253609-277900 GCA_040507035.1 Candidatus Thiodiazotropha sp.
CCCTCTATAAGGATGTCCTGGGTGCCTTTGCCCAGGCCTTCAATGAGGGCCGCCGCGCAAGCCTGCCACGTATCATCGGTGGACGCTACGGACTCTCCTCCAAGGAGTTCACCCCGGCGATGGTCAAGGGCATCTTCGATGAGCTTAATGAAGAGCAGCCGAGAAACCCCTTCACCGTGGGCATCATCGACGACCTGAGCAAGACCAGCCTGCCCTGGGACAGCAGCTTCCGTCCCGCCGCCAGCCAAAGTTTCACCGCCTGTGTCTTCTACGGCCTGGGCGCCGACGGCACCGTCTCCGCCAACAAGAACTCGATCAAGATTATCGGCGAGCAGACAGAAAACCACGCCCAGGGCTATTTTCAGTACGACTCGAAAAAATCGGGGGCGATCACCATCTCCCATCTGCGTTTCGGCCCCGACCCGATCAACAGCACCTATCTGATCGGCGCCGACATGGCCAGCTTTGTCGCCTGTCACCAGCCGACCTTCCTCGGCCGCTACGAGATGCTCGACAAGGCGAAACCGGGGGGCGTGTTCCTGCTCAATACCAGTGCCGCGCCTGATCAGGTCTGGGAGACCCTGCCGGGCAAGATGCAGCGCCAGATCATCGACAAGGGATTGAGTTTCTATATCATCGATGCCTACGAAATCGCCGAAACAACCGGCATGGGCCGGCGCATCAACACCATCATGCAGACCTGCTTCTTCGCCATCTCCGGCCTGCTGGAGCAGAACCAGGCCATCGAACTGATCAAGGATGCGGTGAAGAAGAGCTACGGCCGCAAAGGAGCGAGGCTGCTGCAACGCAACTACGACGCCATCGATGCCGCCCTCTCCGGCCTGCACCAGGTCCAGGTACCCGAATCGGTGACCAGGGATGAGAGCCCCAAACCGGTGGTGCCCGCCGATGCCCCTGCCTTCGTACAGCAGGTCACCTCCCTGATCATCGCCGGACTGGGGGATGCGGTGCCGGTGAGCCTGATGCCCAACGACGGCACCTGGCCCCTGGGTACCACCGCCTATGAGAAGCGCAACATCGCCCTGCAGCTGCCGAAGTGGGAGATGGATCTCTGTACCCACTGCGGCAAGTGCCCCCTGGTCTGCCCCCATGCGGCGATCCGCTCCAAGGTCTTTCCCGAGGCGCTCACCGAGGATGCCCCCGATGGCTTTCTCCATACCCCGATCAAGGGGGCCAAGGATTTCGCACCTGATAGCCATATCAGCTACCAGGTGGCCCCCGACGACTGCACCGGTTGTGGCCTCTGTGTCGAGATCTGCCCCATCAGGGACAAGAAAAATCCCCAGCGCAAGGCCCTCAACATGGTGGACGACGAGGCCTACCACCAGCAGGAGCGGGGCAACTGGGAGTTCTTCCTCACCCTGCCCGAGTACGATCGCACCAAGCTCAAAGAGAGCACCATCAAGGGGGCGATGATCATGCAGCCCCTGTTCGAATTCTCCGGCGCCTGCGGCGGCTGCGGCGAGACCCCCTATGTGAAACTCGCGACCCAGCTCTTCGGCGACCGTATGCTCATCGCCAACGCCACCGGCTGCTCGTCGATCTATGGCGGCAACCTGCCCACCACCCCCTACACCACCAATCCCGATGGCCGCGGACCCACCTGGTCCAACTCCCTGTTCGAGGACAACGCGGAGTTCGGCCTCGGCATGCGCATCGCCATCGATATGCAGCGGGACCAAGCGGTGGCCATGATCGAAGAGATGCGGGATCAGTTGGGTGGTGAACTGTGTAACGCCCTGCTCAAGGCGGAACAGCAGAGCGAGGCGGAGATCTTCGAACAGCGACAACATATCGAATCCCTCAAAGAGAAGCTGGCTCAGATCGACACCCCCGAGTCCAGACGTCTGCTGGCGGTAGCCGACAGCCTGGCGAAAAAGAGCGTCTGGCTGGTGGGCGGTGACGGCTGGGCCTACGACATCGGCTACGGCGGCGTCGACCATGTGCTGGCCTCGGGGCGCAATGTCAACATCCTGCTGCTCGATACCGAGACCTACTCCAACACCGGCGGCCAGACCTCCAAGGCCACCCCCCTGGGCGCGGTGGCGAAGTTCTCCGCCAGCGGCAAACCCACCAACAAGAAGGACATCGCCCTGATGGCCATGGCCTACGGCAATGTCTACGTGGGACAGGTGGCGTTCGGCGCCAAGGATATCCAGACCTTGCGCATCTTCCTCGAGGCCGAATCCTACGACGGCCCCTCGCTGATCATCTGCTACTCCCCCTGCATCGCCCACGGGGTCGACCTGCAGAACAACATCCGCCAGCAGGAACTGGCGGTGGACTCGGGCCACTGGCCCCTCTTCCGCTACGATCCACGGCGCAGTGAAGAGGGCGAAAATCCCTTGAAGATGGATTCCAAGGAACCCTCCATCCCCTACCGGGATTTCGCCTCCACCGAGACCCGCTTCAGCGTACTGGAGCGCACCCATCCGGAACATTCGGAACGCTTCCTGCGTCAGGCGCAGCACCATATCAAGACCCGATATCAGCTCTATGAGCAGTTGGCGAAATTGGCGGTTGATGAGAAGGATCAATAGGGTGAGATCACTCCCAGGCTAATCCGCGGGAGGGTACCAAGCCTGCTGGTGGGATAGAGAACTTTCTTTGCAGCACAGAAGAGAGGTAGACTCTATCTAAGACCTCTCAGAGTCTCATGCTCATGGATGATGTACGGATGTTCAACCTAACGCTCTCCAAGTGCCAGCCAATGCGCGCAAGGCGCGAACATGTCATAGAGAGTGTCGCTCCTCACTCTGTATTATTGTCCCTTTTCAAATTTCCACTAGGTCGTATTATGCCGAGGTGGAATATTTTCAGAGTCATGTTTGAAACACCTATGGATGCCATAGAGGGAATTCTGGGCTTATGAAGCAATTGATAATTTGACCTCACATGATCCATTCGTGGCCTGGGATCTGATTCTTGAAATACAAATAAATTATGGGGCACAAAACCAAGGAACCCAAAAATGGAATGGACAAATATAGATGTACTAAAAATATTACAGATCGGGGTTATTGGTCTTGGTTTCCTGCTTGCTGTCCTCTCATATCTTCTGCTTATGAAAGAACAAAAGCAGGAGAAACCCAGGCCTGAAATTTTAAAATCGATTTATGTCTTTATGTCTTTTTCCCTCGGTCTCTGTCTTCTAGGAATTGCCTCTCAAGCAATCGATATGAACAAGGGGCATCAGCTTCCGCAATCAACAAGCCATACCGCTGAAACAGAGAGAGATCATATTTTATACAACTACTTTGTTTATTCAGACGACGCAAAAGATGCTCAACTTTGCAATATCAGTGAATTTGTCTATTCAGAAATATCATCTGATACGGAAAACACGACCATTGAGGGTAAAATATCCGGCAAAATTAGCGTGGATAGTAAATTGGGGGATTTTGAGCATCTCGCATTTGGAAATATCAATAAATATTATCTAAAGATTATGCATGACGATGGGATTGCTTTTCTTGAGAGGAAGGGAGGTGATTATACAGGCTATTGGGTTGGTGAAGTCGATGACCCGGATATCAACGCAGTTATCTGTCCATTGGTCTTTTCCCCTAGCGCTAAGGGGCTGAGTGCGGAAGAGGCTAGAGCAAAATGGCCAATCTTAGAGAAACCGTGTCGTACCCTTCTTTCTTTAAAAGAAATATCGAATTAAGAGACGAGATATCATCATAAATAAAATAGCATACATACAGACCGTCGTTTCCCGTCTGCCCGGCAGGCGCGGCCTGGTATCTGCTTGCCCAACCGAACACTGATCCGAGGCAATACGGATAACAATTACATGCTGCATATGCACCCTAGGATCCAAATACCATTGCAGGGAGAATATATTCGAAAAATTCCCAAAAGCACTATTTTAGGACTTAAAGAAATACGAAATATGGCCGCTACCTCTTTCTAGGTTAAAGAAATACCTAAAAATTTCGTCCTAGCATGATCAGGAGGGGCGCCCTCATGGGCCTCAAACGAAAGACCACAACATTTTTTTTCGTCCTTACTTTGATAATGGTAGCGTCGCTAGTGGGAGCCAGCCTCTTCTCTTTCAGGTACTTTGCCCTAAGTACAGCTGAAGACCAGGCGCGGACAGCCGCTGAGATAGTCCGGGTTCATCTGACTGAATCGATGGTCAACGGAACGATTGGCAAGCGCAAAACATTTCTCGACCGACTAGCCGGGGTGAAGGGACTGTTTGACGTCAGGGTGGTACGGGGGCCCGGTGTGGTCAGCCAATATGGACCCGGTCTGGAGTCTGAACAAAAGCGGGATACTATCGACAATCAGGTAATTAAATCGGCAAAGCCCTTCTTTGGTCTGGTCGATTCCGGAAGCGGGCAGGTGTTCCGCGCCACTATCCCTTATGTGGCACAAAGCGAGAAAGAACCACACTGTCTACAGTGCCACCAGGTGGCAAAAGGTGATGTACTGGGTGCGGTATCTCTGTTTCTCTCAATTGAAGAGCAGCGTAACCAGGCGTTTGTCATCATAATGATTATGGCCATGGTCGTTACCCTGTTTGCCGTCGTTTCCATGGGATTTTCCCAACGCCTGCTGAAACCGCTAATAGACACCGCTGAAGCGGTTCAGGAAGCGGTACACGGTGCACGTAAAGGCGATTTCTCCGCCAGAATCCAGTATCAAAATGACGATGAGGTGGGGCAGATTGCAAAAGATCTCAACATCCTGCTGGTTCTGCTGAGCAAGGGGCTGGAGGGGATTGCACAGAAAGTCGCCGGACTGATCCGTTACAATCAACCAATCGGAGAGAACCAACTTGCCACCACCATTGAGATGGTGGAAAGCCTGGAGGATGTCTCCCGCTTCAAACAGGCCATTGAAGAAGATGAGACCAAGGAGGAGGTCTATTGGCGTCTTTCCAGAGTCATCAATGACGATTTTATGATCGACCATTTCTCGATCTATGAAGTGGCATCGAGTAAGAACAAATTGAAACCCATGGTCGTGGACGGTATACCCGACAATGAGTGTTGCTGGTGTGATCCACAAATCCTGGTGCGGGCCGATGCCTGTCGCGCCAAACGCACCGGACACGTAGTGGACGGCATGAGCGCTACCGGTATATGTACTGCCTTCTCCCCCCGGGAGGATATTCCAGAGGCATATCATGTCTGTATCCCAATGATTCAATCGGGATCAGTCGGTGGCGTGGTGCAGGTAGTGACCGACAAAGACCGCAAGCCTCTGGCCTGTAACATGATGCCTTTTATTGAAGTCTACCTGCGCGAAGCGGCTCCGGTGCTCGAAGCGAAGCGGCTGATGAGCACGTTGCGTGAATCCGCATTACGCGACCCGATGACCGGCCTTCACAACAGACGCTTTCTACAAGAGTATGTGGATCTCCTGATCTCCTATACCGACCGCAACAAGAGCAGTTTTTCTGTGTTGATGGCGGACTTGGACTATTTCAAACAGATCAACGATACCTATGGACACGAAGCGGGTGACGCCACCCTCAAAGAATTGGCCAAGACACTCACCAATTGCGTGCGCGCTTCAGATCTTGTTATCCGTTATGGTGGCGAGGAGTTCCTCATAATATTGCGGGATACCGAACCAGAAAAGGGTATACCGGTTGCGGAAAAAATCCGCGAAGCTATCGAGAACATGAAAGTCGAGCTGACAGGGGCGGTAGTCCAGCGGACCATATCCGTTGGTGTCTCCGGGTATCCGAACGACAGCAGCAATTTCTGGCAAGTAGTTAAATACGCCGATGTAGCCCTCTACCAAGCGAAAGACGCCGGTCGCAACCGGGTTCTCCGTTTTACCCAGGATATGTGGAAGGAAGAAGACGCTTATTGAGGGGATTCCATTCCACTCTTCTTTGGTTTGCTATATGTTATTACCGTTCTGAAGACCCGGGACCTGGCCAGAGTTGAGATCTATATTTCGTTCGTAATCCAAGTACCTCGAAGGGGATCTACTGGCTAAGCCTTGAATATAATGGTAATAAATTCATCGAGATGAATTCAAACGACTTCACCCTGGCTTAGGAAATAATTCAATTTCTGAGAAAATATCTGCCGAGCCCAGAGTTGTCAGTTGATCCAAATATCGGGATCCAACTACCGCTTTCACATTTTTTAAATTAAGCTTTCCCTATCCAGTTTCTTTGTGATGATTTACGACATTACCGAGACCCATGACCGTCTCCAAAGAAAACGACCGCCTTGAGAGGCTTGCCGAACAAAATGAATACCAATCCTGGGCAGATTATGGTTCGGCCAATCCTGCACATCCGTTATTAAGCCGTTACATCGCAGGTTACACCTATTCCATCGGTTGCTTGAGAGAGCAGGAAGCGAAACTGATTACCCGCGCCTATCCCACCGTCATGACTCAGATCTATTTTGAGTTTTACGGCAGTCTGAGTGAAATACGGGGAGAGAACCATGGTTTTGCCCCGAGGGCTCAGTCACCATCTCATACGAAGCCCTCAAAAAAAGAGAACATACAAGGGATTGCAATCGAAAAGCGCACTTACATCAAACAGGGATTGGGCAGCTGGTTCGATATCTACCAGCTTCCCAGCCATGCGCAATCCCGGCCGATCAAGAACCTCAAGGTCGATCTCTACCCAATGGCCCTCTATGAACTGTTCCGGTGTGCGCCAAAGGAACTCACCGGTGAAGACCTGCAACTTGCCGATCTACTGGGACCTGCCATCACAAGCCTGATGCTTGAGGAGATGGAAGCGAGTAGCAGCGGACAGGAGCTGATAGAAATAGTCGAGCGCTACCTGCTTCAGCACCTTTTACAACAGGTCAGCCTGCGGCGACTGGAGATTCATAGCGGAGACGCTTCAATCGATAGCAAGCAACACACCATTACAACTAAGGGCTTTAGCCCACCACTCCCCAAGGATGACGAAACCCTCTCCCAACAAGCCCGGCACTTCCACAAAAGTGAACGTTGGTTGCAGAAGCGCTATGCGGAAGTCTATGGCATGTCATTCAAACAGATTCAAAGCAACCTGAGGTTTCACAAGACCCATCAGCAGTTATGGCAGACCTTGACCAGGCGCCAGACAATCAATCTTACTGAACTTGCTTACCAAAGCGGTTATTTCGATCAGGCCCATTTCATCAAAGACTTTAAACGTTATACCGGCATGACACCGGGAAAGTATCTGAAAACCAACCTTGGCGAGCAGAGTCACTATCTCTGGTATTGGTAACGAAAGTCTATCGGCTAACCCCGGCGTCGAAACAGCGACCACTGATTGATGACAATCCCCAGAGCAAATCCCAATAGCACCAGGGTCTGAATGCTTTTCGTTTGTTGCGTCATGCTCAACATCTCCTGGGAGAGATTAACCACAAAGTGAAACAGAATCGCCACCAGAATACTGCGCTGATTGATATGACACACCCAACTGACTATCACACCCAACACCGCGGTCCCAAGATAGAAATTCAATGCATACCAAAGGCTTTGCTGGTAGATCTCATACTGGTATGAGTGATTCACCCACAGCAGCGGCAGATGCCACAGGGACCAGATCACCCCAAAGATCACGGATGCAGCGAGAAAACTCCTGCCCTTCTCCAGGCTCTCAAAACCATACCCCCGCCAGCCCAGCTCTTCAAACAGCGCCGCCAGAAACAGCAGCAGCAACACAGGCACAAACCCGGTATCGAATGAGAAGGCCTCTGAGACCTGAAACTGCTCGATCGTGCCGCCGAATCCCAGTGATATAAGCACTGAAAGCACCACGGACAACGGCATCAGTGTCAGAGACAGTATAAACACCCCAGGCCGAATCAGACGCAGACTGATCAGGCGCCGGATAAAGTCCTGCTTCATTGCGGATGCCGGTTGGCGACCGATCAGCACCACTGCAACCATGGCGGGCACCATCAGCCCCAATAACATGGGTAACATATAGTAATCCGCCCAATCGGGACTGAAACTCATAGTGCCCCCTATCCCCCAGAACAAAAATGTCCCCAGGAATACCGCCTGAAAGAATCTTGCACCTTGGTAGTTAAATCTGTTTGTCATCACTTGCACTCCAAATATCTGTTCAGTCATCAATGAATCGTTGAAGGCGTTAGAATTGGTAGAAAATACCGGCATAGGCAGTCCACTGGTCCTGTTTGGCGGTCAACGGGCTATCATTGACCGTATCCGTCATCCACAGGTACTCCGCACTGGCAATCAATGAAATATTGGTGCTGATACGTTTCACGGCATTGCTGCCCAGATAGACACTGACGCTTTCATCCGCCGCATAAAAAGCGCGTGTTGAGGTCGCCTCTTCGCGGGTCACACCAAAGTAGTAGTCTGTTTTCTTACTGTCCCAATATTCAGTACCCGCATACCAGGTCAGCATATGCGCATCATCCGTCCAGAGGTTTCGCTCATACTCCAGCCTTGCCGAGAAACCGTCATGGGTAGCGGAGATATCCTGCATCAATTTGGCTTTCGCCTGACCACCCGCCACACTGACCTCGTAGGCCAGGCCTGCCTCCCAGGCCCCATCGCGATCTTCCATGCCATCCAGGGTATCGCTATCGTCGCTGCTGTAACCGTCAAAGGTGCGACGCAGCTCCAGCGCCAGACTCTGGCCACTCTCATCCCTGTATAACCGGTATCCCCCATTGATTCCCTGCAGATAAAACCGGTCATAATCGACAATCAGCAGCGGCAAAAGGTAGCGCTCATTGTCCGCACCCTGATAAAAACTGCTGTTGACTGCTGCCACCAAACCCACTTGCCGGCTCTGCTCCGCCTGCAAAGGTGTGCCAATAGTCGCAATAAAAAGACCAGTAAGAGCCGTATAGCGTTTTAATCTCTGTCCCATCAGTCGTTACCTTTCTCTGTTAAGATGATGGGGTAAGCGTAAAACGCCAGGGTGAGTAAAAATTGTAAAAATGCGAACGCTTTGTGCAGAGAATGTGAAAGGTCAATAATGCCTATCGAAAGTATCTTTCAATGACCAACTGGAGATCCTATGCCCAAGGACTTGAGTAAACTTGAAAAGATGATTTCAGAAATGAACAGGCACGTTGACAAAATACGTCGAGGAGATGGAGTCTGGTGTTCTTTCTGCGGCAAGGAAGAAGCCGATGTCAAGGAAATGCTGAGATCTCCAGACCCAAAGGTGAATATATGCAACGAATGTGTTGAGAAAGCATATTCGATGCTGAACAGCGAGTCGTAAAGACAACCTAGACTATGTAATTAGAAGTTCGGTTCAAAATCACTGTTCGGGAAAATAACCTGGGTACCAAGTCATACTGCAGCCAGAACACCTTCAATTGCACTAACCACTGCATCGGTTTTTCGCGAATTCAACGCATCGGCATGGGGCGAGGCAAAGCGCCCTGCGTCGTTATCAAAATATTCACCTGAGGCAGACTCAAACTCTTCCGCCAGAGCCGCGCGTACGATAATTTTTGCCCCGATGCCAATATCCTTGCCATCCATACCGAACCCCTCCTTGACCATCTTGGTGCCAAGCAGAGACCCGGGATTGAGTGCAACAATGACCGGTCCATTACCTTGAAGTGACAGCGCCATATGGCGTGACCACATGGTGATCGCCAGCTTGCTTTGCGCATAGGCCTCCATATCCGACATCGGGACCGCACTGGCCAGCGCCCTGAGATTGACCGGCGATTGCGCGGCGGAGGAGAGATTGACAACCCGCCCGGAGGTTCCAAGTAGGGGTAACAACCGCCGGGTCAGCAGATAGGGGGCGATGGTATTGACCGCGAACCTCACATCCAGGCCATCCCGGGTTGTGGTCTTCGGGGTTTTCAGGATGCCTGCGTTGTTGACCAGTATATCGAGTGGGGCATTACGCTCTGTAATCGCCTGGGCAAAGGCTTTCACCTCGCCCATACCAGATAGGTCGGCCACAAAGCTCTCGATGCGCTCAGGGTCTGATTCTTCGGAGAGCTCGTTTACCACTACTTCAAGTTTTTTCGGATTGCGTCCGTGTAACAGCACATGGTGACCCTGGGAGAGCAACAGCCTGGCCGCCTCCAAGCCGATGCCATCGGTGGAACCGGTAATCAGAATGCTCTTCTGCATGGTTTTCTCCTCTATTCAGTCTGGCCAGGCCTTGAAAAATCGGGCAAGATCCTGTCACAAGGCGCCACATAGTTGGACCTGTGAACAGCTCCCAGGAGCATTTTGCCACATCTCGATTATCGCTGTTTGTTCATGCGGTGCTGGTTTTACGATTTTTGCACGGACCGATAAAGTTACTTAACCAGAGGAAAATCCATGGGACATCGCGTTCATCTGCTGCTGTCATTCATCAGCCTCTATCCCATTCTGGCACTGGCTGAGATCAGCCTTGACGCACCCTCCGAAATAGCCGCCGGTGCACAAGTCACAATCGAGTTTAGCGGCGAGGTGGGTAAACGGGATTTCGTCACCATCGTCCCGACAGACAAAGCGGAAGGCGAGTATGCCGATTATCAGTACACCCGGGCAAAAAGCAGCATAGAGTTGCGGGCGCCGGAAGACGCCGGTGAATATGAGATACGCTACCTGGATGCCAACCCCCCCTATGCCACCCGGGCGCGCCAGAGACTGACGGTCAAACCAGTCGAGGCAAGTGTGCAGATCCCCGAGCGGGTGGATGCCGGTGCCAAGTTTCAGGTAAGCTGGACCGGTCCGGACAATCGTCAGGATTTCATCTCCCTCAGCGACCCGCAAGGCGACGCCAATCAGCGCAAGTGGATCAGCTACGCCTACACGAAACGGGGAAGCCCCCTCACCCTGGTCGCGCCGGACAAGCCTGGCAGCTATGAAATCCAATATCGCACCGGCAGCAACTATTACACCCTGGCCAAGGCGACGCTGATTGTCGCCGGCACTACCGCCTCGGTGGAAGCGCCCCCCAAGGTTGCAGCGGGACAACAGTTTGAAGTGGCCTGGAGCGGACCGGATAACAGCCAGGACTTCATCGCCATCTCGCCCAAAGAGGCGGCTGTTCGCAAGTACCACCACTATAAGTACACCCGCCAGGGCTCACCGCTCACCCTCAACGCCCCGGACGAACCCGGCACCTATGAGGTGCGTTACCAGACGGGGCAGTCCTACACCATACTCGCGCGTCAGACCGTCACCGTCGATGAGGTGACCGCCTCACTGGATGGCCCCGATGAAGTGCAAGGGGGATCGACCTTCGAGGAGAACTGGAGCGGCCCCGACAATGCCGGTGATTTCATCGCCGTGATGGCGAAGGGATCCCACAAGCGCTCCCCGACCATCGGCGGCTGGGCCCACTCCCACTACGGCAGTCCTGCCAAGCTGCGGGCGCCCCTGGAACCCGGTGACTATGAAGTTCGCTACCAGACCGGACAGTCGGCAAAGATACTGGCAACGCGCATATTGCGTGTCACCCCGCCCCCGGTACCACCGGGCCATCTAAGCGTTGTCCTGAACGCCAGTGTCTCGGGATTCGGTGCCGATGATGCAGTGGAGATTATTCTCGATGCCTCGGGCAGCATGTTGAAAAAACAGGATGGCAGACGCCGCATCGAGATTGCCCGTGAGGTCCTGCTGGGCCTGACCGGCGAGGTGATCCCGGAGGGCACCGCGTTCGCCCTGCGCGTCTTCGGTCACAAAGAGGCCGACAGTTGTAGAACCGACCTGGAGGAACCCCTGGCACCCCTGAACAGTGCCCGGGTGGATGCAAAGATAGCGGGCCTGCAGGCGATGAATCTTGCCAAGACCCCCATCGCCCGTTCCCTGGAGCTGGTAGCGAAGGACCTGGCCCAGGTTGCCGGTGAGCGTATCGTGGTGCTGATCACCGATGGCGAGGAGACCTGTGACGGCGATCCCGCCGCCGTGATCGAGGCGCTGCAGGCATCCGGCATCGATGTGCGGGTCAACATCGTCGGATTCGCCATCGACGATGAGGGGCTAAAATCCCAGTTTCGTTACTGGGCCGACTTGGGCGGCGGCAACTATCACGACGCCACCAATGCCGATGACCTGAAGCAGTCGATGAACCATGCCCTGCAAGCACCCTATGAGGTACTCGATGCGGGCGGCAAGATCGTCGCCAGTGGCACGGTGGGTGACGCCGGCGTCGATCTCCCTCCCGGCGAATACCGGGTGCAAACACGCACTACACCGACCTTACAGGGTGAAGCAATCGTGGTATCCGAAAAAAAGAGCAGTGTGGTATTGAAGTGATCAAGCGCTTAACCCAGCAGAGCTCACCTGGTTCAACTCCCAGATAATGTCGCTGGATTTTGCACGGGTAATTAAAGATTGCGCTGTATCCCCTTGCTGCAGACTTGCACAGCGGGCCTGTATGTTCACCCCTTGTGCAGCACCAAAATCCGCCTCTCTCAAGGCAGTTTCCAAGCGCCAAACGACTTCGTCCAGTGTGGCGTGATCCGTCCGCGGCAGGATGACAATAAACTCACCGACACCCCACCGGGAGAACAGATCGACCTTACGTATTGCTTGATTGACCGCCTGGGTCATCTCGCGAAATACCCAGCGTAGTGCCTGCCGGCCATGGTTTTCGACAATGCAATCTTCTCCCTCCAGATTGAGTACAACCAAACAAAGTGGCTCATCAAATCGATGCGCTTTATCCGCGGTAAAACTCAGCAATTTCTGCATAAATGTGGCGTTGTGAAGACCCGAAAACTCATCCTGGTAAGCTAGCTCATCGGGCTCATGAAAAATCCGCTTGGCGATGATGATTGAGAGATTCTCGTGGAACCGGGAGGCTATTCGTGGGTAGAGTCTGGCGATTCGATGAATACTTTCCCATCGCAATGAGAGAACCTGCACATCTCCCACAGCCACCACATCGGCCATTTGCTCACGCTTGGAAACCAGTGCCGAAACCCCGAACACACCGCCGGGTTCATAGCTGGTGACCTGATAAGTCGAGCCATCGTGCCGGGTACGCCACACCTCCGCCTGCCCCTTGAGAAGTACCAGCATGGTGTCGTATTTAGTTCCCTGCAACAGGATTCCCTCGTCGGCTTGATACTCCCTGATTCGACTCAATGCCACCAGCTTTCTCACCTGCCACGGGCGCATACCCTGAAACAAGGGGCATTTATCAAGCACATCTCGTCTCAGGCCCATGGAGAGCAGATCCCACACTGTAATCAGGCGGGTATTACGTAACAGCAAAGGAATAACCACGAAGGTGCCCACCAGAGCCAAGCACATGACCATTGCACTCAACAAGCCAAACAGGGTAACCGGAGGGAAGTTGGAAAAGGACAAGGTGAGAAAACCTGCGGCCAAGGCAAGTGCGGTTGCAATGATTGGGGTCGACTCCTGCTGAATGACCTGGAGCAAGGCTTCGGATTCAGATCGATAATTTTTCGCCAGACGTTGATAGCGCACCATGAAGTGCATGGTGTGATCGACGCAGATTCCCAGGGCGATGGCGCCGACCATGGTGGTACCGGTATCCAGGGCGATTCCAGCCATCCCCATGACACCAAACAGCACCACGAGGGGAAACACATTGGCCAGCACAGCGATCAACCCCGCTTTTAGATTCATGAACAATAGCGCCACGATCAGCAAGATCACCAGCAACATCAGTAACAATGACCTTGCCTGGCCATCCGCCATGTAATCCACTGCCTGGCTGTTGAGATAGCTGCCACCGGTGATCACCATATCCAAGGTCGGATCCATCCACTCCTCGGCATACTCCCTGATCCTGTCAACCACCTGATTCAACTCATGGGATGAGCTGATGGCATGGCGCACCAAAATACGGGCCTGGCTGTAATCCGCCGAGACAAAGGACTCGACGTTCTGATGATCCAGCAGTGACATATACTCCTTGACCACCTCATTGCGTACCGGCAGATAGATGGTGCCGGGCCACTCTGCGTCGATACCACTGTGGACCACACCGATAAAATCGGCAAAGGAAAAGCTCTTGTCGAAGCGACCTGTCTCATCCAGATAGTCCTGAAGCCGCCGCAGTTCCTCAAGGTATGGCACTTGGAGAAAGGTACCCTGGGTGCCGTTCAACACGATGGAGAGCGTCTCTATTCCAGAAAGATTTTTATGCAGTAAATTGGCCTGCTCCGGTAGTTCAGCATTTTTGTCAAAGTAGTCCATCACATTGTTGTTGACCTTGATCTGGGTGGCCCACAGGAGGCAGACTGCCATCAACACCAATATGCAACCAATGATGGCTCTGGGATAACGGGTAAGTTGTTGATAGAGCCAGGTGGTAAAGGCAACGAATGGGTACTGGGTTTCCGACAGGGTGTCGAGACCGTAACGCCGCATTAACTGCAGGCTGGCAGGAACCAGGGTGATGGTGATGAGAAAATTCATTGCCAATCCCAGGGCGGCGACCAGGCCAAACTGCTGCAGCAGATCGATACGATTGAGAGCAATCGAAAGAAAGCCTAGAAAGGTGGTGACAAAGGTCAGAACAACGGCCATCCCCATATATTTCGCCATCAGGCTGATCGCCATCTGGTCCCGTTTGCCCTTGCGTATGGCAGCCTGGTATTCAGCCAACATATGGATGTCTTCGGTTGAACCCACGATGATCAACAAGGCAGGGACAATCGAGGTCATGACATTCACTGGAATGCGAAAGGCCGCCATAAAGCCTAAGATCCAAATAACACTCATACTCGCAGTGAGTATCGGGATCAGTGGTGCTTTCCAATTATGTAAAGTGAAAGCCAGGGTGATAACGAGCACCAGCATGGAGAGCGGCAGAATCATTTTTTGATCGGCGCGTATCTGCTCTGAGATGGCTGAACGGACCGAGGGATCCCCGAGATGAAACACTCGACGCAGCCGATCCTGCAGTGGTTTTATCTCCCGATCCAAGGCCACCGCCACTTCCTCATCGAAACCCCGGTGGTAATCCTCCATATCGAAAAAGAGATTTATCGCCATCACCGTACCCTGCTTGGAGAGCAGGTTTCCTTCGATCATGGGATTGAGCAGCGCAGCCTGTATAAGGTCGCTGCTTGCTTTGCGGGTTTGAGGAATGGTTTTCAAGTAGGGATCAGTGTAGATGTAGCCATCCACTGTCCGCAGATAGCGCACCGAGAAAAGACTGACCGTTCGACTGATCTGGGGAATGGTTTCGATGCGCTTCAGCGCCTGGCGTATAGCAACGAGGTTCTCCGGCTCAAACAGATCCGGATCTTCAAGATAGATGACCGTCACATTCTCACTACCGAAGATAGCCATGGTACGCTGGTATTCGGCAATGGCTGGCGGGTTGTTGACCATCAACCCCTCAGCGGTGATCTCTACACGCAAATCGGGCAAACGGAAAAGGGCGAGGATTGTACATAACCCCAGTAGCATCGCCACCCAGCCAGGATGACGTGCCGCGGTTAAAATGATTTTGCTCATGAATAGAGCCCCCTATTGCGTAGGCAGGTCAATATCCACTCACAACACAGGTGGATCGTCTTACATCAACTCAAAGGTAATCTTCTATAACTCTGTAAGATTCGAATAGTTCAACCATCCTTGCCCCTCAGTATATCTTTAGCAGATGATGGAAAATCCACCCAGGACATATTCCACATAGTGCGGGGGGGATTTTTACCTTTACCCACGCCTCAGACTGACGTCGCGCCCTATTGTAGGCAGCTGATATGTAGCGTTATACTCATCCCTGAACGGACGATGAATTGAGAAACCGCGAATGAGTCAAGAGCTTTTAGTAGAACATCAAGACCTGGTTGTTGAGATTGCCAACATATATCTGGATAACATGGAGATAGCACTGGGCAAGAAGTACAAAAACAACAGCCATCAGATTGACGCCAGCCTGTCAAATGATCAATACACAGCATTAAGCAAAAAGCACAACATCTCAGTGCAGGATTTTGCTGAGCTTTACAACTTGTTTCAGGGAATGAAACCAAGCAAGCATCTGAAACAGACCATGGATGCATTCACCGCATCAGGGGGCACTGTCGATATCGAACCGCATTATGATGACAGCAACCAGAAATTACATGTTGCCATTAACTTCATTATCAAGGACAAAACCTTTGACAAGCTAGAAGGGCTCTCTCCACTGGAAGATATCATGTTGAGAATGAATGCAATGCTTCAGATCGATACCGTACTTTCCGGCTCTGATCCTGACATACCGCATACTTTTTAGCCGATCACTTTTTCGTATATGGCACCGTCTCCGGTGCCACTGCACCGCCGGAGATGATGAAATTCATCGCCTCATCCATACTCCAGTCGGTTGAGACAAGCTTTTCAACCGGCACTATCTCCAGGTACCCGGAGGTGGGGTTCGGCGTAGTTGGCACATACACTGCCGCCAGGGCCTGGCCGGTCTTTGCATCGACCATGGTGCGGGTCACGAATCCAACCGTCTTCATCTCCGGTGATGGGAATTCGATCAACACCACCTGCTGTACATTCTCCGGTTTCTGCTCGAGTGCGGAAATAAGCTTTTTCACTAAACCATAGACGTTTTGAATCATCGGCAAGCGTTGCACGGTGGATTCAAAAATATTGAGGATCCTGCGGCCGATCACCCGACTTGCCAGCAAGCCCACCAGATAGAGCCCAATCAGCATCAGCAGAACGGCCAGCGAATTTTGAAACCAGGGCTCCAGCAGCCATTGAGCAACTGATGGATATTCATTCTGAATACTGCGCGAAAGCATCTTCACCCAAGGGGCCCCCAGTTTGGAGAGCTGGTTGAATACATATTTAAACACCAGCCATGTAACCCATAGCGGGATAAGCGTGATGATGCCGCTGATCAGATAGCGCTTGACATGTAGTGTCCTGGATTTTTTCTCAGTCATGATGTTATCAATATCGCTTGGTTAGGTATTGGGTAGACGGCAATAGTTGAGACTCTTTTTGAGTCTAAAAAATGTCCCGTCATTGCATTGGCGTCATTCGATACACCCAATATATTACCTCACCCGCCATAAAGTTCCGAAGGTGAACTGCGTCAGAGTTAGTAATCGCCGTTGGTTTACTGGGTAAAACCAAGCAGCCCCCCGATTACCGGAGTGTAAATAATTCACACTCGACTTGGTGATTGTTCACTTTGTTCCCGTCATGAAACTGCAATAGTGGAATCACAAATCTTGAGCAGGACTGTCATAATCGAACCAGCAATAACCGGGGGCATAAATGATAATTCAACTCATCTATTGGCAGAGCTTTTATCAACAGCAGATAGGTGAAAGATCCCTACCACAAGAGCAGAAAAAGAACAGCGCAGAGGAAGAGAGGGCTTTCATACGCTCCCTCAATAAACACAGTGGCCGTCACTATATTCGTTTTAGCTAGGAGTCGGTAACTCTGTCCAATCGGGCATGCTGAGTCCATTTTTCCCATTGCCAGCTGACTCAGCTTTCAAAGAAGAAGTAGAGTGACATGCCAATGCCGGTCAGGATAACGAACCCCCTTACATAGGTCTGGGGCAGTTGACGCGAGAAGTGTGCGGCCATATAGCCTCCAATCAAGGTGCCCAGCATGACCATGATAGCTTGATGCCAGGCAATCACGTCATTAAAGATAAACAAGGCTATGGCTATCATGGAGATAACCGACGAGAGCAGCAGTTTCAGGCCATTCATCGCATTGATATCGGTATGACCCGCCAAGGCCAGGTAACTGAGTATGATGATACCCAGGCCCGCATTGAAAAAACCGCCATAGAGGGAGACCACGAGCAACAGGATCAGCAGCAACACGCCCCCAACCAGGGAGGCGTGTCGGTGTATCGAGGCGTAGTCTCTCAACATACGGTTCAACCGCCCGCCAAAAGCAAACATCAGGGTTGCGAACAGCAGCAGCCAGGGAATGGCTTCGCGAAACAGCGCTTGCGGCGTATTCAGCAACAGCAGCGCACCCAGTGAGCCACCTATCAGACATATGATAACCAGTCGCGGCAACATATCTTGATGGGCAGCCATATCCTTACGGAATGCATAGGCCCCACTCAGGTAGCCGGCGCAGGAGGCAAAGGTATTGGAGGCATTGGCACTGATGGGTGGCACACCGACGAAGAGCAACGCCGGGAATGTGATGAAACTGCCGCCCCCTGCGATCGAATTGAGCACTCCACCGAGAAACCCGGCACTGAAGAGGAATAGCAGCTGGTAAGCCATAACCACCCGGAAGTTAAAAAGGAGTGATCGACTCTAACTGAATCCTGACTCAATGAATAGGAGATCCCGATAAGTGTCAGCCGATCTACACCACGCTCATTCTGCCTTGCTGGACACAAATACAATCCCAGCAGGGCGCACCCCGAGGGTACTTCCTTCGGGGCATATTGGATTAGTGTTAACAGGTCTAGCTCAGTAGATCTTTATCGGCGGCAACAGGGACCCACTCTTAAGCTGACTACTTATGGATGGATAGGCTACACCGCTTACCTCATCCAGCCAGCTTGACAGCACCCAACTGATGCCATCGATCACCCGTCCCGGCTCTTCCCTATGAACATAGTGACCGCCATGCTCCGCCACCAGGTGCCTGCTGCGACGGCTCAACTCAGCCAGATCGAGCTGCATCTCCGACCACAAGGTCCGCCACTGTTCTGACTTCATACCACGCTGCGGCGCTCTGCTGACCACGGCCAAAGGCTTGTCGCCCATGGTAGCCGGCATCCTCGCGGCTTGCGCGGCCCGGTATTCAGCGAGCGCCTGTCCGGGAAGCGTTAATTGCAATAGGTGAGGCATGCTACAGCCACTCAGCTGCCGCTGCTCACAGGCCTTGGTGGTCATTGGATGCCGGCCGTCAACCAGTACCACACCGGCCACCTCTTCGGGATAGCGCTCGACGAAGTTGAGCACATAGAGACCTCCCAGGGAGTGACCCACCAACAGATAGGGAGGATTGTGTCCCGTCTGCCTCAGTAACCGACGCAGGTCATCCACGATCTGACGGGGGGTGCGCGGCCTCTCGGTTCTACTGCTTGGGAGATAGCCCGGACGACTGTAGGCAAAGACCCGGCTGATTTTCGACACTTCATCCATGATCCCATCCCAACTCTCCATGCCGTCACCCAGTCCCGATTCAAGAACGATGGTTACCGGTCCCTCGCCAATGGCGGCATAACTTATCCGCTCTCCATCAATCTGCATCTGCTTGCCATGGCGCAGGTTTGTGCAAGCTGTCAGCAGACAGGTACAGATCAATGCCAATGCAAAAGCCTTGATAGTTTTGTTATCCATCTCATCACCTATTCCTTGCAAATTTTTCTGTCATTACATCCAGAACATCCACCACAAGTTGAAATACCTTTTTACAATCTTCTTGCTAACCCAGGTGATGCCTTTCACCGCCTGCGCCGTGCCTGAATTGGTCATGATGACAAAGGCCAGGTTTGAATCGGGAAAGATCATGCTTGCACAGTAAAAAGTACCGGCACTGCCATCAAACATCGAGTAGCGCTCACCCCAGGAGGCTGCATTTTCCACACCCAGGGAAAACCCCTGTTGCCGATAGTGAATCGTGCGGTAGCTATCAGCCTTAAGGTAGTTGTCTTGGCCCCTCAGTCCCTGTAGATGGCGTTGCACATAGCGCGCATAATCCAAAGGCCTCATACTTAAATCACCGGCTGGCGCGACAATCCCGGGAAGCCTGTATTCATGATTCGGCGAGAAGGCCTTGAGTGTACCGTCTATCTCCGCGTGTCCCCAGGGTTGATGCCTGTGGTGATTATTCGGCCAACCGAATACCACGGACAGTTGCAGATCCCTATTGAGGGTTTGTTGGATCGACGCCTCCCAGGTCAAACCTGTCACCCTCTCCAGCATTGCGGACGCCATGCTGTAGCTGGCGTTCGAATAGAGATGCTCAAAGCCCCGCTTTGTTCTCTTTGCGGCTGCTCGCTGCCGGATCAGATACTCAATAAAAGTCCTCCTCGAGGCAGTTATCGAGGCATCCAGACGGGCATACTCCTCACCGGCGGTAAACGACGCGATACCCGCCTGACACAGCATCAGATCTTCGAAAGTAATCGCCAGATACTCCTTTCTGGTCGCAGCCTTCAACTCGGGAAAAAGATCGAAAAACCGGGTGTGCCAATTGAGCCTCCCTTGCTCAATCAATCTCCCGGCGATAACGGCGAGGATCGATTTGGCACAGGAGCCGATATGAAAGTAATCATTGAGACTGGCGTCGTTGTTGGAGCCGATCACCCGTTCACCCTGGATATCCGCTATCAGCACACGCTCCATGTCCATGACGACCACCGCCATGGCGGGGATGCTGTTTTCGTGTCGGGCCTGTTCTATAAGATCGGTGACATCCTCTTTCAACAGATGCTGAACCCTGGGCTTTTCATCGACCATGCTTGTAGATTTGTGCTGTCGATATAACATCATCCCTACTCCCTTCTGAGTGCTTCAACCGGGAGAAAACCCGCGGCCCGCTGCGCCGGATAGTAACCGGAGGCCAGACCCACAAATACCGACACCAGCAGACCAACCAGGATGCCGCTGCTGGTGGGTATCAGCGGAAACCCGGTGACCAGATCGAGCAGCCCGCCGAGCAGCAGACCGATCAACAGACCGGCAAAGCCGCCGATGACACTGATCAGCACCGCCTCCGCAAGAAACTGGAACAGGATCTCCCGTCGGGTGGCGCCGATTGCCATCCTCACCCCGATCTCGCGGATCCGCTCCACCACCGCGGTGCTCATGATCCCCGCGACACCGATACCCCCCACCAGCAGCGAGGTCGAAGCCGCCACCACACCCATGGCGGTGATGCCCCCGAGGATGCGATCCACCGTCTTCAGGTAGGAGGCAAGGGTCACCTGGCTATATTGGTAGGCGCCACGATGGCGTCGCTCCAGCACCTGCTTCAATTGGGCTGTCGCCTTCTCCGCCTCGAGCAGAGAGACCGCCTCAGCCTGCAGATAACTGATCTGCCGATTGCCGTTCATCTGCTGCACCACCGTATAGGGCAGCAGAATACGGTTGTTGGCATCCTCACCGCCCTCGGAGCCGATACTGGCAAGCAGATCCCGGCTCTTATATTGCAGCACGCCGATTACCCGGTACTTTCTTCCACCGATGCGCAGAGACCGACCGACCGCATGCTCCGCTTGGGGATAGAGATCCTTGGCCACGGTCTCGCCGATCAATGCCACCGCCCTGCGCCCACTGATATCTTTTTTTCTGAATCCCCGCCCCTGCTTCACCCGATCGTTGTTGATGCGGAGAAAGTCCGCATTCACACCCTTGATGTTCGCGTTGCTATAGCGATTGCCCCACTGGATGATGGCATCCTTATTCATTATCAACACCGGACTGAGACGTCGCACCGAGGCACAGCAGTCGCCGTTCAACACCGCCAGATCCTGCTCCACCAGGCCGGAACCCAGGCGCACCCGCCGGTTCGGGTCCTTGTCGTTGTAGTCGCGAAAGACCCAGACCGAACGCAGGCCGAAGGTCTCCAGCTCTTTCATAACGAAGGCCTTGCCGCCGCTGCTCACCGCGCTCACCGTCATCACCGCGGCGATGCCGATGGCGATGCCCACCACGCTCAGCAGGGAGCGCAGACGGTTCTCCCGCAGCGCCCGCAGGGCCTCTTTGATCAACTCCATGGCGATACGTAACTGTTTCATGCCGCTATCTCCCCATCGCGCAGACTCAGGATCCGGTCGGCGGCTTCACCAACCACCGGGTCGTGGGTCACCATCAGCAGGGTATGGCCTTCGGCGTGCAGGCTCTTGAACAGCGACATCACCTGGGCACTGTTGCGACTGTCCAGGGCACCGGTGGGCTCATCCGCGATCAACAGTGAAGGTCGATTCACCAGGGCCCGGGCGATCGCCACCCGCTGCTGCTGACCGCCGGAGAGCTGGCTGGGCAGATGGGAGGCCCGGTCCGCCATCCCCACATGTTCCAATGCAGCCAAGGCCCGCTTCTGTCTGTTCGAACCCGAGACCCCCTGGTAGAGGAGCGGCAGGGCCACATTCTCCAAGGCAGTGCGGGTGGGAATCAGGTTGAAGGATTGAAAGATGAAACCGATGTAACGGGCCCTGAGTCGGGCCAGCCTATGGGGGATGGCATGGTCCACCGTCTCACCGCTGAGCAGATAGTGGCCCCGATCCGCCACATCGAGACAGCCGATGATATTGAGCAGGGTACTCTTGCCCGAACCCGAAGGTCCCATGATGGCGACAAACTCGCCGCGATCGACCCGCAAGGCCACATCGCGAATCACCGTCAGCTCCACCCCGGCCCGCCAGTAGGATTTGTAGAGGCCTTCGATGGCGATCATGGCGCTAGCTCCGCGTTTACCCGTAGACCCTGATCGAGACGCTCACCATCCAGACGCACCACCCTCATACCCTCCTCAAGACCCTCCCTGATCTCCACATGGGTATCACCCTCAAGACCGGTCTCGATGGTTTGATACTGCACCCGACCCGCTTCGATCAACGCCACCTCGACGCCCTCGTCCCCCTCCTGCAGGGCCGCGAAGGGCAACCTCAATACTCCGTCCCGGCGCTCCACGGCGATCTCCAGATCCACCTGCTGACCCAGCAGCAGGGGCGGCGGCTCCTCGCCCAGGCCGAGCCGCACGGGAAAGGTATTGAGATGTTTGTCCTTCTCCCGTTCCACACTGGGGCCGATCCAGCTGATGGAGGAGCGCCACTCCCGATCGGGAAAGGCGTCGCAACGGATCACCACCGTTTGTCCCTTCTGCACCCGTCCGCTGTCCACCGCATCCACATGGGCCTCGATCTCCCAGCGCTCCAGGGCCACCAGGTTGAAGAGCTTGGTGCCCGCCTCGACCCACTGACCCACCTCCGTCGACTTTGCGATCACCACCGCGTCGAAGGGGGCGCGCACCTGCTGCCACTCCTGGGCCACCTCGGCCAGTTTCAGATCGGCCTTGGCCACCTCCCAGGCCGCGCTGGCTGCCTCCCAGTTGAGCTTCGCCTCCTCCAGCTTCTCGTTGGAGACGGCGCCCTTTGTCCCAAGCTTTTGCAAGCGCCGGTAGCGCATCAGCTGATCCCGTCGATACACATCCTGCTGCTGCAGATAGGCCTTGGCCCTTTGCCGGCTTGCCGCGGCCGCCCGGTTGTCCATGCTGGCGAGTCTATCTCCCTCCTTCACCTGTGCACCAAGGGTGATGTCGACACGGTTGACCTGGCCATCCACCAGGGCGGTGATCTCAACCTGACGGTCGTTGATCACCTCCCCGGTCACCCGGATCACCAGTTCCAGGTCGCCCCGCTCCACGGCCAGGGTCTCCACCTCCCGGGGTTGCTCCCCCAGGCCCATGTAGGCAGCCGAGAGGAGTAGAACACCAACCAGCAGGGCGACGATGCTGCGACTCAGTTTCACGGTCATCGGTCTCAGAACTTGTAGCTCAGCCCGAGGTAACCACCGGCCAGATTGCGCTCATCCACAATCGGGCTGTCGCTGATCTCGTCCCCGAGACGGCCCACGCCGACCCCGCCGACCAGATCGATCTGCTGATCGAAGGCATAGGCGAACTCGACCCCCGCGAAGGGTGTAACCGACGCATCCGCTTCGTAGACCGCACGCTGGGCTGTCGCCTCGTCCGCATCCACACCGAAGTAGTAGTCGGTGGTATCACTGCTCTGCCAACTGACCCCCACTTCCGGGCGCAAGCGCCATTGGCCATAGCTGAGGGGATAGGCGTAGCTGAGGATCACCTCCTGGCCATCGGATGTGTCGCTGACATCGGCCAGGAGCTGGGCATTCAGCTCACCGTAAGCGGTCTGCCAACGGGCGGTGACACCGAGATCGAAACCGGGATCCCGGTCTTCTATTCCTTCCAACTCGTCGTTGTCTTCCGGATAGAGCCCCATGGCACGAACCCGGCCCACCAGGTCGATGTTGTAGTCATCTTCCTTGATAACGCTGTAACCCAGACCGGCGAAGTTGGTCGAGCCGCTGAAAAAGGAGATCCCCGGGTTGCCCAAATTGGCGTAGAAGCGCTCACCCTTGTAGGCAATCATGGGTATCAGTACAGCGTCGTTGTCCTCACCCAGAAATGGGTTCGTACCACCGGCGACGTTGGCGCCGACCCGCCACTCCCCCGCAGAAACCTGTTGCGAGGCCAATGCCAGAACCACTGCGGCTGCCAGGGCTGATAGGGTATGTTTGTTAGTTCGACTGTTGCGTCCTGTAGTCATCTTCTCTGCTCCACTGTTGTTTCAAACGATGACTACAGCTTAAGGAGAGACGACGGCGGCGTCTGTGGTGGGGTTGTTTGGTTTTGTATCGGGATGTAACAGAGTGCTGGGTTATGTAA
>JBEVVR010000035.1:0-263496 GCA_040507035.1 Candidatus Thiodiazotropha sp.
TAACATTACATTAGACAGAATCTTCACTATTACTATTAGTGCGGACACGGCCTATTGTGCTATTGGCCGATTCGGCATAGCATGAAAAACCAAATTGGTCATTATCGGGCAGGATGCCCGTATCAGTAACAAGGAGAGTTTTTATGAAAGATGCTTCTGCCATCGTCCATGACCCCACTGCCCGTTTTTTTGATAACTACCTGAAATGTCTCATTAAGGCTTCCATACCTGAGAAACAACACCGCTGGTATGTCAAACGCCTGGAGGATTTCATTAAGGCTCAAAATGGCCATAAAATCAAGACGCTTTCAGCCCTGAGCATCGACAACTATTTGGAGATGATAGGCCGCCAAAAACATCTCTCGGGCTGGCAGTTCCACCAATGCATCAATGCTATACGGATTCTCTACTGCGATCTGTTGCAGACACCGCAGTGTCAGGATATCGATTGGCACTATTGGTTTGATTCGGCAAAACAACTTGAGATAGATCACCCAACGACCGCTCGCCAGCTCACACCTGAGCAATTGACCTATATCAAAGAGCGTAAGGGTGACGGCGCTCTCAGTCAGGTGCGAAAGGACCACCACTCATTACTTGTTCGTTTTACTCAGGAGATTCGACGCCGAGGCTATGCCTATCGCACAGAACATAGTTATGAACAATGGGTCGGTCGTTTCATCCTCTTTTGCAACAATCAACCACCAACTGAAGTGGGGGCTCGTGAGGTAAAACTCTTCCTCGATCACTTGGCCATCCAACGTCGGGTCAGTGCGAGCACGCAAAATCAGGCGCTCAACGCATTGGTCTTTCTCTATAAACATGTACTTGAACATGACCTGGGAGAGTTGGAAGCCTTTACGCGAGCCAAACGGCCGCAAAATCTGCCTGTCGTTCTCAGTCGTAGCGAAGCAGCCACCCTGATCTCTCATCTTACAGGGATTCACAAATTGGTTGTCTCTCTGCTCTATGGAACAGGTATGCGTCTGCTCGAAGGATTGAGGCTCCGGGTGCAGGATCTCGATTTCGCATACGGACGTATCCATATCCACCAGGCCAAGGGCAAGAAGGATCGGTATGTTCCGCTCCCTAAGACATTGATTGCCGAACTGCAGCATCAGATCCGTGAGGTCGAGCGGTTGCATCAAGAGGATTTGGTAGCGGGGCATGGTGAGGTTGTCTTGCCCGGAGCATTGTCCCGAAAATACCCAAATGCCGGCCGTGAAACCAAGTGGCAGTTCCTCTTTCCTTCTGGCCGCCTCTCCATCGATCCCTATGGTGGCGCAATTCGTCGCCATCACCTGCATGAAACTGCGATTCAGAAGGCGGTGAAGCGGGCGGCGGCTACTGCTCAGATCAATAAACGGGTGGGGTGTCATACGCTGCGGCACAGCTTTGCCACCCATCTGTTGGAGGCCAATTATGACATCCGTACCGTGCAGGCCCTGCTGGGCCATGCCAATGTGTCGACCACGATGATCTACACCCATGTGCTCAATCAGCCCGGTGTCGGGGTTGTCAGTCCACTGGATCAACCTGTCTCTTAGGGAACCTCTGTACTAGTCGATATGCCGACGTATACAGACATCCAGTTGTTTGAGGATGCTCGATTCCTGCCATCGCCGGAATGACGGCTGATGACTTAAGCTGAGTTATTCCGGCCTCACGCAAATTCACACAAGGTGTATTTGGATAAGGAAATCGGGAAAACGAACCGGTGATTTGAATGGTGGCCAGGGACAGAATCGAACTGCCGACACGGGGATTTTCAGTCCCCTGCTCTACCGACTGAGCTACCTGGCCTTAGAGAAGAGGGCGTATTAAACCGGGGTTACCAGATGGAGTCAAGTCTACACCCCCGGTGAGGCCTATTGGGGTCGGTAGTCGGGGGGCAACTCGGAACCCTCGCCGAAGAAGAACTGCTCCATCTGCTCCTCGAGGAATTTACGCGCCTTGGGGTCCACCGGGCTGAGGCGGTTTTCGTTGATCAGCATGGTCTGGTGCTGCAGCCACTGCTGCCAGGCCTCCTTGGAGACGTTGTCGAAGATGCGCTGCCCCAGCTCGCCCGGGTAGGTGGGGCGCTCCAGCCCTTCGGCCTCACGATTCAGTTTGACACATTGCACGGTACGGCTCATGGGGCCTCTCCTTTGGATTGCTCTGGGTTGTTGCGTTTTCTGATCTCACTGAGGATGCGGCTGACCGGGGCGGCCAGCCCGCGATCGTCGGGTTGTGACAGGTTATACCAGACCCTGGCCCCCCCATCCATGAGGCCCTGCGTAGGGTTTTTCACCACCGCCACCACTGGGGTGATGTCGAGGTGATAATGGGAGAAGCTGTGGCGTCTGGGGAGCAGGCGCGTCTGCTCCTCGACCTCGTAGCCCAGCGCTTCCCGGCACCAACTCCGCAGCGGCTTATCGGGAGGGGACTCGGGAAGGCTCCAGAGGCCGCCCCAGACACCGGCAGGTGGGCGCTGCTCGAGCAGGATGGCACCTGTATCGTCGCTAAGGATCACCATTCGGGTGGCGCGTATCGGCAGTGCCTTTTTCGGCTTGGGGGCGGGATAGCGGGAGGGGTCACCTTGGGCTAGGGCCCGGCAGCTGGCATCTACCGGGCAGGCCTCGCAGTTTGGTCTACCCCGCCGGCAGCGGGTTGCCCCCAGGTCCATCATTGCCTGATTGTATTCCGCGGTTCCCTCATGCGGGGTCAGTTGCTCACTCAGTTGCCATAACTGCTTCAGCACCGCGCTACTGCCCGGCCAACCCGGGATGGCGAAGTGGCGCGCCAGGACCCGCTTTACATTGCCGTCGAGGATAGGCGCGAACTCGCCGAAGGCGAGGGAGCGTATCGCCCCCGCGGTGGAGCGACCAATACCGGGCAGGGCCTGCAGCGCCTTCAGATCGGCCGGTACTATCCCCTGATGCCGGGTCATGATCTGGTTCGCCGCGCGGTGGAGGTTTCTCGCCCTGGCGTAGTAGCCCAGACCCGACCAGTGATGCATCACCCGATCCAGCTCGGCACTGGCCAGGGAGGCGACATCGGGGAAGGCCTCCATGAAGCGCTGGAAATAACCGATCACCGTATTCACCTGGGTCTGCTGCAGCATGATTTCGGAGACCCAGATAGGGTAGGGGTCGCGGGGATGTTGCCAGGGCAGGTCCTTGCGACCATGCTCATCGAACCAGGCCAGCACCCGTTGCGAGAAACCCTCAGCACCATCAAGGGAGGCTATGGATGCCACCCGGTTGGTCCGCTTCTGTGCGGCAGCCATTAAAAGAGATTTTTCAGCTTATCCTTCAGCTTGTCCTTGAGTTCATCGGGCACCTTCTCCTCGAGCTTCTCACCGATCTTCTCGTCCACCTTGTCGTCGAACTTCTTCTTCAGCTTCGCCTTCTGCTGCTCCTCCAGGATCTTCCCCAGCTCGACGGAGAAATCGGGATTGTTCCAGTTGCCTTTGATCCTCACCGGTATGGGTATGCCGACCAGCTCCTCCAGCGCCTCCCCGCCCTGTCCCGACGGGGTGTTGACGATCACCGGGCGAACCGAGTATTTCAAGCGCTCCTCCAGGAGGTAGGCCTTGCCGCTTCCCTCGAGGCGAATATAGGGAGACTTGGCGAGCAGGCTCTGATTATTCACCACCCCGTTCTCGATGGTGGCACGGCCGGTAAGTTCGGAAAAATCGGTCTGTTCCGGTTCATTCAGCACCATTGTACCCTCACCCCTCAGACGGGCCTTGGTATCCCGAATCATCTTCGCCAGATTGAATCCCTTCACCGCGCCATCCCTGAAGTCGAAGGAGAGTTGGCCGTTGAGGCCGCGTTTCAGCTGCTTGATGGTGTTGCCCCGGCTGCTCAGCTGCATATCGAGGTCGCCGCTGCCGAGCAGGGTATCCTTACCGGTAAGATCCATCAGCAGGGGACCGGAGAGTATCCGCGATACCTTCTGATTGAGCTTCATCGCCGGCCGTTCTCCGGTGACATCGAGCTGCACATCGCCTTTCATCAGGCCATCGTAAAAGCGGCCTACCTCATGGTCGAGATTCAGCTTGCCATCCCTGCCGCGCACCTTGAGCAGAATTGCCTCCGCATTGAGACCGTTGACGGTTAGGTAGTCGATACGCAGCGTCCCATCCAGGCGCAACTTGCGCAATAACTCATTGGGTAACAGGGGTTCATCCCCGCCCCCCCCTTTTGCCGGTCTAGCGGGCGCCTTGCCGGGCTTTGCCGCCGGCGGCAGATAGCGATCCAGATTGATGCTGTTCACGGCCAGATTGAACAGATAGGCGGGAGACTTGAAATCCACCACTTCAAGCTCACCCTTGAGTTTGGTCTGATCCAGCTCCATCAGCAGGTTTTTCAACACCAGCTGATCAGTGGTGGCAGTGAAATCGGATGTCAGATAGAGGGACTGCAGCACCTCATCGTCAGCCGTTTCCGGTATTGCCAGGCCAAACTGCTTCATCCACTCCCGCGGATTGAATTCAGCCAGTTTGATATCACCCTTGAAGGCCGGATTGGTCTGTATCTTATCCCCCTGCACACGACCACTGAGTTTTAGCTTGCCGGAAGTAAGCGCCAGATCGTGCAGATCCAGCGTGTTGGTCAACAGGTTGACCTGCAGGTTACCCTCAAGCAGACCCTCGACCCCCTCTTTGGGCATGCCCTCACCGGAGAGATTAACCGCCAGCTGCAGATCCTGCATGCTGTAGATCTGTTCATCCGGGTTTACCAACACCTGGGATGTCAGTTTGACACCACCCTTCAGCAGCGGTTTCTGGCTCGTCAGATCCATGGCGAAACTCAACTCAACATCACGCCCCGGGGCCAACTCACCGGTCTGCAGGTAGATGTTCTCCACCTGGAAACGCTCCCCCGTGGATTTGTCATCCCACACCAGGTTTGCCTGCTTGATATCCAATCCGCCGATGGTGAAGGCGGGTAATGTGGTTTCGCCCTTGGTCTGGGACTCTGGCGCTTGCGCGCCCTTTTTCGACTCCGCCTTACCCAACATGTCATCCCAATTGGTGGTACCGCTCTTGTTTTTGGCGAGATTGAGACTCAGGCCTTCGATGCGCACGGTATCGACTTCCAGCAACTGCTCGAACAGCAGAGGCACCAGGTTGACCCCCACCTCGGCATGCTTGACCGCGGCAAAATTGCTTGCCTCAAAGCCCTCTGCGTTGCTCAGGGTCAGGCCATTGAGCTCCAATGCAAGCCTGGGAAAGACCGAGAGTCCGATGTCACCCTCGATCGCGAGGTCTCGACCGGTGGCCTTTTTCACCTCGGCCACGATCTGCTCTTTATGGTCGTTGGGATCGACAATCATGGGAATGAGGATGATCGCTGCAATCACCAGCAGCAGGATCATTCCCACCAACCACCCAAGTACTTTCAGTGTCTTGCCCATGGTTTACTCCTTATTCTTTGTCGTTCGGATTTGGGCTTCCACAATTCCAACATAGCTCGAATCCCGCTTCGATACTCTCTCCGCAGACATCACAACGCCAAGCCTCGCCAGCCATCGCGGAACGATGGAAAAACCGCTCGGTGAGCTGTTTTGCCCGCTCCAGGTCGCCCTCCTCGAGGACCCAGAGGGTGGGGAAAATATCCGCCGGCAACTCCCCTACCGCGCCACTCAGATAATCGCCGACGATTACCGTCTCGATTCCCTGGAGATCAAGGTAGTCCTTGAGCATCTGCGCTTCCACTCTGTGCGCCGCCTGGTAGAGCTCTAGCATCGATATCTGACATCTCAACTGAATACTAAGACATAGCCACCACTAATTTCACGTCTTGTTCGTAAATTTTTTATTCATTCGGTGTCCTGCCGAGGGTCTTCCACTCACCACCCTCCATTTGGCAGAAGCGGTAGCTGCCACCCCCCCTGTAACCGCCTGCTCTGTGCTGGATATAGAGATCCCTACAGCGCTTTCCATCCAGCTCCAGGCTATTGAGCACCCTGTAGGCACCCCGGTGACGGTTCTCCTCATTATGCCAGGCAAAGACCTCCCCCTCCTTACCCTGTTTCAGCGCCTTGCCAGCGCTTGCCTTGGCCATTTCCCAGTCCTTGTCGGAGAAGTATTTTGCCGGCATAAAATCGAGTAGGCGCAATCCCAAGGCATGGCTGGTCAGGGTTGTAGCCATACTAATAAGCACAAACAGAATCATCACAGCTTGTTTCATCATGATCATCTACCCTCGAAGAGAACCACCCGGAGGCCGTATTGCAGGATGGGTCGATTGTCCGAAACCACTTACGATACAGGGGTGCATCCAGGGTATACCCCTACATATTGAAGGTTTGTGCTCAAACAATCCCCATTAGACTACACCAACAGCGCTATACTTGCCCTGCATAATCAGACCTACTTACCTATTCACTATTTAAATGGGATTCAATTGTGTTCAAACAGTTGCTGATATTTTTAATTTTACTGATTGGCGTTTTCGGCGACACAATGGCGGAAAAGGGTGAGTCGATCATGTTTGAAGCCAAACAACACCCTTTCACCCAAGCCCCACAGGCAGAGGAATCGAAAGCAGAAGATTGTGCGCAATTGGCCAAAGAGATCGAGGCGCTGAAGGGCAAGCCGCAGCGCCGGCACGCCGCCCTCGAGCGTTATCGCCTGAAATGTTCAAACGGGGATCGACTGCAATGAACTGGAGCGGGTAACGGGAGTCGAACCCGTCTCTCTGGCTTGGGAAGCCAGGGTAATACCGATATACGATACCCGCGTTGAAGCAAGTCTACCTTGAGACGAATTTTCTGTCATGCCGGGACAGAGAGTGTCAAACCAGACCGTCACCATAGAGCGACTCCACCTCCTTGCCGCAATAGTCCAACACCTTTTGCCGTTTGATCTTCATGGTGGGGGTCATCAGACCATTATCGATGGTCCAGGGCTCCAGCAACAACACCACCCGGCGTATCTTGGCGTAACCCGGGAAATCCCGTAATGCCATGCGCATGCGCTTCAGCACCACACTCTGCAGACGCTCATCCTCCAGGCTGGCGGGTTGAGATGGATCGAGTTCATACTCCTCGGCGAATCCATTCCACAGATCGGGATTGAGCACCACCAAGGCACCCAGGTAGGGCTTGCCCTCACCCACCACCATGATCTGTTCGATGAGCGGATCGAGAGCTATCGCCATCTCCATGTCCGAGGGGGGGATCTTCTCCCCATTTGACAGCACCAGGATATCCTTGATCCGTCCGGTGATATAGATATGGCCATCCTCGTCGATACGCGCTTGGTCGCCTGTGTGCAGCCAACCCTGGGGATCGATCATCTCGGCGGTCGCCGCATGGTTGTTCCAATAACCGAGCATCATCCCCGGTGTCTTCACCAGGAGTTCACTGTCATTACCGATCTTCACGGTGACACCGCGCAATGGAACACCGACGCTCTCCGGTTTGATGTTGTGCATCGGGTTGACGCTGATCACCGGACTGGTCTCGGTGAGGCCGTAACCCTGCAGCATCGGCAGGCCCAATCCGAGAAAGACCCGGGCGATCTCAGGCGAGATCGCCGCCCCGCCACTGACCGCGACCCGCAAACGCCCGCCCAGCTTGTCGAGAATCTTCCCCGAAACCAGCTTGCGCAACAGGGGGTGGAGCAGCAGACCGGGAAACCAGGCGCGGCGCCCCATACGATATTCGAACTCCTTGAAGCCGACCTTCAAGGCCATGTTGAAGAGCAGGCGGGCGATGGGCGACTTGTTTTGCAGCTGATCCTGCACCCGGGCATAGACCCGTTCGAAGATCCGTGGTACCGCGATGATCGCGGTGGGCTTGATGTACTGCAGATCTTCCGCCAACTGGGGGATGGAACGGGCGAAGGAGACACTGGCGCCGGCCATGATCGGTAGATAGTAGCCTCCCGTTCGTTCAAGGGTGTGGGAGAGGGGCAGGAAGGAGAGAAAGCTGTCCTGCTGGTAACAATCCACCACGGTCAGTGAACCGTGGGCGATGGAGAGCATGTTGTAGTGGCTCAACATCACCCCCTTGGGACGACCGGTGGTGCCCGATGTGTAGACAATGGAGGCCAGTGTATCGGGGTCGGCATACCGCCGTTTTAGCGGTTCGCCACGAGAAGGCAGCCAATGGTTCGCCTCTCGCACCAGTTCATCCTCTACCGATTGCGGTTGACGATCGGTCTCCAGGACCACCACCCGCTGCAGTTGCGGCAGCTCCTCCACCGAATCGGCCATCCGCTTCCAACGACCAGCATCCTGCACCAACAGCAGCTTGACCGCCGCGTCCCTCAGAATATAGGCGATGGCGTCTGCTCTATCATCGGTGTAGAGGGGCACGACCACCAACCCCAGGGAGAGGGCGGCCTGGTCGAACATCACCCACTCAGGGCTGTTGCGCAGGAGTATGGCGACCCGGTCTCCATCCTCCAGCCCCTCTGCCGCGAGCGCCTGACGCCAGCGTGCGACCTGCCGCTCCATATCGCCCCAGGTGAGCTCGTACCACTGCTTGTTGTAACGATGATAGTGTCGGTAGGCCACCGCATTCGGGGTCCGGTGTGCCCGCTGTAGAAACAGACCATCCAGGGTGCCGGCCTGTTCCGGGGATATAAGATCTTCACTCCACTTCACACATCAACTCCAGTCATAGCACAATCGCCCTGAGGGCTTTTATCGATTCTCTGCTCGCCATCCTGTGCCGTCATTTTCGTGCCTTATTATTGCAGTGGGATAGGCGAGTGTTTAGCGTTTGCACCTGATCCATGGACTCTTCCGGCAAAGGGCTCTGAGTTCCTCAAGGATCCCGCGCCAAAACTGGAAGAGAGGCACCGTAGCAACACATACTTTGTTGTCTCAAGATGAGGTAATATTCTGTTTTTAGCCCCAGTTAAAGAGCAGATAGAGATGCAGATTTACTTAAACGGTGAGGAAAAGCAAATTCCCGACGCATCGAATATGGCAAAGCTGATCGAACTACTCGAGCTTGGCGGTCAACGGATTGCCGTTGAGGTCAATGAAGAGTTGGTACCCCGCAGCAGCTTCAATCAGCACTTGCTGCATGAGCAGGACCGTGTCGAAATCATCCAGGCCGTCGGGGGCGGTTAACAAACCTTCACCTCCCCGTTGTCACCGAATCAACCATCAAACAGAAGTAAGCCGATGCCAAACGATATCCAAAATGACAGCTTCAGCGTCGCCGGACGCAGTTTCACCTCCCGCCTGCTGGTCGGTACCGGAAAGTACAAAGATATGCAGGAGACCCGTGAAGCCATCGACGCCAGCGGTGCCGAGATCGTCACCATTGCGGTACGTCGCACCAATATCGGCCAGGAGAAGGATCAACCCAATATCCTCTCCGTGCTTCCCCCCGATGAATTCACCTATCTGCCGAATACCGCCGGTTGCTACGATGCCAAGACCGCGGTCCGCACCTGCCGCCTCGCCAGGGAGCTGCTGGATGGGCACAACCTGGTCAAGCTGGAGGTGCTGGGCGACGAGAAGACCCTCTTTCCCGACGTGGTCCAGACCCTCTCGGCGGCGGAGGAGCTGATCAAGGATGGATTCGACGTCATGGTCTACACCAACGACGACCCGATCATGGCCAAACGCCTGGAGGAGCTGGGCTGTGTCGCCGTGATGCCCCTGGCCGCCCCCATCGGATCGGGTCTGGGCATTCGCAACCGCCTGAATATCCTCACCATCGTTGAAAGCGCCAAGGTACCGGTGCTGGTTGACGCCGGTGTGGGCACCGCCTCCGATGCCGCCGTTGCCATGGAGCTGGGTTGTGATGGGGTTTTGATGAACACCGCCATCGCTGCCGCCGAGAAGCCGGTGTTGATGGCGTCGGCGATGAAAAAGGCGATCCAGGCGGGCCGTGAGGCCTACCTGGCCGGAAGGATGCCGGCGAAGCGATTCGCCTCCGCCTCGTCACCTCTAGATGGACTGTTTTTCTAAACTTCACAGTCCTCCATCAATAACAACCTCGCTATGTCCACTGAATCCTCCCATCGTCCCATTCGCAGCTATGTCCTGAGACAGGGGCGATTGACGGAGGGCCAACAGCGGGCGTTCCAGGAATTATGGCCCCGCTACGGAGTAACACTGGAGCAGGGAGAGCTTGGGTTGGCATCCCTGTTTGGCAGAGAGGCGCCACTCACCCTGGAGATCGGCTTCGGCAACGGCGAGGCCCTGGCCCAACTGGCGGCCCGCCATCCCGAACAGGACTTCCTCGGGGTCGAGGTGCACAGCCCGGGGGTGGGCCACCTGATGCTCACCCTGGACGCTCAGGAGTCAGTAAACGTGCGCATCCTACAGTGCGACGCCATGGAGCTGCTGCGCCACCATCTACCAGCCGCATCGTTGCACAAGATCCTGCTCTATTTTCCCGATCCCTGGCACAAAAGGCGTCACCACAAGCGCCGTATCGTAGACCGGGAGTTCACCGATCTGGTTCATCGGGCGCTTAAACCCGACGCTGTGATCCACATGGCCACAGATTGGGAAGACTATGCCCGGCAGATGATGGCCCAGTTCAGCCAACACAGCGGCTTTCGCAATCAGGCTGGGGTGGAAAACTTCTCTCCGCGCCCAAAGAGCAGACCACTGACCAAGTTTGAGCAACGGGGGGAACGCCTGGGGCATGGGGTATGGGACCTACTCTTCGAGCGCTTGAGCTGATGGGCAGTCTGACCCTGAAACAGTTCCGCTCACCCCTCCTCGAACCCATCGACCTGAAGATATCCCCAGGGGAGTGCGTTACCCTCAGTGGCCCTTCCGGCAGCGGCAAGTCACGCCTGCTAAGGGCATTGGCCGATCTCGACCCTCACCAGGGAGAGGCCTGGTTCGATGACAGGGAGATGTATGGTTTCAGCGCCCCGGCTTGGCGCAGGGAGGTGGGCATGCTACCCGCTGAAAGCGCCTGGTGGGGTGAACGGGTCGGCGATCACTTCCCACAGGCGAATCCTGATCTAATGGCCAGGCTCGGTCTTACTAACGATGCCATGCAGTGGGAGGTCAGCCGTCTCTCCAGCGGTGAACGACAACGCCTGGCCCTGGTGCGGCTACTCTGCAACAGGCCAGGGGTGCTGTTGCTCGACGAGCCCACCGCAAATCTGGATCAGAAAAATATAGCCAGGGTGGAGAGACTGATCGCTGAATGGCGTCGCGAAAACAGTACCGCGGTACTCTGGGTGACCCACGATCCCGATCAACAACAGAGGGTCGGCGATCGAATGTGGCAGATCACGAATGGGCGCCTTGAGGTGAAACAGTGACCCTGATAGAGCTCACCCCCCTCGACCTGGCACTCTCCGCGGTACTGGTGTTGCTCCTCGCCATGTTGTCCTTACGGCTCTCCCTGGGGATCGAACGTCAACTATTGATTGCCTCGCTGCGCACGGTAGTGCAACTGATCCTGCTCGGCCTGGTATTGAAGTTCCTCTTTGTCCAGTCCCACCCCCTGCTGATAACCCTGCTCGCACTGTTCATGCTGTTTGTCGCTGGCTACGAGGTCATGGCCAGACAACAGCGCCGTTTTCGCGGTATCTGGGGCATGGGCGTCGGCACACTGTCGATGTTCATCTCATCCTTCACTGTCACCCTGTTGGCACTCACTATCATCATTCAGGCCGAACCCTGGTATCACGTTCAGTACCTGATTCCCCTGCTTGGCATGTTGCTGGGCAACACCATGTCAGGGGTGGCGATCTCCCTGGATCACCTGACCCACAACGCCTGGCAGCAAAGGCAGCAGATCGAGGCACGCCTGCTGCTGGGCCACAGCTGGGAGGAAGCGATTCGGCAACTGCGGCGCAACGCCCTGCGCAGCGGCATGATACCGATTATCAATGCCATGGCTGCCGCCGGCGTGGTCAGTCTACCTGGCATGATGACCGGCCAGATCCTCGCCGGCGCGCCACCCTTCGAGGCTAGCAAGTATCAGATACTGATTATGCTGCTGATCGCCGCGGGTACCGGATTCGGTGCCATGGCCGCGGTATGGATCGGTTCGAAACACCTGTTTGACGACCGCGAACGCCTGCGTCTCGACCGCCTCAGTGCGGTCAAAGAGTGATTAAACTTTAAGAATCCCAGAAACACGTAGGGTGCTACACAATTAGCACAGCTCAGGTGCTTTCCCGCTCCCCGCGAATCAATTTGATCAGCAGCAGAACAACAGGCACCCCGTGTAGCAAAAGGTCAAAGATATCGATGGGACGATGCAGGGTACCCGCCGCCAGCATCTTCAGCTTCTCCCACAGATGGGGTTCGGGGACAAAGGGGGCGAGGCCAAGCAAGATCGCGGGCAAAGCGATCATCGGCAGTGACACTCTATCCAACCAGCTAAACATCATTAATCCCCTTGCAGCCAACCGATAGGCCAAGCTGAATCATAGCAATCGAAACTATTATTATCAGCAAATTAACGCAATTATCACTTTAACATGTAGGGTGCCGCTCGCCGCACCGTTTATGCTTTAACTTACCTACCAATGGTGGGGCAGGGCCCCACCCTAGGTTCTACAACACCACTTGCAGAACGGAGGTGGCTGGCGTGCCTGTTTCGCAGCAGCGGCATGGACGCCGCAGTAGCCCCGCCAGCACAAGGACGTGCTGTCGGGGCGGCGGAGAAAGAGGCACGCCAGCCACCGTAACTGTTAAATGGCACGACAACTCTGTAGCCAACCCTGAATGGTGCGGCAAGCCGCACCCTACGCCTGGTTTTATCCGCACTCAGGACAGCGCATCCGATAGATGTCCGCATCGGCCTCGCTATAGCAACAGGCGATGATCACATCAAAGCCTTCTTGCCACTCCTTCATGACACCCAGGGCAAGCTCTGCGGCCTCCCGTTTCGGATAACCATAGACACCAGTGCTGATCGCTGGAAAGGCGATGCTTCGACAAGCTTTTTCTGCTGCCAGTCTGAAGCTGTTTCGATAGCAGGAGCCGAGCAGCTTGGGTTCACCTTGCTGGCCGTTATGCCATACCGGGCCAACGGTATGGATAATCCACGCCGCCGGCAATTTAAAACCGGGGGTCAGTTTGGCCTCACCGGTGGGACAACCTCCCAACCCTTCGCAATGGGCAAGCAGTTCCGGACCGGCAGCGCGGTGGATAGCGCCATCGACACCTCCGCCTCCCAATAGGGAGGTGTTGGCGGCATTGACTATCACATCCACTTCCAGCTTGGTGATATCTGCCGTTACAATGCGTATCTGTCCCATAAGCCATTCTCACATGTCATACTCAACACTCAATCTGCTACTGCTCCTGATGCTCCTGGTCTGGTTCTGGCGTGACAGTTTAAGGGTTCGCGAAATCGCAATCCAGATCAGCCGCAAGGCCTGTCATAGTCACGGGGTTCAGTTTCTCGATCAGACAGTCGCCCTGCATCGACTGGGCATTCGGTGGCTTCGCAGTGGATTGAAACTACGCCGTGTCTATGAGTTTGACTATAGTCTTGAAGGTTCAGGCAGGCGAACCGGATATCTGGTGATGCTGGGTACGGAGAATGTCAGCCTGCATATCGACCTGCCGACATTGGAGAGAGATGGCGAACAGGGGTGAACACCCTGAGACGGGAGACTATTTGACCACCTTCAGCGATGGCCGCTTACCCGGCTTGGTGGGATCGGGCTCTTCACCGGGGCCCTCATCGAGATCCACCTCCTCTTCGGGAAACAGCATGCCCTGACCATTCTCCCTGGCATAGATACCCATCACCGCAGTGGGCGGGATCAGGATCTCCTCTGTCTTTCCGCCGAATCGCGCACTGAAACTGATCAACTCGTTGCCCAGCTGCAGACCCGAGACGGCGGTTGGATCCACATTCAAGATGATGCGACCATCCTCCACGAACTGGTCCGGTACCACGACGCCATCCAGGGAGGTATTCACCATCAGATAGGGGGTCGTACCGTTATCCACCAACCAGTCATAGAGTGCCCGAATCAGGTAGGGACGGTTGGATGACATATCAGACATGGAGTTAACCGCGCATCTCCTGCTCCGCCTCGGAAAGACTCTTGATAAACGACTCTTTCTCGAATAGGCGTTTGGCATATTCGTGCAGACCTTTGGCGCTGGCGGGAATCTCAACACCCAATTCCTGAAGACGCCACAGCAGCGGTGCGATGGCGCAATCGACAAGGGTAAACTCATCGCTCATGAAAAAGGGTTTTGCATTGAATACAGGCGAGGTCGAAATAAGGCTCTCACGAAGCTCCTTACGTGCCTTCGCAGCCTCTTTTTTTCCGCTGAGGATTATGTCCATCTGGCTATACCAGTCGTTGTCGACGCGGTACATCAGCAAACGCGAGGTTGAGCGCGAGACAGGGTCCACCGGCAGCAACGGAGGATGGGGAAAACGTTCGTCCAGATACTCCATGATAATGCGGGACTCATAGAGCTTCAGGTCCCGGTCCACCAGGGTGGGAAGGGTGCCGTAGGGATTCAGCTCCATCACCTCTTCGGGGACATTCAGCGGATCGATATCCGAGACCTCATAGGTGATGTTCTTCTCCGCCAGCACCAGCCTGACTCGATGACAGTAGGGATCCGTGGGATCCGAATAGAGGGTCATCACTGAGCGTTTATTCGCAACTGCCGCCATTTATAGCCTCTCTCCTGGGCATCCGCCACAGCCGGCAAATCGGTGCCTGGCAGCGGGCCAAAATTGTTGTGACATCAAAAAAGGCGCACAGTATAACGCAACTGCGCGCCTTTTTGTCAGATCCTGGCTGATTCAGATCAGTGTACGTCTTTCCAGTACTCCTTCTTGAGCAGGTAGGCGAATACGAAGAACACCGCGATGAAGAGCAGCACCCAGACGCCCAGGCGTTTGCGTTCCATCTGAATCGGTTCAGCGATATAGCTCATGAATGCGGTCAGGTCTCGTGCAACCTGATCATATTCTGCCGGGCTCAAGAGGCCTTCCGAGACCGGCTCGAAGCGGTCGAATTTCTCAACGTCGTTTCCAGCCGAATCCTTCTCGAGTTTGAATACAGCCTTCTGTGCGCCCTGCAACTCCCACAACACATGGGGCATGCCCACATCAGGGAATACGATGTTGTTGACACCGAAGGGGCGCTTCTCGTCCACATAGAAACTGCGCAGGTAGGTGTAGATCCAGTCCACACCACGGGCCCGGGCAAGCACGCTGAGATCGGGAGGGGGATTGCCGAACCACTCGGTACCCTGCTCCGTGGTCATGGCGATCTTCATGGTGTCACCGATCTTGTCGGTGGTGAACATCAGGTTTTCAATGACTTCGGTCTCGGTCAGCCCCAGATCCCTGGCCATGCGGTTGTAGCGCTGAAATTGGGCCGAATGGCAGCTCAGGCAGTAATTCATAAAATACTTCGCACCACGCTGCAGCGAGGCCTGATCACCAAGGTCGATATCGGCATCGTCCAGATGCGCTCCACCGCCCGCGGCCATACCCAGCATGGGCGCCGCGGCTAACAGAAATACAACAATCAGCTTTTTCATTCGGTCACCCTCTCAGGCACGGGTTTGGTCTTATCGATCTTGCTGAAGATCGGCATCAACAGGAAGAATGCGAAGTAGTAAATGGTACCGATCTGGGCCATCAGCTTGTAGAGATCGGTGGTGGGCTTCACCCCGAGGTAACCGAGCATGATGAAGTCGAGGACGAAGAGCCAGAGCAGGACCTTATAAAGCGTACCCTTATAGCGGATCGACTTGACCGGACTGCGATCCAGCCATGGCAGAAAGAAAAGAATCAGGATGGAGGCAAACATCGCCACCACACCGGGGAAGGCTGACCCTGCTATCGAGGGCACTGCGCGGAGAATTGCATAGAACGGCGTGAAGTACCAGACAGGAGCGATATGCTCAGGTGTCTTCAGCGGATTGGCCGGCTCGAAATTGGGGTGCTCGATGAAGTAGCCTCCCATCTCAGGAGCGAAGAAGACGACCGCGGCAAAAATAAACAGGAAGCCCGCCACGCCGGCGATGTCCTTCACCGTGTAGTAGGGATGGAAGGGGATGCCGTCGGACGGCGCACTGTCACTCCATCGATTGCCCTTCGGACCCTTCTTGATTTCGACACCGTCCGGGTTGTTGGAACCTACCTTGTGCAACGCAACGATATGGATGAAGACCAGCGCGGCGAGGATGAACGGCAGCAGGAAGTGCAACGCAAAGAAACGGTTCAGGGTGGCGTCGGAAATAACATAATCACCACGCACCCAGACACCAAGATCGGGACCTATCACCGGCACTGCGGAAAACAGATTCACGATAACCTGGGCGCCCCAGTACGACATCTGGCCCCAGGGGAGCAGATAGCCGAAGAAGGCGGTGGCCATCATCGCCAGATAGATAATAACGCCGATGATCCAGAGCAGTTCCCGGGGCTTGCGGTAAGAGCCGTACATCAGGCCACGGAACATATGCAGGTAGATCACGACGAAGAAGGCGGAGGCCCCGGTGGAGTGCAGGTAGCGGATCAACCAGCCCCACTCGACGTCGCGCATGATGTATTCAACCGAACCGAAGGCCAGGTCCGCATCGGGCTTGTAACTCATCGCCAACCAGACACCGGTGAGGATCTGGATCACCAGCACCAGCAGTGCCAGCGAGCCCATGAAATACCAGAAGTTGAAGTTCTTCGGAGCGTAGTACTGGGCCAGATGCTCGTTCCACACCTTGGTCATGGGATAGCGCTCGTCTATCCAGCCCATAAAATTCTTCATCATACTCATCAGGCTGCTCCTCCATCGGTACCGATCAGGATCCTCGAATCAGATAGATACTGATAGGGGGGAATTTCTAGGTTCTTAGGTGCAGGGACGCCAGCGTAGACCCGGCCGGAGAGGTCGAATTTGGAGCCATGGCAGGGGCAGAAGAAGCCGCCTTTCCAGTCCGCCCCCAGATCTTCCGGTGCAACCTCGGGTCGATAGGTGGGCGAGCAACCCAGATGGGTACAGATACCGATCGCGACCAGATATTTACCTTTGATCGAACGCTCGGGATTCTTGCAGTAGTCCGGCTGCTGTCCGGTGTCGTCTGAAGCGGGATCGAGCAATACGCTTTCAAGTGAACTCAGATCCTGCAGATTTTGCTCGGTGCGATGCACGATCCAGACCGGCTTGCCACGCCATTTAACGCGCATCAGCTGGCCTGGTTCAAGCTTACTGATATCAGCCTCTACAGGGGCACCGGCCGCCTTCGCCTTTTCGCTGGGGGCCCAGGCCGCCAGGAAAGGATAGAGCACGAAACCGGTGCCAACCGCCCCAACCGCACTGGTGGCGAGGGTCAGGGTACGTCGTTTTTTCAAATCAACGCCATCTGCGTTCATAAAGGGACTCCACAGACACTAAACAAGAGCTGGACAAAGGGCCAAACGGTCCATGTGCAACCCCATATTCAGGACATTAGAATATAGTTAAAAACCATAGAATTTAACCGAGCATTTTCCATAATGCTGCTTGACAGGTCAAGGAGGATTGTTTTTAAAAGGCAATCATATTGACTGATGTTACAAGGTGGTTACGGCTAAACAGGATTCTCCACATCGACAAAGCAACACTCGAGGGAGAACTTTTCAGCCAGATGGGCACCCAGAGCCTGAACCCCATAACGCTCAGTTGCATGATGCCCTGCCGCAAAGTAGTGGATCCCCAACTCCCTGGCAAGATGGACCGTCTGTTCCGAAATCTCGCCGGATAGATAGGCATCCAATCCCAGCTCGGCCGCCTCCTCGATGTAACCCTGGGCGGCACCGCTGCACCAACCGATGCGGGAGAGGGGACGCTCATTCGGGGCGATATGCATCGGCATCCTCCCCAGGCGATCACCGATTCGATGGGCCAGGGCCTTCGGGGCAATCGGTTCGGACAGGCTTGACTGCCAGATCAGCGACTGCCCGGAAAGAGGAGCCGCCGGGGCCAAACCCAGCCACTCTCCCAACTGTCTGTTATTGCCATATTCGGCATGGGCATCCAAGGGTAGATGGTATGCCAGAAGGGATGTTCGTTGCCTGAAGAGTGCGCCGACCCGGTTCGCCTTGATACCACGCAACGGCTGCCCTTCTCCCTTCCAGAAATAGCCATGATGGACCAACAGGGCATCCGCCCCCCACGCCTCGGCTGACTCGATCAGGGACTGACAGGCGGTGACCCCCAACATCAGTCTATTCACCTCCGCGGAGGCTTCCACCTGCAGCCCGTTGGGAGAGTAGTCATTGAACTCAGCCACCGACAGCAGTTCGTTGCAATAGGATTCGAGCGATAGAATATCAATCATGTTATGTTAGCCAGTAAACGGATACAGTCAGGTTAGGTTACTCAATTCGATGCGTATGCGAAAACTACTTTCACTGCTTCTCACCGCCTTGACCGCGGGACTGGCTGGGGCTTTCGTGGTTCTCTTCATGCTCCCGCAACAGCTCGAGAAGGCGCCAACCCAGGAACAACCCCAGGCATCGAAACCCGCCATCGACCTGCCGCGACAGAGCGGTCCCTTCTCCTATGCCCAGGCGGTGGCCAATGCGGCCCCCTCCGTGGTCAATATCTTTACCGCCAAGATCAGGACGGAGTCCCAGTCCCTGCGCTTCCGCGACCCGCTGCTTCAGCATCTTTTCGGTAACATGCTGCCGGAGCAGACCCGCCAGCGTCTCGACACCAGTCTGGGCTCCGGGGTTATCGTATCCAAGGATGGCTACCTGTTGACCAACCACCATGTTATCGAGGGTGCAGATGAGATCAAGGTGGTGCTGGCAACCGGCAAGAGTGTCAGTGTCAGCATCGTCGGCAGCGATGCTGAATCGGATCTGGCGGTATTGAAGATCGACAGCGAGATCCCCTTGCAACCGATACAGATCGACAGCTCCGGTTCACAACAGGTGGGTGACGTGGTACTCGCCATCGGCAATCCCTTCGGTGTCGGCCAGACCGTCACCATGGGCATCATCAGTGCCACCGGGCGCTCCCATCTGGGGATCAACACCTTCGAGAACTTCATCCAGACCGATGCCGCCATCAACCCGGGCAACTCCGGCGGCGCCCTGGTCAATGCCCGCGGCGAGCTGATCGGCATCAACACCGCGATCTTCTCCAAGACCGGGGGCTCCCACGGCATCGGATTTGCCATCCCCTTCGACCTCGCGGACGGCATCATGCAGCAGCTGATCAGCAGTGGGCATGTCATCAGGGGCTGGCTGGGAATCCAGGGACAGGATGTCACCGACAAACTGGCAGAGGCCTTCGGCCTGCACGACAACGAAGGGATCCTGGTAACCGGGGTGATGGAGGACGGTCCGGCAAGCAAATCAGGACTGAGACCGGGTGATGTAATCACCCGGATCAACACAACCAGGATCGACAACTCGCAACAACTGGTGCAGCTCATCGCCAGTCAACCTCCAGGCACCCATATAACCATTGGAGGTTGGCGCGGAAACGAAGAGATTCAGCTTGAGACTGTCTCCGGAGAACGCCCAACTTTCGAGTAGTTATGGAGTGCAGCGCACCCCTGATCTGCGTCCTATACTGAAACCAGGGGCTATTGGGTTTGTTAACAGGCTCCAGGTTCAGAGGAGCGCACACAAAATGAAACACGCCGAAGAGATCGAAAGGATCATCGATACCGTCGGCAAGACCTTAGACGGTAAGCTATCAACTGAAGACAAAAGCCGCCTTCATCAGGCACTGATGAAATCTCTCGACGATACCCCGGAGGGCGGCAACAAACCTCAATACAAACAGGTCACAATCCTGCTCTCCGACCTGCGCGGCTTCACCTCGATCGCCGAGCGCTACCCCCCCGATACCATTATCAAGATCCTCAACCACTACTTCTCCCGCATGTGCGAGATCATTTTCCGCTTCGGCGGCAGCATCGATAAATTCATGGGTGATTCGATCATGGCCCTGTTCGGCCTCACCGAGCAGAAGGAAGACGACCTGGAACGCGCCATTGCCTGCGCGGTGGAGATGCAGCGGGCGATGCTTGAAATCAATTCAGAGAACAGCAAACATGGCCTGCCGCGACTCTTCATGGGCATAGGCATCAACAGCGGCGAGGTGGTCGCCGGGCACCTGGGTTCGGAGCTTCATCATGAGTACACGGTGATCGGCGATGAGGTCAATCTCGCTTCGCGCATCGAGGCCTACAGCCTGCGCGGCCAGATCCTGTTGAGTGAGCGCTCCCGTGAACTGGCCAGCGCCTATATCGAAACCTCGCCACCGAATCGCGTCTTGGTGAAAGGCAAACAGATACCGGTTTCACTCTACGAGCTACTCTCGACCCAACGCCCGCGCCAGCTGGAGGTTCCCCGGGTCGAATCCCGCCGCAGTCCGCGCATCGAGGTCGACTTTCCCATCGCCTTCCATCCGTTGCAGAACAAGATCGTCTCCGATGAGAGCTTCTCCGGTCGTGCCGTCGACCTTAGCTACAATGGCCTGCAGGCCGATCTACCCGTCGAGCTGGACATCCTCTCGGATATTCGAATCACCCTCTATGCCTCGATGATGAGCGAACAGAGCAGCCATATCTACGCCAAGATCCTCGACTGCGAAAAACACGATGGTAGCTGGTTGAGCCGCATGGAGTTTACCGGTATCGACGACCGGGGCCAGGCCGCGATCAAGAACTATATCGACCAGACCATCGGCCGGCATTGAACTTCCTTGGGGCCTCGTGGCCCATATAGAGTCCTGCGATTTTTGATTTATCGGGTTAATTTGTCTTTTAAAACTCCCGTTTTTATCCAGATTTCGTTATCATTTTTCGTCTTTTTTATTTCAGGGCCCTTTGACGCTGATCTAATCGGCCCCATCACCTAGCAAAATCGCTCGTGCAGTGAACCAGGAACACCATGGATAAGCTGATCATTCGGGGGGGCACCCCGCTGTCAGGTGAGGTCCGTATCGCCGGCGCCAAGAACGCCGCGTTACCGATTCTCGCCGCCACCCTGCTCTCGGACGGCCCGATGCGAGTCGGCAACGTCCCCCATCTGCACGACATCACCACCACCATGGAGCTCCTCGGCGGCATGGGGGCATCACTGATGGTGGATGAAAGGATGGGTATAGAGGTCAACTCAAATACCATCAACAAGTTCAGCGCCCCCTACGAGTTGGTGAAGACCATGCGTGCCTCGATCCTGGTGCTGGGCCCCCTGCTGGCCCGCTTCGGCCAGGCCGATGTCTCCCTCCCCGGGGGCTGCGCCATCGGCTCGCGACCGGTCAACCTGCATATCGAAGGCCTGCGCGCCATGGGGGCCAATATCGATGTGGAGAACGGCTATATCCGCTCCCGCTGCAAACGCCTGCATGGGGCGAGGATCGTGATGGACATGGTGACGGTAACGGGTACGGAGAACCTGATGATGGCCGCCGCCCTGGCCAAGGGAACCAGTCTGATCGAGAACGCCGCGCGGGAACCCGAAGTCGTCGATCTGGCGGAGTGTCTCAACAGCATGGGGGCAAAGATCAGCGGCGCCGGCACGCCCAACATCACCATCGAAGGTGTCGATAGCTTGAAGGGGACCGAGTACAACGTGCTGCCTGATCGTATCGAAACCGGCACCTTCCTGGTGGCGGCGGCGATCACCCAGGGCAGCATCAAGATTCGCGATACGAAGCCGGAACTGGTGGACTCGGTGTTGCAGAAACTGCGCGAAGCAGGCTCGAAAATCGAGACCGGAGAGGACTGGATCAGCCTCGACATGGAGGGCAGACGCCCCCAGGCCGTGGACGTCTACACCGCCCCCTACCCGGCGTTTCCCACCGACATGCAGGCCCAGTTCACCGCCCTCAACTCGGTCGCCGAAGGCGTCGGCATCGTCACCGAAACCATCTTCGAAAACCGCTTCATGCATGTCCATGAACTACAGCGCATGGGCGCAAAAATAAAGCTCGAGGGCAATACCGCGATCTGCACCGGCGCCGACACCCTCACCGGTGCCCCGGTGATGGCCACCGATCTGCGCGCATCGGCGAGCCTGGTGCTGGCAGGACTGGTGGCCGAGGGAGAGACCCTGGTGGACCGTATCTACCATATCGATCGCGGCTACCAGAATATCGAGGAGAAACTGGCCGGCCTGGGCGGAGAGATCAGGCGCCTCCCCAGCTGAAACACCCGCTGTTGGAGGCCGACCGACTGGGTCCGCGACAGCGGATTCCAGCCATCGCTGGCCGCTGGGCGCCAGTTCAGATATCCTTCCAGCTTCAAAAAACGGGCGATATGCAAACCAAGCCATGAAATTTGACGCACCCATTACCATCGCACTCTCAAAGGGGCGGATCTTCAATCAGAGTCTGCCACTGCTGGCCTATGCCGGCATCGAGCCCGCGGATGATCCCGAGAGCAGCCGCAAGCTGATCCTCGACACCAACCATGAGCAGGTGAAGCTGGTCATCATCCGCGCAACGGATGTACCCACCTATGTGGAGTACGGCGCCGCCGACCTGGGCATCGCCGGTAAGGATGTGTTGATGGAGCATGGGGGTGAAGGGTTGTATGAGCCCCTCGACCTGAAGATCGCCCAATGCCGCATGATGACAGCAGGCTATCCCAAAACGGCAGAGAAAAACGGACGCTTGCGGATCGCCACCAAGTATGTGAAGAGTGCGCAGCGCTTTTTCGCCACCAAAGGGGAACAGGTGGAGATCATCAAGCTCTACGGCTCCATGGAACTGGCCCCCATCGTCGGCCTCTCGGATCTGATTGTCGATCTGGTGGAGAGCGGCAACACCCTGAAGGCCAACGGCCTGGTGCCCCTCGAACACATCGCCGATATCAGCTCCAGACTGGTGGTCAACAAGGCCTCCTGGAAGATGAAACACGGACCGGTGATGGCGCTGATCGAGGCCTTTCGCGAGGCGGTCTCGCAACCCGCAACCTGAACAGCACCGCGAGTGATGCCAGCATGAGCGAGATACGCAAACTATCGACCAACGACCCGGACTTCCAGCAACAGCTCGAGGCGCTGCTTGCCTGGGAATCGGTCTCCGACACCGGGGTCAACGACACTGTCAACCAGGTCATAGAGGCGATCCGCAGTGAAGGTGACAGCGCCCTGATAGCGTTCACCAGCCGCTTCGATCGTTGGCAAGCGGTGGACGCCAGCGATCTGGAGATCCCCCTGCAACGCCTGCAGCAGGCCTGGGAGAGCATCCCGAGGGAACAGCGCGAAGCGCTGGAGCTCTCCGCCAACAGGATTCGGGCCTATGCCGAGCACCAGATCATGGAGGCCTGGTCCTACACCGAACCCGACGGCACCCTGCTGGGCCAGCAGGTCACACCACTGGACCGGGTCGGCCTCTATGTCCCCGGCGGCAAGGCCGCCTACCCCTCATCGGTATTGATGAATGCCATCCCCGCCAAGGTCGCCGGCGTCGCCGAACTGATCATGGTAGTGCCGACTCCCGGGGGTGAACTCAATGAGCTGGTGCTCGCGGCTGCTCATGTCTCCGGTGTCGATCGGGTGTTCGCCGTCGGCGGCGCCCAGGCAGTGGCGGCGCTGGCCTACGGCACCCAAAGCATTCCCCCGGTGGACAAGATCGTCGGCCCCGGTAACATCTATGTCGCCACCGCCAAGCGCGCGGTCTTCGGCCAGGTGGGCATAGACATGGTGGCAGGGCCCTCGGAGATCCTGATCATCTGCGACGGCGAAACCGATCCCGACTGGATCGCGATGGATCTCTTCTCCCAGGCGGAGCACGACGAAGATGCCCAGTCGATCCTGCTCTGCCCGAACGCGGACTACCTGGAGCAGGTGAGCGACAGCATCGACAGGCTGCTGCCGACCATGGAGCGCCAGGAGATCATCGCCAGCGCCCTGCGCGCCCGGGGGGCGATGATCCAGGTCAGGGATTTGCACGAGGCCGTCGAGGTCGCCAATCAGATTGCGCCGGAACATCTCGAACTCTCGGTGGCCGACCCCCAGACCATGGCCAAGCAGATCCGCCACGCCGGAGCGATCTTCATGGGCCGCTATACCGCGGAGGCGATGGGCGACTACTGCGCCGGACCCAACCATGTGCTGCCGACCTCACGCACCGCCCGCTTCTCCTCACCCCTGGGGGTGTATGATTTCCAGAAGCGCTCCAGCCTGATCATGGCCTCGGCGGAGGGCGCCGACAGCCTGGCCAGGACCTCATCCGTGATGGCCAGGGGAGAGGGACTCACCGCCCATGCCCGTTCGGCGGAGTATCGATTTAAAAAGCGAGGAGAGTAGTCGGGGCTGGTGATATCGGTGTTCCCTGCTGCACAAAGGATATACAGGACCAATAAACGATGAGCCGCTATTGGAGCCCCATAGTCAATCGTCTCTCACCCTATGTCCCCGGGGAACAGCCGCGCATCGACAACCTGACCAAGCTCAATACCAATGAAAATCCCTATGGCCCTTCGCCACGGGTGATCGAGGCCATCAACCAAGCGGCCAATGAAGGTTTGCAGTTATACCCCGACCCCACATCCCTGACCCTGCGCAACAGAGTGGCAGACTACTATGGCCTGACGCCTGAGCAGGTGTTTGTCGGCAACGGCTCCGACGAGGTGCTCGCCCACGCCTTCTTCGCCTTCTTCCAGCAATCCCAGCCGCTGCTCTTCCCCGATATCACCTACAGCTTCTATCCGGTCTACTGCCGGTTGTACGGCATCGATTTCAACAACATACCGCTTGATGACGGTTTTAATATCGATCTCGATCCCTACACCCAAGCCAACGGCGGCATCATCTTCCCCAACCCGAACGCGCCCACCGGCTGCCTTCTGCCGCTGGAAAAAATCGAGTGGTTGCTTGAATGTAACCGGGATTCGGTGGTGGTGATCGACGAGGCCTATATCGATTTCGGCGGTGACAGCGCGGTGGCCCTGATTAATCGCTACCCAAACCTGCTGGTGACCCAGACCCTCTCCAAATCCCGCGCCCTGGCCGGCCTGAGAATCGGCCTCGCCATGGGGGACGAGGCGCTGATCCAGGGCCTGGTGCGGGTCAAGGACAGCTTCAACTCCTACCCCATCGACCGCATCGCCGCGGTCGCCGCCACGGCCTCTTTTGAGGATGACGCCTACTTCAAGCGGAGCTGCCGCCGAATCATAGAATCGCGGGAGCAGCTCAGCACGGATCTGCAACGCCTTGGCTTCCAGGTGCTCCCCTCCGCCGCCAATTTCCTCTTTGCCCACCACCCGCAGAGGGCTGCCGCGGAGATCGCCGCCAAACTACGCGAGCAAGGCGTCATCGTTCGCCATTTCCAACAACCGAGGATAGACGCTTATCTGCGCATCACCGTCGGTACGCCGCAACAGAATGGGCGTTTGGTCGAGGTGCTTGAGGCACTTTGATAACCATCCCGGATAGAAAAAACACAACCTTCACCCGGAGCTTGAGAGAGGAGGCACCCGGGCGCTGATCTGTCACCAGGCAGAACCGAACAAACTCTGTTCAATGGATCTCATTTTCAGCAACCCCTTCGACAACCGGATGAGCGTACATGATAGAGTGCGGTGATATATCTTGGAGAGCATTCACAATGGAGCCATGGTCATGAAACAGTATCTCATCCACCTTATCGCCGTAATCTGCCTGGTCGCATCGGTGCCAGCATACTCCTCGACGATTACCAATAATGAGATAGATAGGTTCCTCAAAAGTATTCCAATAACAACCGATCTTCTGGACAAGATAAAGGCCAAAGTGAAGAAACACGACGGCCTTGCAAAAAAGCTCTCCAAAGCCCAGCTTGAAGGCAAATACATGCGGGAGATGGTGAGTGAGCTAAAGGCGTGGCCCGAGTACCCCGAACTCGAAAGCCTGGTAAGGAAATCGGGATTCGCCTCCACCGAGGAGTGGTCCCTGGTCGTCGACCGTGTGTTCGGTGTCGTCTCCAGCGCCCATTGGGTCGTTCTCGTAGCCTCCATGCCAATGCCCAACTCAGACACGACACCAGTGCTGACCCGGGACAGCAATCTCTTTGAATTCTTGAACGACAAAAACACAGACCCGAAACTGCGCGACAAATACGCCAAGCAGTTAGATGAGATGTGTCAGAAGATGTGCTATGACCAATCGGATCTACCTGTGGTTGGCGCCCGCTACAATGAAATCGAATCTGTCATAAAAAAGAAACACTAACTAAAATACCTCACATCCATTTGCTGGTGAATGATTTAATAAAAAAACCGAAAAAATCCTGATGTTATGTGTAAAAAGTTAGTGACCTGTTAACTCTTCTACTAGCTTTTCAGGACAGGCTATGGAGACCAGGCTATTTACCTGCTTAATCGAAGAACAAAATGACAAAGAGCCATTTGTTCAAGTCTATTGGGCCAATGCAGAACATTTAGGCACGGCCATAGAACTTGTCTTAGATGCAGCTCTTAACAATGGCCTAAATAATCCAATTGCTCGTGAATGTGATCTCTACGATATTAACAATCTGCAACAAGAAGTTATGCCTGATACCGAGTCTAAAGTTTTCTGGTCGACTAGCAGATACTTTTTCCCTCCTGAAAAAACATTTAGCTTCTCCCACGGGATTATTTCGTCATGTCTGGAAGGTGAGCACGATATAGATGAAATCGTAAGTGGCTACTCATCAACTGCTGAAGGTGGATTAATCACCATAGAGGTCAATGTAGAGCATGGAGAAATCCTCAATCTCTACGGAAAAATTATCAACTTGCACTCCCCTTATAAGGTATTTTGGTATGTGCTACATGATCATTGGAATGACGAAGAAACAGACAGATTTCTTGTAAATGAGGACATTAACACTGCAGACAAAATCATAAGCCACATCAGCGAAAATAAAGCAGATTCAGTTGAAAACGGGTATGTTACTTTAACAGCCTACTTAGAAGAGGGATCAACAAACATCAGTATCACTGATCACAAAAGAGTCGTTGTTAGAACATATTCCGAGTTAGTAGCGGCTCGCGTCAGAAAGCATCTGAATACCGTAGGATACAAAGAATTCAATTCTCTGGTGAGCATAGATAATAAAATTTATCACTGGCACTACCGGTCCTCCACGAGTAAATCCAAACGCGAATTAGAAGAAAGCCTAAAGAGACTGGGGTTTGTCGATTGGCAACCAAACAAACCGGATTAGCAAAGACAATTAGCTGGTGGCACGTTCCGTATCGACAACATCTACCGTCCATTGCGATTGGACAAAACCTGCTTTTTATGTGTCAGTGAGAAACACTAAACCTCGCTAACAGCCAATCGACAGCGCTCAATTCGTCCTTTTTCATGTTATTGAACTTATTCGACGAAATCCGATCACTGAAATAGACGGCGAATTCAATTAACCTCTCGATTCGTGGTCCGATTTCAAGAATGCATCAGACCTTTTATCGGATACAATCCCAATGACGGCAACTATTGAGGATCATTTACCTGTCGCACTGGAGGTTTCACCATGAAATATCTCATACGGATCACTACTACAGCATTGCTCATACTCATCGGAGCGAACCAAGCCATGGCAATCGAAGAGGCCAAGTATGAAGTCATCAAGAAAGACAACGAATTCGAGATCCGTGATTATGCATCACATATCCTCGCCGAAACGGTTGTACAAGGAAAAATGGAAGAGGCAGGCAAGGAGGCATTTCAACTCCTGTTTCACTACATATCAGGTGGCAATCAATCTCGCAAAAAAGTGGCAATGACGGCCCCCGTCTCTCAACAGCCAATGGGGGAAAAAATCAAGATGACATCTCCTGTGGGACAACGGCGTGTTGAGCAAGGCTGGGTGATTAGCTTCATGATGCCAGCCTCCTATACGCTGGAAACTCTTCCGCAACCTGATGATCCCAAAGTCACCTTGCGTCAGGTTCCGGCACGACGGATGGCAGCAGTTCGGTACACGGGATTTTGGAGCGAGAAGAGTTATATGCAGCACAGGCTGGCACTCGAATCATGGATTCACAAAACGGATTTGACCATTAAGGGTGATCCTATATGGGCTCGATACAACTCTCCCTTTACTCCATGGTTCATGCGGCGTAATGAAGTCTTGATCCCGATAGATGCAGACACTGCTCTTGAGGTCCAATCATCACCTGCAGGTAATAATTATAAAGGACATTCTTCTGATACATATTAAAAGGATCATTGACTTTTAATTGGACTGTTATGGCGCCGTAGCTAAATAACTTTTCGCAGTCATTGCAATATCGGGGAATAAGGAAATTAACTTTTTATCGGCTGTGATGAATTTTGAGTTCAGAGATTTGGCAATTGATATGAATTCGCAATCATAAGCAGAGCAGCCAGATTCTTCTGCAAGCGTCAGTACAGTTGTTGAATTAAAGCTGTATTTGTTTCCAGCAAGTTGTTTTTCTGCTTGTGCTTGCATTTGTTGGGCAGTGTCAAGATCGATAAGGTTCTTGCGTATGTACAGAGCCAGAATGTTTCTGAATTCACTTCGCCAAAGCAGGGGGGCGATCCAGTGAGAGTCTCTTTCTAGTAGCGCTTCAACATCGGTAGTGTAGCGGGTAGGGAGATATAGGTAGGCAATCGTGTTTGTGTCCACGACTATCATGCGCGTCCTTCATTTTTGGCTGTGTTGATTTCGTCGGCATCAATACGATCTGTCATTACTCTATCCCTAAGTAATTTAGCTGTAGTCTTTAAATCGGTTGGCGTAAGTTTAGTAGGCAACAAAGTTCTCTCTAAACAATAAATTAGCTCACTATTTACACTCCGATGGTGGGCATTTGCAGCTTGTTTAAGGTGCTCATAAAGGTCGTCAGGTATGTTCTTAATGATGAAAGAAGCCATGATTGCCACCAAAATGGTTGTGATATGGTGGCATAATGGTTTTTAGGGGTTAGGGTGTCAATAACACCCTAACAATCAGCAGCAAGGGACCCAACTACACTCCACCAATTAACAGTTCGGTTCGGTTCGGTTCGCTGCGCTCACTTTACCGCAAATGGGCTCTGCTCCCTTGGGCTCCTGTGCTGGTCGTTATGGCTCAAAAGCGTCGTAATGCCCACCAATGGCAAAAATATAGATGCGAGCATCGTCAAATTTATATATAAGCCTGTCTTTTTGGCTAATTCGCCTCGACCAAAAGCCAGTAAGATTATGACCAAGGGCTTCCGGCTTTCCCAACCCTATCGTCGGATCATCGCGCAACATTTCTTTCAAAATTGCACAAAGGTTCTTGTGCATGCGTTTATCGCGTTGACGCAAATCTTCGTAAACAAGCCATGATTTTCCCTCAAATACCAAGGATCTCATCCATTTGCCCTTCCGTGGGGGTATATCCTTTACCTGCCTTATTGGTTGTGCTCGATTCAGCGATCTGGCGCATTAGGCTGGTATTTTGCAGCACGTAGAGCGTCTCCTGGTCGCGTTCCCAATCTTCTAGGCTCATCACTACGAAATCAGCACCGCTTCGGCGGGTTACACGTAGCGGAGAGTGGTGGCTAATTACTTTTTCAACAAAAGATTTCAAACTTTCTCTGAATTTATTTACGGTGGTGGTTTCCATTGCCATCGCCTCGAAACGTACGGAATTACCGTACAGTCTAGACAAAGTACCTTAACAGCGCCACTATCACTCCAGGTAATAACTCAACTCTCACCTTATTACCCGTAGCAGAAGAGAAAAGACTAAACCTCCGCCAGCAACCGATCGATCATCGACTCAGCCTGCCCAAGATAACCACCGCCGAACAGATTGAGGTGGTTCAGAATATGGTAGAGGTTATAGAGCACCTTACGGATTGAATATCCGGGCGCCAGCGGCCAGCTCTCCCGGTAAGCATCGTAGAAGCGGTTGCCGAAACCGCCGAAGAGTTCGGTCATCGCCAGGTCCGCCTCCCGGTCGCCGTAGTAGACCGCCGGATCATAGATCACCGGGTCACCATCGCCGGCATAAGCCAGATTCCCTCCCCACAGATCGCCATGCAGCAGCGAGGCTTGCGGCTGATGATCGATCAACACCTGGAAATGTTCCATCAGGCGCTCTCCCTTGCGCTGCAGGGTACCGCCATAGCCCTTGCGCTCGGCCAGGCGCAACTGATAGCCAAGCCGCTGCTGGCGCCAAAACTCGATCCAGTCGCCGCTGGTTTGGTTCTTTTGCGGTGTCGATCCGATGGTATTGTCCCGCAACCAGCCAAACTGGGACTGGCTGTTGCGATGCATCTCGGCCAGCTGACGTCCCGCCAGTTCACTGCCGTTACTGCCACCGCGACCCATCTCGATATACTCCATCACCAGGTAGGATTGGGTTTCGCTCAAACCGGAGCAGAGGGGTTCGGGTACTCTGATGGTGCGGGTCTGCGCCATCTCCCGAAGACCCTCCGCCTCCGCCTCGAACATGTCGAGGAGGGATGCGCTGTTCAGTTTCACAAAATAGGTCCGCTCTCCATCGGTCAGGCGCACCCCGGTATTGATGCAGCCACCTCCCACATGCCTCGGCTCAAGGGGATTGAAGGACCTGCCTGTCGTCTGTGTGATCTGCTCGGATATGGTCTGCCATTGGGTCACGATAGTCTCCTCCCTCGCCTCTTCTTGTAACACCAAAGGGTGCTTTTCTCCACACCCATGACAATCCATGCAAGCCTCCCCCTGAAACAGAGGACTGGAGAGTTGGAGCCGGCTCATACTGACCCAGCACATCGAAGAGATGTCTCTTTTATGCTACAGACCATTCAGGACCCAAGTTACGCCTTCGACGTTCCTTGCGTAAGCGGTTACTGACGCGCAAAGCCCTTTGTTATGCACACTCGGTCCCGTGTTGCAATACAGCATTGGCATTCATGAGAAAATTAATCCATTAGAACACTCTAATCTGCATTAAGCGGTTGTAACAACAGGCATTAATCAAAATGGCGAAAAACTATACAAATTAATGGGAACCCAGCGGAGACAAGGCATTTGGCCCACTATTCAAAATTTACACACAAAGTTATCCACAGATGTTGTGGAAAAATTATATTTTTTCTAAGTCAACTGCTGCAAAGCAAAAATCGCACTTCCTACATGCCCTCATGATACAGTCACCGCCATGGTTTCGGACCCAATACTGCAAATCGCCCTGCCCGGGCCCCTGAGGCTCCTCTACGACTATCTGCCGCCCAGGGAATCAACCCGGATTGCAGCGGTGGGCTGTCGCTTTCAGATCCCCTTTGGCCGCAGCAGCCGCACCGGTATTCTAGTCGCGGTAAAACCCGAAAGCGAGGTACCACCGGAGAAGCTGAAGCGGGCATTGCGGCAGATCGATGACCAGCCTCTGCTCGGCGCCACCGATCTGCGCCTTCTCCATTGGGCAGCCGGCTATTACCAACACCCCCTGGGTGATGTCATCTTCAACGCCCTGCCGATCACGCTGCGTCGGGAGCGCAGTCGCGGGGGAGCCAAAGAGAGTGGACTTAGACTCACTAGCGAGGGCGCCAAGATTGAAACGGCGTTGCTGCGACGGGCACCGAAGCAACTCGCAGTTTTGCAGACGCTTGCCGAAAAGCCCCAGGGGATGGAGCGATCTAATCTGATAACACGCCATGACATCTCACAAAGTGTGATCCGATCACTCCTGGATAAGGGGTGGATCGAGCTCTGCGCCATTCCGGAGTCGGCTCACACCACCGCCAGCCCAAACGAGATCGAGCTTAATCCTGAACAGGGTGAAGCGGTTGATCAGGTTCAACGCCACCTGGGAAGCTTCAGACCGTTCCTGCTCCATGGTGTGACCGGCAGCGGCAAGACAGAGGTCTACCTGCGTCTGATCGAGACAGTGGTTGCGAACAATCAACAGGCGCTGCTGCTGGTCCCGGAGATCGGCCTGACGCCGCAACTCCTGCAGCGTTTTCAAAAGAGCATGGGGGGGGGTGTTGCGGTACTCCACTCAGGCCTTTCGGATGGCGAACGGGAACGGATCTGGCAGGCGGTGCGAAAGGCTCGACGGCCGGTGCTGATCGGCACCCGTTCCGCGGTTTTCACCCCCATGCCCGGACTGGGGCTGATCATCGTCGATGAGGAACACGACCTCTCCTATAAACAGCAGGAGGGGTTTCGCTACTCGGCCAGGGATCTGGCACTGGTCCGCGGTCAGCAGTGCGGCTGTCCGGTGGTGCTGGGTTCCGCCACGCCTTCACTGGAGTCGCTGAAGAACTGCACCGAGGGACGCTATACCCGGCTCAACCTGACACAACGGGTCGGTAGCGCGCAGATGCCGCCGCTAATGCTGCTCGATCTGCGCAGCGTACACCTGGATGGCGGGCTCTCCCCCGCTTTGATCAAGCAGCTGCGACAGACCCTCGATGCAGGGGAGCAGGCGCTGCTGTTTCTCAACCGCAGAGGCTATGCGCCGATGTTGACCTGCCACGCCTGCGGCTGGCTGACCGATTGTCCTCGCTGCGATGCACGCATGACCCATCATCGCCAATCCCGGCTGCTATGGTGCCATCACTGCGGCCACCAACGCCGGGAACCCGACCACTGTCCCAGTTGCGGCAGTCCCGATCTTCGTCCTATCGGTCAGGGGACCGAGCGCGTGGAGGAGACTCTGCAGCGCCTCTTTCCCAACACAGCACTGGCGCGTATCGATCGCGACTCGACGAGCCGCAAAGGAAGTCTCGAGAAGCTGCTGTCACGAATCAAATCAGGCGACTATCCACTGCTGCTGGGTACCCAGATGCTGGCCAAGGGGCACCACTTCCCCAATGTCACCCTGGTTGCCATACTGGATGTGGATCAAGGCCTCTTCGGCGCCGATTTCCGCGCCTCGGAACGTATGGCGCAACTGGTGCTGCAGGTGGCTGGAAGGGCCGGCAGGGCTGGACGACCCGGCAGGGTATTGATCCAGACACGCCACCCGGATCACCCCCTGATGCAGTTGCTGACCACCAAAGGGTATGAGTCCTTCGCGGCAGAGGCTCTCGAAGAGCGGCGAGCGGCGGCCTTCCCCCCCTATACCCATCAGGTGCTGCTGCGAGCCGAGTCGACAAAGGCCGCCGATCCGCAGCGTTTTCTCAACCAGGCGGTAAAACTTGGCCGGAAAATCAACACCAGCCCTTCACTTGAGTTCTGGGGACCGGTACCCGCACCCATGGCGCGCAGGGCGGGAAAGACCAGGGCCCATCTGTTGATTCAATCGGCGCAACGCCAGTTGCTGCATCAGTGGTTGGTGGTATGGGTTGCAGAACTTAGTCAACTGCCCGATGCGCGCCGGGTGCGATGGTCGATCGATGTCGATCCGCAGGAGATGCTCTAGTCTTATGCAGATGATGCACGCTAGATCGCAGCATCTGTTAGGCGCAGTCGATTTAACCGCCTGACCCATTTAACAGGGTATCCAGATCTTCCTGGGACATATCGAAAAGTCCCCCTTCCTCCCGGTCGTAATCTCTGTCCGCATCATCCATGAAGAGGATCCAGACCGCTCCGCTATCTGTGTCGCCATCGTCGTCCAGACCGGCGCCAACCGCGATATCACTGATTCCGTCACCATTGAGATCCCCGAGATGGGCCAGGGCACTGCCGAACTGATCGCCGCTGTTGAGTTCACCGTCAAAGCCACCCTTGGTATCGGACAGCTTGGTGGCTGAGATAACCTCGCCGTTGATCTCCATGAAGAGGATCCACACCGCACCCCGCTCGGCGCCGCCGTCATCGCTCAGCTTTGCACCCACTGCCAGATCCTCGGTGCCATCCTCGTTGAGATCGCCGACGCTGGCAAGGGCATTGCCAAATTGATCGCCGTCGTTGAGTTCTCCGTCAAACTCACCGCGGGTATGGGAGATGCGCTTCAACTCATCCACGCTGCCGTCGGTGTTCATAAACAGGATCCACACCCCGCCACGATTACTACCGCCATCATCGTCCCCACTGACGCCGACGGCAAGGTCCACGACACCGTCGGAATCGAGATCCCCGATCTCCGTCAGCGCGCTGCCAAAGTGGTCCTGATCCTCGGGATCGCGATTGAGACCACCACTGTCGGCAGAGATTTTTTGCGTGGAAGCAACCGTGCCGTCGCTGTTCATGAAGAGGATCCAGACCGCCCCCCGATCGCTGCCGCCGTCATCGTCATTGGGGGCGCCCACCGCCAGGTCGTTGACCCCATCCCCATTGAGGTCACCGATTGCCGCAACCGCATGACCGAACTGATCGTCATCGTCCAGGTCCCCGGGGAAATCTCCGCTGTCGTCAGAGATCTTCTGTTCCGACTCTACGCTGCCATCGCTGTCGAGAAAAAGAATCCATACCGCACCCCTGTCGGTGCCGCCGTCGTCATCCAGGGGGGCACCCACGGCTATATCCCGGACACCATCGTTATTGAGGTCGCCAATAGGCGCGACGGCACTACCAAACCGATCATCATCATCCAGAACACCGCCGAATCCACCCGAATCATCGGAGATCTTCTGCTCCGTTTCCACCTCGCCGTCATCGTCCATGAACAGCACCCAGACAGCTCCCCGGTCGGCGCCCCCGTTGTCGTCGAAGGGCGCGCCCACGGCCAGGTCGGTGACACCGTCACTATTCAGATCCCCGACAGTGGCAATGGTGCTGCCAAACTGATCACCCGAGTCCAGGTCGCCCTCAAAATTACCACTGCTCGCCGATATCTTTTGCTCGGAATCGACCCCGGTGGAGTAGGATATGGAACAGCCGGAGGCCAACATCATCAGCCCAAGCAGCAGCGGAAGAAGGAGCGGGAAAGGCAGTCTTAACATATCCGTTTGACCCATAATCAACCCTTAACAGCAAACTAAACAATAGTCATTTACAGACCAGTGACAGCTGGACCGGTTAGGCTGTTCCGGCATCTGTGAGGAGAGGCAATACCTATCAGTGAGAGTATATATCCTTAAACGATACATCTAAACAAATCCATGTCAGTGAGAATAATCTCTAACAGCCTTACATTGATAATGTCGGGAGCGCTGAGATCCGCTCAGCTTATAACCAAGGGTTTTTTCCGTTGCTCTTGGTAGACTACAGACACGGCTGATAGTTTCCGCCTATACCCAATGAGGAGAGGCATAGAGTTGTCTGTTTCACGAATTTCTATCTAAGCTTCGCTAAAGGACAACCCAGGCGAGATCCCGATGAAGAAAAATAAGTACGCCAACTACCGCACCGCAGCAGATATCGAGTCGATACAACACTCGTTTCTCGACAACCTCTATTTTGTACAGGCCCGGTTTCCCCAGGTGGCATCGAAAAACGACGCCTACCTGGCCCTGGCATGGAGCGTCCGCGACCGCCTGCTGAACAACTGGATCGACACCGCTAGCACCTACTACCGGCAGGCCAGTCGCAGTGTCTGTTATCTCTCCGCGGAGTATCTCCCCGGCCCCCATCTGCGCAATGCGATCTCAGCCCTGGGTATCGAACCCCAGGTGCGCCAGGCAATGGCCGCTCTCGACTTCGATCTCGATGAGATAGCGGCGCAGGAGCCGGAACCCGGCCTCGGCAATGGTGGCCTGGGCAGATTGGCCGCCTGTTACCTCGATTCCCTGGCGACCCTGCAGATTCCCGCCATTGGCTACGGGATCCGTTACGAGTACGGTATCTTCGAGCAGGCGATCAGGGAGGAGCGCCAGGTGGAGCTCGCAGACAAATGGTTGCGCAACGGTAATCCCTGGGAGATTCCACGGCCTGAAATCAGCTTCGATGTCGGACTCGGCGGCACCACCGAGCACTACACCGACAACGACGGCCGCTACGTTGTCCGCTGGCACCCCCAGCGCCTGGTCAAGGGCGTTGCCTATGACACGCCCATTCCCGGCTATCGTGTACCCACGGTCAACCTGCTGCGGCTGTGGAACGCCCAGGCCTGCGAATCGTTCAACCTCGAGGCGTTCAACGTGGGGGACTATGAGCGGGCGGTGGCGGAGAAGATCGCCTCGGAGACCATCAGCAAGGTGCTCTACCCCAATGATGAACCGATGCAGGGCAAACGGCTGCGCCTGGAGCAGGAGTATTTCTTCTGCTCCTGCACCATCCAGGATATTCTGCGCCTGCATCTGCAACAGAACGCATCCCTGAATCAGCTGCCGGAGAAGTTCGCCATCCAACTCAACGACACCCACCCAGCGATCGCGGTGGCGGAGCTGATGCGCCTCCTGGTGGATGTTCACCATGTGGAGTGGGAGCAGGCGTGGGGACTGGTCCGCAAGTCTATCTCCTACACCAACCACACCCTGCTCCCCGAGGCCCTGGAAACCTGGCCGGTGGAATTGTTTGGCGAGCTATTGCCCAGGCACCTGGAGATCGTCTACGAAATCAATCACCGATTTTTACTGCAGGTCCGCAAGGGTTCCTATGAAGACGGGCTCCTGGCCCGGCTGTCACTGATTGACGAGCGCTTCGGTCGCAGCGTACGCATGGCCCACCTGGCCAGTGTCGCCAGTCACCATATCAACGGCGTGGCAAAACTGCACAGCCGGCTGCTGCAGGATCGGGTATTGCATGAGTTCCACACCCTCGATCCTGAGCGTTTCACCAATGTCACCAATGGCATCACCCCACGCCGATTTCTGATACTCGCCAACCCGGCCCTGTGCGAGTTGATAAACGACACCATTGGTGATGCCTGGACCAAAGATCTGCAACGCCTGCAGGAACTCGAGGAGTGGGCGGACAGAGTCGCCTTTCGCCAGGCCTGGGATGAGGTCAAACTGCATAACAAAGGCCTACTGGCGCAGAAGATCCGCGACACCTCTGGCATCGAGGTCGATACCCAAAGCCTGTTCGACTGCCAGGTCAAACGCTTCCATGAATATAAACGCCAACACCTCAACATCCTCCAGATCATTGGCCGCTATCTGCAGCTGAAGCAGGGCCTGAACAACGACGCCCCGGCACGCACCTGGCTCTTCGCCGGCAAGGCCGCTCCCGGATACTATTTCGCCAAACTGATCATCGAGCTGATCCACGCTGTCGCCAAGACGGTAAACGACGATGCGGATACCAAAGATAAGATGCACATCGCCTTCCTGCCCAATTTCAACGTCAGCAACGCCGAACGAATATACCCCGCCGCCGACCTTTCGGAACAGATCTCAACCGCGGGTATGGAGGCCTCCGGCACTGGCAACATGAAATTCGCCCTCAACGGCGCGCTGACCATCGGCACCCTGGATGGAGCCAATATCGAGATTCGGCATCGGGTGGGGAAAGAGAACTTCTTCCTCTTCGGCCTTACCGAATCCGAGGTGGCGACCCGGCGCACCGGCAACTACTCCCCCCGCGATCGCGTTCTTGATGATCCACAGCTGCGGGCAATCATCGACGCCATCGGTGAAGGCCGCTTCTCTCCACAGGATCGTGGAAAGTTCAGGCCGCTGCTCGATGTGCTGCTTAATCATGACCATTTTTTTGTCCTCGATGATTTCTCGGCCTACCGTGCCTGTCAGCAACAGGTGGATCAGAGATGGCGGGATCGGGACACGTGGATCCGGGCCTCGATACTCAATACTGCGAGGTGCGGCTGGTTCTCCTCTGACCGGGCGATCAAGGAGTATTGTGAAAGAATATGGCATGTCTCCCCGGTACCGATCAAACAGGATTCGGCCGATTGAACTACTGCAACGTCAGCCAGAGACAAATCCCCGCCGCCAGTGATTCATTACCGTCGCTGTAGAGCTGCTCGGCAACATCATAGGGTTGCCAGTAGCGGATCTTTCTCTCCCCAGAGCTATAGAGTGTGGAGTACCAACCCACCTCGTTCGCCTCCACATTCAATCGTGCGGCGCTGCATGCGCGGTGAGGGCCGGGCTGTTGCAGCAAGGCGTCGAGGCTCTCCAGATCGAAGACATAGTCTCCCAATACCCTGATCGGCAACATCTGTTCAAGTTCGGACCCTGTGTAATCATCCGGGTCTCCTGCAAGCGCACTGGCAACCTGCCGGCGCCAGTAGAGCGGGTTCTTCGGATCGAGCAGCGGTTCCTCCAACTCAAAGGGGTGCTCATCGGGGGTGACGAAAACCGACGTGGTATAGACCTGGGGTAATCCTGCCGCACCCGAATAGGTAAGTTCGACCATGTAGGCGGTATAACCTTGTGCGGGCGTTGCCACAGAGACCCGGTAGCGACCATCCGCATCGGCTCTGATCAAACTGCTCTGCCAGGCCTGATCCCCCACGGTCTCATGCCTGAAATCCCTGGCTGTCGGATTGCTCGCCTGCCACAACCTTGCAAACAAGGGTATCTGATCAGTGCTGACCTCAAGCTCGCCACTGGCTGTCAGGTTCCATTCAAGCTGCGGCCTCTGCAGCCCGTTGAGTTGCATCTGATACCAGGCGATCAGACCCGACAGGATAACCTCGAACTTGGCCTCCGCAGAGTGATCGGTATTCGGCACAATGCGTTGCAACGCCTCCGCAGGCAGTTCATGGATATAACGCTCCGAGGCGTCAGGCAGGAAGAACTCGTCACCGCTGGAATTGATAATAAGGTGAGGCATGGTCAATGCCTCCCGGTAGCTGATCGGATCGACTATCTGACGCAACAGTTTTCCTTCAGGGGCGCGAATCTCATCCATGACAGCGTTCGCTTCATAGTCCGAGAGGGCGTCGGAAAAGAAGCCATAGCTTGCGTAGTGATGCTCCAGCTGATCCGCCATATGCAGCATGTTGAACATGCCGGGGACGACAGCGACAACCCGATCATCAACCGCCGCGGTCAGCCAGGCAGTGGCGCCGCGTTTGGAAAAGCCGGTGACGATGAATCGATCTATCTCCAACCCCAGATTCCCGGCGACAAAATCCTCGGCGCTATCCATGGCGCGGACTGCCGCCTTGGTCATCGGCAGATAGACGGCCCAGGTCGGGTCACCGGTCTGCATCAGCTTTCTCCAGCTGTAGGCCACCAGGGCGTCCTCGCTCAATCCCTCGCTAAGATCGCTGAACAGCAGCGGTTGCGAGGGCACCTGCTGCACCACCACCTGGATTGTGCCAGTCGCGGTTGCGATGAGGGAAAATTGCGCCACATCCGCGGCATTCGGCGGCTGTGTCGAGGTTGAACCGCCAACGATGGTCAGGTTGGCCCGGTTCGAAGCGAGTTGTTGAGGAACAATGATCGTGACCCAGTGATTCCAAATCACAGGGGTGACCTCGTCCGCGCTACGCCAGGATTGGGAGTTCATGCTGAGTATATGGGCCACAACACCGCCGACGCTGATCTCGCCGATCTTTTCATAGCTATAGCTGGGATCGGGGGTCTCCACATAGCGCTGCAGGGGCGAAGTCTCAGCCGCCGGCAGGGCAAAAGGGATCAGCAAGAAGGTCAGGGCGAGGAGATAGCGGTATGACGGCATGTTCCGTTGCATAATCGTGCTCCCTGGAGTGTCCATGAGAGATCCATGCCCACCCCGAATCCAGCCACGCACAGGGGCGGTTAAGAAAAGCATAGATCCCCCGGGAGACGAATTCCACCCGCGGATACCGGGGATCCCGTTGCGGCCGCTCCATGGCCACTATCGGATCAGGCGAGGTCGGAGATCTCGCTGTAGATGGCGCTCAGGTTCTCGTGCCGCACATCCTTGCCGGTGATGAGGAAGATCACATGACCGCCGATGTTCTTGGCATGGCCGCCGATGCGCTCCAGGGCGCGCAGGGCAAGCACGATATCGACCACATGGCCGACGCTGCGGGAGTCTTCCATGATAAAGGTCGAGAGGCGGCGCAGTGAACCTCTGAACTCATCGAACAGTCGCTTCTCATGCTCGATAACGCCCAGGGCGATCTTCAGGTCCACTTTGATAAATGCCTGCAGACTCTTGTTCAACATGTCATCGACAAAGGTAGCCATGTCATAGATATCGTTAAGGATCTCATTGCTTGGCGGCGGCTTGCCATTGTCATAGAAATGAATGGTCAGATTGGCGATCTTGCGCGCCTCGTCGCCGACCCGCTCCAGGTCGGTGATGATCTTCTGCACCGTGAGGATGTCGCGCAGATCCTTGGCCATGGGCTGACGCTTGGCGATCAGGCGGATGATCTCCTCGTCGGCCTTGACGTCGATATCGTTGAGCTCCCGGTCCCGGTCGATGACCAGGCCCGCCTCCTTGGTATCCTCGTCCCGCAGGGTCTGCACCGCGCGGCGCAGCTGATCCACGCCAAGCTCTCCCAGCTCTACTACGAGTTGGTTGATGCTCTCCAGTTCTTCGGTATATGCCTTGACTATATGCCCGTTGGTCATCTCGTTCATCTTTTTAACCTAGAATCCGTAGTTGAACATGGGTTTGTGGGAAATCTCAGCGTGCCCGGCAAGGCGTCGTTCGCCGTTAATGGCTATTCCATTAACAAGAACGACAACGCAGCAGGGTGCGCTGAGATTTTTCACAAATTCATGTAGCGTTAATAAATTAACCCAAGGGGTGAGCATAAAGTTCAGTAATTGATGTTGCATATCATTACCTTACGACACATATCAGCGGTTAACTGCGGAATCTAGGTTTAATCCTTAACCGAAACGACCGGTGATGTAGTCCTCGGTCAGCTTATGCCTGGGATTGGTAAAGATCTGGTCCGTCTCTCCCACTTCGATCAACTTGCCGAGATGGAAGTAGGCGGTGCGCTGACTCACCCGCGCCGCCTGCTGCATGGAGTGGGTGACGATGGCGATAGTATAGTTCTCCCGCAGTTCGTCGATCAGCTCCTCGATCTTGGCGGTGGCAATGGGATCGAGGGCGGAACAGGGCTCATCCATCAGGATCACCTCCGGACTCACCGCAATCGCGCGGGCGATACAGAGGCGCTGCTGCTGACCACCGGAGAGACCGGTACCCGGCTGATCGAGACGATCCTTGACCTCCTCCCAGAGGCCGGCCCGGGTGAGGGATTTCTCGACAATCTCGTCCAAGTGCTTGGCATCGTCGCTGAGACCATGGATGCGCGGTCCGTAGGCGATATTGTCGTAGATCGATTTGGGGAAAGGATTGGGCTTCTGGAACACCATGCCGACGCTGGCGCGCAGGGGCACCACATCCAGGCCTCCGTCGTAGATATCCATGTCGTCCATCTTGATCTGACCGGTCACGCGGCAGATATCGATGGTGTCGTTCATGCGGTTGAGGCAGCGCAGGAAGGTGGACTTGCCGCAACCGGAGGGCCCGATCATGGAGATCACCTGGTTCTTGCCGATATCGAGACTGACATCGAATATGGCCTGTTTATCACCATAGAAGACATTGACGTTCCTGCAGGTCATGCGGGGATCGTCCACATAGATCTCCCCCACTGTCCCGCTGCCGTGCTGTTCATAAGACGCCTGCATTTCGGCCTCGCTTGCGGCTTCAGGATTCAGTGGTTTGGCGACCACGCCACTCTCATTGACTAACTCGTCCATACTTACCTCGCTTGCGTCGGCTTACCAGCGGCGCTCAAATTTCTTTCTCAGCCAAACGGCCAACAGGTTCATGCTGATGAGGAAGGCCAACAGCACCATGATCGCCGCGGATGTGCGCTCCATAAAGGCGCGCTCCGGGCTGTCTGCCCAGAGGTAGATCTGCACCGGCAGCACCGCCGAGGGGTCGAAGGGCCCGCCGGGGATGTCGACGATGAAGGCCACCATACCGATCATCAGCAGCGGCGCGGTCTCCCCCAGGGCCTGGGCCATGCCGATGATGGTGCCGGTGAGCATGCCCGGCATCGCCAGGGGCAGCACATGGTGGGTGACGGTCTGCATCGGCGAGGCACCGACCCCGAGGGCCGCCTCGCGGATCGACGGCGGCACCGACTTCAGGGCGGCGCGACTGGCGATGATGATCGTCGGCAGGGTCATCAGGGCCAGCACCAGGCCGCCCACCAGGGGCACCGAGCGGGGCAGACCGAAGAAGTTGATGAAGACCGCCAGGCCGAGCAGGCCGAAGACGATGGAGGGGACCGCCGCCAGGTTGTTGATATTGACTTCGATGATGTCGGTCCAGCGGTTCTTGGGGGCGAACTCCTCGAGATAGACCGCCGCGGCCACCCCCACCGGGAAGGAGATCAAGAGACAGATCATCAGGGTAAAGAATGAGCCGTGAACCGCACCCTTGATACCCGACAGTTCAGGTTCGCGGGAGTCACCGGCGGTGAAGAAGGTAGTGTTGAAGCGCTTCTCGATGCGGTCCTCGGCCTGCAGGCTCTGGATCCACACCATCTGGTTGTTCTTGATACGGCGGTCACTCTCGGGGACGTTGAGATCGATATGCCCCTTGATCAGCATATCCACATCGTCGTCAGCCGGCACCCAGACGCTCTGTTGGGTGCCGATCAGCGCGGGATCCTGCATCACCATATCCCGCAGCTGGTAGCTGGCGCCGGTGCTCACCAGACCGTAGAGGACCTTCTTTTCGCGACGGTTGCTGACATCGGGGAACATCTCCCGCATGGTCTTTTTCACCAGCCCGCCGTAGTTCGCCCTGGAGAGCACCTCCGGGTCGGTCTCACCAACCGGGGCGATAAACTCTGGATCAAAATTGATATCGAGTTTCACATAGGTCTGCTGAAACGCGGTGTGGCCGTTGGCGATGATGCTGATAAACAGAAAGGAGACGAACACCAGGCCGAGGACGATCGCCCCCAGACCAATGCGCTGAAACCGCTTCTCCTGACGATAGCGGCGCTCCAGTCCCTGCTGCACCCGCGCCATGGTCCTGTCGTGTTGTTGCTGCTGATTATTCATACTGTTCACGATATTTGCGCACGATGTGCAGGGCGATCATGTTGAGGGCCAGGGTGATGACAAACAGCACCAGGGCGAGGGCGAAGGCCGCCAGGGTCTTGGCGCTGTCGAACTCCTGATCCCCCACCAGCAGGGTGACGATCTGCACGGTCACCGTGGTCACCGCCTCCAAGGGATTGGCGGTGAGGTTGGCGGAGAGTCCGGCGGCCATCACCACGATCATGGTCTCGCCGATGGCCCGGGAGACCGCCAGCAGCACACCGCCGACGATGCCCGGAAGGGCGGCCGGGATGATCACCTGGCGGATGGTCTCGGAGCGGGTCGCGCCGAGACCGTAGGAACCGTCGCGCATCGCCTGGGGCACCGCGTTAATCACATCGTCCGATAGAGACGAGACAAAGGGGATGATCATGATCCCCATCACCACCCCCGCGGCGAGGGCCGACTCGGAGGAGACGCTCAACCCCAGGCTGCTGCCCAGATCGCGGAAGAAGGGGGCCACCGTGAGAGCCGCGAAGAAGCCGTAGACCACCGTGGGTATACCGGCCAGGACCTCCAGCACCGGCTTGGCAAGAGCACGGAAACGCTTGCCCGCATACTCGGCCATGTAGATCGCCGACATCAGACCGATAGGCACGGCCACGAACATGGCGATAAGGGTGATCAGAAAGGTGCCGGCAAACAGCGGTATGGCGCCGAAGACGCCGGAAGAGCCGACCTGGTCCGCCCTGATCGCCGTCTGCGGCGACCACTCCAGGCCGAAGATGAATTCAGTGACCGGTATCTGTTGAAAGAAGCGAATCGACTCAAAGAGCACCGAGAGCACGATACCGATGGTGGTGAAGATCGCCAGCGAGGAGCTGGAGACGAGGAAGAAGTTTATCGCCTTCTCCACCCGGTTGCGAGCACGCTGTTCGCGTTTGATGGAGCGTTGCGCCAGCAGTCCGCCCAGGATCGCCACCGCGAGCGCAACCACGAACAGGGCCATGTCGCTGATGCGCAACAACGAGGCGTAGTGATCGGCGGCGCCCTGCATGGTCTGGTCAACCTCTTGCGAGACGATGTCGCCCTGGGCCAGGTTGCGGATATCGTTCATCACCAGGTTGAGCCGCTCCGGAGGGAGCTCCTGGATCTCCTGGGGCAGGCTGTCCACCACCATGCCCGTGACCACGGCCCCCTCGAAGGAGATCCAGAACACGAACAGAATCAGCGCCGGAATGCCGCACCAGAGCGCGGTTTGAATACCGTAGTAGGAGGGCAGCGAATGGAGATCCCTGACCCGGCCGCTCACCAGACTCAGGGAGCGCTTGCGGCCCATGTAGTAGGCCAGTGCCATGAGGCCCAGTAAAACAATAATCAGCGTAGACGAATGCATGGCGGTTCCCAAGGAAAAAAGCGGCTGCCTCTTTAACCTGAGAGACAGCCGCTCCTTCAGCTCATAACAGCAGAGGCTTAGAGTTTCAGCGAGCTCTTGGACTCTACGTCACTCTTGAACGCCTTACGCTCTTCGACAGGCATCGGGATCAGGCCCTTGTCGGCCAGATAACCCTCGTCACCCCAGGCCTTGTCGCTGGTGAACTCGGCCAGATACTCTTCGATACCGGGGATCTTGCCCATGTGCGCCTTCTTCACATAGAAGTAGAGCGGACGTGAAACAGGATAGCTGCCGTCGGCGATCAGCTCGAAGGTAGGTGCAACGCCGTCAACCAGTGAACCCTGTACCTTGTCGGAGTTCTGATCCAGGAAGCTGTAGCCGAAGACGCCAAGGGCACCCTTGTTGGCTTCCAGCTTCTGCACGATCAGGTTGTCGTTCTCGCCGGCCTCGATGTATTTGCCGTCCTCACGCACGGTGTGGCAGATCGACTTGTACATCTTCTTGTCTTTCTTCTTCATCGCCTTGATCCAGTCGATCTTCTTGCAGCCGCCCTCCATCGCCAGCTCGGCGAAGGCGTCACGGGTACCGGAAGTGGGAGGAGGACCGAGGACTTCGATCGCCATATCTGGCAGATCCTTGTTCACTTCCTTCCAGGTCTGGTAGGGGTTGGCCACCAGCTTGCCGCTGGCGGGATCCTTGGGATCCGGAACCTCTTTGGCCAGGGCCAGGAAGATGTCCTTACGGGTCACGGAGAAGAGAGGGGCCGCCTTGGAGTTGGCCAGGGCGATACCGTCATAACCCACCTTCACCTCGATGATGTCGTTGATGCCGTTGCCCGCGCAACGCTCAACCTCAGACTTCTTGATGCGACGTGAAGCGTTGGTGACATCGGGATGCTCGACGCCGACACCAGCGCAGAACAGCTTCAAACCGCCGCCGGAGCCGGTGGACTCGATCTTGGGGGTCTTGAACTTGGAGGTCTTACCAAACTGCTCTGCAACCACGGTGGCAAAAGGGTAGACGGTAGAGGAACCGACCACGCTGATGTAATCCCGCGCTGAGGCCATGCCTACGAAACCGGTCAGTGAAAGTGCGACCGCTGCTGATATCAGCTTTTTCATGTTTCAATCTCTCCTTCTTAGAGAACCAGTAAGCAAAGAACTGGCTTGATGTTGTAATCAGGCGCTAGAGAATAGGCGCTCAAGATGAATAGAAAATGTGAGAAATATTACAGTTGCGTTACAGAATTAATTTCCAGGAATGAGGGTCTGGTTGAATAGCCCACTCTCCCCGCAACTTCAGGCCTTAGCTGGGCTGAAACCCTGCTCTTGCAGAGAGAAAACCAGAGTTCAGAGCTTGTCCGAAAAGCGGTATCCGGCGCCGCGCACGGTCTGCAGCAGTTTGTCCTTGTTGGTGGGTTCCAGGGCCTTGCGCAGGCGGCGGATATGGACGTCCACGGTACGCTCCTCGATATAGACATTGGTGCCCCAAACCTGATCCAGCAGCTGGCCCCGGGTAAAGACCCGTTCGCGATGGGTCATGAAAAAGTGGAGCAGGCGGAACTCGGTGGGTCCCAGGTCGACATCCTCGCTCTCCGAGCTGACCCGATGGCTCACCGGATCGAGTACCAGGCCGCCGCACTCAAGCTGATCCCCGGCCAGAAGCGGCGAGACGCGGCGCAGGATAGTGCGGATTCTCGCCAGCAGCTCCCTGGCCGAGAAGGGCTTGGTGACATAGTCCTCGGCGCCGATATCGAGGCCACGGACCTTGTCGTTCTCTTCGCCCTTTGCGGTGAGCATGATGATCGGGATCCCTGCGGTATCCCGGTCTTTCTTCAGACGGCCCGCCAGTTCAATACCGCTCATCCCCGGCAACATCCAGTCGAGGAGGATCAGATCGGGTTTGGATTTGCGGATCTGGTTGATGGCCTGTGTCGCGTCTTCCACGAAATCGGCCTGGAATCCGTCCTGCTCCAGGATAAACCGCAACATCTCGCCGACGGCAGGCTCATCGTCAACAGCAAGTATTCTCGGGACTGTCATCGCTGTACCCATAATGATTCAAGATTCAGCAATTAAACATGAGATTTGTTACACCAAGATGACAATCCTCCAATACCGCTGGGAAGTTCACACCAGGGTGTCATCCTGCTGGGAGCGAGGGCGTAATAGGGAAATAGCACCGATTTCAGACAACAGCCTCGGTGGGCACAGCCCTGCTGGGACCGACAGGCTGCTTGCGGTTGGCCGCGGCGATTACCGCATCAAAGAGTTCGACCTGGGGTCTCCAGAACATCACCCCGACGCCATCCTGCTGGGTGTGGGTGACTATGCCTGTCACCGTCCAGTGCCTGCCAGCGAAAAAGAACTCCAGTTCGACCATCGCCCCTGTGATCATGGTCAGGTTGCGGGTGCTCAAAAAGATCCCCTGGACCGAGCAGTTGGCGGCCTCGGCCGGGAAGACCTGCTGTTTACGGTAACGGATATAGACTTCCCCCTGCATGGGGTATCGTTTACTGTAGCGTTTTTCTACAGACATAGCTGTTTTTCCTCTGATTTCATAGTGCTAACGAAGTGTAGAAACCGGGGATGACATCCGCATGACTAATAAGTGAACTCTTTCTGACCTAAATTCAGACACAACCCTCCCCGGAAAGGCACGATTCCTGGTATCCTTGCCGCCCTTGTAACCTGGCAATTCGAACGACACGATGAAGAAGCAGATTGAGCAATTGGTGACAACAGCGCTGCAACAACTGAGCGCAGAGGGCGTGCTTGCGCAAGATGACCTCTCTACGCCAAAAATCGAGCGCACCCGGGACAACCGGCATGGGGATTTCGCCACCAATATCGCCATGGTGCTGGCTAAATCTGCAGGCACCAATCCCCGCGAACTTGCCCAGCGCCTGCTCGATGCCTTGCCCGCATCCGAACTCCTCGAAAGTTGTGAAATCGCCGGTCCCGGATTCATCAATTTCACCTTGGCCGCCTCCGCCTATCACAGCCTGATACCCACCATCATCGAACAGGGTCAGGGCTATGGCCGCAGCGATCTGGGCAGTGGCAAACGAATCCAGGTCGAATTCGTCTCCGCCAACCCCACCGGCCCCCTCCACGTGGGTCATGGACGCGGCGCCGCCTACGGCTCGGTGGTGGCTGATCTCCTCGAGGCGATCGGCTTCGATGTCCATCGCGAGTACTACGTAAACGATGCCGGGCGGCAGATGGATATACTCGCCACCTCGGTCTGGTTGCGCTACCTGGAGCTCTGCGACGAGACCCTGACCTTCCCCGCCAACGGCTATCGCGGGGACTATGTGTGGGATATCGCCGCCACCCTCCACCGTGACCATGGCGAAGCCTACAAGCAGGAGGCGGAGACACTCTTTCAAGATGTCCCTGCCGACGAAGCGGCTGGCGGCGACAAAGAGGCCCATATCGACGGCCTTATTCTGCGCGCCAAAGCGCTGTTGGGAGACAACCGCTATCGTTTTGTCTTCGAGCTGGGCCTCAACACCATACTCGACGATATTCGAGATGACCTGGGGCTCTTCGGCGTCAACTATGACGAGTGGTATTCGGAACGCAGCCTCACCGAGAGCGGCGCGGTCAATCGCGCCATCGAACGCCTACGCAACAGCGGCCATCTCTATGAGAAGGAGGGCGCGGTCTGGTTCCGCTCCACCGACTACGGGGATGAGAAGGACCGGGTGGTGGTCCGGGACAATGGCCAGACAACCTATTTCGCCTCCGACATCGCCTACCACATGGACAAGCTGGAGCGCGGCTTTGACCGGGTCATCGATGTCTGGGGCGCCGACCATCACGGTTATGTACCGCGGGTGAAGGCGGCTCTGCAGGCGTTGGGCGACGACCCCTCAAAGCTCGATGTACTGCTGGTACAGTTCGCGATCCTCTACCGCGGCGGCGAGAAGATGCAGATGTCGACCCGCTCCGGCGAGTTTGTCACCCTGCGCGAGCTGCGCAAGGAGGTCGGCGCCGATGCCGCCCGCTTCTTCTATGTGATGCGCAAGTGCGAGCAGCACATGGACTTCGATCTCGATCTGGCCAAATCCCAGTCCAACGACAACCCGGTCTACTATGTGCAGTATGCCCATGCCCGCATCTGCAGCGTCTTCCAACAGGCCGCCGAACAGGCCATCGCCGTGGAAGATGAGCCGAAGGCGGTTGACTACGGACTGCTTAGCGAACCTCATGAACAGACCTTGATCACCAGTCTGGCCAAGTATCCCGAGATCGTCGAAGCGGCGGCGTTGCATGAAGAGCCACACCAATTGACCCACTACCTGCGCGAACTCGCCAACGATTTCCACACCTACTACAACGCCCACAAGTTCCTGATCGAGGATAGCGGACTGCGCAATGCCAGGCTGCAGCTCATCCTCGCCACCAGACAGGTTGTGCGCAACGGTCTCAACCTGCTCGGTGTCTCGGCACCGGAGAAGATGTAAGCCGATGGCCGACTATAAGCATCGCGCGCATAAAAAAAAGCAGCACAAGAACAGCGGCAACTGCCTGTTTCATCTCTTCGGCGGCTTGGTCACCGGCGCCTTTCTGATGGGGGTGATCTGGCTCAAGCTGGGACCAGGTCTCTCCACCAACAAAGTACCCGGCATACCTACACCCAGAGCTGACACCAGTGAACAGCAGCAGAGAGAAGCCCCAAGGCCGACCTTCGAGTTCTACACCATCCTACCTGAAATGGAAGTGGTGATACCCGATGAGGAGATAGTGACGCCAGCCAGGGATAGTGAGACAAAACCAACACAACCAACCGAGACCGCTCCCAACCGCACGCAAGAGAGCTATGTGCTACAGATGGGTTCTTTCAGAAAACACCAGGATGCGGACCGACTGAAGGCAAAACTCGCATTGATCGGTATCGAGGCAGAGATCCAAAGGGTCAGCATCAACAATCGAGACACCTACCACCGTGTGCGCAGCGGTCCCTATCGTACCCAATCGCAGCTAAACGCGGTAAGACAACTCGCCAGAGAAAACAATATCAACAGTCTGGTTATAAAACTAAAAAAATAGCACCTATAACGCTATATCAAGCGATTCCTCTTTCATCTGAATCTCTAGTTTCGGGATCGAACCAGTGATCCCGCACCCGAGTTTTCTAAAGGTCGATCATAATGCGTTTATACGCCAACAAGCTGCCATCTCTGTTTTGCTCAATATTGAGTATGTAGTCGCTATAACCTGTGGTGGGAAACACCGTATCACCGCCACTGGACAGGGGTGTGTCCTGAACACCCCTGTCTGCGTAATAGTCGTGGGTGGTACAGATCTCTTGTGCAAAGTCGTCGTCAAAGCAAAATTGTGAAACCACATAATCGCTGCCACCATATTCCAGGCGAACCCTAAAGTGAATATGGATGGTGCGCCCTCTGTACCATCCTGGAAAGCAGCTCTTGAAATTGACCCGACCACTGCTGTCGGTTGTAAGCTCGCCACGAAACCAGGTACTTGCCTCCGCTGCAGCGTCGCCGCCGGTACAAAAGTTACCGGCGAAGGTTGAGACATCGTCACTCTCCGAGGTGTCGCCTGAGTAGACGCCATCGCTGTCGCAATGCCAGACTTCGATCAAATAACCCTGCAAGGGATTACAGTCCCGATCCACAAGTTGCAGACAGAGCATCATCGGCAATCCGCTGCGTCCCGCCGCGATATCTTCCGTTTGGCTGACCCCAAAATAGCAGGGGCCTTCGGTGGTCGCCTCGGTCAGGGAGAGGGAACAGACAGCGGCGCTGGCAAACAGGCTGTCGCCCGGATAATCAACGAGGATCAACTCGGTACCTCCTGAGGCCCACTCGATGGTTGCGCTATCAGTTGTGGAATCATTGTCGCTATCACTGGTTGTATCGGTTGTATCACTATCCGTGGTGCTATCTGTTGCGTCACTTGAACTGGTTGTGTCGGTCTCGTCGGTGGAACTTCCATCATTACACGCCAGCAATGAGAACAAAGGTGCCGTAAGCAGAACGGACCCGGTCTGCTTAAGCATCTGCCGACGACTTAGCTTGGTGAGTTTATTCATTGGTCGCCTCCTGACCAAGTGGTAATAAAACTGATATCAATGCTGACCTGCTCATTTGCCCATCAAGCCTGCTATTCCCATATGTAACTCAGTAATTTATGCAACCACATACACCGGAAAACATAACAGTCAGAGATCTTTCGTCCCTTCTCACTGAGAAACAGGAGGTAAAGCAGAACAGCGAAGAACTAATGTGGAATAGTTTCGTTGGATCGGGAACTACCCGCAACGGCATAACGGGTAAAATGGTGTAAAAATAGTTAAAGGAAAAGCGCCACTAATCCGATTCACTCGACAATGGAAGCCGTATGGTAACCACCAGCCCTCCATCCTTGCGATTGGCCGCAGATACTTTTCCCTTGTGCGCGTCGACGACCCGGCGGGTGAGTGCCATACCAATACCGTAACCCTTGAACCTGTCTGCAGTCGGACTGCGGTAGAAAGGCTCGAAGATAAGCTGGAGGTCACTCTCCGGCACCCCTTCGCCATTATCCATAATCTTCAGAACGAACAGGTTCTCTTCAGGCTTTGTCTCACCAGCAATTGTGATCTTTCCACCCTCCGGAGTATGCCGAATCCCATTGCGCACGATATTTTCAATAGCACGATGGAGAAGATCCGGATTACCCAACATATAGGCTTTTTCGGGCAAGTTGGCTATCACACTGCACAGTTTTGACTCCGCCTCAAAAGCGGCATCGGCCGCTATGGTCTCGATCATCTCTTTGAGATCGATGACATCCATATGAATCCCGGGGATGTCGCTATCCAGCCGCGCCAGGGTCAACAATTCACCAACCAGTCTGTCGATGCGCCCCGACTCCCGCTCCAGGCGCTCACTAAACTCGCCGATGCGTTGAGGTTGCTGTTGCATCAGGTCGATAGCCGCCTGCATCCTCGCCAAGGGCGAACGGAGTTCATGAGAGACGTCATGCAGCAGGCGCTGCTTGCCCTCCACCAGACCCTGGAGACGTTCAGCCATATTGTCAAAACCTGTGCCGAGGTCAGCGAGCTCATCCTTACGCCGCCCCATGGTATCGCCAACCCGGGTATCCATCCTGCCATTGGCGACCGACTCAAAAGCCTGCCGCAGAGAGCGAATGGGACCGACGAAATAACGGGCAAGCAACAGAGCGAACAGCAAGCTGACCAGGCTACCCGCCACCAACGGAGGCAAGGGTGGTGCAAAACGCCCTTCTGATGGCTTTGGTGGTGGCTGTCTGGCGAATTCACCCAAATCTCCAGGCGGTGGAAAGCCACTATTTGCATCCATACCATTGGGTGGTTTCAATGGTGGCGGCATTCGATCGGGGGGTGATCCTGGAGCAAACCCGGGTGGTGTGGGCCTGCTGCCCGGCGCGTTCTCTGAGTTAGCGTGCCAGGGTGGCGGTTGTGGGGGATGCGAGCCCATGCCAGGCGTTTCAGGCTCTGATTCCAAGAACCAGATTGCCACACCAACACCTAAGACCGTGGCAAGCTGCGCCAACCAGAAAAAGAGAAAGAATTTCCAGAAAAGCCTGCCCATTTGCACTCTACCCGTCGATGTCTATTCGACGACCAATTGATAGCCTTTTCGAATCACGGTCTGGATCATGGAACGACCATCCGCAAGGGTTGGCAACTTACGCCGAATACTGCTGATATGGACATCGATGCTTCGTTCGTATCGGCCCAATGGTCGACCAAGGCCCTCTAGTGACAGTGTCTCCTTGCTGACAGGCTCTCCCGCGTGCTTTAGCAGCAGTTCGAGCAGGTTATATTCCGAACTGGTCAGCTCTAGTGGTTTTCCCTCGCTCTCCACTCGACGCTGGGTGGGCCAAATCTTCAACTCCCCAACCGTAATCGGCTGGGACTGGCTTACCCTTTGCGATCCACCCTGTGCACCCACCCGGTTGAGGATGGCACGAAGCCGTGCGCACAACTCACGCGGAGTACAGGGCTTGGGTACATAGTCATCGGCACCCAACTCCAATCCCATGATGCGATCGGTATCATCACCCTTGGCAGTCAGCATCAGTATCGGCAGGTTACTCTGTGCACGGATCATGCCCAGGGCCTGGATACCGTTCACCTCAGGCATCATCACATCCAGGACGACAATGTCATGGCGACCGGAGAGTGCCGCGGAAACCCCGGCTCTCCCATCGCTGGCAGTATCGACGTTAAAACCCTCCTGGGTGAGATAGTCATTGAGCAATTCCAGCAGTTCCCGGTCGTCATCGACCAGGAGTACTCGAGGTGAACTGTTGCTTGCATCTTCATTCATGGCTTTCAATTTTACGCAATAAACATGGATTGGAACCAGCCTTTACATAGTTTTACCTGGCCTTTAACGGACTTAACAGCAACTGCATGCAAAATACTCGGTGTGATTTATCTGAATCAGGAGATCGCCGTCATGCGCAAGCCCAAACTATCCGGCATTTTAATCCTCTTCGCCCTGCTGCTACCAATACAACCCGTTTTCCCTGTCCCGATAAACTGTGCTCCATTAATTTTCAACCATACACGACAAGCATATCACTGCCCTGACACAGAGCCCCAGGAAATCAGAGTAAACACTCAACTGCTCGAGGGTGGGGAGAGACAGACGGGGATCACAATGTCGATGACACAACGAAATCAGCTCTTTACGCTGATGCAGCAACAGGCTGAGTACAGACGCGAGATTAAACAGGCTGCTTACAAAGCGTTACAGGAGCTCCAGCAACTGGCTGTTAAAGAGAGTTTCAACAGACCACAAGCACGACAACTTGCCGAAAACTATGGCAAGGCTTTAGCTGAGCTGGCCCTACTCGACATCCAATTGACATCACGATTGCGAAACATACTCACACCGGCTCAACGTAAAGCATTGCAAGATAAGATCAACAACAACCAATTTTTAGGTGGCCCCAAACTCTAATCAGGGAGAAGCATGATAATAAGGCTCGAACATAGGAATAGATCTGCCGCCTCATAAAGGCAGGCAGAGTAAACCGATGACCGATGCCCTCAATAACCAATCCGTGAGGCTTGAACTACTGCCATATTTACAGCAATTAACATCTATATGAATGCGACAAAAACTGCCGGCAATAACTATTCACAGGAGCACACCAGACACCCACTGAGAACAAAACAGTCCGAACCGGAAAAACAGGCAATAAAAACTTACATACCTTTACATCCTTTTACCTGAATCGCCTTTTAGACTTTGAAAAACTGGCCGTTGAATTGCTTAGCATCAGATGCGTTTTGCAAAACGTACAATGATCACAAAACAAAGCAATAGGAGTCTAATATGAACGGCATAAGTGGCGTAGGCGGCATGAACCAGATGCAGGCCTTTCACGGCGCACGAAGACCCAATCCTGAAGAGATGGCGCAACAGCTCTTCTCCAAGCTCGACGCTTCCGATCAAGGCTATATTGAGAAAACCGATCTCCTGTCTGCGTTGGAAACGGTCTCATCAGTAACTGATGCATCCGAACTGAATAGAGACGACGCGGCGCTGGACGAACTCTTCACCCAGCTCGACAGCGATGGTGACGGCAAGATCACGGAAGAGGAGTTTACCGATTCAATGGTACGGATCGATCAGCAGATAAACGATCTTTTTTCCCAGATGCGTATGAATGAGGCCATGAGCGGCATGGCACCACCCCCACCACCGCCACCTGAGGGTATGAATGGCGCGGACGATCTTGGCTTTACCAAGGAGGAGTTGCAGGCTCAATTGGAAGAGATCGGTGATAGCGATGAACAACGCTCGACACTGATTGAAAACATCATTGCCAATTTCGAAGAGGCAGACAGCGATGGTGACGGGCGGGTCAACCTGAATGAGGCGATGGCCTTCGACCAGTCCGGCAGTGAAGCAACGGAAAACAGCAGCACACTGACAGCAAGCAACTCCGATATGGAGCTTAGCGAGAAGGTACTGTTGCAGATCATGCGCTTGATGCAGAGTTACAATCTGGGTGGCGATGCGGAACCCGACGCAGCATCCAGTCTCAGCATTACGGTCTGAACCTTACCACTCAAATGCCCCACCCATTCAGGGTGGGGTTCCTCAGCCACACAAGCTTTGTCAGGGTAGAGATGTCACTCTGACTCAGCTTATGCACTAGTGAATAAACCAGTATCACCGCTCAGGGGGAGGATAACCCCCGCTACCCCCAGGTCCCCCATGACCGGGAGGAGCTGACGGTTTACTGAAACCTTTTGCCGTCATACAGCTATCCATCGCCGAGTGATCAGGCCTGCCGCTACTGTCGGTATCTATGGAGGCGGCACACTCCTTGAGTGCTGCCTCCAGTTCCGCTCTGTCCGGCATGGTTGTATTCGAGTCAGGGGTTTCAGCGTAGAGTTGAGTGCTGGCAAGGGTAAGGCCGAGGGCAATGAGTAGTTGGCGACATGAATGCAACATTTGGATACTCCATAAGATAGGAAAAAACTCGTTGCTAATTCTGCTTATGCCAACTCGCTGTGTCAGCCGTTTTTACCTGTCTTAACAAACATTTTCCTTACGCAGCATCTAGATGCGCCATTCATGCGCTCATGTCTTTTTACGGATAAAAAGTTTGAGTTGTAAGGGGGTGTTCGCTGCGCTCACGGATTTATTATCCCCCTCTCCCTGGCCCTCTCCCGCGAGGGGAGAGGGGAAGCGTATTTCAAGTGAATCCAACACTCGCTGTCAGGTAGTGGACTCAAGCTGTTTGTTCGCACCGAGTCTTGATCAATGCGTCCCTCTCCCCTCGCGGGAGAGGGCCAGAGAGAGGGGGTCATAACAGATCATCAGAGCGAAATCATCCACCTAAAAAAACTCAACAGCAGGTGTAGAGGCGTGTGACAAACAAGCCCATGAGAACTAACCGAGCCAGACATAGAGCTCCATTGCGGCAGGATCGCATCGATTACAGCTGGTGCCGCAGTTGGCCTCGACCTTGCGCTGCTCCACCCTGCCCTTGCGTATCCACTGCTGCAACATCCCCCGGACCGCTTCGGGCTCCGCGTCCACATGAAGCGCGATGTCGGCCAGGGTTGCCTGTCCACGTTTCGAGAGATAGTCCCTGATCGCGCTTAGCATCATCGCCGGGTCACCCCACGTCTGAGACCAGCTGTTGACTGCGTTGCGACCAATAGCGCAAAGCACCGACAATCCCCAACAGCAGCAAAGTCAGACCGACAATCCACACCAGCGCGCTTTGTGGATGATCGGCATAGGTCGCTGTCTGATAGAAGAGGCTCGCGGCAATGAAGGCGATCCCGGTGGACCAGGCCACCACGAAACCTGCCCAGCGTGGACCCGCCTCACGACGGATGGCGCCGATGGTGGCCACACAGGGGGAGTAGAGCAGAATGAACAGCAGATAGGCAAAGGCCCCGGCCTGGCCATCGAAGCGTGCCGCCATGGCGCCGAAGACCCCGACATTGACCTCCTGCTCCTCGGCAGCCGCGGCAGCGTTGCTGATATCCCCCACATCCATGGCCAGAGGATCGGTGAGTAGATCCTTCACTCCAAGAAGATTTTCCGGAACGGTCACCAGGGCATCCCTGATCGCCTGCCAGAACTCAAACGGCTGATCATCGCCAGTAATACCCGCCTCTTCATCGGCGAGATGGGTATAGAGGGCATCGAGGGTGCCCACCACCGTCTCCTTGGCCAGAATGCCGGTGAAGACGCCCACCGTGGCAGGCCAGTTATCCTCTTCTATGCCCAACGGGGAGAGTACGGGTGTAATCGCCTTGCTGATGCTGCTGAGCACCGAATGCTCGGTATCCTCATTACCGAAGCTGCCATCAGTGCCGATGGAATTGAGGGTGTTGATCACCAGCACCATCAACACAATCACCTTCCCCGCCTCTTTGATAAACAGCTTTACCCTGTCCCAGGTACGCAGCATGACACCCCGCAGGGTGGGCATATGGTAGTGGGGCAGTTCCATCATGAAACCCGCGCTCTCACCGGAGAGCAGGGTCTTTTTCATGATCATGCCGGTGAGAATCGCCACCACGATACCAATCAGATAGAGGCTGAAGACCAGGTTCTGTCCGTTCGCCGGAAAGAAGGCGGCGGCAAACAGCACATAGACAGGCAACCGCGCACCACAGGACATGAAGGGATTCATCAGGATGGTGAGCTTGCGCTCCCGTTCGCTCTCCAGGGTGCGGGTCGCCATCACCGCGGGTACATTACAACCGAAGCCGACGATCATCGGCACGAAGGCCTTGCCCGGCAACCCGATGGAGCGCATGAAGCGATCCATGACGAAAGCGGCCCTGGCCATGTAACCGGAGTCCTCCACCACCGAGAGAAAGAGATAGAGAGCGGTGATGATAGGGATGAAGGTGGCGACCACCTGGATACCGCCACCGGCGCCATCGGCAAGGAGCACGATAAGCCACTGCGGAATGCCTGCCGCCGCCAGCAGCTGGCCGAAGCCGTCGACAAAGATGGCCCCCGCCACACCGTCAAAAAAATCGATGAACGCGCCACCGATATTGATCGCGAACATGAACATCAGATACATCACGAAGAGGAACACCGGGATGCCGAAGAGACGGCTCAACACCACCTTGTCGATATGGTCGCTGACCGTCTTCCCAACCCGTCCCTGCTGCTGAGTCACATTCTGCGAAATGGCATGGGCGTGACCGTAACGGGTGTCGGCGATATGGATATCGGGTTCCTCGTCCACCCGGTCCTGGATCAGATTCTGCCAATGCAGTAGCTGCTGCTGCAGCGCCTCGTCGGCGAAACCGAGGGCAAAACGATCCCCCTCGAGCATTTTCAACAGCAACCAGCGGCGCTGCGAGCGGCTCTGCTCCTCGCTGGGTTCAAGTTGCGGTTCCAGCTCCGTTATCGCCTGCTCGACCACCTCATCCTGGGCGAGGGCGAATCCGCCGCTGACCGCTCCCGCGGCCAGGTCCTGGATCGCCACCTTGAGCTTGGTAATTCCCTCACCACTGACCGCGACAATGGGCACCACCGGACATCCCAGGTCCTCGCTGAGGCGTTGAATGTCTATCTCCAGGCCGCGCTTGCGTGCCACATCCATCATATTGAGCGCCACCAGCAGCGGCACCCCCATCTCCAGCATCTGCACAGAGAAATAGAGGTTTCGCTCCAGGTTGGAGGCATCGACGATATTGACGATCAGATCGGCATCCCCGGAGAGTAGATAGTCCCGGGTCACCTTTTCATCCAGGGAGGTCGCGTCCAGGGAGTAGATCCCGGGAAGATCGACCACATTGACCTCATCACTGTCGATGGTGAAGCGCCCCTCCTTGCGGTCCACCGTCACACCCGGCCAATTGCCAGTGCGTTGGCGAATCCCGGTAAGGCTGTTGAAGAGGGCTGTCTTGCCGCAGTTGGGATTGCCGGCAAGGGCTATCGTCAAGGGCTGCTCACCCTTGGCGACCTGCGCCGGTTGTTCTTCATGACAAGCCACGAATACGCCTAGGACCGGTTGTCGCCCGGTTCCAGGGGCAGCATCATCAACTTCTCCGCAACCCCGGCGCCCAGGGCCACCCTGGCACCCTTGTTGGCGACAACCACGCCGGTGCCACGGCGTTGGATCAACTCTATTTCAGAACCCATTCTCAAACCCAAACTAAGCAATCTGTGGACCAGGTGCCTGCCACCCAAAATGCGTTTGATCCTTGCTCGGCGCCCGATTGGCAGTCTTGCCAATGGGATCAACTCCTCGGAGATAGCGGTATCTAGGGCCACAAAAAACATCCACAACTTAAATGTTAATGATTCTCATTAAAGCAGGCTTTGGGTCGGCTTGCAATCGAAGCACCAAAGTATATCCCAACTAACTAATATTCCGCTTACGCAAAAGGTCGATCCGGTGCGGTTTGAGAAAGGCGGCGCCCTGCGGACCCATGTGTTGCATGAAGGCGGATTTGATCTGCCGGTAACGCGCTTCGTCTATCTCCAGTTTGGTGTGGGTGATGTTGAGAAAACGCGACTCGAACAACTCCCAGGAGTCGTAACGACCCGGCACATTCAGAAAATATTGACCAAGCAACGCCATCTCATCGCTCTCAGCCAGGGCTTGTATCGCCGCGAAGGCCAGCTCCCTGACCCTTTTCTCATCATGGATCAGACTCAACAGGGCATTGAATTCGCCCGCATAGACAGGCTCTGAAAAGTAGGCGACACCCCCCGGTTTCAAGACTCGTGTTATTTCGCTCATCGCCTGGGGCATGATCCCCTCAGGTACATGGTGCAGGGATTTCAGCATCAGCACTATGTCCACACTACCGTCGGGCTGGCTGATGGACTGCGCCCCCTCCAGCCTGAAGCTGACGTTGGCGACAGGGCTCCGCAGGTTCTTCTGATGCTGTATGGCATCCACCTCGGTAGCGATGAAACGACTCTCGGGATGGGCCTCTGCAAGCAGCCGCGTGATCCCCGCACGGCCACAGCCCAACTCCAGCACCACAACTCCTTCCAGGTTCAGCAAGCGTTCCATCAATTCGACCTCCGTACCTTGCCGGTAGGCCGCCTGATCGTGCAGAACCATAGGATTTGCTGACATACTTCTACTGCTCCAGTATATTAACCGACATTGACCAGGTGCCCTTAGAGCAACGACCCGGCTCTGAACTGACGGTTGAGGCCAATATCATCAGTTACCCGCACCACACTACACAACAGGTATTCCGATTGTGCCCTTTGCAGGCATTGTTAACTGGTTCGACCGACTACGTCTACAACTCTCGCGCCACGACGCGCTGCTGATTCTATCCGTTCTGGGATTGATCTGCGGCTTTGTCACCGGGATTGTGATCATCCTCTTCCGCCTGCTGGTAGAGTCGACACAGTCCGCACTCCTTCCCGGCGGCGATGCGGAAAACTATGAAGCCCTCCATCCCCTGATGCGATTCCTGCTGCCGATCGCAGGGGGTTTGCTGCTCGGGTTTATCTTTCTGCGTTATGCCAACGGCCTCCAGGTGCTTGGCATTCCGAGGGTCATGGAGCGTCTGGTCTACCATCAGGGCCATATCTCCATGCGTGGCTTTCTGCTGCAGTTTTTCGGTGCCGCCATCGCTATCATCAGCGGCCACTCCGTGGGCCGGGAGGGGCCGCATGTGTTTCTCGGTGCCGCCAGCGGCTCCCTGTTGGGGCAATATCTCTCCCTACCCAACAACAGCATCCGTACCCTGCTCGGCTGCGGCACCGCCGCCGCCATCTCCGCCTCCTTCGACACCCCGCTGGCGGGGGTGATCTTTGCCCTGGAAGTGGTGATGATGGAGTATACCCTGGTCAGCTTCATTCCCATTATGCTCGCCGCTGTCTCGGCAAACAGTCTCTCGCTGATGATGTTCGAAGGCGAACGGGTTTTCGATATCGAGATCATTCAGTTGGGCTCTCTACATGAGCTGATCTTCATTCTGCTCCTGGGGTTGGCCGCCGGCACAGCCTCGGCGGCCTATGTCAGTCTGATCCAGTTTATCTCCGACAGCACCAAGAGCATGGCTTTTTGGCTGCGCAACGCAAGTGCCGGGGTACTGATCGGCCTGATCGCCCTGGCTCTACCCCAGGTGATGGGCATAGGCTACGACACAGTGAACCAGATCCTGCTAGGGGAGCTGGGGATCTACCTGCTGATGATCCTGGTGGTAGCCAAGATCCTGGCGACAGCCATCAGCATCGGCCTTGGCATTCCCGGAGGCACCATTGGCCCCGCCCTCTTTATCGGAGCCGCCCTGGGCGGGGTCATCGCCCCCCTGCCCGGACTGCTCTTCGAAGGCCAGGTATCCGATCCCGGTGTCTACGCCCTTATCGGCATGGGTGCGGTGATGGGCGCCGCACTGCAGGCCCCATTGGCCGCGTTGACGGCGATCATCGAGCTGACCCACAACCCGGAGATCATCATGCCGGGAATGCTCGCCATCGTCATCGCCAGCCTGGTCAACAGCGAGCTGTTCGGCAAGTCGTCGATGTTCCACACCCTGCTCGAGGCCAGCGGCCTCAACTACCACACCGATCCGGTGATGCAATCCCTGCGCCGCATCGGTGCCGCCAGCTTCATGAATCGCAACTTCGTCCAGGTCAAACCCCTTTTGGGTCGCGACACGGCAAGAATGATCCTCGACCAAAGTCCGGAGTGGGTATTGATCAAGGGGGAGAAGGAGGAGATGGCACTGATGCCCGCCGTCGATCTGCTGCGGATTATGGAACAGCAGGATGGAGAGGACGTGTTGGACCTGCTCTCTCTACCCGCCACACGTTATGATCTGGCACCGCTGCGCATGCAGGCGACCCTCCAGGAGGCCCTGGAAATGCTGGATAACAGTCAGGCCGACGCTCTCTATATCGAGTGGTATGATGAGGATCACTATTGGCGCATCCAGGGCATACTCACCCGCCCTTTGATCGAGTCGGCCTATCACTTTTAGTGATGCCATATTAAGAAAATTTACCAACACCAAACGACCAAAAGGCATACCATAACGGTATTGCAACTTAGCTTTGTGACAAGGGGGCATTATGAGTGGAGAGAACGACAACCCTGAAACCATCCTCATCGACGAACAACCAGTGAGGCTCGAAGAACTGTTGACCGATTACGAGCGCCTCAAGCAACAGGTCACCGAGGAGCAGAAAACCGAAAAAAAGGCGATACGTCGCTATAAACGGGAAGAGGAGTTGAAACCCTACCAGGCCGAATTGATCCGCCTGCAGCAGTATCTGGAGCAGACCAGAACCCGCATGATCATCCTCTTCGAGGGACGTGACGCCGCGGGCAAGGGCGGCACCATCCGCCGGGTGACCCGCTACATGAATGAAAAACACTACCGGGTGGTCGCCCTCGGCAAACCCACTGAGGAGCAGAAGACCCAGTGGTTTTTCCAAAAGTATATCGCGCAGTTTCCCCGCGGCGGCGAAATGGTGCTGTTTGACCGTAGTTGGTACAACCGCGCCGTTGTGGAACCCATCTTCGGTTTTTGCTCCAAGGAGGAGTACAACGATTTCATGACCGGTTGCCCGGGATTCGAGAAAGACCTGGTACGACAGGGAACCATACTGGTAAAGCTCTACTTCTCCGTCACCAAGGATGAACAGGCAAGACGCTTCGCCCGCCGCAAGAACGACGCCTTGCGACAGTGGAAACTCTCGGAGATCGATGTCCAGGCCCAGGACCGCTGGGACGACTTCACCAACCAAAAATACGAGATGCTGAAGAATACCAACACCACCCATGCACCCTGGACCATCATTCGCTCAAACGATAAACACCTGGCGCGATTGAACGCCATGAAGGTGATCCTAAACGCCGTGCCCTACGATCGACTCAATCCCGACCTCGACTATGTGCCCGATCACGATATCGTAATCTCGGGGTCGAGGGAGCTGGAACTGATGGAGGCGCAACGCCTGCAACAAGGTAAATTCGTCGGTTAAACAATGCCAATACGGGCGGTATGGTGCCGCCCGTGGCCACAACCCGGGGACGGGGAGAATCCCATGCCGACCGCCACCGAACTGACTCTCCTTGCCATCGCCTGGATCCTCTATTTCCTGCTTCACTCGCTTCTCGCATCGCTAGCGGTAAAGCATTATTTCAGCAGGCATCTACCCCAGCTCATGCCCTGGTATCGGTTGCTGTTCAATCTCTTCGCGCTGATACTGCTGATTCCTCCCCTGTTACTCCTCTGGTTCTACCGTTCTGACCCCTTATGGCAATGGCAAGGTGGCATGGCATGGCTGGCCTATGGGCTGATGCTGGTTTCACTGATCGGATTTATCTGGTCAATGGGCTTCTATGACAGTAGAGAGTTTCTTGGCATTCGCCAGCTGCAACAGGGACAAAAAGATGGAGACGACAGGGACCGGCTGCGTATCTCACCGCTGCATAGATTCGTGCGCCACCCCTGGTACAGTCTTGGGCTGGTATTGATATGGACCCAGGATATGGACTCGGCAAGGCTCACATCGGCCCTGATTGTCACCGCCTACCTGGTGCTGGGATCCCGTCTCGAGGAGGCCAAGCTTCTGCTTTGGCACGGAGACGCCTATCGCTATTACCAACAACGGGTACCGGGACTGATACCGAGGCCTTGGCGGTTTTTGAAACAATCGGAAGTGGATCGTATCACGGGCAGTCACGGCTAAATGCCATCCCTGGCATTCACAGGCTATCCCAGTCGTCCGTTACTGGTTGGGATCCCAAAAGTTTGATGGTGCATAAGGTGCTGGAGCATTTCCATAACCATACCCGGGACCATAGCCATAGCCCGGCCCATAGCCATATTCGGCTCCATAGCCGGGAGCCATACCCGGATTGAATTCATTCTGCTGCATGCCGCAGCCATAACCTTCCATGGCACACCCCTGTCCCATGCCGCGTCGATGCATGCCACGCATATGACGCCGATGCATGGCATGGCATGCTGCCTTCTCCTCCTCACTCATCCCCTCGATGACCTTCTGATGCTTGGCCCACTCTTCATCCATCGCCTGCTGACGCGCCACCCAAGGTGGGGGCTCCGGCTTCTCCATCCCCTGCTTCTGTGCGCGGTTTTGCATCTCCTGGTAGCGCTGCTGGCGATAGGCATCACGCTCCTCCTGAGACATCGACATCATCTGTTGCCGTTGCTCCATGCGTTGTTCCATGTTCGGGTACATCGATTTGCCCGGCTGATTCAACCAAGGCGGCCGTTCAGGCAGCATGACGCCGGCCTCTTCCGCCCTTTTCCTCAACGCCTGATACTGCTCCTCTCGAGCCTTCCAATGGTCTTTTCGACTGTCGTCTGCTGCTGCGGCCTTTGAGGTTTCACCACTCGCATCATCCTTGGTGCTGGTAAGCGCTGCAGCCGTCTCCGCTTCCGCTACAGACTTCTCAGTTGGTGCGATTGCCGCAGCGGGGCCGACGGCTACCCCTGTCGCTTCCTCCACGGAAGGCGTCGCGACATCCTGCTCTCTTGTCATCTCCTCCGGGGCCTCAGCCTGCGCCTGGGTGGTGTGCTCTGTCTCTTCCGCCGATAGCGGTAGACTGAGTGGTAAAACCAAGACGATGCTCAGGGTAAGCGCTCTGTTGTACATGCTCGATATCCTCCATTGGTCCTGACAGACACTGATTTTTTGTTGTAAAGCGTAATCCGCATCGTATGCGAATGGGTCTATTCTGCAGCCTTGGGTTGTGCTTGCTCACTATTCTTGTTCTTCGCCTTGAGGGATGCAACCTTCTGCGCCAATTCCGCGAGTAATCCCTCCATCCCCTTGCTCTTCACCAGATTGCGGAAAGAGGTACGGTAGTTGCTGACCAGGCTGACCCCATCCACGGTAACGTCGTAAGCGTACCAGTCATCATTACGAAAACGCATCTTGTAGCTAACCGCCAGCTCCTTGTTTGCGGCCACGATAAAAGTCTGCACATTCGCCAGTTTGCCTTTGGTTCGTTCCCGGCCCATGCGCACGGTTTGGTCACTGTAACTGTCGACGGCAGAGAAGTAGGTCTGCTCCAGCAGTTCTCGAAAGAGGGTGATGAACTGTTCCCGCTGGGGTTTACTCGCGGTGCGCCAACTGGCAGCGAGAATAACTTGGGACATCGATTCATAATCGAATCGCTTGCGCACAATCTCTTTCACCTGGTCACGGCGATCCTGCTTGCCCAAGGATTGATCCTTGAGCACAGTCATCACCTGGTCCACAGTCTCTTTGATCCGCGCGGAAGGGGTGACATTGGCTGCCGCTGTAACATTAAAGGCAAAGAGTAATACGAATAGAAACGTGGTTGCTAATCTGATCATGACTCCCTATTCCCCATAATCCAGTCTGATAGTGTGACAATTTAAAGGCGGAAAGGTGCTTGTAACTTATCACTCGGAGTTCAATTCGATTGAGCTCTTGATGGTTCAATCCAGATATCCGAAACCACCCATCTAAAACCAATGGCAAGACTAATACCGGCCTTAGTCAAAATCAATTAATATATTGATTTACAGTGTAATTTAATGCGCCAGCGCAATAAAAACCGATATATCAGGGACCACCACTGCGGGGCTAATTCTAACCCAATAGTGGAGTGATCGGGTACTCAATTAAGGGTGTTCTTTTTCAATATTGCCTACTTTTCCGCCGGCTCTATCTCCAGGGATGATTCACCTTCACCGCTATCCAGCAAACTTCCATCTGCATTGAAATAGACATCAACATCCCAACATATCCCCACCCGTTTACCCGCATCATCGGTCTCACCTGGGACATAATGACTGTAGTCGAGTACTCTCCTTACCCTTCCGCCGGAGAGCAGAAGTCGATAGCTAACGTGGAGTTCATCCCGGTTTTCGGTATCAAATAGCGGGGCAATCAGTTCCCTGTCCTGCTCATGCACCAGACTCAGAATCGATGCCGGATCGGGGGTGAACGTCCCTCTTTCCTGGCCGGCAAGGGTATACATCTCATCGTCCCAATGGCAGCTTACCTCTGCAGGGTTCCAACTCCAGGAGCAGGAAGGCAGAACATCTTGCAGGAAATCAATCTGCTGACGCAGCGTCTTTGCACGAACACGGTAGCGTTTGGTTTTCTGTTTCAGATCGACCAGCTTCTGCTTCAGCAGATTCTCCCGACGCCGCAGGCGTGAGATTGAACGCTTCGTCTTGCTGCGGTGGTGGGCCAAGGCCTTTTTCGAATGTTTCCTCACTGCCCAGCCAAGAAGCAGACTCCACAGCAGAAAAAACACGCCCCACAGGGTATAAGTAAGTGCATTTGAGTTCTCTTTCACAGGTGCCTCGATACCCTGCCAGTTATACCAGATATCGCGCATATCCTCATTGCTGAGTCGGTCCAGACCCTTTTGCAACAGGCTCTGCAATACCGGCTGTGAGTAGAGTGTCGCCAAAGCCACATCCACCGTCATATCGAGGCTCATCATCTCTTTCAGTTTGCTAAATTGGGGGGATGTTGCGACCAGGTGATCGACACTAGCGGTGTCACCCAGATAGGCCTGCGCCCTGTCGTTCAGCACCGCCCGTAGTGCTTGCTCCAGGTCATTGAAGGCCATGATATTCAGGGAGGGCAGTATATGGGGTATACCATCCTCCCAGACACTCCCTGCAACTACGGACACCTCCAGGCCATCGAGGGCGGTGAGCCCTTCATCCGTGACTCCCCCGATAGCGAAAAGGGCCGCGGGGAGACTGAGATAGGGCCGAGTGCAGTGAATATCAGCAGGTGCCATTTCACTCTGCACCATGGCACCGATAACATCCACTTCACCGCCTCGCAGTGCCGCAAACAGGGAGTGTTGATCATCAAAATGAACAATCTTTAATTGCAAGCTCAGCTTATCAGCCAAGGAGCTGAGGTAATCAGCCACCAAGCCCTTCGATTGTGAACCATCAAAATAGAGGATAGGGGGTGTCATTTCGACGACACCTACCCTCAAATCCTGATGATCTGCTAGCCATCCCTTTTCAGCAGGGTTGAATCGTGCGACCTGTGTCGCCGCCTGGGTAACCAGCGTTATTCCCAGTAGGCAGAGGCCGAGCAATCGATACAACATCTATGCATTACCCCGATGCTTTCGCCATGAAACTCAATTATTATACCTTAAGCCGTTCTAAAGACACGATTTTGTAACATTTTAGATTACGGAGTGACTGTTGCCTGGTAGATTCAATATACACCCACACCACCTAAGACAAGCCGCACTGTTGGTCAATGGTGGAGGTATAATCGCCTACCCCACCGAGGCTGTATATGGCTTGGGGTGTCACCCCCTGAATCCGCAAGCAGTCACCAGGCTGCTGGCATTGAAACAGCGGCCAATGGATAAGGGGTTGATCCTGATCGCCGACAGTGTAGCCTCCCTGCGACCCTATATTGGCGATCTCTCCGATCCCAGCATGAGGCCGGTAGTGAAGAGCTGGCCAGGTGCGGCAACCTGGCTGATCCCTGCCGCGCCGAATGTACCCTACTGGTTGACCGGGGAGCACTCCACCCTGGCGGTTCGGGTCACCGACCACCCTATCGCGGCCGCCCTGTGCCGTGCTTCGGGGACCCCGTTGGTATCGACCAGCGCCAATCTCAGCGGCCGTCCGCCGGCACGTAACCCACTGCAGGTTCGATTGCGCTGCGGTCCAGAGGTTGATCTGATATTGCATGGAGGGACTGGCGGGCTGAAACGGCCCACGCCCATCCGCGACGCCCTGAGCGGGCAGGTGATTCGGGCATAAAAAAAGACCCACCCGGGGAAGGGTGGGCTTAAAGCGCTATATTTCAGCGCCGGAGGAGGATCGAAACCATTAATGCCATTACCCCCTATGGCGGCGGCAAAAGGCAAAACTTGAGGGCTTTTTAAAGGAATCATCGGGGGAGCATAAAAAAATCAATAACTATATGATTTAATTATTATTCTCACATGACACACATAATCGATGGTGGCGTCAACCAGTTGTTGAGAAGTAAAATCATAACGAAAAATCGCTGAAATCAGCTCCGCTGCGCCGCGGCCAGATAATCACCCAGATGATCCTCGACCCAGGCCCTTACCCAATGGGTGGCCCTGGAACCATGAAAACGTCCACGCTCCTCTCCGCCGACAAAGAGAACCACGGTGGGAAATCCACGCAACCGATAGTGGCCGGCCAGGCGCATATTGTCATCGACCTCCACCTTGGCCAATACCACCAGCCCCTGCAACTCCTCTGTCACCCTCTCCAACGCAGGCGCCAGGGAGATGCAGGGAGCACACCACTGCGCCCAAAAATCGACCATAACCGGCTGCTGATGTGAGGCCTGAAGTACCTTTTCTTCAAAGCTGGCCTCTGTAACGTCGTAGACATGGGGCAAATCACGTTTATTTTGGCTCATAACTCCCTCGTTAACGGCCTGGTGAGTGGTTCAGGGCGTGCATGATAGGTTATCTTAAGGGTTTGGCCCAAACGGATAGAGTAAAGAGCTATGCCCAGCAACAGCGATCGAGCCCCCTTTCCCACCACCCGTATGCGACGCATGCGGCGTGACGACTTCTCTCGCCGAATGATGCGGGAGACCCTGCTTACCCCGGCCGACTTTATCTATCCGCTCTTCGTGCTTGAGGGTGAAGGGGCAAGGGAGGCGGTACCCTCGATGCCCGGGGTCGAGCGTATGAGTATCGATCTGCTGCTTGAAGAGGCGAAACATATCGCGGATTTGGGTATTCCTGCGATTGCGCTTTTCCCCGTCACACCCCTGGCGGTGAAGAGCGAGGATGCAAAGGAGGCCTATAACCCTGACGGATTGGCACAACGGGCGGTGAGGGCGATCAAAGAGTCGCTACCAGCTCTCGGCGTGATCACCGATGTGGCCCTCGATCCCTTTACCACCCACGGCCAGGACGGCCTGATCGACGCCAGCGGTTATGTGATGAATGACGAGACCAAGGAGGTGCTGGTCAGGCAGGCCCTCTCCCATGCGGAGGCCGGCGCCGATATCGTGGCCCCATCAGACATGATGGATGGACGCATCGGTGCGATTCGGGATGCCCTGGAGAGGGACGGCCACATCCATACTCGAATCCTCTCCTATGCCGCTAAATACGCCTCCAGCTTCTATGGCCCGTTCCGCGACGCTGTCGGCTCGGCGGCCAATCTCGGTGGTGGCAACAAGTATAGCTATCAGATGGATCCGGCAAACAGCGATGAGGCCCTGCATGAAGTGGCCATCGATCTGCAGGAAGGGGCCGACATGGTGATGGTAAAACCCGGTATGCCCTATCTGGACATAGTGCGGCGGGTGAAAGAGCAGTTCCAGGTGCCCACCTTCGCCTATCAGGTGAGCGGCGAGTATGCGATGCTGAAAGCGGCATCAGAAAACGGATGGCTCGATGAGCAGGCGGTGGTGATGGAGTCTCTGCTATGTATCAAACGGGCGGGGTGTGATGGCATCCTGACCTATTTTGCCAAGCAGGCGGCGGAGTGGATGCGATGAGTTGTGATGGATAAATACGCCGTAATCGGAAACCCCATCGAGCACAGCAAATCCCCGGAAATTCACCAGATGTTCGCGGAACAGACCGGTGAGCCCGTTGAGTATGGCCGTATCCTGGGCAGCCTCGATGATTTTGCAGGGGACGTACGGCGTTTTCTCGCCGAGGATGGTCAGGGTCTAAATGTCACCGTGCCTTTCAAGGAACAGGCATGGCGCTTGGCGGACGAACTGAGCCCGAAGGCGCATACGGCGGGTGCGGTGAATACCCTCATACGCTTGGATGAGAGCCGACTGCGGGGAGACAACACGGATGGCGTCGGCCTGGTGAGGGACCTCACGGTAAACCAGGGATTTCGCCTGCAGGGTAAACGGATTCTGATGCTCGGCGCCGGTGGCGCGGTGCGCGGTGTCATCCGTCCGCTGCTGGAGCAGGACCCGAAGCGGGTGATCATCGCCAACCGTACCGCCAGCAAGGCCTACTCCCTGGCCAACGGTGTCGCCGTCCATGGACAGGTTGCCGGTTGCGGCCTGGATGAATTGGAGGGGATGCAGTTTGAGCTCATCATCAACGGCACTGCCGCCGGTCTCGATGGCGGGGTAGCGTCGATTCCCGATACTGTGCTGGCCAAAGGCGGTTGGTGCTACGACATGCTATACAGCAACCGTTCCACGCCTTTTCAGGAGTGGGGTTACCAACACCGTGCGGCGCGTTCCCTGGATGGCCTGGGCATGCTGGTGGAACAGGCCGCCGAGTCGTTTCGGCTATGGCGGGGCATCTTGCCGGAGACCTCCCCTGTTATCACCATGCTGCGTGGCTAGCCGGCCAGCCTAACCCTGTTGCCGATAACGCTCGGCCAACTTCACGTAGTGGTTGCTGGAGTAGGCCATTCTCTGCAACTCCTGATCGCTGAGCTTACGTACCCGGCGCACCGGCTGACCCAACCAGAGGTAGCCGCCCTGCAAGCGTTTTCCCTGGGGCACCAGGGCACCCGCCCCCAACAGGGTCGCCGGTTCCAATACCGCGCCGTCAAGAATGATCGAACCCATGCCGACAAAACAGCGGTCCGCGACCTCGCAGCCATGCAGCAGCGCCTTGTGACCTACCGTGACATCTTCGCCAACGGTCAACGGGCTGCCGCCGGGATTGTAGACACTGTCATGGGAGACATGCAGCACTGAGCCGTCCTGAATATTGCTCCGGGCACCGATGCGGATTCGCTGGATATCACCGCGTATCACGCACATGGGCCATACCGAGGCCTGGGATCCAATACTCACATCACCGATGAGAGTGGCGCTTACATCGATATAGGCATCTTCCGCAATATCCGGGTAGTGGGCTTCAAACTGACGCAACTTTGACATGATAGAAGAGGGGCTCTGGGTTAGTGGAAATCGTCACCTTTGTCCCGATCGAGACACTGACCGCTATCCTGATCTATGGCGTCATGATTTACAACAATCTGGCAGATTCATCTCCACGGCCCAGTCATGGATCGATTCGCACTCGCAACAACCCTGCGCTGTAGCAATTGTATCAGGGAGTGTATGGCTGAAATCGTAAACAGGCTATTCCTTGTATTCCCGGGGAATGCGAAAATAGCATTATCGATGAATCAAGTTAACAGGTTGCCTGATGCCAACAAGGAATATTTTACTCGCGCCTATGCTCGCCCTTTGCTCATTCATAGTGCAGGCGGCAAGTATCCTCGACGATGACTCCAGCGATGACCGTCAATGGCAACCCGAGAAACCCTTCGAGGAGGCAGTTACAAGCCTCCCTGATAGCATCAACATGGACGACCTGCAGGAGTTCCATGTCGGCGCCAACGACCCCCACTTTCGCTACTATATCGAACGCGGCTCGCTACAGACCGCAAGCGACAGGGTAACGCGGTTCGTTGTCGTTATCCGCTCCCATACCGGTGTGATCAACAGCTCCTACGAAGGGTTACGCTGCGGCGAAAGGTTGTTCAAAGTCTACGCCTACGGTGGTGCCGAGAAATTCTACGCGGCGACGGATTCAGCATGGCGGGATATCCCCAAGGATGAGTCGACCGACTATCGCGCCGCGCTCTATGATGACCTGATCTGTAACCTGCTGACAGGGAAGAGCAATCAACCTGATGCCATCTTTCGCGCCATGGGCAATCAAAGTACCCTGGGTAGTGACTAATAGGGAGTTCGATTTATGAATCCACTGATCGACATGCAGGGATTACCCCCCTTCTCGGCAATAAACCCGGATATGGTGGAACCCGCCATGGACCGGCTGTTGGCGGAAAATCGCAATACCATTCAACAACTGCTCAGTTCGCAGACAAGCTACACCTGGGAAAATCTCATCGAACCCCTGGAAATCGCAGATGATCGACTCAGTCGAACCTGGTCTCCAATCAGCCACATGAATGCGGTGGTCAACAACGACGAACTGCGCACAGCCTATAATGCCGTGCTCCCGAAACTCAGTGAATATGCCACCGAGATTGGTCAGAACAGTCAACTCTGCGAGGCCTACAAACAGGTTGCGCGACAGTCCGGACTGGACCAGGCACAGCGGCAACTACTCGACAACGCCCTGCTCGATTTCCACCTCTCCGGCGTCGATCTCGAGGAGGCCAAGAAACAACGTTTCAAGGAGATCAGTCAGGAACTCTCCCAGCTGACCACCAAGTTCGAAGAGAATCTGCTCGATGCGACTCATGCCTGGAGCAAACTCATTACCGACAAATCTGCCCTGCAAGGTCTACCGGAATCGGCACTGGCCCTGGCCAAACAGACTGCCGCACAGCGTGACCAGGAGGGATGGTTGCTAACCCTTGAGTATCCCTCCTACCTGCCGGTAATGACCTATGCGGACGACCGCAACCTGCGCAGGGAGGTCTATGAGGCCTTCGCAACCCGCGCCTCGGAGCAGGGGCCGGATGCCGGCAAATGGGACAACAGCGAGGCAATGGAGCGAATTTTGGCGCTACGCCACGAGATGGCCGGCCTCTTGGGATACAGCAACTACGCCGATCGTTCATTGGCGAAGAAGATGGCCCGTTCCAGTGATGAGGTCATCGCCTTCCTCACCGATCTTGCCAAGCGTTCACGACCCCAGGCGGAACGTGAACTCTCAGAGCTCAGGAGATTTGCCGCCGATACATACGGCGCTGGCGATCTCGAGGCCTGGGACATTGGCTACTATGCTGAAAAGCTGCGCCAGAAACGCCATAACATCAGCCAGGAGGAGCTGAAACCCTATTTCCCCGAGACCCGGGTGCTACCCGGCATGTTCGCGGTTGTGGAACGTCTCTATGGCATCCGTATCGAAGAGGTGACCGGGATCGACACCTGGCATCCCGATGTGCGCTTCTTCGAGATCCGCGACCGTGACCGGCATCTGCGTGGGCAGTTCTATCTCGATCTCTATGCACGGCCGAAAAAACGTGGCGGCGCCTGGATGGACGAATGCGCCACCCGCTTCTTCAGCGACACCATGGATCAGATACCCGTTGCCTACCTCACCTGCAATTTTTCACCCCCGGTGGACGGCAAGCCTTCACAGTTCACCCATGACGAGGTATTGACCCTGTTCCACGAGTTCGGTCACGGCCTTCACCATCTACTGACCACGGTGGACTATCCCGCCGTTGCCGGCATCAACGGTGTCGCCTGGGACGCGGTGGAACTTCCCAGCCAGTTCATGGAGAACTGGTGCTGGGAGAAAGAGGCCCTGGAGCTGATTTCAGGTCATGTGGATACGGGGGAGCCTATCCCGGACGAACTCTACCAGCGTATGTATGCAGCAAAGAACTTTCAGTCGGCGATGCAGATGCTACGTCAGCTCGAGTTCGCCCTCTTCGACTTTCGCATCCATCGTGAATACGATCCGCAACGGGGTGGGCATATCTATGAAACCCTGGACCAGGTGCGGCGTGAGGTGGCGGTGATCAAACCTCCCTCATGGAACCGTTTCGCCCACGGCTTCTCCCATATCTTTGCCGGTGGCTACGCCGCGGGTTACTACAGCTACAAATGGGCCGAAGTACTCTCCGCTGACGCCTTTTCCCTGTTTGAAGCCCAGGGCATATTCGACGCCGAAACAGGTCAGGCATTTCTCCAGGAGATATTGCAACAGGGCGGGTCAAGGGACGCCATGGATCTGTTTGTCGCTTTTCGTGGCCGCGAGCCCGAAATCGAACCCCTGTTACGCCACAGCGGCATTACCGGATAATCTCTTTTCTCTGCTGAAAAAAAACCGGGTGACGCAGTCGCGTCACCCTAGGTCGGTTCGCCTGCCTAGCTTAGGACTACCCGACCAACACCACTGATCACTGCCTGAGCATGGATGGATACCAACGGTAATTCAGACAGCCAACCAGTATTCTCATTTCAATCAGCATGGAAAAGTTGTTTATCACTCTAAGCTATAGAAATCCTCAGCAAAACAATCAAGTTAAATGCGCTCAATAATCAGATGGGGAAATTGGGGTATTGGAATCGGCCTCGGCTATATGAGGTCTCCATGGGCCGGGGCAATTCAGCCCAGCTTCATGCCGTGGTGAACATGCTGAAAAAGAGCCAATAGACCAAACTGGCAAGGATCAGACCGAAGAACATCACCGGCAAGCCGGTGCGCATCCACAGCATCGGAGAGATCCTGGCCTCGGGCATGCCGCTCTTTTCCGACTCGGTGACGGCGATGATGTTGGCGGTGGCACCGAGGTGGGTACCATTACCTCCCAACCCCACCCCAAGGGCCAAGGCCCACCATAGCGGGGCGATATTGACGCCACTACTCTCCAGGCCGAGGATGACCGGAATCATGGTGACGGTGAAAGGGATATTGTCCACCACCGCACTCAGCACCGCGGCAATCCACATCAACGCCAGGCCGGTCAGCATCAGCATTGCCGGATCCTTCGCCAACTGACCCAGCCAGTGACCCACAAGCTCCAGCAGACCCGATGACTCGACCCCGCCGACAATGATGAACAGACCGGCGAAAAAGATCAGTACCGACCAGTTCACCGTACCGAACAGCTTCTCCACGTCGGGTCGCATCAACAACAGGGCGATGGTGAGTCCGATAAAGGAGGCATAGGCAGGCAACAGATGCAGATTGTGATGAACAAAAAACAGCACCACCACAATGGCGAGGGCAAACAGAATACGCCTCAAACCCGCTGCATCCTTGATCGCATGGGTCGCCACCAGGGTCTTCGGATCCTCACCGCTATGGCTCAGCTGCTCGCGAAACAGAAACAGCATCAGCACCACTGTGCCGATCCAGACCACCAACACCGGTAATCCCATGTGCATCAGGAAAGAGTTGAAACTGATATCTGCCGCGCTGCCGATCATCAGGTTTGGCGGATCGCCCACCAGGGTGGCGGCACCACCGATATTGGAGAGCATCGCCTCCGCCATCAGATAGGGCATGGGATTGAGTTTGAGCAGGCGGCAGATGAGCACGGTGAGGGGGGCAAACACGATCACCGTGGTGACATTGTCGAGGATCATGCTGATAAAGCTTACCGCGAGACTGAGATAGATCAGCAACAGCTTGGGATTGCCCTGGGCCCAGTGGGTGATATGTACCGCGGCAAAATCGAAGGCGCCGGTGGGCCGCAGCAGGGCCACCAGCAGCATCATCGCGGCCAGCAGCAGGATGGTATTGCCATCAACTGCAAGGATCGCAGCCTCCTGAGAATAGAAACCCATCCACATACCTATGCCGACCATCACCACCGCGCCGAAAATCGCGGCAATCGTCCTGTGCAGTATCTCTGAAAAGATCAGGATATAGGCCACGACCAAAATAGTGGCGGAGGTCCACATTTCCAGGGTTATCATCTGCATGGTGCGGTCCGGCTAATCGATACAACACTCTTTGGTGACCACCGCTTTGGCGATGCTCATCCGCGTTACCACACCCTGGTACTCCCCCTCCTCGGAAACGAACAGATATTCGGTATTGAATTGTTCCATGATAGCCAGCGCCTTGATTGCCTGGAAATTGGCCGATAACTGAATGGCGTCGGGAAAGATGTAAGCATCCACCCGCTCCTCCATCAACTCATCCGCACGCATATGGGGGAAATCGAGGTGCTCGATGTCGTCGCCCAGGAGATGTGCCCCATGGAGCACATCGTCGGGTATGCAACAGAGCAGAAACAGGTGCCTGACCGAGAAGCGACCGTTCAGCCTGCCCTCGGCATCGATGAAGGGTATGCCGGGCACATCCTTCTCTACGCACTCCCGCATCACTTCGCCAAGACTCATCCCGGGGCGAGCGACTTTGGTGGGAATCGAAATATGTTTGATCTTCATCTCGGGGTCTCATCCATCAGTGGTCTCATGGCATGCAGCATGTTGGCGAACAGATGGCGGTTTTGCCGCTCCTCACGGGCCAGCAGTCGCTTCATATATGCTCGCTGGGTGGGTGCGGTAAAGCAAGCCGGGCAGCTGTCGGCTACAATCGGCAATCCGGCCTCGACGGCAAAGGCCCCGGTCTGGGTCTCGCGGCAGTAGACCAGCGGCCTGATGATGCGCAGATCCCCCGCATCGTTGAGGTAGTGGGCCTTCATGGTGCGCAGCTGGCCTTCGTGAAACATCGACATCAGCAGGCTCTCCGCGAGATCGTCCAGGTGCTGGGCCAGAGCCAGTACGTTATACCCTTGCCGCCGGCAGGTGGTATACATGATGCCGCGCTTCATACGGGCGCAGTAGGCGCAGAAGGAGTTTCCGTCCATGTTCTGTTTCGCCTCTTCCATGATGGGTTGTTGCGCATAGTGCCAGGGAACACCCATCGCCTCATAATAGGCCTTCAGTGGCGCCGGATCAAAGCCCTCGATCTGTGGATCGACGGTGATCACAGCGAGTTCGAAGCGCACCGGGGCATAGCTCTTGAGGTGGCGAAGAATCTGTAACAGGGAGAGGGAGTCCTTGCCGCCGGAGACACCGAGCAGAATTCTGTCTCCCTCCCGGATCATGTCAAAATCGGCAATCGCCTTGCCGACTTTGCGCAACAGGGATTTGGGTGGTTGTTTATAGTCGCTCATCACCCCATTCTGACATGAAGCCGGTAGCTCACCAATCTTGTAGATTACATTTAATCGCTGTATCGGGTGTGGTGCTAGCGGTCAATCGAGACGAATAGCGCCCACCTGGTTGCGGAATCTGTGAAAGCGACAAAACAGGCTATGATTTATTTGGGAATTTAAATTCAAGATTCCCGCAGGCAATACCGATACAATAAATAGGCCTGTGATTGAAAGTTGCCCTAAATTGTAAGTTTATTAGGGGCAGGTCGGCGGTGAGGGAGATATGCAGCTCATTCCCAATCCAGCCAATGCCTCATGGATGAGCTGTCATGCCGTTCACCAACGGCATTATAGGCAACCGCAATGTACACAGAGAGCCATGCTATTCTATTTGTCGACAGTGACAGCAACCAGCTGAAATCACTGCGGCGAAATCTGCGCGAATTCCGCAACAAATGGCAACTCCTGTTTGCCGAAAACGCAGAGCAGGCCCTGGAATTGATGCAACAGGCGGCGGTGGACATTGTGGTCAGCGAAACCCAGCTCACCGGGATGCCGGGAAGCGAACTGTTAAAAGAGGTGCAACTGCACTACCCCAGTGCAACACGGCTGCTGTTCTCAGGACAGGCGATGCGTACCCCGGCCCAGGAGATTGTCAATCACGCCCACCAGTTCATTGCCAAACCCTGCGAAAGGGATCAACTGATCGACATTCTGCAGCGGGTCTTCCACCTGCGCAGTCTGCTCAACAACCCCGCGCTGGAAGAGATGATCAGCAGCATGGGTACCCTGCCCAGCCTCCCCACCACCTATCAGCAGATGATAACCGCGCTGCAGTCGGAAACTGCCACGATCAAGGATATCGGGCGCATTGTGGCCCAGGACATAGGCATGTCGACCAAAATCCTGCAGCTGGTCAACTCCGCCTTCTTTGGGCTGCCGCGGCAGATAGCCTCACCGGAACAGGCCGTCAGCCTGCTGGGGATAGAGACGGTCAGCAACCTCACCCTGTCCGTGGGTGTCTTTTCTCAGCTCGAACCCGATGTGATCGAAGAGTTCCATCTCGAACAGCTATGGCATCATAGTATGCTGGTCTCGGGCCTGGTGCCTCATCTCGCCAAGGCAAGCGACCTGGATCAGCAACACTACCAGATCCCGATGCTTGCCGGTCTGTTACACGATTTGGGTAAACTGGTCCTCGCTACCCAGGACAGGGAGGAGTATCGCCGTATCGTGCAACAATCTGATCGAGATGGAGCCCCACTCTACGAAACCGAAGCTGAGTCTTTGTGGTGTAACCACGCAACCATTGGTGCCTTTCTCATGGGTCTGTGGGGACTGCCCTACTCCGCGGTGGAGGCTGTCGCCCTGCACCACTCTGCGCAACGCCAGAGCAAAGAACGCCTGGATTGCCTACTGGTCTATGCCGCAAACCTGCTAGTAGAGAGTTTGGATCCAAACCAGGCAAGTGATCACTACACAACCGAGAGTCTGGAAACCCTGATAACACCCGAAATACTGAAAAAATGGAAAACAATAACCCTGGAGTATCTCGATGGACAAGCTGCCTGAAAAGGTCCTGATGGTCGATGACGACCGTAACCTACTAGACTCATTCCGGCGACAGTTTCGCAAACGGGTAAATCTGGAGACCGCCACCAGCGGTGCGGATGGGGTTCAGGCTGTCAGTGACGGCGGGCCATTTGCGGTGGTAATCTCCGACATGCAGATGCCGAACATGAACGGCATAGAGTTTCTTGCCAAGGTACGCACCATTTCACCCAACACGGTTCGCATCATGCTTACCGGCAATGCCAACCTGGATGTGGCCATCGACGCGGTCAACGACGGCAACATCTTTCGCTTCCTCAACAAACCGGTGGAGACCGAACAGCTCTATCAGACGATCACCGACTCCATCCAGCAGTACCGCCTGATCACCTCCGAAAAGATCCTCCTCAACAAGACCCTGAAGGGTGCGGTCGACCTGATGGCGGATATCCTGAGTATGGTCAACCCGGTCGCCTTTAGCCACTCATCCCAGATCAAGCAACATGCCCATACCATCGTCAACAGCCTCTCCCTGGAAGACAGCTGGCACTACGACCTGGCAGCCATGCTCTGCCAGCTGGGTTATATTAGCCTGCCGGAGGAGCTGGTTCGAAAGGTCGCAGAAGGCGAAGAGTTGAGCCAGGCAGAGTCTCAGCACTATAAATCACACCCGGGGATGGGAGCGCGGCTGTTGAAACACATCCCACGACTCGAAGTGGTCGCTGATATGGTCGAGCGGCAAAACGACAGCGTGGGAAAGATCGAATTCGAGGGTAAGTTGTCAAATCAGGACAAGGCCATCCTCGGCGGTCAGATCCTGCGTGTCGCCATTGCCTACGAAAAGCTTGTCAGTCAAGGCATGGAGGCGCAGACAGCGATCGACGAACTCAAGGAGAATCCCGCCCACTACGATCCGATCCTGGTCGAAACCCTCGCCTTGGGATCGCAAAACCGCAAGGTTGAAGTGATGACTCTCCCCATCGATCAGCTCGAGCCTGGATTGATACTCGACCAGCCGATCAAGACCAGCGCCGGCACTCTGCTGGTAGCCAAGGGCCAGGCACTCAGCCAGGCGGTTCTGTTCCGCCTATTGGCCGCGACGGAAAGCGGCATCGTGAGCGGTGAAGTCCGGGTCTTCAAAGTGACATAGGATCGACATTCAGCAGCCTAAAACCCAGCCGGAGGCCAAATCGCCTAGGCAGCAGCCGCATTCACCGGCAGGCGCATGACAAAGGTGGTGCCGACTCCCTCTTCCGTTTCGAAATAGAGCTCGCCATTATGTTTCACCACCACGATATCCTGGGAAATCGCCAATCCCTGTCCGGTGCCGCTGCCCACATCCTTGGTGGTGAAAAAGGGATTAAAGACAGACGTCTGGACCTCTTGAGGGATACCGGTGCCGGTATCGGTAACCCGCACTTCCACGTAATCGCTGTCATGGGTCGTGGTGATGGTTATGCATCCCTTCTGCTCAAGCTTGGCCGCCTCTATTGCATGCGCGGCATTGACAATCAAATTGAGCAGGACTTGAGAGATCTCTCCTCCCTGGCATCTGACTTCGGGAAGGGTGTTGCTGAGTTTCAGCTCCGTATCCGCCACATATTTCCATTCGTTCTTACACACCGCGAGGGCGTTGCCGATTATCCGGTTGAGGTCCGCCGTCGCCATCTGCTTGGAACCTGGGTGGGCGAACTCCTTCATGGCGAGGACAATTTGGGCAACCTGCTTGGCGCCTGATATGGATTGATCCAAGGCATTGGTGATCTCATCATCCAGATACTCGAGATCGATCTCTTCGACAGTCTGCCTGACCTTCTCTACCTCATCTTGCACCCCAGGTAGATCCGCTGCCTTCTGCTGCAAAGCCGAGTATGCCTGCAATAAGGTAGCGATATCCTGGTAGCCCTCTTTGATGAAGCGGAGATTGTCGCCGACATACTGAATCGGGGTATTGATTTCGTGGGCTATGCCGCCGGCCAACTGTCCAACCGCCTCCATTTTGTGGGTCTGGTTCAGTTGACGCTCAAGGTCTCTACGCTCCTCTTCAACTCGTTTCTGCTCTGAAATATCGCTAAAGGTTACGACTGCGCCGCTATTTATTTCATCCCTTACCAAAGGGGATACCGAATAAGCAACATCGATCTCCCGACCCTCCTTGTGATAGAAGCGATCATCAAACCCGGTGCGCGTATTCCCGTCCTGCAGGGTCTGTTCAATGGCATCTCCCACTGTGTCTCCCGCTTGCGGTCTGTTCTCAGCATAGACCAGGTCGGTAAACTTGCGCCCCAGCATATCCACTGAATCCCAGCCTAGCAGCCACTCGCTTTCAGGATTGGAGAACTTGACAACACCTTCATGGTCGATTACCGCAAAGCCCTCACTCATACTGTTGGTGACATCGCTGAGGAACTGCTCCTTCTCCTTTAACTCATCCCTTGTCTGATTCAATACCCGCAGTTGGGTTCGAAGCTGGTGGATGAGGAAGAGACTGGTCAGGGATATGAGCACAAAACCGGCAAGATGCATGAAGATCATCATCTGCTTGGCCTTGGATTGGGAATCGATGATCGGTTGCGCCAACACTTTGACGCTGATACCGCCTCGTATATCCCCCACACTCTTGCCTTCATAACCGTGACAATCGAGGCACTGCTCCTGCATGAATACCGGACCGACATATTGGAAGTAGCTATCAGCCTGCTCGAGGAAGGGCTGGAAGACATACTGGGTCCCGCTCTCGAAGCTGCTCAAGGCGGCCTTTTCCCAGGGATCAGCCATATTTTTCGGGTTCATCGGTTGTGCCGATATAACCTGATAGTGGATGTCATCCATGCTCTGTTTCTTGAAAATCGTCGGATCGTTGGCCATCAACACCGGATTTATCTTGGTGAGCCTGACCATCTCATACATGACACGCCCACGTTCAAAGGCGATATCCTTTATGGATCGATCAATCAGGGAGAGATTCCACACAATGGAGCTCAAGGTGATGAACAGCCAGAAAAGTACCGGTATCAACCAGTAATATCTGGCTTGCAACAATCGAATCAACATCTCCGCCACCTGTTCAGGGCAGGAGAGGCAGATCGGCAGGGGCCTGTTACGGCACGAGCACCAATTTACCTTGCATCCGTCCCTGTTCTATCATTTCGTGGGCCGTTATAGCCTGTTCCAGGGCTAAACTGTCGCCGACATGGATCCGCAACGATCCGCTGTCAATCATTTCTGCGCAGTCACGTAAAATAGCGACCTGATTTGCCCGAGCTTGAGGAAGGTGACGCAACATTGGGGTCAGCATCAGGGTGAAAGCGATACGCAGATTGCGGTTGCGCGCCTCTTTCCACTCCACTTGCGGCCCCGGATCGAGCAGCGTGACCAGATCACCATAAGGGGCTGTGGCGTTGATCGAGGCCCTGAAGACATCGCCGCCTACGGTGTCCAGCACCACATCGGCGCCGACGCCGTCAGTCAAACGCATCACCTCGTCGACAAAATCCCGCTCCCGGTAGTCAATCGCCTCATCCGCGCCCAGGGAGCGGACAAGGTCCTGTTTTTCGGCACTGCTCACCGTCGTCAAGACCCGGGCACCCGCCTGTTTCGCCAACTGAATCGCCACATGCCCCACACCACCAGCTCCGGCGTGTACCAGCAGGGTCTTCTCATCGGTCAGGCGCGCACGACCGAACAGCGCCTCCCAGGCCGTGATCAACACCAGGGGTGCGGCAGCGGCATGGATGAAGTCGACTGAAACCGGTTTTTTACAGCAGACCGACTCCTCGACGACGGCATACTCCGCGTAGTTCCCATGCATGCCACCGAGACCGCCACTGCAGTACCAAACCTCGTCATCGGGGCGAAACTCTGTCACTTCGCTGCCGGTCTCAACTACCACGCCGGCTGCATCGCACCCCAGGATTGCGGGCATGCCATCGGCCAGAAACACACCACGGGCACGCAGTTTGGTGTCGATCGGATTGACCCCGGCCGCTTCAATTCTGACCTTTACCTGGGATGTTGAGGTGATTTCGGGGTTGCGTACCTCCTCTACCGATAGCACCCCGGGACCCCCGCTCTCTCTCATAACCACTGCTTTCATCCATCTCCTCCTAAAAAACCGGCCTAGTCTATGGTCACTCCCTCTTCTCACCCAAGGGCGCGAGCAAGAGATAGAGGATCCATGCAAACCATGAAACAAAGACTACCGCGAGTATCCAGAACAGCTTCTCGGCTCCGCTTGTTTTGCTCGATCGCAATATCAGCAGAATCGGCAGAAACCAGATAAATCCTGCAGTTAACAGGGCAGTCAGACTAAGGCCCAGTAGGGTTGTCATTTTCGAATTCCATCTGTTTCAAACTAGTTTGGAGTCCCTAAACTCAATCTGCAAGCCTTGCATGGAATCGGCCTCGCTGAAACGTGCTTCTGATACTGATTAAACCTCAGATAACCGATGGCTTACTTGATCTATGACAGATGGTGATAAGCTAGGACCTGCTGACAGTACAACCAGAAAACGACAAAGCCCCCTAGCCAATGATTCAGCCAACAACCTCTGTCGACGTAGGATCGCAATTAAGCGCGCATCAAAAACGTCTCAAGGCATGTCGCAACTGCCCGGACATGATTGGTCCGGTGGTCACGGGAGAGCCCGTTGCCTCACCCGTACTCCTAGTTGGCCAGGCCCCCGGCGAAAGGGAGGGTAGGGCTGAAAAGCCATTTGCATGGACGGCTGGCAAGACCCTGTTCAGTTGGTTCAACCCCCTGGGTCTGGATGAGCAGCAGTTCCGTCAGCGCGTCTACATGGCCGCGGTTTGCAGATGTTTCCCCGGAAAGAACCCTAAAGGCGGCGATCGGGTACCCACCAGAGACGAGATCGAGGCGTGCAGTCATTGGCTGCACAGGGAGATAACGCTGCTGCAGCCGCGCCTTATCGTGCCGGTGGGCAAACTGGCAATCGCCCAATTCATCGAGGTGGACAAGCTGACCCAGGTCATCGGCCGGATCCACCCCCTGGCGCTTGCCGAGGCGAGTTGTGATCTGATCCCGCTGCCCCATCCTTCCGGTGCCTCGACCTGGCACCGCACGGAACCGGGAAAGAGCCTGTTGCAGCAGGCCCTCGACTTGATAACCCGGCACCCGGCCTGGAAGGCCTTGCTGGCGATCGACTAATCCTTATATACAGGAGAATCAGCATGTCGCAAGAGATCGGTAAATTCACCATTCAGCTCGAACAGGAGGATGACTACGCCTTCAGGGTCAAATTCGATCTGAATAAAGCGCCTGACGTGATCATGGATGAACCGCCGCCACTGGGAGAGCGCAACGGACCCAACGCCTCTCGCATGTTGGCGGCGGCCGCCGCCAACTGTCTTAGTGCCAGCCTGATGTTCTGTCTTGCCAAGGAGGATGTACCGGCAAGGAATGTCAACACAGAGGTCACCTGCACCATGATCAGAAACGAAAAGAAACGACTTCGGGTCGGACGCCTGGATGTGCGCATCACCGCGGGTGACGAGCTGCTCACCTCGAAGAAACTCGATCGCTGCATGACCCTGTTCGAGGACTTCTGCGTGGTTACCGCGAGCATTCGTCAGGGCATACCGGTGGGTGTCGAAGTGGTAAACAGCGCCGGAGAGCTGTTGCACAAAGCGGAGTAACCCCATGGGCCGGGAAATTGTGCTGAAAACATCGGAGGACGAACCCTTCAACGCCTATCTCGCCGGTGATGATCCTCCACGAGTGGTGGGGGGTGATGCCGCACAACCGGCAGTGGGCTGAGAGGCTTGCCGAGATCGGTCATCTCGCTATGACGAAGCTGGCGACAGAGCATCCTGGCAATGTATTGTCGATTTTCTGCAGCGGCATCTTACCTGAGTCCTTACCGTCAGGGCCTTGATCACCGCAAAGCTGATTGCTCATTAACCAGATGACTTCCTCTATGTAATAGCAAGGAAGTGAATACCGAATTTCTAGAAGCATTAAAAAATCAAAAACAGAGACCGGCCATTTATAACTTCTTTAACAATTATTTTGCATAAAATTAAAGGTTTATCTTTCATTGTCGCTACAGGCCATATGTTCACGGAAGGTCTATTCGGTAAATTGGAGTTTTTGTCTTATTTATATGAACGAGGTAGTAGCAATGTTCAAAATATCCATTCGTCTGATTTCAATATTGGCTCTCATGACTTACTCTTTTGCCAACGCCACAGAGCTGGTTGACTCAACACCAGAAAGTGTTGCCGGTGCGACAACCGTGGATGCGGCACAAGCCAAGAATCTATTCGATCAGGAAGCCCTGTTTATCGACCTCCGCAAGGAGAATATGTGGAATTCAGGACGTATCCCCGGGGCGGTTTGGCTGGAGATGAAAACAGCTTTTACCCAACAAGCACTGGAGGCGGAGGCTGAAAAGGGTGAGACCCTGGTCTTCTACTGCAGTGGCGTTCGCTGTCCCCGCAGCGCCAAGGCCTGCACCAAGGCGCTCGAATGGGGTTATACCGATGTCAACTATTTCCGTGGCGGGTTTCCAGCATGGAAAAATGCTGGCTTTCCCATTGAGTAACCTTAGAGCCTGTTAACAGGCCCTAAAAGGGATCATTTGAGGAATAACAAGCTGCGGTTAGAGCGACGCTTGTTATTACTCTGTCTATACAATCCAAAGATGTGCTGAACAGTTATTTTCTCTATATTCTGTTCCGATCATCTCGGGATGATAGCGCATCAAAATCCCATTAATCCTCGATATAACAGGATTTGCAATCAGCTTGGGGGGAAGTGATGACAATTCGTCTACGCATAACAATCGTTACACTGATAGCCATATTACTGATTACCGCGGTGTTGGTGATAGCAGGCAACTTTTCGCATCAGAAGGAAATTGATCGATTTGTTCAATTCTCCCTAAACTCAAAACAGGTACTTTGGAGCCAGATTCTGGCTCGTCACACCTCTGAGATGTCCGCTTTCACCAAGGCAATAACCAGAGACCGTGTTAGTCAAAAAGCCATCAAGTCCGGAGATTTGAAGAAGCTCAGAGAGCAGATCAGCACCACACATAATCTCTTTTCCAGTGATGGCACCCTCGAACGACTACAGATCCTGGATCTGCAAGGCAACTATCTCGCGTCCGCACCCAATCAGTTTAGCGGCAAGACAGATAAACAGATTGTAATACAGGTGGCGCAGAAGCAAGAGATGTTGAAGGGGATCTCGAGAGATGATGACGGTGAGCTACAGGCTGTACTTGCGTTTCCCCTCTATATACGAGGAAAGATGAAGGCTGTTGTCGTTTACAGCAGAGACATACAGCGTATTCTCGATGATTTCCAGATTGGCGATCTGTCGGATGTCTTCATCACAACCAACAACAGGCAGTTGCAATACACAGGCAAGGATAATAAGCAGGGTACGGTCACGATTCCCGCTTATGATCTTGCCCAGGGAGGGATGGATGTTGTCGAGTCAGATGACCGCGTTTATGAAAACATCCTTGTGCCTATCAATACCCTATCAGGAGAAGTTATCGGGGGACTGCTGACATCCAGCGAACAAACCGAAATCTATAATGCGCAATCAACGATAAACGCAATCTCTGTCGGTTCTGTTCTGTTTGTGGTATTCGCTTTGGCCATAGGACTGTTTTGGTACTTCAAACACCTGTTCCGTCCGATAGACGAAGTCGTGGTTTCTATGACAGCAATAGCGGACGGCAACCTAAACTGCCAAATTCCCACTTCCAACACCAAGGATGAGACATCACAGTTAGTACAGGGTTTGCGCAGCATGGTTTCTCAATTACGAGAAGTCATGGGCGAAATTACCAGTTCCACCGAAGAGCTCAGTGGTGCTACTCAGCAACTTACAAGCGTAGCGAATCGTGGCAGTCAGCAGATTGAATCCCAAAGAGAGGAAACCGATCAGGTGGCAACCGCCGTCACTGAGATGGCCTCCACTATCCATGAGGTGGCTCGCAATGCATCCGAGGCCGCGTCTGCTACCACCGAGGCCAGCAGCACAGCGACTAATGGCAAGACCATAGTCCAGCAAACCATAAACTCTATAAATGCCTTGGCCGACAATATTCAGAATGCCGGTGATGTAATCACCGCATTACAAAAGGAGAGCAATGGCATCGGCTCTGTCCTTAGCGTCATTCGCAGCATAGCCGAGCAAACCAATCTTCTCGCATTAAATGCGGCCATCGAAGCGGCCAGAGCCGGGGAAGCGGGACGTGGATTCGCCGTAGTCGCTGATGAAGTCAGGACCTTGGCAAGCAGGACACAGCAATCTACCGAAGAGATTCAACAGATGATAGAAAAACTGCAGAGTGAGGCAACTGCAGCGGTAAAGGCGGTGAAAGATAGCCAGGAAAGCTCGAAACAGACGGTCGAGCAGGCAAGTATTGCAGAACAAGCGTTAGAATCGATTACCGACTCTGTCACTACAATCACTGACATGAATACCCATATAGCAACAGCAGCCGAAGAGCAATCAAACGTTGCCGAAATGATCAGCGTGAATGTTAACAACATTGTCGGGCTGTCCGCCGAAGCTGAGGGGGTAACCCATGAAGTGTCAGAATCGGTATCCAGACTGACCCAGCTTGGTGGCACACTTAGCAAGTTGGTTCATAGATTTCAGCTCTAATCAGCGATTGCTAGATGGCTTGGAGGATCGCCTCAGCCGTAGCGAGCTGGCCAGTCAACTCGGGTAGCAAACCCCAGTGCCACCTAATCCGCAATAACCGCCCGGATTCTTGGCCAGATACTGCTGATGATACGCCTCGGCGAAGTAGAAGACGGGCGCGGAGATGATCTCCGTGGTCACCGGCGCCGATGTCACCTGACGCAGGGCATGCTCATAGTGTTCACGACTACTCAGGGCGAGGGAGTGCTGCCCCTCGTCGAAAGTATAGATGCCGGAGCGGTATTGGGTCCCAACGTCGTTGCCCTGGCGCATCCCCTGGGTGGGATCGTGGCCCTCCCAAAAATGCTCTAACAGGGACTGGTAGCTGATCGCTTCAGGATCGAAGACAATCCTCACCACCTCATTGTGTCCGGTCAACCCGCTACAGACCTCTTCATAGGTGGGATTGGGTGTAAAGCCCCCGGCGTAACCCACCGCGGTGGAGTAGACTCCCGGCAGCTCCCAGAAGCGTCTCTCTGCACCCCAGAAACAGCCCATGCCGAAGAGTGCGTGTTGGTATCCGTCGGCAAAGGGTCCGCGCAGGGTGTGGCCGTTGACATAGTGCTTGTCGCCGGGCTGAAGCGGGGTTGTACGACCGGGCAGTGCCTCCTCCCGCTCCGGCATCCGGGTTTTGTGGCCGAATCCGAACATGGACTTCTCCTGTTGCAGTATCAGCAGAATATAGCCCTATTCAAGCCACACTCTAACCCCACATTGATTGACCATTTAGAGGATTTGATACCCAGTACGAGAATTCGCTGCCGTTAACAAGCTGTATTGGTGGGGCAGGGATGCTTCTCGCTAGGTCAAAAACACCAAGGCAGCCGCTATACCGGCCACTGCCAACACACCCAATCCAAGAACCAACCAAATTGGTGATTTCGATTGCCGCGGTTGCTCCATAGCCTGTTGGGCCAAGTGTTGGTCGAGCATCCCCTCAACGGTCTCGGTTGCCACATGGTTGGCGACCTCACCCGCCACCTTGCTGGCGGTCTCATGGACCTGTGCCTCGAGGGACCCCTCGGTGATCACCCGGATATGTTCTATCATGTCGTTCTTTTCCGGGACTTGGGTGAGAATCCGGGCCTCCTGATCCTTCATGCGCTCGGTCAACTCCTCGGAGAGCTCATTCATTTGGCTATAGATGCTTGATTGAATCAGATCCCCTACGGTGCGCTGATTGAGCTGCCTGACGAACTCATCGAGATCCTGGTTGACCTGTTTCACCACAGCGTCACGCAGGGATTCGCTGTCGACCTGCTCAGTCTCGACCTGTTGCAGACCGCTCTTGACCATCGCCCCGACCATCCCGTCGAGCCGCTTGTCGAGATAGTCTTGGACCGCACCATCGACCTGGGCTGCCAGGCTCTCCTGAAGCAGCTCTTCCACCGTTTTCCGGGCAATCCCTTCAGCCGACTGACGGGCGACCTCTTCCGCAATACGTCTGACATCCTCGTCGGATAGGCCGCTCTGCATCACCACACCCTCTACCGGCTGTTGCGCCGCTTCGGCAGCAACCCTGGTGGCCGCGGTCTCTTCGGATGGGACCGACTCCGACTCCAGACTCGATGCCACCTCCAGCTGGTGCTGTTCGATGAGATCGATGATTACCCCAAGACTGTCGTCTGTAGGTGGCTTGGCCAGAATGCCCAAAGCGCCATGATCGACCGCGGCGCGCACATACTCATCACCCTCATTGGCGGTGCACATCACCACCGGCGTGTCGCTAAAACGGGGATCCTTTTTGATCTCGGTAATGGTCTCCAGGCCATCCATGCCATCCATCAGGAAATCGACAAAAATCGCATCCGGTGTGGATTCTTTAAGCTTCTCCAAAGCCTCTTCGCCAGACTCCGCCATCTCCACACCATCAAATCCGCTCTTCTTCAACATTCGACTGAGCACAATCCGCGCGGACTTCGAATCATCAACCAGAAATGCTTGTTTTGACACGCTAACAATCCCTCATCAGACTTTGGTTGCAACCATATTGTTTCTCCGACCCTGTCGAAGCTGGGTCCGCAGTTTGTGGCAACCTAATAATAGACTGATTAAACATTTGATATGTATAGAAATATTATTAATTTATAACTAATGGGCAGCGACAAAACAGGATCCTGGCTGAAGCTGACTGATTACCAGTTTAGTACCATCCTGCGAGAGATCACTCGCCTGCCTCCCGAGAGCACCTTATAATTGGCGGCCGTTTACCGTAAAACCTTGAGTAACCTGATGTCCCCCGCGAGTGCAAGAAAACCCGAGCATGCTGTCGAATCCCTGCTGAAAGAGCGCATTCTGATCCTCGATGGCGCCATGGGCACCATGATCCAGCGGCATAAACTCGATGAGGGGGATTATCGGGGAGAACGCTTCGCCGATTGGCCATGTGATTTAAAGGGTAATAACGATCTCCTGGTACTGACCCAGCCATCCATAATTGGCGCTATTCACGAGGCCTATCTGCAGGCTGGGGCGGATATCGTTGAGAGTAACAGTTTTGGTGCCAACCGGGTCTCCATGGCGGACTACGGCATGCAGGCGCTGGCCTATGAGCTGAGCGAGACCAGCGCCCGCCTGGCGCGAACGGCCGCAGACAAATATTCGAGCCCCGACAAGCCGCGCTTTGTCGCCGGCGTCCTCGGCCCCACCAATCGTACCGCCTCCATCTCTCCCGATGTCAACGACGCCAGCCTGCGTAACATCGACTTTGAGACCCTGGTTGAGGCCTATGCGGAGTCGGCCCGGGGCCTGATCGCCGGGGGCAGCGACCTGTTGCTGATAGAGACGGTGTTCGACACCCTCAATGCGAAGGCAGCGGTGTTCGCCTGCGAACGAGTATTTGAAGAGGATGGCGTAGTCCTGCCGGTAATGATCTCCGGTACCATCACCGATCAATCCGGCCGTACCCTCTCGGGACAGACCACCGAGGCCTTCTACAACAGCCTGCGTCATGCAAGGCCTATCTCAGTCGGCCTCAACTGTGCCCTGGGCCCCGATCTGCTGCGCCAATATGTGGAGGAGATGTCGCGTATCGCCGACACCTATGTCTCCGCCCATCCCAATGCGGGCCTGCCCAACGAATTCGGCGGCTACGACCTGGATGCGCAACAGATGGCGGGCTACCTGACGGAATGGGCCGAGGCGGGATTTCTCAATATCGTCGGCGGCTGCTGTGGCACCACCCCAGCGCATATCCAGGCCATCGCCAAGGCGATGGTGGACAAACAACCACGCCAGCTGCCAAAGATCGAGACGGCCTGCCGTCTCTCCGGCCTGGAACCGCTCAACATCGGCCCTGACTCCCTGTTCGTCAATATCGGCGAGCGTGCCAATGTTACCGGCTCGGCGAAATTCAAACGCCTGATTCTCAGCGAGGCCTATGACGAGGCACTGGATATCTGCCGCGAGCAGGTAGAGAACGGTGCCCAGATCGTCGATATCAACATGGATGAGGCGATGCTCGACGGCGTCGCCGCGATGCGTCGCTTTCTCAACCTCTGCGCCGGTGAACCCGAGATCGCCAAGGTCCCGGTGATGATCGACTCCTCGAAGTGGGAGATCATCGAGACCGGCCTGCAGTCGGTCCAGGGCAAGCCCATTGTCAACTCCATCTCCATGAAGGAGGGCGAGGAGGCCTTTCTGCGCCAGGCGACCCTCTGTCGCCGCTATGGCGCGGCGGTAATCGTGATGGCCTTTGACGAAAACGGCCAGGCCGACACCCAAGCACGCAAGGTGGAGATCTGCGCAAGGGCCTACCGCCTGCTTACTGAGCGCGTCGGCTTTCCCGCCGAAGATATCATTTTCGATCCCAACGTCTTCGCCATCGCCACCGGCATCGAGGAGCACAACAACTACGGCGTCGATTTCGTCGAGGCCACCCGGGAGATCAAGCAACATCTCCCCCATGCCCTGGTGTCCGGTGGGGTCTCCAATGTCTCCTTCTCCTTCCGCGGCAATAACCCGGTACGCGAAGCGATCCATGCCGTCTTCCTCTATCACGCCATCGCCGCGGGAATGGATATGGGGATCGTCAATGCGGGCCAATTGGCGGTCTATGACGAACTTCCCGACGAACTCCGCGAAGCGGTGGAAGCGGTGGTGCTCAACAAGGATCCGCAGGCGGGTGAACGCCTGGTGGATCTGGCGCCGAAGTACCTGGGTAGTGGCGAAGTCATCGAGACCAAGACCGACGCCGAATGGCGTAGCTGGCCAGTGAACAAACGGCTCGAGCATGCCCTGGTCAAGGGTATTACCGAGTTTATCGAGAGCGACGCCGAAGAGGCCCGGCAGCTGGCAAGCCAGACCCTGGAGGTGATCGAAGGCCCGTTGATGGACGGCATGAACCATGTGGGTGATCTCTTTGGCGCAGGCAAGATGTTCCTTCCCCAGGTGGTCAAGTCGGCACGGGTGATGAAGAAGGCGGTCGCCTACCTGGAGCCCTTCATGGAGGCGGAAAAGGCTGAATGTGGCGTGCAGAGCCAGGGCAAGATTTTGATGGCGACAGTCAAGGGCGATGTCCACGATATCGGCAAGAACATCGTCGGTGTGGTACTCCAGTGCAACAACTACGAAGTGCTGGACATAGGCGTCATGGTCCCTGCCGAGACGATACTGCAGCATGCCAGGGATGAGGAGGTCGATATCATTGGCTTGTCCGGGTTGATCACCCCGTCACTGGACGAAATGGTCCATGTGGCTAAAGAGATGCAACGCCTCGGCCTGACCCAACCCCTGTTGATCGGCGGTGCAACTACCTCCATCGCCCATACCGCGGTGAAGATCGACCCGGAGTATGATCAGCCCGTGGTCTACGTGGCAGACGCCTCCCGTGCGGTGGGTGTTGCCTCCAACCTGCTGTCGGCGGAGCATCGAGGAAGCTACAGCGCATCACTGAGCGAGGAGTACGAGACGCTACGGCAACGGCGCGCCGCTGTCGACCAAGCGCGCAATCTGGTCTCTATCGATGAAGCCAGGGCCAACCCAACCCCCATCGAGTGGTCTGCATTCACCCCCTTTCGACCCAGGCTCATCGATGGGGATTTTCAACAACCTGACTATGGTGAAATCGTCCGTCTCGACGCGGGCGCTGAAGCTGAACCGACGTCCGCCGGCCTGCTGGTGATGCAGGATATCCCCCTAGCTGAACTCACCGCTTACATCGACTGGACCTTCTTCTTTCACGCCTGGCAACTCAAGGGCCGCTACCCGCAGATCCTCGATGATCCAGAGAAGGGCGAAGAGGCGAAACTACTCCACGCCGACGCCGTGTCGATGCTGGAGAGGGTGATCGACGAGGGATGGCTGCGCGCCGCGGCCGTGGTCGGCCTGTTCCCCGCCAATAGCGAAGGCGACGACATATGGGTCTACAAGGACGAGTCCCGCAGCGAGAGCCTGACCCGCCTACACAACCTGCGCAAACAGTCACGCCAGCCCGGCGGCAGTGTCAACGGCAGGTACAACGAATCCCTGGCCGATTACATCGCTCCGAATAGCAGTGGCAAAGCCGACTATATCGGCGCCTTTGCCTGCACCGCCGGTATCGGTATCGAAGCGAAGCTCGACGAGTTCGAGGCGGAGCATGACGACTACCACGCGATCATGCTCAAGGCCCTCGCCGATCGCCTCGCCGAGGCCCTGGCGGAGTGGCTGCATGAGCGGGTGAGAAAAGAGATCTGGGGCTATGCCCGGGAAGAGTCCCTGAGCAACCAGCAGCTGATCGCGGAGGACTACACCGGCATCCGCCCCGCCATGGGCTATCCGGCCAGCCCGGACCATACGGAGAAGGATCTGTTGTGGGAGCTGCTCCGGGTCGAGGAGCATACCGGCATCTGGCTCACCGAGAGCAAGGCGATGGTGCCGACGGCATCGGTGAGCGGCCTCTACTTCAGCCATCCCGATGCGCGCTATTTTGCCGTGGGTAAACTCAACCGGGATCAGGTCAGCGACTATGCCCGTCGCAAAGGGCGCTCAGTTGCCGAGATGGAGCGCTGGCTTGCGCCCAACCTGGCCTATGAACCCAAAGGCTGAGCGGCAACTGAACACCTAGCCTGCTCAGGCAGCGGCGGTTACCGAGCCTGCGCTGGGTTCATGGGCCAATGGGGTGCCGAGTTCGGCGAATGAGAAGAGCTTGAAGGCACGCTCGCCGTTATAGTCCAGCACTCGCAGATCGTCACTCTCGTGCAGGTCATTGGCAACCACGCTGAAATGCCCCCCGTAGCGCTCCCTTGCCAGCTCATAGGGGACTTCATAGGCAAGGAACTTCTCGATCCCTTTGATCGCCAGTTTTTCCAGGATCTGGGGATCCTCAATGGAGCTGTGGGAGGTGAGAATCATCAGCGGACCGCTTCCGCTCATCAACATAAAGGTCTTCATGACTACCTCCTTCCCGCGGGAATCAGGATGTGTCTGAATATTTCATCCGGGTGAATGATTTATACCTCTTCTGCTTTAATTTTAGCTCGTCGCTGAGGTCCGGTCCGGTCACCTGGCTATGCATCTTCCGACAGCCGCGGAGGCACCTACTTTATGTTTATACTGCCCTGTTTTTCCAACGGAACTAAAAACTGCTTCAACAGCGAATGAGAGCTGGAGGCATCGAGCACACCACTCAGTTCATAGCGCAGACCGGAGCGATTCAACAGCGCCGAATAGAGCCCCAAACCAGCCCGCAGCAGATCCACTGAGAGGGGAATGGTCACCACCCCCGCTCCACCCCGGTCGATCTCGAGGGGCTTATCGATCAGGCCCTCGGCGATGGCAACTCCGTTGAGTTTGAAATCGTAATCCAGTTGCTGCAGCAACAGAGAGAAGCTGTTGGGATTGTCGACCTCGAGCTGCAGCTCCAACTCTGCCCGTTGCATAGAGAGGCTCTTGACTCCAAGGGACTTGAGCTTGAGGTTCGGCAGACTCGGTACGGGAAAACTGCCCTCGATATCGACAGGCAGGCGCAAACTGCCAATGACCGGCATCTGGAACCCCAATCCGAGATCGAGTCGATAGCTTGCCTCATCGGCCACTTGCAGCTGCCGATAGCTGCGCAACAACTGTTTGAAATCGAGCCTCAGGGGAAGTTGAATGTTGCTATCGCTGTTGGCGGTCAGGCTCAATCCCTGGGTCTGCCGGCCCTTGATGAATGACTGATCGAATAGCTGCAGATCATAATCGAAGCCCGTGAGGTCGATGGAGAAGGGATTGGGATTGTCTATGCCTACATCGAATACCAGATCGACACCCGTTAAATCCAGGCCCGCAAACCTCACTCCCTCGACCTGAGCGGTGGGTTTCCGCCCCTCCATGACCCGGTTGACCTGGTCCAGGGAAGAACACCCCTGCAACAGCCATAGCGACAGTGAGATCATCAATATCAGTGCCTGTTCAAGTCTCATCGGCAGAGCCCCCTTCTGTCTCTTCCCAGGAGCTGTCAATAGCAGACAGGCGTGCCTGGGCTACTGCCGACCATCTTACTCCCTGCCGCTCCAGTTACCACCCCTGCTTCTGTAGCTGGAATAGCCTCTGATCAAGGCCAATACACCCAGCAGCAGGAGAGAGAGACCGCTGGTGCCGCCACCACCATGGACGTGGTAGTCGTCCCGATAGCTGTCCTCCAGGGGGAGCACGGCCAGATCGCCATCCTCATAGGGACCATAGTTGACCTCGAGGAGATCGTAATCCGCATCATAGAGCTCGATCAAAACATCGTAATAACCGGTCGGGTAGCCATCCAGCAGACGGGTGACCACTTCATACTCGTCACTCAAATTGGCCCCCCTTATCGGAAACACTTCGGTTGTATAGTAGTGGTTCCAAGGCCCTCCCTCGAGACTGAGGTAGAGCCTGGCATAGACCCAGGCCTCATCATCCGAGGTGTCCGCATCGAAAACCACCTTCAAGCGGTGATAGAAACCGTCGTCGTCGTCATCCCTGCTGATCACCGCATGGGCATCGAAGATACTCAACCACTGCCCGGATGCATGAGCGGCTAGGCTGCGTTGCGCGGCCGCCTTCATCCTGCTACCGGAGACAACCAGCTGCTGATGTTCATCCACATCCGCCTGGTCGAGCTGGGTATCCTCTTTTTCCACACTGGCTGACACCCGCCCTTCAAGGGATTGGGAAAACCTGGCACCACTCTCCTCAGCGAATGCCAGCTGCGCGGACAACAGCATCACCGACAGCAATGCAACCACCGGAACCCATCCGCTCATTGGATAACTGCGCATGACAACTCTCCCTGCTCAATCCCGATGGTGACGTCGACGCTCTCTATCACCATGATGATGGCGCCTGTGCTTGTCGCGGTGCAGGCGCCCGTGACTATGACTGCGCCGATACTCACGGTGACGATAGTGACGGTCATAGTGGTGATGGGAGTGTGAGTGACCATGGTCGTGATAGTGGTTCCAGCTGAGACCAATAAACAGACCACTCAACAGACCGTAGGGATAGTCGCTGTAGTGGTGGGCCTGTGCCGGCGCCGCGGTGGCCAGCGAGGCGGTAACCAGGCTTGCCATGAGAAGTGCCTTAGCATTCATCAAAGTTCTCCAAATTCAGTGGACTTATGGAGAAGCATATGGAGCTGTTGCTGAACCAAAGCTGAATGGAAGGGAATCGGAATATCAGGGGGCAGGTAATTTCTCGAGCAACCCGTTCTGCTGCAGCACTCTGGCGATCCTGCTGCATTTCCCGGCGAGGCGACTGAGATCGCGAAAATCGGGGACCTCACCATTGGCCAGCCTGGACTCCCAAGCATCCAGCTCTGTCTCAAGATAGACCAGTAACTTACTCGAACAACCCTGACAGGAGTCACCACAAAGCTGCTCTTCCGGCAGATTGAAAGGGAGTTCCGCCCGTACCCGATCGATGAGTTGGTGCATCGCGACTTGAGTATTCGGCTTAGCCACTTTGGCAGACACTTTATTTATCCTTGGCAAAAGCCATGCGGCGCTTCCTTGCCTTTTTCAGCTTCATTTCCACAATCTTCAGCTCTGCTTTAAAGCGTTTCTGTTTGCAGGTTTTTTTCTCCTTGTGCAACTTGTGCTGCAATTGATCCTGCCTGGCCTGTAGCCTTTTCAGAAGCTCATCGATGGCATCGAGGTCGTGCCTGCTCGGTCTCTTTCCCTGCTTTAAAAAACCACCCAGCAGGCGGACTATTTTTTTTACCTTCATGTTTAAACTAGCGGAAATCGTGCTATTGATCAGATATCTCTTCGGGAGGAATGACAGTCTTCGCCATGCGTTTCGCAAAATAGTAGATACGCTTCTGCTTTTCGATGATATCCACCTCGGTGGTGTAGGCGGGTATTCGGTTGGGCTCTTCTGCAACCAACCTGGAAGCCTGGTGTGCAGCTGCCGAGTCGGCTAAATTGTTAATCTCGTGTTTCATCGCTATCACGCCCTGCGCCACTTCGGTATTGAGCTGGGAGACAGACTGAACCGCTCCATCCACCGCCTTCTTTACAACCTTTTGAAAGCCGTTGAGCACATCCCTTGTCGGTTCACTGATGGAGAAACCCTGATCAATACGTTCATGGCCCAAGGCGACCATATTGGTCTCGATGGTGTCACCGATATTCTCCAGGTCGCTGACGGCGGCCATCAGAGAGAGGAACTCATCAGTCTGGATATCGGTCATCGACTGTTTACCAATCTTGCCCAGGTAGTCGATGATCTGCTCATAGAGAATATCCACCTCATCGTCGAGGAGCGCCACGTCATCCAGTGTTTTGCGATCGCCGGTGAGTATGGCGGGCATTATCTTGTCTACCATCTCCAGCACTCGCTCACCCATGTGCAACACCTCCAGGCGCACCCGATCCAAAGCCAGCGAGGGGGTAGATAGGAGTTCATCATCCAGATACTTTGCACTTACCGCCAAACCCTCCTCCTCCAATAGGCGATCGGGAATCATCCACTCCACCAGCCTGGCGAATTGCGCGGTGAAGCCGATAAAGATCAGGGTATTGGCAATATTGAAAATGGTATGGGCGTTGGCAATCTGACGCGGCGTTTCAGCACCCAGGCGTGCGATCCCCGAAAGCTCCGGATGGCTTGGAGAGACCAGGGTGACCAATTCCGCCAACTGGGGTATGAAGGCAAGCCAAAGCACAACACCGGCCACATTGAAGATCACATGCACGATCGCCGCGCGCACGGCCTCCCTCGGTTTACCGATCGATGCCAGCATAGCGGTGACACAGGTGCCGATGTTGGCACCAAAGGCCAAGGCGATACCCGCGGGAAGAGTAATGAATCCCTGGCTCGCCATCACAATCACGATACCGGTGGTCGCTGATGAGGACTGGATCAAGCCGGTGAAACCGGCGGCTACCAGGATGCCGACCAGGGGGTTTTCCATACTGATCATCAGGTCGAGAAACGGCTGATAGCTGCGCAGCGGTTTCATGCCGTCACTCATGATACTCATGCCGAAAAAGACCAGACCCAGACCCATCAACATGGCACCGTAGTGTTTGATACTCTCCTTTTTCGCCGCGAACAACAGGGTGAATCCCACACCGATCATCAACAACGCCGCCTTGGTCACCTTGAAAGCGACGATCTGAGCGGTAATCGTAGTGCCGACATTGGCCCCCATGATGACCCCAATCGATTGTGAAAGGGACATCAGACCCGCGGTGATGAAACCAACCACCAACACCGTGGTCACCGACGAGGATTGGATAACCGCGGTGACGAAGGCCCCGGTAGCCGCCCCCATGAGACGATTTGTGGTGAGCCTGGCAAGAATGTTCTTCATGCGCCCACCCGCCACCGCTCTCAGCGCATCCGCCATCTGTTCCATGCCGAAGAGAAACAGGGCCAGCCCGCCGAACAGTTTCATCCCCATGACACCCCATTCGATCCCCGCATCCGCCCCCGCATCGGCGAACACGGGCATTGCCAACGCCATGCCTAGCGCCGCAATCAACATAACAATGATCTGCTGGAGATTTAACTCAATCTTCATTGTCGGCTTGCCGAGATTCTTCAGTTACCATCTCTGCCTCCTGGGGTGCCGCCTTTACCACCATCACAGGATGGGGACAGAGCTGTACCACACGCTCGGCCACAGAACCCAACATCAGGTGTCTCAGTCCGGTCATCCCTCTGCTGCCCATTATCACCATCAATGGATCGATTTTTTCCGTGACTTGGAGAATGCGCGTTACCGGCAACCCGATAACCAACATCCGTTCAGCCCGCTTCAGACGTTTCTTGGTGGAGGTTTTTTTGCGGAATGCCTTGATGAAGTCATCCAGCATGACACGGGCGGCATCCTGCATTCTGGCGAACCGCTTCTTCTTCACCATATTGCTATAGTAGCCCGGCATGTCGATAGGGTCGTGTACCACATGTAGCACCACCACCCTGACCTTGAGGCACTCTGCCAGTTCAAATGCCTTCGCCAGGGCCGCCTCGGATGCTGCAGAAAAGTCGACGGGTACGAGGATAGGTTGTTTCACGGCTCTATTCGTCATGATCACTCTCCTCTGTCGTTTCGTGTTTATGCTTTGCGCCGGCCCTACCCCAGCTGTCGCTCTATCCTGACCTTGACCACTGAACGTTCATCGGATTCGATCACCGTCATGCGATGCCCGGCCTCTTCGATAAAATCCCCATCCGAGGGGATGTGGCGCAAGCGGCAGACAATCAGACCACCCACGGTCAGCGCCTCCTCAACGGGGAAATCAACATGCAGTATATCGTTGATCTCGGAGATCGGCATCCTGCCGCTTACCAAGTGGCTGTTTTCACTCTCATGCTCGATATAGATCCTGCGTTTCGGGTGATACTCGTCGAAGTCATAACCCACATCGATCTCGCCGACCACCTCTTCGAACACATCCTCCATGGTGAGGATGCCAACCGCGGAACCGAATTCGTCCACCACCACGGCCATATGGTCCTTTCTCGCCTGCAGCATCGGCAGGGCACGATCGATGGTCTGTCGCGGAGAGAGATAGAGTACCGGGCTGACGTAGTCGGCAATCGGTTGCTCTTCAATGTCAGGCAGCATCAGGTCCCAGGTATCCAGGGTGAGGATACCTTTGACGTTAGTGATATTTCCGCGATAGACAGGTAGGCGATTGTAGCCGTGCTTCATTACCAGCCTCACGGCCTCCTTCATGTTACGCACTTCGTTGAAACCCACCACATCGGGCAAAGGGATCATCGCCTCACCGACCGTGGTGTCGGCGAAACGGATGATCCTGCGGATGCGCTTACGATCGATGGTTTGCGGATCCGAGGTCGATTCGGAGACATCGAGCAGCACCCGTAACTCCTCACGGGTGATAAACATGTTTTGTGGCACTATCCCGCCTCCCACGATCCGGGTCGCCAGCCTGGCGACGCGGCTGAAGATAAAGATCACCGGATAGAAAACATAGGAGAAGAAACGCAGGATATAGATCAAACGGCCGACCAGGCTGTCCGCCTCCTGCTGAAATACACTCTTCGGTACCACCTCACCGAAGATCAACAGGATCGGCGTCAAGATAATCACCGAGACCAGATCACCGGTCTTGCCAAACAGGTCGATGCAGACCAGGGCACCCAGGGTCGAGATGGTAACAGTGGCGATATTGGTGCCCACCAGGGTCGTACCCAGGATCACATCCGGGGTCTTGAACAGCTTGAGGACCTGATTGGCGCCCCGATTGCCGAGCTTCGCCTGATGTCGCAGCTTGAGCTTGTCGGAGTTCACCATCGCAATCTCCGATCCGGAGAAAAATCCCTTCAGCAGCAGAAAGAAGAGGATCATTAGAATTTCAACGCCCCAGGTCATTATCTACCTCCTCCGCGTTGCTGTTGGCGCTCTCCTCTTGATCAGTGGGGATCTGCTCTCTTTCTACCTCTTGTTCAAGATCGGCCTTCCCCTCCTGATCCTCATCCTCGCCAGGTTCATCGTCAGTGGCGGTGATTTTCCGCACCTGAACCTTACTGATACGCAGGCCTTTCAACTCCTTGACGATAAACTCATAGCCTTCGTTGCGGATCTTGTCTCCTTCTTTGGGCAGGCGGTCGAAGAGACGGAAGACCACGCCGCCGATAGTAGCCATCACCGGATCCTCGATATCAAAGTTGGAGAGATTGTAAAAGTCGGTCAGGCGCATATCCCCGGGGACGATGTAGCTGTTCTCATCCTCCTCCAGGTAGTACTCCAAGCCCGCCATCTTGCCGCTGATCTCACCGAAGATGAAGGTCAGCACATCCTTCATGGTGACCACCCCCAGCACCTCCCCGTATTCGCCAAGCACGATGGAAATCCGGGTGTTGTGGGCCTGAAAATAGTCGAACATCTCATCCACCTTTTTCGTCGGCGGAACGAAATGGGCCGGCTTGATGATCATATCCAGGGTCACCTGTTCCAGTTCACCCCCACCGCGGACAAGACGCAAAATATCCTCGGAGTGGATAAAACCGATGACATTGTCCCAATGCCCCTGATAGACCGGGATTCTGGGGTGACGATAGTTGCGAAACGCCTCGATCAGATCTTGCACGGGTAGATCCGCATCGAGAAACTGGATACGGGGGCCCGGGGTCATGATACGGGAGATATCGGTCTCCGAAGCCTCCAGGACATTATCGATCAACACCCGTTCGGTGGCTTCGATGACCCCGCTCTCCTCCCCGGCCTCCAGCAGGGTACGCAGTTCGTCGGCATGGAGAATGTTCTCCCGGCTCACCGCCTCGCCCACGATAAGGGTGGTGATGCGATCGGAGACCGATCTTACCGCCTCGCGCAACGGGGTGATGAGGACGATCCAGCGTGGCAGGACCCTCGCGGTAACTCGTGTGGCGAATTTCACCGGGAAACTGACCGCGATGGTCTTCGGGGTGACCTCACCGATCAACAGCAGCAACGGTACCATGATGAGGATATTGAACCAGCTGACATCCGCATCACCATAAAGCAGCAACAGGATCGCCGCCATGTTCGCCGCGGAGGCTATGTTGACCAGTTCATTGCCGCACAGTATGGAGATAATCAAGCGCCTCGGCTCGTCCAGCATGGCATGGATACTCTCAGAGTGCTTGTCCCGGCTATGTCGCAGTTTTTGCAGGTCGATCCGGCTCAGGGAGAACAGTGCAGTCTCGGAACCCGAGAAGACAGCTGACAAGGATAGCAGCAGCACCTGCAGCATGACACGCAGCAGCAACTCCCAGTCTACATCTGCGAGTCCAAGAGTATCGATGAAGCTTCTCAACTCTTCCATCAACTGTTCCGATTAGGTTAGTAGCTGCCACAGTGGGCGTACTGGTTATTCCAAAGCCGGCTCTCTGACCGCAAGGCCCGGATCAGAACCCCAACATCTTAGGCCAATAAAGGGTTTGCAGTTATGGGAATTCAGTTCCAGCTTTAGTTGCAACTAATAGAATCGACGCAAACCCGACTTTTTAACTTTCAGGATTGAAAGGACTCAATCGACGAAAGGTAGATTACATGATATGAGCCGCAATAATTCTACCTGATAACAATTATTGCATGCACCCCCAAGCTTTTTTAATTATGACATATTTCTGATAACTTGATGATAAAACACATTAAGTAAAATTATCACCAAGGCGATTCCAATCAACAACCATGGCGGATTAATGCATAGTCGTTGCTGACGGGCGCATGCTTGATGAGTAAACACAAAAGCAATCACCGGGTTGCGACCCTGAAAAGCTTGCGCAACCAGCAACCAAGATCTATGGTTTCAGAAAACGGGTATCCGCACAGGTAGAGCAAGAGTAGCCAGCATGCCCCAAACAGAAAAACTTCTAGCAAAACTGAAGACCCTGATCGATTCGGGGAAAAAGACCGAAAGACCCAAATGTCAGCGTATCGCTGAGCTGTTACAAAAGCTGAAAAAACAGGAACGGGCTGCCAAGGAGAAGCTGGCGAAGGAAAAGGACCGCACTATACGCAAGCGGCTCTCCACTGAGATCAAAGTCCTGCATACTCAACGCAAGAAAGCGATTCGTCGCTACAAAGAACTGAAGAAGAGTTGCTAATCGTAGAGATCCAACGCCGATCGCAAGCGCAGCTGAATCGAACGACGCAAAGCAGGGGGTGAGACCACCTCCACATCAGCGCCATACTTGAGCAGGTCCATCAACAGTTCCGAGGGATCCCCATAGGGCAGGGTCAATTCATAGCGCCCATCCTCGAGCCAGCGACTCTGCTGATTGGGATGCCACTCCTCCATCGCCACCCAGCGTGCCGCATGGGGGGTAAAACACACCACCGCCTGGTTCTTCGCACTGCCGGAAAATATCCCATAGGCATCCGCAAAGTGAGACTCCAACTCTCTCTCCTCCACATCGAGCGCAATCTGGTCCAGCGCTTGTGCTTCGCGAATCGCATCCAGGGCAAAGGTGCGCAACGCCTCGCGCAAATGACACCAGACATCCAGGTACCAGTTGTCACGATAGTGTGTAAGGCGTTGCGGTGAGACGACCCGTTCACTTACCGCGTCACGGGAGCGATTGTAATAGACGAGCTTGAGACGCTGTCGGGATGCGAGGCTGTCAGCCAGTTGGGTGAAGCAAGGACCGGCGGGGCGTGCGGCCGCGCGGATCAGCCGAATTCTCTGTGATACCGGCTCAGCCTCACCTTGCTGTCGATCGAGCAGCTTGTCTATCTTTCTCCGCAGGGGCTTAAGATGGCTCTCCAAAAGCCCGGGTTGAACCCCTTCGAGCAACTGCTGTACGGCGAGCAGTGCATGCAGTTCCGATGCGTTGAACCAGAGCCCGGGAAGTTCGTACATCTCCCCTTCGCGTCGATCGTAGCGATAACCGTTGAGTTTTCGGTCGTAGACGATCGGTGCATTGAGATAGAGACGCATCTCCTCGATGAGACGCTTCACCGTTGCCCGCGAGCACTCCAGGTCCTGCTCCAATTGCTGCCTTGAGACCGGGTAGCGGGCTGCCTGAAGGATACGGTTGAGTTCGAATATGCGGTCGAACCGATCCATCTAGGGCCTGTTTTTGTGCCCAACTAGGCGGATTGAACGAGGTGCAGTTAACATGAGCGAATGATAACGCCGCTGGGATTCGGTGTTAACAGGCCCCAGGCAATCAGATAGTCTTTAGTTTTTGTGGAGGGACCTTTTCCGGCTCGTCCAAGGACCACAACCGCTCCAGGTGGTAGAAATCACGAACCTTGGGCTGCATCACATGCACCACCACCCCGTTGAGATCCACCAGCGCCCACTCACCATCCTCCATACCCTCGGTGCCGAGGGGTGATTCACCGGCTTGTTTCGCTTTGAAGGCCACGGTCTGGGCAATTGATTTCACATGTCTGTCGGAGGTACCGCTGGCGACGATCATGATATCGGTTATGCTGGTCTTTCCTCGTACATCCAGTACCACCACATCCTTCGCTTTCATATCGTCCAGCGCTTGCAGAACGACGTCTCGGAGTTCTTCTATTTGCATTGAGTCCTGTATTTGTTGCCTAACTAAGTGAGACCGGGGCACCGGGGTGGGGCAATTTTACCCAATCTCTGTTTCAAGCATAACCTATTGTAGCTGATTTGTATGATTCGCTCTGTAAAGTCCATTATTATCAATATGTTGTAATACTGCTTCCGGAAGCAGAAAACGCGGGGAAAGACCCTGTGCCAGGAGATTGCGAAGATGACTCGCCGAAATATCAAGCTGAGTCACCGGCTGAAACAGGATCGCGCCATGACCCTTCACCGTCAGCTGGTCTGCACTGTAGACTCGAGAGTCGTCAACCAGCTGCCTCATCCTTGGGTCTGTTGGAGCTACCTCCCCAGGCCGGTGCATGACTACAAGATGAGCCAGCGCTAGAATCTTGTCGGGACGATACCAATCGGCAAATCCGTTGAAGGCATCCATTCCCAGGAGCAGGCACAATGACTGCTTTGGCAGCTCCTGGCGTAAGCTGGCGAGGGTCTCGACCGTGTAGGAGTCTCCTGCCCGTTTGATCTCCCTGTCATCGACAACGAAACCCTTTTGATGGCGGGTGGCAAGGCGCACCATCTCAAGCCTCTGTTCCGCGGCAGTGGCGGGTTGATCGCGATGCACCGCGCCATGCAGGGGAATGAATCGAACCTCCTCGAGGCCCAAACCCTGCATCACATCAAGTGCTGTGCGCAGGTGTCCGAAGTGAATCGGATCGAAGGTACCACCAAAGACGCCGATCATCTTCGCTATCAGCTGCGAATGTGTCCGTCACCAAGGACAATGAACTTCACCGATGTCAGCCCTTCAAGGCCAACCGGCCCTCGGGCATGAAACTTGTCCGTGGAGATACCGATCTCCGCGCCCAAGCCATATTCGAATCCGTCAGCAAAGCGGGTGGATGCATTGACCATCACCGAACTGGAGTCGACTTCGGTGAGAAAGCGGCGGGCTCGAGTATAGTTCTCGGTGATGATGGCGTCGGTGTGCTGGGAACTGTGGCGATTGATATGGCTGATCGCCTGATCCAGTCCATCCACGACGCGTATCGAAAGGATCGGTGCCAGATACTCGGTATCCCAATCAGTCTCGGTTGCCGCAAGGCAATCTTCAATGATCTCTTGGGTACGCTCACAACCCCGTAGCTCAACCCCCTTTTCCACCAGCGCGGGGGCTAGCCTTGCCAGCGACTCCTCGGCAACAGCACTTGCAACCAGCAGGGTCTCCATGGTGTTACAGGTACCGTAGCGCTGAGTCTTGGCATTCAAGGCAACGGCAAACGCCTTGTCGGGATCGGCCTGATCGTCGATATAGACATGACAGATCCCGTCCAGATGTTTGATAACCGGTACCCGGGCATCCTGGCTGATACGTTCGATCAAACCCTTGCCACCCCGCGGAATGATGACATCGATGGACCCCGGCATGGTGATCATCTTACCCACCGCCGCACGATCCGTGGTGGCCACCACCTGCACCGCGGCCTGGGGAAGACCCACTCGCTGCAGTCCGCTGTGAATCGCCGCTGCGATCGCCTGGTTGGAGTTGTAGGCCTCGCTACCTCCCCGCAGCACCGCGGCATTGCCGGACTTTATACAGAGTGCGGCCGCATCGGCAGTGACGTTGGGACGTGATTCGTAAATAATGCCGACCACACCCAGGGGCACCCGCATCCGCCCCACCTGGATTCCGCTGGGGAGATACTTCATTGCAAAAACTTCGCCGATCGGGTCGGGAAGTGTGGCGATCTGACGCAATCCTTCTATCATACTGTCGATACGCCCGGGAGTCAGTTCGAGGCGATCCAAGAGTGCGGCATCGAGCCCCTTCTCCGCACCTGCCCGCAGATCCTTGCTATTTTCCGCCGTCAGCGCCTCCCTGCCTCTATCCAGCTCTTCGGCTATCGCCTCAAGCACTCGGTTCTTTTGCGCGGTTGTGGCGCTGGCGAGCACCCGGGATGCTTGCCGAGCCTCTTGGCCAAGTGTGTCCATGTAGCTGGCAACATTGGAAATCTGATTTAGCATGTTGGTATTTTTTATCTAAATTGGGTCCTATAGCTTCGATCAAACAGGCTGACCGATCAAACTCTCAATTTTATCAAATCTCGAAGCAGATGACGCCATCTTTGTCCTCTCCCTTTTGATAGTCGATGAGACCACTCTAGCTGGCCAAAAGGTAAATCCCTATTTGTTGAATGGAAACACTTGGCTGGATTTGAATTTACCAAGCCTGCAGGCACTATCCTACTGAAAAAGAAGAATAATTAATCGAACTAAACCCCTCGCAGCACAGTGGTCATGTAAACCCCATACCAGAGTCTGGGAATTATTGTGTTAACTCGGTACCAAATTACTTAAGTTCGCGGCAGACCAACCGATCTATGTAGATAAGTCAGACACACTATTGAGCAAAACCTACAGCCATGATCAAAAACTTGATAAGCGCCCTGTTGATAAGTTTCAGCGGTCTGCTGTGGGCGGAGCAATTCGTATTTGATGTCCCCATGTATTCCAAGGGCGCCAGTACCTACTATATCGCCGGCAAGATAGGTGACATGCCCACCACCGAGTTTATGGTGGACACCGGTTCGAGTTATATGACTATCAACGAGGTGACTTTGGCTGAGTTGCAAGTCACGGGAAATCCGCGCTATCTGCGGGATCTCAAGGGTAGATTGGCAAACGGGGATGTTTTGAGTGTACCTGTCTACACCATCTCAAATGTGCGTATTGGTGACGAGTGCCTCTTGAAGGAGGTCGACGTCGCGGTTTTTCCCGGGAAGACCCGTCAAATATTGGGGCTGAGCGCGCTATCCAAGACCGCGCCTTTCATCTTTTCTACCCAACCCCCCCAGCTGCAGTTGAGCAAATGCCATCTGGCCCAGGCAGATACCGGCAACCAGACAAAGCTGGCTGCCGGCATTACCAATCCCTAAAGCGGGATCTCAACCTAAGCTATTCAGGTTATTCGCCCTCAGGTGTGCTGCTGGCCGCTTCGAATGCGCTGAACTCAGCCGCATCAACTTGACCGTCCTGATTTGCGTCGGCAGTTTCCCAGCCCTTATAGAGTGCCTCGCTGGCGGTAGCCTCTTCAGAAGAGATGGCCCCATCCGCATTGGCATCGAGCTTGCTGAAGGCATCGTCCCCAGCAACGGCCATGGTCAGAAATCCTGCTGCTGCCAAAGCGATAGCGGATTGAAAGGTAGTTTTCTTATTCATAATGTTCTCCTTAACAAAAAGTAGTAGTTTCGATCCAAAAAGCCCGCGTTGGGCCCTCCGGTAGTCATCAGACAACGCCGGGGAGAGAATTTAAGTGATGCCAATCACAAAAATACAACTTTATTTCCTAGCGCTCACTGTTTGAATTTCTACTTCTTTTGCTCCTCATTTCCGGTGTTGACTTCAAACGCACTGAACTCCGCTGAATCGATCCTGCCATCGTTGTTCGCATCTGCAGATGTCCAACTCTCATAGAGTAACTTATCCACAATCGACTCTTCGGCTGAAATGAAACCGTCGGCATTCCTGTCCAACTTCATGAAGGCATCTTCGCCGGCTGATACAGCGCAGGAGAATGCGCTTGCCGCTAAACCTGCAATCACATGTTTCATAGTAATTTTTGTCATCACTTGCTCCTTGTTGATGAAGGTATGTTTGCAAGGCTCTCCGAATTGAGGCCTTGGGTGACAGATCAGACAATGGAAGAAGATTTCATAGCTTGAATGAGTTCACATATAAGCATCGCACTCGATACCAGTCGATGAATCCGTCTGCGAGCTGAGCAATAGGTCACATCCGGGGAGATCCCGCCATACCCCTGGCCAGTTGTTGCAACAGCAGCCATGGATCTGCCTGTTCGAGGCCTTTGATCGCCCTGTCGGTATAGGCGCATTCAACGAGCATCTGTTGCCAATGATCCACATTGTGTCGCAGCGCCTTGCGCAGAATGGGCTTGCGCCGATCCCATACCCGATGTTCGGCCATCACCTTCTCCACCGATTTACCGCTGCCAATGTTAAATCCCATCTCGGCAAGGGTGCGGATCTCCCGGCTCAAGGCCCAGAGTACCACGGGGGCGGCAACACCTTCTGCCTTAAGCCCATGCAGAATACGCAGACCCTTAACAACATTGCCTTCAAGCAGGGTGTCGACAAGGGTGAATATATCGAAGCGTGCGCTATCGGCCACCGCTTCGATAAGTTTTTCCACGCTTATGACACCTTCACCATAAAGCAGGAGTAGCTTCTCTATCTCCTGGTTGGCAGCCAGCAGATTACCCTCCACCCGATCAGCAAGCATCTCCACCACCCCCGGCTCGGGTATCAATCCGGCGCGGCGTAAGCGCTGTTCGACCCAGGGGATGAGCCGCCCCCCTTCCACCGGCCATATCTGCACCACCACCCCCAGCCGTTCAACCGCCTGATACCACTTGCTGTTTGTCTGAGCCCTGTCCAACTTGGGGAGGGTGACCAGTAACAAGGTATCGGTTGCAGGCCGCTCGCAATAGGCACTCAGGGATCTACCCCCCTCTGTCCCGACCTTGCCGCTGCTGAGCCGCAGCTCCAACAGCCGCTTTTCGCTGAACAGGGAGAGGGTGTCGGCGGCAGCGCTGAGACTGGACCAGTCGAACCCGCTTCCCTGATCCAACACCTCCCGCTCGCTGTAGCCCTGTTGGCGTGCGGCGTGCCTTATGGCATCCGCCGCCTCCCGCATCTGCAGGGGTTCGTCACCACTCAGCAGATAGACCGCTGCGAGTTGCTGTTGCAGATGGTTTGCCAATTGTTCATTTCGCAGCCGCATGCTTTGATCCGATCAGTCAAGGGCCTCGAGACGCCGAATAATCTGCTCCGCCATCTCGTTTCGCATATCGTACTTCAGCAGTTCGGTTTCATTGCGCTGAGCCAGTTCGTCATCACCGCTGAAGCTGAGTTGGCGCGTAAGCTCCAACTGCTGCTCCACACTCCGCTCCTCGGCTTGTGTAACCCTGGCGCTAATCAGGGTGGTGAGACGCAGCTCCCTGTCAAGGGCCTTGCCCCCCGCATCCACGGAGAGCACCCTACTGGTGAATTTTTCCTCAACAACCTTCAGGGTAAGCCTGGATGACTCAACATCATCCGCCAATAGCGCCCCCCTGGCTTGCAGGTTGTCGTAGAGCAGTCCGGCCAGACTCTGCCGATCCTGGAAACCGAAGATATAGAGGCCATTCAATGCAGGTGAGAGCTTCTGATAACCCTTGAGATGAAATCCGCAGCCGCCAACAAGGGCGGAGAGCAAGCCCAACCAGACCAGGCGACGCAACGATACGAAGCTATTTGGCAACGATATTCACCAGTTTTTTGGGTACCACAATGATCTTTCTGACCTCGGCCTCACCGATGAAGCGTTGAACATTCCCGTTTTCCAGCGCCAGTGCCTCGATGGTGTGTTTCTCGGCATCCGCCGGCACCTCTATGGTTGCCCGAACTTTGCCGTTGACCTGAACCACATAGGGTAGACTCTCCTGTATCAAGGCGGCTTCATCCGGCTGCGGCCATTCACTCTCGAGAATCTCTTCACCATAACCGAGTTCAGACCACAAATGGTGTGAGACATGGGGCGCAATCGGCGCCAACAGACGCAACACCAGGGAAACACCTTCACGCTGCAGCTGCAGATCGGCCGGTGTGTCACCCAGTTTATAGAGGACATTGATCATTCCCATGCTCGCCGATACAACATTGTTGAAGCGTTGCCGATCGTAGTCGTAGAGGGCCTTTTTCAACAGCTCGTGTATCTCCCGCCTTGCGGTCTTTTGGGCTTGCGCCAACTCAAGGGACGCTGGACTCTGCTCCGATTCGGCTGCCACGGACTCCGCTAATGCCCACAGGCGTTTGAGGAAACGGTGAGAACCCTCGACCCCTTCATCGTTCCACTCCAGGGACTGGTCAGGGGGAGAGGTATGCATGGTATAGAGCCTCACCGTATCGGCGCCGTAGCGGTCGATGAGCGCCTGGGGATCGACACCGTTGTTCTTCGACTTCGACATCTTTTCGATACCGCCAACGACGACCGCCTCACCGTCTTCTTTCAACCGCGCAGCCTGCGGACGTCCCTTTTCATCGCGCTCCACCTCAACCTCGGCGGGGTTGTACCAGTGCTTGGAACCATCCTTCTGCTCGCGAAAATAGGTATCCGCAACCACCATTCCCTGGGTAAGCAGGCGGCTAAAGGGCTCATTGCTCTTCACCAGCCCCGCATCACGCAGCAGCTTGTGATAGAAACGGGCGTAGAGAAGATGCAGTACGGCATGTTCGATACCGCCGATATAGTGGTCGACAGGCAACCAATAGTCCGCCCGCTCATCAAGCATGGCGTCCGCACCGGGTGAGCTGAAGCGCGCATAGTACCAACTCGACTCCATGAAGGTGTCAAAGGTGTCGGTCTCCCGCTCTGCCTCCCCCCCGCACTGGGGGCATCTGCATGCGGAGAAGGCCGGGTTGTTTTTCAGTGGATTGATGGTGTCTTCATCATAGACGATATCCTCCGGCAGGCGTACCGGCAGCTCTTCCAGGGGCACGGGCACTATGCCGCAGGCATCGCAATGAACCATGGGAATCGGCGCCCCCCAATAGCGCTGACGCGATACCCCCCAGTCGCGTAGGCGATACTGCTTGGTCTTGCACCCTTTTTCCCTCGCCTGCAGCCACTCGGCGATGGCATCAAAGGCGGCCGCGGAGGAGAGTCCGTCAAAGGGTCCCGAGTCCTGGAGCACCCCAGCCTCGGTAAAGGCGGCTGCTTCAATATCCACCTTTGATCCATCGCTGGGGTGAATCACCTGCCTGATCGGGATGCCATATTCCCGGGCGAATGCGTGATCCCGCTCATCGTGGGCGGGTACCGCCATCACCGCACCCGTGCCGTAGCCCATGAGTACGAAGTTCGCGGCGTAGATCGGCACCGCCTCTCCACTTACCGGATGGATGGCATTGATACCCAAAGGCAGCCCCTTCTTCTCAATGGTCTCGAGCTCAGCTTCGGATGTGCCGCCCTGGCGACACTCCTCGATGAAGGCCGCCAGGCGCTCATCCCTCTCGGCCGCCTGCAGCGCCAGAGGATGCTCGGCAGCGACCGCGACATAGGTGACTCCCATCAGGGTATCGGGACGCGTGGTATAGATGGTCAGCCCCTGGTTCAGACCTTCGATATCGAACACCATCTCCACACCGAAGGAGCGGCCGATCCAGTTACGCTGCATGGTACGTACCTGCTCCGGCCAGCCCTCCAGGTTATCGATCTCATCCAGCAGTTCGTCGGCGTAGGCGGTAATCTTGATAAACCACTGGGGAATCTCGCGCCGTTCCACCAGGGCACCGGAACGCCAGCCCCGCCCGTCGATGACCTGCTCATTGGCCAGCACCGTCTGATCGACGGGATCCCAGTTGACCACCGCGTTCTTACGGTATACCAGCCCCTTTCTGAAGAGCTCGGTGAAGAGCCACTGCTCCCATTTGTAGTAATCGGGCTGACAGGTCGCCAGCTCCCGCCGCCAGTCATAGCCGAATCCGAGCCGCACAAGCTGGCCTTTCATGTAGGCAATGTTGTCGTAGGTCCATCCCGCGGGGGCGACCCGGTTCTTCAGTGCCGCATTCTCAGCTGGCAATCCAAAGGCATCCCAACCCATGGGTTGCAAAACGTTTTTTCCCAGCATTCTCTGATAACGGGCAATCACATCACCGATGGTATAGTTGCGCACATGCCCCATGTGCAGCTTGCCGCTAGGATAGGGAAACATGGAGAGGGAGTAGAACTTCTCTTTACCTGGATCCTCGTTGACTTCGAAGGTCCCCTGTTGTTCCCAATATGCCTGCACTTCTGCCTCTAAGGCCGCAGGATCGTAAGTTTTCTGCATATTCTGATCCGACTGGATTGTAAATTTTACTGTTAATTCTTGCCTTCGTGATATGGCCCGGCTCCCACCGGGGACTCAATATTGCGGAAGGATACCGCAGCAGGCCGCCGACAGAAAGGTGCCGCATACCAGCCTCGGCAGATTTTCACTGGCCGGGACAGCTGGCTTATCCTGTATACATTTTATACATTCACGCCATCAGGCAATGAACCCAATGCCCGCACGAAACGGCAAACAAAGGTGGCTGGGAGGTCTTGAGCCACAAAGCGGAAGTGGAAAAGGTTGAGGATTCTGTTATAAAAAGTCAGGGAACTGCAAACTGAAAAATAGTTTTCCCTTGCATGCTTCGTTCAAACGGGTTTGACAATGAGTGAAAGAACTACCCTTATCGATAATGACTACGCCACCCTTTGGTTCTATCCAGACGATCTTATCATCCACCATGAATTTCACCGGCCGATCGCTGATGAAGCCTTCAGGTCAGTGCTGATGACAGGTTTGGGATTAATGCAGGATAGGGGCGCTTTGAAGTGGCTTTCCGACGATCGCAACAACTCTATTCTCTCCGCTGAAGACAGCGCCTGGTCACAGGACTATTGGTTGCCGCGCGCTTTACAAGCCGGCTGGAAACTGTGGGCCGTACTGCCGCCACTCAAAGCACGGGGGCGAATCAATATGGAGCGCTTGATGGAATTCGTAGGCAACACGAGCGCTATGGAGATCCAGATATTTTCTGACCCGGAAAAGGCCTTACAGTGGCTGAAGAATAGCGAACTCTCGATAACCTAGTAGGGAAGTTGATCCATCGACCCTTCCCCGCAAGAGTGGATCAGGATGCCATCTGGTTGGCATCATCCAAAGCTCTAAACATTGTTTCGATGACGTTGTCGATGACCTCCAACCATGCAGCGAGAACCTTGTCGTCGTACTCCTTGTCGCAACGTTTTACTGCCTCCAACAGCGCCTCTTCCCACATCACAAAGTGCCTGCGCTGTACATGCAGCCGTCGATGTACCCGACCCAACATCTCGATATAGAGCATAAGCCCGGGTTCACCTTGCGCCGTCTCCGCGAGCATGAAAAGGGTCTCTCGCAATTTCTTTTTCAGCTGTTGCATGTCCCGATTTTTAAAAAAGTCACCTAACTCATCCGATTGAGCGAGGAAACAATCGTAGAAACAGTCTAAAAATTCCGTCGATGCAGTGACACGCTGCAGACTTTGGCTAAATATTGAGAGATTGTACTGATTGATAACCGACATTCATCACCACCTTGACTATCAATCACTTAGCGGCCAAATCAACGCAGACATTAATTGTTGACAGGAAAAGCTTGAAGTATTTCGATATATTTGGAGGTAAATCGGATGAAATTGTCCTGTTTTCATGCTCCATCCATGCAAAGCCGCCTCTCTAAAAAAGGGTAAGAGAGGTTATATTAGACGTTAAAGTGTAGGAAATAATATCTATTTTCCTTAAACTTTGTAAACATTGCTATAACAAAAGAGCTTCGACGGCCCCTTTAACAAGTCGATGTCATGATTGAGGGGACATGAGCACCCAATGTGATGAAGTTAATAATACAGATTCCCTGTTATAACGAAGAGAAGACCCTGGCTCTCGCACTGGCCGAACTTCCCAGAGAGGTCGCTGGCTTTGATCAGGTTGAATGGCTGGTCATTGATGACGGCAGCACGGATGCCACGCGACAGGTTGCGCTTGATAACGGGGTAGACCATGTGGTCGGATTCACCCGCAACCAAGGGTTGGCGAAAGTCTTCATGCTGGGTCTTGATGCCTGTGTACGACGAGGCGCCGATGTGATCGTCAACACGGATGCCGACAATCAATATGACGCCAGCTACATCCCCAAGCTGATCCAGCCGATCCTGGACGAAAAAGCTGACATGGTGATAGGGGCACGACCTATCAAGATGATCGAGCACTTCTCCCTCACCAAGAAATTGCTGCAGCATCTTGGCAGCAGTGTGGTGCGCAAGGTCAGCCAAACTGATGTTCCCGACGCTCCTAGCGGCTTCAGGGCCTTCAGTCGTGATGCAGCAATGAAGCTAAACGTATTCAATGAATACACCTATACTCTTGAAACCATCATCCAGGCAGGCATGAAGCACATGGCTGTGACATCGGTCCCGGTCGAAGTCAATGAAGATCTCAGACCCTCCAGGCTGGTCAAGAGCATCAGTAGTTACATCAAGAAGTCGGTCGTCACCATACTGCGGATCTTCGTTGTCTACAAACCGTTCCGCTTCTTTTTGATTACCGGACTTATCCTGTTTGGCATAGGTTTGATCTTGGGGCTGCGCTTCCTCTTTTACTATTTCTTGGGCGACGGCCAGGGACACATACAGTCGGTAATCCTCGCCGGTGTCATGATGGGCATAGGCTTTCAGACCATCCTGGTGGCGTTTGTCGCCGATCTGTTGAGCGTCAACAGAAAGTTATTGGAAGAGATCCAGTACCGCTTGAGGAAGCTGGAATCACAACCTGAGCAAGGCAACTGAGATCGAATTAATCCCTGCCTGCTCCAACGCTTTTGACCAAGAAGAACAGCGGCAGGTAGGCAATCAGCGTCAGGGCAAAGCCATAACCCGGGACTACCGTAGCAAGCCAACCCAGAGGCAGCAACCAGACCAGATTGATCGCCAAACCCTGCAAAATCACCCACCTATGCGCCAGTGAGCGGGAGCGATCCGGCGGCAAGCCTCTGTCGATGTAGATCGATTGCCTGCGTCGGGCCAGATGCTGGTAGGCGTGTTTGGCATGGGGGTGATACCACTTTTCACCATTCAACATTCGAACACTCAGAGTCCAAGTGGCATCGACCACGAAAAGACCGAGTAGAATCATCCAGCTCCAAAGAGAGATTGGGTAGGCATTGGCAGTGTACAGGGCAGACACACCCAATGCATAACCTATAAACCCGCTCCCCGCATCCCCCATGAATATTCTGGCGGGGGGCCAGTTCCAGAGTAGAAAACCGGCAATACAGGCAGCTAGTATCAATAAAGGCTCTAAAGATTCGAGCCTGGTTTGATTGAATGCCAGAATCAAAACCACAGTAAATAAAACCGTTATCCCCTGAAGACTGGCTATGCCATCGATACCATCCATGAAGTTGTAGAGATTCAACAGCCAGACCAGACCGATAAGGATCAGAGCATTCATCCACCAGCCAGATAGACTCAACCCCGGCCATAGCACCACATCTGGCATCTCTAATATTGCCAGGGCGATTAGCGCTGCGATCAGATGGATGATGAACCGCAGCAGAGGATGGACATTGCGATGATCATCGACAAAGCCGATAAACACGACCAACCCACCACCCAACAGCAGTGTCAGGTACAAACGATCGCTTTGATCCGCGACATCTGAATGGTCAAGCATCAACCAGGCAGCGACCAACAGATAGATCATGACAAAGGCGATTCCACCCCCTCTCGGGGTCTCAACCATATGCGAGCTACGAAGATTGGGGCGGTCTAACAATCCACGGCGTAGCGCATAGACCCGCGCGACCCCTGTCATAAGGATGGATAAAACAAATCCCAGCAAAATTGTCCAAGGCATCTGTGGGACCACTGCAGCTACCGCCTGGAGTTCATGTCGACCATCTCCTGCAGGGCCCGATCCATGTCATAGAGGGGTGTCCATCCCAAACGCTCCCTGTTCTTCGAAATATCCACTTGGAGATCTTCGGTCAGCCTTGCAATCGCTGAGGATTGGCCGCTCAACCATCCAGCAAGCTGCAGCATCGAGATGGGTAGAGGAAAAAGCCTGTCAGTGCGATTCATAGCCTTGCCCAAGCTGCGAATCAATTGGGGTGTCGATAGATCCTCTCCATCTGCGAGGAGGAAGAGCTCTCCGGCTGCTGCCGGATGGTCGATACAGCAATGCAGAAAATCTAGCAGGTTTTGGATACTCAAAAAACTGCGCCGATTGGTGATCCCACCCAGTGGCAGCGGAACACCACGCCGGACCAATGACATCAATCGTTGGATATTGCCTTTGACTCCTGCGCCGTAGATCACCACCGGACGTATGATAACCACTTCAAGGCCACTCTTTGCTGCGAGATCACTTAACGCCTGCTCCGCCTCCCACTTGGAGACGCCGTAGGCATCTTCTGGTGCGGCAGCGTCATCCGCGCGAAAGGGCACTCCATGGGTCTTTTCACCGTTAACCTTAATAGTGCTCAGATAGATCATGCGCCTGACCCCGGCAGCAGCGGCTTGCTGGGCAAGTGCGGCACTCCCATCCACATTGACCCGACGAAAAGCAGACAAGGGATCAGCGTCAGATTCCCGCATCACATGGACACGCGCTGCCAAATGAATCACAGTGTCGACACCTATCAAGGCCTTGCCCCATTCTGTTGACCCATCAATATCACCGACCACAATCTGATCAGACGCTTCAAAATCAGGCAGATAGTCACGCACTGCAGCCTTTACTGTATATCCCCTGTCGGGTAGATAGCGGCAAAGATGTTCACCGACGAATCCATTTGCTCCAGTAACGAGAACGGTGGTCACTGTAGGTTCGCCCGTTGATAGATGTCCAGGTGCCTTTTTATGACCTGTTGAATTGAGAACTCCGCCTCCGCCATGGCTCTCGATTTCAGCCCCATGGATTGGCGAAGTTGCGGATCGGTTATTAATCTGCCCAATGCATGCGCCAATGGCCGGCTCTGCCTTGCGGGTACCAACAAACCATTCTCATTCTCGATCACAACCTCACGACAACCTGGAACATCGGTGGTAACGATTGCCCGCCCCGAAGCCGCCGCCTCCAAAAGCACTTTCGGCAAGCCCTCTCGATAGGAGGGCAGACAGACAATATGGGCGAGATTGTAGATCTCCGGCATATCCTGACGGTTGCCCCACCATTCAACATCACCCTGCCTGGCCCACTCCGCCAGACGCACCGCTGGCACAGACTCGGGATTGCTTGGATCTATACCCCCTACCAGGACAAACCGCGCTTTAATCCCCATTCCGTGCAGCAATCGAGCCGCTTCGACAAACTCACCGACTCCTTTGTCCCATAACATCCGCCCCGGCAGAACCACTAGCGGCAAACCCTTGTCCTCAGGTTCAGCGGCAAACTGCGCCAGGTCGACACCGGAACCTCGTATCAGTTCAATCTTCTCCTGACTCAGGCAATCCTTTTCCAGCAGATAGTCATAGTCATCGCGATTCTGCACTATGACCCAAAGGCGTTCACGTGAAAATAGCCAGCGATAACTCGTCAGCACCGCGGAACGTGCCATTGCGCTAAACCAACCACGAGCCAAGAAAACAAAACCAAGTCCCGATATCGCATTGACTACCGCCGAGACACTTGCCAAGCGGGCGGCCAATGTACCGTACAATACCGGCTTTATTGTGACATGGTGGACGATCAAAGGCTGCATTTCACAATAGAGCTTATAGAGACTCCAGATTGTCCACAGTTCCGACAGCGGATTCGCGCCGCTTCTACTCAAGGTGACCCGTCTGTATTGCAAGCCTTCGGCCTTGATCTGCTCAACGCCATCACCGAGAGGTGTGGCGACGCATACCTCATAGCCTTGCTCCCGCGCCGCCAGGGCCAATGGCAGGCGATGAGAAAGAAAAAAGCCCGGATCGTTAACCACGAACATGATCAGGCGTTTATGAGTTTGAGCAGAAGACATCTATAGCATCACCAAAATCCAAACGAAAATTCAAACAAAACTCAAATCAAAATAACATTATACTCGGCTTGAGCCCAATACCTCTGAAGCGACTTCTATCGATTCGGACAACATAGATCAGCTCACTAACGATTCACCAAATTAGCCAAACCTTTCAATAACCAACGCTGCTCTTTTTGCTCTAACACATGGTACCAGGCGATATAGGAGAAAGCGGTCAGCACCACGACGATGAAAACTGTTTTCCCTAGTAGGTCGTCAAACAGGGTGCCGACAAAGAAGAGGATGACAGCAATAATCATTGCAAATCCAAAGCCCGGCGTCGATGATCGGCACTCAGGGATCAGTATCAGTGACATGGCATAGAGCACAAGAGCATCCACCCAGGCCCTCAGTGTCCAAACCACCGCCGCACCCAAAATCCCATAGTTTGTCAGCGCCCACCAGAGACAGACCATGTAAACAGGCAACTCTAGTAAATGAAGCTTCGCTGCCCAATCGGGATGACCCGCGGATTGCACCAGAGAAAAAGGCACCTGTGAGAGTCCATAGAGTAGCGCACCAACGACTAACCACTGCATCACCCTGTATCCATTGGCGGCAAACTCTTCCCCGACCCATAGTCTCAAACCGTCGTAAGAGAATACGGAAATCAACAGAAGCAGGGGAAACAGTGTTAAGAATATGTAGCTGAGTCCTTTGTTGAAGAGTAGCGCTGAGTAACGCCTCTGCTCACCCTTCTCGATCGCCAGGGTGGTTGACTGCGCAGGTAGTAAAACGGCAGCAAATGCCGTGGGTATCACCAAAAGGCGAAAAACAATCTCGAAAGGCGTGGTATAGAAGGCCACGGCGGTCACCGACAGCACAGCCCCAATAACAAACCGATCCATCGATACCATCAGAGGTACAACCAAATTGCTAAGGGTCACCCAACCGCCAAATCCAAGCAGCGGACGAAGTTGAGTGACATCCAGCCTGTAACCATGTGCCGTATCGGGAGCGACCCTAAACATCAACAACATATGCGCTGCCACAGCAATCAGGCGACCGATAACCAACACAGCCACAATGGGATATAGGCTGATCGAGAAGGGTAGTACGGCAACCGGTCCGACAAAGGTAAAAATCCCCATAGGTACGCGGATAGCCGTCAGCAGGCCAAATTGTTGATATGCCGCAACAACCCCTCGCAACCCAACGGTGAGGATTACCAATGGGATCGACAGCGACAATAGGTAAAATGCCTTGGTTGTCTCCTGCTGCAGCTCCAGAGGAACCTTCAGAACCGAACCGACAAGCCAGGGAGTAAGCATGGAGATAATGCCAAAGCCAAGCACACCAAGAAGAGCCATCAAGGTCAGGGCCGTCCAAACCAGCCCCGGAATATCCTGTTGACGATTCTCACCCAGGCACTTGGCAACCAACACAGTCAACGCACGACCGAGCCCGAAATCAAACAGACTGAAATAGCCGACAAACATCCAGCTGATAGCTAATAGCCCAAACCGCTCCTTACCGATTGCCTCGATGAGTATCGGAATGGTAATGATCGCAACCAGAAAGGGCACCCCGATGCTAATCAGGTTCCAAACCACATTCTTCGCAAGACGGCCACCACGTATCAATTCTTTGTCTACGGATGGCATAACGTCTAGGTCTGATTAAGCCCAGCGCCAACCGTGTTTGTGGTAAAAAACAAACGCAGATTTGGCAAACATGATAATGTGTTTCAAACCTTTTTTGGATGCGTTGCCGCCTCCATGAACGATGCGCACATCCGGAACATAGGCGATAATTGATCTCTTTGCAATCCTGATGGAGAGGTCGAAATCTTCAAAGTAGACAAAAAATTCGGGTGAAAAACCTTTCACCTTGTTTAGTACTTTATAACGAACAAACATAAAACAACCGCTCGCCATGACCTCTTTGCTGAGCGCTTGATCCTGCAGGTCCCATCGCATCTCATACTCCTGCAGACGAGTCTCGAAAATGCGTTTCATGAAACGCGGAGCAAAACCTCGCAGAAACAGGTCCAATACCGCGGGATAGCGCTTACAAAGATACTGCTTGTAGCCCTCTGGATTTTGCGAATAGGGAGAGAGTAAACCCACATCACCATGACCCTGCATATAGTGGATCGCCTTGGTAAAGGCATCCTCCAGCACCTCAACGTCGGGATTGATTACCAGGTGATAATCACTCTGCTCATTTAGAATGACCAGATTATGTGCGGCACCATAACCAATATTGCCACCTGTACCCAATACCATCCATTCGTGACCCTTCCCACGGACAACACCAGACACCAACTCCTTCAACTGGCTGAGTATTCCACCATTATCAACCACCACCACCTTTGCCTGCAGGCCTTCGACATGCTCGATCGCATGATCCAGTGCAGTAACAATACTCAACAATGTCTGCTCAAGGGTGTCCAGGCCGCTATCATAGTAGACAATAGATATAACAAGTTTCATACCTTTACCAAGCAGAAGATAAAGCGCATGATTTTTTTAAGTACCGATTAATTCTCACTTTTGTTTTCCTCACCGGCACTCTGAATGATGTGCTTTTTAATATCTTGTACCCTGTTTGCATGATGCCGATATGATTCGACAAGCTTCTCGACACCACTTGGACGCAAGTAACCATCATTTCCGGCTGCAACATAAGAACCGTATGTTGCCGATGCTGACATCAATGCAGCATTAATTGTCGGCAGACTTGTTCCCTCATCCTTCATCTCATTGGCCAATTGCACAAAGCGCTCGACCAACTTAGTGAACTCTTTGAGCTGTTCTATATTTTCGGTCATTTATCATCTCCATCCAAAACACCTTTCCAGTTGAGTGAAAAATCTTCACCACAACGGGTCAGATTTGGATTATAGGCAGGGTCGCGTTCCAGAAGCGGACCATACTTCTCAAGCATATACTCCGCTTCCAGGGTAAATCGTCTCTGTTTCTCAGGGGTATCCTCGGCACCGCGTGACGCTGATTCGTGGTGGTACATTTCCGCATAAGGGGTCCACAGGTTGTAATAACCGCTCTGGTATATACGTATGCAAAGGTCCACATCATTGAAAGCTACCGCCAGGTTTTCACTATCAAAACCTGAGACCGCGTCAAACACATCTCGTCGCAACAGCATGCAGGCCGCGGTTACCGCGGTGTAATTCTGGATCAGCACTGATCTCCCCATGTATCCTTTTTCTGTATTTACGGAATATTTCATGGCATGCCCGGCAACACCACCCAAACCCAGCACAACACCACCATGTTGCAGACGTCCATCCGGATACCAAAGCTTTGCCCCGACAGCACCGATTTCCGGTCTCAGGGCATGGCTGACCATCTCTCCCAGCCAGTCTTGGTTGATGATTTCAATATCATCATTCATAAAACAGAGCAGCTCACCTTTAGCCAGCCCGGCGGCAAAATTGTTGATCGCGGAAAAATTAAAAGGCTTATCGTAGCTTAAGACTTCGATATTGCTCTCTCTATTCAGCTGCTGTAGATAATCGAGAGTCTTGTCGTCGTCACTTTGGTTGTCGACAACAACGATTTCATAGTTGCTGTATGAAGTTTTACTTTGAATACTCTCGATACATTGGCGTAACAACGACTCGCCGTTACGGGTAGGAATGATGATCGACACCAGGGGTAGACTGCCGGGAAGTTCATATCGCACTCTGATCATGCCGGAAATCAACTCTGATTCGGTAACCTCTGCGTCGATTTTTCGAGCCCTTAAGTCATCCTCAACAGCACGTATTGCCGCTTCAAGCGCATAACTTTTGACCTCCACACCCGAAGCGGTGCTTTCCGGTATGGCACGCCAGTGGTATAGAATCCAGGGAATATGGCGAACCTGACTACGCACATCCAGTTCCCTTAGACAACGTAGCGCCAAATCGTAATCCTGGGCGCCGTCGAAACCCTCTCTGATTCCTCCTACTCTCTCAAGCAACTCACGACGATATACGCCGAAGTGGCAGATCATGTTGTGGGAACGCATCAGATCAGGGTTGAAATCCGGTTTGAAATAGTGATCGAAACGTACACCTTCGGCGTTGAGTTTATCCTCATCCGAATAGATCAACTCGGCTTGCGGATGCAGTATGATCTCCTGGGCGACGAAAAATAGCGCATAGGGTGTTAGTACATCATCGTGATCCATGAGACCAACGAAATCACCCGTTGCAAGGGTCAGGGCGGAGTTCGTCGCCGCTGCTATGTGGCCGTTTTTCTCACGATAGATAACCTTTATCTGCTTGTAACGATGAGTATACTCATCGAGCACGCGTTTAATATGTGGCTTGGTGGAAGCATCGTCGGCAATACATAGCTCCCAACGGGTATAGCTCTGTTTCAGCACCGATTTAATCGCGGCACGCAGCCATACCTCTGCCACGTTATATACCGGCATCAATATGGAGATAAGCGGGCTGTCAGCATGATTGATGAGATCCAGTACACCTCTACCTGTCGGCACGCCTACGGGCTCGACCTCACTGATCCACAATGAATAGTTATAAGTCGGCGATGTGTCCGTGAATAGATGTCTCAAAACTGAGCGCCAATTTTTCTCTTCTCCCTTGCGTTCGAGCTCTTCAATTCGTGATCTAATCAGTTTCGGCTCTTTAATGTAGTTTTTTATCTGCGGTGCGGCGCTGCGCCACATTCGCAGTGGCGTCGTCAATGCCATGTAGCCCCGCCAGCCGCGACTACTCATAACATCCTTCATGCCTTGTCGGTAGCGCGTCGCCTCAGCGGTCATATGACCGACTTCTGCATAGGCTGCACTCAGCTGGCGATCCAGCTGTTGCAACTCCTGTTGCATTGCCTGTTTCTGTACCCGTGTCTGATGCAGCTCAGCGGACAGCGACTCGATTTGAGCGGTATGCTGATCTCGCAGGTCATGCAATAGGGTGAGATGCTCCTGTTGCTTCTCGAGCAACTTGTCACGCTCCTCGACCATGGTTAAACGTGTGGCAGCGGTGGATCCAGCCTGGTGAAGCTCTTCTAGCAGGTTGCGATAGACCTCGATCGAGGACTGCATCGGTTTTTCAGTCAACGCCGGGAAATCCTCGGCGGATGCCGAATCGTCTGGCACTGCAGATACGATAAACTGAAATGCCGCCGCTTCAGGAGTGTGGAACAGGGCAAGTCCCCGCTCACTGGCTTCGAATCCCAGCCGTTTGAGCCGGGCTTTCAGCTCTGAATCTGCCATATCGTGAAAGGTATACGAGAGCTCCTCAACCCTGAAGCCGCCACGAACGAATAGCTCTCGCAGGGAGTTGTAGGTGAAGAGGTGGAGGTGGGTACGATCGAGTAACCCCGTATCCTCATAGGTGAAACGCCCTTCAAGCAGCTCAAGCCTGAGCGCGGCATGGGCACCATTGGGCAAGGATGCTAACAGGCGACCGCCCTCGAGCAGCAATCCAGGCAGGGTCTTCAACAGGCTGATCGGATCGCGCAGGTGTTCGAGAATATCGGCGCAGGTGATGATATCGAAACGCTCGTCATCAAGCCGCTTCAACCAGTTGCCCTTCTGCACATCACCCACTATGACCCGGTCACAGGCCGATTTCGCCTTGTTGGCCATCGCCCTATCATATTCGACACCCACCACATAACAGCCCAACTCCCGGCGCAGGTAGTCGGACATGTAACCAGTGGCACACCCCAATTCGAGCACGCGGCTACCGGGCGGGATTCGCTTAACTAATTGAGTATGTGAGTTATTCTCGACATTCAAATCGAGTTTAAAATCGTATTCCACAGGGTCTCAACCACTCACTGAGCCTCTGCCGCCATCGCTAAACTACCAGCAGCGCCAGGATGAAATTTAAGGGAAGGTTCGTCAGCGGAATTCTATCGAATTCTCACATCACTGAATAGGGAAAGCGCTTTTCTCAAGCAAAAAACAACTGTTTGCTATTCAGAAAGGCCTACGATGGCTCTCCAGGACATTGAAGTACATCTCGGGATGCTGGGAGAAGAGGGGTTCAAACAGCTCCAGGATCCCTTGTAGCGTCTCCGTGGCGCTCCCATCCGGGGTGATTGGTTTGAACCAGAAAACCTTATGCCGCCTCTCCTCGGCATCGTAGTAGCCTAAATAGGGGAGGATTTTACACTTCGCCCGCTTCGCCAGAAGCACAACGGTCTTGGGCAGATAGTAGTCCCCTCCCATGAATCTCAATCCAAGCTCCTTCTGCGGCAGACCGTGCTCCCTCACATCCAGGATCACGATCTGGCTGACCCCGGATTTGAGTTGCTCGACATGGGAGTAAAAACTCTCCGTGGATAGCCTTCCGGGGTGGCCGGAGAGAGTTTGTCTGTTATGGCCGAATCGCTCCCAAAAATAGGTGACGGGACTCCCCTGGGGATGATTACGTCCCGTCATCACCATCTGACTGCCGATACCGTATTGTTGGAACAACGAGGCAGGATACATCCCCCACTGCCCGAAATGGATACTGGTGATTACGTAAGGCTCACTCGGATCTATGCCTTCTGTGCCCGAATGAACAAAATACTTTTTCAGATAGTTGGCAGCCAACCACACCACTTCCAACCTCATTGCTGCAAGATAGGCGTCCCGCTCATCAAGCGGTTTGGCGAGCGCGAGCAACAGCTTCCTTGCAAGGGGATAACTGAGAATCCCTGGCAACAGCGGCAGAACAAGGCGCTGTTTCCAGATATCCATGCTATCTACGTAGAATCTAGCCATCTAAGAAGCCCTTACCCCTATCAAGTGGCAGCTACTTGCCATAAGATCAAAAGTATAAAATAGTATGCTTAACATTACCTGAGATAGACAGACATAGTATCAATCTTGACAACCATGCCATAGAACAGGGAGGCCATACCATTTATAAAAACAGCTTAAACCTGCTGCGCAAGAATTTCGCGGACCTATTTCATCAAAAACAGGGCAGGTTCCAAGCGCTTGACGGTCTTCGCGCCATCGCCATTATCCAAGTCGTGCTGTTCCATTGCCTCTATCTTAACTACAGCACAATCCCAAGCGCCAAGAGAGAGGCACTGCTGACCCAGATGTCACCCTGGCTCAACTGGATCTGGCAGGGTGACAAAGGCGTCGACCTCTTTTTTGTCCTCTCCGGTTTCCTCATCACCATGCTTCTGCTCAGAGAGCAGCTCAACCATGGCAGTGTAAGCCTATCCGACTTTTTTAAAAGGCGTGCCGGGCGGATCATTCCCGCTTATCTCCTGCTATTAATAACCGGTTGGCTGATGGGCCAACCCAATAGTGAACTTCTCTGGTCCAACCTGTTGTTCGTCAACAATATAACTCACCCGGATTCGATCTACCTGCCATGGAGCTGGTCGATCACCGTTGAAGTTCAGTTCTACCTGCTGTTTCCACTGCTGGTACTACCCGCGATTATCCACACTCGTCACCCGCTCACTGTCTCTGCCCTCGTGCTATTGAGCGCACTGGTCGCACGCCAGGCCATCGTCTATTACAACTATGATCTTGTAACCATCCCTTTCTACGAACAGGTCTACGATCCGCAGAGATTCAGTGACTGGTGGCGGGAGATATATATACAGTTATATACCAGGGCAGGACCCATCACTTTTGGTATTCTAGCTGCGATTATCTACACTTTTCATAATGACAGGCTGACAAATTTCATAGCAAGACACCCCGCAACGACAAAAAGCACTATTGTCCTGGCGCTGTTGATCTCCCTGTTGGCGCATTCGGTTCCTTATCACGATCCCACGCAAAACTACCTGCAAGATATCGGCACAAGCGGCAACTTTTGGCTGTTGGCGCAACATAGAAATCTCTACGCACTCTGCAGTACGATCATTCTTCTTTTCATCTTGGCTCCACGGCCCTACTTCAGACCAATTTTCAAAATCCTGAGTAGCCGCATACTCGCCTTTATCGCCAAAATTTCATATTCCGCGTATCTGTTTCATATCCTGTTGCTGAATATTGTCTTTAGCCAGCTTCGCACGCTGTTACCGAACAGTATCGGCGATCCTGGCTGGCTGCTACTGGGAAGCCTGCTGACGATAGCCATGACAATAGTGGCTTCCAGCCTGATCTATGTCTTCGTGGAAAAGCCATTTATCGATCTGACCCACGGCGGCCTGCGCAAACGGGCAGAAACCCAATAGCGTCACTGCCTGGTTATCAGGGTTCTGTCGAGATCCCACTCCACAGCAAGTCTGACCATCGCCGGAGAGCGTATTTCATCGCTGTCGACGATCGTTATCTCCTGTTCCAGATAGTGTTCTATGGTCAGCAGCGACTCATCCAGCAGACCGGCGTAGATGATATACTGCCCCGCCCTCAGGAGATCGGTTTCCACCGCCATGCTTACGCTGTATTCACCCGGTGTCAGGCGAACCGCAGGCAGACCGTTCTCCAGTGAGGTCTCAGCGACCATCCTGGTCATTGTCTCTTTCTGGTCCAGGGCCACACCCAGGACATAGCTGTCCTCCTTCAATACCCTAAAGCGCAACGTTAAAGAGAGCCGTTCCCCCCGGGTTATGTGGGTTGCAGGATCAAGAACCATCTCTGTGACCTGACAGTGCAGGTCAGCCTGAGCACTACCCGTTGTAGCGCTCGACTCGTTATAGAGCTTCTTATCCTGGAGTGAGCTGGCAACATACTGATCCACCACCTCACCAACCTCTCCCAGGGCCATCACATTGCCGTTCTCAAGCCAGATTGCGCGATCGCAAAACTGCATCACATGGTGCATGCTGTGGGAGCAGAAGAGAATCGTGGTCCCCGATTTCTGGATTTCGATCATGCGGGCAAGACATTTCTTCTGAAAATTTCTGTCGCCGACAGCCAGCGCCTCATCGATGATAAGAATCTCCGGATCCACCATGGTCACCAGAGAGAAGGCCAGACGCACCACCATCCCTGTCGAGTAGGTCTTCAGCGGCTGAAAAATAGCCTCACCCAACTCGGAGAAATCGACAATTTGATCATAGCGTGCGCCAATCTCGTGCTTGTGCACACCCATCAAAGCGCCAGCATAGAAGAGATTTTCATGGCCGGTGAAATCAGGATGGAAACCGGTACCCAGTTCCAGGATCGCAGTCAACCTACCCTGGCACTCCACCCTGCCGGTGGTGGGGGTGATGGTCCCTGTAACCAGTTTCAGCAGGGTGCTCTTACCCGCACCGTTGTTGCCGATGACCCCTACCGCCTCTCCTTTTGCCACCTCCAGGTCGATACCTTTCAGGGCCCAATGATCATGGTGGCGATTGCGACCTGTCAGTAGTTCAAAGAGCCGTTGCCGGGGAGAGGGATATACCCTGTAAAGCTTACCCAGGTTATGAAGGATAAGTTTGCTCATAGCCAATCAACTATATACTCTTTGGAGCGTCGCAACAGCAGATGAGAGATAGAGAGGACAACAAGTATCCAACCGCCAACAACCAGCAGCTCGACTAGTGGCGGCATCTCGCCGCGTAACAGGATCGCATGATAGCCCTCAGCGATTGGAGTGAAGGGATTCAACCACAACAACCATTGAAACTCGGCTGGCACCTTGTCCAACGGATAGAGTACCGGCGAAAAAAAGAGCAGCATGGGAAATACTGATTCGATAAACAGGCCGATATCCCGCAGCGCCGCACTCATGATCGAGAGCGATATTGCAATGTAGTAGGTCAGCTGTATCTGCACGCCCATCCATATAGCCAGCAATAAGACACCCTGAAGCTTACCTTCCGCAGTAATCATGGAGACGACCCATATGATAAACAACAATGGAAAGATCTTTACCGCGGCTGTGACCACTGCCTTTGCGGGAATTAAGACTATGGGAAAACGCGTCTTTTTTAACAGCTCTGCCTCACGAACGAGACAGGAAGCTCCCTCTATCACGGCGTCAGAGAAGACAAGCCAGGGTAGCAAGCCGGAGAGCAGATAGAGGGAATAGCTTGATGTTCCGCTACTTTCGAGATCGAGCCGTATACTCAAAACCTGATCAAAGACAAAATAGTAGGCGAATATAATAATCAGCGGTTTAAAATAGACCCACGCGGCCCCAATCATAGAGCCTGTATAGATTGATTTCAGGCTTCGCCCGACAAGACCCGCCAGCAAGTGACGAAAACGCAATAACTCATCTATCAAAAGTAATGAGAGTATTTTTCCAATCATTGATCAGGTTTACGCCAAACAATCAACTCAACTGTAAAAAATAGATTGCATCAGTCGAATCTACTCTTTAACACTGAACATATTTTCCCAAACCCGCTTTATTGCTTCCTGGTTTAACTTTCGATTACTGCTCGCTTGCAGATTGTTGAGATGCTGTTGCTGCCTCAGTTTTACATAGGCTTGCAAGGCTTTTTCCTTGGCTATGCTCTTTACCTCATCGTAACTCCTGAGCTTTTCATCCACGATCTCTTCGACACGTATCAAATGGTAACCAAACCGAGTCTTGATCGGTGCTGAAATATCCCCAACCTTTTCCAGAGCAAACGCCGCTTTCGAAAACTCCGGGACGAACCGGTCACGCTCGGATAAACCAAGTGAACCCTTACGTTTCTTGCTTCCGGGATCGTCAGAAAGCTCCTCTACCAGGGCCTCAAATTTTTCAGGTGACTCCTGTAACTGTTTGAAAGCTTGATTAGCGATTTCCGCTGCTTTTTCTTCACTTCTGTCTTTAAGGCCAATCAGTATATGCGACAGCTTTCTCTTGCTCTTGGTTTTGAATTCATCTTGATGTGTATGCCAATACTCCTTGGCCAAGATGTCCTGCTGTGACTCCGTCAGCTCGACAGCACTCAAACTCGCTAATCTTGCTGTTATAAGAGCGCGCTCTCTAGCGCGTTTGATTTCATATTTGACTTTAGGATCATTCTCTAATCCCAGCTCTTCTGCCTCTTTTAGAAGTAGCTTATTTGTCAGAAGTTCTCCAGAGATACGCTCCATGGTCTTTAATTTAGGCACGCCAAGCGATGCCTTTTTCGACAGCAGATAGTCGATCTCACTCTCCAGCTCCCGATCTGTGACCGTAGCACCCATACCCTCGACTACAACTGTTTGCTCACTGTCATCAGCATAGGCAAGAGTGATAAAAAAGAATAAGGGGAAAAGCAGAATCTTCATGCTATTTAATCTCTTCAAAAAACTAAAACCAATTTTTCGACATTCTATCTTAAACCTAATTCCACACCACAAAAAAAAAGAACCCTGCCGAAGCAGGGTTCTTAATCGTAGCGGTTATGCAGGCATCATTGCTGATGCCGCATAATCAACTCCGTGCTTACTGCTCGTCAACCGTTACACGGCTACCGAACACACCACCACGCTCAACACCGGAGACGGTATCGGCAACAGCGGTGAAACCAAGCACTGGCAGACCGATGACGTCGCCAGAAGGATCACCTGCTACTAAGATAGTCGGGGTGATGGAGTATGCGCTCAGGTCCATGAGGGCCCAGCCGTCAGCGAACTCAAGGGTTGCATCGGCTTTGACCGCCTTGGAGGAGGTAGCTGCGGAGAACTCACCGCTGCCGTTCATAGCCAGCACGTTGACTTCGTAGCAGAGCGAGAAGGCAGGAGCGGGAAGACCCGGAGATACACCAACGCCGGCGTCGGTGCTGTTCTTGCGCTCTTCACGGTTCCAGTAGTCGAAGGTCACGTCGTGACATGCCTGACCAGAGACCGGATCCTCAGTGATGGTGAAGGGAGCTTCAGCCGGGAGGACGTCATGCACCTTGGTGTAACGAGTCGGGAAGGTGATGACCCAGTCGGTGTTGTAGGTCAGAGAGGTGATGTAATCACCCTGGATAGCACGACCGGTCAGGGCAGCCGTTACAGCTGATGCCTTATCTTCGTTGGCGTTCGGTACAGCACCGCCGAAAGAACCAGAGTTGATAGCTGGCGCATCGGTAGCGGCAACGCGGCTGAAGACAGAGTAGGCTGAGCTGTTAGCGGTAACCTCAGCAGTAGTCGGAGTACTCAGATCAGGCAGATCGAAGTTCAGAGTACCGGCAGCTGCAGGGACGGTAGTACCATCGTCAGCAGTTCTGTAGTTGGAGATCGCATTACCAGCACTGTCAACGCCAGCAGCAGCGCCTTCAACAGCGGTGAAGGGCTGAGAGTTCTGCGGCCACCAGATCGGGTTGGCAGCAAACTGCTCAAGAGCGGTAGCGTTGTAAGGGAAGTAGATACCGGTGGATGCGTTGAATACCGCAGCAGAACCGTAGAGACCGCCGCCAGGCGCCTGGAAGTCCTGAGCCACACCAGAAGCTGTCACGATGCCTGGATCAAGGATCGCGCCAAGGCCGGTGGTACCGGTGAAGGTAGTGGGAACCGCACAATCGACAGGTGCCACAGGGCTGGCAGCCTGGTCATGGGTGATTGCCGTGGCGATGTCAGTTCCGCCAGCGGTGTAAGGCAGCTCGGCCATCTCGATGATCTCGATGTGACCTTCAGAGAGACGGGTCAGTACTTCGTCAGCAGTCTGGGTGCCGCTGCTGTCAGGATCGTATGTGGTGTCGATACGAGCAGAGCTGAAGGTGGCTGCAGTCAGAGCGGAGGTGCCAGGAACGGTACAAGAAGTATCTTCCGGAACCGCCAGTCTTACAGCGCCGCCAGACTGGCTGATAACGCCAACCCAGACGTCCCGTGGTGACAGGTACAGCGTGAAGTCAAAGACGTCCTCACTACCAACACCATCACGGAAGCGAACCTTGACAGCCTTGGACACGTTAGTGGTATTCGTTACTGAAACGAAGGTCAAGTTACCTTCGTTGACATTGTAGTAGGGATACAGCAGGGCCTGACCAGTCGCATCCTGAGATACGTTCACCGCCTGTGCTGTCATGGAGGTAAAGCAGGAAGCTACTGCGGCAGCGACCAGCGTCTTTTTCATCATCATTGTACATGCTCCTTCTATATATAGCATATGTGTTGTCGACAACTCTTAAATTTATTTTTTCAGACACAGGGGTATCGAGTTGAAATAGCCCCACTGAAATTACGCAGTACTATAGGCACAATAGGCGCAGACATCAAGTATTCCACCGACCACTGCATAAAGCAAGCAATATGATAGAAATACCTTCAGTATTCAATCACCTTTCCAACCAATTGAACCTATAACATCAAGTACTGTAAGACACTGCCCCGTGCGTAGCTTCTCGCTTCACACAAGAACCCTGAAAGGTAACCTATTTTTTCGGTAGCAACCACCACTCTCCCTCAACATTGACCCAGAGCTCATTTCGCTCTTCAGTACGGTCAAACTCGAAACCGTAGGGAGGCACACCGTGGACGGTATACTCCAAAATCATAGCCGCCTGGCAGCGCTCCTGTTCACAAGATAGGCCATCAACAGCAGCTGCCTTATGACTCGTTTTTCCAGCGAACCGGTTGCGGTAGACAAATTTGTCAACCTTCAACCTGAAGCCTGGCGACAGAAACCCGTGCGCCTTCTCATAATCCTCATCTATCATGGCCTGCCAGTAGGCCCCGATCCTGGCCTTGACCTGCTCCTCAACAGAGGGCTTTAGGCCAACACACGCTGGAAGGACCGCAATACACACTAGCGACCCCAACACAGATAACTTCAATCCGCTCATTATTTAACGCCAACCAGACTGAACAAACTCACCAACGATCACTGTTTTCACGTGCCGACAAATTTCTGCCTTAACGATATTCGCAATGTTGCATCGTCGCTTTGACTCAGCCGGGCTGGTACAAAAAAACAATAGCGAATCTTTTTTACAACAGTTTCCATAAAGAGTAACGCTTCCACCCTCAATGTCAAGCTATATTTCCTAATTAACCACAAAAAAGTTGCAAATTCACAGCACAAATAACAAATTGGTCACAACTTCTTGATATATTACCAAATAACTAAGAGTTTTAACGCTTCAACATAGGCAGGAACCTGGTTTTTGGCTTTCTGGAAGCGACCATAAACTGTCTAAAAAAACCGCACTCGAGACGAATCAGTGTGTGAATTGTACAAATTTTAGATACTGTTGCATATTTACAACGCGCCACTTGAACTCCGGCTAAAAAATATGTTCTAACCGAAATCCTCAACCTCAGTTGAGATGAGGCAAGATCCCTTAGTGACCTATTGCATGGGCATCTGTGCTACATTTCGCACCGCTCATCAAGCAATGCTGTTGCTGTGCAACCCCACTACAGATTCGGAACCATCCAATTATGTACATGAAATACCTAACAATTCTTCTAACGCTACTGTTTAGCACGGTCAGTCATCAACTATTTGCCGATGAACTTGCAAAGCAAAACCAACGTTACAGCTATGCCACTGGCATCAAGATCGGACAGATGCTGAAGGGCCAGGTCAGCGGCGATCTGGATATCGACGCCTTCTCCCTCGCCGTGGGCGATGTGCTGAGAGGCAACAAACCCCGCCTCAGCAACCAGGAGATGCAGGCAGCGATGACCCAGCACTTCAAAGAGCAGCAGGCCAAAAGGGCAGAACTTGCGCAACAGAACGATAAAAAGGGGAAGGCGTTCCTCGCCTCCAACAAGCTCAAAGAGGGTATCACCACCTTGGAGAACGGTCTCCAGTATCGGGTCATCAAGGCTGGTAGCGGAAACAGTCCAGCAGCCGAGCAGACGGTGGAGGTGCACTACCGAGGCCGCTTGGTCGACGGCACCGAGTTCGACAGCTCCTACTCCAGAGGAAAACCGACTCAATTCAACCTCAACCGTGTCGTGCCCGGGTTTAAAGAGGCGCTGACCCGAATGAAACCGGGGGCGAAGTGGGAGGTCTTTATGCCAGCGGAACTCGCCTACGGAAAAAAAGGGGCGGGCAGCAGTATCGGCCCCAATGAGACCCTGATTTTTGAGATCGAATACCTGCGCAGTATCGATCAAAAGTAGACACGTCTTGCTCCAGATACCCAACCAGACCGTTTCTCGTGTGGCGGTTGCGATCAGCAAACGCCCCGGGGGGGGCGGCCCTACAGAGAGTTGAGCTGACAACCCCCAAGCTTAGGATCCCAGCTCAGCGATTCAGCCGCGCTTCCACCCGCTTCTTTATGTTGAGCAAATCCACTGTCGAGAGCCGGGTGACGGTCTGGAATCCGCTCAAGCGGATCGATGTAAGGTAGATCGGGTAGGGCTCTTCGCCCTGGCGTTGGCGGTGAATGTAAGCGGATGCAACACTGTAGATATCATCACTGTGCTCAAGCCTTGAGAACTCCCGCTCGCCGAAAATTAGCGCCAGGGGCCGCGCATCGTTCTCAACACCGTCGCTGACCAGCGTCAACTCGGTGTAGTCATCCGCCGCAACCAGGGGTACCCGTCTGTTTCGGCACACCCAATGCCCCTTTTTGTCCAGGCTCAACTCATAGAACTCCGGTTCTTCCAGCAGGTTACCCTGCTCGCTCAACAGCAGATTTCGCAACTGCTGCAGGCTGTTGAGAAACCGCCTTTGCTGGCGCATCAGAAAACGCGGGCTCTCCGTAGGCAGCGACTGCTGAAAAAGCGCGCCCTGCTCGTCGAGCAGATAGATGTCGGTCTGCTGCTTGTTGAGGTGGAAAAACAGCTGAATGACATCCGGCTTGTTACGTTTAAAGAGTGTGGGATAGGGACTGTTGACCAGTATCTCCGGGTCGAATTCAAGGGGCCTATAGACCTGCTGTGGCTGCTGCAGCTCCTCGAGCAGGCTCTCGAAGGACTCCAGGCTGCGCCAGACAAAGCCCTTATCTTGCTGCTTCTGCACCACAAAGAATGCCTTTCCCATACGAAAGACGTAGCGTCCGTTGTCGAGTTCACCACTGCAAAATCGTTGCATCACATGATTGAAGAGGTCGGTGACCCGGGATGCGATCTGACCCCCACGCACCCCAGAGTAGCTAAAGGCGCTGATCTGCGCCGGCGCCTGCTCCGCTGCCGGCTGTTGGTTGAGGATGTTGCAGAGAAGATCCATCAGACCCTCGGCCCCCTGATGCTTCGATACCTGCAGCTCACCCCAGCTGGTCTGGTGTATCTTTTCCAGATTGATCACCAGATTGGCACGGGAGGCCGCGAAACTCAGCGGGTCGTGGCGCTCGCTGGTCAACTGCATCCCCTCCTTGGTCAAATAGGCCATCGGATCCACACCGATGTTGATGAACAGGGCGGCCATCACAATCGAGGCCGGCTTGGCCAGCGTCGCCATCCCGGCCGATGGCGGCATATAGTTCGGAAACAGGCGGGAGACGCTCTTTTGCAGTGACAGCAACTCACTCCGAGGCAATCCCGTCTCTCCTGCGTCAAAGCTGACCCGGGTGCCTCTTCCCCATACCTGATTGACATGGCTCCAGAGCAGAATCTCAATTAAATTCGTCGAGATCTTTATCGGTCGCTGTTCGCTCTCCTCACCCGCCTCCAGGTTGCCGCGGTAGAGCATCCACGCCGGATCGCCATCCTTTGTCGGGCGATGATGAAGCGAAAGACTCTCTTCGGCGAGGTTCTTGGAGATCCCCGGATTGATATGGTCTATCTTCCCCGGCCGGTGGTCGAGGGCGGTATAGAGTTTGCGCCCCAAAAGATTGAGTTCATGGGGGTCAATTTGGCTCTCCCTGGCATACTTACGGGCAAAATCGGTCAACAGACGGTAGCTGCGGGTGAGCACAGCGACCAGGGCATTGCGCTCCTTGATCACCCGGTCGATCTTCCATTCCGAGCGGGTATCCAGCATCTGCAACTGGGTCTGCCCCCACCCCCACTGACGGGTCAGCCCCAACATCGCCTGTAAGCGCCAATTGTCACTTTTGCTGGCGAGACTGAGACGCTCGCCCACTTTGAAATAGAAACAACGGCGGGCAAGCTCGAGCCTGTCCAGGTCATTGTTCTGTTTTAAATAGGCTTCAACCTGCTGGTAGAGCAGAATGTAGGAATCGAGCTTGTCGATATCCTTCTCTCCCTCATAGATTGCCCGTTTCGCCTGCTGCGCCAGCCACTGCGGAGATGGATAGTTGCGGCTGTAGGCCTCCATGAGAAAGATCTTCAGGATCGATTTGTAGGGAGAGTCTATGCCTTTGTAGAGCTGCCACAGGGCGGCACCAAAAAACTCACCGGCCTGCACATGATCGAGCCCACCCAGATCGAAGATTTCCGCTGCCTTGATGAAACGATTGGTGAGCAGGTAGTCGGCAAAGTTCTGGTAATCATCCTCATGCTCGGGGGGAATCAGCCACCATAAAGGGTAGCGGCCCGCCATTAACACGGCGCTGCGATAGAACTCTTCCAACAGCAGATTGTGCTGCGTGGTACCACTGCTCTCCCGGGAGAGTTTCGCCTTCTCGCCATGGCGAAAACGCTCAGGATCGATGAGAAAAATATGCAGCTCCAGATCCAGCTCAGCCGCACTCTTTTCAATCTCTGCGGCTTTTTTCTGCAGCAATTTTCGCTGTCTCTTGTTCAATGCCGAATCAAAACAGAGCCAGAGATCGAAGTCGCTACTGGAAGATTGCCCTATGGTTCCGGTACTACCCATCAGATAGAGACCGTGGATATGGTAGATGCGCTGAGCGCGCTTTTTGTATTCAAAACTGCGGCTGAGTTTTTTCGCTACGTCCAGGGCTCTTTTGGAAGGACTGTAGTCGGAGATACCGGTCGGTGTATCACTACTGACAAATCCCGGTAGCATGGGATGATTGATGTGCAGTAGTAACGGCAGGAGATGGAGAAAATCTTGCTGACTATTGCGTAACTCGATCAGGATTCGACGCAGACGTTCACGATGCAGGCGCATGAAGCGCTGTCGAACTGCATTCAGCTCCTTCCTGGTGATTCCTTCGTCGAAGCTGATTCGTTGTGCATCGGGCATTGATTACGATACCGCTAGTGGTTCAACTCGAGGGGGTCGCCGACTCCGCCCGATCGACTCCGGATTGAATCAGCGACCCCATGCGACAGGCTCCGCTACAACCCTCTACTGCGGAATGTTGACGGTGTTATCATCAACATCCCTTGATCCCTGTCCGCTCTATGTTGTGATCGATTCGACGACCCGCTTGATCAGACGCTGTGAATCGTCACCCTTCTCCCACTCCGCAATACCGAACTGCAAATCGGGAACCGGATTGTCTCCCAGTTCCTGCAAGGCGCCCCCACGGCACTCGTTGACGATCTGCTGCAACAGGTTTTCACCATCTTCTTTTGCGGTTTCCGGCATCACCAGCAGAAATAGCTGGTCTTCATAGCGACCGATGACGTCAGCCCAGCGCAGTCGCTCCCTGAGATATTGGGTCATCACCAGGATCGAGGTGTCCGGCAGAGCCCCCCCCTCGGGGTGGCGCAAGTGCATTGCACCCAAGGTCAGCAGGTTGCCATAGCGCCGGCTGCGGGTCACCTGGGCGCTGATTGCCTGTATCGTGGCACGCCGGTTGGACATCCCGGTAAGTTCATCGGTGATAGTGAGATCTTCGACCTGCCGGCGCAGCTCATCTGACTCACGCTGTGCCACCACCTGTTGGCTGATATCCTGGTAGAAGTGCAATCTCAGCTGGGTATTGTCACCATCCACCACATCCCGCACTTGGCGTTGCAACCAACGCTCACCGTCACCGTTGAGCGACAGATGTAACATATCGGTTTCGTCGAACAGGGCGTGCAAATTGACAGGCAGTGTCTTTTTATCCTTGCCGATGAGTTCCTCACCAGGCAGATCGAGCATCGCTTCCAATGCAGGATTCATCCATCGAATACAGACGTCACTGTCGATAGCCAGCATACCAGTAGGACAGACATCAAAGAGCTTTTGGTTAAAACTGATTTCGGCCATGATTCGATTCTCTCTCTCAATCATCCAGAGTGCTGCCCAGGGGGCCTCACTTTACAGTCACCTAAATAGGATCACAGACTCAGCTGTGTTGAACCTCAGAATGATTAAGCGGCCGATCTCAACGATTCTTTAATTCCTATCGAAGCCTGAGCGAGTGCGAAATCGGCATCGCGAGAAACGCCAGCTCAGGCCCTAAATGACTGTAATAACAAAGCTTTAATTCAAGGCAGAGAAGAAATCTAAGCTCAGGCGTTCAATTATAGACAGCCGTGATACGCCACTCTAAGCCCTGCAGACTGAGATGGACATGCACCGGGTTGTCATCCAAATCACCGATACGAAGCAGCAACCTGTCAGGACCATCGAAAAAGGCATAGGTCATCCTATCCAGGATACCGCCCTGCCCGGGTTTACTATTGTGCGAGCGTAGCTGGGCGACTACCCAGCGGATATCGACCATCTGTTCAATTGCGTCGGCACCCATTCGCTGGATACCGCTTTGCAGCCAGTCGATAAAGCTGTTGGAGACATCCCCGATCGTGCTCTCAACATTTTTGTTGAGCTTACGTTTGATCTGCTCTCTGACAGCGACCATATCAACCAGCTCGATGAGTGTCTGTTGGTCATCCGCCTGCAGCGCCTTATCGAGTCGGTAAACTGCTGTATAGGGCCAGATTAAAAATGCCAGGGCTACAAGGAGTAGCAGAGAGATAAAGCCTTTCATATCGCCAACGGGTCTCTGTCCTGCTATAGCAGGCAGTCACATATTCACTTCAAACATAAGGATCTGCACAGGATGCAAACCCTTGAAAATTTAGCTAATGCTTGGTCCGGCGAGGCGGGCGCTCTTCCCTGGGCTTTGCCTCATTGACACGTAGATTGCGCCCACCAAGCTCTTTTTCATTCAGTGCCTTGATCGCATTTTCAGCCGCATCCGAATCGGGCATTTCCACAAACCCGAACCCTCTTGACCGTCCTGAAAACTTATCCATGATGACATTGGCGCTGGAGACATCTCCAAACTCCGTGAAGAGTTTTCGTAATTCGTCGTCCTTAACGCCCCAGGGCAGATTTCCAACATAAATATTCATCTCTAAATCTCAAAATGGGTGCATGTCCTAGTTCACGCGATCAAACAATCCAATGCACTAATCATTTGAAAGCAAAAAAACAGCCAACCACACGGCGCCGTAAAGGCTCACTGTCCAGACGGCTCTCCTGTCCATCTGCTGACACTTTAGACTGTTTCATCATTTTCTGCAGCCTCAAGCTGCTCACTCACGGCCAGCCAGCGCTGCTCACACTCATTGAGCGCGGCCTGCAGATCACTCTTATCCCTTAGCTTCTGCTTCAATTCCTCTTTTTGCGGCGGCTCGTAGAGCATGGGATCGGCAAGCTGTTGCTCCAGCTGCTGCTGCCTGAGGTGTAGTTTTTCCATTTCTTGTTCAAATTTCAATTGTTCCGCGCGTAGCGGCTGAAGTCGCTTTCGCTGTTGCGCCTGCAGACGCTTCCTGTCCTTTCTCGCGGCAGCGGTATGTGCACTCGAATGCCTGTTGGCCACATCTCTGCTTGGACTACCAGCACTTCGACGCTGCTCCACGAGCCAAGCGGGGTAATCATCCAGGGAACCGGGAAAGGCCTCCACCCCACCCTTGTGTACCAGCCAAAACTGATCCGTGGTAATACGCAGCAGGTGGCGGTCGTGGGATACGATCACCATCGCCCCTTGAAACGCCTGCAGCGCCTGGCCGACGGCATAACGCATCTCCAGGTCGAGATGGTTGGTAGGCTCATCCAGAAGCAACAGATTCGGGCGCTGGTAGACCAGTAACGCCAGCACCAGCCGCGCCTTCTCACCGCCGGAAAAGGGGGCTACCGGCGCTACCGCCTGGTCGTCTTGAAATCCAAATCCACCCAGGTAGTTGCGCAGGGTCTGCTCGGTGGCATCCCGATCCAGCCGCTGCAGGTGAAGCAGCGGACTGGCGGCAGCATCCAGCTGCTCGAGCTGATGCTGGGCGAAATAACCAACCCGAAGCTCTTGAGCGGCCAGCCGCTGACCGCTTATGGGTTGGAGTTCCCCAGCCAACAGCTTGATCAGGGTCGACTTTCCTGCGCCATTTGGTCCCAGCAGACCTATTCGGTCCCCAGGCGCCAGATCGATCCGAAGATCGTCAAGTATGGGTTCTTCACCATAGCCGATGGCAACTTCACGCAGCTGCAGCAGGGGGTGGGGATTCTTCTTCGGCTCGGCAAAACTGAAATGGAAGGGTGAATCCACATGGGCCGGGGCGATCAGCTCCATGCGCTGCAGCGCCTTGAGGCGACTTTGGGCCTGACGCGCCTTGGTGGCCTTGGCGCGAAACCGTTCCACATAGCTGCGGATATGGGCGATCTCACGCTGCTGTTTTTCATGGGCTGCCTGCTGATTGGCGAGACGCGCCGAGCGGGTCTGTTCAAAGACGCTGTAGTTACCGTTGTAAAGAGTGGCCCGCTGTTGCTCGATATGGACGATATGGTCTGTCACCTGGTCGAGAAAATCACGATCATGGGAGATCAGCAGCAGGGTTCCGGCATAGTTTCGCAGCCAGGATTCCAGCCAGATCACCGCATCCAGATCGAGGTGGTTGGTCGGTTCGTCAAGCAACAGCAGATCGGATCGACACATCAGGGCCTTGGCGAGATTGAGTCGCACTCGCCAACCACCGGAGAAGTGGGCGACCGATCTCGACTCATCCTCTGGGGTAAAACCCAGGCCATGCAACAACTCGCCGGCGCGGGCCTTGGCGCTATAGCCATCGATGTTGTGATAGGCCTCGTGCAGCCGGGCCAGAGCGTCGCCATCCTCCTCGGTTTCAGCCTGGACTATGGCAGCTTCAATCTCGCGCACTCCAGGGTCGCCATCGATGACGTAATCGAGAGCAGACGATTTCAGCGCCGGCGTCTCCTGGGCCACATGGGCGATCTCGACCTTCTGCGGCAGGGTGAGATCCCCCTGGTCTGCCTGCAGCTCCCCCTGTATCAGATCGAACAGGCTCGACTTTCCGCTCCCGTTGCCGCCGGTAATACCGACCTTCCACCCCGCATAGAGGGTGAAATCGAGCTGTTGCAAGAGCAGCTTACTGCCCCTTCTCAGTGAAACATGGCGAAAGCGGATCATCTCAGGGCCTGTGAACACCCATCCAATCTACAGAATGAATGATCTGTGGGTAATCGACGAGAGCCAATGATAACGCCGTTACAATCAGACTAGCCAGGCATCACTCCCAACCATTGATGTCCCTGGCTTCACCTTCACCCCCTTCCGTGCCATCAGCGCCGAGGGAGTAGAGGTCGAAATCGCTGTGTTCCCCGGGATAGCGATAGATGTAGTCAACACCCCAGGGATCCTTGGGGAGCTTGGCCTTTTTCAAGTAGGGACCATTCCAGTTCTCTACACCGTCGACAGGCTCTACAAGAGCCCTTAAGCCGTGGTGGTTGCGCGGATAGTTACCCGTATCGAGACGATAGATATCGAGGGCCGCCGAAAGCTCTTCCAACTGTACCCTGGCGGTCTTACTCTTGGATTCGCCAAGGGCATTCATTACCCTGGGACCGACAAGGCCTGCCAGCATCGCCAGGATCGCCATCACCACCAATAGTTCGATCAGGCTAAAACCGCTGCTGCTGGCAGGAGATTTGTTCAGTTTCATTATTCAGATTCTCTTAGCTGGGGTGGGATAGTCGCCAAACCCGATGTTGGTACCCTGTGCGCAACAACCCATGACTGGGTTCGATCTTGTTGGCATTAGCCCTAAACTCACCCTGGTATCGCCCGGTAAACGGCTGCGTGGATTCAGTGAGAACTATACCAGTATCGAAAAACCAAAGATCTACAGTCATTACCCCATATTAGCATCATAGGATAAGAATCCGCGGAGAGATAAGAGCCCTCCGCGCTATCAGCGCAATAGGGTAGAATAGGACAGATTCGGTTCCCATACCATTTACAGAGGCACCAGGAGCGCCTGAATGAGCAGAGAGATATTACCTCGACATCTACGTTCGCAAGCGGTTGCGCTGGCGCACGACGTGTTGATGGTGCCCATTGCCTGGTTCCTTGCATACTGGTTGCGCTACAACCTGGAGGTGGTTCCAGCGGCCTATTATGAGGATGCCCTGGTGGGCCTGTTCTTCATACTGCCGATCCAACTTGTCGCCTTTCTGCTGTTCGGCCTCTATCGCGGTATCTGGCGGTTTGCCTCGCTACCCGATATCGTGCGCATCCTCAAGGCGGTGGCGGTCGGCACCCTGGTAGGTGTGGCGTTGCTGTTTATCTTCACCCGGGCCGGGGGGGTTCCCCGCTCGGTACCTGTGATCTACGGGATTCTGCTGGTTATGCTGCTGAGCGGGCCGCGCCTGATCTATCGCACGCTCAAGGACCACAGGCTTGATCTATCGCCAGGAAAGCGGGTGCTTATCGTCGGCTCGGGCAAGGCCGGGGAGATGCTGGCGAGGGATATTTTGCGCAATCGCCGGGGAGACTACCGTCCCGTCGCCTTTATCGACGACAAGCAGCGTCGCCAGGGCAGAGAGATCCACGGCATTCCGGTAGCCGGCACCAGTGACGATATACCGAGACTGTGTAATGAGCTTGGCATCGATATCATCATGTTGGCTATCCCATCCGCCTCATCCAGTCAGATGCGGCGGGTGGTTGAACGCTGTGAGCAGGCAGAGATCCCCTTCAGGTCAGTACCACAACTGAACGACCTGATCTCCGGCAATGTGCAGATCAACAACCTGCGCACCGTCTCCATCGAAGACCTGCTGGGACGCGATCCCGTCTCCCTCGACTGGGAGGCCATAGAAAACTCACTCTCCGGCAAGGTCATTCTCGTCACCGGCGCTGGTGGATCGATTGGTTCTGAACTCTGCCGCCAACTGGCTAAGATAAAACCCGCCCGGCTGGTGCTGTTGGAGATTAGCGAATTCAACCTCTATAGCATCGAAATGGAGCTACACAACAGTTTTCCGGAGCTCTCCCTGGAGTGCCATCTGGGTGATATCATCGACCAGCCCTTGGTGGAAAATCTGTTCCAAGAGGTGAGGCCTGAGGTGGTATTTCACGCTGCCGCCTATAAACATGTTCCCATGCTCGAGCATCAGCTGCGCCAGGCGGTTCGTAACAACATTCTCGGTACCCGTATCCTGGCACAAACTGCCGACCGTTTTAAATGCGGTGTTTTTGTCCTGGTCTCCACTGACAAGGCGGTCAATCCCGCGAATGTAATGGGGGCCTGCAAACGGGGAGCTGAGATCTACTGCCAAAACCTCAACGCCCATTCAGACACCAAATTTATAACCGTACGCTTTGGTAATGTCCTGGGTTCCGCCGGCAGCGTAATTCCGCTGTTTCGTAAACAGATCGAGGCCGGAGGACCGGTCACGGTAACCGACCCCCGCATGGAGCGCTATTTCATGACCATTCCCGAGGCCTGTCAATTGATCATGCAGACCGTGGTGCTTGGTGATGGCGGCGAAATCTTCGTGCTTGACATGGGTGAGCCGATCAAGATCAATTATCTGGCGGAACAGATGATCCACCTATCGGGCAGAACACCCGGCAGCGACATCCAGATTGAGTATATTGGCCTGCGGCCGGGGGAAAAGCTATACGAAGAACTGTTTCATGAAATGGAACATTTGCAAAAGACAGCTCACGACAAGGTCTTTATCGCCCATTACCGTGAGGTTGACTGGACCAGGCTTCTGGACCATCTCGATGAAATGAAAGTGGCTTGCGATAATTACCAGACCAAAGCATTGAAAACCCTGCTCGACAAATTGGTTCCAGAACATGCCGAACTGAACAACAAAACCAATTCACCTGACAAGGCTACCGCCTGATACGCCAACACCAACTCGCACTACCACTCTCATGAGCATATGACCACTACTCCGCTTGTTAACCCATGTAACAATCCAGTGATGAATAAATTCATCGGTGGCGCTAATTACAACTGATCAAGTTTTGAAAACACTCTCTTAACAACATAGACAATGCTCAACCAAATCACTGACAAACTGTTACACAAGGAATGGACGGAGACGCAGATAAGCACGCTTGTTGGAGAGTATCGGGAGCTTTATCATGCCTATGCGACGGAAGAGTCTTTTCGCCTCAACGCAGCATCCGGCGGAACCGGGTCGGCCCTCCTTGCCTCTCTCCTGGAACAGGGTGAGATCGATGGCGCATTGGTTTGCAATACCGTTATCGAAGATGAAAGGGTCAGGGCACATTTTACCATTGCCACCAGCAAACAGGAGATTCTTGCCGCCCAGGGAAGCAAGTATGTAGAGACCGCCTTTATGAAAGAGGCGCTGCCCCTGATTCGTCAACATAGAGGTCGCATCGCCGTGGTCGGTCTACCCTGCGATATAACAAATCTAAACCGTTGGGTGGCGAAAGACCGGGATATCGCCGCCAAGGTCAAACTCACAATCGCCTTGGTATGTGGACATAATTCGAGGACCGAACTGATTGACAACATCTCGGATCAACTAAGAAAAGAGGCAGACAGCCCGCTAAGGTCTTATTGCTTTCGCAAAGGCCACTGGCGGGGCGAACTGGAAGCCAAGTTCCAAAATGACACAACAATCAGAAAGCCGTTCTCCTATTTCAGCCTGTATCAGAATCTCTACTTTTACTCGGAAAAGAAGTGCCTGGTTTGTCATGATCACTTTGGATACAACGCTGATATCTCCCTTGGCGACGTCTGGGCCTACCGGTTCAAAGAGGATCCGATAAAGAAAACCGGCGTCATAATACGCACTCAGCAGGGCGCTGATTTGTGGAATAGCGCAAATCGTAGCGGGGCAATTACCGCCACAGAGCTGGATATCCGCGACATCCTTGACGGACAAGCCAGAACCGCACCCTTTCATTACAATGTCAGCGCGAGAAACCGGGTGGCGCCACTTTTTGGCTACAAGGTTCCGGACAAGATCAACGCAGAGGTTTCATGGCATACCTGGCTTGCGGCACTAATGACCCTTTTCAACATGCGCTGGAGTGAATCGGCACAGTGGAATAGGCTGATATTCAAGATCCCACGTCCGCTACTGAAAGCCTACCTCTACCTGAGAAAAGGTCTCGAAACCCTATCATGAAGACCATCTCAATCATTGCGGCAACAGTGAGTGGTAACCGTGGCGCCGAGGCGATGTTAACCACCACAATCGGTAGAGTACGCGAGCGCCATCCGCAGGCGCACTTCAATATCTACTCCTACTATCCAAAGCGGGATCGTGAGCTCGTCGATGATCCGAGAATCAAAGTTTTCAGCGCAACCCCCCTATATCTTGTTAGTATCCTTCTGCCCTGCTCACTGCTGCTGATGATTTTTAAAGGCCTGCATCTTAACTCACTCGGCAAGCTGCTGCCTGAATCCGTACACGCCATTGGCGACTCCGATCTCTTCATCGATCTTGCAGGTGTATCTTTTATCGATGGCAGAGAGAAGTTCTTACCCTACAATGTCCTCACCCTGGTGCCGGCATTGCTACTAGACACACCCGTAGTAAAGCTCTCTCAGGCCAGCGGACCATTCAATAATCCGCTGAATCGCTTCCTCGCCAGACATACACTTTCGCGAATTAACAAAATATTCGCCCGGGGAAACACCACATATCAGCACTTGCAATCGCTGTCACTCGATACCTGCTTTGAGCAACCGGTCGCCGATGTCGCCTTCCTTCATCAGCCACAAGACATGATCAGCCGCGAAGGCAGTCAACAGCTTGCCGAGCTCCGTAATAGATTGAATAGCGAGAACAGAGATTTGATCGGCATCTGCCCCAGCAGCGTACTGGCAGCGATCTCTGACCGGCAAGGCAGTAACTACTATGAACAAATAGCGACACTTTGCCATCAACTTCTAGCTCAAGGGTATGCCGTCCTTCTCTACCCAAACGCGACCCGAGAAGAAGCGATGGCGAAACTACGCAACAACGACCTTCCGGTAATCAGAGATATCGCAAAAAGAGTTGAGACGGAGAGCCGTTCATCGCAACCACTCTACACTGTCGATTTTGATATTAACACTCCTGGCATTAAACAATTGATGGGTCATTGCAGACTGGTTATGGTCTCCCGTTTTCATGCGATGATTGCTGCGTTAGCAAGCGGTCAGCCAGTCATTGTCTTGGGCTGGAGCCATAAATACCAGGAGGTCATGGATTTTTTTGAGCTTGGTGATCTTGTTTTTGATTTCAATCAGCTTAACTCCGAGCTCATAATATATACCATTCGACACACGCTTGCAGACGAATCATCCATACGACGAAAAATCCAACAACACCAGGAAAGCGCAAAGACCTCTGCCTACAGGCAGTTCAACTACTTATTTAAACTTCTGGACCAAGACAAGCCGTGCAATTAAATATAAAAACCGCGCTAAAATCACTGTGGTGGATTCTCGTCTTGTGCTTCATTTTTTTCTTCCTGCAGGGTAATCTCCACCGAGTAGAGGATGTTGTAAAGCTGCTTCCGCACAGCATAATCCTCTATTCCCTGCTCTCACTAACCATTGGCAAATTGCTGTTGGTCGCGATCATGCACCAGTCGTTGCTGCACTATAAAGTCGACTTTCTGTTTGCACAGAGCTTCTGCATCTACAACATAACACAACTGGGGAAATACATACCCGGCTCTATATGGCAGTTTGTAGGTAAAATCGGCATGTATAAATCTGCCGGCCTCGACAACAAGACGGTGCGAGACACCATAGTACTGGAAACATTTTGGGTCGTCTTCAGCGCTTTCATATTCGGCCTTGTACTTATAGGTTTCACCCAATATCAGATCTTGTTTACCCTGGCCAATAAAGTCCCGCCGATCATACCGCTTATAATTATAAGTGTTAGTGTTATCCTGTTGTTGTTACCGCAGCTAAGAACCCATCGACAGAGATTGAATGAATACAGCCGCCGGTTACTCTTTACTCCGCTGTCATTGGTAACCACATTACTGATATGGCTGGTTCTCGGTTTTGCTTTTTGGGTCACTTTGACACCGTTCTCGACTTCCGAGATTGGGCTTTTTTATATCATTGGGCTCTATGCCTTCAGTTACGCCGTGGGATTTGCGGTCCCTTTCGCGCCTGCCGGAATCGGTATCCGCGAATCGGTTCTGGTCCTTGGCCTGGCGCCTTTTCTTGATATTAATACTTCAATTATCTTGGCCGCGCTTAACCGGATTTTTTATATAGTTATCGAAATTGTTCTATCTGCTCTTTCACTCGCACTTTCCACGCACCCATCAATGAATACGCCCAAATCATAGATTCTTGGCCCCTGCTTTCTTATTGACAATCGACGCTTCTTTCACCCAGCGCGGGCGCTCTGTATTCAAAACTGCAATCACTTTTAGCCATGACCATCAATGCCAGAAATCGCCTCGTCCATTTCAACACCCATTGTTTTCGAGTTTCGCAGGGCCCCAGGCAATTCGAAGAGGATAAGAAAATTCAATCCTATATAGAGAAGCAATAATGGCATAACCGGAATAAAATGGCGGAACTGACCAACCACTGGACTCTGGGTAAAGTCATCAAACAACGCTAGCACCCCAAATCTTGTGGCAATTCCAAGGATCGCGATCACGACGCCACCCAGGAGAAGGCTTCGATACCCCCTGAAAAGATAAGCAAAGCAGGCAACTATAAATACCAGCGTGGCCAGCAACGACAGATAGGGGAGAAGTTTATTGTAGAACTTACCGATTTTTTTAAATAGATCGATCTTAAGCTGATCAGCCCGGAACAACTGTTGTCTGGTCTCTTTCTGCTTTACCGAGTCTATGTGCAGGTGTAGATCACCCATCTTCAAATCAGCACCAGGCCGAATCAATGCCTGGTCCAGTTTGACGTATTCACCACCTGACATAAGCAAGAGTTCGCACTGGCCGCCTTTACAGGGCCCTTCCACATTAAACCGTGACAAGGAAGCATTCGCGTTGTCAATAAAGTCGCGCTGCAAGTCACTGCTTGACATCAAGCTGAATTGATTTGTGTAGGCGGCAAAAGGCTTGGGTACGATCGCGAGATATTTTTCCTGACTGTCTGAGATCAACCAACCGGAAACCGAGTAATACTCGCGCAGGGTCTTAGACTTGAAGGATGTATTCGACAACCTCTTGAATACATCCAACCTCTCCTCCGGGCCGTGTGCGGAGCCATAGCCCGGAACACGTCCATTTAAACCCGATACCATATAAGTCGCGAAGTCTGGCAATTTTGCCAGATAGTCATCTATCCTGTCGATTCTGATTGGATAGCGGAGAGGCCAGACACTACGCGAGCAGTCCAACTCTCCACTGTCGCACCCGTGTTGCAGCTGATTACCGATTTCACTGTAAATCGACTTCATTTTTTCCGGGCTTTGATAATAACCCTCTGCGGCTAGCGCATCTCGCAATGCCCAGTAGATGTAGCCGCCGCCAATTTCATTACATGCCTCAGCATGGCGCTTGCACATCAATCCACCCCATTGCTTACCCAGCCCACCTCGAAGATGATGCTGAAAACTGGCCAATGCAGGGCTCACAGTAAACATTTGAGTTAGCGACTGGTGAGTTACATCAACAAAAGGTTTTAACTCACCTGTACGTACACTTTTCATCAGCTTGAATGCTGTTTTAAACTCCTTGACTGCACTATCTTTAACACCAAAGTGTCCATATTTTACGTAGTTCACACTTGATACCGCTGCGATTGGTAATAACAGACCCAACAGCACTGCAGGCAACACCTTGCCCATCAACTGCAGCATTCTGTATCTGTCCGCTTGATAGAACAGCAGAGCAAACGCAACCAGCAGCAAAGGATAAAGCCAGATTGTCTCTTCCCGGGAAAGATAGACGGACGCCAGACCCAAGCCCAACAAAAATGAGTGAGATGGTCTAATAACATCCGACAAGGCTCGCATCGCGATCATGTTGTAGATACCGGCAATGAGCAAAAACACCAATGCCGCATAGAACCATCCCCGCTCCACGCTACCGTGATGATAGGGATTGAAAAGCAGGAGCATAAAAGGCACAAGCGCAAGGTAAGGGTTAACTCTAGCCTTTACCAAAGCCATATAGAGCATCACGCAAGCGACAATATAGATTGCGTGTTCCATGGTCTTAAACTGCAAACCCAGCAAATAGTTAGAGGCGATGTAGAGGGGATAGAGCGGCGCCTTCACCAGGGTAAGCTTATCGTACTCTCCCAGCCAATCTCCGGATACGATGCTCTCCGCCAAACGTATGAAGAGGGCATCGTCATGGATACCATGGGCATGAGCGGTTAGTGGCAGGCCTGCGGTCAACCAGTAACGCAGTAACACCAAAGCCAGAATAATCAAGAGCAGTACAATACCAACCCTTCCCACAACGCCCAAATAGGAACTTTCGCTCATCGCTTGGGTTTTTAATTTTTCGCTAACCATCGGTTAATCGATTGCGCCTTCAACATGAATATCAAACAAAGCAGTACCCCAAGAATAGAAACCGCTGCATGGATCGAATCGTGTGTCGCAGAATATATAAAATCAACACTACTGTTACCACTTACCGGCAGCGCCGGCATCACGCCTTTGAACAAAGCAGGTTCCACCTCTTTGCCATTAACCAAGGCTGACCAACCGGGATACATCCTGACCGGGATCACAACCCATCCAGGTCTATTCCCAAGGTAATCGAACCGCATCGAGGTGTCGCTGTATTCTATCAACTTCAACTGATCGTAACGGGGAGCCGGCATTGCTCCAAGGGATGATACGAAATAGGCGCTACCCATGACTAAGCTGTTTTCGATCAAAATCACCCTCGGTTCCACTTCATGCACAGAATATGCATCATTTTCACCACTCAATACGGACAGATAGACATGGCTGTTTACCCGGACTTTTCCTCGTAAACCTAGCAGGCTATTATTCAGGGACTTCCCCACTCGTAGCTGAAACAGCGGGGAGTCAGACGCCACAACCATCGCAACTAGTGAGTCAGATGCATTATCGCTATCGACAAGCACCTCCATCTCGTAACGACCCTTGTCAAGCATAACCCGCTGCGGGAAACTACATCTTAAATACGCACTTTCAGCTTTACCCAGTAAATCACAGGTCGCCGACTCGGTCACCGGCTCCGAGTCCATCCACAACTTCAAGCTGACATCGGGCCGGTTTTCCGCATCGACACTGATCAACGCCAGTTCAAGTTCATCAAACGAGACCTGTTGATGCAATTCAAAGAGCTGAACAACCCTCTTCCCGACCAAACTCACACCATCACTTTTATCTTGACTTTGCTTGGTCGTATCAAATACAGATATTCGCTCGACTGCTCCGCGATGTTTCGATTCGTCAGAGCAGAGCACATACTTGACACCCAGATAGGCGAGAAGTCTGGCATTAGCAAAATTGACCTGTCTGCACACAAATGCCGCTGCCGTAGGTGTTAAAAAGGGTTTGTTGATGGCCTCATTGAGTAACCGCTTCTCTGCTCGGGAATGAAACCCATGGGCAAACCATTCTGAAAGACCGTAGGCTGAAACCACTCCCGACACCACATAACCACGATCTGCTATCACATTTTGCAGGGGTTCTATCTTACTCTTGACATAATCGAACGTCGCGGTGCGCGGATAGATCGTTTCGGCTTTTACATGACCAACCAGGGATTGAAAAACACGACGCTGGTCGACCACCTGGAGCGCAAGCAGAATAAGCAAAATCGCACTGGCCCACGGCGTGACATTTTTACCGAAACGCCGATAGGTGGCTGAAAGAACCAAGACGCAGAGTAGGGACAAACCAAGCCCGATGATCAGATGCAGCCTGTTGATCATACTGGTCCCAATCAACGGGATCTTGCGAATGTATTCCATCGGAATCCAGGCAAAGGCCAAGGGCGCAATTACCACCACCAGCGACAATCCCCAAACATATTTCCAATCGAAGCGGCTCTTCCAGGCGAGCCAAAGCGCGGGAAGGAAGAGTATCAGCGGGACCAGTCCGACGTATGCCGTCCTGCCCAGGGTTAGAGGACCCTCTCTGAAAGGTAGAATATAGAGCAGCAGATCCTCGGGCTTTTTATAGGCACTACCCCCACGACGATAGCTCAGGTCGATACGCCCCAAATGCTCATCAAGGTAGTGAAGAATCAATATGGAGATCATTAGTGACAGGATAATTCCCACCACTCCCAATGCCCCTCGAGTCAAAACCAACTGATATGGGTTTCTCGAAAACAGTGCCCAACTGACAAACAGCAGCAGCAAGGCGATATAACCATAGACAGTTACCGTGGGAAATCCACCCAGAATCAACATTGTCGAGGCAATGGCCAACCATGGAACATATTTGGCGTCACCTGTCTGCGCTATGCGTACAGCAAACAAGAGCAACCAAGGGATCCAGATACTGGTATTCACATGGTGCCAAAGAAACCAGGAGGTATTGAAGCCGGAATAGCTGAACGCGACCGCACCCAGCAGAGCGGCCAGACGATTCCCTGATAGGCTGAAAAACAGTAAATAGCTACCGAATGAGACGATAAGCAGATTCACCAGTGCCGAGGCATACAAACCGACAGCTTCGCTATCAAACAACGCATAGGCAGCAAACGCCGGGGTTAATATTGAACGGGTATTCAATAGTAACAGTGGGTTGCCACCAAGCACATGAGGATTCCACCAAGGCAGTTCACCCTGACGCAGTTTTTCCCGGGCGTAACGCCAGGATGGAAGCTTGGCATCGAGTATGTCCGAGTGTTTACGGTGCTTGACCGGGCTTTCGATCCCGGTGTTTTTCCAACCTGGAAATTGAACAAGAAAATCGAAAGGCGCTATGGTTTCTCCGTCCAGGGGATTCGCACCAAGCATAATGACGGCAATCAAGCCCAGCACCAGAAAAGACGCAGCACGCTGCGTAAACAGGGATAGCGATCTTGACACAGCGCTCATCAACAGACCAGCTCTTTAACTGTAACGGCTTTTGCCACCACCCCATAAAGCGTCATCAAGCGATCGTTTTTAGCCATGAAAGCGGATTCAGCAATCAAACGGCGTTCCCCCTCAACAGTTTCGACACTTGGCATCCCGCCCATTGTTACTCTCCTTCTGCACAATCAATATTCAGGTCATGGGGATAGTGAAAAATACCGTAGTCATGGCCCCCAGCGAGGCAGTCATTGTAGCGGGTGGTTTCGTCTTTTCCACCTTTGACGTCGGTAATATAAGCAAACGAGAAAAACCCCATAGCTTCCATGAATGCCTTTGAACCATCAATTGATGTATGCTAAGCCGGCAGAGTTTAAAGCACAAACGACTGGAGACAAGCATTGCCAATTCAACCGCGAATACGAATTCTATCGTTGGTGCTGCTGTTGCTCCTCACTGCATGCGGACAAAAAGGACCACTCTTCATGCCTGATAGGGATCAAGCAGAAAAACAGACGGACGTTCAGGATTGATGAAACTCCATTTCACAAAAATGCATGGGCTTGGCAATGACTTCGTGGTCATTGATGCCATCAACCAACCTGTTGATCTAGCAGCAGCGACACTGGCAAAGTTGGCTGACAGGCACTTCGGTGTTGGTTGTGACCAGGTTTTACTCATCGAATCCCCACTTTCCTCAGATACCGATTTTCACTATCGCATCTTCAATGCCGACGGTTCCGAAGTGGAAGCATGCGGCAATGGAGCTCGATGTTTTGCCCGCTATGTGTCAGAGAAAGGGTTGAGCAGCAAAACCGAAATAGCCGTGGGTACACTTGCTGGCAGGATCATCCTCAGGCATCTCGATACGGGTAGGGTGGAAGTCGACATGGGGAGACCGATCTTCGATCCAGCCTCAATCCCCTTTTTGGCTGAGCATCAAGCGGACAGCTACCAACTCGATGTGGACGACCAGCCACTGACCTTCTCCGTACTATCGATGGGAAATCCCCATGCCGTGACAATTGTTTCCAGCGTGGATCAGACGGAGGTGGCAAAACTCGGCCCGATGATTGAAAATCATGCTCTATTTCCTCAGCGCGCCAATGCCGGTTTCATGCAAATCCTTAGCCCTACCGAGATTCGTCTACGTGTCTATGAACGCGGTGCTGGCGAAACCCTGGCCTGCGGTTCCGGTGCCTGCGCGGCAGTGGTCGCCGGGCGACGCCTCGGCCTACTCGAAGAAGAGGTCATCGCACACCTACTTGGTGGCGATCTTATGGTAAAGTGGCCTGCAGAAGGCCAACCCGTACTCATCGAAGGTCCTGCGGAGACCGTGTACGAAGGAACCATCGAACTATGAAACAGAAAGCACCCTCAAAAACGACCCCAATTGACGAGTTCGAAGGACAGGTCACCGATTATCTGGACCTGCACCCCGATTTCTTCACCAAACATCCAGAGTTACTGGGAAAGATCGAAATACCCCACGAAAGCGGTGCCGCTGTCTCTCTTATCGAGCGCCAGGTAGAAACCCTGCGCAGCCAGCTCCAGGAGTCGCAGCAGCAACTCTCGCAACTGCTGCAGGTCGCCCGTGACAACGAAGTACTCCAGGAGCGCATGCACCGTCTGACCCTCGAGCTGATCGATGCCGCTACCTTTGAGGAGGTATTGAACGCACTGGAAGACGAGTTGCATGATGACTTCAAGGCCGATGCCGTGGAGCTGAGACTCTTCTCCTCCAGCCATATCGACGACCACCTCGATGAGGCGCTGAGTGGCCAGGCCGCTACCTTTGAACAATTTTTCAGTCAGAATCAGCCGATCTGCGGCCGCCTCGAGCAGGACCAGCTGGACTATATTTTCGGCACCGAGGGTGACCGCATCGCCTCAACCGCGCTGATCCCGCTGAAAAGCGAGGGTGTACTCGGCCTGCTCGCCATCGGCAGCTGCGATGATGATCGTTTCGCTCCCCATCACAGCACGGAGTTTCTCACCCGACTTGGCGAGGTCATCAGCCGCACCCTGTCAGCTGTCTCCCTTCCCGGCATATAGGATAATCTATGGCCGCTTCCAGCAGCCTGCAAGCAGCGGAGTGGATAGAAAAATATCTCGAACACCTGCGCCATGAAAGGCGTCTCTCTCCTCGCACCCTGGAGAGCTACCGCCGGGACCTCAATGCCGCATTGAACTGGCTGCAAAAGGCCCAACTGGGGAGCTGGTTGCAGGTCACCCAGCACCATGTCAGACACTATATCGCCGGCCGTCATCGCAGTGGGATGGCAGCGAAGAGCCTCCACAGGGAGCTCTCCAGCCTGCGCGGTTTGTTTGATTTTCTGATCCGCGAGCAGCAGCTTGACGCCAATCCGGCCCTCGGCGTCCGCGCCCCCAAGGTGCGGCGAAAGCTTCCTGTCACCCTCGATCCGGATCAGATCAACAGCCTCCTGGATATTGACGATGACTCGCCGGTGGCGCTACGCGACCGGGCGATGATGGAACTCCTCTACTCATCCGGACTGCGTCTCGCGGAATTGGTCAATCTCAATCTGCTGGATCTCGACCTCAACGAGCAACTGGTCGAAGTCACCGGCAAGGGCTCGAAGACCCGCCGTCTCCCTGTCGGCAAACTCGCCACGCAGGCACTGAAACAGTGGCTAAGTGTCAGAGCGGATTTGGCCGCGGGGGACGAGCAGGCCGTGTTCGTCGGGGTCAGGGGCAGGCGCATCAGCCGCAGCATCGTACAACGTCAACTGCATAGATGGTCGATCGCCCAGGGGACCCCGCGTAATGTCCATCCCCATCTGCTTCGCCACTCATTCGCCAGCCACATGCTGGAATCATCCGGCGACCTGCGCGCCGTTCAGGAACTCTTGGGGCATGCCAACATCAGCACCACCCAGATCTATACCCACCTCGATTTCCAACACCTGGCAGAGGTCTACGACAAGGCCCATCCCAGGGCGAAGAAGAAGCGGGACTGACCCATATCAATTGCCATAGACCCTGATGGTTGTTGCAGTCCGCAAATGAACGCGAATAAACGCAAATAAAAAAAAGAAATGCTAATTCACTCAGGTATTTCCACGACAGATGGACACTCCATGGGTTGATAGTGCCAAGCTGGCCCAATAGTCCTCGGATGCTGTTTTAGCTTTCCTTTTGTTACATTTGCGTTCATTTGCGTTCATTTGCGGACTTTTCCATCTTTCCAAATCCAGCAGTAAAGACGAACCGCGGCCGCAGCCAGTGGACCATCAGCGGCAGCACCAGCAGGGCGATGAAGACGTCCATGATCAGGGCCTCCGAGATATAGAGGCTGACCGACCAGAGATTGGCCAACTCGGTATTCATCAACGGTATGAAACTCCCCAGCAGCACCAGCATGGAGATGATGATCGCCGAACCCGTGGTCTCCAGGGTGGTCTCGAGGGCACGACGCCAATCCTCTCCCGAAGCGATCATCTCCTCGCGCAGGCGGGAGACCATGTAGACACCGTAGTCGACCCCCAATCCCATGGCGATACTGAGGGCCACCTGTACATGAAAAGCGAGATTGGCGGACCACTCGCCAATAGCGGTCATATAGGCGCCAAGGCCATATTGGGTCATCAGGGTGATGAAGCAGAGGCTGATCAGAATGCTGGCGATCATCCAGGAGCGAAACATGATCAGGGTCATCAGAAAGACCGTCAGGGAGGTGGCCACCGGCGCATTCAACCACTCCTTGAAGGCGACATCCCGGGTTGCCTCGGTGACCCCCAAAAACCCCCCGATCGCAGCCCTCCCCGGGATGGTCTCAGCGGTGACAATGGTTTGTGCCGGGCGCTCACCTTTTGCCGGGATGGTGATCTTTTCCCCCGCCTCGACACCGACCCGCAGCAGTGACATTCCCGGGTCCTCGGCATGTTGTTGCAGGTAGCGTTGGATATCGCGGATAGTCTTGTGGGTCTGTTTTGGATCCATGGTGTTGACGAAACCGGCAATGATCCCCTCATCCCAACTACGCGTGTTGATGAAGGCCTCCAGCTCCCCCGCCTCGGCGCTGGTTGCCAACATGCCGTTATAGAGCTGCACCGTCTCGTCGGGATCGGGAAAGTTCTCAGCGCTACCGGGGAGCCGATAGGCATAGGCGTTTTGCCGCATATGCTCAAGGGTGGGGATGGCATAGAGATTCATATGCGCCACCGGCGCCTCCCCTGGCGGGGCATTGAGCATCATGTTGAGGGTTTTGACAAACTGCACATAGGACGCTGTGTACCCGATGTTGGGGTGTCCGCGAAGCCAATCCTCGAAGCGGGAGAGGGCGTCGAGCACATCGGCCCGGTTGAAGACCCCCTGGGGCGTATCCTCCATGGCATCGAAACAGCTATCCGCATCCACCAGACGCTCCCCCGCATCGTTCCAGGCATCCAAGCCGCAGGGTGGCAGAGTTCCCGCCTTGGAACGGATCACCAGGTTTGCGGTTATCACACCGGGCATCATGCTCGACAGGGTCTCGAGATCGGCTATCGCCTTGACCTCACCGCTGCCGCTCAGCAGCTCTCCCAACAGATAGTGGTCCTTGTAGGCTGCCCTGGGATAGTGGATGCCCTTCTCCACACCGGGCATGATATCGAACTCATCCTGGATACGCGCCACCTCGGGGTCGCTGCGTCCCTGCTCACCCGCCAGCAGTGCGCTGAAGCCTCCGTGAAGATCCGCAAGCTGCGCGGAGAGCATCCAGACACCGATCACAACCATTACCGGTAACCATTTGAGCGGGCCGGTGAGCAACCGGGTCACCCTTTTCGCCAGCCCCTTTTCCCAGCCCCGCTCAAAGGTCCCACCCTGCAGCTTGGGCGACATGCTGATCATCAGCAGGGGGATCAAGGTGGTGGTAGTCAGAATCAGGGTCGACATACCGAAAATGCCGAAATAGGCATAGGCCTTGTAAAACGAGATATCGATGAACGAGATGGCGAAGAAACCGTGCAGATCAGTGCCAATGGAGAGCGTTGCCGGCACCACGGTGTGGCGAATAGAGGTAAAGGCAGCCTCTTCATGATCACCACTCTTATGCAGCTCCTGCATGTATCGTCTAGTAATCTGCATCGAGTGACCGATACCGATCGCCAACAGCAGCATCGGGGTCAGGGCCATCATGGTGGTCAGCCTGAACTGGGTGTAACCCATCAAACCCAGAGTCAGGATGATGGTCATGCCCACACCCAGAAGGGGCAGTACGGCACAGCTCCAATGGCGGAATTCGTACCAGAGCACCACCAGGATAATCAACAGCGAAACCCCTATCAGCCACGCTTTGTCCCACAGCTCTTCGACCATGGAGGCAAGAAAGTAGGGCTCTCCGGAGATCATAAACTCGACCCGGTCGCCATAGATCTCCTGGTACTTCGCCATGATCGCCTTTGCCGCCGCGATCCACTCCAGATGGTGGTCCTTCAGCTCGTTGCTGAAATCGCCGATGATGAAAGTACCCAAGGGCCGGCAATTCTCGTGGACATGGCGAACCGTATCATTGTTGATCAGGCCATCCTCACCGATGATCTGACACTTGTTGCCCTCGGCATCCTGGTAGTAGATCAGCAGGGGCTCGAGAACCAGGTGTTTTTCCATGCCCTGGCGCAGGTAATCGATCTGCTGTCGCTGCAGATCTTGGTCATCGGCAAGACCCGCCGTCGGCATCAGGCGCCGGTAGTCGAGACTACCCGACTTGGTGATCCCCAGGTTGCGCAGCTTGGATGAAGGCAGGCCGACGAAGTTGGCGGCATTGGCGAACTCCAATCCACTGACATCCCGATAGAAATCATCCACCATTTGCAGAAACCAGGGCTGGTAGATATCCCCCTGTTTGACCTTGAACCCCCATACCATCAGGTTGCCCATGCCGTAGCTGAGGTCACTGTAGAGATTGGTGGCGATATAGCGATTCGACAGCGGCAGCAACGAGTCGGGATCGTTGCGCAGATTCACCCGGTTGATGAACAACAGGGCTAGCAGCGTCGAGGCGAAGAGCAGAAAAATGACCGCCCGCCGGTGTCTGAGCACGAAGCGAGCGTAGGCGGCAGCGTAGTCTCTATTCCCTGCCGCCATCACATATCGCTTTATCGAGCATAATTTTGCAACGTCTGCTCTGACCAGAACTCATCGCCAAGATCCACATTCAGCGAAATTGTGCTGCGCGGCACGTAGACCATGCTGTCCTTACCATCGAGATGGGAGACGGCGTAGATGTATCTGGGATAGGCAACACGCGGATCGGGCTGATCGAGAGACTGCCAATCGATGTAGACCGTCTTGATCATCTCGCCATCCTTGTAGTAGACCGTTTTATAGAGAGCGAATGTGCGTTTGTCGATTTCACTGACATGGTAGTCATACCACCAGTTTGTAAACTTGGTAGTGCTCTTCAATAGATAGACTGACTTGCCGATGTGGGCACACTGAGGTCCCGGTAGTTGCCGAGTATAGCGTGTCTTCTCCCAGGGCTGTAACTCCATCGCAGCCAGGCAGCCCTCCACCTTGCTTTCACCGAGGAGTTGGTGGATCTCATCCTCCGGACCTCTCAGCACCAGCTCGCCATAGGTCAGGTTGGTGCCGAACCAGACATCCTCATGGGAGGGCTCGTTGATCCGTCTGATCTTACGCAACGCCGGCAGCCACATGGAGATCACAGCCCCCTTCTCGGGATCACTGAAGCGTGTAAACAGCACCCCTGTGCCCTTGGTCTTGCCTGAGGTCAGGATCGCCATCTGCATACTCTCGATCTTCGGATCCTGGGGGCTGTTGTTGACATAGGTATCGAAGGTCTGCACCCCTGGCACCCTGTCCCGGGTACGCATCGCCAAAGGGGCGCGATTGACCACCACAGCCACCTCTCTCCCGCGACGTTTGCTGAGAGCATTGTTCACCAGACCACCGTGTGCGGCAACATAGACCTGTTCGGCGATCTCCTGTGCGCTCAAGGATTGCGGCAATGGGGAGACACGAACCCCATCATCCGCCCGGGCAAGCGCGAACAGATGGCAGACCAATCCAATTAGCGTGATTGCGATGAGCCTGATTGACATAGAAGTGACTCTGCCATGTATAGCTAGCGCAAACAAGAAAGTGTAAACCCTAACACCAAGTTCCCAGCAGGAGGAAACTTTGATGCATCATCAGCCCAAATGGTCGACACCCGATAGCGGGCAGGAATCTAACAAACACTGCACAACCGCCCCGATCCAGAAATCGGGCAGATGAGGAGAACGGCACTTATTATTAAGCAGCATTTGGTGGGGCAGGGCCCCACCCTAGCGTTGAATTCAGGCTGTCGGGTGGGGCCCTGCCCCACCAAAACCCTTTGATTAAACTAGATGCAATGCGTCTCTTGGCGCTTGAGTAAGTGCCATACGACACAGAGGATGATTTCTCTCAGGCCGCCAGCTCAGGTACAATCGCCAGCTCATTCGAAAGACTCGGATCTAGCGTGGAAAACTTTAGAGGCACAACAATTCTCTCCGTCAGACGCAATGGCAAGGTGGTCATTGGCGGTGACGGCCAGGTCTCCCTCGGCAATACCGTCATGAAAGGCAATGCCCGCAAGGTACGGCAGCTCTACAAAGGCAAGGTCATTGCCGGCTTTGCCGGTGCCACAGCGGATGCCTTCACCCTGTTCGAGCGTTTCGAGGGGAAACTGGAAAAGCACCAGGGTCACCTCACCCGGGCAGCCGTGGAGATGGCCAAAGATTGGCGTACCGACCGCGCGCTACGCCGGCTCGAGGCACTGCTCTGCGTGGCCGATGCCGAGACTTCACTGATCATCTCCGGTACCGGCGATGTGATCGAGCCCGAGCACAATCTGATGGCCATAGGCTCCGGTGGCAGTTTCGCCCAAGCCGCGGCCCGCGCCCTGTTGGAGAATACGGAACTCGGCGCCCGCCAGATCGTCGAAAAGGGACTCGGTATCGCTGCCGATATCTGTATCTATACCAACCATAATCTCGTACTGGAAGAGCTGGATAGCAAAACCTAGCCCGCCCTCACTCTCGAGTCGGACTACACGTTACGGTAACCCAATTGATGTCTGAAATAACCCCTCAACAGATCGTCGCTGAACTCGACAAGCACATCATCGGCCAAACAGACGCCAAGCGCGCTGTCGCCATCGCTTTACGCAATCGTTGGCGCCGCGCCCAAGTCCCGGAGAGCCTGCGCAATGAGATCACACCGAAGAACATTCTGATGATCGGGCCCACCGGGGTCGGCAAGACGGAGATCGCCCGCCGCCTGGCTAAGCTGGCGAATGCCCCATTCCTCAAGGTGGAGGCGACGAAATTCACCGAGGTGGGCTATGTGGGAAGGGAGGTCGATTCGATCATCCGCGAGCTCACCGATTCGGCGGTCAAAATGGTGCGCGAAGGGGAGTTGGCCAAGGTCTCCGATGAGGCCCGGCAAGCCGCCGAGGAGCGGATTCTCGATGCCCTGTTACCCTCACCCACACCCTCGGGATGGGGCGACAACGAGAGTGATACCGGTGTCTCCAGCTCGACCCGTGACAAATTCCGCGACAAGCTGCGCAGCGGCGGACTCGACGACAAGGAGATCGAGATCGAAGTCAGCGCCACCCCGGTGGGGGTTGAAATCATGGCGCCTCCAGGCATGGAGGAGATGACCAACCAGCTCCAGGGCATGTTTCAGAACCTGGGAAGCGGTCGTACACGTCGACGCAAGCTACGCATCAAGGATGCCATGAAGGTGCTAAGTGACGAAGAGGCGGCCAAGCGCATCAATGAGGAGGACCTCAAGCTGCGCGCCCTGGAGATGGTGGAGCAACACGGGATCGTCTTCATCGACGAGCTCGACAAGGTGACCAGCCGCGCCGAGACCCGGGGCGCTGACGTCTCCCGCGAGGGGGTGCAGCGAGATCTGCTGCCCCTGGTTGAAGGGTGCACCATCTCCACCAAGCACGGCATGGTGAAGACCGATCACATTCTGTTTATCGCCTCCGGGGCCTTCCATCTCGCCAAGCCCTCCGACCTGATCCCCGAACTGCAGGGACGTCTACCCATAAGGGTGGAGCTCGCCGCGCTCACAACCGACGATTTTACCCGCATCCTTACCGAGCCGGACGCCTCGTTGACGGAACAGTACCAGGCCCTGCTGGAGACGGAGCAGGTTCGGCTGAGTTTCACCGAGGCCGGGATTCGGCGTATCGCGGAGACCGCCTGGCAGGTCAACGAACGCACGGAGAATATCGGTGCGCGCCGCCTGCATACGGTGATGGAGCGCCTCCTGGAGAGCATCTCATTCAAGGCCTCCGAGCAGGCCGGCACCACCCTCGTCATCGATGAGGCCTATGTGGACGATCAGCTCTCTCAGCTGGCGGCGGACGAGGATTTGAGTCAGTACATTCTATAAGGGGCTGCTGCCGAATCACGCCATAGCTACCGGGTATATTCATGGCAACCGGGGATAGAATGAGCGGCTGGCAGTTAACCAATAGCGAGAGTAAACACTATGTCACACCCCAATCCGACAGAGATCCATCTGCACAAGCAATCCCGGGTGCTGGAAATCAGCTTTGACGATGGCAGCAAATTCAGCTACCCGGCAGAATACCTGAGGGTTTTTTCCCCATCCGCCGAGGTCCAGGGTCACGGTCCCGGCCAGGAGGTGTTGCAGGTCGGCAAAGAAGAGGTAAATATTGCCCATATCGATCCCGTGGGAAATTATGCCATCTGCCTGCACTTCGATGACGAGCACAATACCGGCATCTACTCCTGGGATACCCTGTATAACCTCGGGTCCAATTATGAACGCAATTGGCAAGACTACCTGCAGCGTCTGAAGGCTGCAGGATATGAACGCAAAGAGCCCTCGGCATAGAGACCGTTACCGCGCCTGGTTGGCTATAGACCAGAAGACGGATAGCTTCACAACACAGGTAAAGACCGATGAAGGATGACAAGACCACACACTTCGGCTATCAGGAGGTTGCTGTCAATGAAAAGGCCGGTAGGGTGCGCGAGGTATTCGATTCGGTAGCCAACAGGTATGACCTGATGAACGACCTGATGTCGTTCGGCATTCACCGCCTCTGGAAACGTCACACTATCGAGCTGTCCGCTGTCCGCAAGGGTCAGCGAGTGCTCGACCTGGCGGCCGGCACAGGGGATCTCTCGGCAAAATTCAGCGGCCTGGTAGGGGAGGATGGCCTGGTGGTCTTCTCCGACATCAACGCCTCCATGCTGCAGCGTGGCAGAGAGCGCATGGTGGACCAGGGGTGGGTCGGCAATCTGCAGTATGTACAGGCCGATGCGCAGCAGCTGCCGTTTCCCGACAACCATTTCGACTGTGTCACCATCGGCTTCGGTCTGCGCAACGTCACCGACAAGCAGCTGGCGCTGAACGCGATCTTCAAAAGCCTGAAACCGGGTGGGAGATTGCTGGTGCTGGAATTTTCCAAGCCCACCAACAGGGCGCTGGAGAAGGTCTATGACCTCTACTCATTCGGCATATTGCCGAAGATCGGTAAGCTGGTAACCAATGATGAGGAGAGCTACCAGTATCTGGCCGAGTCGATCCGCATGCACCCCGATCAAGAGACACTGAAGGGTATGATGGAACACGCCGGGTTTGAGCGCTGTGATTACTTTAATTTGACTGGCGGTGTCGTGGCGCTGCACCGGGGATACAAATTCTAGTCGGGTTGAATCACGCTATGTGGCCTATCAGCAAAACTCAATCTCAGGACGACGACAGATCAGACAGCCGGGGGACCTGGAGATCATGACCCTCGGTGCCGCAATCTCTGCAACCCTCGAGACTCTGCTCAATCAAGCCATTGCTCTCGATGCGGAAACCCCTCACCGCCTCACCCCGATGCACGGCAAGGTGATCCGGCTTGAGCTGTCGGGTCTGGATAGCTCCCTCTATCTCATCCCCGAGCCCAGCGGGATACAGCTGCTGAGTGAATTCGATGGCGAGGCCGATTGCACGCTGCGTGGCTCTCTCTTCGATATGCTGCGCATGCGCGATAGCAGTGAGAGTGCCGATCAACTCTTCAAGGGCGCGGTTCAGATAGAAGGCGATACCGCCCTGGCCCAGGATTTTGGTGCCTTTCTCGCCAATCTCGAAATCGATTGGGAAGAACAACTCTCACGTGTCACCGGGGACATAGCCGCCCACGAGATCGGAAACCTGACCAGGGCGACCTTCAGCTGGGGACGCTCGCTGAACCGGACCCTAGAACAGAATCTTCAGGAGTACCTTCAGGAGGAGCTGCGGCTACTTCCTGCAGGCAATGAGATAACCCCCTTCCTCAGTGAAGTCGACCGCCTGCGTGACGACACGGAACGTCTCGAGGCCCGTATCCAGCGACTCGAAAAGCGTTTGGATACCAAGGACAAAGCCTCGTGATCCATCCTTCACAGGCCTTGCGGCTTATCCATATCAACCTGGTATTACTGCGCCACGGCCTGGACGAGGTGATCCTCGCCACCCATCTCTTCCGCCCGATACGATTTCTGATCTATCTCTCACCTTGGTATTGGTTTCGCAAGGACCGCTCACCCTATCCCGTGCGCATCCGCCGCACCCTCGAGGACCTGGGTCCCATCTTCGTCAAGTTCGGCCAGATCCTCTCAACCCGCCGCGACCTGCTGCCCGACGATCTCGCCAATGAACTGGCAAAGCTGCAGGACCGGGTACCCCCGTTCCCGGGAGAAAAGGCCCGAGCCATTATCGAGAAGGCCTACGGACAACCCATCGACGAACTGCTCGAGGCATTCGATGAACAACCGCTGGCCTCCGCATCCATTGCCCAGGTCCATAGCGCACAGCTGAATAACGGCAAGAAGGTTGTAGTCAAGGTACTGCGGCCAAATATTGAAAAGACCATACGGCGGGATGTGGACCTGCTCTACACCATCGCCCGACTGGCGCAAAGATACTGGAAAGAGGGGCGCCGCCTGAGACCCGTTGAGATCGTACAGGAGTATGAGAAGACCATCTTCGACGAGTTGGACCTGATGCGCGAGGCGGCCAACGCCTCACAGCTACGGCGTAACTTTCTCAACAGCGAGATGCTCTATGTCCCGGAAGTCTATTGGGACCTGACTCGTCAGAATGTCTTCGTCATGGAACGTATCAGCGGCACCCCGGTGGGAGACATCGAGGCCCTGCGGCAACAGGGAATCAGCATGAAACTGCTGGGTGAGCGAGGGGTGGAGATCTTCTTCACCCAGGTCTTCAAATACAACTTCTTTCATGCCGATATGCACCCCGGTAACATCTTCGTTGCGCCCAACGGTCGCTATATCGCGGTCGATTTCGGCATCATGGGCACCCTGACCGATGAGGATAAACGCTACCTGGCTGACAACCTGCTGGCATTCTTCAATCGCGACTATAAACGGGTGGCTCAACTCCATTTGGAGTCAGGCTGGGTACCGGAGAATACCCGGGTCGAGGAGTTCGAATCGGCGATTCGCACCGTCAGTGAGCCGATCTTCGAAAAGCCCCTGAGCGAGATATCCTTCGGCCACTTTCTGCTGCGGCTGTTTCAGACCGCAAGGCGGTTTGACATGGAGGTTCAACCACAGCTGGTGTTACTGCAGAAGACCCTTTTGAATATCGAGGGCCTGGGCCGGCAGCTCTATCCCCAGCTCGATCTCTGGACTACCGCAAAGCCGTTCCTGGAACACTGGATGAGCGAGCAGGTCGGGCGGCGGGCATTTGTCGGCAAGCTGAAGAAGAACCTTCCGGAAATCGCGGAGCACCTGCCCGATCTGCCGAAAAAGCTGAACAAGATCATCGATGAAGCAGCATCCGGCCGCCTCGAGCTGAAGTGGAAATCGGAAGAACTCGAGAATCTGGGCAAGCAGTTGCGCCGCAACCATCGCAACACCATCGCCACCATTTCCGGAAGTGCCATGCTGTTGAGCGGCTCTCTGTTGCTGGTCTTCGGCAGCGGTGGCCTGTTACCGCTTACCCTGGCAACCCTGTTGGGTGCGGGATTGGGCGCCTGGGGTGGGTTTCTGTTGCTGAAAAGCTGGTTCAACAGCTACGACTAATCAACAACCCATTTTTCAGATCATCCTAAATTCAGCAACTTCAAAGCGCCCAGGCTTGGCATTTTCCAGCCAACTGCGCCTCCTAATAAGGCGCTACCGATCAATAGGTTAAGCAGAAAATCCTTGGCTGAAAGGGAAATTTGATCCATCATTATTGATAGAGCAACAACAAATGGCATCCACGCCTCAGGAGACAGCCATGTCAGAAAAATCACCCCAGGATCCCTTCGACCGCCTCGCGGCAGCCTACGACAAGATGCTGCAGGAAGTACACGATGCAGCGGAATCAGCCAGAGAAAATGCTCTTCCCGGCTTCAAGGAGTACCTGGCGGATGCGCGGGAGAAGCTGGTCGAGGTAGGCGAACTCAGCCGTGAGGAGGCAGATAAAGTGGCCAGCTACATCGAACGCGACATGAAGGATGCGGCGAACTACCTGTTGGAGACCGGCGAGCAGCTCTCCGCCTGGTGGCGCTTCGATGTGCAGCAGGTGGAAAACCGGCTGTTCGAGATGTTCACGGGTGTCGCGGATCAGACCAAACTGGAACTGGCAAAACTGGCTGAACGGGCCAACCAGACCTCCCTCTACCACAGCGGCGAGATCACCGGCCCCGGAACCCTGGTCTGCACCGCCTGCGGCAAGGAGATGCACTTCAAGAAAACCGGCCACATTCCACCCTGTTCAGGATGCAAGGGTAGCGAATTCAAACGCACCACGGTTCAATAAAACCGGAGTTCCATCATCTTGTCTTACGTCGCGAACAGCTGGATCTCGTTTTTCTCTGTTTGGGCTTTGCTCTTGGTTTTGTAGCCCTTTTCTGAGGAGCCTTGGCCTTGACACGCTGGATAGCCGGCGCCTTGCGCATCTCTATCGCATTGAAGGTGTCAGTGTTGATCGGCGCCATGGTGCTTCCCTTGGGGGGAGGTGTCTGAGTGTAATTGACGTGTCCTTGCTCGTCATACCATTTATACATGACGGCATAGGCTGATCCAGTGGGGAAGAATAGAGATAGACCCAGGGAGAGTAAGAGGGGTTTTAGTCGTTCCATGAATTAGATTCCTTTATGGCACATCCTAGGGCCTGTTAACACTAATCCAATACCCTACAAAATAGGGGCTTTTTTGGCAAATTACAGTGTACGACACTCCAATTCGAAATCTGCTGGCGATGTCACTTCCTGCCACCTTTGTTGCGTTTCGGTTTAGCCCGTTTTGGGCTGGTTTTCGATTGCGCTCTCTTTTTGATCACAGGCTTACTGGGAGCACGCTTTTTCTGAACCGCCTTTTTCGCTGACTTCTTTGCTGCACGCTTTTTCTGAACCGCCTTTTTCGCTGACTTCTTTGCTGCACGCTTTTTCTGCACCGGCTTTTTAGCCACTCTCTTTGCAGCCGCCTTTTTCTTGACCACCTTTCTCGCTGGTTTCCTAGTTGCAGCGCTCTTGGATGAACCTCTACTGGCCTTCGACTTTCCAGACCGGGCCTTTACTGCCGAGGAACCAGACCGTTTCACCCCGGTATTTTTCGTCTTCGCCGTCTTTTTCCTGGCTTGCTTGGTCACCTTTTTTGTACTGCTTCTGGAAGGGCTTTTGGCCTTCTTCTTAATCACCTGGCGAGTCGTGGCTTTTTTCTTGATTATCTTTTTCTTGGTTGTTTTTTTCTGGGTGACTTTTTTGGCAGTTGCGCGCTTTTTGACTGGTTTCTTCGCAACACGCTTCTTTTTGGAGACCTTATTAGGGATTGTCTTCTTTTTGCTTGCCTTTTCGACTGAAGCCTTTTTCTTCGTCGTCTTTCTAGAACCACTCTTTGTTATAGTTTTCTTTGTACTCTTCTTCGCTGCCGTTTTCTTTTTCAGACTGCTGTCACTTGCGGCCCTTGCCGAAGGATTCCCCGCCTCTTCGACTGGGGTTTCGGCGGGTTCACTCTTAGCTGGCTGGATAACCGCTTGCGCCGGGGCTATGGTCTCTGATTCAACCTCAGCAGGGCCCTCCGCAACAGCGGTTCTATTCTCATTGACAGCCTCTACGGGCGCTTCAGGGGCTCCCTCCTCGATAGCCTGGCAGATGAGTGAAAAGACCTGGTCAACGTCACCATTGCCGTCAATCCTGACCAATTTACCCTGTTTTTCATAGTGGGTGATCAGGGGTGAAATCAGGTGTTCGAAGACATGAATGCGACTGCTGACCGTCTCTTCATTATCATCTGATCTCTGATGCAGGCGTCCGCCACAGGCATCACAGACCCCATCAACCACTGTGGGATTCCTATAGATGTTATAGAGCAGGCCGCAGCTGCGGCAGGTGCGCCTACCGACCAGACGCTCCATCAGATTGTCTGTTTCAATATCGATCAGCAGGATCAGATCCAGGGGCTGATTGATCTCAACCATCAGCTCATCCAGGGTCAATGCCTGCAACAGGTTTCTGGGAAAGCCGTCGAGAACGAAGCCACCCTTGAGCTCGCTCTTCAACAGGCGCTCACGGAGCAGAGCAAGAATCAGATCCTCAGTTACAACCCTGCCGGCATCCTGCAACTCCTTAATTTCGAGACCCAGGGCTGACCTTTCGCTTACCGCTCTCTTAACGAGCTCGCCCGTCATCACTGGGGAGAGGCCGAACTCATTTGCCAATAGGTCAGTCTGTGTTCTTTTACCAGACCCCGGCGCCCCCAGTATTACAATTCGCATCCCCTCAACTCTCCACTGCTATCACAATATTTCCCTTTTTATAACAATCAGTTAACAATCCTTAACCGGCATTATACTCAGCCCCTTGCCGTATGCGGCTAGCCACACAGCCGAAGAGTCATCAGGCCAATCTTCCCTCCCCGGGCTTATTGCGAAACAGGCGCCAATTAGGAATTTCCATGGCTCTATCCAAGTTTTGCATTAGCCGGCGACTTAGAGCTTGGGTAAGCTAATCCAAGATTTCCCGTAAAGTCAACGGACTTTGTGTACTAATCGGGTCGATTAGATTATTCTTCTCTGCCTCATGAAGCATCGAATGCAGAGTTACCCTGATGCCTGAAGTTCCAGATATAACCGACTCTGAACTCTGGATCGTTGAGACCACGCTGAGAGAGCGATATGGCAAAAAGGTCGGAACTCAGATCGCGGACGCCGAAATTCGCCTGACGCCATCCGATCGAGATCTCTCCAGTTGTCCAGTGGTTTACTGGGACCAGGACGGGTGCAACTTCATCATTTTCAAGACTGGCAGCCGTGAATACCGCTGTCAGTTCTTCTACCGGGGCTTTCAGCAATATGGCACCGGGGTAGATGAATATAACGACCTCACGGAGTGCATCGTCTCTCTGCTCCAAGCCCAGGCGGATCATGCGGCAAGGGAGCATGGCGATATCATGCGAGAGGTCTGACTGACTACTTTTTACAGAAACAATAATTCAAGGGGATCATATAAATGACTGCTAAAAACGCCTTCTATGCTCAGTCGGGCGGGGTTACCGCGGTAATCAACGCCTCCGCCTGCGGAGTGATCGAAACCGCTCGCCAACATCCGGACAAGATTGCCAATGTCTATGCCGGCCGTAACGGCATCATCGGTGCCCTCACTGAAGAGCTGATCGATACCAGTGCTGAATCGGCTGAGGACATCGCCGCGCTGAAGCACACGCCCTCTGGGGGCTTCGGCTCCTGCCGTTTCAAGCTGAAGAGTCTTGAGGAAAACAAGCGCGAGTACGAGCGCCTGATCGAGATCTTCAAGGCCCACAATATCGGTTACTTCTTCTACAATGGCGGCGGCGACTCCGCGGACACCTGCTACAAAGTCTCCCAGCTCTCTGAAAAGATGGGCTTTCCGGTACAGGCGATCCATGTACCCAAGACCGTGGACAACGATCTGCCGATCACCGACAACTGTCCCGGTTTCGGCTCCGTCGCCAAATATATCGCCGTCTCCACCCTTGAGGCCTCTTACGACGTGCGTTCCATGGCCGCCACCTCCACCAAGATCTTCGTGATCGAGGTCATGGGGCGCCATGCCGGCTGGATTGCCGCCGCCGGGGGCCTGGTTGAGGACAACGGCATTCCCGTGGTTGTGCTCTTTCCCGAGGTGGAGTTCAATCAGGAGAAATTCCTCGCCAAGGTCGATGCAAAGGTCAAGGAGCACGGCTACTGCTCCATCGTGGTCTCCGAGGGCTGCCACTGGCCCGACGGCAAATTTCTCGCCGAGCAGGGTACCCGCGACGCCTTCGGCCATGCCCAGCTGGGCGGCGCCGCCCCGGTGGTCGCCAACATGATCAAGGATGCCCTGGGTTACAAGTTTCACTGGGCGGTCGCCGACTATCTGCAAAGAGCGGCCCGCCACCTCGCCTCCGAATCCGACGTGGAGCAGGCTTATGCCCTGGGTAAAGCGGCGGTGGAGAAGGCCCTTGAAGGTAAAAACTCCATCATGCCTACCGTGGTACGCGAATCATCAAGCCCCTATATATGGAGTATCGGGGAGGCCCCGCTGAGCGAGGTGGCAAACGTCGAGAAGATGATGCCGATGGAGTTCATCACCGATGATGGCTTTGGCATCACCGCGGGATGCAAGGAGTACCTCTATCCGTTGATTAAAGGTGAGGCCTATCCACCCTACACGGAAAACGGTATGCCGGACTATGTCACCATGAAGGGAATAGCCGTACCAAAGAAGCTAGATACCTTCGAACTTTAATCCAGATCAATAGGGGCATAAAAAGCCCCTATTTTTTTGCGTCTAACCCTGCCAGAATGGTTCGCTTATTGAAACCGGCCCTGAATCACCGCCTCAGGGCTTGCGGGTGTAAATGAACAGTTACCAGATACCATTTCGTCTATCTCATTGGAGGATCTTTAAGTGAACACAGAACTGATCTTTGCCCTAGTCTGTGCCATTGCGGCGCTTGGCTATGGCTTCCTATCCGTCAAATGGATACTTGCGCAGCCCGAAGGTAACGAGAAGATGCGTGAGATAGCCGGCGCCGTGCAGGAGGGCGCCAAGGCCTATCTCAACCGACAATACACCACCATCGGCATAGTCGGCGGCATTCTCTTTCTCATACTCTGGTACTTTCTGGGAACCGCGACCGCGATCGGCTTTGCCATCGGTGCTGTTTTCTCAGGTGCTGCCGGCTATATCGGTATGCACATCTCTGTTCGCTCCAATCTGCGCACTGCCCAGGCAGCCGACAAGGGCATCAATGCCGCCCTGCAGATCGCCTTCCGCGGCGGCGCCATCACCGGACTGCTGGTGGTTGGTCTGGGACTCTTGGGTGTTGCGGGTTACTACGCCATCCTCATTGCCATGGGCGTCGAGGATGCGCTGCATCCCCTGGTCGGTCTCGCCTTCGGCGGTTCACTGATCTCCATCTTCGCCCGACTCGGTGGCGGCATCTTCACCAAGGGCGCTGATGTAGGTGCCGATATCGTCGGCAAGGTCGAGGCCGGCATCCCCGAGGACGATCCACGCAACCCGGCCGTTATCGCCGATAACGTGGGTGACAACGTGGGCGACTGCGCCGGAATGGCGGCCGACCTCTTCGAAACCTATGCGGTCACCGTGGTTGCAACCATGCTCCTCGGCGGCCTGTTGATGGCCGATGCAGGCGATGCGCCGATACTCTATCCCCTGGTACTGGGTGGCGTCTCGATCATCGCATCGATTGTCGGCACCTACTTTGTCAAGGCAAAGGACACCGACACCAATGTCATGCCCGCGCTCTACAAGGGTCTGATCGTGTCAGGCATCCTTGCCGCCATCGCTTTCTATTTCGCCACCGACATGCTGATGGACGGTGTCGGCGGCTTCAACACCATGCAGCTCTTCGGCTCGGCCATGATCGGCCTGGTGCTGACCGCGGCGATGGTTGTCATCACCGAATACTACACCTCCACCGAGTATGCACCGGTACGCGCGATAGCCCAGGCCTCCACCACCGGTGACGGCACCAACGTCATCGCCGGCCTCGGCATCTCCATGAAGTCCACCGCCGCTCCGGTGGTGGCCGTCTGTGCCGCAATCTGGGGCTCTTACGACCTGGCCGGGCTCTACGGCATCGCCATCGCCGCCACCGCCATGCTCTCCATGACCGGCATCATCGTCGCCCTCGACGCCTATGGCCCGATCACCGACAACGCGGGCGGTATCGCCGAGATGGCCGAGCTGGACGAGAAGATCCGCAACATCACCGATCCGCTGGATGCGGTGGGCAACACCACCAAGGCGGTAACCAAGGGTTACGCCATTGGCTCCGCGGGCCTGGCTGCCCTGGTGCTGTTCGCCGATTTCACCAGCACCCTGGAACACGCGGGTAAGACGATCACCTTCGAGCTTTCCGATCCTGCGGTATTGATCGGCCTCTTCATCGGTGGCCTGGTTCCCTACCTCTTTGGGTCCATGGCGATGGAGGCGGTGGGTAAAGCCGCCGGTGGCATCGTCAACGAGGTACGCCGCCAGTTCCGCGAAAAGCCCGGGATCATGGACCACAGCGAAAAACCGGACTACGGTCGCGCCGTCGACATGCTCACCCGCTCCGCGATCAAGGAGATGATCATCCCTTCACTGCTACCCGTGCTGATGCCCATCGTGGTGGCCCTGGGTATAGGCTGGTTGATGGGGGGTGACGCCGGCGCCAAGGCACTGGGTGGTCTGCTGATCGGTACCATCGTCACCGGCCTCTTCGTCGCCATCTCGATGACCGCAGGCGGTGGCGCCTGGGATAATGCGAAGAAGTATATCGAGGACGGCAACCATGGCGGCAAGGGTTCCGATGCCCACAAGGCAGCGGTCACCGGCGACACCGTGGGCGACCCCTACAAGGACACCGCCGGCCCCGCGGTCAACCCGCTGATCAAGATCATCAACATCGTTGCCCTATTGATTGTGCCCATTCTATAAAGAGGCAGTATCAATAACATGAATAGGGGGCTTCGGCCCCCTTTTTTACCTCATCCCCGATTATCCAACGCCTACGATAGAGGTCTCGTCACACTGACACGAGAAACCCTACCAGGAGCAAATTCGATTGGCTTCAAACAACCTCACAGAAGCCGTTCCTGGGGACCAATACCACAAATCTGCTGTGGATAATTTGTAACCCAATATAGAAATGAAAATAACTTCGGTCTAGACACCTGCCGTGGTTATCCGTAATCTTCACAGCTCACACGAATACCGGCTCGCCTGCCGGCAAAAGCCAGCTTACGATCAACCACAAGGGTCTTAAAATGAATCTGGACCGAGTATCTTCAGGAAAGAACATTCCTGATGAAATCAATGTCATTATCGAAATCCCCTCCAACGCCGATCCGGTGAAATACGAGGTGGACAAGGAGACCGGCGCAATGTTTGTCGACCGTATCCTGCGCACGGCCATGCACTATCCGGCCAACTACGGCTATATCCCCCACACCCTGTCAGACGACGGCGATCCCTGCGATGTGATGGTACCCACCGCTTTTCCCTTGATCCCTGGCTCGGTGATTCGCTGTCGACCGGTGGCGGTATTGAAAATGACCGATGAGTCGGGTGATGACGCCAAGGTGGTGGCGGTTCCAACCGACGACATCTCCAGCCGCTGGACCCATGTAAAATCGGTAGAGGACATGCCCTCGGAGCTGATGGAACGCATTGCCCACTTCTTTGAGCACTACAAGGACCTGGATGAGGGCAAATGGGTCCGCGTCAAGGGCTGGGAGGGCATAGAGGCCGCCAAAGAGGAGGTCAAAAACTCGGTTCAGATGTTCAAGGACGCACCGGAAAAGCCCCATTTCTGAAGCAGACACGATTCCCCAAGGCCTATCATGATATCCCGATCAGTCCCTATCCTTGTCAAATCCAAGCTTGCGCTAACCGCCGCCCGAAGATGAAGATCTGCATAGTCTCCGATAGTCATGACCACATCCCGTTGCTGGAGGCAGCGGTGGAGGCGGCCAAGGCCGAGGGAGCAGAGGCGGTAGTCCACTGTGGGGATGTGGTGGCGCCCAGCACCCTGCACTGTCTGGATAAATACGGATTGCCGATCCATGTGATACATGGCAACAATACCGGCGATCTCTATACCCTGGGACAACTCGCCAGCCGAGATGAGAACAATATCCACTATCATGGTATGGATGCCGGGGTGCAACTGGGAGGACGCAACATCTTCCTCGTCCACTACCCCCACTATGCCCGCGCCATGGCCGCAACCGGAGACTGGGATCTGGTCTGCTGCGGCCATAGCCATAAGCTGAAGGTGGAACAGCTGGAAAACATCAAGGGCAAGGTCACCTATATGGTGAACCCCGGGACCATCGGTGGTGTCGGCAAATCTCCCGCCACCTACGTGATGGCGGACCTGGAACAGATGACCTTCGAACCCCGCGAGGTCTCTAAACAGTTAGAACTCGACGCCGGGTATTAGGCGCAAACGATCACGGATGGAGTAACAATGGCTGACTTTACTCACTTCAATGCCGCCGGCGAGGCCCACATGGTCAATGTCGGCGACAAACCCCTGAGCAAACGAAAGGCGGTTACAGAGGGGCGCATCACCATGCAGCCTCAAACCCTGCGTATGATTCTCGAGGGCTCTCACAAAAAAGGTGATGTACTTGGCGTTGCACGAATCGCGGGCATCATGGCAGCCAAAAGGGCGCCGGAACTGATTCCCCTCTGTCACCCGCTCTCGCTCACCAAGGTAGAGATCGAACTGATACCCGAGGAGAGCGAGAACACTATCCGCTGCCGCTGTCATGTAGAGACCCTGGGACAGACCGGTGTCGAAATCGAAGCCCTCTGTGCAACTCAGGTCACGCTACTGACCATCTATGATATGTGTAAGGCCGTAGATCGTGGCATGGTTATAGGCGATATACGTCTGCTTGAGAAGAGTGGCGGGAAATCGGGTAAGTGGGAACTATCTGATTAAAGTAAACCCCCTCCCTGCCGTATTATGTTGTACGGCGGCGTGAACCCTGTCACAATATGCGATCATTGTGTTGACAAACTCCATTTAGCAGTGCGGGCCGTAGGGAAGCATATATGAGTAAATTTGTAGAGTGGTCCGATGCGCTCAGCGTCGGTATCGAAGAAATTGACGAACAGCACAAGATGCTGGTCAGTCTCGTCAACAAAATGCATGAAGCCATTCACCAGCGCCATGGTAGTGATGTTGTAAAGGGTATTCTGGGTGATCTCGCCGACTACACACGCATTCATTTCGCTGTTGAAGAGAGCTTGATGCGCATCCTCAACTATCCCGACTATGAAAATCATAAAGAGATTCATGAGGAGTTGTTACAGTCCGTATCCGACCTGCAGGAGAAAGTGGCAACCGGAAAGACTGCCATCGGTTTTGAACTGATGCACTTTCTCAAGACTTGGCTTACCAAGCACATTATGGAAGAGGACATGGAGTACAGCAGCTTCTTCCTCAAAGCGGGCGCGCAACCGAGACTGGGCAAGAAGTCCTGGATCCAGCGACTTTGGGGCAGTTGACCCGAAGCCACACCTGACATAGGGTTCATGGCATTTCAAGACACGTAGAAATGCCATGAACCCCTATTATCACCGGGCCCAATTTTTAAAAAGCGCGGCCCGTCTCTCCCAGTCACCTACAGACACCGGTATCGAGGTCGCCTTTGCCGGCCGCTCAAATGCTGGCAAGTCGAGCGCCCTCAATGTGCTCTGTGGCCAGAAGTCACTGGCGCGAACCAGTAAAACCCCCGGCAGAACCCAGCTGCTGAACTTTTTCGCCCTGGACGAGGAGCGTCGCCTTGTCGATCTGCCCGGCTATGGCTACGCCAAGGTTGCCGAGTCGATAAAGCGGGATTGGCAAAAGACATTGGCCAACTATATCGAGTATCGGCAATGCCTACGCGGCATGGTTCTGCTGATGGATATTCGTCACCCCATGACCGAATTCGATCGTCAGATGCTCGACTGGAACTCCCATCATGGCCTGCCCACACACATTCTGCTTACCAAGGCAGACAAGCTAAAAACCGGTGCTGCGAAAAATACCCTGTTAAAGGTCCAAAGTATGTTAACCGGACGCCCTGAGATTACACTGCAACGCTTTTCCGCCTTGAAAAAGCAGGGTATCGACGAATGTCATCAGGTGTTGGACATATGGTTCGAGCTGGGGCCCGAGCCAGCGGGTTGATCAGCCGCTTCACAAACAAGCGCTAACAGTTGCTTGATTTCTCACAAGGAGAAGAGCTCGCTCCGCTCACTAGTTATTGTATCCCCCTCTCCCTGGCCCTCTCCCGCAGGGGAGAGGGGACACCTGGAGCAAAAGCCGGTGCGGAAAAACGGCTTGACTCCACTACCAGACAAAAACACCTTCGATGCATTCGAAAGCTGCTTCCCCTCTCCCCCCGCGGGAGAGGGCCAGGGAGAGGGGGATAATAAAACCGTGAGCGCGGCGAACACCCCAATTTAAATACTCATCCCTTAACACTCCGAATAACAGTAGATGAGTCAATCTCTTGAAATTCTTTCGCTTGGTTGAATATGAAATTTAAGCGGAAAAAAGAAAGCCCCATCAGCCTAAGGGGAGAGACTGACGGGGCCGGATCTTCCCGGATGGGGTCACCGGGAAGGTTGGGTCGCAAAGGGAGGAAAAGCGACCCTGTCGTACGACTTGCATGAAAATAGACTTGCCAATCCCAATAAAGTTCAATGCGCCTGATCCCAGTTATCCCCAACCCCCACATCCACCACCAGGGGCACTGACAATTCCGCGGCATGCTCCATATATTTCGTAATAATTTCCTTGGCATCAGTAACATAGGACTTGTCCACCTCAAGCACCAACTCATCGTGAACCTGCATCAGCAATCGCACCGGGGGCGCGCGCTGTTCAATCCAGCCATCCACGGCCAACATGGCGCGCTTGATGATATCCGCCGCACTCCCCTGCATCGGCGCATTGATCGCGGTGCGCTCCGCCGCCGTCCGGCGCTGATGATTCTTTGCATTGATATCAGGGAGATAGAGCCTGCGCCCGAAGAGTGTTTCCACATAGCCCTGGTCATGCGCAAGCTTACGGGTTCGTTCCATGAACGCCTCTACCCCGGGATAGCGTTTGAAGTAGAGATCCACATAGTCCTGGGCTGCGCCCCTCTCGATGCCCAGCTGGCGCGCGAGCCCGAAGGCGGACATACCGTAGATGAGACCGAAATTGATTGCCTTGGCGGAACGTCTCTGTTCCGGGGTTACCCGATCAAGGGGCTCCTCAAAGACCTCCGCGGCGGTCGCCCGGTGGACATCCTCGCCGGCCATAAATGCGCGCAACAATCCCTCGTCAGCGGAGAGATGGGCCATGATCCTCAATTCGATCTGGGAGTAGTCCGCGGCCAGCATCTTCCAGCCCGGTTGTGGCACAAAGGCCTGTCGAATCCGCCTTCCCGCCTCGGTGCGTACAGGGATGTTCTGCAGATTGGGATCGGTGGACGAGAGGCGTCCGGTTGCCGCAACCGCCTGGTGGTAGGAGGTGTGAACCCGCCCGGTCTCGGGGTTGACCATCTCGGGGAGTTTATCGGTATAGGTCGATTTGAGCTTGGAGAGGCCCCGGTGTTCGAGAATCACCGCCGGCAGCTGATGTCCCTGTTCCGCCAGTTCCACCAGCACCGACTCGGCGGTGGAGGGAGCCCCCTTGGGTGTCTTTGAAATCACCGGCAGCTCAAGCTCATTGAAAAAAACCTCGCCGATCTGTTTCGGAGACCCCAGATTGAAGCTGTGACCCGCCAGGCCATAGGCCTGCTGTTCGAGGTTGTGCAGGGTCTTCGCCAGTTCGTCGCTCTGGGACCTCAGCATGGCGCTGTCGATGGTTACGCCGTTTCGCTCCATTCTCGACAAAACCGGGATCAGCGCCACCTCAAGCTCTGTCAACAGCTTTTTAAGTGAGTCTTCACTTTCGAACTTAGGCCAGAAAAACAGGTGCAGGCGAAGAGTGATCTCCGCATCTTCCGCGGCATAGGGGGCAGCCAATTCGAGATCGATTTGGTTAAAGGTGAGCTGCTTCTTGCCCTTACCGGCAATCGCCTCGAAGTGGATGGTCTCATGCTGCAGATAGCGCTTCGCCAGTGAATCCATATCGTGGCGGGTTGCGGTGGAGTCCCACACATAGGACTCGAGCATGGTATCGAAGGCAACACCCTGCATCGCGATGCCATACCGCGCCAGCACACTCATGTCATATTTGAGGTTCTGCCCGACCTTTTTCAGCGCTGGATCTTCCAACAGCGGCTTCATGTTAGTAAGCACTAACTCTCGTGGCAGCTGCTCTGGGGCACCCGGGTAGTCATGACTGACCGGTACATAGGCAGCCTCACCCGGCTGAACGGCGAAGGAGAGACCGACCAGCTCCGCCTGCATATAGTCGAGGCTGGTGGTTTCGGTATCGAAGGCGAACAGGTCACAGCGCTCGAGCCTCGCGATCCAGTCCTTGAGGGTCTTCTCATCCAAGATCGTCTCGTAGTCGGCCTGAGGTTGAGTAGCCACCTCCTGCGCCCCGCTCGCCGGTTCACCATCCAGGGTGGCAAGCAGGCGACCGGACTCCATCCACTCATAGTAGTGGCGCAGCTGTGCGCTATCCTGTTCCCGGGTCTGAAGGTCGGTGGGTCCCTGATCCAGGCCCACATCGAGTTTTATCGTCGCCAGTTCACGGGAGAGGGGGAGTTGATCGAGGGCGGCTCGCAGATTTTCACCGATCTTGCCTTTGATCTCCGCGGCATGGGCAATCAGGTTATCCAGTGTTTCATAGCTGTTCAGCCACTTCGCCGCCGTCTTCGGCCCGCACTTGGGGACCCCCGGAATATTGTCCACCGTATCGCCGACCAGGGCCAGGTAGTCGATGATCTGATCCGGCCTGACCCCGAACTTTTCCACCACCCCCGCTGCGTCGGTGGTGGTCTCGGACATGGTGTTGATCAGGGTGACGTGTTCATTGACCAGCTGAGCCATATCCTTGTCGCCTGTAGAGATAATGGTTTCAATCCCTTCATCGGTTGCCTGTCGAGACAGGGTACCTATGACGTCATCCGCCTCCACCCCTTCCACCATCAATAGCGGGAGTCCCATGGCATGAATAATATTGTGCAGTGGTTCAATCTGCACCCGAAGATCCTCCGGCATAGGAGGCCGGTTTGCCTTGTAATCCTTATATATCTGGTTGCGAAAACTTCCCCCCGGGGCGTCGAAAACTACGGCGATATATTCAGGCTTGTAGTCATTCAACAGCCGACGAAGCATGTTCACAACACCAAGGATGGCCCCGGTTGGCTCACCCTTCGAGTTTTTTAGGTCCTGAGTCACTTGCAAGACATGATAGGCACGAAACAGATAGGAGGAGCCGTCGATCAGAATGAAGGGAGGTGAATTAGACATAAGCTACGGAATATCCGATAAATTTTTTTAAGGATTCGTATTAAAAGGCACTAGGATACTAGCGAAATTGCCCCCATTTGTCGCCCGTTTCATCGCTCTACCCTGCACCCGGGGATATGACCTACTATTTTTCTTGGTTTTTCTATAAAACTGTTCTATCTTATAAATGCACGAGCTCAAACGAGCCAAAAAACAAAAAACCATAGCTAAAACCAACGACCATCACCACTGGAGACGACCATGCCTGAAATGAACCCTATGGCTGTGGAAAACAGCGACACACCGGAAGGCTTTGATGAATGGACCGAAGAGCAGGCGATCGCCCTGGCCGCGGAGGAGCATATCGATCTGACCGACGAACACTGGGAGATGATCCACTTTCTGCGCCGCCACTGCGAAGAGCATGGTGCCACATGCAGCGCCAGACTGGTTCTCAAGGCGATGACAGGTCAAGTCAAGGAGAGAGGCGGCAAGAAGTATCTCTATACACTCTTTCCCAGGGGACCTGTGGTACAGGCCTGCAAAATAGCGGGAATACCACTGCCACCCTATTCACTTGATCTCTCCTTCGGCAGTGTGCACTGAACCAAGTCTGAAACCAAAACAAAGGGGCTTGCGCCCCTTTTTTTCTGCCTGTCCAATACCCCCCTGACATTTAATTCCACAGGATGCTGCACCAACAACTTCCATGCGTTACCATTTCGGTGGGTGCAGCGAGTGTTCGCCAAAGGGACGGGAAGAAACCGCATTGTCAGTGACGCTGAAATCGCTTATATGTGAATCGGGATCATTTGCACCAGCGGGCGATTTCCGATTTCAGCCTTTTCATATGGCTAGACCGCTCTTTCTCACTCAGATAGCGACGCTCGCCTTGTTTGTCATATTCATAGATACCTCTCGCCCGAATATGTGAGTTGTATCTGTCTTTCGCACGAGCGCAGTTTTGCTTGCGTTTTTTCTTCTCCTGTTGCTGTTTCTGCTTCGCCTCTCTCTTCTCCTCCCGGTCTTCCTTGTAGACATCCAGCATGCGCTGCATCTTCAACTTCCTGTCATGCTGATCAGCGGAGGGCGCTGTCCTCTCCTGCTGTTTGATTTGCACCTCGGTAGACTCCGCCGCCGTCGGCCGGTCACTGAAATGAACCCGACCGTTTTCATCCACCCATTTATAGACCCCCGCCTGCAATTGAGAGAGGGGTAAAATAGAGGCCAAAAACAGGAGTAGAAAAAAAACAGCCCACGATCCTTTGCCAGATCCCTGGAAGTGGTTAACCCAACTAGTGACTCTCATCATTGATCCAGAACCCTATCTGCGACTACATAGCCAAGTAAGTATAACCCCTGAAGCCGGTCAAACCTGTGACATCTGTTGAATAGACCGGCTGTTACAGATTCAAGTCAAGGGAAGAGGGTCTATATCGCCTTTTTCTGATAACAACGTTTACACAAAAAAAAGGGCGCCGAAGCGCCCTTAATGGGAGGATCATCCAACAAGTCAGTTTAAAGTCCTGAACCTCGGTTTCCAGTGAATTCAGGATAGGCTTCCAGTCCACACTCACCGAGATCGACACCTTCGTACTCTTCCTCTTCGCTGACCCTGATACCCATCACAACTTTAAGGATCAGCCAAACCACGAAGCTGGCGATGAACGTCCAGGCAAAGATAACTCCCAAACCGAGTAATTGCGCACCGATCGCTGCATCGCCGTTGGTCAGAGGAACGGCAATCAAGCCCCACATGCCGACCACACCATGCACCGAGATCGCACCAACAGGATCGTCGACCTTGACCTTGTCCATGGTGATGATGGAGAAGACCACCAGCAAACCGCCTACGGCACCGATCAAGGTCGCCAGCAGCGGTGTCGGTGTCAGCGGTTCAGCGGTGATCGCAACCAGACCGGCGAGTGCGCCGTTGAGTGCCATGGTCAGATCCGCCTTACCGAAGAGCGCACGTGCGGTAAGCAGCGCCGCCACCACACCGCCGGCTGCCGCCGCGTTGGTGTTGACGAAGACCGCCGCCACGGCATTGGCTTCGCTGATGTCTGAGACCTTCAGCTCCGAGCCGCCGTTAAATCCGAACCAGCCCAACCAGAGGATGAAGGTACCCAGGGTTGCCAGCGGCAGGTTGGCACCGGGGATGGCGTTGACACGACCGTCCGCGGTGTATTTACCTTTACGCGCACCCAGCAGGATGACACCGGCCAGGGCCGCGGAGGCACCGCAGAGGTGGACCACACCGGAACCGGCAAAGTCACTGAAACCTGCTGCGTCGAGAAAACCGCCACCCCACTTCCAGTAGCCCTGCAGCGGATAGATGACACCGGTCATCGCCACCGCAAAGAGCAGGAAGGCCCAGAGCTTCATACGCTCCGCCACGGCACCAGAGACGATGGACATGGCGGTGGCGACAAAGACCACCTGGAAAAAGAAGTCCGACATGCCGGAGTAGTAGGTCTCTCCATTACTGGCCAGTACATCTTCGACACTGTTATCGCCACCGAACATAAAGACCAGGTCGAGGGCGGGGAAGTAGCCGTTGCCATCTCCCGGATACATGATGTTGTAACCCATCACCATGTACATGATGCAGGCAATGGCGAACAGGGCCACGTTCTTGGTGAGGATTTCAGCGGTATTCTTTGCTCGAACCAGACCGGCCTCGAGCATGGCGAAACCGGCCGCCATCCACATGACAAGTGCACCGGATACCAGAAAATAGAAGGTATCCAGTGCATAACTAAGTTGTGTAATCGCTTCCACGATACTCTCCAAAATAATGTTGCTAGTGAGTTACAGCGCTTCGGGACCGGTTTCACCGGTACGTACACGAACGACCTGTTCCACGGGGGTGACGAAGATCTTGCCGTCACCGATCTTGCCGGTCTTCGCGGCCGTGGAGATCGCCTCCACTACCTGATCGACGATGTCATCATCGATGGCGATTTCGACCTTGATCTTGGGAAGGAAGTCGACCACGTACTCGGCGCCTCGGTAGAGTTCGGTATGGCCCTTTTGGCGACCAAAGCCCTTGACCTCGGTCACGGTAATACCTGCCACACCCACTTCCGACAGAGCTTCGCGGACATCATCAAGCTTGAACGGCTTAATGATTGCAGAAACCATTTTCATCTCTTTACTCCTCGTTCAGCCCGTTTTAACAACGGGCTGTACATCATAAATAGTTAACTCAGGCCTACCCGACTCAGAAGCCTTTGCTCCATGAGAGGAAGAAACGCATGTCGGAATCTTCACCAGCTGCATCGGTATCATCGAGATCGGTGTCGGAGAGACTCAGAGTGACATCACCGAAATCACCAACGGCCTTGCTGAGGTCGACCTGATAGTGGGTGTAGTCCTCGAAATCATCATCGCCGTCACCGTCAGGCTCGACGAAACCGACCGTCAGGCCGATGGAGAAATCCTGGGGCAGGTCGTAGCTGGCACCGACGTAGTAGTACAGGTCCTCTTCGATAACCTCTACCGCATCATCAGCGGAGACCACATAGTTGAGACCGGCGGAGAGGAACTGCCAGCTGCCGCCGACGGCAAGCTCGAGGAAGTTTGATTCCGAGTCGTCTGAATAGGTGTAGTAGATAAGGCCGACATCGTAACCGAAGTCACCCATTTCACCGGCGTATCCACCATAGAGGTCTAGCTCATAGTCATCCCAGGCCTCGGACAACCAGGTACCCGCATAGATGCCCGACTCGCTGGCCCAGTCGAACCCACCGGAGAGTGCGGTGCTGTTGCCTGTCTGGGTCAGGCCACGCCAGATATAGTTACTGGTTACACCGATATTGGCACTGATTTCAGCTGCGGCAACGGACGATAGCCCAAGCATTGCGGCCCCACAGGCAATGGCAAGTCGGTTCATTTTCATGGTTTTACTTCCTCTTAATCTAATAGAAACATGGGTTAAACAGTTGACTCGGCTCTCATACAACGAGACGAAACTACACCTGACATATCAGACTTCGTGCCAAAATTGATAACCAATTGTTTATAAAGGGAATTACGTGGAAACCAGGAAACTTTGGCCGGGGCTCTCATTCGACCTGTGCATGGTTAGTGATCACAACAGAAACCTCTGCACCATAGCTGTGCACTGGCTTGGTGCAGAATTTCAACGGCAAGTACCTCTTTTTGGATAGTCGTAATAACCAGGTCATAGCCATCGCAGCAATGGGGCCGACTGGCCGGAATGTCCTACTGGTCCCTCGCTTCTCTCTGGACAAAGACGGCGTCACTGGCTATTGTCTGGCGCATGATAGATGCGAAACTTATCGATGAACTGACAACCCGACTCTCGGCGACTCTGCCCAATGGCATCCAGACACTGCAGGAGGATGTGAAGAAAAACTTACGCGCCAGCCTGGAGTCGGGATTGGCCAGACTCGACCTGGTAACCCGCGAAGAGTTCGAAGTGCAGAGCGCGGTTTTGGCGCGAACCCGGGAGAAACTCGAAAGGCTGGAGGCGCAGATCAAGGCGCTGGAGGATAAAAACAGCTAGCTCGCCGTCAACGAACCCGCCAACGTTCCAAGGAAGGAATCCATGTCACTCGCCATACTCTATTCCCGTGCCCAGGAGGGGATCCAGGCACCCCTGGTGACCGTCGAGGTCCACCTCTCCAATGGCCTTCCCGGGCTCTCCATCGTCGGTCTTCCGGAGATGGCGGTCAGGGAGAGCAAGGACCGGGTCAGGGGGGCCCTGATCAACAGCCAGTTTGAGTTCCCGGCACGTCGTATCACCATCAACCTGGCACCGGCGGACCTGCCGAAGGAGGGGGGGCGATTCGATCTTCCCATCGCACTGGGCATTCTCGCCGCCTCCAACCAACTGGACAAAGATCCCCTGAGTCACTATGAATTCAGCGGCGAGCTGGCCCTCTCCGGGGATTTACGCCCCATCGGCGGCATCCTCCCGGCCGCCCTCACCGCCCGCGATGCGGGACGCTCCCTGATCCTGCCACAAGAGAACGCCGAGGAGGCGGGACTGGTCAACGGACTCCAGTGCTACCCGGCGAAACACCTCCTCGAGGTCTGTTCCCACCTCAACAGCATCAATCAACTCAATGCCTACAAAAACGGCGGCGAAGACAGACCGAAGCAGCCCCGATTGCAACTCGATATGGCGGATGTCCATGGGCAGAACCAGGCCCGGCGCGCCCTGGAGATCGCCGCCGCCGGCGCCCACTCACTGATCTATATCGGCCCCCCCGGCACCGGCAAGTCGATGCTGGCATCCCGCCTCCCGGGAATCCTGCCACCGATGAGCGAGGAGGAGGCACTGGAGTGCGCCGCGATCCATTCGGTGGCCAACCACAGCGCCTTTCAACCCGCCGCCTGGCGTCAACGACCCTATCGCGCTCCCCACCACACCGCTTCCGCAGTCGCCCTGGTCGGCGGCGGCAGCAATCCAAAGCCCGGTGAAATCTCTCTGGCCCATCGCGGCGTGCTGTTTCTCGACGAGCTCCCGGAGTTCGACCGCCACACCCTGGAGGTACTGCGAGAGCCCCTGGAGAACGGCCGCATCACCATCTCCAGGGCCAACCGTCAGGTCGACTACCCTTCACAGTTTCAGCTCATCGCGGCAATGAATCCCTGCCCCTGCGGCCACCTGGGGGACGGCAGCAACCGCTGCCACTGCACCCTCGACAGGATCAACCGCTACCGCATGCGCATCTCGGGACCCCTGCTGGATCGCATCGACATGCATGTGGAAGTACCGAGACAACCCCTGCAGCTGAACCGTAAACCACAACAGCATCAAGAGGAGTCGAGCGAGACCATTCGCCGCCGGGTCATCGATGCCCGTGAAATACAACTGCAACGACAGGGCTGCACCAACCAGCTACTACAGGGTATGCAGATCGAGCAGGTGGCGGCGCCGGGCAAGGCGGGCAACGAACTATTGCACCGGGCCATCGAAAAACTCGGGCTGTCGATGCGTGCTTACCATCGCATCCTCAAGGTGGCGCGCACCGTTGCTGATCTGGAGGGGAGTTCAAAGGTTGATATTTCGCATATCAGCGAAGCTATCGGCTACCGTCGCTTAGATAGAGGCTGAAATCCACTTCTACTAAGAAATCACTCTTAAAAAATCTATTCACAATGTCAAAAAGTAAAGCCCTACTTTTCAGTAACAAGGCCACTTGGACAATCTAATAATTTCTTGAAATAAGGTTAAATATATAGTGAAGACATAATATCCTTATTACATTCAGTCAGCGTAACCAACTGAATAGTTGGAGATTTTCACGATTGCGGCTTATTCGTTCTTTTTTTAATTGAAGTCCATTAGAGTTTCAGTGTTTGGGCAACCTAAAAAGGCCCTCCAATTGAGATCCCCACTTCATAGCGAAGGCAAGAAATTACCTATCTTTTCAAGAGTTAAGCTACTTGAAACGAAAGTAAGTATGTACTATCTTCAACACTGGGTGTGTATAATAAACAGCTTTAGACAACAGGCACTGAAAATGCTCCCAACTGGAGTCAGCCAAAAAAACAGACAAATGTCTCAGACATCTGTCTGTTTTTTTATTACTGTATTTTCAGTAACCCATTGAATTATTGGAAATAGTCCACATATATCATTGGTTAACTGATTATATTTTCTATCTATGGAGACAACAATGGCACAAACACACCGCATGCCTTCTAGAGAGGAGTTGGAAAAAAGATACGGACGCCTTCTTGCGGATAAAAGCTTGAATAATGTTGCAGATTGGATCTTACCAAACCACTCAAAAGAGTTTAACGAAGAGAAGAGCCTGGAAAGCCTTCCTCGGATTAATAATGCCTTTAAAAAAGCAATGGGCAAACTATTTAACAAGAAATAATTAAACGGAAGACTTACATCAAAGCAGCATTTATTGCTGCTTTTTTTTTGCCGGTTGTCCTTACTGGAGCTGTAATATGGATAGGATCAATATAGATATTCTACAGAAGATCCCGAAAAAAAGAATCTTAGACAGATTATGGTATGTAGACGAAATATATAAATCGATTATATCCGATTTATCGGAATACGATTTTATTATGAATTATGAATTCCTTTACCTAGCAATAAAAAGTTATTTCTATGATATAGAGAGATTAAAACACTTTCATGGAATACAACGAGTAGAGCATTATAAAATAGCAGGGTATATGTCAAAATGGATAAATAGGATGCGCCCTGTTTCTTTCAATATTAGGCCTGAAACAAGTGGCGACACAATTCCATCTACCTCTGTTTCTGAAGAAGCATTATTAATTAATGAGCGTTTAGCAATAGAAACTGGTTTTGTAATTTCTGAAATATTGGGTAAAGATGAAACAGAAGACGAAAGAATAATCGAGAGTGTTCTATACGAAATGCTCTATATATTTCAATACAGGGATGTACAAGCCGACCATCTTGCAATATGGTACAAGCATTTAGCTAACAATAGAGATGGATATCTAGCGTCAGGATGAATCATAAAATCTCAGGCCGTGAAATACTGAGAGCAGATGAGAAAGTTCTTGCAGACCATTTGCGATCTGAAGAATATGCTACCCAGGCATTGGTGCTGATTCCAGGCATAAGAGACTGGGGCGGATGGACTAATATAGTCAAAGAACAACTAAAAATAAATAACCATATTAAAGTAATCCCAATAAGACCGAATGGATGGATTGATCTATTATCTTTCTTACTGCCACCATTACATAAATATGCAGAGAAGTCTGTATCAAAACAGATCAACGCACTAAAAAATCATAATTATTATGAAATATCTTTTATAGCACATAGCTTCGGATCACATTGCTTAGTTAAATATGTGAAAAGCGGGGATATAAATAACATTAGCAAGATAATACTTTGCGGATCGATTGTAAAGGATAACATTCCCTGGGAAGAATATATAAATATTCACGATAGAAGCAAAACACCTACAATCGTCAATGACTGTGGTTATTATGATCCTTGGCCAATAGTTGCAAGATGGCTGTTTCCTTGGAAATTTGGAAGTGTAGGTCGAACTGGCATATCTCACCCTTATGCAGAAAATAGATACCATAATTTTGGCCATGGGGGATTCTTTAATCACAATTTTATCCAAAAATATTGGATTCCATATATTACGAGCAAGGCTATAGTGCCTAGCAATATCAGAAAAAAAACTGATATTTCGCTAGTAACGACATTTTTTACACTCCCTTATTTCTCTCTACCCATCCTTACTGTTGTAGCACTATTTTTTTATTTTCTATGTGGTTCCAATATAGGATGGTGCATAAAAGTAATATTTTGGAATTAATAAAAGCTCGAACTCGCAGGAGTTTGATAAAACGAGCTTGTAAATAATTCTGTGTAACTGCCGTTTTAAACATACTTAGTCAAAAGATCTTTGGATTCGATCATAAATCGAGTCATGACCGCTTTTCAATTCCTGATGGGAGTTATCGATTACCTTGGAAATACCTTTGATATCCAAGTAGATCCCTTTATTGCTGATTCCTTGGTTGGAAAGGAATCCCTTCTGGCTATCGACTCATGCGATTAGAACCTCTTTCACCCCGCGATTCTGCAGCTCAGCAAGCGCGCTAAACCTGAATTATGCCCCTTCTTTCTCAGAACTCCTCAGATGAGTTATTCTTTATGGCCTTTGGTATTGAATACAAGGGCTAGATAGGCTGACTTACTAATTACCTGGCGATCCTGTCATATCTTGACCACAATGCAATCTAGATACACGATTGGATAAACGCCATCCAGTGGGCGGGTTACCTCTAAACAACCCGCTCAATGACAGCATCGGTTACTTTCGAGTTCAGTGAGACCCAGACATCAGCACCCTACATCTCTTTGAAACTGGGGACGATTTCGTGGTTGTCATGCCTTTGGCGTGGAGACTGAGGGTTTTGTCATCCATGGTGGTGAAGTGCGACTGCTGATTCTTGATCAGCTGTGGCTAAAAGCAACCATTACTATCACAGGGGGTGGTTAGCTCAAACGCACTCTCTTCTGTTTTGAGGGTCTTGCTACCGATGGTGGTTGTGCCCTCGCGCTTATAGCTTATGAGAGAAGGACGGGATTAAGACTTGATACTAAGAGCTTTCTTTGTATTTTCTACAAACGAGCGTAAATTCCGACTCTCATATTCAGAATACTGCTTAGGGTCAAAAGCATGCCCTATATTTGGATTATTCCATTTGGAGATAATGCGCGTAGCGTACGCTTTTCCTACTTCAGTAAAAAAGCGTGTCCGCTCTTTTGGAGGGATATCAGTAATCGACATTTACTCGATCCTCGAAATAACGAGTATATCCAGATGATTATAATGCAGGCATAACATAAGTTAATCCACATGACGAGGGGCAGAAAAACTTCCTCAACGACTCCCTGTGAAGACCCACTTGTCTTTTGAGTAATGCAAACCAATATTAGTACCCTGAAACTAACGATTCAATCAAAATGAAGCGAGTTTTATTAGATCCTCATCAATAAATAGAGCGGAAATAGAACGGACAGCCATTAATTGGCATCGAAAAACTCGGGCTGTCGATGCGTGCCTTCCATCGCATCCTCAAGGTGGCGCGCACCGTTGCTGATCTGGAAGCGAGTCCCAAGGTGGAGACATCGCACATTAGTGAGGCGATCGGTTATCGGCGCTTGGACAGGAGTTAGGGTTATCTAAATAGGTATTGTTGTGCGGTCACGGTTTTTATAACCCCGAACACCTATACTCAGAGCTAGTTGTATAACCAAGCTCTACGCGGCATAAATGTTTGGTTTTCTCTTTTTTATAAGCCTTAATGGCATTATCGGAAATGCTCTGTCCATCTCTGGTAAGTGATAAGTACCTCTTCCTTTTTTTATCCAATAACTCCCAATCATTTATACAATCTTGCAAAGCACTAGGGCATACATAATCAACAATACACTCGGGTATAGGGAAATTTAGTATGTTTCGTGGCTGACTCTTCTCTCTTTTATTTTTTTCAATTTCTGTCTTATTTTCATTATCTGTTTTAATTTCTTCCATGCTGCTTAAATAGTTGTGTAGTTCTTTTGACAACGCCACTCTCCATTTGCCCTGGTTATTGATAGTCGAAATCAGGTTAACAACATCAACATATCTTTTATTAAGCCGTATTGTTTGCCGATATATAACATGCCTAAGATTTGGTGATTCCGATACCTCGCCGAGGATAGTGTATTTAACCATCGGATCAGCTGATGATTTATAGGCCTTATCACTATCGTTGATAATTTTGAGAAAATTTGCGTATGTCTTTTCAGGAGTCAGTGATCCAACATCATTTTCTTCGCCCTTCAGGATTATGGAATTTAGTAGCGGCTGCAACTCAAGGAGGTCGGTTTTACGATGTAGCGATGCGGCTTTTAGCCACTCCTTGTTATTTAGATGTTGGATATACTGATCAACAATTTCAATACTTTCTGTTTGCGCTTGAACGCTGAGCACCGGCATACAAAAAAATATCAATACAAAGACGCTAAATCCTTTAACAATAAACATGCATACTGTCTCCACGAATAACCCGGAGTCGTGTGAACTCCTTTAACACAAACACCCTATGCAGCAGACAGTATCACTATAAGTAAAAACATAAAACAGTACACTTAAACAAAGCCGCAATGATGAGTTCCGTAATCTATTTATTCCTTGCGCAACCGCACCCCACGAATCTCCTCCATCATCACCAGCATCCGCAACTCCTCAGGCGTCACCCGTGCCATGAACGTATGGGCCGCACCGAGCCACTTGACCTTGTGAGATAGGAGCTGCGGAATTTTCTCTCTCGCCGCCGTTTCTACTTTCTTCACCTTCGCCTTCGCCTGTGGTGAAAGTTCCGATACACGTTTCGGGCGGAGCCTGCCAAACAGACCTCTTTTGACCACCACCTGGGGAAACTCCACATCCAGCTCGATCACCACCGGCCGCGTCTGCTCGCTGTCGCTCATGGCAAACTCACGCAGTTCCCGGTGGGTGATCTTCTTTTCTATGGTCTCGCTGTGAGGATTCCTATCGTCCATAGTGCCTCAGTAGCCTAGCTCTTTGGCATAGCCTATCGCCTTTAAGATATTAATACGCCCAAGGCCAAAACGATGGTCCTGCCCGGCCTCCCCAAGCTCTTCCACCGACCCCATGATCAGATCCTGGATCAGAAAGGCGCGTTCTGAGGCGTCAACAATGTTTCTGATATCGGTGGCGCTCAGCAGCAGGGCGACTGCGCCGGCGACATGGGGGGTTGCCATGGAGGTGCCGTTCCAGGCTTCATAACGGCCCCGGGGTACTGCCGATTTTACGCCCACGCCGGGTGCCGATACATCCGGTTTCGAATAGACCAGGGGCAGTACATCAGAGCGCAGATAGCGGGATTCCGTAATCACCTGGGTACGCCCACCGGAAAATCCTGCGGCCCGATCCTCCGGGTCGGTGGCGCCGACGGTGAAGGCGAAGTAGTCGTTACCCGGGGCGCCAGAGGTCTGGCTTCCATCGTTACCGATGGCGACGACCACTGCTATCCCCAGCCTATTGGCGGTGATGAGCATCCGCGTATAGGTATCCAATACCTCGGGGCTCAGGCTCATACCACCCAGGGACATGCTGATGACATCCACATCCCGATCGATGGCCCACTGCATACCGGCAAGTATCTGCGCGTCTGTGCCACTTCCCCCAGGCAACACCACCCCGGCGGCCAGGGAGGCCTCAGGCGCCACCCCGATCCACTGCCCGGATGCGTTGCCCCCCGCGACCGTGCCACAACAATGGGTTCCGTGCCTTCCGGTGTCGCGCATTTCCGCATCGTCTACCAGGTTCCCATCGCGGTCAAACTCTGCAAAATCGGCAGCGCCTATCTTCCCCTGCAGGTCGGGATGATCGGCATCGATTCCGGTATCGAGCACGGCAACCTTGACCCCGTTGCCCCGTGCCCCATAGGCACCCCAGGTCGCCAAGGCTCCAATCGCCTCGACCCCCCAGGCCGATGTCTTGTTCTCCTGAACCGTTCGGGGAAGACGGGCGGGGTCCACGCGCACAACCGGTGGCAGGGTCACCTTACGGTTTATAAACACATCCCTGATTCCAGGGACATCTTTAGCCAACTGTGCGAGGTCATCTTTACTCAGTTCAAGCACCGCACTGGCGGCACTCCAGAAATGGCCTATCTTTGCACCCTTGCGGTAACTCAGGGCCCGTTTGGCGATATCCGACTCCAAAAGCGGTGTCAAGGAGCGTCTCGCCACCCTTTCTATCGACTTTTTGGTCGCCTTGAATCCCATGGTGGCAACAAATTCGGCCATGCTTTTGGTATCGGGAAGCCGGCGACGACGGCTTTTTCTGGCCCTCGATGCCTTCACAGTACGCCGCAGTTTTTCTGCCGGTGGGGGTAAGAGGTCGCGAGCGCTCAGGAACATATTGCGTCCGCTGGTGACCTGGCTGGCAATGGAGATGAGCTCCTCGGTCTCCTGCTTTCCCGTATCCATTTGTATGATCACGCTGCGGGCCTTTCCCTGTCCTTCGTCGATGATCTTTTCAATCTGATTTCGCAGATGCTTTTCCATTTCATCTCCCTCCTTAGAGTCCGGAATTAGTAATCAAGATTGCCAGTATAGCAACAGCGCTATAGCTCCAAACCGGTAATATTCACGGACCCATGGCCATCCAGACTCGACAGCCGGATAGAAGATGAATTCGCGGATTCAGCCGTTAGTCAGCGTACCAGGCCCTGTTCGACCTGGTCACGGGTCTCCCTGCCGCTCAGCTTCTCGATCAGCTCGAGGGCGAAATCCATCGCTGTTCCCGGCCCGCGGGAGGTGATCACCCGGTCGTCACTGATCACCGACTCGAGCTGCACATCGACCCTCGGCAGTTCCATGCTGTCCAGTACACCCGGATAGCTGGTGGCACGGCGACCATCGAGGAGACCGGCCCCCGCAAGCACCTTGGGTGCGGCGCAGATCGCGGCGGTGAATCGTCCCTGCTGATGCAGGCGCTGCAGTAGTTGATGGATGCGGGGATCGGCATCGAGATAGTCAGCACCAGGGAGACCACCGGGAAGCACCAGCATGTCGAACTCCTCATTCATCACTGCCTCGAGGGTGGTGTCGGGTACCAGGGTGATACCCCGCGAGGCCTTCACCGGCCCCGCCTCCAATCCGGCGGTGACGACTTCTATCCCCGCCCGGGTCAGTAGATCGGTGATGGTGACTGCTTCGAGCTCTTCGCATCCTTGGGCAAGGGGGACGAGTACGCGTGCCATTGTGGCCTCCCTGAATTGACAAGTTCAGAAACGGTTACAAGCTCAACGCCCTGCTGTCGCAACCTGGGCAATTCCTGGTGCAGCAAGGCCAGAGTTTGCGGGTAGGGGTGGGCGATACCGATGGCGCTCCCCTGTTCACGGGCCTTGATGATCAGTTTAGCCAACTGCTCTCTGATCTTGGACGCCTGGGGCTGGTTGTCGAGAAAGACATGCCTGCGTGAGGCGGAGACCAGGGTTCTGTTGGCAATCTGCTCGGCAACGGTGGCATCGGTGGTTCGACTGTCGATGAAATAGAGCCCGTTGGCGCGTAGTTCGCTCATCAGCCAACGCATCGCCGTGGGATCCCGTGTCAACAGGCTTCCCATATGGTTGTTCACCCCCGCGACATAGGGAATGGAGGCGAGATTGCGCTTCAGGGTCCGGGTGAAATGGTCCTTCGACATGTTCAGGGTCAGCGCACCATTACCCAGTCGATTACCGTTGTCCGACTCCATCGGCTGATGCAGCATCACCTCTTTATTCAACTCGTGGGCCCTGCTGGCCAGCTGCCAGGCAAAGGGGGTCTGGGGTAGAAATGCATAGGTTATCGGACCCGGCAGGGCAAGCGCACGCTGCCCCGCAACAAGTTGGTTGCCAAGATCATCGATTATCAGGGCGATCTTGACCTCGACCGCCTTCGGCGCTGTCTGTTCAGGCTCATCGGCCACTAGAAAAGTGTGGGTTGCGAGCAAGCAGAGGGTACTGAGAAATAGCCGGTAGCGGCGCATTGGCTGTACTCAGTCAACCTGTGGTTTTTTTGCCACGCAGAATGACAAGACCCTTAAGCAGGTTCAGTGCCTCACCCAACTGATAGTCACTCTCCACCAACTCCTCGTTTTCATCGGCCGCTTCCGCTCCCTGATTTTTACCCGGCGCGGACTCATCGCCATTGCCGTTCAATAGATGGCCGGAGAGATTTGATTCCTTTATCGGCTTGACCTTGCTGTCCTCGGTCTTGGTGAGGGTCAGCTCCTCCAGCTCGATATCCGGCTCTATACCCTCGGCCTGAATCGAACGCCCGGAAGGGGTGAAGTATCTGGCAGTGGTCAACTTCACAGCGGCGGTATCGGTAATCGGTATGATTGTCTGCACCGAACCCTTGCCAAAGGTTTTGCTGCCCATGATCACGGCACGATTCTGATCCTGAAGCGCACCTGCCACGATCTCCGAAGCGGAGGCTGAGCCTTCGTTGACAAGAACGACTATCGGCGCCCCATCGAGGACATCGTCCGGTGCCGCTTCGAAGCGTAGCTGGGAGTCGCTCTCTCTGCCCTCGGTATAGACAATAAGGCCCGATTCGAGAAAGGCGTCACTAACCGAAACCGCGGCATTCAATACCCCACCGGGATTGTTTCTCAGATCGAGCACCATCCCCAGCAACGGACCATCGATTTCGCGCTTCAATTTGTCGAGAGACTTCAGCATGTCGCTGGTGGTATTGGCCTGGAACTGGGAAATGCGCAGATAGGCAAAGCGCTTGTCCAGAAGACGGCTCTTGATACTGACCACCCGGATAATGTCACGGACAACGGTAATCTTGATCGGTTTCTCTTCGCCTTTACGCACGATGGTCAGCTCCAGTGAGGTGCCTGGCTTGCCGCGCATCAACGCCACCGCCTCATTCAGACTGAGGCCCTTGACCGGGGTGTCGTCGAGACGAACAATGAGATCACCGCTGCGAACCCCGGCCCGCTGCGCCGGTGTATCATCAATCGGAGAGATCACCTTGACAAAACCATCCTCCATGCCGACCTCGATACCCAGGCCGCCGAATTCACCCTTGGTGCCCACTTGCAGCTCTTTATAGTCGTCCGCATCCAAATAGTTGGAGTGGGGATCGAGGCCGGAGACCATACCGCGAATGGCGTTCTCCAACAGCACCTCGTCATCGACCGCTTCCACATAGTTCGCCTTGATACGCCCGAAGATGTCGGCAAATGTGCGCAGCTGCTGCAGGGGCAGGCTCTGCGGCTCCTCTTTCCCTTGGGCCTGTGCCGTTATCAGCACCAGGCTGAGGCTCACAATAAGTAGGCCGAACCCAATCCGGGAAGCTTGTGATACAACTCTAATCATCTGTTTTTCCTATAAACGTGCAGCCAGATCAAACGGCTGGCATACGGCTTGTCACTGGATCAAAGCCTGTCGTGGTCCCAGGGCTTTGAAAAATGTGAGTGATTGGATAAAAAGATAGTTCCTTTTGTTTGATTTTACGTCCCCAATCGGCAATTTTTCTGCCTCTGATACGCTGACACCACTGGGTTGGGTTTTTTGGCTGTCCATTATGCCTGATTCCGAAGTAGATACCGGAGTTCGCGCGGCCGCCACTGTTACCTACTTGGGCCACCACCTCACCCGGCTCCACCCATTCTCCGGTCTCTTTGAACAGGCTCTGGTTGTGCCCGTAGAGGCTCATGTAGCCGTCACCGTGATCGATGATCAAGAGCAGCCCGAACCCCCTCAACCAATCGGCGAAAGCGACCCGGCCATGGTGGATGGCGCGAACCTCCTGGCCCTCGGGAGCGGCGATCAGCACCCCGTCCCATTTGAGTTTGCCCACCTCGCGTCGCGAACCGAAACTCGCCGCCAGGCGCCCCCGCGAGGGCCAAGGCAATTTACCCTTGCGGGAGTTAAAGGGCACATGGGCAGTGGTGTCGATGGGGATGTCGGAGAGTGTCTGCTGCAGATCTTGCAACAGTACCCTAAGCTGCTTCTCATCCGATTTGAGACTGTCCAGCTCCCCCCCTTTTTCCTTAAGATGCTTGTTGAGATTGGCGATGATCTCCTTGCGCCCGTGCCTGGCGGCCTCCAACTGCCGTTTCTGGTTTTGATTCTTCGCCAGCAGCTGCTGCAGACGCTGCTCCTCCTGAGAGATCTCCCTCTCGATGGTCTTCAATTGCTGTAGACTCTCTTCTATGCGCTGCATCTGCTCCACCCGGGCGGAGTTGAAGTAGTCGTAATAGACCATCACCCGACTGACCACGGCGGGATCCTGCTGATTGAGCAGAATCTTCAACTTCTCCTGCCGACCCATGGCATAACCCGCTCGAATCTGCCCCTCGAGGGAGGCCCGGTGCTGATCCAGGTGGAGACGGGCATCCGCCCGTTGCTTCTCCAATTCAGCCAGGCGCCGCTGTTGCCTTTTCAGGCTCTGTCCCGTTGTCCGGATACGTCGTGCGAAATCGCCGATCCGCTGCTCGGTCTTCTGCAGGGCCTGACTATGCTCCTCGTGCTTGCCTTTGGTGGATCGAAGCTGCTGCTGCAGGTCATGGATGCGTTGTTTGACCTTTTCCAGTCTCTCCCTGGTGTCTTGTGGAGACTCCTGCGCCGGCATGGGTAGGGAAAACAGCGCCATGATCGCACCAAGTGAGAGGGCCAAGAGGCCACTCGCCCTTGCCATCAATCAGGCCTCCTGCATGAAATTGATCAAGGGATGTCCTTGCATCTCATCCGGTTGCGCCAGGCCCATGATCTTTAGCAGGGTTGGAGATATATCACACAGGGCACCACCCTCGATCATCTCGGCACCGCTTCGCCCCACATAGATCAAGGGCACCGGGTTGGTGGTATGGGCAGTGTGGGGTTGATGATTTTCAAAATCTTGCATCTGTTCCGAGTTTCCATGATCCGCTGTGATCAACATCTCGCCACCCGCCTGCTGGATAGCCTTGAAGACCCGCTGCAGACACTGGTCCAGGGTTTCGATGGCAAGCTTCGCCGCCTCGTAGTTACCGGTATGCCCCACCATGTCACTGTTGGCGTAGTTGCAGATGATGACATCATACTTGCCACCCTCGATCGCTTCCACAAGATGGTCGGTGACCTCCTCGGCACTCATCTCGGGTTGCAGATCGTAGGTCGCCACCTTCGGTGAGGGTACCAGAATCCGCTCCTCTCCCTCGAAAGGCCGTTCACGCCCGCCGTTGAAGAAAAAGGTGACATGGGCATATTTCTCCGTTTCCGCCAAGCGTAATTGTCGCAGGCCCTGCTTGGAGATGGTTTCACCGAAAACATTGCGCAGTTTTTCCGGGGGAAAGGCAACCGGTATTTCAAAGCGCTTATGGTAGCGGGTCAGGCTGACGAAGGCGCCAAGACTGGGGCGCAGTTTACGTTCAAATCCCTCGAACTCATCCTCGACTAAGGCGCTCGTCAGCTGACGGGCGCGATCCGCCCGGTAGTTCAAAAAGAAGACAACGTCATCGTCGACCACTCTCGCAGGCACCATTCCGGGGGGCACGATTGCCGTAGTCTTGACGAATTCATCACTCTCTCCCCGCTGATAGGCATCATGCAGACCCTGCACGGCATCTTCGGCCTGATAGTTGGCCTTACCCTCGACGAGCATCTCATAGGCCTCTTCGGTTCTATCCCAGCGGTGATCTCTGTCCATGGCGTAGTAACGGCCGCTCAAGCTGGCGATCCGCCCCTTGCCAAGGGTCTGAAACAACTCGTTTGCAGCGACAATCGAGGCCTCGGCACTCTTTGGCGGCGTATCCCTGCCGTCAAGAAAGGCGTGTAGATAGACCTGCCCGGCACCCCTCTCCACGGCCAAATTGATCATGGCATGGATGTGATCCTCGTGGCTATGCACCCCCCCAGGGGAGAGCAGCCCCATGATGTGAACCGATTTTTGCGCGGCAACCGCCTTGTCCACCGCCTCGGTCAGGGTCTCATTGGTGAAAAAGGAGCCTGTCCTGATGGAACGGCTGACCCGGGTGAATTCCTGATAGACCACCCGTCCCGCGCCGAGATTGAGATGGCCGACTTCAGAGTTGCCCATCTGCCCACCCGGTAGCCCGACAGAGGCGCCAGAGGTGTTGATCAGGGTGTGCGGATATTCGCCCCAGAGGCGATCCCAAACCGGTGTGTTTGCATTGGCGATGGCGTTGGCATCTCTCTCCTCACTATAACCCCAGCCATCGAAGATGATCAGGGCAACCGGTTTGGGTCTCTCCATCATTGTTTGTCTCTGATTTTCTACTGCTACTACTTGAATAGGGCCAGTCGCGCATTAAATCACCAATCTGGGGATCAAGCCAGAATCGCCGGGAGTCACGAATAGCATGCCAGATTCATGATTAATTTAACCTGATAAAATAAAGGGGTTCTCATTCAGGCAAAAAACAGCGTATTATTGTATTAGTTACTAGTAAAAGGCTGGTTTTCATGGAACACAAATACGACAAGAGTCCGCAATCCCTCAAGCTCGAGGAGAGTGAGGGGATGGAAAATCTATTTGCCACCGACGAGGATGTCGACCGCGCTTCCCGTTCGCTCAAAGCCATGTCCCATCCCTTGCGTCTAAAAATTCTCTGCACCCTGGGAGGGCAAGAGGTCAGTGTGCAGGACATCGTCGAGCAGGTCGGTACCTCGCAGAGCAATATATCTCAGCATCTCGCCATATTAAGAGACAAGGGCATTCTCGCATCCCGCAAGGACGCCAATCGCGTCTACTACCGGGTCAGTGATTTTCGTACCCTCAAACTGATCGGGATGATGCGGGAAGTCTTTTGTACACATAGCTGAAGCAGATACGCAACAACCACCTGCGCAGCCCACTTGGCAGGTGGCTGCCCAAACTGGGATTTGGGTTCTTGTGCATCAGGTTGATGGCATTCAGCCCTTAACCAGACTGGCCTCCTGGTATAAACTCTCCCCCCCTGCATAGATTTACTCACCACTAAGAGGCACCAATGGAACAACTCATCGAGTTCACGATGAATCACTGGATACTTGTCCTTACTTTCGTCGTCGTCGCCGGTTTCCTGGTATTCAACCTGCTCGCGGGGGACAAAAACGCCGTCGATCCCGTCGCCGCCACCGACCTGATCAACCATAAGGATGCCGTGGTCGTGGACGTACGTCCGGCTGCCGACTTTAACAAGGGGCATATCATCAACGCGATCAACATACCCAGCAACGGCTTTGCCAACCAGATCGGGGTGCTCAACAAGCACAAGGATAAGCCAATCATCATTAGTTGTCGTTCCGGTGCCCAATCCTCTGCCGCCACAATTCAGCTGAAGAAGGCCGGATTCGAGCAGGTCTACAACCTCAAAGGGGGTATACTTGCCTGGCAGAGTGCGAGTCTTCCGATCACCCGAAAATCCAAATAAACCCTATCTCTCCACAGGATGCAGTCATGACCGATGCCAAACAAGATGAGCAGAATCGAGAATTTGCCGTACAGCGAATCTACACCAAGGATATCTCATTCGAGACTCCGAACACGCCGGCGGTTTTCCAACAGGAGTGGAAGCCGGAGACCAGTGTAAACCTCAACACAGAGGTGAATAAACTCACCGACACCGTCTTTGAAGTGATGCTCAGTGTGACAGTCACCACCAAGGTTGGTGAAAAGACCGCCTATCTGGCGGAGGTCAAACAGGCCGGAATATTCAGTATCACCGGCTTTCCTGAACAGGAAATGGGCGCGTTGCTCGGTGCCTACTGCCCGAATCAGCTCTTTCCCTATGTTCGCGAGGCGATCTCGGACATTATCATAAAGGGCAGTTTCCCTCAGATGGTACTGCAACCTGTCAATTTCGATATGCTCTATGCACAGCATCAACAGGAGTTGGCGAACAAGGCCCAGGCCGAGAGTGAAGCCACACATTGAAGCGCCTGTCAGCATGAAGGAGTCCCTATCCCATGGATGAACGGCATAAAACAGCCATCGCTGTACTCGGGGCCGGATCCTGGGGTACGGCCCTGGCTATTCTGCTCAGTGGCAATGGCCACAGGGTCAGCCTCTGGGGACATCTGGCGGAGGAGATAGAGCCACTGATCCGCAACCGCGAGAATCGGCAGTATCTACCGGGTGTGACGTTTCCACCCACACTGTACCCGGAAATCGACCTCAACAAGGCCCTGGAAGGCGCGGCAGAGATTCTTATCGCAGTCCCCAGCCACGCCTTTAAAAGTATCGCCACCACCATAGCACCCCGGCTTCAGGCTCAGCCGGGTATCACCTGGGCCACCAAGGGATTCGAGCCTGGTACGCAACAACTGCTAAGTGAAGTGGCTGCTTTCCATTTTCCCGGCCGCAAGCTGGCGGTGATCTCCGGGCCCACTTTCGCCGGCGAAGTGGCAAGGGGCCTACCGACGGCGGTCACGGTCGCGGCAACCACACCTCAACATGGTGAGCGCATGGCCGAGCTCCTTCATGCCCCCTGGTTTCGCGCCTATACCAGTGATGACCTCATCGGCGTCCAGGTCGGCGGAGCCAGCAAGAACGTCCTTGCCATTGCCGCCGGTATCGCCGACGGCCTGGGCTTTGGCGCCAATACCCGGGCCGCATTGATTACCCGCGGACTCACCGAGATCATGCGCCTTGGCCTCAAGCTCGAAGGCAAGCAGGAGACCTTTATGGGACTTGCCGGCTTGGGTGATCTGGTGCTGACCTGCACCGACAACCAGTCCCGCAACCGCCGCATGGGCCTGGCCCTCGCCGAGGGACTCTCCCAGGAAGCGGCGCGAAACAAGATTGGGCAGGAGGTTGAAGGGGTGCATGCCGCTCAGGAGGTCTATGCCTTGGCAAGGAGGCACGATGTGGAGATGCCGATCTCGGAGCAGGTCTACCGGGTATTATATGAAGGCCTGGCACCGAAGCAGGCGGTACACAACCTACTGGAGCGCAGACAAAAAGCCGAGGGGCTCTAATAAAATCCTCACTCCCCCCCCTCAAACTCCAGTTGACGCCATGCCTCATAGAGAATCAGAGCAACGGCGTTGGAGAGATTGAGACTTCGGCTCTGCGCAAGCATCGGCACGCGTATACGTTGATCTGCCTGCAGCGCATTCAGAAGATGCATTGGCAATCCACGGCTCTCCGGGCCGAATAACAGCGCATCACCCGCGGCAAACCCAACTTCTGCATAACAGCGCCGCCCCTTTGTAGTGCAGGCGTAAAGATGATTGGGAGAAACCTTGTCAATAAAGGACTCAAGGGAGTCATACTCCCCAACATCTGCCCATTCCCGGTAGTCGAGGCCGGCCCTGCGCAACCTTTTGTCGTCCAGTTCGAAACCCAGGGGATGAATCAGATGCAATTTGCTGCCACTATTGGCACACAGGCGTATGATATTACCTGTATTCGGTGGAATCTCAGGCTCATAGAGCACGACGTGGAACACCTTTTACCCCCCGCTTGGAGAAATAGATAAGGTTCATGAACAACAGCGGCCTCTCAACCCTGAAAACAGAATTCTGCGGACTCAGATTCAATACACCCATTGTGCTCCTCTCCGGTTGTGTCGGTTTCGGCGAAGAGTACACAAGGGTAAGTGGTTTTAGCAATCGGGACGCCGGTGCGGTCTGTCTCAAGGGAACCACCCTGGAGCCGCGCCTGGGCAATCAGCCCCATCGGATCTATGAAACACCGGATGGTATGTTGAATGCCATTGGACTGCAGAATCCCGGTGTCGACCATGTGATCAATAAGATACTTCCCAGCCTCGACTTCACCGAAACCCGTTTCATCGCCAATGTCTCCGGTTCATCCGTGGAGGAGTATCACGAAGTCACCAGGCGTTTCGACGATTCGCCCATCGATGCCATAGAGATCAATATCTCGTGTCCCAACGTCAAGGAGGGAGGGGTCGCCTTCGGCAACGACCCATCCATGTCGGCCCGAGTTGTTGAGACATGCCGAAAGGCTACGCGAAAGCCGCTGATCACCAAACTCTCTCCCAACCAGACAGACATTGCCGCCAACGCAAAAGGCTGTATAGAGGCGGGCAGCGATGCCTTCGCGGTGATCAACACCCTGATGGGAATGGCCATCGATATCGAGAGCCGCACACCCTTGATCGGCAATAATCAGGGAGGCCTTTCCGGTCCAGCGATAAAACCGGTGGCCTTGTTAAAGGTCCACCAGGTCTATCAGGTATGCCGAGATCACAATATACCTATAATTGGTCAAGGGGGAATAGCATCAGCGGAAGATGCCCTTGAATTCATCATTGCTGGCGCCAGTGCGATCGGCGTGGGAACGGCCCTTTTTTATGATCCGCTTATTTGCAAAACTATCGGTACAGGAGTCCTGGACTACCTTGAGCGTCACAAAATACCGTCCATTGACCACCTTGTCGGGACCCTGCAGTTGAATCAATTTCAAACCGCTAAATGCGGCTGCTGAGAAGGATACTTACAAGCATGAGCGATATTGTTGTACACCCCACACCGGAAATCCTGAAACGCTTTCAACCTCTGGCTCAACTCAACGACATACAGCTCGAGCTGCTTGGGCGCTCCATCCAGATACACTCTGCAGGCAGGGGCCTGAAAATAGTGCAGCAGGGCGATACCACACCCTTCAGCCTCTACCTCATCAAAGGCAAGCTGCGTCTCCACTCCTCCGACGGGCGGATTAGCGAAATCGAGGATGATTCGCCACAGGCAACAAAACCCATTGCCAACCTGGTGCCCCGCCGCTATACCGTGGAGGCAATTTCGCCCACCGACTATCTCATGGTTGACAATAGTCTGCTCGAGGGTCTGCTGTCTAACGACGACGGTTATACCGCAACCGAGATTGAGAGCGACAGTCAGATCGTCGATCCCCTGGTAGCCGAAAACCGTATGCTGGAGGTGCTGCTGGATGACCTCAACAACAACTCCCTGGTGCTGCCGAGTCTGCCCGATGTCGCGGTTCGAGTGGGCCGGGCAATGCGCGATGAGACAACCAATGCGAGAAAACTGGCCAACATCGTACAGACTGATCCTGCAATTACGACCAAGCTTGTGCGCGCGGCAAACAGTCCCCTCTATGCAGGGGTGACACCTGTAGACTCCTGTGCCGCAGCCATCGTCCGCCTCGGCGCCGACACCACCCATAAACTGGTCCTTACATTCGCCTTGAGAGAGCTCTTCAACACCCGCTCAAATATCCTCAAAGCGCATATGCGCACATTGTGGGAACATAGTGTCAAGGTGAGCGCTGTCTGCTATGTCATCGCCAAAGTCTCAGGTCATTTCAATCCCGAACACGCACTGCTTGCCGGCTTGCTGCACGATATCGGTAATGTCGCCATTCTCAGCTACGCGGAGAATTATACCGAGGTCGCCAATGACCCGGAAAAGCTGGAACGGGTAATGCACGATATGCGTGGCCAAATCGGCAGCGCGATTCTTCGCAATTGGGGATTCATCGACGATCTGATATTGGTCACCGAAGAGGCGGAAAATTGGTTTCGGGACCATGAGGGGGAGGTGGACTATGCCGACCTGGTGATAGTCTCGCAACTACACACCTATATCGGCAGTGATGAGATGAGACATCTGCCGACCCTCGACCAGGTCCCCGCTGTGAAACGCCTCGATCTGGGAGAGCTGACACCCAAACTCAGTCTGAAGATCCTCGACAAGGCGGAGGAGAAGATCCTCCATGCCCAACGCATGTTGACCGCCTGAGAACTATTTGAACTCGGGAACCTGGCTGTTTAAATACCACTTCTCCTTGGTTTCGTCATAGAGCCATACCTGCTGATCGGTAATCTCCCTGACGACCTGGTTCTCCTGTAGCACATACTGGATGACAGCGGTTTGAACAGCGCGTTGATCTCCCAGCATGGTCGGCCCCTGGACCACCTCATAATGGGTAATCCGAATATCCTTGCGCTGTTGCTTGGTATCAGTCACCTCTTGTTGGGTTTGTGTGAACTTAGCCGCATGCAATCCGGAGCTCCAGCGTAGGGTAGCCTCATAGCTGCGCAGCGTATCCTCCAGTAATTGCGAGCGCTGACGCTCCCCCAGGGTCTGGCATGCGGTCATCAGGCTGATCAAAAATGCGGCAAACAACAGCTTGTAGATCAACACGGACTCCTCCACAAAAGAAACACTTAAAGTATCCTATACAACCTTGTTGGGAATCACTCCTCGCTTTTCGAGCGCCTCAACTAACTCATTAACACATTCAGAAACAGACCTATCCTGGGTCTCTATTGTAATTTCAGGCTTGTTCGGGGGCTCATAGGGTGAGGAGATGCCGGTAAAATTTGGAATCTCCCCTGCTCGTGCCTTTTTGTAGAGCCCTTTTACATCACGAGTCTCGCAAACCTCGAGGGGACAATTGATGTATACCTCTATGAAATCTCCATGGGGAAACAGCCCCCTGGCACGCGCCCTGTCTTCACGAATGGGCGAGATGAACGCGGTGAGCGCAATAACCCCGGCATCGACGAAAAGTTTGGCCATCTCTCCGATGCGACGAATATTTTCGGTTCGGTCATCCGTGCTGAATCCAAGATCTCTGCACAGGCCATGACGTACATTATCACCATCGAATACATAGGTACGACATCCCCGTTGATGTAATTCCTCCTCCAGGGCGTGGGCCAGGGTTGATTTTCCCGATCCTGAGAGGCCGGTAAACCAGAGTAGTTTGGCCCGATGTCGGTTCATCTGTTCTCGCCGCTCACGGGTAACTGTGGCTTCATGCCAATAGACATTTTTACTCATTGAATTAACACCATTGACTAAACTCAGGTGCCTACGCTACCTCTAAAACCTAAGCCCGGCAACCACCTTTGATCACTTGTGCCAACTGCGAAAACAAAGTAAACCATTTGAATTCTCCACCCTCTTAGTCGCAGGGGCTGTTACAATGGTAGGCTTTTGCAACTAAAAGATATAAAACCATGCCACAAAACGATCGGGAACCACAACGGGAAGTGATTCTTGGCGACAGCAGGATAACCCTTCTGGGTACAGCCCATGTATCGCGCTCGAGCGCGGAAAAGGTCAAACAACTCCTGGAAACCGGTGACTACGACGCCGTTGCCGTCGAGCTCTGCCCAAGCCGCTACAACGCATTGATCAATCCGGATGACCTGGCAAAGATGGATCTGCTCAAGGTCGTCAGGGAGAAACGGGTGATGATGGTAATGGCAAACCTCGCTCTCGGAGCTTATCAACAGCGTCTCGCCGACCAGTTTGGTATCGCACCGGGTGAGGAACAGCGGCAGGCAATCCGTCTGGCCCAGGAATCCCACCGCCCACTGCTACTCATCGACCGGGAGATCAGCACCACCCTGAAACGGGTAGCCGGAAACCTTTCATGGTGGAAACGCTTCACCCTGTTTAGTGGCATCATTGCCACCATTGTCTCCAAGGATGAGGTCACCGAAGAGGATATCGAGCATCTCAAAGAGGGTGATATCCTGGAGACCACATTCGCCGAATTCGCTGAAGACCGCCAAGACCTCTATCTTCCGCTGATCGATGAGCGCGACCGCTATATGGCGGCGCGTCTGCAGCAGGAGGTGGAGAGCAAGGGTCACGAGGATCTGCTGGTTGTCGTTGGTGCCGGCCATATGAACGGTATTGCTGGCTACCTCGAGAAGGCAGAAGCCTCTCCTGGGGAGCGTATCAAGGCACTTGAGCAGGAACCGAAACCGAGTCGCTGGCCGAAGCTTATCCCCTGGGCAATTGTGCTGCTGGTATTGAGCGGCTTTGTTGTCGGCTTTCAGCGCAGTCCCTCCCTGGGCTGGCAGCTGGTGGTTGACTGGGTGGTCATCAATGGCGGTCTTTCCGCCCTTGGCGCACTCCTGGCTGCCGCCCATCCATTGACAATCTTCACCGCTTTTGTCGCCGCCCCATTGACCTCGCTCAACCCGGCGGTAGGTGCAGGCATGGCAACCGCCGCGGCCGAACTTTTGCTACGCAAACCCACTGTTGCCGATTTCGCTCAGCTTCGCAATGACACCACGAGCTTTCGCGGTTGGTGGAGAAATCGGGTTTCACGCACCCTACTGGTATTCTTATTCAGCACCCTGGGATCGGCAATCGGGACCTATGTCGCAGGCTTTAGGATCTTCGAGCGCCTGGTCGATTGAGATGAAATTTCTCACTGCGCCGGGGTAGTGAAACTGCGCATCAATTCACCTATGCGCTCGATTCGCTCCCTCTCAATGGCATCGCCAAGCAGCCTACCCATCAAGCTGGCATCCTGGGTTGCCGATGTCACCTCAGCGGCTGCCCGGTAGAGTCGCATCAGATCCTCCCCCTGGGGGTAGGGGCGCTGGTGAAATCCACCCCGTCCCTGGAAATCCGCCTGACAGACCAGAATGAACTGGTGCAGGCGCTGGGGCTGACGAAATGCGCCCAACCCGGTGAGCATTTTGAGCACTGTTTTAGGACGCAGTTCGTGGAGGCGGTGGAGGTAGCCGTGATAACTGGCGCTGCTGCGTGCCAACTCACGAAAACGTTTGGGGGCGCTGATACGATTGCAGAGCTGGTCGATTAACCGGGTTCCTCGCTCCTCGTGGCCGTAGTGACTGGGCAGTATCCGCTTTGGCGTGGTCGCCTTGCCAAGATCATGGGTCAAGGTGGCAAACCTGACTTCCAGATCTTCACTCAAATCCACCGCAACCTGAAGTGCCATCAGGGTATGCTCACCGCAATCCACCTCAGGGTGCCAAGCGGCCGGTTGAGGGACGCCAAACAGGGCATCGAGTTCCGGAAAGATAGGCCGCAGTGCGCCTAAAGAACGCAGTAGTTCGAAGAATTGCCTCGGTTGTGTCTCACCGAGTGCACCACACAGCTCCTGCCATACCCGTTCTGCTACCAGGTTCTCCAATTGGCCCGCGACAACCATCTCTTTGATCAAGGCATGGGTCTCGGGAGCCAGGGTAAAGCCTAGATCGGCATAGCGTGCCATGAAGCGGGCAACCCGAAGCACGCGAATAGGATCTTCACTGAAGGCGTCTGAGACATGGCGTAATATCCGTCTCTGCAGATCATCTCTGCCTCCATGGGGATCGATCAAATCTCCACTCTCGTCCTCGGCCATGGCATTGATGGTGAGATCACGCCTGGCGAGATCCTGCTCCAGGGTAACCGATTCGTCATAGACGACCTCGCCACTGGCATTCGAGCGGCGGCACCGGGCAAGGGCATACTCCTCGTTGGTTTGGGGATGGAGAAAGATAGGAAAGTGGTTGCCGACCTGGCGAAACCCACGGGCCAGCATCTCCCCAGGGGTTGCCCCCACGACGACGAAATCCCGCTCTCTGACCGGTTTGCCCAATAGTCGATCCCTGACGGCCCCTCCTACCAGATAGGTCCTAATAACCGCGTATCTCCTTATATTTTTTGCGTGCGGCCTCGACTTCATCCTCGGCCTCTTTTATGCGCTCGAAGTATTGCGGCCTGATGCGGCTTCTGCCCCCGCTAAGGTACTGTCGGTCATCATCACCGATCTCCTTACTCTGCTCCAGGTTCTCCTGCGCCTTATCCAACGCCTTACGTGCTTTGCTCAATTGCTCTTCACGAGATGCCTCTTTTTCCAGCCGTTTTGCCTGCGCCTCCTCAACCGCTCTGCGAATCGCGGCATTGCGCCTCTCCGTATCGAGTCTCGATGCTGCCGAGGGTCCTGGTTGAATCTCGATTTTTTCAGCCGATGCATCTGTCGCTGGCGGTGCATCGGTATAGGTTACGTTGCCATCCGCATCCACGGTGCGGTAGACATCTCCCGCCTGTAGTAGAGAGGGAAGCGCCAATAACCAAGCTGCCAGCATTATTCTGCGGATGTCCATGCTGATCCTCAACGGGCTAAAGATTGGATTTTGACCTATAGACTGGGGGTAAGTCATGATTTTCACCACACTCCTATCTCAGGCTAGTCAAATCTTGTTTACTCTGATAACCATTAGACAACAATCTGCCTTTTTATTCACGACCCACATCAGGCACCGCCGGTGAAAATGAGTTAATCAGGTTTTGGCAACCATTGTGGCTGTCATTTCTTCCATGAATCGCCTACAGTCAACCGAGATGGCAAGTTAATTGTTCACCTAATGTGAATCCAGGAAGGAAATGACTGACTTGGTGCTGATTGGCTCTGCACAGAGGGCTCTCTCTTGCTAAATTAGGGTACTGTAATTTCCATCTATGCCGATGCCTGGGGGATAGACTAGATATGCATGATTTTACCGAGAAGCGAGACTTTTATCGTATGGTGGTGAATGGAGAGGTGCGCTACCGCATCATAGGAGAGGGCCAGGTCTCCAACGGCAGGGTAAAGAACCTCAGCAATTCCGGATTGCTGATGACCTCTGACAGAGAGATACCACAAGCCACCAAACTCAACCTGGCAATCATCCCCGGGCAGAGCATCACCCCCCCACTGTTGGCCGAGGCGAGTGTAATCCGCTGCGACAGCGCCGGTAGTGATACCTATGACATCGCCTGCACCATCGATCGTATTTTGGCGGAGAGTGATATAGGCCCCGAGCTACTCGAGGGTCTCTCGACCAGCAGTGTATAGCAGTCACCAGAGCCCTGCTTTGGTGACTGTTATTTACAAACCCTGGTCAGTTTTTATATTTCTTGTGGCAGGCCTTGCATGCCTTGCCTGCTTTACTCAAGGCCTCGCCAATGGCTCCCTTGTCACCTTTGGCGGCGGTGCTGCTCAAGTTGCTCGCGGCCTCTCCCATCGCCTTGTACTTGGCCTCGAAATCATCGAACTCCATCCAGATTTCTGGTAGGGCGTCACTCTCTTCCGACTCGGAGTCCTCGGGGAACCCTGGCAGCAGATTTAGCGAGGAAGCCGCCGCCAAGTCACTTGCATGGGTGACAAAGGCCTCATGATCATAGGGAGTTTTACCCTTCATCATGTCGGACATCGCCTTCATATTCCAGCTCAAAACATTCATCAGGCCCTGGCGATATTCCACGGCCTTTTCGATCTCACCGGCGCCTATGGTGGAAACCGGTGACAACAGGGAAACTGTCAATATCGCCGGGATAACGGTTTTTGTGAACGTTAAGTTGCGTATCATCGAAACCCCCTTGGATTCGATCTGTTGAATTATTGATATATTCTATAGTTGCAAACTAAAGACCAATACTTTTTTAGGTTACAATAGCGGCTCTGATCCGTACCTCACTCTCTGCCTCCTGATCAAGATAGACATGCAGCCAGCACCACGAATTCGTGAGATCCCATACAACTATACGTCCTTCTCAGACAGGGAGATAGTAATCCGGTTCCTTGGCAAGCCGATGTGGGCGTTGATCGAGGAGCTTCGGGGAACCCGCCGTACCGGGCGTTCAGCGAGGATGCTGTTCGAGGTATTGGGAGACATGTGGGTCATCAGTCGCAACCCCTATCTTCAGGACGACCTGTTGGAGAATCCGCCACGCCGAGAAGCCCTGATCGGGGCGCTGAAGCATCGTCTCGACCAGTTTGAGAAGCGTGCCAACAACAACCACAAGGCGATAACCCTGCTAGAAGCGGCACGGGAGGCGGTTACGAACTTCGAGGGGCGGTTTGACGAATTGAACAACCTGCGGCGGCGTACCAGGAAAAACCTCATCAACCTGACCCGTGCGGACAATGTGGATTTCAGCGGCATTGCCCGAGTATCCCATGCCACGGATGCAACCGACTGGCGGGTGGAAATTCCCTTTGTGGTAATTACCCCTGACTCGGAACAGGAGATCGCTCCCATCGTCAAGGCTTGTATCGACACCGGACTCACCTTGATCCCCCGTGGAGGCGGCACCGGGTACACCGGAAGCGCGGTACCTCTCGACCCCCACAGCGCCGTTATCAACACCGAGAAACTCGACTTTATCGAGGAGATCGAGTATCGCCAACTCCCCGGCGTGGCGCAGCAGGTAGCGACCATCCGCGTCGGTGCCGGGGTGGTGACTCGTCGGGTATCCGAACGTGCCGAAGCCAACGGCCTCGCCTTCGCGGTGGATCCTACATCCCAGGATGCCTCCACCATAGGCGGTAACATCGCCATGAATGCCGGCGGCAAAAAGGCTGTACTCTGGGGCACCACCCTGGATAACCTCGCCAGCTGGCGTATGGTCATGCCCAATGGGGAGTGGCTTGAGATCGAGCGACTCAACCACAATCTGGGGAAGATCCACGAGCAGACCGAGGTAAGCTTCAAGCTCACGCGTTATCAGAGTGGGGGCGAGCGGCCCATCGGTGAACCTCAAATCATCAGCATGCCGGGTCGCAGCTTTCGCAAGGTGGGGCTTGGCAAGGATGTCACCGATAAGTTCCTTGCCGGACTTCCCGGGGTGCAAAAGGAGGGGTGTGACGGATTGATCACCTCGGCGCGCTTTATTCTGCATCGTATGCCGCAGCAGGTGCGCACCCTATGTCTGGAATTTTTCGGCAGCGACATCGGCAAGGCGGTACCGGCCATCGTTGAGATCAAGGAGTATCTCGACAGCCATCCGGAGGTGTTGCTGGCCGGACTCGAACACCTGGATGAGCGCTACCTGAAGGCGGTCAAGTACTCCACCAAGGCGCCGCGCCATGAGCGTCCCAAGATGGTCCTGCTCGCCGATATCGCCAGCGATGACAGCGATGACGTGGAACGTGCCGCGGCGGACGTGGTCCGCATGACCGAGGCCAGGGAAGGGGAGGCGTTCATTGCCAGCAGCCCCGAGGCACGGCGCAATTTCTGGCTCGACCGCGCCCGTACCGCGGCGATCTCAGCCCACACCAACGCCTTCAAGATAAACGAGGACGTGGTCATACCCCTGCACAGGCTTGCCGACTACAGCCGGGGGATAGAACGCATCAATATCGAAGAGTCGATCAACAACAAGATTCGCATCGCCGATGAGGTGCTTGCCTACCTTGCCTCAGACCACGCCCGCCACAATGCGGATGACGATGTCGAGGCAAGCGATGAAAACCGCTCCATCCTTGAGGCCAAGCTCGATCTGGCACGTGAGGCGGTGGCAGAGACACGAGAGCGCTGGCACCGGCTGCTGTCGCAACTCGATGCCGACGCAGCTGAGCATCGTTCGCTCCTCGATGAATCGGCGCAGGATCGGATCCAACCCGGTGATCGCCTCCTCGATCTGTTGCTCAGGCGCGACCTGGCGGTCTCCTATCGGCGCGAGATCGCTAGCCGTCTCGATGAGATCTTTCCCGGGCAGGAGGTGCGTCAGATCCGCCATGGGATGCGCGAGATCCACGCCCGCCTGCGCGATGACCGCCTCTTCGTAGCCCTGCATATGCATGCCGGCGACGGAAACGTTCACACCAATATACCGGTCCACTCCGACAACTACGCCATGCTGCAACAGGCGGATCGGATCGTTGATCGCATCATGGCCCTGGCCACCTCCCTCGGTGGGGCGATTTCCGGCGAACACGGCATCGGCTTGACCAAACTGCAGTACCTGGAGCAGGAGAAGCTCACTGACTTTGCCAACTACAAGCAACAGGTCGATCCCCAGGACCGGTTCAATCGCGGCAAGCTGATCAGTGGCGCCGACCTGGAGTTGGCATACACACCTTCACTACGGCTGTTGGAACAGGAAGCGATCATACTGGAAGAGAGCGAGCTGGGGATTCTTAACGACGAGATCAAGCACTGCCTGCGCTGCGGCAAGTGCAAGCCGGTCTGCATGACCCATGTACCCCGGGCCAATCTGCTCTACTCCCCGCGCAACAAGATCCTTGCCACCGGACTGATCATCGAGGCCTTTCTCTACGAGGAGCAGACCCGTCGCGGCATCTCCAGAGCCCATTTTGCGGAAATGAACGATGTCGCCGATCACTGCACCGTGTGCCACAAATGTGAAAATCCCTGCCCGGTGAATATCGATTTCGGCGAGGTGACCACACTGATGCGAAAGATCCTCGTCGACCGGGGAAAAAAGCGACGCAGCATTGGCACCAGTGCCGCCATGGCCTTTCTCAACCTCTCCCACCCCAGGGCGATCCGCTGGATGCGCAAGGGGTTGGCGGAGTGGGGTTTCAAGGGTATCAATCTCGGCTATACCCTCGCCGGCAAGGCGGGGCTGCGCACCCCCGCGGAACGCCCGCCCAAGGCCACCACCGGCACGCCGAAGCCACGGACGATGCTGCTGGAGATGGTGCAGAAACCGATTCGTGTCGAGGCCCCTAGAGAGACCTTGCGGGATGCCTTGAGACTTGATGGCACCGACTCGGTACCGATTCTGCGCTATCCCGATAAGGTCAATGAAGAGAGCGATGCGATCTTCTATTTTCCCGGCTGCGGATCGGAACGGCTGTTCAGCGAAATCGGCCTGGCCACCCTGGCGATGCTGTGCGAACTGGGCGCGGAGACAGTGCTGCCACCAAACTACCTCTGCTGCGGCTATCCCCAGAGTGCCGCCGGCCTCCACGACCGGGGACGGCAAATCACCACCGAGAACCGGGTGCTGTTTCACCGCATCGCCAACACCCTCAACTATATGGATATCAAGACCGTGCTGGTCTCCTGCGGCACCTGCATGGATCAGCTGCTGCAGTATCAGTTCGAGAAGATCTTTCCCGGTTGTCGCCTGCTCGATATTCATGAGTATATGCTTGAGCAGGGTGTGGCACTGACAGGATCCCAACAGACCGAGTATCTCTACCATGACCCCTGCCATACCCCAATAAAACAATACAATCCACAACAGGTCGCCAGCCGGCTGATGGGCAAAGAGGTGGTACCGAGCGAGCGCTGCTGCGGTGAAGCAGGGACCCTGGGGACCAGTCGCCCCGACATTGCCAATCAGCTGCGTTTCCGTAAATTGGAGGAGCTTAACAGAGGCATGGATAGCCTGCTGCAACAGGATCAAAAGGGGCGGCCACCGCTTAAGCTTTTGACAAGCTGTCCCGCCTGTCTACAAGGTCTGAGCCGCTACTCAGACCAGACCGCATTGAAGCCGGAATATATCGTGGTCGAAACCATCAGACAGCTCCATGGCGAGCAGTGGCAACTGCGATTTACCGATCGACTGCTGAAAGATGGAATCGAGATGGTATTGGTCTAGCCTGAGCCAACCTCAATCCGACGTATACTAACGAGACACCTCGGAGGTTCGTTGAGTATCCACCGTTAATCCTCAGACCGTGGTGCGTTAATACGCACCCTACATTTTTTTGGCGTAGGGTGCGGCTTGCCGAACCGCATAAGGTTCATCCGCCTGGCGGGAATATAACGCCTATTAAACGCAATGGAATAGCCAAACCCACCCTGTTACAAGCCGCTGTTTGTGATACCGCTTCCATATTTTCTGACCAACCCATTGGCGACAAGGATTCGCCGCTGTAGTTTTCCTAGCCTATGCCGACAAACCGAAACATGAGGTCGATGCAGACTTGAGGCAGATCGGTGGTGGAATCGATCTGAAGATTCACGATTACGGCTTACGAACAGGTTATGCGAATCAACAAAAACAAGGCTTTCATGGGGATGCTGCTGCTACTGGCTATTGCGCTCGGCGCATGCGGTGGCGGTTCAAGCAGCGACACATCGAGCACCAACAGCGATCAGGCCAGCAGTCAGGATCAGACCGATCAGGATAGTACGGCCCCGGGTGATGATACCCCGGCCGACACAACTCCCCAGGAACAGACCCCTGTCAACCAGCAACCCAACGCAACTATAAGCGCCTCACAATCATTTACATCAGGCGAGACAGTTACCCTGGATGGTTCAGGTTCCAGCGACCCCGATGCAGACGCTCTCAATTATTTGTGGAGCCAGACCCAGGGAACTTCGATCGATCTGGGAGACCTTACCAACCCAACTTTGAGTTTCATCGCTCCCGATGTCGAGCAGACCAGCAATTTCGTGTTTCAGCTCAGGGTGGATGACGGCGCCCTTTCACACAGCGCAACGATCACCATCAGCGTATCGCCCATGGTGGACACCACACCACCCGTTATCGTCTCAAGAACACCTCAGACCAATGCCACCGATGTCGCTGTCACAACCCGTGTCAGCATCAGCTTCGATGAACCGCTGCTTGAATCCCTGATCGACGATCAAAGCCTCCAGCTCAGCCTCAATTCCACCCCGGTTTCAGGCAGTGTCAGTTATGATGCACCAAACAACACCATTACCCTGAACCCTGACACTGCACTTACCGCAAGTACCACATACAGCGTCACCCTTGCAGACAACCTGGAGGACCAGGCGGGCAACCTGGTGGAAAGCACCAGTTGGAGTTTTACCACCGGCTCTGCATACAATCTGGGCGCAACCTCTCAAGGCACCATCGATCTCTGCATGAGCACGAGCGACAAAGAGATGCTGACCCTGGTCAACAATGCCAGGGCCGTGGCCAGGTCCTGCGGCACCACCGACTATCCCGCAGCCTCCTCGCTTGCCTGGCACTGCAACCTTGAACAGGCCGCACAAGGCCACTCCACATCGATGGCGGACAACGACTATTTCAGTCACACCGGTATCGATGGTTCCAACCCTGGGGACCGTATCTCCGCGGCCGGCTATGTCTGGCGCACCTATGGTGAAAACATCGCCGCCGGATACAGTAGTGCAGAGAGTGCAATGAGTGCCTGGCTGGCCAGCCCGGGCCACTGCAGCAATATTATGAATTCGGCTTTCACCGAGATGGGTCAGGCGGAAGCGAGAAACTCGGCTTCCACTTACGGAATCTACTGGACACAGAACTTCGGTGATCGCTTTTAAAACAGTCCTATCTCATTAGTCTGTCTGCAGCGATGTTAATGCGCTTGCCAACTGCTGTAGACGAGCAGCTACCTGTTCGGCGTGCTTCGCGCCATCATCGAGTTGCCCAAGGCCCTCTCCCTGCTGCAGCAGTGCCTCCAGCTGGTTGGCGTCAAACAGGGTGAGTGCGGCCTCGAAATCACTCTCATCAGCGCTGAGAAGAACAGGCAGGAGTTCATCCTCGGCGATCAGCGACGCCGGATCGAGCAGGTCCGCCAACAGTGGGTTTTCAAGTAATCCATAGTGTAACTGACGTGCGCTCTGTTCCTGCTGCAGCTCCTGATGTGCCAGGGTATCGTTGCCCGCCCCTTTCCACACAGAACGCATAATCACATCCACCAATTTTCTAATCGCCTCCTTGTTGGGCGCCTGATCATCGGCCAAGCGACAGGCGGTTTCATAGGCCTTGTCGAGGCGCTCCTTGAGATCCAGTATGACATCGCTCTGCTCATGGGGCCCCAAGGCGACAGCCTCACCAACAAGACTGCGTAACTCAACTATGTAGCTGACAAGCTCCTCGTGATCCAGGCGCTGGGCCTCGGTCAATTGCTCTGACGTCAGCTGGCGGGCGGTTTCCGGAAAGAGTGGATTCTCAAATTTACGCAGCAGATGGCGCTCATGCCTTCCTGGACGTTCACTAAACAACAGGTTCATGGTTTTCCCTGAATAGAAGGGGATTGAACGTCTTTTTTATCATGAAACAGACAATAATGGGCAGATCTCGGTCAGTTCGCATTGATAAAACGCAAACCGATATATTTTTAATGAAAAAACCCTTCAACGCAGGCTCTCAGGCGTTGAATAACGACCGATTTATTGATGTAAATCAGTTGTTTCTATAAAAAGAGCAATTACCCTACTTTTTCGCGGTCTTTACTGCGCGGCTTGAAAATCGGGTTGCATCAACTTTTTATGGTCAGTGTCAATGTAGGAGGACAACACCATGTTAGGTAGCGATAAAGCAATCATAGGAGCCACAGCCATTCTGATACTGGGCATTGTCGCCGCGGTTATGCTTGGCTGATCGAGAAGAGGGCGGTGGATGAGGAACCACCGCCCTCTAAAAAAGCAAACGCCATAACCTCAAACAGCGCTTACATCACCTGACTCAGAAAGAGTGCGGTTGCCCTGTCCATGCTCTTCACATGCTGGTCGAACCAGGCCCGCCACTCATTGAAGATGAAATCGGCCAAGTCTTCCAATGACTGCTCCCTGGTCCATAGCGCCTGAACTGTCTCCAGCTTTGCAAGCACTTGTGCATGTTCTGCCTTATGCACGGGGTAGGGGGGGAAGCCGTGACTCTCCATCAACCTGTTTTCACCCTCAAAATGGTCCCGGGTATGGTCCACCCAGCCATCCACCGAGTCGCCGATACGTTGCAGATCGGGTTGACCCTCTAAACCCTGTATCAGCAGTTCACCCAGGCGGTTGATCAATGCAACCTCTTCCAAATGAACTTCGTTCATCGAATTCTGGGCAACGCGGGGCATTGCGGAGGGATCAACGACAGGGAGCATATATCGGCCCACGACAGGTTCTCACGTAATCGGTTTTGAGGACGGAAATGCTAGACCATTAGTGCTGGTTTACCCTTGATTTCGATCAAATACGATTAGCCTGCGTTGGCATGAGACACAACAACACGTGGCAAAGCGGTACATCATATTGCCATGCATATATTGGGGTAATTCAAGACAATCCTTGAAATTTTACTGATCGGCACTAGTTATTAAGTCAAGGGCTGGCGGAGAAGCGTTCACAGCCCCTAGCACCAAACCAAATTGGCTGTTAATCGATTAAATAACGAGCCGTATTTAGTCATCACCCAAGAGACATGGAGGCGATAAACTATGTTAGGCAGTAATCACGCAATGATTGGCGCAATCGCGATAATTATCCTCGGTATTGTGGCATCGGTAATGCTCGGTTAGGCATTGGCCGCCGGTGACAGTCAATTTTGCTGTCACCGGCGGCAGAGAATCTGAGATTGGCGTTAAACGCTGCTTCGCTATCGATTAGTTATCGCCATGAGTGTTAACAGGCCCTAGCAACCGATATCGGTATCAGCATCGAATCCTGGATTTATCGCCTCATAGAGGGAGGAGTAGTCCTCATTCCCATAGCCTGCCTCCTGGCCACTGAGCAGTACCTTCAAGGTTGCATTCGCGATCTCTCCATTGATCCCCGACGATTCCGCGACCTGTTGAAACAGGGTAAGGTCCTTGATCAAGTGCCTCAAGGGGAAATTGGGATTACTGTAGTCGTGCTCCATGAATTTTTTCAGCTTCTTGTCGAATGTGGGGGCATAGAGGGCGCTTTGGCGTAACAGCTTCATAAACTGCTCCACTTCCACGCCTTGAGACCTGATCAATCCCAGGCTCTGGGAAAACCCTGCTGTCAGTGACGCAATCAGCTGGTTCATGGCCAGTTTTACCGCGCAACCCTTGCCTACCGCCCCCAGATACTCCACCTCCTTGCCGAGCCCCCGCAACATCAACAGCGTCTGATGATAGGCGGCCTCTGAACCAGCCGTCATAATGATCAACTCCCCGGCCTTGGCCTCGGGTATACTCCCCAAGACCGGGGTTTCAAGATAGTCACCACCGGCCGCCGCTACCCTGTCTCCCAGGTCCCTGCTCTCTTGTGGGGAGATGGTGCCCATCTGCAGCACTGTTTTACCTTCGATGAGCGGTGTTACAGAACTGTCGAACAACACCTCGTCTATGGCTGCGGCATCACTAAGCGTGAGTAGCAGCACCTCTCCGGCAGCCACTGTCTCGGCGAGTGATGGCTCAACCGACAAGCCCTCATCATTTGCCAGCCTCAATCGCTCCTGGGAGCGGTTCCAGACAACAACGTCATGGCCACAATGAACCAACCTGTGGGCGATGGGAAGCCCCATCAAACCCAAACCTAATAGTGCAACTTTCATGCTTATACCCTCAAGGGTTAGTCGGCCGAATGATAGGGACGACTTAATTCATGCACCGCCTCGATGAAGACACCTGCGCGTTCAGGGTCGATCTCCGGATGAATCCCATGACCAAGATTGAAGACATGACCACTCCCCTTGCCAAAGCTGGCCAGAACCTGTGCCACCTCTTCCCTGATCCTTTGCGGGGATGCATAGAGGGTACAGGGATCGAGATTGCCCTGCAGGGCCACCCTGTCACCCACCCGGCGCCTGGCATCGGCGAGACTCAATGTCCAGTCGATACCCAAGGCATCACATCCGCTCTGTGCCATCTGTTCCAACCAGAACCCTCCGCCCTTGGTAAACAGGATGCAAGGTACTTTACGCCCCTCTGCCTCGCGCCTCAGGCCTCGCAAGATCCGGCGCATATATTCCAGGGAGTAGGCTTCATAGTGCTGTGGCGTCAGTACACCGCCCCAGGTGTCGAAGATCATCACTGCCTGGGCTCCCGCATCGATTTGGGCATTCAGATAGGCGGTTACTGCTTCAGCGATCTTGCTCAACAGACGATGCATCAACGCCGGGCGATCGAACATCATCCCCTTTACCTTGGAGAAATTCTTGGTGCCACCCCCTTCGACCATATAGGTCGCCAGGGTCCAGGGGCTGCCGCTGAATCCGATCAGCGGTACCCGCCCCTGCAACTCACGGCGGATGGTGCGCACCGCATCCATGACATATCCCAGGTCATCTTCCATGTCCGGCACACCCAATGCGTCCACCGCGGCTTCATCTCGTATCGGCCGCTCGAAGTGAGGACCCTCTCCCTCGGTGAAGTAGAGGCCCAATCCCATGGCATCGGGAACGGTAAGAATATCGGAAAAGAGTATCGCCGCATCAAGTGGATAACGATCCAAGGGCTGAATAGTGACTTCACAGGCCAGGTCGGGATTCCGGCACAGGTCCATGAAGCTTCCAGCCTTGCTCCTGGTGGCCCGGTACTCGGGTAGATAACGTCCGGCCTGGCGCATCATCCAAACCGGTGTCATATCCACCGGCTCACGGCAGAGCGCCCGCAACAATCGGTCATTTTTCAACATGGTCACAGAAAGATATCCTTAGCTATGATTTGCAAAAACAGGGAACGGCCGATTGTACACGCAAACACGCCGCTCTTCCTTTCTCACGATAGCAGTATTCATTTGGCCAAGGCGCCATATTCCGTCAGCAATGTTGCGACGACACCATTTCCGAGCCTATCACTGTGTGGGATACTATTGCCTCACTCCATATAGCTATCGATAGGCCATGACACCAGTAAAACAGATTATTCTAGCCAAAAAGGACGCCTTGGCAGCGACAGTCACCGAACCGCTGTCACTGCTTGCGAAAAAGTGCATGTCCGTATGGGATGATATCGATAACTTGGACCAGGTTTTACTCGATCACATCGATCAGATCACCAACTGTGAATTTCTCTATGCCTGGGACCTGGAGGGCATAGAGATCTCTTCCCTGATCATGCCCGGCGGAGCGGACGAAGGCTGGCGGGGCAGGGACCTCTCCAAACGCCCCTACCTGAAAAACAACCTCCCTTTCAAGGGCATCATGCTCTCCTCCGTCTATCACAGCCAATTCTCCCATCGAGAGTGCGTCACCGCACTGCAGGCGGTGCGAAAGGGGGGGGAATTACTGGGTTTCATTGCCGCTGACTTCTCCCTCGACAAGCTCACTGCCGACGAAAACCTGGACAGCGAACCGCAGCACTGGCAGCAGTTCAAAGGTGACCCCGCGGTGCGCGGCACCCTGTTCATGCAACAAAGAATCCAGAGCCGCCTGGATGAAGACATCGACTCAGTGCACGCGACCATCTACGATTTGATGACCCAGCATGGGATTTTCCATTGTAAAATTCACTACTCCAGTGGCCGTTGCTCGTTCTGGGTAGTTAACGATCCCTACACCTACCAGGTGCACGGGGTTGATGAGATAGTCGATCCTGACATAGTCCTGGCCTACCCCCTCCACCGCTTTCCGCAGAGGGCGAAGGTGCAACCGGAACAGATTCGCGAAGTGTTTGCCGAGTTCAAGGCGTTGCGTTTTGCCGATGAGACAATCTACCTGCGTAGTGCCTCTATCAACATCATGAACGGTATGCTCGGCCTGACATTCTCCTGCGACGGCTCCCACTACATGCCAGTGGAAGAGTTTATCGAGAAGAACCTGGGATTCTGGCTCGGTGAGTTTGCCTCAGACAGAAAGTAGCCGAATACTCAAGGCAGGCGATAGTTGTTTTGGGTTACCAAATCAACACCGCACTCCAGTCCATCGATCCAATTGATAAACTCATTCACCACCTTCTTACCCACGAATGCTCGGCCATGTTGCGGCACGATCATGTCGATTTCGAGCTGGCGAACCATATTTGCCCACAGATTACAGACCTTATTGGAGTTCATGTAGCGGCGGTGGAACCCCTCCATATAAGGGAGAACCTCGGAGAGTTTTTTCACCGGTGCGTTCAAGTCACCCGGAGGAAGATTTGCACCGAGATCACCCGAGAACAGAATCCGGCTGACCGGGTCATAGAACTGGAAATTGCCCTCTGCATGGAGAAAATGGGCCGGTACTGCCATCAGGCGTATATTGCCCAGCTCAAGATTAATGCCTTCATCAGGTATCGCCACCACCCTGTCCACCAGACGTCCTGGGCGGGTGAAGTGAGGAATGAAGCGCTCCCACAAGGCAGGGACCACCACTTTGCAATCTGTACCGACCAACCACTTGTTTACCGAGGCGACGATATCCGGATCCTGGTGTGAAGCGATGACATAGTCCAGTCTCTTCACATTCATATAGTCGCTAATGGCCATGAAAAGCCGGGAATAGGTCAATTCGCCACCAGGGTCGATCAGCGCGGCGTGTTGATGATCATAGATCAGAAATTGGTTTGCCTGAACCGCTTCGCCCGACACCAGATCCCTGAATGCCACACAGATGTGACTACCATTGTTAAATAACTCAACTGACATAATTTCTAATACGTCTATAAATTACAGATGCGAATATGGCCGAAAGTCACTGAAGCCATGTCCAATATAGGCCTGTTATCGACAATACTTGAAAAAGCTTAACCATATCAATATATATTTCAATAAAATTTCTGCCCGCTAATGAATAAACACTCGCTAATGGATAGCTGAAACCCTATGCTGTCCCACGATTGGAACCTCACACCCAGTGAGGCTGTTGCCCTGCAAAATAGCTTGAAAGATCAAGTCATCGACCATGACGGCTTCTCTACAATAGGTCGTATCGCGGGCGTGGATGTGGGATTCGAAGCACAGGGCACTATCACTCGCGCCGCGGTTTCTGTGTTGAGCTACCCCGAACTAAAACCCCAGGAATCATCGGTCGTCAGGCTCCCCACCACTTTTCCCTATATACCCGGTCTGCTCTCGTTTCGAGAAATACCTGCCATCCTGCAAGCCTTGTCCGCGCTTCGGCAAGATCCCGATATCTTCCTCTGCGATGGACAAGGCCTTGCCCATCCCCGACGCTTCGGCCTCGCCTGTCATCTTGGGGTCTACACTGGAAAGCCTGCTGTCGGTGTCGCCAAAACCCGCCTCATCGGCACTCATGGGGAGGTGCCGGAAAAGAAGGGGGGATGGGTAGCGCTGATCGACAAAGGTGAGACCATCGGTGCGGTGCTACGTACTCGAAACAAGGTAAAACCGCTCTACATCTCCATCGGCCATATGATCTCTCTGCAGACAGCTATCGATTTGGTGCTTGCCGCTACCACCCGCTATCGTCTGCCCGAGACAACTCGCAGCGCACACCGATTGGCATCAGGATAATTCGTCCCGCCATGGACAGCATTTAGTTTTCAGCAGGATCGACCCATCGCGGCGGATCGATAGACAGCAAATTTCCAATAATCTCTTCCCGGAGTTGAAGCTCCGTCCTTCCATGTCTGATGAGGGTGATTTTCATTCACCAATAAACCGGTCTGATTGCTGTCTTACGCCAAGAAACTGCTGTTTAGACAAGTCCTTTTTCTATTACATACTCAGCCAGTGCACTGCCCAACGCCTGATGCTGAGGCTGGTCAAGATGAATCCCGTCGATGCGGCTCGATGGAGTCACATCCCCCGCATTGAAATAGTGTGTGGTCTTTTCCCCCGCAACCTTAGCAAGCTCATCTGGCAAGCCCTCGAAGCGCTGTTCCGCGTCCTTGAACTTATCCGCTATGGGCCCTTTTGGCGTGGCGATACCGGGAGGGGCGACAAGCAGAATTTGGGGAACCGGCATACCCGGCTCGATGGGGGAGTGTCGGATGATATCGACCAACGTCGATATCCCCTGTGCGGACAACCAGGCATAGTTATCATGTGTGGCCTGGAAGTCATTGGTACCCAACATCAAGATCACCAGTTTGAGCGGTGAGTTCATCTCGATTACCTGGGCCAAGCCCTCGGAGCCATCCCGACCGGGCTTGAAGGGATCCGACCAAACACTACGCCGACCATTCAGGCAGTTTTCGATAACCCGGGATTCCCTCCCTGCCGACAGCAGATTAGCTTCAAAAACACCTGGCCAGCGCTGGTCAAATGTGAGGCGCTCTCTGGTGTTGGGGATAATTCCCCAGGTCAAGCTGTCACCATAGATCAATATCTGTTGCATGTTCCTTCAATTCGATTTGCGTAGATGTTCGATATAGTGGGGGCGATCCTGCATCACCAATTTAACGCCTTCGCCCCAGGCCTTGAGCCGCTCTTCGCTGGAATCGAATTTAAGATCGCAACGGGCACGGCCCTGGCTCTGCAGTGGGATCGGGATCATATCCCGGTAGGTGTAGACGTTCTCACCCACATCCCCACCCTCACAGACACAGGGGGAGTCGGGTATGGCTGTCTCGAGCTCGGCGGCTTTATAGATCAGTGCGCCCGCCTGCCACCACCGGGTTCGTTCTTCCGAGCCGCTCATGGTTTTAATGATAATCGCCCGGGAAAATCGTATCGTCAGCAGGCCATTTTCGAAAATGATCGATTCGACCTCACTACCGGGCAGGTCGATTGAACTTGAATCCATAGTTATACACCCACAGCAAAGAATTCCATCGACAGCCGCTGACTGATATCGGCCGCTGCCGCCAATAAGGTTTAAATCATAACCTCATGACTGCATCAGGGAAAATAACCTTACCCGGCCGTTAACATGGAAGATGTGACTATGTATTCGGTAGTAGCAGATTAGGTGATTCAGGATCCCTCCAATCCCAGTTCCTTGATCTTGCGGGTCAGGGTATTGCGTCCCCAACCAAGCAACCGCGCGGCGTCCTGGCGCCTACCCGCCGTGTGCTCCAGGGCAATTTCGATCATTGCCGTTTCGAAATCGGGTCCCGCCTCATTGAGCAGGCCTTCTGCTCCCTCCTGCAAGCGTTTTCTCGCCCAATCCCGCAGTTGTTGTCGCCAATCCTCATGGTAACTCGACGGGGTATCGCTGCTATCTCTCAATTCACTTGGCAGATCGTCGATATGGATCTCCTGACCAGAGGCCATTACAGTCAGCCAACGGGCCGTGTTCTGCAGCTGGCGAACGTTACCCGGCCACTCCAGTTGACTTAGATAGGCCTCGGTCTCCGGCAGTAACAGTTTACTCTCCACAGCCAACTCTTCCGCTGCGCTATTAAGAAAGTGCGTCATCAGCAGAGGTATATCCTCCCGACGCTGGCGCAGCGCCGGCAAGTGAATTCTGATCACATTGAGACGATGAAACAGGTCCTCTCTAAAAGAGCCGGTTTTGACCAACCCCTCCAAATGCTGATGTGTCGCGGCGATGATACGTACATCGACCTTCACCGGCTCGTGGCCGCCGACCCGGTAGAATTCACCATCGGCCAGCACTCGAAGCAACCTGGTCTGCAACTCCGCCGGCATGTCACCAATCTCGTCGAGAAACAGGGTGCCACCGTCTGCTTGTTCGAAGCGGCCGGTTCGACGCGTCTGGGCGCCGGTAAAAGCGCCGCGCTCGTGGCCAAAAAGCTCCGACTCCATGAGGTCCTTGGGGATGGCAGCCATATTCAAGGCGATGAACGGGCCCGATGCGCGGGTACTGTGTCGATGCAGGGCGTGGGCCACCAACTCCTTGCCGGTACCCGACTCGCCATTGATCAATACGGTGATATTGGATCGCGCAAGGCGCCCGATGGCGCGGAATACCTCCTGCATGGCAGGCGCCTCACCGATGATAACCTTCTCCTGATCGACAAAGTCCGTGCTTGGTTTCTCGTCACCTGCCAATTGTTGACGACAGGCCCGCCTGATCTGCTGTACCGCCTCATCGACATCGAAGGGCTTTGGCAGATACTCGAAGGCACCACCGTGGTAGGCGGATACGGCACTTTCCAGGTCCGAGTGCGCAGTCATGATGATCACCGGCATATCGGGATAGCGGGTATGCAACAGCTCCAACAGCTCCAGCCCATCCATGCCTGGCATACGTATATCCGAGACCACGACAGCCGGCTGCTCCTTGTCCAGATGGCTCAACACCTTGTCTGCGCTCTCGAAACAGGTAACATCCATATCCTCTTTTTCCAAGGTCTTTTGCAGCACCCAACGAATCGAGCGATCGTCATCGATAACCCAGACCCGACATCTTCTATCCATCAACCTGCTCCAACGGAAGTAATACTCTAAATACCGTATGTCCCGGCTTGCTTGTGAATTCGATTAAACCCTGATGCCTGTTGATCAAGGTTTGCGATATCGATAGCCCCAACCCCATACCATCACTGCCCGATACCAGAGGGAAGAAGACCCGCTCCTGAAGTTCGAGGGGTATGCCAGGTCCGTTGTCGGAAAATTCGACCGATATCACCAGGCGATGGCGAATATTCCCGATCGTAAACTGGCGTAACACCCGGGTATTTATTTCGATAACCCCGCTCGGACCCGCGGCATGGACACCATTCCTGAGGATATTGAGGAACGCCTGGATCAACTGATCGGTGTCGGCCTTGAGATCAGGGATGCTCGGATCGTAGTCTTTGTTAATCGCCAACGCCGGCCCAGTCTCTGCTTTAACCAGACTGCATACCCGCTCCAGTACCTGGTGGACGTTGACCGCTTGCATCACCGGTATCTTGTTCGGCCCCAACATTCTATCCACCAGATTCTGCAGCCGGTCGGCCTCTTCGATGATGATTTGGGTATATTCTGCCAGTGAGGGATCGGGAAGCTCTCTCTCCAATAGCTGCGCGGCCCCGCGCAATCCCCCAAGAGGATTTTTGATCTCATGAGCGAGACCCTTTACCAAGGCCCGGCTTGCCTCGTTTCTCGCCAGCAACTGCTCTTCACGAGATATGCGTAACTGCCTGTCGACCTGCTGAATCTCAACCAGGAACTCATTGACATACTGGCCCGAACGTATCGGGATCACCGTGCAATCGACGGTAATCTCACTGTTTTCATGGACAATCAGCTGGTGCTCCCGCTCGGTGAATGGTTGGCCGGTCTCCAGTGACCTGGCAAGATTTTCATGGACCACGCTACCTGAACAGCTGATCAGTTCCGCGGCGGGAATTCCCAGGACCTTGCGTGCGCTGACACCAAACAGCATTTCGGCTGAGGTGTTGATATAGCGCAGGTTGAACTCCCTATCGAACATTAGAATCGCGGTACTTAGATTCTCTAGGACACGCTTTTCCATGCTCGTTGCTAACTGATCAGAATTCATGGCCATATTTTTTGCAATTTGCGGGCCAACGCCTTCATCGCAATCCTTTTTCTATACCGGCCCGACTATTTACCTGCTAATTCTGTGTAACTGATTGATTTCATGAGATACCACTCTCATCAGCTCGACAAAATGGGATGCGAATCCAGCCAATCTGGTGTTTGGAATCACAACCAACACTCTTAATCCCGCGAAAGCGCTCAAAGAAAGTAGCACCTGCGCACCATTATAGTGCAACATGCAGTGTCAGCAGTTTTAGAAGAGAAGATCAAGCAACGGGGCCTGATGGGTGGGGCGGGTACGCAAGGTTCAGCGCGCCAGCATCTGTTGTCGTTTCTATTCGACCGCAGCCTGACGCAGGTGAAAAGTGATGCTGTTGGAGTCTTTGAGGGATTCACCCTCGCTGTTGACGATCTTTGCCTGCAGGGAGTGGGTGCCCCGACTCAGCTGCTGGAGAATAACCTGGGTCTGCTTGACATCGGAATCGAGCTTGGTGCCATCCACATAGAGGTGGATCACATGGCCTTCCGCCAGATTAGGGGTCAGCGAAATACCTACCGGCACCGTGCCCTCGTCACTGCGGATGGTCTCATTGTCACCCGGGCGGACAATGGAGAAGGTATTGTATTCACCTGCCGCCGCCGCGAGCTCCTCTTCACTCAAGTCTGCCTGGGGGACAGAAGATCCCCGCTCCTTGTCAGTGACCTTAATGCGCTCGGCATCGGGATGATAGCGTTCGGAATAGATGACCTCGCCATCCTCAGAGATATATTTATAGACATCCCTGGCGAACAGGGGCAGCGCCATAAGCAGGGTGATTAGCAGGATTCCAATACGCATGAGCCAAGCATAGACCAGTGACACCCTAGGAAACAAGCGACACTGTTCGCATAAACACCAAAAAATGCGCCCCCATGAGGGGGGCGCAGATTCCACTCATCTATCCAGCGCAGTCAGTTACAAGCTGTAGTAGAGATCGAACTCCACCGGGTGTGTAGTCATGCGCATGGTGGTGACCTCTTCCATCTTCAGCTCGATATAGCCGTCGATGAGGTCGTCGGTGAAGACACCACCCGCGGTGAGGAAGTCACGATCCGCGTCGAGTGCCTCCAGCGCCTGATCGAAGCTGTGGCAGACGGTTGGAATATTGGCTGCCTCTTCCGCTGGCAGATCATAGAGGTCCTTGTCCATCGCGTCGCCGGGGTGGATCTTGTTTTGAATACCGTCGAGGCCAGCCATCAGCATGGCCGAGAAGGCCAGGTAGGGATTGGCGGTGGGATCGGGGAAGCGCACCTCGATACGACGGCCCTTGGGGCTGGAGACCCATGGAATACGGATCGAGGCGGAACGGTTGCGGGCGGAATAGGCCAGCATTACCGGGGCCTCAAAGCCGGGTACCAGGCGTTTGTAGGAGTTGGTGGAGGCATTGGTAAAGGCATTCAGGGCACGGGCGTGCTTGATGATGCCCCCGATGTAGTAGAGTGCGGTCTCGGAGAGGCCGCCATACTGGTCGCCGGCGAAGATGTTCTCACCGCCCTTGGCCAGGGACTGATGCACATGCATACCGGAACCGTTATCACCCACCAGCGGCTTGGGCATGAAGGTGGCTGTCTTGCCATAGGCATGGGCCACGTTCCAGGTGCAGTATTTTTGAATCTGTACCCAGTCGGCGCGGGTAACCAGGGTATTGAACTTGGTGCCGATCTCGCACTGACCGGCAGTAGCTACCTCGTGGTGGTGTACCTCGGTCTCAACGCCCATCTCCTCCATGGCCAGACACATGGCGCCACGCAGGTCATGCAGGGAGTCGACCGGGGGGACCGGAAAGTAGCCACCCTTGACGCCGGGGCGGTGACCGATGTTGCCATCCTCATAGACACGCTCGGAGTTCCAGTCGGCCTCCTCGGAGTCGACCTTGACCATGGCGCCGCTCATGTCGACACTCCAACGCACGTCGTCGAGGACGAAGAACTCAGGCTCGGGACCGAAAAAGGCCTGGTCGGCGATGCCGGTGGAGGCGAGATAGGCCTCTGCACGCTTGGCCAGGGAGCGGGGATCGCGCTCGTAGCCTTGCATGGTGGAGGGTTCAAGAATGTCGCAGCGGATGATCAGGGTATTCTCGTCCGCAAAGGGGTCCATGACCGAAGAGGCGTCTTCCGGCATCAGGATCATGTCGGATTCATTGATGCCTTTCCAGCCGGCGATGGATGAGCCGTCGAACATTTTACCGTCAGCGAAAAACTCCTCATCGACCTGGCTGGTGGGTAGGGTCACATGCTGCTCCTTACCGCGGGTGTCGGTAAAGCGCAGATCGATGAATTTCACATCATTGTCTTTGATCATCTTCAGGGCTTTTACGGCCATCGTCATCTCCCGGATTTTTCAGTGATTAAAAGCTGAGCTGAATCAGCCAATCGTGGTTTTTGTTGCCCAGTAAAAACCGGGCATTATAGAAAACGCAGAAAGGCAGATTTCATGCCATCGTATTAAGATTGTCTATTCGTTCAGTTGCTAATTCTGCCTGCCATCGCTACAGGCAATATGAAACATGATAAAAATTATGGCGTTATTCTGAGCCCGCCTGATCGTTCCATCATGGCCCCAGGGAGTTACCGGTTGAGAAGTCAAAATCTACTCGACACAAGGGCACAGCCTTCGCACAATGTTGGTGCGCAACAGCCGCCATTCGCACCAAAACGGTGCTAGCCAAACCAGACCCGAACATCCCTGAATACCTCGGAATCCTTGATCGCACTCTGAAACTCGTTATGCAGCGCCAACGCCTGCTGCTCGGAGCTGAAGCAGTTTAATGGCAAGTAGAGTTCGATATCAATCTGTCCAGAGAGATAGTGCAGAACCAGGCGCTGTCTCTCCTGGTAGCAGGCTATGCCTCGGCATAAGCGGTCGAGTAGGGCCTCGGCCTCCGAACGCAGGGGAAGATGGGCACAGGAGGGACCAGCCTCATCGTCCTCCGGATCGATATGCACGGTAACGTCTTCCAATACGTCCACGCCGTCGATAAGCCCATACTGCACCACTTCGGCGATGCGATGGCCCTCTGAAACACTGACCCAGGGATCGACCTGAACATGGACATCAGCGATGGCGTGACCACCCAGTCTTCGAGTACGCAACATGTGCACACTATTGACCCCGGAGATATTGCCGATCACATCGCGGATCTCCGACAGCGACTCCTCTTCAAGACCCGCATCCGCCAGCTCCTGAGAGGCGGTCCAGCCCAGGTCCCAACCGATCTTCAGAATCATCAAGCCCACCAATACAGCGGCAATGGCATCAAGATAGGGGAGTCCCAGAATGGTTCCGCCTATACCCACCAGCACCACGATCGAGGATACCGAATCGGTACGGTGGTGCCAGGCATTGGCGCGCAGCAGATTGGAGTTGATCTTATTGGCAAAGTGGCGGGTATAGAAGAAAAGACCCTCATTGGCAAGAATGGAAAAGGCGGCGACAAAGAGGGTAAAGAGTTCCGGCTGCAGCAACTGTTCCGGAGAAAACAGACGCTCCCCAGCATCCCACACAATACCAAGCCCGACGGTGAGCAAGAACCCCCCCAGTACCAGGGTACCGATGGTTTCGAAGCGGCCATGTCCATAGGGGTGCTCCTCATCCGGGGCCTCCTTTGCGTGCCGCGCGGTAAACAGTACCAGGGCGTCGGTGAGCAGATCGGAGAGTGAATGCACGCCATCCGCGATCAGGGATTGGGAGTGGCCAAGCCAGCCTACGACCAACTTCAGGATTGCCAACAGGGTATTGGTCAAGGCACCGACAATGGCTACCCGGCGACTGACATCGTAACGCTCTTGCTGAATCACGAGGCACTATCCTCTACGACTTCCACGACAACGATATACTCTCCATCTCTGCTTTCCGCCAGTAACACGCGGTGACCATTGATTCGCGACCAGGCGGGAATATCCTTTAACGCTCCCGGGTCGGTACAAATCGCCTCGACCTGGCTGCCGTCAGGCAGTCCTTCGACGGCATTCTGTACCTTGATCACCGGCATCGGACAGAGCAGGCGCCTGCAGTCGATAATCTGTCGACTCAAATCAGCCACTCCCCGGGTATCTCATGGGCCAGCATGGGATTCACCTTCAGCGAGCGGCTTTGGCCATCTCTATCGGTAAAGCGCAACTCCACCTCATCCGCGTTACGGCCCTGACTGTAGCGCGCGACCACACGGGCGATCAGTTCGATCTCCTGATCATTGACCTCCCCGTCGATGAGGGCAAAGGGACCACCGTGGCTCACCGTTGTCATAGAGGGATAGAGCTTACGATAGCCCTGCATGAAGTTGGCCTCTCCCTCTTCACGAGCGATGATGACCTTATAGTGACCCGCCGGTCGCAGGTGTCTACCCACCTTGAGCAGCATGATATCGTCAATTTCATAGTTTTTGTTGCCCCGTGCACGCCATAGATCCTTGAGTTTAATCGCGTACTGCTCATCGGTAAGAAAGCAACACCCACCGGCGGGCTGGGCATAGTCCTCGATACCTAATCGCGCCGCCAGGGCCATCTGCGGTTTACGGCTGCGTCCGGAGAAGTCGTAGAGTCCCTCGCGATCGACCCAGCCCTCCCGCTCCGGCCGGGTCAGCGGCAGGTTCTTTGCGCACAGGGGGCGCAGCAGCAGATCCTGGGCTCCCGATTCGTCGCATACGATGGGCATGGTCTGCTTGCGTTGCGACATGGGACGTTGGCCGATCACCTCCCCGGTGATGATGAAATCGAAGCCTTTGGATTGAATCCACTCATAGGCCTTGTGCACCATGAAGATCTTACAGTCGAGACAGGGATTCAGGTTGGCGCCGTAGCCATGTTTCGGATTGGTCAGTACCTCCTTGTAGTCCTCGACGATATCGATGATATGCAGCTTGATACCCAACTGTTCGGCTACCCAGAGGGCATTGTTGCGCTTATCCTTTTTCTGGTCGCGCTTGCGTATCGCATGGGTATGCCCTTCGACACAGAAACCGGTGTAGAAGTTGATGCCTTCCACATGGATTCCCTGATCCTGAATCACCCGGGCAGCCAATAGCGAGTCAAGCCCACCAGAGATCAGTGCTGCTGCTTTTCGTTGCTCGCTCATGGTTACATTTTTGCGGTTGAAAAAAGCGGAATTATACCCCGATTTCAGGGCGATGAGACGACAAAGTCGCCTGACAATAGTTTACAAAACAGTAGCCAAGGTTATGCATCATATCGGGGTATAATCTGCCATTCTAACACTGGTTACGATGCACAGACATCGCAATGCCAATAACAAACCCAGGAGAGTTTCATGGAAGCTGTACGCTATTTGACCCTCACTCTGTTGCTAATTACATCGACATCGGCACTCTGCGCAAATTCACTCCTGGATAGTCTGACCGGCCAGTTGGGTATTAGCACGGAACAGGCGACAGGTGGTGCCGGTGCCCTCTTCAACCTGGCGAAAAGCCGTCTGCCAAGCGAAGAGTTTTCGCAGATTGCCTCCGTTGTACCTGACATGGAGAGCCTGATCGCCGCTGCGCCCGCCGTGGCTGAATCATCGGGCAGTGCCGCCGCCGTGGCAAACCTGCTTGGGGGTGAGGCGGACTTGGCCGGAATTGCCGGTCTGGCAAACGCCTTCAGCGAGCTCGGTCTCTCGGCCGATATGATCAGCAACTTTACACCCATCATTCTTGATTATCTGCAACAGGCTGGGGGCAACAGCGTGATGGAGATAATGCAAGGCGCGCTCTCACCCTAGAGCCAATACCATTACAGATATCCCGATAACCCCCTAGTGCGAGATGGGTAGGCCCGGCAATCCCCGGGCCTTGAAGTGGAGACTCAACCAGGTTAGCCATAGCCTCTGAGCATCGTTATACTTACGCGATTTTCCTCCACATCAACCGGGGTTTGGATGTGAACCAAGCGACTCAACAAAGCGGTAGCAAGATCAGCACCTTTCAGGAACTGCTCTTCGCCTTGCAAGACTATTGGGCGAAACAGGGCTGTATCATACTGCAGCCCTACGACATGGAGATGGGTGCGGGTACCTTTCATACCGCCACCTTCCTTCGCTCCATCGGCCCAGAGCCCTGGTATGCCGGCTATGTGCAGCCATCCAGACGGCCTACCGACGGCCGTTATGGAGAGAATCCCAACCGGCTGCAACACTACTATCAGTATCAGGTGGTACTCAAACCCTCCCCCAAGAACATCCAGCAACTCTATCTTGGCTCCCTGGAGATGCTGGGTCTCGATCTCAAGGTCAACGATATCCGCTTTGTCGAAGACAATTGGGAATCCCCCACGCTTGGCGCCTGGGGGCTGGGCTGGGAGGTCTGGCTCAACGGCATGGAGGTGACTCAGTTCACCTACTTCCAACAGGTCGGCGGTCTCGACTGCCGCCCGGTGACCGGTGAGATCACCTACGGTCTGGAGCGCATCGCCATGTACCTGCAAGGGGTGGAGAGCCTGTTCGATCTGGTGTGGACCGAGACACCCCAGGGCAAAGTCACCTACGGCGATGTCTTCCACCAGAACGAGGTGGAGCAGTCTGCCTATAACTTCGAACATGCCGATGTGGACTATCTGTTCGGTCATTTCGACCAGTGCGAGAAGGATTCGCAGAAGTTGATCGAATTGGGTCTTCCCCTACCTGCCTACGAACAGGTGTTAAAGGCCTCGCACACCTTCAATCTGCTCGATGCTCGACATGCCATCTCCGTTACTGAGCGCCAGCGCTACATCTTGCGTGTACGCGGCCTCGCCCGGGATGTGGCGCAGGCCTATTACGACGCCAGAGAGCGCCTCGGATTTCCCATGTTGAACAGCAGTAAGGAGGAAAATAATGGTTGATCAGGCCCATCTGCTGTTCGAACTCGGTACCGAAGAGCTGCCACCGAAGGCACTCAAACAGCTATCCAATGCCCTTACCGAGGGCTTTGTCAAAGGTCTGGAGCAGGCCAACATCAAACACGGTGTGGTTGAGGCCTTCGCTACGCCAAGACGCCTCGCACTGCTTGTTCGCGACTGTTCCCGCAGTCAACCTGATCGTGAGATAGAGCGTCGTGGCCCAGCGCTCAAGGCCGCCTTCGACGCTGATGGCAACCCGACCAAGGCCGCAGAGGGCTTTGCCCGCTCCTGCAACACCACGGTGGATCAGCTGCAAACAACGCAGACCGATAAGGGTGAGTGGCTCAGCTACCGTATTCATGAGACGGGGCAACCCGCCGCCGACCTGCTACCGGGAATTGCCACCCAGGCATTGAACAGACTGCCTATTCCAAAACGCATGCGCTGGGGTGACAGCGAGGCACAATTCGTACGCCCGGTCCACTGGTTGCTGTTTCTCCATGGAGAACAGGTGGTTCCCTGCGAAATACTCGATGCCAAGGCCGACCGTCTGACCTATGGCCACCGCTTCCACTACCCCGCTGCAATCACCCTCTACAATGCAGAGGACTACGCATCGGTGCTCAACGATCTGGGTCATGTCTTGCCGAGCTTCGAGGTACGCAGGAGAAAGATCCGCGACATGGTCGAGGCCTGCGCGGCGGAAATCAACGCCCGTGCCGACCTGGACCCGGAGCTCCTCGACGAGGTAAGCGCGCTCAATGAGTGGCCGGTGGCGATCACCGCCAGTTTTGAGGAGAGTTTTCTCGAGGTGCCCCAGGAGGCGCTGATCGCCACCATGAAGGGTAATCAGAAGTACTTCCCACTATTTGACGACACGGGCGAGTTGATCAACCACTTCGTCACCATCGCCAACATCGACAGCCCAAAACCGGAACTGATTCGCGAAGGTAATGAACGGGTAATTCGCCCAAGACTGGCGGATGCCAAGTTTTTCTGGCAACAGGACGGCAAGGGCCGCCTGGAGGATCATCTGCAGACCCTGAAACAGGTCGTATTCCAGAACAAGCTTGGTTCGATGTATGACAAGTCGGAACGGGTGGCGAATCTATCCAAGCATATCGCCGCCACCATCGGCGGCGACCCGGAGCTGGGTTACCGGGCAGGGCTCCTGAGTCGCTGTGACCTGATGACCAACATGGTCAACGAATTTCCCGCGATGCAGGGCATCATGGGGCGCTACCAGGCGCTGCGGGACGGGGAGAATTCCCAACTGGCCCAGGCCCTGGAAGAGTTCTACATGCCCCGTTTTTCCGGCGACCGGCTGCCACAGACCAAGACCGGTATCGCACTTTCTCTGGCGGAAAAACTGGATACCCTGGTGGGCATATTCGGAATCGGCCAGAAACCGACCGGTGATAAGGATCCCTTCGCCCTGAGACGGGCCGCGCTCGGCGCGCTGCGCATCGTACGTGAGCACTCACTTACATTGGACTTACAAGCACTGCTCGCTGCGGTGGAGGCTGGTATGTCGGATCGATTGAGCGAATCCGGGGCCGCTAAAGAGGTCTATCGCTTCATGCTTGAACGACTCAGGGGTATCTACAGCGAGCTGGGTATCAGCGTCGATCTGTTCAACGCCGTCGCTGAAGTAGGGCCAACCAATCTTGCCGACTTTGATAAGCGGATCAAGGCACTCAGCGATTTCAGCAAATTACCGGAGGCAGAGAGTCTCAGCGCTGCCAACAAACGTATACGCAACATCCTCAAGAAGAACGACCAGGAGCTTACTCCTGTTGTCGATCCGACACTCTTCGAGAACGAGGCTGAACGGGGCCTGGCGAACAAAATAGATGAGCTAAGACCGCAGACTCAACCCTTGTTCGAACGCGGCGATTACACCCAGGGTCTGCAGCTGCTGGCAGAACTCAAAGAGCCGGTGGATCTGTTTTTCGATGAAGTCATGGTGATGGCAGAGGACAAAGGATTACGCAACAACCGCCTCGCCCTGTTGGCGCAGCTCGAGAGCCTCTTCCTCAGCATCGCCGATATCTCACGCCTGCAACTGCAGGAGAGTCAATCTTGAACAAGGATTCCTACCGCGAGATGCTGGCAGAGGTCAAGGCGTTCCACAGCAAACATCGCTTTCGCGAAAGCGGTGGTGAGGAGATGACCTACCGCATCGCGCTGATGGCCGAGGAGCTCGGTGAAATCTCCAGCTGTGTCACCAAAGGCAAGAGTCAACAGGCCCTCGCTGAAGAGGTGGCAGATCTCCTCATTCTCGTCCTGGGAACCGCCATCGCACAGGACTTCGATCTCAATCAGGCCTTTTGGGATAAGATGGAGAAATTGGCTGACCGTCAATCCCGCATGATAGATGGTCGTATACGGGTCTCAGAGTTCCGGGACATGGAATGATAGTAAGCGCTTACTTTTATGAAGCTCATCATTCTCGATAGAGATGGAGTGATCAATCAGGACTCCGATGCCTATATCAAGAGTCCGGAGGAGTGGATTCCCATCGCGAAGAGCCTGCAGGCTATTGCCAAACTGAGCCGGGCGGGTTATCGGGTATTCGTGGCAACCAACCAATCGGGTCTCGCCAGGGGCCTCTTCGACATCGAGACACTCAATGCCATCCATCGTAAAATGACCGATGCCGTGCAACAAGTGGGGGGCAACATCGATGCCATTCTCTTCTGCCCCCACGGACCTGACGACACCTGTGGCTGCCGTAAACCAAAACCGGGGCTCTACCAGGAGATCGCCAGGCGCACCCAGCAATCCCTTCAGGGGGTACCGGTTGTCGGCGACTCCGTCAGGGATATTGTGGCTGCCATCGAGGTGAAGGCCAATCCTGTCCTGGTTCGAACCGGCAAGGGAGAGGTGGCAAAGGAAGCGCTCAAACAGTCTCATCCTGACGTTGCTGTCTACGAAAATCTCTACAGCTTCACCGAACATCTAATCAAACAAGATAGAACAGACAGATGATCCTTTTCCGCTCGATACTCTATTTTATCCTGTTGCTCACGAGCACAGTTATCTTAGCCACCGTCGGTACCCTGGTCGGATGGGCATTACCAAACAACGGCATCCATTGGATCGACCATACCTGGAGCAGAATCAATCTGTGGGGCTTGGATTTTTTCTGCGACCTGAAATATCGCCTCGAAGGTGCGGAAAATATCCCTGATGGAAGCTGCATCGTCTTTGCCAAGCACCAATCCGCCTGGGAGACCATCGCCCTTGTCAGCCTTATACCCGGACCCAAAGCCTGGGTTATCAAGCGTGAACTCATCTTCTTACCATTCTTGGGCTGGGTCATGATCTATTTCAAACCCATCGCCATTAATCGAAAATCGGGACGCAAGGCGGTGGATCAGATTATCGAGCAGGGTAAAGAGAGGCTCGATTCCGGCAAGAATGTCTTCGTTTTTCCCGAGGGCACAAGGGTAGCCCCGGGAGCGCAAAAACGTTATGGAATCGGCGGTGCCATGCTGGCTGAAAAAACAGGCTATCCGGTATTGCCGGTTGCCCACAATGCGGGGGTGTTCTGGCGTCGGCGCGATCTCAGAAAGTATTCAGGTACCATCGATGTTCGCATCGGCCCCCTCATCGAGACCAAAGGCCTCACCGCAGCGGAGATCAACAAGGCCGCTGAGGCGTGGATTGAATCAACCGTGGAGAGTCTGCCTCAAACTCGAAAGTGAAGAGATCAGTCCGCAAATGAACGCTAATGATATTTAGTTTTATCTTCAGTACTTCGCAGGTTATGTAGATAGGAGCGCTGAATTATGTCGATTTGCCTGATTTATTCTATGTTTAGATATTAGGCCGTTAGCTTGTGACAAGCCTTTTGTAATGAGCAAAAATAATAATCTTTATTTGCGTTCATTTGCGGACTAAATTTTTAAACATCAAGATTTTCAACGGTCAGGGCATGAGTCTCGATGAAATCGCGGCGCGGTTCGACCTGGTCGCCCATCAGGGTGGCGAAGATCTGATCGGCGGCGACCGCATCCTCGATACTGACCTGAAGTAATCGCCGGCTATCGGCATTCATGGTGGTTTCCCACAGCTGTTCAGGATTCATCTCACCCAATCCCTTGTAACGCTGCACATGTTGGCCCCGCTTGGCATCCTCCATCAGCCAATCCAGCGCCTGCTTGAAACTGGTGATCGGCTTCTCCTTCTCACCCCGTCTCACCACGGCATCCTCACTCAACAGGCCGTTTAACTGGCTGCCCAGCTCGACGATTTTGCGATACTCAACACTGCTGAAAAAGTCGAATGGGATTAGGTGTTCATTACCAATACCATGCACCTTGCGAGTCAGCAGAATACCCGCTTCATCGGCCATGGTTTCATCCACGATTTGCAGGGTGCATGACTCAGAAATACCCAGATCAGTGTTTAATCTTGATTCTAACTCATTGATCCAGCTGGTAATTTCTGAATTGCTCTCAATCATTGCCTCATCAAGTTTCGGCATATAGATCAACTTTTCAAGCAGCACGCCATCATACCTGAGAGAGAGACGCTGGATGCTGGCCATCACCGCAAGAAAGGCACGAGAGAGGGTTTCAAGACTTTCGCCGGCAAGGGGCGGTGCACCGTGAGTAACGACCAACGAGGCATTGTCCAGTGCTGTCTGCAAGAAGTAGTTGTTGAGATCCTGATCATCTTTCAGATACTGCTCCTGCTTACCTTTCTTTACCTTGTACAAGGGTGGCTGGGCAATATAGATATGGCCCCTGTCGATAAGCTCCGGCATCTGGCGATAGAAGAAGGTCAACAACAGGGTTCTGATGTGGGCACCGTCGACATCCGCATCGGTCATGATAATGATGCGGTGATAGCGCAGTTTGTCCGGATTGAACTCCTCTCGGCCGATACCGCAACCCAGCGCGGTGATCAAGGTCCCCACCTCCGCCGATGAAAGCATCTTATCGAAGCGGGCCTTCTCCACATTGAGAATCTTGCCCTTCAGCGGGAGAATCGCCTGATAACGACGATCCCTGCCCTGTTTGGCCGAACCACCGGCAGAGTCACCCTCCACCAGATAGAGCTCGGAGTGTGCCGGATCCTTCTCCTGGCAGTCGGCAAGCTTACCGGGTAGACCCGCTATATCCAGGGCGCCTTTGCGCCGGGTCATCTCCCGCGCCTTTCTCGCGGCCTCTCTGGCACGTGCAGCCTCAATCATCTTGCCGGCAATGTTCTTCGCCTCAGCCGGATTCTCCAAAAGAAAATCGTTTAGATTCTCAGCAAGCAGGGTCTCTACGATCCCCTTCACCTCGGATGAGACCAGTTTGTCCTTGGTCTGTGAGGAGAATTTCGGATCGGGTACCTTCACCGAAAGAACCGCCGTCAAACCTTCGCGGGCATCATCACCCGAGGTGTTCACCTTCTGCTTCTTTGATAGACCGGACTGTTCGATATATTGATTGAGGGTTCGAGTAAGCGCACCACGAAAACCGGCCAGATGGGTACCGCCATCCCGCTGGGGTATATTGTTGGTATAGCAGTAGATATTCTCCTGATAGGACTCATTCCACTGCATAGCGATCTCAACCGCCACATCGTTGCGTTGATCACAAAAGCTGAAAACCTTCTCATGTAGCGGCGATTTGTTACGGTTCAGATGCTCGACAAAGGCAAGAATACCACCCACATATTCAAAGATATCTTCCCTGCCGGTCGCCTCCTCCTTGAGAATAATCTTTATTCCAGAGTTGAGAAAAGAGAGCTCTCTGAGGCGTTTTGCCAATATATCGTAGTGAAACTCGATATTGGTGAAGGTCTCACCGCTTGGCATAAAGGTGACGCTGGTCCCCGTCTTCTCTGTTTCACCAACAGCTTTAAGCTCTGATTGGGGCACCCCATGCTCATAGAACTGTTTCCAGATCTTTCCCTGACGACGGATCTTCAGCTCCAGTCTTTCCGACAAGGCATTTACCACTGAGACGCCAACACCATGCAGACCACCCGAAACCTTGTATGAGTTGTCATCGAATTTGCCCCCGGCATGGAGCACCGTCATGATCACTTCGGCTGCGGACTTTTTCTCTTCAGGATGCTCATCCACCGGGATCCCCCGGCCGTTGTCACTCACGGTCACACTTTGATCGGAGTGGATGGTGACCTTTATTTCATTGCAGTAACCCGCCAGGGCCTCATCGATTGAGTTGTCAACGACTTCGAAGACCATGTGATGTAGACCCGTACCGTCATCGGTATCCCCGATATACATACCGGGACGCTTGCGAACGGCATCCAAACCTTTCAGGACTTTAATATTCGAAGAATCGTAACTCATACGGCATCCAAAGTTAGATCAGTGAGAGAAGAACTCAGAACGGCCTATTATACCTATACTTTCAGGTTGCTTACGAACCCTTTATTGCATACTCAGTTCATCTTTAGACACCCATGTTCCACGTGGAACATGGTGCAATCTCCGGCGTCCGGAATATTTTCAAGATTGCCTCTGTTTAGCGTGGTTATAAAGCTCTGCAATCCTTGACCATAGATGAGTGAAACAATCTTTTCATATCTCTCACTATCGAGTTCTGAGTGAAGATCATCTACAAGTAGGACTGGAGACTCTCCAGTGCTCAACTGAGTGATTCGCGTCTGTGATAGCAGCATCAACACAGCCACAATCTTTGCCTCACCCCTGGAGAACTGATGTTTGACCGAAACCCCATTTTGCAATATTCGAATGTCAGATCGGTGGGGACCGCAACTACTGAAACCTCGCTCCTGATCCAGTTTCAGATTTCTCTCCAACGCCTCGGAAAAAGTGAGATTTTCTTTCCAGCCCTTTTTAAGCTCTAAGGTAATCGGCTTAATCATGTCCAGACTATCTACCATCTGACTCAGTGATTCGTTCCACTGAGATGTGTAGGCAAGCATTCTCTGATGGATGGCTGAACCCAAGTCAATAATTTGTCCATCCCATACCTTGATTTGATCCCTCGATCCCCTCAAAGCATTGTTCCGCTGAAGCAGTGCTTTTTTGTAGTTACGGACTAAATCACCATACCCATGTTCCACGTGGAACATTCCCCAGTTGATCATCCTTCTGCGATGTTCGGGTTCTTCTTCAACAACGCGTTGGATGTTTGGAGTGATGATTGTGAGTGGGAGGGCCTTTGCGAGAAAAGAGAGCTTTTGTAAATTCTCTCCATCTTTTCTGATTGTTATCTGATTGGATCTCTGTTCCAACCCGATCTTGTGTTTTGTATTGTCTGAAGTTTCCAGTCTTGCAAAGAGGTTCAGCTTATCTGCCTTCTCATTGATCAGGCGACCTCTGGTCTTTTGTCTGAATGATCTGGCTCTGGCGAGTAGATAGATGGATTCCAGTATTGAGGTCTTTCCGGCACCATTCTTACCTACAACGATATTTATGTTTCTGTTTGGCGAGAGTTCTGCAAACTTTATGTTTCGCAGATTCTCTATTGATAAGTAGTCGATATGCAAGGTGTTCTTGTATTAATTCCACTTTATGTCAGCTATATCCTCATCGGCATGACGACATATCTGCTTTCACTGTTGTCCTTGCCATATATCAACGCACTGCTGTTTGTGTCTTTTAGCTCGATTATGATCGATTCCTCACCGATTGCATTGATCGCATCGAGTAGATATCCCACGTTGAAGCCGATCTTCAGTTCATCTCCACTGTATTTTACCTCGAGCTCCTCTTCTGATTCCTCCTGCTCTGGATTGTGTGCCTGCAGTTGCAGTAGATTCTCTCTCAAGTCGAAGCGTATACCTCTATATTTCTCATTTGAGAGGATCGATGCACGGGTCAATGACTGACGTAGATTTGACTTGTCTGCTTCTACTTCCTTGTCTGATCCGGTAGGCATCACTCTTTGATATTCTGGAAATCGTCCATCGATCAGTTTGGATGTAAAGACCGCTTTTTCCAACAGCACCCGAATGTAGTTGTTGCTCATCTCTATTTTGATTTCGTCTTCCTTATCGGTGAGTAGACGACCCAGCTCTATAACTGCTTTTCTTGGAAGAATCAGTTGCTGGTTGATATTCTCAGGTACCGAGTTTTTAGTCTGGCTCATTGCCAGCCTATGTCCATCGGTTGCGACTGTACGAAGATCCCCCTTGTTTATTTCCAATAGCATACCGTTGAGGTAGTACCTGACATCTTGCTGTGCCATGGCGAATTGCGTCTTCTCGATTAGCCTTTTCAGTGTCGACTCCTGTATCGACATGACACTGTTACTGGGTGTTGGCTCGATCACCGGATAGTCCCGAGCCGGCAGCAGACTCAGTGTGAAACGACTTCTTCCCGATTGAAGTTTTACCTTGTCCTCACTGACGTCGAGTGTAATCGGTGCTGTCTCTGGCAAGGCTTTGCAGATGTCGAGGAGTTTTCTTGCGGGTATGGTGAAATCGGCTTCGCCATCGCAATCCGCCTTGGCTTCGGTTTTTAACTCGACTTCAAGATCTGTGGCGGTGAGTTGAATGATTCCGTTTCCCGCATTGACTAAAATATTTGCCAGAATGGGTAAGGTCTGACGTCTCTCAACTACGCCTGAAATCTTCTGTAAGGGTTCCAGCAGGTTTTCCCTATCTGTGTTTATCTTCATCTTTATCCACTCAGCCTTTAATTATTTCTTTTGAAGAAAGTAACTCTGTTATTGTTATTAAGCCTGTCTATATTTAGGAGCAAATCATTTATCTTCATGTTTTACAAAGGTTTTTTTCGTTTTTCTCTTGTTATTACAGCCGCTTATATCCTGCCGGTTTTCTGTTGATGAAATGTGGATAGTCCGGCTTTTCAATATTACCTGATTTTCTCAACAATTTATCCACATTAACTGCTGAGTGTTCTCAACAGATTGGAATAGTCCTCTGATATGCGAGGATCGCTTTCACGAAGCTCCTTTACCTTTCTGTTGGCATGTATCACCGTGGTGTGGTCTCTGCCACCGAAGGCGTTGCCGATCTCTGGCAGACTATGGTTGGTCAACTCTTTTGCCAGTGTCATGGCGATCTGTCTCGGTCTGGCGATGGAACGGCTGCGCTTGGACGAGATTAGATCGGAAGTGCGTATTTGAAAATACTCGGCAACTGTCTTCTGGATGTTCTCAATGGTGATCTGTTTATCGTGGGCAGCGAGCATGTCACGCAGTGCGTTCTTGGCAAAATCGAGATTGATTTCGCGGCCGGTGAAGGTGGCATTGGCGATGACACGGCGCAATGCTCCCTCCAGTTCACGGATGTTTGAGCGTATCCTTTTACCCATGAAAAAGGCGACTTCGTTGGGAAGTTCCACGTTGAGCTGGAGCGCCTTGCTCTGCAATATTGCCACCCTTGTCTCCAGATCCGGAGGTTCGATGGCGACAGTCAAACCCCAACCGAAACGCGATTTGAGACGCTCTTCCAGTCCGCTGACCTCTTTGGGAAAGCGATCACTGGAGAGGATGATCTGCTGTTGAGATTCAAACAGGGCATTGAAGGTGTGAAAAAACTCTTCCTGTGAGCGTTCTTTACCCGCAAAAAACTGGATATCGTCGATGAGCAGGGCATTTACCGAGCGATAGCGCTTTTTGAACTGCTCAATGGTATTGTGCTGCAGCGCCTTTACCATTTCGGCGACAAAACGTTCCGAGTGGAGATACACCACCCGAGCATGGGGATTTGTCTTCAACATCATGTTGCCGACGGCGTGCATGAGATGGGTCTTTCCCAGGCCGACGCCGCCATAGATAAAGAGTGGGTTGTAGGCCTTGCCGGGGTTTGCACCTATCTGCATGGAAGCCGCCCGAGCGATTTGATTGGATTTGCCCTCGACAAAGGTATCAAAGATAAAACTGGGATTGAGATTACTCTCGATGGATTCAGCTTTGTCCTTTTTTCTAGCTACCTTATCGGCCAAGGTTTTCTGTTCCGTTATTGGCATGGGTCGCTTCTTGGTACCGATCTCGACCTCAACGGTAGGTGGATTGCCGTTGCAGACACTATTGAGATGGTCCTGAATCGTATCCAGATAGTGATTGCGCACCCAATCCAAGACGAATCGGTTAGGTGCCAGAAGTTTCAGATTGTCTTGATCTTCAACGATATGTAGTGGGCGAATCCAGGTGTTGAACTGTTGTGGTGATAACACCTGTTCAAGATGTTCGGTACATCTTTGCCAAAGGTCCAAGATCTCTCTCCAGCAGCGTTGGATGAGTTGAAATATCGTGTTTGATTACCAGCCGACCGGCATTGAGGCGCCTTCTGGGCATCCCGTTTGGAACTGTCAAGTCTACCTCCGGTCGGAGCAGTTATCTATAGGCGATTGGTAATAGAGATCAACTTTTTTTCCTGTGATTCTCTATTGACAGGAGTGGGTGTTTAGGACTAGGCTACGCGTCTTTTTTTCGACCATAAATTATTTTTCGATTTATTGGCGGATCTACCGGTATAGAGCTATGAAAAGAACCTTTCAACCCAGCAATTTAAAGAGGGCGCGTACCCACGGTTTTCGCGCGCGTATGGCAACCCGAAACGGTCGCAAAGTGCTGAAGGCACGTCGCGCCAAGGGTCGTTCCCGTCTGGCACTCTGATTATATATACGCTCCTTGGCAACACCAGAAGGGACCTTTTCCCGTCGTTGCAGACTGATAAAGCCCGACGACTATCGTCGGGTTTTTAGTGATGGTAAGCGTGTTTCCGACAAGTTGTTTCTGGTGCTGGGCAAACCTAACCAGCTCGGTTATGGGCGACTCGGGTTGGCTGTATCGAAGAAGAGTTGTCGTGGTGCCGTGGATAGAAACCGGATCAAACGTTTGATTCGTGAGAGTTTCAGAATCAACCAGACACTTCTCGCCGGACTCGATCTGGTAGTTGTCTCTAGACATGGCGCCGTAAATGCCGAGAATAGGCAGTGTTTGAAATCCCTTGGTCAACATTGGCGAAAGATGGTGGAACTATGCGCCACATCATGATCTTCCTGGTCAAGCTCTACCAGACGATCCTTAGTCCGTTTGTTGGGCAACATTGCCGTTTCTACCCAAGCTGCTCCGCCTACACATTGGAGGCCTTGGAAAAGCACGGTGCGATGTATGGCCTATGGCTCTCGATAAAACGTGTCTCCCGTTGCCACCCCTGGCACGAAGGCGGAGTAGACCCGGTCCCTGAACCCGGAAAAAAGCAGTTACATGGATAATCTACGACTCATCCTATTCTTCACTCTCGCCTTTGTTGGTCTGTTGCTCTATCAGGCCTGGCAGCAGGACTATGGTCCGCAGAGCCAGACACAGACAGAAACGAAAACATCGGACTCCCCCGGCCCTGAGCTCGCACAGGATTCTGCATCTGTGCCCTCAGTGGAGGTAAAAGCGGAGCTCCCAGCAGCTGTGGCTTCAGATTCCCCATCCACCGGCAAAACAACGCAAGCCGCTGTTGTTAAGGTTGAAACAGACCTGCTGAAACTGGAAATATCGACCCAAGGTGGCACTGTGCAAAAGGCCTTGCTGCTCGATTATCCCGTCTCTCTTGATCATCCGGATGTTAAGGTCGAGCTGCTCACGCCACGAGAGCCAGATATCTATATCGCCCAATCGGGTCTGATCGGAACGGAAAAGGGAAAGGCTCCCAGCCACGAGTCGATCTATGAGGCGAAACAGGGCAGCTATAAAATGGCTGATGACAGCGATGAGTTGGTTGTTCCGCTGACCTGGTCGAGCGGCGATGGTGTGGAGATCACCAAAGAGTTTGTCTTCCGCCGCGGCAGTTATGTGGCTGACGTTCGCTATTTGGTCAACAATCAGTCTGCACAAGATTGGGCGGCAAGGGACTATGGTCAGCTGCAACGCATGGAGCCAAGCAGCGATTCCAACGGCTTTACCACCTACACCTATACTGGCGGCGTCTACTATACCCCGCAGGAAAAGTATGAAAAGGTCGACTTCGACGAGATGGCGAAGAAAAAGCTCAACGTGGAGTCCGACCAGGGCTGGCTGGCGATGATCGAGCACTATTTCCTCAGCGCCTGGATACCGCCCAAAGACCAGGTTGAACACTTCTATACCAACGCCCTTTCCGGTGGTAAGTACCTGATCGGCAGCTACTCACCCACGGTAACCGTCGCTGGCGGGGAGACAAAGAGCCTGAGCCGACAACTCTATATCGGTCCGAAACTGCAAGACCAGTTGGAGGTGATTGCCGAGGGTCTCGAACTGACCGTCGATTATGGTTGGTTGACGGTTATCGCCAAACCGATCTTCTGGCTGTTGAAGACCATTCACAACTGGGTCGGTAACTGGGGCTGGTCGATAATCATCCTCACCCTGCTGATCAAGGCGGCGTTTTACAAGCTCTCCGAGACCAGCTACAAATCGATGGCGAACATGCGCAAGTTTACCCCGCGGATCCAGGCGATCAAAGATCGCTATGGTGATGACAAGCAACGCATTCAAGCCGCCATGATGGAGCTCTATAAGAAAGAGAAGATCAATCCCTTGGGCGGTTGTCTGCCGATACTGGTGCAGATACCGGTCTTCATCGCCCTCTACTGGGTATTGTTGGAGAGCGTGGAGCTGCGCCAGGCCCCATGGGTACTCTGGATCGACAGCTTGTCGGAGAAGGATCCCTACTTTATTCTGCCGCTGATCATGGGTGTCTCCATGTTCGTGCAGCAAAAGCTCAATCCGGCGCCACCCGATCCGATGCAGGCAAAGATCATGATGACACTGCCCTTCGTCTTTACCATCTTCTTTGCCTTCTTCCCGGCGGGATTGGTGCTCTATTGGGTGGTCAACAACCTGATTTCGATCGCTCAACAGTGGTATATCACGCGCAAGATCGAACAAGCGGCGAGCTGACGCCGACAGCTTGACCATGCAGCCGGTCGATACCATCGCGGCTGTGGCGACACCCCCGGGTCGAGGGAGTGTGGGTATAGTTCGCATCAGTGGACCCATGGCCGCCACCATCGCCGAGGCGCTATTGGGCACGCGGCCACCGCCGAGAGAGGCATGCTTTAAGCCCTTCCTCGATGCAAACGGCACTGTCATCGATAAGGGTTTGGCGATCTATTTCCCCCAACCCCACTCTTTCACCGGTGAAGATGTACTGGAGCTGCAAGGCCATGGTGGACCGGTGGTGATGGATCTGTTGCTGCAGGCGACACGACAACTTGGAGCTCGTCTGGCCCGGCCCGGAGAGTTCAGCGAACGTGCCTTCCTCAATGGCAAAATCGATCTGGTGCAGGCCGAAGCGATAGCCGATCTTATCGATGCGGAGAGCCAGGCCGCTGTCCGCTCCGCCACCCGCACCCTCCAGGGGGCCTTTTCACAGCGTATAAACCGACTTGTGGAGGCGCTGATCGAACTCCGCCTCTATGTAGAATCGGCGATCGACTTTCCGGAAGAAGAGATCGATTTTCTCGATAGCGATAATGTAAGTGAACGCTTACACACCATAATGGCCGCAATCGAGTCGACTCATCAATCAGCACATACGGGAAGACTCTTGAGAGACGGTTTGACCCTGGTCATTGCGGGACGCCCCAACGCGGGTAAATCGAGTCTTCTCAATGCCCTCGCCGGTGCCGAATCGGCGATCGTCACCGAGATTCCCGGGACCACCAGGGATCTGCTTCGCGAGCGTATCACCATTGAGGGTATGCCTATCCATATCATCGATACGGCAGGTCTGCATGAGAGCCAGGATCCTGTGGAAATCGAAGGCATTCGCCGGGCTAAGCAGGAGATTGAACAGGCAGACCGGGTGCTTTGGGTTTTTGATGACAATACGGACCCCCGCCATCTTGCTCTCGACAGTGATCTGCTGCCACCCGGGGTGCCGGTTACCCTGGTGCGTAATAAGATCGATATCGCAGGTAAATCCCCGGCGATCTCCGAGGACGAGTCGGGGATTGAGATAGCCCTCTCGGCTAAACAGAGTGAAGGTATAGATCTGCTGAGGACCCATCTCAAGGAGTCAGCGGGTTTGCAGCATTTGGCCGAAGGGGATTTTATCGCCCGGCGTCGTCACCTCGATGCCCTGCAGCGGGCCCGGAAGCATCTGCTCGAAGCAGAGAATAGTCTGCATCGGGATCGCGCCGGTGAATTGTTGGCCGAAGATCTGCGCCTTGCCCAGCAATCCCTATCGGAGATCACGGGGGAATTCAGCGCGGATGATCTTTTGGGGCGAATCTTCAGTAGCTTCTGCATAGGTAAATAGTTTGACGGAGATACTGATACTTCCAAATTAGAGATCATTCTCTCGGCATTCATTTGCATCTATTCGTATAGATAGGTGTTATTGGCGGCTGAATTATTCAGCGATTTTCTTGATCGAGCACATTGTAGACGTGGCAAATGCAGTGCTAATTGTGGTGCAATAGGTTGACTATCAGAAGAGGAGTGAAATCATGCTGGGCGAACCCCATGATCTACTACACGAATTTCCGGAATATGCAGAAAAGATTGCCGAGCTGCGGGCAAGCAATGATGTCTTTCACAACCTGATGGACGAGTACGACTGGCTTGATGCGCATATTCGCAATCTAGAGGAGTTGCATAATCCGGTTTCGGATTTTCACATGGAGGAGATGAAAAAGCGGCGCGTCTTATTGAAAGACAGGCTGTATGCGATTTTGCATGGTTGAGTCCTACCGCGCTCGCGGTCGAAACTGACGAACCCGTCGAGCGAACAACCGCTGCTGTCTCCTGTCGTTCTCCTGCGAGGCGTAGCGTAGCTCGATGTAGAGATCGGCGATAGCGCTGATTTGCGAAGCCAAATCGGGACGGTTGCGGGCAGCCCGTTGGGCAAAATCCAATGGGCCCTCATAGGATCTACGGCTGATGCCGATGCTCGACAGTTTGTTGCAGAAGCGTTGATATACCCGTTGTGCGGGTGAGAGCAACAACCTGCCCTGTCGAATGATAGTTAAACCCACCAGTAACAATACGATCGCCAGGATACCAAGGGTAATAAAGCTCCATTGCATCGAGGTGTAGGAGTCAACACCAAAATTACGCATCAAGGTGAATTGATGTTCCCTGCTATAACCGACGATCCATCGGCGCCACTGAATATTGGCATTGTCCAGGGCGTGGGTGAAGTGGCGTAGCACCGAATCAAGCGCTCCTCCCCCGTCGATCTCAAACATGGCCGGGGCGCCCTGCCCGGCAAAGTCCCGCCGCAAGGAATACTCGACACGCTCCGGTGCGACCGCTGCCGTGGGATCTATTCTGACCCAGCCCTGACCTTCCAGCCAGACCTCCGACCAGGCATGAGCGTGATACTGGCGGATTATGAAATAGTCACCGAGGGCGTTGTATTCACCACCCTGGTAACCCAATACCAAGCGTGAAGGGATTCCGGCAATTCGCATTAACTGGGTAAAGCTGGTTGCATAGTGTTCGCAAAAGCCCGCCATCCCCTCAAACAGGAACTCTTCGACAGGATTGGTTTGATACCTTGGTGGAGACAGGGTGTATATGAAAAGTTCTGTGTTGAAGTAGCGTAATGCCTGTTCAACAACCTCTCTATCGCTGTTTGAGGCTGCCTTCCACTGTGCAACCAGGTTGCGCTGTCTTTGGGTTATATTTTCAGCGAGATCCAAAGCACGTCTGCGTTGACCAGGTGAGATTCGGTTCATGGAGTAGCGGCTTAGTGAATGCAGGCTGTAGCTGATGGGTTTTGTTACCCGGTCGTTGTAGAGCAACTGAAAGTCATGGGTGAGCCTGCTTCGTGGCGGTGCTTCGAGGGGTATATCGAGGGCGAACAACCATCTTTCATCATGGGGTTCGAGAAAAATCTCGTATTTGATCGGATTATCGATCATCCACAACTTGATGGTCTCTCTTCCAAGGGGACGCTTTTCATCGGTATACCAGCTGAATCCATCGCTATCCCACAATACCAAGCCACGCCAATACAGCTGCTTTTTCTCGGGTGGCGGTTGTTGGAATTGAACTCTGAATGCAACCTCGGAGGATTCGATCAAGTCACTGATAGCACCCGGTGTGACGCGATCGTCTAACCCTGTTCTGGCGCTAGCCTCAGAGGAGAAGTTCCACAAGGGTTGGGTTATGCGCGGAAATACTATGAACAGAACCATCGCCACAGGCAGCGCCTGAAGGGTAATCTTGAAGGTGGCGATGAGCGGTCTATAAACCTTGCTTGAAGGCGTTACCCGATTGATCTCCATTAACAGCGAGGTAAGACCGATCACGACGCTAAACAGATAGAGAGACAATACAGCAGATTGGCTGAAAAGAAATTGTGTAATGACGACGAAATAGGAGATAAAGACGGAGACATAGATATCCCGGCGCTTTCTGATCTCATTGACCTTCAACAACAACATCATTCCCAGCAAGGCCACGCCGGCGTCCCTGCCCAACAGGGTTTGGTATTGGGAATAGACAATGAAGATGGAGATCAGGGTTACCGCAAACAGCAGCAAGCGCCCCGGTTGTAACTTGTCTATATAGAGGCCCAGTATTCGCCACGCCAACAGCAGTAGCAGATAGAGAGAAATATTAATCGGTACGTTGGCGACATGGGGCAATAGTGCCATCCCCATCATCAGGCTCAACTTGGTAATGAAGCCGGGTGTCAGGGTAAAGTCAACCGGCTGTTTCATCGTCATATCCATAGCGTGCCAGTAACGAAAGGCAACGCTGCTGATGAAGTGGCCCCGAGCCCGTGGCTATCTTCTCCCCGGGCATGCGCAGACTGTAGGATTGCTCCCGCTCCTCCGCCTGCAGGATAAACCGGCAAAGCAGGCTGAGACGCTGCTCTGTTTCGTACTCTTTCAACAGCTCCCAATCGAGACTGACCTGGTCGCTTCTGTCGCCGCCGAACTGTTTGCTCATCAGTCCGCGTTCCCTGGCATGGGCCTTCCAGTCTATCTGTCGAGGGGAGTCCCCCAGACGATAGCTTCGCAGGCCGATAAAGTCGTCTGCTCCGACCCCGCGGTCACCGCTGTCACTATGGTTGTAGATCGCCTTGGTAGGTGGCTCACCCTGTGCGGCGGGTTTGGGATAGACAAGACAGCTGAGATCGAGCTGGGCATAGCTCCAGGCGCGGAAGAGACCAAATGGAAAGGTGGTATGGATAGTGATTTCAGGGATCGGCAGGATGCCACGGTGTTGAGTGTTGACCGGTATGTGTAATTCTGCGCCGCAGTCGGCTGCAATGTCGACAGTACCACCAGGTTGTCTCATGGCACTGAGAGCAATGCCATAGCGGTTGGTTTTGCTGTTGTTGACTACCCGCAGAGTGAAATCGGCGGTCTGACCGGCGAACACAGAGGCGGCCTCTCCCGGCTGAATCGTTAATCCAAGCAGGTTACGCCAGGTATGCAGAATCGTGATCAACCAGATTCCGCCGAGGAGAAAGGTCATCAGGTGACCCAGATTACTGCCGTAATTTATCGAGCCGGCCAACATCAGCAACAGCAACAGCGCCAGTAGCATCCCCTGTCGAGTCGGTAGTATATAGATGCTGCGAGGTGCCACCCTCAACTTGCCGCGTGACTCGGGTTTGGCCCTTCGGCGCAGCTGCTGCAAACGGTTGGTTAGGGCAAATGCAGCCATCTCAGGGTATGGGAACGGAGCTGATCAGATTCATCACCAGGCTCTCCCCTTGGGGTTCGGCGCTGTCCCCCGCCGCTTGCAAGCGATGACCGATGGTGGCGGGCAGCACGGCCTGGAGATCCTCGGGCAACACCAGCTTTCGGCCCTCGATCAAAGCCCATGCCCTGGCACTCTGCAGGATCGCCAGGCCGGCGCGCGGGGAGAGGCCGTGACGGTAGACGGCAGACTCTCTGCTGAAAGCGAGGATATCCTGACAGTAGTCGATCAAGGCATCAGAGACATGTACTTGCCTGACCTGTTGCTGATACTCGGTGAGCCTTTGCGTATCTATCACGGCCCCTGTTCTCTTCAGCATCTGCCGGCGATCCTCCCCGCTCAGCAGATTCCGTTCCGCTGCCCGCTCGGGATAGCCGATACGCAAACGCATCAGGAAGCGGTCGAGTTGAGACTCCGGCAGGGGAAAGGTGCCTACCTGATGGCTGGGATTCTGCGTGGCGATGACGAAAAAGGGTTCTGGCAGGCCGTGGGTGACCCCATCCGTGGTGACCTGGCGCTCCTCCATGGCCTCCAGCAGCGCACTCTGGGCCTTTGGGGTGGCGCGGTTGATCTCATCCGCCAACACCAATTGCGCAAAGATCGGACCGTGATGGAACTGAAAGCGCTGCTCGCTCCTGTCATAGATCGATACACCGACTATATCCGAAGGAAGCAGGTCGCTTGTAAACTGGATGCGTTGATAGTGAAGTCCCAACATCTGGGCCAGGGTGTGGGCCAGGGTGGTCTTGCCCACACCGGGCAGATCCTCGATCAACAGATGACCCCGCGCCAGGAGACAGGCGAGTGATAGTTTCACCACCTCGTTTTTGCCCAATAGGATATTCCCGGCGGCATCGATAACCCTGCTTAGTTCGGTGCTCATAGATTTCCGTGGTGTCTGTAGAATCGGCTAAAATGTTCGATTCCGGTTGTTGAACTTATGCCTTGGCGGCCCATATAGAGACCCATGTTTTATACCAACAGTTATGATGTGATTGTAGTGGGCGGCGGACATGCCGGCACTGAAGCGGCGTTGGCCGCTGCGCGCATGGGAGCACAAACCCTACTGCTCAGCCATAATATCGAAACCCTGGGGCAGATGAGCTGCAATCCAGCCATCGGTGGTATCGGTAAGGGTCATCTGGTCAAGGAGGTGGATGCATTGGGTGGAATTATGGCCCATGCGGCGGATCTCGGTGGGATTCAATTTCGCATTCTCAACTCCCGCAAGGGGGCCGCTGTGCGTGCCACACGGGCCCAGGCGGATCGGGTGCGCTATAAGGCGGCGATCCGCCATGCCTTGGAAAATCAGCCGAACCTGGAGATCTTTCAACAAGCGGTTGATGATCTGCTGGTGGAGCAGGAGCAAGTCACCGGGGTGGTCACCCAGATGGGCTTGAAGTTTAGCGCCAAGGCGGTGGTGCTCACCGTGGGTACCTTTCTCGGCGGTCGCATCCATATCGGACTCTCCAACTATGAAGGGGGGCGCGCCGGCGATCCTCCCGCGAACGCCCTTGCACAACGTCTGCGAGATCTCCCCTTTCGCGTCGATCGGCTGAAGACCGGCACCCCGCCGCGTATCGACGGTCGCAGTATCGACTACTCGGAGCTGCAGGCACAGCCCGGTGATACCCCGACCCCGGTCTTCTCCTTTCTCGGCAGTGCGGCTCAGCATCCGAGCCAGGTCAGCTGCCATATCACCCATACCAACCAGGAGACCCACGATATCATTCGCGGTGGCCTCGCCCGTTCGCCCATGTATAGCGGAGTGATTGAGGGTGTCGGCCCGCGTTACTGCCCCTCCATCGAGGACAAGATCGTCCGCTTTGCAGATAAGGCGTCCCACCAGATCTTTATCGAGCCCGAAGGGCTGGATACCCATGAGGTCTACCCCAACGGTATCTCCACCAGCCTGCCCTTCGATATCCAGCATCGTCTTGTGCGCTCCATGAAGGGCTTTGAAAAGGCCCATCTGACGCGACCGGGATACGCTATCGAGTACGATTTCTTCGATCCCCGCGACCTGCAAGCCTCGTTGCAGACCAAGTATATAGAGGGGCTTTTCTTTGCCGGTCAGATTAACGGCACCACAGGATACGAGGAGGCAGCCGCGCAAGGCCTGCTGGCCGGGGTCAATGCGGTGCTACACTATCGGCAGCAACCCCCCTGGACACCGAGGCGGGATGAGGCCTATCTCGGCGTAATGGTCGACGATCTGATCACTCAGGGTACCCTTGAACCCTATCGCATGTTCACCAGCCGTGCCGAGTACCGGCTGATGCTGCGCGAGGACAACGCCGATCTGCGCCTGACCCAAAGCGGACGCGATCTCGGTTTGGTCGATGACCAGCGCTGGGAGGCCTTTGCACGCAAACGCGAAGCCATCGAGCGGGAACAACAGCGGCTGCAAGGGATATGGCTGACTCCCGGTGATGTCGATCCGGCCCAGGCGGAAGCGATTTTTGGCGCGATGCTCTCCAAAGAGGCCTGTGCCATCAACCTGTTGGCGAGACCGAATGTGGACTACAGGCAGCTGATGAGTCTGGACAAATTAGGGCCGGGTGAAAGCGAACCCCAGGTCATCGAACAGCTGGAGATACAGGCAAAGTATGCCGGTTACATCGACCGCCAGCAGGGAGAGATAGAGAAACAGCGGGCCAACGAGGCGGTCTCGTTGCCCCTCGATCTCGATTACGCCAGCGTGCGTGGGCTCTCATCCGAGGTGAGAGAGAAACTGCAGCGCCACCGACCCCAGACCCTGGGACAGGCGGGGCGTATCTCCGGTGTCACCCCCGCCGCGCTCTCCCTGTTATTGATCCACCTGAAGAAGCGTTCTGCCTGATGGCCCTAGAGCTGGTTAGCGAAAAAGCCTGTCGGGAACGGTTGCTCTCGGGTGTCTCTATGTTGGGGCTGGAGATCGATGAGTGGCAGCAGGAGCTTATGCTCGGTTTTATCTCCCTGCTTGTTAAGTGGAACCGGGCCTACAATCTCACCGCGGTACGCGACCCGCTGCAGATGGTCGGCCGCCATCTGCTGGACAGCCTGGTGCTGCTGCCCCATCTGCCGCGAGGGGCCTGTCTCGATATCGGCACGGGGGCGGGCCTTCCGGGGATACCCCTGGCGATCATGCGACCCGATAGCCGTTTTGTTCTCCTCGATGGCAACAGCAAAAAGATACGCTTCGTGCGCCAGGCCAAATTGGAGCTGGGCCTGGAAAATATCGATCCGGTTCACGCCAGGATCGAGGCTTATCGGGCTCACGCCCCGTTTCCGGTCATCATCACCCGGGCCTTCTCCTCCCTGCCGAAACTGGTGACATTGAGCGATGGTATGTGGAGCCAGGAGTCAGAAATCCTTGCCATGAAGGGGGCTGTCCCGAAGCAGGAGATTGTCCAGTTGGGGGCAGGGTTCAACTGCCAGGTGGTGCCGTTGACTGTTCCCTTCGAGGAGGGTGAGCGTTGCCTGGTACGGATCAGGCCGCTGTCTGGGGATAGCCGCGAGGCTGTCGAAAGTCAGCAAAAGTGACAGAAAGGGTACCACCTTCAACGGTAGTGCCGTTATGATAGGCAGTTCCTGTTATCGCGGAGGCGAATTTCGCCATGGGTTACATTATATCGATAGCCAACCAAAAAGGCGGTGTCGGCAAGACCACAACCACCGTCAACCTGGCCGCCTCCCTTGCCGCCATGAAGAAGCGGGTGTTGCTGGTGGATATGGATCCTCAGGGTAATGCCAGCATGGGTTGCGGTATCGACAAACACAATCTGCAAAACTCCAGCTGCGAGGTGCTGCTGGGGGATTCGACAATGCGGGATGCCATTCAGCCGGCACCCGACGCCAATTTCGACGTGCTGCCGGCGAACGGGGACCTGACCGCGGCGGAGGTCGGCCTGATGAGCAGCTCGATGCGGGAGAAACGTCTCGATATGGCATTGGCACAGGCAAAGGATGGCTACGACTATATCCTGGTCGATTGTCCGCCTTCGCTGAACATGCTCACCCTCAACGCCCTGGTGGCGGCGGATGGGGTGCTGATACCGATCCAGACCGAATACTATGCCCTTGAGGGCCTGACGGCATTGATGAATACAGTGGAACAGATCCGTTCCCATCTCAATCAGGATCTGCAGATCGAGGGTTTTCTGCGCACCATGCACGATCCGCGTAACAATCTGGCGATCGATGTCTCGGGACAGTTGCTCTCCCATTTCAAAGAGGCCGTTTTCAACACCATCATCCCGCGCAATGTGCGCGTTGCCGAGGCACCGAGTCACGGTATACCGGTACTGCTCTATGACAAACAATCTCGGGGTGCCACGGCTTACCTGGCCCTGGCCAGCGAGTTGCTGAGAAGACACCGCACGCGCGAGATGCAAACCCAAACAGCCTGACGGATAGATCGATATGGCGACAAAGAAAAGAGGATTGGGCCGTGGTCTCGATGCATTGCTGGGAGGCATGCAGACCGAGGCGGGCACAGAAGAGAGAGCGACGACCCCTGGCGGCGCCAGCCGCGACAACCTGCAACGACTGCCCCTTGATCTGATTCAGCGTGGCCGTTACCAACCAAGACGGGAGTTCGATGCCGACAGTCTGCGCGAACTTGCCGACTCCATTGCGGCCCAGGGTGTGATTCAACCCATCGTGGTGCGTGCAGTGGAGAACGAGCGCTATGAGCTGATTGCCGGGGAGCGACGTTGGCGCGCCGCGCAACAGGCGGGGTTGGATGAGATCCCGGTGGTGATCAAGGATGTCACCGAAGAGGCCGCCATGGCGATGGGCCTGATCGAGAACATCCAACGTGAGGATCTCAATCCCCTGGAAGAGGCGAATGCCTTGAGTCGGCTATTGCTGGAGTTCGGTCTCACCCACCAGGAGGTGGCCAAGGCGGTCGGTAAGTCCCGTACTACGGTGACCAACCTGCTGCGCCTGCTTGAACTCAACGAAGAGGTCAAAAGCCTGGTGGAGAGTGGGCACCTTGAGATGGGCCATGCCCGCTGCCTGCTTGGCTTGAAGGGAGAGATACAGACCCGGGCGGCAAACCAGGTTTCTACCCAGGGACTCTCGGTGCGCGAAACCGAACGCTTGGTGCGTAAGCTGCAGAACCAGGGTGAGAAAACTAAATCCCCGCGTCCAAGTCAGACCATGGATCCGGACATAAGGCGCCTGGTGACCGACCTCTCGGAGAAACTCGGTGCCAAGGTCGATCTGCAACAGGGGAGCAAGGGCAAAGGCAAACTGGTCATCGGCTACAACAGCCTCGATGAACTCGAAGGGATCCTCGACCATATCAAGTGAATTGGTTGAGCAAGCCGCACCCTACGCCTATTCCAGGATTAAATCCGGCCCCCCTGTTCTATCGTTCTATACAAGGCGGTCAATGACGCAATGTACGCAGTCATCTTCAGGGCAGTTATCAAAAAACGCGACAGCCGCTATTTCGAGACAGCGGAGAGATTGCGCCGGCTGGCTAAGTATAAGTATGGCTGTCTCGATATCATCTCCATCACTGAAGACGGTCGGGAGATCACCATCTCCTACTGGCCCAGCAAAGCGCATATCTCGGCATGGAATGATGATCCCGAGCACTGCCAGGCCCAACAACTTGGGCGCAAGATTTGGTACAGCTCATACCAGGTGGAAGTGGTAAATATTGAGCGTGCACATGCCTTCGGGGATCAAGCTCGGGTCATGACAGGGAACACGACTTCAGCGAGTAGTCGTTGAATTTATCCTTGCTCACTTGATGAAATCAACCTCGACGTTGGATTCTTCCTGCCAGCAGATTGTCGTTGATGGTGTTCTGGTGTGGCTTCGTCAACATTTGTTTATTCCTGTTAATTATCCCTGAGCCGTCGTTTATGCTGTCCATTGCCTAAGAGACAGCAAACAGATAGATACCGGCTTGCGCCGGTATGACGAGCTAATCAGAGTTTTCTTAGTTAAATGAATAAAGGAGTTTTGCAATGTTTCATCCGATAGAAATTCCATTTGGTTGCGTCATGTTGTTCAACGTGGTGGATCTAAAAGAAGGCGTAAAGGTCGAGGACGTGGAACTGCTGCTTGGGGAAATGTGTAACGTGGTGAAAAACAACTATGGCGATGACAACGGCGGCTTCATCGGAGGTCAGGTCTACCGCAATGCGGGTTTCATCTCAGAGGAAGGCAGCGTGGGGGCTGATGACAGCCACAAGAACAAACGCGTGAATCAGAACATGGGGGATATCGTGATCGTCACCTACTGGCAATCCTTTGATCAGCATGAACGCTCCCATGCAGATCGCCTGTTCAAGGAGAAGTTCTCCGCCCTTGCCGATTTTTGTGACGACACCTATGAGGTGGGCTATGAGATGTTGTGGCAGGGTGTGCCTGAATAGTGAATGTGTAGCGGGCTCGTCTCGACTATGCTTACTCCATAAGCAAGGGTTCGAAAACCATAACAACTAGCTTGAAGGGAGAATAGCGTGAAGCCGAGACGAATCGTTTGTAGTTTGTCGCTGGTATTGATATTTGGCTCACAGCTCGGATTGGCCGAAGACCTCGACGACAATCCCCCCGGCCCCGTGGGTGGTCCGGGCACCAATTGGGAGAATCCGCCCGGCCCGGAAGGTGGGCCCGGCGCCTCCCCCGATCCGCGATATCGCTACCGGGCCAATCCCTACCGGCCGGCGGCCCCCCCGGGTTGGTATTACCAACGGCCCTATCGCTATCGCTACGACCGGGACAACAATCCACCGGGGCCCAGGGGCGGCCCCGGCACCAACTGGGAAAACCCTCCCGGGCCGAGGGGTGGTCCGGGGGCCTCCCCCAACCGCAGGTATCGCTGAAACCCTGCCTGTTCGGTCAATATCGAGGGCTGACAGGAGGTTAGATAAACAGCGGCCAAATGTCTGCAATGGCCGGTGTAGACCTCGTCCGTTCAAAAAACCCCCCCTGCGAAAAAATTTATACATCTATCCTTTGACCTTATATCTCAGACCCCTTATACTCCTCCCTCCTTGCTGGTTAGGCTCATACTAAGGGTACCGGGAAACCGGAATGCAGCTTACCGGAAACAGCCAGATCCGCACCATTGTCGTGCTCCAATTTGGGGCAGCGCTAAGCGTTGGCTTGGTACTTCTGGCATTCGGTAAAACCGTTGCTTTGTCAGGGTTTCTTGGAGGCCTGATTGCCGCAGCGGCAAACGGCTTTTTTGCCTACAGGTCCTTCACGCACTACCGTGCCCAGGACCCGCAGAAGATAGCCGGCCGCATGTTTGGCGCCGAAATCCAGAAGTTGATCGTCACGGGACTGATGTTCGGATTGACAATTGTCACCATCAGTTCTTTGAGTATTGGTGCATTATTGGGCTGTTACCTCTTCGTACAGGTGGCGGTCCCGTTGGTAGTTTTGATTTTTCAAGATAGACAGCATTCATAGGTTTACATATGGCTGGCGATACGCTCACCTCCAGTGGATATATTAAACACCATTTGACCAATTTGACCTTCGGCCAACACCCGGACGGCAGCTGGGGTATCGCGCATTCGGCCGCTGAAGCCAAGGAGATGGGTTTCTGGGCAATCCATGTGGATACCATGTTCTGGTCCATCGGCCTCGGTATCCTGTTTCTCTATTTCTTCAGCAAGGCCGCCAAGCAGGCCACCGCCGGGGTGCCCAGCGGGCTGCAGAATTTCGTCGAATGGCTGGTCGACTTCGTCGATGACAGCGTGCGCGGCTCTTTCTCTGGCCGCAATGCCCTGGTCGCGCCCCTGGCGCTGACCATCTTCGTCTGGATCTTCCTGCAGAATCTGATGGACCTGGTGCCGGTGGATGTGATCCCGGAACTCGCCAAGCTGCTCGGCATACACTATATGAAGGTGGTGCCTTCCACCGACCCCAACGCCACCTTCGGCATGGCCATCGGGGTCTTCATTCTGGTCCTCTTCTACAGTATCAAGATCAAGGGTGTCGGCGGTTTCGCCGGCGAGCTGACCCTGCAGCCCTTCTCGTCCAGTAACACCCTGGTCAATATCCTGTTTATTCCGGTCAACTTCGTGCTCGAATTCGTCAGCCTGATCGCGAAACCCATCTCTCTCGCCCTGCGACTGTTCGGTAACATGTATGCGGGTGAAATGATCTTTATCCTGATCGCCATCATGTACAATGCCGGGTTGATCCTCGGCCTGTTCGGTGGCGTTCTCCAGCTCGGCTGGGCGATTTTCCATATCCTGATCATCACCTTGCAGGCGTTCATCTTCATGACCCTGACCATCGTCTATCTGGATATGGCGCACCACGAACACTGATTTTAACTTTCAACTATTTAGTTCATTAAACGGGAGACCAATAATGGAACAAGCACTGCTGTACATTGCCGGCGCGATCATGATGGGCCTGGGCGCCCTGGGTGCCGCGGTAGGCATCGGCGTACTGGGTGGCCGCTTTCTCGAGGGCGCCGCACGTCAGCCTGAACTCATCCCCATGCTGCGCACCCAGTTCTTCATCGTCATGGGCCTGGTCGACGCCGTACCCATGATCGCCGTGGGTCTGGCCATGTACGTACTGTTCGCTGTCGCCTGATTCAGGCCGTTGAGCGAACTCACTATCATCTCGTCCAACGAGAGGTAATTCCGGGATGAACATCAATCTGACGCTTATAGGTCAGCTGCTCGCATTTGCGGTGTTCGTGTGGTTCACGATGAAATATGTCTGGACCCCGATCATGGGTGCTCTGGAGACCCGTAAAAAAGAGATAGCTGATGGCCTGGCCGCCGCCGAACGCGGTCAGCACGAACAGGAGCTGGCGAAAGAGCGGGCCAAAGACGTGCTGCACGAAGCCAAATCGCAAGCCGCAGAGATCGTGGCGCAGGCGCAGAAACGGGCAGCCGAAATTGTCGATGAGTCCAAGGACACCGCACGCACTGAGGGTGAGCGTATTCTGAGTGCTGCGCAGACTGAGATCGAGCAGGAGTCGAATCGTGCTCGCGAGCAGCTGCGTGAAAAGATCGGTGAACTGGCGGTGGCCGGTGCAGAAAAGATCCTCAAAAAGGAGATCAATGCAGCGGCGCACACAGACATCGTCAACGAATTGGCAAAAGAGATTTAGGGCGGAATCATGGCAGGTGAAGCAACCACTATTGCCCGCCCCTACGCCGAAGCGGTCTTTGACCGCGCCGAAGAGAGTGGCAAGCTGGACGACTGGTCCGAGATGCTGAACTTTCTCACCACCGTGGTGGAGAGCGAAGAGATGGCACCGGTTGTCGGCAATCCGCTGGTTGAGCAGGAGGCCCTGGTCTCTCTGCTGCTGGAGATCGCGGGTGACAAGCTGGACCAGGAGGGCGGAAATCTGATCAAGGTATTGGTCGAGAACAACCGCCTCAAGGTCTTACCAGAGATCGAAGCTCTCTTTGAAGCGCTCAAGGCCGACAAGGAACGCATCAGCAAGGTCCATGTGACCTCTGCATTCGACCTTGACGCGGCACAGGAAAAACTCATTGCCGACGCCTTAAAGGCCAAGTTGGGACGCAACGTCACCATCACCAGTGAAAAAGACCCCGAGCTGATCGGCGGCGTTCACATCCGTGCGGGTGACATGGTTATCGACGGCTCCGTCCGTGGACAACTGCAGCAACTGGCGAACGAATTGGGAATCTAAGCGAGAAGCCATCATGCAACTCAATCCATCCGAGATCAGTGACCTGATCAAAAGCAAGATCGAAAAATTCGATCTCAAGACCGAGGCCCGAAATGAGGGCACGATCATCAGTCTGACCGACGGTATTGCCCGTATCCACGGTCTCGAGGACGCCATGTCCTACGAGATGCTGGAGTTCCCGGGCAACACATTCGGCCTGGCGCTCAACCTGGAGCGCGACTCTGTCGGCGCCGTGGTGTTGGGTGACTACAAACACCTGAGTGAGGGCGACTCGGTACAGTGTACCGGCCGCGTACTCGAGGTGCCGGTGGGCGAAGGCCTGCTGGGACGCGTGGTCGACTCCCTGGGTAATCCGCTGGACGGCAAGGGCGACATCGTCGCCGAGCAGACCTCTCCCATCGAGAAGGTTGCCCCCGGTGTCATCGAGCGTAAATCGGTGGATCAACCGGTGCAGACCGGTATCAAGTCCATCGACGCCATGGTGCCCATCGGCCGCGGCCAGCGTGAGTTGATCATCGGTGATCGTCAGACCGGTAAGTCCGCGGTGGCCATCGATGCCATCATCAACCAGAAGGGCACCGGCATTAAGTGTATCTACGTGGCGGTGGGTCAAAAGAACTCCACCATTGCCCAGGTGGTGCGCAAGCTCGAAGAGCACGATGCCATGGAGCACACCATCATCGTCGCGGCCCCGGCAGCGGACTCCGCGGCGATGCAGTTCCTCGCCCCCTACTCCGGTTGCACCATGGGTGAGTACTTCCGCGATATCGGTGAGGATGCCCTGATCATCTATGACGATCTGACCAAACAGGCCTGGGCCTATCGTCAGGTCTCCCTGCTGCTGCGTCGTCCCCCGGGTCGTGAGGCCTATCCCGGTGACGTCTTCTATCTCCACTCCCGTCTGCTGGAGCGCGCCGCGCGAGTCAACGCCGACTATGTGGAGAAGGTGACCGGCGGCAAGGTCAAGGGCCAGACCGGTTCCCTGACCGCGCTGCCTATCATCGAAACCCAGGCGGGTGACGTATCGGCCTTCGTACCGACCAACGTCATCTCCATCACCGACGGTCAGATCTTCCTCGAGGCGGACCTGTTCAACGCCGGTATCCGTCCCGCGATCAACGCCGGTCTCTCGGTCTCCCGTGTGGGTGGTTCCGCGCAGACCAAGGTGATCAAAAAGCTGGGTGGCGGTGTGCGTCTGGCCCTGGCCCAGTATCGTGAGCTGGCGGCCTTCTCCCAGTTCGCCTCCGACCTCGACGAGGCGACCCGCAAGCAGCTGGAGCGCGGTGAGCGGGTCACCGAGCTGATGAAACAGGCCCAGTATTCGCCGCTGACCGTGGCCGGCATGGCCGTCGCCCTGTTTGCCGCCAATGAAGGCTACCTCGATGACGTGGATGCCAACAAGGTGGTGGACTTCGAGGCCGCGCTGCAGGGTTACATGAAGAGCAGTCATAAGGAGCTGATGGACAAGATCAACGAGAGTGGCGACTACAACTCCGAGATCGAGCAGGCTCTGCACGATGCACTGAAGGACTTCAAGGCCAACCATACCTGGTAAGCGGCAAACGTAACACGAGATAAGGTTCTAAGTTATGGCGGGCGCAAAAGAGATACGCACACAGATTGCCAGTATCAAGAATACGAGCAAGATCACCAAGGCGATGGAGATGGTGGCGGCCTCGAAGATGCGTAAGGCACAGAACCGCATGGCGGCCACCCGGCCCTATGCGGACAAGATGCGCAACGTGATCGGGCATCTGTTTCATGCACATCCCGAGTACAAGCACACCTTCATGATCGAGCGCGAGGTGAAGCGTGTCGGCTACATCATCGTCTCCTCCGATCGCGGTCTTTGCGGCGGGTTGAACAACAACCTGTTCCGTAAGCTGGTGAAGGACATGCGGGTGCACCGGGAGAGCGGTACCGAGGTCGATTTCTGTACCATCGGTAACAAGGCGCTGGGATTCTTCGGCCGCTTTGGCGGCAATGTGGTCAGCCAGGCGACCCACCTGGGCGATACCCCCCACATCGAAGACCTGATCGGCACGGTGAAGGTGATGCTGGACGCCTACTCCGAGGGCAAGATCGATCGAATCTTTATCGCCTACAACAACTTCGTCAACACCATGACTCAGAGTCCGACAGTGGAGCAGCTGGTGCCCATCCCCTCCACCATGGAAGAGGAGCTGAAGCACCACTGGGACTACATCTACGAACCCGATTCGAAAGAGGTCCTGGACAACCTGCTCAGTCGTTATGTTGAATCACTGGTCTATCAGGCCGTGGTGGAGAACGGCGCCAGTGAGCAGTCCGCACGCATGGTGGCGATGAAGTCCGCCTCGGACAATGCGGGCAACCTGATCGACGAGCTGCAACTGATTTACAACAAGGCGCGCCAGGCTGCGATCACCCAGGAGATCTCGGAGATCGTCGGCGGTGCCGCGGCTGTCTGATGACGGCCTGAATAGTTACTAGTTTTTTAATATTTGAGAGTCGCCTGGAGCGGCAAGAGGAACCAGAAATGAGTTCGGGCAAAGTGGTTGAAATCATCGGCGCCGTGGTGGACGTTCAGTTCGAACGCGGTGAGATGCCGAAGGTCTACGAGGCACTGAAGATCGAAGAGGCGGGCCTCACACTGGAAGTACAGCAACAGCTGGGTGACGGCGTTGTGCGTACCATCTGCATGGGATCGACTGACGGTCTGAAGCGTGGTGTTACCGTGGATTCCACCGGTGCACCGATCAGTATTCCGGTGGGACAGGGCACCCTGGGTCGTATCATGGACGTCCTCGGCAACCCGGTGGACGAGGCCGGCGACGTGAAGGCAGACAAGCTGATGCCGATCCATCGTGAGCCGCCGAAGCTGGAAGACCAGGCCGCCACCACCGAGATCCTCGAAACAGGTATCAAGGTTATCGACCTGATCATGCCCATCGCCAAGGGCGGTAAGATCGGGCTCTTCGGCGGTGCCGGCGTAGGCAAGACCGTAACCCTGATGGAGCTGATCCGTAACATCGCCGTGGAGCACTCCGGTTTCTCCGTATTCGCCGGTGTGGGCGAGCGTACCCGTGAGGGTAACGACTTCTACCACGAGATGCAGGAAGGCGGGGTACTCGATAAGGTGGCCCTGGTTTATGGTCAGATGAACGAGCCTCCCGGCAACCGTCTGCGTGTGGCCCTGACCGGCCTGACCATCGCCGAGAACTTTCGTGACGAGGGACGCGACGTACTGATGTTCGTCGACAACATCTATCGTTACACCCTGGCCGGTACCGAGGTGTCCGCGCTGCTGGGTCGTATGCCTTCAGCGGTGGGTTACCAGCCGACTCTGGCCGAGGAGATGGGTGCGCTGCAGGAGCGTATCACCTCCACCAAGACCGGCTCCATCACCTCCTTCCAGGCGGTATACGTACCGGCGGACGATCTCACCGATCCCTCCCCCGCTACCACCTTCGCTCACTTGGATGCGACCCTGGTACTCTCCCGTCAGATCGCCGAGCTGGGTATCTACCCGGCGGTGGATCCCCTGGACTCCACCTCCCGTATCCTCGATCCCAACGTGGTTGGCACCGAGCACTACACGGTTGCGCGTAATGTCCAGGGCACCCTGCAGCGTTATAAGGAGTTGAAGGACATCATCGCCATTCTCGGTATGGACGAACTCTCCGAAGAGGACAAACTGGTGGTACAGCGCGCACGTAAGATCCAGCGCTTCCTCTCCCAGCCCTTCTTCGTCGCCGAGGTCTTCACCGGTTCGCCGGGTAAATATGTCTCACTGAAAGACACCATCGCCAGCTTCAAGGCGATCGTCGATGGTGAATACGATCATCTGCCCGAGCAGGCCTTCTACATGGTCGGCGGTATCGAAGAGGCTGTCGAACGCGGTGGCAAGGCCTGATCGGCCGGGAGTAGAATAGATGGCCATGACAATCCATGTGGACATAGTCAGCGCCGAGGGTGAGATCTTCACCGGGATGGCTGAGATGGTCTATGCGCCGGCGATCATGGGTGAGGTGGGTATCGCCCCCCGCCACACTCCGCTGGTGACCCAGCTGAAGCCCGGCGAGGTGCGTGTCGATACCGGTGACGACAAAGGGATGCAGCACTTCTATGTCTCCGGTGGCATTCTCGAGGTGCAACCCCATGTGGTTACCGTGCTCGCCGATACCGCGATTCGCGCCGCGGACCTGGATGAGGCGGCGGCTCAGGAGGCCAAGCGTCGTGCCGAAGATGCGATGGCAAATCGTACCTCCGAGTTCGAATATGCCAAGGCACAGGCGGAACTGGTGGAGGCGGCGGCACAGCTGCGCGCCATCGAGCGCATCCGCAAGGGCAAGGGCAGCTGATCCTACCATCGTTTCCACACCGGGCCTGACGGACCAGGCCCTGGCGCAGGTTGCTATGTCCAATGAAATAATCCAGAACGGCAAGTTCGTCTCCCTCACCTACTCAATATCCGATCCCGATGGCAACCTTCTGGAGCAGAGCGACCTCCCGGTCAGCTATGTCCACGGTGGCGAGACTGAACTCATAGGTGGAATGGATAGTGCGGTAGCCGGAAAGCGTCAGGGAGAAGAAGTCATGCTGACCATTCCACCGGCCGAGGCCTTCGGTGAACACGATCCCAACCTGACCTTTACCGATGATCTTGAGAATATACCGACCCAGTTACGTCAGCTGGGTGCGGAGGTTCAGATGCAGAACGATAATGGTGATGTGAAGAGTTTCTTCGTCACCAGGATAGAGAATGGCAGACTGACCGTTGATGGAAACCATCCCCTCGCAGGGAAGACTCTGGTGGTTAAGCTGAAGATCCTGGAAGTCAGGGACGCAACCAAAGAAGATGCCATGTCAGTCGGTCTGCCTGGCCAATCCCCTACGATTAATTAAGCAAGCGTCATTGCCTTGCATTTGTAATGCGGAGGTGTGATTTTTTACCTGTAAGCTGGTACAGCCGAGTGGTATTAAGCTATCCTCGGATCATGTTATAAAAGTGAGGTGAATTGATGGATCTGGGCGCTCTGATTTTGGCTGCGGGAGAAGGTACGCGAATGCGTTCCAGGTTCCCCAAGGTTTTGCACCAATTAGCCGGTAAACCCCTACTCGCTCATGTGATCGATACCGCGCGTTCCGTCAATCCCCATGAGATCACTATTGTCTATGGCCATGGTGGCGAACTGGTACCGACACGCCTCTCCGCCCCGAATCTAAGCTGGGTGGAACAGGCAGAACGTTTGGGTACGGGCCACGCTGTGATGCAGGCGATGCCTAACTTGGGCAAGGTCGAACAAGTGCTTATTCTCTACGGCGATGTGCCATTGATCAGCAGTTCCACCCTGACCGGGTTGTTGAGCTGTCTGAAAACCAGCGACCTTGCTCTGCTCACCGTCGATCTTCCCGATCCCACGGGGTATGGACGTATCGTGCGCGATGGCATGGACCGAATTGTACGTATTGTAGAGCAGAAGGACGCGAGTCCGCGGGAGCGCGAAATAACCGAGATCAACACGGGTATCCTCGCCGTCAAACGGGATCGCCTCGATGGCTGGCTCAAGCGACTGGATAACAACAATGCCCAGAAAGAGTACTATCTGACCGATATCATCGCCATGGCGGTTGCGGACGGGGTCAATATTGAGGCGGTACACCCCGACGCTGAAGAGGAGGTCATGGGGATCAACGACCGTAAACAACTGGCCTATCTCGAACGTTATTATCAACGCCAGCAGGCGGATCTGCTGATGCAGAACGGCACCTCCCTGGCCGATCCCTCCCGAATCGACATTCGTGGAGAGATCACCGCGGGCAGGGATGTCTTTCTCGATTGCAATGTGATCATCGAGGGTAGGGTAACCCTTGGCGATGGTGTTAGCATCGGTCCCAATGTATTGCTGAAGAACTGCACCATCGCTGAAGGTACACAGGTCTTTGCCAACAGTGTCATCGAAGATGCCGAGATCGGAAGCGATTGCCGTGTCGGTCCGTTTGCCCGGATCCGCCCTGAGACCCGGCTTGCGGATCATGTCCATATCGGTAATTTCGTCGAAATCAAAAAGAGTCAGGTGGCGAACGGTAGCAAAATCAACCACCTCAGCTATGTGGGTGACAGCGATGTGGGGGGAGAGGTCAATATCGGAGCGGGGACCATTACCTGCAACTACGATGGTGCCAATAAATATAAAACGGTCATCGGAGACCGGGCCTTTATCGGTTCGGATACCCAATTGATTGCACCTGTGGTTGTCGGCGAGGGCGCGACCATCGGTGCCGGTTCCACGATCAGTAAAGATGCGCCCGCTGAGAAGCTGACCCTCAGCCGGGTAAAACAGGTCAGTGTCGACGGTTGGGAACGGCCGGTCAAAAAACCAAAGTCCTAGGGCCTGCTAACAGGACCTAACCAGGGGGAGCTTAAATCATGTGTGGCATCGTCGGTGGAATCGCTCAAAGAGATGTAGTTCCGATTCTGATGGAGGGACTCAAGCGGCTTGAGTATCGAGGCTACGACTCCGCCGGTGTTGCGGTATTGGATCAGCGGCAACACCTGCAACGAATTCGCTCCGTGGGTAAGGTCGCCGCCCTCAAGGACCTGATCGATAATGCGGAACTCGCGAGCAATCTTGGCATCGCCCATACCCGTTGGGCCACCCATGGGATGCCAGCGGAGAGGAACGCCCACCCCCATATGAGCGGTGAACGGGTGGCGATCGTACACAACGGTATTATCGAAAACTATGCCGAGCTGCGGCAGGATCTGAGTAACAAGGGTTTTAATTTCACCTCGGAGACCGACACCGAGGTCATTGCCCATCTCCTGGCGGATGTTATGGAGTCGGAAGCCGATTTCATACAGGCGATTCGCAAGGCGAGCAGTAAACTGGTCGGCGCCTATGCCCTTGCCGTGGTGAGCCCTGACGATCCCGATCAGATGGTGGTGATCAGGGCCGGCAGCCCGCTGGTGGTCGGCCTCGGCGAGGGGGAGAACTTTATCGCCTCCGATGTCTTTGCCCTGCTGCCTGTGACCCAGCGCTTCATCTTCCTGGAAGAGGGTGACCTGGCCCACGTCTCCAGAGACGGGGTAAAGGTATACGACCAACAGGATCAACCGGTGGAGCGCGAGGTACGCACCTCCAAGGTCTCGGCTTCAAGTGCGGAGAAAGGTCCCTACCGGCACTACATGTTGAAGGAGATCTTCGAACAACCGGCGGTGATCGCGGAGACCCTTGAAGGGCGAATCCACAAGGGCAAACTGCTGGAAGAGGCCTTTGGCTTCGAGGCCAAGCAGCTGCTGGACAAAACCAAAAACGTCCATATTATCGCCTGCGGCACCAGCTACCATGCGGGATTGGTCGCTCGCTATTGGTTGGAGGAGATCGGCATCCACTGCAGTGTCGAGGTGGCGAGCGAGTTTCGCTATCGCAAGGTGGTGGTGCCCGAGAACACCCTCTTCGTCACCATCTCCCAGTCGGGGGAGACAGCCGATACCCTGGCCGCCCTGCGCGGCGCTGAATCCCAGGGCTACCTGGGCAGCCTGACCATCTGCAACGTCCCCGAAAGCTCGCTGGTACGCGAATCCAATGTGGCCCTGATGACCCGGGCAGGCCCGGAGATAGGCGTCGCATCCACCAAGGCCTTCACCACCCAGCTGGTGGCCCTCAGATTACTGGTCATCGCCCTGGCAAAGCGCCGCGGCATGGACAGCGAAAGTGAGCGGCAGCTGGTGGAGGAGCTGCATGCGCTACCGCGCCAGGTTGAAGTGATCCTGGAGCTCAACGACGCCATCCAGGAGATGGCGAACGCCTTTGCGGAGAAGAACCACGCCCTGTTTCTTGGTCGTGGCTGTTTCTATCCGATCGCCATGGAGGGAGCCCTCAAGCTGAAGGAGATCTCCTACATCCACGCCGAGGCCTACCCCGCCGGCGAACTCAAGCACGGCCCCCTGGCCCTGGTGGATGCGGAGATGCCGGTGATCTGCGCCCTTCCCGACGATCCGCTGCTGGAGAAGGTGATCTCAAACCTGCAGGAGGTTCGCGCCCGTGGCGGCGAGCTGTTCCTGTTCAGCGATCAAAAGGTAAAGATCGACCTCGACCGCTTTCAGAATCTGACCCTGTCCGACATCTATCCCTCGACGTCGCCGATCGTCTACACCATACCCCTGCAGCTGTTGTCCTATCATGTGGCGATATTGAAGGGGACCGATGTGGATCAGCCGAGGAATCTGGCGAAGTCGGTGACGGTTGAGTAGATACGCCTATACGGCATCTGCTCGTGTTCCCAGACAATTAACTCTATCACGAATAGGAAAGATTTGGGTGAGTTAACCCGCTCGTTTCTCTGGTGAATTCTTACCTTACGAGATTATAACTAACTGTTATTCAGGAACATTACATTTCGATAAGAAGAATTAATGGTCCTTACGGCAGCGTATTGCAGATGCTAGATAATTTTTCTAGTGCACTGGAGCAGCAGATTTAGAAGAATCGACTCAAGGTATCAACCCACGTTCTATCAATAGGACCGCAACGTGACCGAAGCTGACATCAAGATAAATCTCTCTACTCCCTGTAAGCGGTCATTAACGTTTATGGTAAGGGACCGAGGCGAAGCCGAGTTCCGCGCAGGGCCGAAGGCCCGGAGTGTACTTGAAAGCCTTGTTATGCCCGACTAAAATACCAATAATTGGTACCCATAGAGGTTTTCCCCGATGAGCAAAAATACCAGTATTACCCTTGGCGAGCATTTTGACTCCTTCGTTACAGAGCAACTTGAGAACGGCAGATACGCCTCGACCAGTGAAGTTCTTCGGGCTGGGCTGCGTTTGCTGGAAGAGGAAGAAACCAAACTTTCCACGCTTCGAAAGTTGCTTGACGAGGGCGAAACCAGCGAGTTCGTTGAATACTCGCTCAATGGCTTGATTGAAGAGTTGGATAGTGAAACCCATTAATGCCTCATTTCAGGATTAAGGCTGCTGCCCGCGAGGATTTGAAGGGAATTGCCAGATACACGGAGCAGACCTGGGGCTACGAACAGCGAAATAATTACCTGACCGAATTTGACCAAGCTTTCCATCGTTTGGCAGAAAACGCCAAACTTGGCAAAGCCTGTGATCATATTCGCCTGGGCTATAGAGTTTTTCCAGTAGGTAGCCATCTGATCTTTTACAAATCAGGTACGGGAAAAAATGTCGAAATAGTCCGGGTACTCCATAAACGCATGAATGTTTCCTCTCGCTTTTCTAAGGCATAACGACTGTAAAAGGGAAAGAGAAGAAGAAAAGGGAAAGGGGACATTTTGGGCTCGCCCCTATATGCGCATCGACAGCCCATCGGCAAGGGATAACCGATAGGCCTGGTAACTCGGAATAGTGCCTACCAAAAAACCTGCCCCTACCACGGCACCGAGCAGGATCCACTCATACTGAGACAGGCCGCCGATCTCGATGAAGATACCAAACCGGCTCTCGACAACCGGTTGACCGAGCAGTAGCAAAACGTAAAGCAGGGCCAGCCCCAGCAACACCCCGAGTAGGGTCAGAAACCCGGCCTCACCCATGATCAGCGCGAACACATGACCCGGGCGGGCGCCGACTGAGCGCAGGATGGCCATTTCCCGGCGTC
>JBEVVR010000052.1:0-212607 GCA_040507035.1 Candidatus Thiodiazotropha sp.
CCCTGCATCTGGGGCATGGCACTGCCACGATAGACATAACCGCCGGTCACCGAAATGCCCTGGCTGTGGTCATACTCCGCCACCGGCAGTGTCAATCCCGTTGCGTCGCAATTGGCGGAGCTGGGATAGCAGTGGCTGCCCTCCATCAGGTTCCAACCATAATTGCCTCCCGAGTAAATGATATCTATCTCCTCATAGGCGTTCTGCCCCACATCCCCCAGCCAGAGTTCCCCCGTCTGCCGGTCGAAGCTCCAACGCCAGGGATTGCGCAGCCCATAGGCATAGATCTCTGCCGCACCACCAGCGGAAACAAAGGGATTGTCGGCGGGAATGGTATAACTGCCCAAACCCGCGCCGACATCGATGCGCAGCATTGAACCCAGCAGAGTTGCGGTGTTTTGCCCATGGCCCTGGGGATCGCCTCCCGATCCACCATCACCCAGGCCAATATAGAGCAGGCCATCGGGACCGAAAGCGATATGCCCTCCATTGTGGTTGCTGAAGGGCTGGGATACCGTCAGCAGGATCTGCTCCGAATCGGGATCGAGGGCCTGGGTATCTAGGTCGAGACTGTAACGCGAGATGCGTGACTCCAAACCACTGCCGGGAGAGGCGGTATAGGAGAGGTAGACAAAACCGTTGCTGGCATAGTCCGGATGGAAGGCCATCCCCAGCAATCCCTTCTCGCCACCGTAATCGACCCGATCGCTGATATCGATAAACACTTGGGTGGCACTCACTCCCGGGTCGTTATCGAAGCGAACCACCTGACCTGTCTGCCGCACTGCATACCATTCGCTGTTGTCACCCGGCACCTGAAACAGCCCCACCAGGGGACTCAGCGACGGCAGAGAGGGATAGGGTAAAGAGAGTTGGAGTGTGGATGAAATTCCGGCATCCGCAGGGGCGACACATTGGTCGATGTTGGTAGGTAATGCACTGAGCCCCGACGGCCCCGTGGCCCTGGTATTGACAGTCACCTGCAACAGATCGCTGTCGACCAGACCTTGATCACTCACCTCAAGCATCAGCTGGTAGCTGCCATTGCGAGGAAAGACAATCTCAGGCGATGCCGCAGAGGAGTCCGAAAAACTCACCGAATCCGGACCTTGGAGCTGACTCCAGGCATAGCTCGCCTGATTCGATGGTGCCAATCCATCGACAAGCACGGTCGGTTCGGGGGTTAAAGTATCTGGCAGGGAGAGGGTTTGCGCAGCTCCCACATCAAGCTGTAGCGCCGTGGTTGGATTCTCATCCCCATCACCTCCCCCGCCTCCGCATCCGGCCATCCATCCCAAGGCGAAAGCCATCAGGATGCGTGCAAACTGCTCAACAGTGACAGGCATAGCGCTCTCCCCCTTTATTTACCTCGCAAGTGATATTCCGGGACTCACCGCTCACGAGTGGCAACTATAGATCATCTCACACTTCGGAGATGGTGGCGTTTAATGCTCTTGGGCCTGTTAACGGGCCCTAGAAAACAATAGTGCCCAAAATCGAGGGAGGAGGATGTGACAAGGTTGCCATAGCTACCGTACTGGATCACAGTTTTATTCAGTTGTAGTGGCGGCTTGAGGTTTTTGCCTTGTGTTGATGGTTGATGGTAGAGAGGTCCATGGGTGGCGATAGATAGTATCCCTGCACATAGTCCACACCCGACTCATGGAGAAATTGAAGGATCTCGGCGTTTTCAACATATTCGGCTATGGTCTTTTTCCCCAACGAGTGGGCGATATCATTGATTGAATGGACAATTGCCCGATCGCTTTGGTCCGCCGCCACACCTCTTACAAACAGACCGTCAATCTTTATAAAATCCACCGGCAGGTTCTTTAAATGGGAAAAAGAGGAGAAGCCACTGCCGAAGTCATCGAGCGCAAAACGACAGCCCAGTGCACTCAGTCTGGAGATCAGTTCATTGGCAGAGACCAGGTTGGATACCGCCGAGGTCTCGGTTATCTCAAAAATCACCTTACTGGGATCTATATCAAGGTTGACGATCAGCCCTTCGATATCTTCGATCAATCCCTTATTGGCAATAGACTGTCCCGACAGGTTGATGGTGATTATCCCTTTAAAGCCGGCGTGCTGTAACAATGCCAGTTTCTTTAGCGCGGCACTGATTACCCAGTAGTCAATCTTCTCCATCATATTGAAGCGTTCAGCGGTGGGGAGAAATGCCCCGGGAAATACCATACCCCATACCGGATCATCGAGACGCAGCAACAGCTCGTTGATCTGCAGTTCCTCGGGGACAACCGAAAGAAGCCGATGGTATACCGGCCCCTCCTTCACCGACATCAATGCAGATGGAATATGTGCTACCGGGACAATAGGCTGATAATGGAGTAACAGATGGTCCTGTTCCAGGGCGTTGTGCAAGCGCGACGACCAACCCAGATCAAGATCCATCGCCTTTTTGCTATCACTCTCTGCAATAAACAGATGGGTTCTGTTTCGTCCTTCGCCTTTGGCGATATGGCAGGCTATATCCGCATTGGCAAGTACCTCACCTGCAGATTCAGAGTCCTGGTCTATCATGGCGATGCCAATGGTACCGTTTACCCGGTACTGCTTACCATTGTGCATAAACAGGTACTGGTCAAGCATCTTACGATAGTCATCTGCCACTTGGTGGACACTATTGCTGCATATGTTGCGAAGGATCAAAGCGAACTCATCACCTCCCAAGCGCGCAAGCAGATCGGATTTCCTCAGGCGGTGGGCTAGTTGCTGTGCAACTTCCACCAACAATCGGTCACCAGCAGCGTGACCGGCGGTATCGTTAATATATTTAAACCGATCAAGATCGACATAGAGCAGAGCGCTGGTCTCACTGCTTCGTTTTATACGCTCAGCCTCTTGGGTCAATTGCTCCTCGAAATATCGCCTGTTGTATAGCTTGGTCAAGACATCGTGACTGGCTTGCCAACGCAACTCCTCTTCAAGCAATTTTCGTTCTGATATATCGCGAAAGGCAACCACGGAACCCTCCCGCTTATCCTCAATGGTAAGGGGATAGACTGTGCACTCCACGGATATTGGCGTGCCGGACTTATGCCAGAAGACCGTCTCCTGTGCCTCGATGGATTCACCCGCCGCATAGGTCTGCTGGAGTAAACTGTTATCCGCGTCAATGGGATTACCATCTGTATCGGCATAGTGAAAAAGTGTCAAAGCGGACTTACCGATCAGCCTCTCTTCCGGTTCATAGCCCAGAATTCGTCTGCATGCCGGGTTGACGAAGGATATATGACCATCAGAATCCACGCCATAGACCCCTTCACCAACCGACCGCAGGATCCCACCGAGACGTTCACGCTCTTTTTCAATCGAATTATGGGCGCGGATATGCCTGCTCATAGCGTCTATTCTGGTCAGGAACAGGTCATCACTCTCGTTTTTGAACATGCACTCCACCGCACCCGCTTCCAGGGATTGCTTGATCGCCTTATCCAGATAACTGCCGGTTATGATCGCGGTGGTGATAGTCGTGGTTGCTTCATGGTCACGCAGGCGTTGACAGAGAACGTCCCCGGTAGCATCCGGCATGAAGTAATCGATAATGGCGATGTCGAATTGAGAAGCAGTCGCCTTTTCGAAACCCTCTGCAACGGTAGCGGCGGTCTCGGTGTAGTAACCGTTCGCCATCAGCAGCCGTTGATATTTTATCCGCACAGTGCGTGAATCATCGACAAACAACACACGTATCGGTTGCACGATCGGATTGGAGTTCGTCTGCCTGGGAGATCTCTCTTTGACATCGACAAGAAGTCGTGCAATGAGCTCTGTTGAGTTTCTATAGTCTGTCCAGAGAAGAGAGGCTGTATTGGCTCTGTGCTCCACCCAGTCGGCCATGGTTGCTTCAGATTCATGGGAAAATGTCAGCACCGGTAGACTTGCATAGGCCTCTCGCCCCAATATTGTTAACAGCTCCTCAGCACCGGAGATAGACCGATCAGGCCAACCCAATACTACCGCATCGAACGCATCAGCCTGCTCTGAGCCAGGTTTAAAACGCGCATGTGCGGACCTGAAGTCGAGATCGGTCTCTACTTCATAACCTGCCTTGATTAGGTGATTCCTTTCGATATGCCTTACCGTGGCAGAAAGCTCAATCAACAAAACTCTAGGCAAAACTGCATACCCATGAAGACAATTGACTGTAAATAAAACAAAAAACCCCTATTAGTTGTAGTGATAACGGTTACAGGCTGAAAAACTTTAGATTGGTAACGGCGACAGAAATAGATTCCCGACAACCCTTCACCTTGATTGCCCAAGATTTAAGTCGATTCTAAATATGACGGCCAGATTCGGGAGGATATACTTAACGGTTTACTCGGTTATAAACAACAGACACTATTGGGCAGACAATATGCCGTCGGCAATGAGTACAACAACCATAATCTATGGAGAATTCCTGCAGATCACGAGATCTTGATGATTTAATATCCCTTTTTTTATGATTCTGACTATTTCGAAATAGTCAGCCCAATGGCGCCTGATATATTCCTCTGTGTGAAAACTGGTTTGATAAAAATCGGGCAGGCCATCGGTTCCTGTACTCACTGAGTAATAGAAACCATGATCACGCAGAGCGGGTCTAATCTGCTCTGGGGCCAGAACCTCACCATGGGTAGTGATAAGCAGATAACCACCTTTCCTGGTCACCCGCTTTAACTCTTCCAGCCACACTGTTTGCATCTCTTCCGGAAGGTGGGTAAACACTGATATCGAGTAGACAAAATCAAAATAGTCGTTATCGAATGGAAGCGGAGGTAGGGCATCATTTATCTTAAACTCACCGACATGCGATAGATTAGCCTGGCACCAGGCTATCGCCTCAGGGTCGATATCACAGCCGTGAAAGTGATTGTTACTGAACAACATCGAGAGATAGTTGATCACGCGACCACATCCGCAACCAAAATCAATTACCCGATTGCCACTCTCTATTTCGGTTAAAGAAAGAAATGAAGAGAAGAGGTTGTAAGACAAAAGTTTGCCCACATTAGTAAAATCTTGCAGGCTTTCATCACCATGAACCCTGGCACGCAGATTGCCTGGCGGCGGTTCGAATTCGTGGCCGCGGCTATTCATGTGCTCCTTGATAGCCTGTGGCAACCCGGGACGATCCTCATAAATCCCATATGTCAGACAATGTTCCAAACCGGAGGCAAATGATCGATTGTCCACGGCCGCGGAGACATCCGGATTGAGTTTCAGGTAGGTCGATTCATCGAAATCCTTGAGTATAAAGAGAGCGTCCGTCATGACGCACCTGTCAGCAACCCAAACAATATTTGTGCCTTCATTCCCTGTCCTTCCTTTTATGAACGACTGCTTTTTATCACAAATACCGTTCACTAGGTAGCTTTCGTGCACACTTGCCATCATTAGCAGCAGCGGTCTACAACGCTTCGACCATCGGCCTGGCTAACCGTAAACTTGCCTTGGCAGCCACAACACCACTTCAGGAAAGATAATGCAGATCGCCAGTCCAACCGCTTGCAGGAAGAGAAACGGGAGTGATGAACGATAGATCTGCCCCATGGTCACCCCGGGGGGGGCAACGCTCTTGAGATAGAACAATGCATAGCCGAAGGGTGGACTGATAAAGGACATCTGCATGTTGACCATGTAGACCACACCGAACCAGAGGGGCAGCTCTGCCGGGCTGACTCCCGGAAGACCGAAGACGCCATCGAAACTCATGGTCTTCATCAACGGGATGAAAATAGGTACCGCCAGCAGCAGGATGCCGACCCAGTCGAGAAACATGCCGAGGATAACCAGGATCACCATCATTAAAATCAGCACACCATAGGGGCCCAGGCCGGTGCCGGCGATGGATTCGTTGACGAACTCCTGACCGCCATTGACCACGTAGAAACCGACAAACAGGGTGGCACCGAAGATGATCCAGAGCACCATGCCGGTGACCCGCAGGGTGGTCATGGCGGCGGAGCGAATGTTCTCGATGTTAAGACGCCGATGCATGGCGGCCACCACCAGGGCGCCGAAGGTGCCCACACCCGCGGCCTCAACCGGGGTTGCGATACCGGCGAAGATAATACCGAGCACCAGTGCCACCAGGACCAGTGGTGCGAACATATTCCCCAGCAGGCGCACCTTCTCCCGGGTCGTCACCCGCTCCTCTTTCGGCAAAGGCGGTCCCCAGGAGGGTTTCACAGTGGTCATGATGGCCACGTAGAGAATATAGAGACTGGAGAGAATCAGGCCGGGTATCACCGCGCCGATGAAGAGTTCCCCCACCGACTGCTGGGCAATCACCGCAAACAGGATTGCCAGGATCGATGGCGGTATCAGTATACCCAGGGTTCCGCCGGCCAGAATGGAGCCACAGGCGATGGTCGGATGGTAGTGGCGACGAATCATGGCCGGAAGCGCGATCATGCCCATGGTCACCTCGGTGGCACCGATGACCCCGCACATGGCGGCCAACAATGTGGAGGCGATAATCGTCGATATGGCCAAGCCGCCGCGCAATCCGCCGAGGATCTTGTAGACCATATCGTAGAGCTCCTCGATGATCCCCGCCCGCTCCAGCACCGAGGCCATGAAGATGAACAGCGGTATCGCCGACAGCTGATAGTTGGTCATCAGGGGAAATATGCGAGACGGCAGAATGTTCAGCATCGCGGCATCGCCGAAGAGGAACAGAAACACACAGGCCAATCCCCCGGTAACAAAAGCCAGCGGCAATCCGGCCATCAGCAGCACCAGCAGGGAACCGAACATGAGGACGGTCAACCATACAATATCGATTTCCAATCCCATCTCGCTACCCCTCCGGTCTCACTGCCGCATCCAGGGTCGCGACCTCCGGATTGATCGCAACCGAGATATCCTTGATCAACTGGGCAACGCCCTGGATCAACAATAATAACGCCCCCAGGGAGAGGGCCAGTTTGACGGGCCAATAGTGAATTCCCCACTCCGATATAGAGACCTCGTTGACCTCATAGGAGTCGTAGAAGAAGGTCCAGCCGGTAATCAGGAGAGTCAGCATGAAGATAAAAAAGAAGATCGATGTAAAGACATCGACCACAGCCTTGGCACGATTCGATAGCAGATTGTAGACCACATCCACCCGCACATGGGCTCCTTCACGGAGAACAAAACCACCGGCAAGGAGATACTGCATACCAAACATAAGGAACATGCTTTCATGGGCCCAATTGGTGGGAGAGTTGAAGACATAGCGGGCAATGACTTCGTAGTAGTAGACAAACACCGCAATCACCGACCAGTAGGCGACAAACTCACCGGCCAGGCCATTGATCCGGGAGATTACCCGGTTTATGAGAAAGGGTTCTGAGCGATCTTCATGTTCCGCCTCCACAACGGGACAGTGAAAACCCTCGTCTTCTTGAAGTTGCTCGCTACGGTTGCGCTCCCTGATCAATTTTGGCATCAACAGGGTATCGATGAGCAGCAGCAGGAGCATGCCGCCACCCAGCAGCTTGGCAATTGAGTTCCACTCCCCACTCTCCTCTTCTGCCTTGTTGAGTGAGGCTTTGGCTGCGGCTTTTTTCTCCTTTGCCTTTGTCAGTTTCTGTTGCGCATTGCGACGCCCCCTCTCCACCGCTTTCTCGGCTCGCTGCATCTTGAACTCTGCCATCTTGATCTCGTTTTGTGCCGCCGAAAGATTATCCCGCGAGCCTCTCACCTCCACATTGATCACCAACAGCGAGGTAAAGAGGGCGATGAAGGCAAGCGCCCACGCGCTCTTCAGATAGAGCCGATGGACACCGATGAAACCGCCGACCACGAGTAGAAAATAACCCAAGCTGAGGGATAGGGGCTGCGTCGGTTGTTTGGTTTTGCCGCGGCGAAACAGCAGCATGGCGAACAGGGGAAAGAAGATCAGGCCACTCCAGTAGAGCCAGTGGGGCAGGACAAAACTGATCTCGGGCATGGGATTGGATCTCCCGCCGGCACCCCAACCAGGGTGCAGCTGTTATTCTTCGATTGATTTTCGCTCAGAACAGGGCCTGCCCCATGACAGGCCCTGTCTGGTCGTCATGCTATCAAGCTTTGAGGCTCTGGCCCTTGATCATATCCTTGTCAACATAGCCAAGTGAGCCGGACATCATATAATCCAGCTGGATCTTAAACGCCTTGGCGGCGAATGCATCCTTGTTCGCCCACTTGTACCAGAGGGGTACCGAGAGCAGAGTGAAGGCCTCGACGTCCTCTTCGGAGAGACGGGTGACTTCGGTGCCCGCCTCCTCGAACTTCTTCCACGCCTTCTGGTCGGCGGCCTGGATCGCGGCATGATGCAGATCCGAATAGGTGTGCACCTCCATCTCCACGAACTGCTTCATCATCGGAGACAGCTTGTCCCAGGACTTTTGAGACACCGTGAGATCCATCAGATCCACCGGCTGGTAGAGCGACATGAACCCGGGTGGTCCCATGGAGATGTACTTGGTCACCTGATGGAAGCCGAGGGCGTGATTGATTGCCGGCCCGACATAGTCGGCGACATCGATGGTCCCCTTTTCCAGCGCGGGGAAGATCTCAGAGCCGGGCAGCAGTGTGGTCTTTGCCCCGGCTGCCTGGAAAACCTCAGCCACCATACCACCCGGCAGACGCATCTTACGCCCACGAAAATCGTCGATGGAACGGATCGGCACCTTGGAGTGGATGATATTGGGTCCGTGGTGAATCGGCCCTACAAAGTGGAGACCCATCTTACCGAAGGCCTCCCGCGCCAGTTCCAGCCCGCCAAGACCATAATAGAAGGTATCCCACTCATGGGGATTGCGCAGACCGAGAGGATAGGAGGAGAGAAATACCGCCACCGGCATTCGCCCCGCCCAGTAGAGGGTGAAGGGATTCATGGCATCAAGCACCCCATTCTTCACCGCGTCGAAGAGTTGGAACTCGCCTACCACATCCTTCGCACCGAAGGGTTTAAAGGCCAGTTCACCGCCGGTCTTTTCCACGATGCCATTACACCAATCCTTGAACACCTCGAGACCTATACCACCCGGCCAGGAGGTCTGAATCTTCCAAGTGGTGGTTTCAGCAGCGACCGCATTGCCAATGAAAGGTGCACCGGTAATGGTTAGTGCACCGGCGGCTGCCGAGGTTTTGAGAAACTGACGACGTTGTATATCTGTCGCACTGTCAGGTATAGCTTGCCCCTGACTTTTTTCTGACTGAGTCATGTAACCCTCCTCGTTAGTTATTGCTCGCAATTATCGACTGGCTAGGTACCACTCGAATCCCATGCTTTAGTCTTATGTATGCTTAACCTCAAGCAGAGACTAGCAGTAACACCATGCATAGACCAGTTTCCTACAACAAAATCATGTATATATAGCGCTGAAGTAGAGGCAAATCCTGAGAATACCCTTATAATCTATCCTGCTATAACTCATCTTTAACCGGTTGTGCGCTGCAGAAATGAACGATAACGCCAATTCACCCCCGTTCCAGGAAGGCTTTCTGGTCAGCCTGATAGTTCTCGCCATCGCCGGGCTTATCTGGTTGTTTCTGCCATTCCTGCCGGCACTCTTCTTTTCCCTCATTGTTGCTACGGCTACATACCAACTGTTTCTCAAACTTCAGCACCGTTGGAAGCTGAGCGATACCACCGCCGCCAGCCTGATGAGTGTCTTGATATTCTTTACCGTGATAGCCCCTATCACCTATCTGCTGATCGAGATTTCACTGCGCGCCAGCGAACTCTACGGATCGGTGCAGGGCTGGGTCGATGCCCAGGATTCAGAGAGTCTGAAAAAGATCTATAGCGATACAACCAAGATACTGCCCTTCGATATCGGCGATCAGAGTGCCCTCCTGGCACAGCTGGACGCCAATCTCAACAAATTGATCTCGGTGGCAAAAAACACGGTAGTTTTTCTGCTACGAAGCGTCCTCAGCAATACCGCGGGATTCCTTACCTTTGTCTTTCTCTCGGTCTTTGCACTCTTTTTCTTCTATCGCGACGGCGATGATGTGGCTCGCTACCTGAAGGTGCTTTCGCCGCTACCGAACCGCTATGACGAGATGTTAATGGTGCGCTTCAGCAGTCTGGCAACAGTATTGACCATCAGCGTGGTTGTGGTGGCCATATTGCAAGGCTTGAGTTTCGGTATTCTGATGAGCTTCATGGGGCTGCCGGCGCTGTTTCTCGGCATCGGCATCGCTGTCACCTCCTTTATCCCGGTGGTGGGATCGGCATTGATCTGGATACCTGTGGCCATCTACCTCTATCTTCAGGGCGAGGTCTGGCAGGCAGTCCTGGTTGCTGTCTGGGGGGCGGTGGTGATGGGGTTTGTCATCGACAATATCCTGCGTCCGGTGATGATTCAAAAGATCTCCAAGGGCCTGCCCGATGGTGGTAACCTCGGCGCCCTCGATCATACCCTGCTCACCGTACTCTCCACCCTGGCCGGACTGATCCAGTTCGGCATCATCGGCATGCTGTTCGGCCCGGTGATCGCGGCCATGGCGATTGCGATTTTCGATGTCTACGAGCAGATTCACGGGGACCGGCTCGATCGGGAGAACTCTTAGAGCAGCTGCAGGCCCTAGTCGTGGAATTCAGCAAAGCTTGTGAAGCCACTTCCTTAAATGCACTATATAAAATCGGCTGCCCGCCGCTATAGTTAAAGAATACCAATCGACCAGGAGTATCCTAATGGACGTTTCCGGCGCCAGCTCACCCTCTGCCAGCATGCTCGCCAATATGGCAACCAGAACCGAGATCAGTATCGCTGCACAAAAGAAAGAGATGGAGGTCGAAAAACAGATCGCACAACAGCTCGTCGCCACCATTGAGGAGAGCGCGCCTAAAGCGAATGACGGCGGCGCGGTAGGTACCAACATCGACGTTATGGTCTAAGGGATAGCCGTACCCAATCAGACCTAAAACGGCCTATTTTCCATAATTCAAAATACTCCCTGCGCGGTGTGGGTTTTTCCCAGTGCACTGTTCCAGGAACAGATGTTGGGTGTATTCTAGCTGGATGCAACTCGACAAAGCCCCAATCCCTCTGATCGCCAGCTATACCGACTTTGGCTCAAGCGGCCCCTACCAGGGTCAGATGCATGCCGTCATAGCCACACAAGCGCCAAGGGTACCTCGGGTTAAATTGATGGCGGATGCGCCCATGTTCGATCCGCAGTCGGCAGGTATTCTACTCAGTTGCCTGTGTAACAATCTGCCAGCCCAAACGCTGGTGCTGGCGGTGGTGGATCCGGGTGTGGGGGGAGACCGGCGACCGATAATGATTAGCAGTGATAAGCATTGCTTTGTCGGTCCCGACAACGGCCTGTTCGTCCCTGAGGTTCACCATTCAGGTCACTGTGAAATAGAAGTCATCGATTGGCGGCCCCCGCATCTCTCCAACAGTTTCCACGGGCGCGATCTATTTGCCCCCGTAGCTGCCGGACTGGCAACCGGCAAAGAGATATCAGGAATACCCATTAAGCCCAACGACCTGGTTGGATATGACTCACCCATCGATAAAAATCGGATCATCTATCAGGACAACTATGGCAATGCGATGACGGGTATCGATGCTGGGACTGTCGGTGACGACAACATATTAACCGTCAATGGTACAGCCCTGCACCATGCACGCACATTCTCCGAGGTTCCAGCAGGTCAGCCGTTCTGGTACCGCAACTCAATAGGCTTGGTGGAATTCGCAGTCAACCGGGGTAACGCCTCGCGCTTACTCAACCTTGAACCGGGCATGCCTGTGCGGTTATAGATTCCACAATTTCATTCTGAGCCCAAACAGAATGGGTGGAGCAAGTTTCTGGAATATTTTCCATACTTGGCACGCGCACGCAGACATGCATTCTTTTCATAGGGACAAACAAAGTCTCGTTTAACATCACGAATGCGTTTATCCACCTTTGCCTCGATAACTGGGTCTGCATAACTGTTGCAGTTATTCCCCTCATCCCAGCCGCCGTCGACAAACTCACCGATATCGAACTTCCGGTTAAATTCCCAGGCCTTTACCAACTCACCAGCCTTTAATGAATCGATAAGCTGTATTTCACAGTTGACATAGGGCCTCTCAAAAAGATTTCCAAATACACCCAACAAGGGATCGTCCTGCTTCATCAACACCCGATTCCAAAAGCGCATACCATTAAAGTTTGCCACCAGGTCAGCATAGGAGAAGATACCGGTGGTGCTATAACCGAACAGTCCTGACTCTTTCTCTCGGCCCCAGGCAAGGGCATCGTGAAGACTCTTGTCATCAAACTCAGTCATCTCATAATAGTGCCAGCCTTCAGCAAAAAAGTGACCGAGTTTATCGACTCCGATAAGAACCCCTTGCACATACACCAGGTCACTCAGCTCCTTCAGCTTCAGGGAGATTCCCTCGATATAGTCGATATCTCGATAGATCGAGTCATTCAGTTGCAGGGAGTAGCTGTTGCCGGCAAGCAGGCTGCGCAACTGTTTATCGAGTTGATACCCCTTGAGCCCCCAGGTCGCTGTGTTCGAATCGAAGATTGCCTTTCTCAGTTCTCTGTAAAGCTCCTGTTCATCACAATACTCCCCTTCACTGTAGAGCTCGAGGTCGCCCACTCGCTGAATGGTTGTGCGTTTGCGATTCGCTTCCGCGATACCATGCTTGATTCGATCGTTGAATATTTGATTGATGGCCGCACGACTGTTTTCCAGCTCCACCGACCGCGTCGTCACACTATCGACTTCCGCTGCAAAAACCATTGATGTTGCAACTAACAACAAAACAACAAACAAAAACAAGCGGTGCACACTGGTTAGGTCCAATAGTAAAAACATCAATTATCCAAAAAGCTAAAGGCTTAAATAGAGACAGACTCGATGCGGAACCATCGCGGTTCGAGTATACGACAAGCACAATTTCGATTTCATGATGGGAATTAATTTCCTTGATAATCAGATTAAATCAATACCCAAAAATTGCATTATGGGTCCATTAGAGCTATTAATGACTATCTACCCGTCCACCGCAAACATCCATATTAGAGGACACATCAGTGGCTAGTGAACTCGTACTGCAAATAGCGTCGGCGCCAGGCATCCAACTGAGAGTGGTGAAGCGACTAAAACAACTGGGCCTTGTCTGCACACAGAGAACGCTCAAAGACACACCCTTCGTCGACACCCGTTACCTGGTGCTAGAACTGGACGGTCCGGAATTACCGAAACAACAGATCGTCGACCAGCTCAGAGGCGTGCATGGGATTCTATCGATCGACAAGCTGTTACAGCAGAGCACTACTGCTACCGAAGAGGGTGAAGTCACGAAAACGCCGGAGCAGTTGGAGATTACTCCCGAAGAGGGGGATACCGAGATACGCGACCGTATGCTTGTCTTCTCCCTGCTGAGTCGTTACCCAAACCTGGGCGGGCGGCTGCACGAGATCCTCAGCACCATACCCAAGGATGATCGCCTCATCAGGGCCAGGGAGCTCGGCCACAGCTTTGGTCTTCACCTGTTCAAACAGCAGAAACTCGCATCCCCCATCTATAATCTGGACGATGCCCTCTCCCTCCTGATTCAACCGGCAGTCTCGCCCATGGCGGAGATCCATCTGCAGAAGAGTGTGTTAGCCGTCACTTCGTCGAGAATCAATGTAAGACGAAAAAAACCCCAGGAGCACGCCTGCCAATTCCTCCTTGGTGCCCTCAAGAGTCTGCTCAATTCCGCATTACCGGAAGGAAAACTGCATATTCAAAAGCTCTGCTGCGCGGCTGATGGCGCTGCTGACTGCAAGTTTCAGTTTCACTATCAGGTTGAAGACCTGAAGAACGACGCAACATCCCCAATTAAAGAGCGTATGACGTAAATTCTAGATTGGGTGTTTTCTCAAAGGATTGCCGACTAGGCGATATTTGGCGTGGGCAGCTTGATCTCTAGCCGGAGCGACACCGTCAGGCCTTCCAGTTGATAGTGTGGTTGTATGTATAACTTTGCATTGACGTAACCATCATGCATCTCTGCTTCGTCCATTACGACTTCTGCGGCAACCAAAGGATGCGAGGCTCTATATACCTCGGATGAATTCTCGGGGTCGCCATCCACATACTGATGTATCCATTTGTTTAACCACTGCCGCATATCCTCAGTCTCCCTGAACATCCCGATCTTATCGCGCACGATACATTTCAGATACTGGGCGAATCGGCTATAAGCGAAGACATAGGGAAGACGGGCCGCCAGATTGGCGTTTGCAGTTGCATCCGGGTCATCGAACTCGGGCGGATGCTGCAGTGATTGCGCACCGATGAACACGGCAATGTCGCTATTTTTTCTATGCTCCAATGGCATGAAACCATTTCTCGCAAGTTCCGCTTCACGGCGGTCACTGATGGCGATCTCGGTGGGACAACTCATATCGACACCACCATCATCCGTCGGGAATGTATGCACCGGGAGGCCCTCAACCGCACCGCCCGACTCCATACCCCGGATTCTTGCGCACCAACCGTAGGTTTTGAAGGCACGGTTGATATTCACAGCCATCAGGTAGGCCGAGTTGGACCAGGTATATTGGTTATGCTCATTGCTTCCCGTCTCCTCCTCGAAATCGAACTCTTCCACCGCTTGGGTCTTGGCACCATAGGGTAGGCGTGACAGGAAACGTGGCACGGTCAGACCGATATATTTGGCATCGTCAGAATCTCGCAACGAGTGCCAAGCAGCATACTCAGGGGAGTGGAATATTCCGGACAGTTCCCGAGGATTCCCCAGTTCCTGCCAGGACTCCATCTGCATGACCGAGGGACTGGCGGCCGCTATGAAGGGGGTATGGGATGCAGCACAAATCCTAGCCATCGCGCTGAGTAGCTCCACATCACGTCTGTTATGGTCAAAATAGTAGTCGCCAACCAGGCACCCATAGGGTTCGCCGCCAAATTGCTCATACTCCTCTTGATAAATTATTTTAAAGATCGGACTCTCATCCCATTCAGCGCCTTGATATTTTGCAAGTGCTTCGTACAGCTCCTTTTTATAGATATTCAATACCTTTATCTTGAGTGTCTCATCGGTTTCGGTATTGTTAACCAGATGATAGAGACCGCGCCAAGTACCTTCAAGTTGCTGAAAATCACTGTGATGCAGTATCTCACCAAGCTGTTTCGAAAACTGCCGGTCCATCTCCACAATCATCTCGCGGATCGTGACAATAACATCGTTAGAGACTTTTACCGACGAAGCGAGCTTTTGTTTCGCGAGGGTGACTACCGCCAGATCCATATCAACACCACCTTGATTGGATTTCTGAAGAAGCTTTTCATACTCAATCTCCCCTGAGTTTTCTCGCTCTGCCAGATCCTCTAACAAGACAGGGTTATTCAACGCCTGGTAGATTTGGTCTAGTGCTGCCGGATTTCCGTCTATATAGGTGATCAGCTCAATGAGTTGGGTGCGCTCCCACAACTGCTGATCCAGGATACCCACTCTCCTTACAATAGCAGCCGGGGAGAAGTCATCCATACTTTCGAAGGTCAGGTCCACACTAATATCACCTTCGCCAGCCAATCTGTTGGGAACCTGACACACAACCCTTGGCATAAAGGCCTTTAGGCGCTGATTGAAATTGTATCTATCGATCTCGATGAATCTACGTTCTGATACAGGGGGAAGAGCCTCAGCCGATTGACCTGAAAGGTCTGCCAAGACGCCCATGACAAAAGGAAGCTGAACTTTCTTTTCTGCTCCATAGAGTTCGACATCATACTCAATCTGCACCCTTAGCGACTTGCTCTTATCAAAATGTTGCTGTGAGGATGCATAGTTTGCATCGGCAAGACTGAAAGCCGAGCCATCAAGCAATCGCAGTACCAGCTCGGTTGCAGGTAGTTCACTCTCCACATGCTCGTTGCCACTCAGGGTCAATACACGCAGTGCCTTACCCTCTAGATCTTCAAGCTGAATCCAGAGTGGGCGAGTACCGGGTATCTCGATCTCATGCCCATTCTCAATCCGCCTGATCGGACTCACAATCAATCCCTGCGGCGTGAGGCCCACCTGAATTCGTCTTCGAGACAGCCGGCGTGTTGCAAAATCGAACTCCCCTGTCTCGATGAAGTGCTGGGGTTCTTCACCGAGAATGCTGGCGTCTCCCAGTATGAGGTGGGCACCGACCCAAACCTTGGTGGCAATCTCACTTTCCAGCGCATAAGGGGGTAGATTTGATATGGCCCTGACGGCCCAACGAGCCACACCCTTTGCATTATCGCTCTGCTGCATCTCTTCCAAGACGGTTGTCCAACTCACATCGATGGCTGGGTCATGTCGGTCACGCAGCAAGCGCCAGGTAAGCTCTTCTTCCAAGCGTACCTTTGGTGACAACCAATCAGCCTGGTGCAAATGGACCTGGTACCAAACACGATCGAGTAGTCCCTTTTCAGCGGCGAGCTGTTGACGAAGAAAGTCGCGAACCTCGGCACGGTAACAGAAACCCGCCACCGATCGGGCCTCGACCAAATCACTCAGCCAGAGATCTGATTCGGTACCGGTACCACAATTCTTCAACAGCCTCAATCTGGCACTGCGCAAAACCGCTGGAGATACTCGCACCGGGAGACTACTGAGAACTGCAAGCCGTGCCGCATCAGGAAACTGAACTTTGAGTGTCGAATAGAGTTCGGTGGGATCTTGCATGACTTTCTAGTGTTGCCCCTTACCCGAGCGTCTTGTGTGGCGAAGTGACTGCACTCCGGTTGTTGTATCCCATGTCAAGGCTGTATCGAAACGCGAACATAGCGATGGCCAGCGCTTGTCAGCATAGGGATTGAGCAGCACAGTACTTACTCCTCGCCTATCAGCTTCCTCTAGAAAACTCATCCAAACGCTCTGTGACAGACCATCGACAGACTGGCTGTTGCCTATACCCAAGTCGCTGACGATAACAATCGCTGAATCTCTGCTTGGCCAATGTAACGGCTGCCACCTCACCTGACCTCGGGACCGGACTCCTTTCAAGGGGTCAGCAATGAAATCCGCAATCCTTATCCGATCCTCACCCAACAAGCGAACGACAGTACGCGCCAATTGCTGTTTATCCCTGGAGAATGGCAACATGGTGGGACCCGATTCAAACAACCAGAGCATGGAGTGCGGAAGCGCGGTTGCGAGTGACTCGGGCATCCTGTAGATGGGTCTGCCGCTGGCGATAAGTTTCACCGCCGCCCGCAGATCAGGTCTGCCACTGGGCATCGGCAGGGTTGACATTTCACGCATCACGGCCCTTACCCGATGGACCGGGAACAGATCATCCACTGGCGGTGATGCGGTACGAGCCTCGGCATCAACACCTCTCTCTGTTTGTCCCTGAGGTGCGGCATCCCTATGCTCCACCTCCAAATCCGCCTTCTCATATATCTGTGTTAACACTGAATCGATCGCAACCAATTGATCCCCGCTATCCTGACGCTTAGGCCTAGGCGACCCGGTTGAAGAAACCTGGGGTTGTCGCATGGGAGGAGCAGACTTATCGCTATCGGAGACATCTCGAACCACGTCGGCTTTGCTAGTCGGCATTGCCTGCTGGGCAGCCCTTTGAGGACGCTTGATATACCGCGCGGCAACCGCTTCACTCGCTCTCCCGGATGAAAACAGCCTGGCCAGAGCCTCTATCAATTGAGGATCAACATCACCTTCAGGATGAAGATAAGCGGTGGCACGTACTAGCGCTACAAACTCACTAAAATCCATAACATCTCAACCCGGTCTTTTCAAACCCAGCCAGCTTAACTGGTTGATATGCCTTGAGCCCGCCCTTTGAGCATACAGGCTTGCGCCAGCTCAAACCAATGATCGGTCTCCGGGCGTACCTGGAGTTCCTTGCAGGCTTGAATAAAATCAAGAAACTCCGCCGCGCTGGGCCCCGCAGCCTGGTCGATAACCGAGGATCCAGACTCGAAACTTTGAACCAGTTTCAAAGCCGCAGCAATCGTCTCTTCCTCGCCTGCAAAATGTAATTCACCGACCTGTTCAAGATCAGGTTGCTTGAGGGTTAAAGAGATACATCGACGCACAAAGGCAGGAGGAAGGTCACGTTCATCATTACTGGTTATTATGATCAGCGGGATTCCGTCTTTACACTCAACATAACGTCCGCTGTCCACAACTTCAAAACGCAGCCCACCAAGCACTTCAAGCAGATTATTGGGAAGATCCGGATCCGCTTTATCAATCTCATCCACCAGCACCACGGCCGGATCGAGTTGGTTGGCCTGGTCATATTGCAAATCGTCGTTGAGTAGAGACAAGGGATCCAATGCTGATTTTGCATCCAACGCCTGCCAAAGAACAGACGGTCGAACATAGGAGAGCAGCTTCGATTCAAGCATTTTAGCCTGGGCATCTTGAAGCCGCCTGACGTGATCTACCTCCCATAGCAATGAACTGATTTCAGTTCGCGAGTTGATCGTCCTCTCCAGATATCGCCAACCCAACCGGTCAGCAACATTTCTCGCTAACGAGGTTTTACCACAACCGGCCGGACCGGTTACCAACAAGGGTCGTTGTGTCGCGGCAGCCGCAGAAATTGCCAACTCCATCTCCGCACTGAACAGATAGGACAAACCTGTGCGAAAGTCACCTGCCCCACCCGTTGGCAAGCGACGAGCCTGGTTTGGATCATCAAAAATGTTATTGAATTTCATGCCTGGCTCCCAAGAGTTGCATTCTTCTGCGAAAACTAAAATTCCAATCCCGATCACTTCCAGCTGGCAATGCGGGATTTAGGGGGACAATTCCGCTCGCGTCGGTTTCAACAATGTCCGGTATTGTTCCGCCGGACCACAAAAGGAACACAATGGTAGGGAATTTAGTAGCAAGCTTGGGTGCAAGCTCGGCCCAACGCAAACTATAGCTTGCACACACCAAAATCGGCGCCCCGCTCTCCCGACTGAATTCTTGAAGATGTCTATTTAATGAGCTAAGCGGTTTTATCTCTTGACTCAGGAGATCCCAACCACCTGTGCCTAAAATGGCCTCCGCTAATTCTGAGGCAAGATAGGTTGTGATTTCAGATTCATCATCATCACCCCAGCCATCCGGGATCTCTAATATACGCCACGCCCTCAACAGGTCATCTTCCAATTGTCCCGTTGCGGTACGCAGCATCATGCGCACGATCCATGTATCATGACAGTTTACGACAACTGCTCCATACCCGACTTGTTGCTGACAAAGCGAGAGCAGGGTACAGGATGCTTCAGCCGGTAAGCGCATTGGGAATACCGCTTGGTAAAGACGTGCCGCCAAGTGATACTCCGGCTGGCTGCCACGTGCCACATCGGAGATGACTGCATCAATTTCCGGCACAATAGCGTGCCTGACCATCTTTACAGCCAGCAGACTCTGAATTTGTACATAGGGCTTCCATGAATCATCTGCATAGTGCTTGGTCAGTGTTTCTTCGACTGTAACCTGTGGTGCAAATCGACGAATAGTATCTTCGACGAAGACTTGGACAGGATCAAATACGGTTTTGTGTGCCGGCGCTTCCGCTCTTGCTAACAACTCTCGATGGATAAGGTCTATTTTTTCACTGTCTGATATTCCATCAGCAAACTGGATATCGTTAAGACTTGTATCGGAGACAAAGGGATTCTCTGCGATATCTGCACGTTCCAGCCCTGACACAAGTACTGGAATAATCACGAAATCCGGATCAAGCGCCTTGCGCCATAAGAGCAGATTGACCTCACGTGGAACCCAGACTGAACTCTCCCTTGTAATTGCTCGTGGCGAGAGAAGTATCACAGCCGCATCGCATAATCCCATCCACGAATAGAGCCGCTGACACCATTCATCACCAGCCTGCAGATTGCGTTGATCCACAAGCACTTCCATCTCATTGCTTGAGTCGAGCTTAGCGACGAGTTGCTCTAGAAAAGTTGCCGTTACTGGCTCCTCAGTCTTGTTAGCACTGTGGCTGATAAATATTCTGTAACGGCGTCCCATGATTTAATTATCAATCCTTCAAAACCAGTCTGAGAATAATGCCATATTTTAGGATTCGATTTATATACCAGTAATGCCATAACACCCAATCGCGTAACCAACCATAACCCTAGTTCTGATTTCCCTATTTAGCGATATATCCAACAATTATCACTCTACCGATAAACGTAATTTTGGTTTTAAATTGTCACAAGATAGAGACCGCCCGGGCAGATGGCAGACCCTTTCAGTAGCGCCCGTAGCAGCAATCCGAGTTACAAGAGAGCTATGCACATGGCGGCAGAAGCACAGGCAATTGCGAAGAGCACACCACTTTTTTACATCACCCCTGTGTCTGCAACCCGCCAGTCAAGGTAGATAGCCTCATCAAGCCGCCTTTAGACCCATAGCAACTCTTGATGAATACACCCAAAATGCGTTAAAGATACTGATACAACGCCTCAACAGATTTACCAGCCCATCACACAGCAGAACGCAATAGCGCACCAATTTAGTGCGCGACTAAATTCATGGGCGCACCATATCGGTGCATATGAGGCATGATCAAATATCCCCTTACCGGGCTATCTATCTGTTTTCTCTATTAATATACAAAGTGGCATGGATGATGCTGCTGACACACCGCATGGTGTGATCAACGGCATAACTGGGGTCAATGATCCAAACAGGGGAAAGCCGCACTTTCCACAGACCTGTCTGGCCCACAATGACCTGTTTTTGGCCGTTTTGTTTGCCGGAAATCCCTCGCGACTTGCCGTCAATGATTTCTATCGCATTACGCCAAGGCGTAAAAACCGATCATTCGTTTGGAGATATATTAAGTATGAAAAGTAAGCTGGAATATATTTGGCTCGACGGCTACAAGCCGACCCAGAGCCTGCGTAGTAAAACCATGGTCCGCTCCGATTTCGGCGGCAAACTGGAAGATTGTCCGATGTGGTCCTTCGACGGCAGCTCGACTGAGCAGGCTGAAGGCAGTGCATCCGATTGCCTGCTGAAACCCGTCGCGGTTATTCCTGATCCGGCGCGCAAGAATTCCTATCTCGTAATGACCGAGGTATTGAATGCTGATGGTACCCCGCATCCTTCCAACGGACGCGCCACCATCGAAGATGATGACGAAGACTTCTGGTTTGGATTTGAACAGGAGTATTTTCTCTGGGATCCGGTTACCAACCTGCCCCCAGGTTTTCCAGCCGGCGGCTATCCTCCACCTCAGGGCCCCTACTACTGCTCGGTTGGCGCTCGCAACGCCTATAATCGCGACCTGATCGAAGAGCACCTCGATCTCTGCCTGGAAGCGGGCCTTAATGTGGAGGGTATAAACGCCGAGGTTGCCGCGGGTCAGTGGGAATTCCAGGTCTTTGCCAAGAGTGCAAAAGCCGCTGGAGACCAGATCTGGCTGGCACGCTACCTGCTGGAGCGTACCGCTGAAAAATTTGATCTCGCCGTCGACTGGCACCCCAAGCCACTGGGTGATACCGACTGGAATGGCTCGGGTATGCACGCCAACTTCTCCAACGGCGCCATGCGCGATGCGGGCAATGAAGAGATCTTCACCAAGATCTGTGAAGAGTTCGGCAAGAATGTCGGTCCCTGTATCTCTGTCTACGGCGCCCATAATGACCAGCGTTTGACGGGTAAGCATGAGACCCAATCCATCGACCAGTTCAGCTATGGCGTCTCTGACCGCGGCGCATCGATTCGTATTCCTGTGGGTACGGTTGAAGATGGCTGGAAGGGCCGCCTGGAAGATCGCCGTCCGGCGTCCAACGCGGATCCCTATAAGGTAGCCGCCGTCATCGTCAAGGTGACCAAGTCGGCTCTGACCTGAGTCGAAATTAGTAGACGCTAAGCATCAACCGGAGCGGTTATACCGCTCCGGTTTTTTTACGCCTTCTATCGCTTAGCCGACAACAGCTCGTCCGCCCACTCATGCTCCAAGGTGCGTATCACCTCGGTCATAGACTCCGGACGTGCTGCAGGATCCTTTGCGAGACACTTCATACACAAATCCTCCAGAATCTTAGGCACCGGGTATTTACTGACATCCGAGGGATTCACCGGTTGTTGGTTTTCCACCATTTCGAGAATTTCATAGGTCTTGTCGCTGTCAAAGGGGGTTTTCCCAGTCAGTAGTTCATAGAGTACCGATCCAAGGCTATAGGTATCGGTACTGAAACTGATTTCCGGGTCGCGACGAATCTGCTCCGGCGACATATAACATAAGGTGCCCTGTAGCTTACCAAAGCCGGTGATTGATTTATCGGCAGCGGCTACTGACACCCGTTCCCGGGGTTCTTCAGGCGTAGTGCCGTCTCTCTTCCAGACCTTGGCAAGCCCCCAATCCATCAGCAACACCTCGCTGTATGGACCGACCAGAATGTTCTCGGGCTTGATGTCCCGATGCGCAACGCCATGGGCATGGGCATAGTCCAGCGCATGGGCAATCTGCACAATAACCTCTATGAGTTGGGTCAAGTCATAACGCTCACGGTAATTTAAGATTTCCCGCAAGGTGTAACCGTGAACCAGTTTCATGGTGAAGTAGTAGTGCCCCCGGTTGTCGCGGCCAATCTCATAGATGGGTACGGTATTTGGGTGTTGAAGCTTGGCGGAAACCCGCGCCTCCCGGAGCAGGCGGGTATTCTCGATTTCATCGTCGACGAACTCGGAACGTAGTGTTTTATAGGCAACCACCCGATTCAGATGCATATCCTTGCAGGATTTGATTAATGACTTGCCTCCCTTGGCAATGGTGCTCAGAAACATATATCGGGTATGGGGATTGAGAACCTTGGGTAGCGGCTTGTCGGTATCTTCGAGAAAGACGTCGTTATAGTCTTTCGGTGGCTCCTTAAATTTGAGCATGTTGCCTCAATCCATAGTTTATTTGTCAGCCAAGTTTAGCACTCTTCATCGAAGGATTTGATACTATTTGTCTGATTGATAGCGCATACAGCCAACGCCTTCCAGCTGGTGTAAAATTGTCATCAGACTCTTGGATAAATCACAACATTATAGGCTAATCCTTTGAACCATCGCCCCAGGAAGAGATTCGGCCAGAACTTTCTCCACGACCCAGGAATCATTCAACGCATCGTTCAGGCCATCGATCCACAAGCGGATGATAACCTGGTTGAGATCGGGCCCGGCCAAGGGGCCATCACCACTCAACTGCTGCCGCAGCTTGGCTGTATGCACGCCATCGAACTGGACCGGGATCTGGTTGCCCCGCTGGCGCAACAGTGCGCCTCTCTGGGCGAACTGCAGATTCACAATACAGACGCCTTGAAGTTTGACTTCACCCGGCTGGCGGAGACCGGGCGCCCGCTCAGGGTAGTCGGCAATCTGCCCTACAACATCTCCACCCCCCTGCTGTTCCACCTCCTGGAGCAGGCTGATCAGATTGCCGACATGCATTTCATGCTGCAAAAGGAGGTGGTGGAGCGAATGGCAGCCGCCCCCGGAAGCAAGACATACGGTCGCTTGTCAGTAATGCTGCAGGCCAGGGCGGAGGTCACATCGCTTTTCAGCATCGGGCCCGGCGCCTTCAATCCACCACCCAAGGTGGAATCCGCCTTTGTGCGCCTCATACCGCTGAATCCCCCTCCCTACCAAGTCGATGATTGGGATCACTTCAGCAGGCTGGTCAGCCAGGCCTTCTCCCAAAGGCGCAAAACTCTGCGCAACAGCCTGAGTAAGATAGCTTCGGCAGACACAATCAGGGCCGCGGGTATAGATCCCGGCATCCGGGCGGAACAGCTCTCGATCTCTGATTTCGTGGAACTGGCAAACCTCTCCCTGGCAAGTTGACTGCTGCTTTACCCATGCCAGGTGGAACGCAGCGAATATCAATCCGGAAAGCCCGGCGTGGGCCAAAAATAACTCACTCCATGTAGTTAAATCCTTAAGCGGGGTGAAATATTTCCGTTTCTTGACCGATTCGGTATGCTCTATACTCCTTATTGGCCGCTGATTCCAAATTAAAATAAGGACAAGGAAGTACCATGAATCCCACAACCTTAGTGATCGATGCCCTAGGAAACCATATAGAGCAGTCCTATCTAAGCATCTACGGCCCCCTGGAACCCCTCTACCCCAAGGCGCTCAACTATGCGGCACGCACCATTCTGGAGCTCATTGCCAATAGCGATGCCCTCTATCACGATGTCCACCATACCGTGCAGGTGACACTGGTCGGCGAGGCCATCCTTCGCGGGCGCCACATGATACAGCGGGTCAATCCGGATGATTGGCTGCACTTTATGGGGGCCTGTCTGCTGCATGATATCGGCTATGTGCGCGGGGTCTGCCCAGGCGATAGCGATACCGAGTTTGTCATCGATGCGGAGGGTAACCGTATCACACCTCCCCGCGGCGCCTCCGATGCCTTCCTCACACCCTACCATGTGGATCGTGGCATCATCTTTGCCAAGAGCCGCGGTAACGAGGTTCCCTATATCGATACCGAGCGCCTGGCCCGCGCCATTGAGCTGACCCGATTTCCCGTTCCCGACTCCGCCGACCATCAAGAGACAGATACCGAGGCCGGTCTGGTTCGTGCCGCCGATCTCATTGGCCAGCTTGGCGATCCAGACCATATGCGCCGCTTGACCGGTTTGTATCACGAATTCGTCGAGACCGGGACCGCAGAGAAACTCGGCTACACCAGCGCCGCCGATCTGGCGGAGGACTATCCGGTGTTCTTCTGGAATGTGGCGCAACCCTATCTAAAAGATGCCTTGAGATACCTTCAGCTGACCCAGGAAGGCAAGCAATGGATAGCCAATCTCCATTCTCATGTATTTGCCGTCGAGCACAATCAATTTTACTTGGGACCATACATTGGAAAAAACACGGAAGAATAATCAGCAGGGTGACTGGATGCCATTTGGGTAAAATGCCAAATGAAGAAGGTTGAATTCAACAACCAACGTGCACGTAGCTATCGCAAAAAGGCCGAGGTACTGGCATTCCGTTCTGAGGCTGCTTTCTCATTCACGAAATCCTGGGGCGAACAGAAGATTCGCGAAAGTGGATGGGTGATTGTACCGCTCACAGAGAGCGGAGAAGCGAGTCTCGATGTTTATGGTTGTGACGCCAAGGTCTTCAAAGAAACTTATGAACCTTCGCCATCACTGCGTGCGAACCGTTATCGCAAGAGCGAGACAATACGCGCCTATCAACCGGGCGAACCGTTCCAGATAGAGACCCGGCTCGCCGACGGCCACCTGGAGGTCGAATCATCTTCTGCTGATTCCTACACCACCTGGCTGGCAATGAATCCAAGCGGCGAGACCTATACCATTGAAGACGAGGTGTTTCGCAACACCTATGTCGAAGTACAGGAGCGCGGGGATAAATACCGCATTCGTTCACGGGACGAGCACTGGGTCCCGGACGGTACGCCACGCCGGATTTTAGCCTTGGACGGCGGTGGCGTGCGTGGCATTCTAACCCTTCAATACCTGGCGCGTATCGAGGAGATCCTCAAACAACGTCATGGGGACTCGGATGAGTTCAGACTCTGCCACTACTTCGATCTCATTGCCGGCACTTCCACAGGAGCGATAATTGCAGCCGCCTTGGCGCGGGGATCAAAGGTCTCAGAGGTTATCGATCTCTATGACAAGCTTGCAGCAGACATCTTCCGCCGTCCTTGGTTTCGTTTGGGACTACTACGCGCGAAGTTCAGCGCAAAACGGCTTCGCCAACATCTGCTCGCGGAGTTCAAGAACAATACGATGGGGAGTAGCGCGATAAAAACCGGTTTGCTGGTGGTTGCGAAACGACTCGATACCGGCAGCACCTGGCCGATGTCGAACAATCCGTTAAGCCCTTTTTTCAGGGCGCAACCAAACGATACCTTCTACTCAAACGAAGATTACCTGCTACGCCGTGTAGTACGTGCGAGCACGGCAGCCCCCCACTACTTTGCTCCCGAGTATATCGAGATCAGTACGGAGAAGGAGAAACCTCACGGACAGTTCATCGACGGTGGAGCAAGTCCACACAACAATCCCTCCCTGCTTGCGCTTCAGCTGGTATCAGTCTCCGGATTCGGTGCCGGCTGGGAACTTGATCCCGATAAGTTACTGCTGGTATCCGTGGGCACCGGCATGGCGAATCCGAATGTCTCAAACAGCTGGTTCGCTGGCGAACATGCCCTGAAATCACTCTTGTCACTGATGAATGACTGCGCCGAATCTGTAGAAACAATCCTCCAGTGGATTTCTAACAGCCCAACGGCGCGGCACCTGGATGCCGCGCTGAAAGAGATGCACGGTGACCTGTTAGCCGAACGACCCTTGTTACATTACCTTCGTTACAATGTGGAGCTGGATTCAAAATGGCTGCATAAACATTTACGACTGAGTTATAAAAAGTCCAAGGTCAACAAGCTGAAGAAGATGGATCTACCGAGTAATATGAAGACCTTGACAGAAATCGGAAAAGCGGCGGCACAGCACCAGATCGAGGAAAGTCACTTTCCGGCGAACTTTGATCTTTGGTAACTCGAAATCGACCAGCAGATACAACAGATAGAGACAGACTTCATAGTTGTATCTAGCGCAACGAAGCAACAATTGTGACCTCCTGCGCCGGCTTCACACTATGCACAAGCCCCCTGATCAAGCGGAAGCCGGACTCCCCGAGCCCCAGCCGCTGCGCCCAATTGGCGGCAAAACGATCATAACCGAAGCGGCGAATACCGCTAGCCGTGATATTGAAACCGGAGTCGCTGACCAGATTACCCAGGGTCTGGACATTCCATGCATAGAGATGGTGGTTAGGTTCCTGGGGATCGTATCGCCGGTAACGTCTCTCTTTCTCGTAGGGCACGAACAGCAGCAGCTTGCCGTCCTGTTTAAGCAAACGGCGAATTTCCGCCAAAACCTCCAGCGGAGAGGGTACGTGTTCCAATACATGGTGACAAACCATGACATCCACGGTACTAGCCGCAAGGGTCGAGGTGTCGGCGACGAAATCTATGCCCTGTTTGGACAACTGGGGGGCTAAGTGTTGGGCAAGATCAAAGCCGAGACGTTGCTGACAATCCAGCTTGGCGATATTCCAACCGAAACCGACTCCATACTCCATGACGATATCCGTCGGTTTGACATGGGGTGCGATTTTTTCCCATCTCAGCCGCGTCACCCAAGGAAATGCCTTGTCGGGTATCTCCCTCTTCTTGCCGTGATACTCTCGCCCCTGTTCGCCCTGATAGCGCTCTTTTACACGATCTTCTGTAGTCATCTTCTACGCCAATGTTCATATAATCAGGGTAAATATATCATGGGGTGGAAATGGCATTTTTAAAAATTTATCGGCCCTGAGCCAATCTTAAGAAGTGAGGACAGATTCTCCCCAGCTCCCTTGCAACCCGGCGATCCGCCCCCATGTAGAATAACTGGCCGGGCTTATTTTGAATCCATTGTGTCTGCTGCAACCAACCCTATTTGCGGTTGAACGTTGATTTGTAGTAGATAGATAGTGGCAGAGTAACAAAAGAAAGGTAGCACGATGCAGGAAGATGAGAACAATCAAGAAGAGATAATCGAGGTCCTGTCGGGCAATACCTTGGCACGACCCAACGAGGTCCTGCCCAACCTGATCCACCTGCTGCCTGTCTCGGCCAGGCCCTTCTTCCCTGGACAGGCGGTCCCCCTGTTGATGGACCAGGCCCATTGGGAGGAGACCATGGATAGGGTGATGAACTCTCCCCACAATCTTCTCGGTGTGGTTCTCTCCGAGGCAGACACGGCCGAGAGCGCAACTCCGGAGACCTTCAAACGCATCGGAACGGTGTGCCGTGTGCATCGTGTACAACGCTCCGAAAACCGGCTGCAGGTGCTGGTGGAGTGCCTGCAACGCTTCCGTATCGACGAGATCGTACACCCGGAGACACCCTTTACCGCGCGCATCGAGTATCTGCCCGAACCCGCGAGCGACAGTAAGGAGATCAAACCCTATGCCGTCGCCATTATCAATACCATCAAGGAGTTGCTACCCCTCAACCCGCTCTATGCCGAAGAGCTGCGAATGTTCCTTGATCGCTTTGGTCCTGACGATCCATCTCACCTGACAGACTTCGCCGCCAGTCTCACCACCTCGGACAAGTTTCAGCTGCAGGCGGTCTTGGAGAGCATCGAACTGCTGCCGCGGATGGAGAAGGTGCTGGAACTGCTGCACCGGGAGCTGGAGCTGGTCAAGGCCCAGGCCTCGATCCGCAAGACGGTGGAGCAGCGCATGGAGAAGCAACAGCGGGAATTTTTTCTTCGGGAGCAGCTTAAGGCGATCCAGCAGGAGCTGGGCATAGAAAAGGATGACCGTACCGCCGAACTCGACAAGTTCCGGGAAAGGCTCGAGAAACTGACTCTGACCGAGCAGGCCCAGGCCAGAATCGACGAAGAGATGGACAAACTCTCGGTGCTTGAACCCGGATCCCCCGAGTACTCGGTCACCCGCAACTATCTGGATTGGATCACCCTGCTCCCCTGGGGCGTCCATTCCGAGGACAAGCTCGATCTACAACTCGCCCGCAAGACCCTGGACAAGGACCACTATGGCCTTGAGGATGTGAAGGATCGCATCCTTGAATTTCTCGCCCTTGGCATCATGAAAGGAGAGATCGCGGGTTCGATCATTCTCCTGGTGGGCCCACCCGGCGTTGGCAAGACCTCAATCGGTCACTCCATCGCAGAGGCCCTGGGCCGCAAATTCTACCGCTTTTCGGTGGGCGGCATTCGTGACGAGGCCGAGATCAAAGGCCACCGTCGCACCTACATCGGCGCCATGCCCGGTAAGTTCATCCAGGCAATGAAAGACGCCGGTACCCAGAACCCGGTGATCATGCTCGACGAGATCGACAAGATCGGCGCCTCCTACCACGGGGATCCGGCCTCGGCCCTGCTGGAGGTCCTCGACCCGGAACAGAACAGCGACTTCCTCGATCACTATCTCGACCTGCGTTTCGATCTATCAAAGGCGCTTTTTATCTGCACCGCCAATCAGCTCGATACCATCCCACGCCCCCTGCTCGATCGCATGGAGACCATCTCCCTCTCCGGCTACATCGCCAGCGAAAAGTTGCAGATCGCACGTAAATACCTGCTACCCAGGCAACTTAAACGGGCGGGGCTCAAACGCAGCGACCTCAAGCTCAACAGTGCCACCCTGAAAGCGATCATCGAAGGTTACGCCAGGGATGCCGGTGTACGTCGCCTGGAGAAGCAGATCGGCAAGATCGTACGCAAGGCGGTGGTAAAGATCCTGGAGAAAGCGAAAAGACCGATCGAAGTCAGCGTGGAAAATCTGCCAGACTATCTCGGCGGCCCGGTGTTCCGCGATGAGCGCAATCTGAGCGGCGCCGGTGTGGTCACCGGCCTGGCCTGGACCGCCATGGGCGGCGCCACCCTCAATATCGAGGCGGTATCCACCCATCAGTTCAATCGCGGCTTCAAACTTACCGGTCAACTGGGTGAGGTGATGCGCGAATCGGCGGAGATCGCCTACGGTTACATCGTCAGCCACGCCGAGGAGTTCGGTGCTGACCAAGAGTTTTTCAAGAACTCATTTATCCATCTCCATGTACCTGCCGGGGCAACTCCCAAGGATGGCCCCTCAGCCGGTATAACCATGGCCTCTGCACTGTTATCACTGGCCCGGGGCAAACCTGTAAGAAGGATCGCCATGACCGGCGAGTTGACACTCACCGGTCAGGTCTTTCCCGTCGGGGGCATTCGTGAAAAGGTTATCGCCGCGCGGCGTGCGGGTATTCGGGAACTGATCCTACCCGAGGATAACCGCAGCGATTTCGAGGAGGTACCTGAACATATCCGCAAAGGTATCAAGGTCCACTTCGCCTCGATCTTCGAGGATGTTGCACCATTGCTGTTTCGCGGTAGATAGTGGGTCTTTCACTCACGGGGCTTAAAACTTGTCTCTGACTCTATCCGGTTCCTGCCCGCGTCTTTTGCTCTGTAGAGAAGATTATCGGCACTACGTATCAGCCCGAGTGGATCGTCGCCCTTTGCCGGATAGGTCATAGCCAAACCGATTGAGAGTGTAACATGGGGGCCGGTCGGGGCTTTGGGGTTTTGGATAGCCAGATTGCCGACCTTGAGCATAAGCTCTTTTAACAGCTCTAATGCCTCACCTAACTCGGTATTGCCATAGGCGATCAGCAACTCATCACCGCCGTAACGCACACTGATGTCATCCGGCCTTCGCGTTACTGAGATCGTTTCATCACAGACCGCCTGAAGACATTCATCGCCGGCGCGATGACCAAATGTATCATTGATAAACTTGAAATGATCGATATCGATAATAGCAAGGCTGATCGGGTGTTTTTCACGTACACAACGAGCCCACTGACTTGCATACCACTCATCGAAATAGCGGCGGTTGGCAAGACCGGTCAAACTGTCAATGCGTGAAAGTTGTACTACCTGCTCCTCTATGAGTTTTCTCTCCGTGATATTGCTGTGAGAAACCACAATAAAACTCTCGCCTTCGCTTTCAAAGGTAACGGCCCGCATCAGAAACCAGCGCTTTTGCGTCGGACTGTCACATGGATACTCTAGATAAAAACAATCTTGTTCTTTATTGATAATACTTCTAATGCCAATTGCGGCTTCAGAGCCAAGATCTCCTTCGCTTTCACCCGGGGCATTGCAGGCATCAAGGTAGTTTTTACCGATCCAGTCGGTAGGATTCGCATGGTTGTTTTCCTCGCCGAAGAGGCACCAGGTTTTGTTGACAAAGAGGATTTTACCCTGTTGGTCGATCACCGCGATATGCTCGGTGAGTGTATCGACCATGGCAACGAGGAATTTGAAATCAATAATCATGCTAGCAATTGTGAGAGATCTTAACGATGGACGAAAAAACCAGTCATCGATCCATCGACTTCCCAATATTAGGAGAAACTATAAGGTTAAGCAGAGATAGATCAACCCCAAGGAAACTAATTGCTGGGCAATCCCGATAACACCAGCAAGATTGCTTTCACACAGCCTTGAGTAACAACAGCTGACTGCAGCTAGCTGATGGATTCAAGGCTTAGGGCATCAGCTCCCGATGAATAACGTCCGTACCACCAAGGCGTTTGATCTGCAGTTCGAACAACCGGGTTGAGTCTCTGTCTCGTCCCGAAACAGCCTAAAAATAGCCATAGACTATTAATTAAATACTGTTAATAGAAATATTGTTATTGAATATTTTAGTATTTACTAATATTCTTTTGCTCCAACGACAACGCAGTACCAAATTTGAATTTTTCATACACAAACTGAGGAACAACTCATGTCCAAAATCGTAAAAATCGCAGCCGCTGCTGCTCTGATCGCCGCTTCCGCTTCCGCTTCTGCCTGGTGGGGCAATCCTTGGAACAATGGCTGGGGTAATGGCAATGACTTCATGGGTGACGGCTTCGGTGACGGAGACTTCTCTTTCAACATGAGCGGCAGCGCTCGTGGTGCCGGCAACGGTTACGGTCGTGGTTACAACAACTACTACAACCGTCCTTACTACGGTTATGCACCTTACGGTGCCCCAGTAGCCCCTTATGGTGCCCCGGTTGCTCCTTACGGCGCTCCTGTTGCTCCTCAGGCTCAGGCTCCTGCTGCCGAGGCCAAGTAATTACAGCTTTGTAATCACTTGATCCCTCGCGGGAGATGAAAGAAGGCGGACCTGGTGTCCGCCTTTTTTTATTCTTATTTTTGGTCAGCAGTAGAACAGTCTCCTCTCTGACCCAAATGGCACTTACTTAAGCAGCATTTCTCTTTCCCCAATTTTTCACTAGGAAAAACCCATCAACCCCGGCAACCACAACACGACGCCCGGCATCGCAACCAAAGCGGCGATGGTCAAGGCATCGGCGATAAAGAACGGAATTACACCCCTGAAGACATCCTGCACACTGCACTCCGGGCGGACCCCCGCCACCACAAAACAGTTTAATCCGATGGGCGGGGTAATCAGACAGAACTCAGCCATCTTTACCACGATGATGCCGAACCAGATCGAGCAGCCCACCGCGGAGACGCCGAACGCCGACTCCGCCGCCGTCACATCCGGACCGCCGTTCAGGGCGATTACCGCCGGGTAGACCACCGGTAAGGTCAGCAACAGCATACCGATCGCATCCATGAACATACCCAACACCGCATAGGCGAGCAGGATCAGCACCAGGGTTACCATCGGGCTCTGGTCCAGATTGGTGATCCAGTCGGAAAACGCGGTGGGTAGATCGGCGAATCCCAAAAAACGCACGTATAACAACACACCCCAGATGATGGTGAAGATCATCACCGTGAGCTTGGCCGTCTCCATCAAGGCGCCCTTCAGGTCAGCAAAACTCATGCCTTTATAAAGTGCCATGCAGAGAATGACGAAGGCCCCGAGAGAGCCCGCTTCCGTGGGAGTGCCCACACCACCGTAGATACAGACCACGATGATCCCAATCACAAGGAAGATCGGCAGCGCACCGGGCAGGGTTTCGAATCGCTGCCGCCAGCTGAAACCTCTCACGGGAGGACCGAACCGCTTGCGCGTCGTCGCCATGGCGATGACCAGTCCCCCGTAGACCAGGGCGGAGAAGGCCCCGGGCAGGAAGCCAGCCATCAGCAACGCCCCTACGTCCTGTTCCACGATAATGGCATAGATAACCAGGATCGCCGACGGGGGTATGAGTGAGGCCAAGGTTCCGCTGGCGGCCACGACCCCCGCGGCAAAGCGCTTGTCGTAACCGAGCTTCAACATCTCCGGCACCGCGATACGGGCAAAGACCGCCGAGGTCGCCACGGAGGCGCCGGATACCGCGGCGAATCCGGCGGCGGAAAACACCGTCGCCACGCCCATGCCACCGGGTAACCAGCCCACCCAGCGCTTGGCCGCCTCGAACAACGCCCGGGTCAGCCCGGCATGGTAGGCCAGATAACCAATCAGGATGAAGGTGGGTATCAGCGAGAGGGCCAGGGTGGATACCTTGGAATGGGGTATGGTGCCGGCCATCTTCAGCGCAACCATGAACCCCTTCTCAAAACCCATGCGTGCCGAAAACACCCACAGCAGCCCGAGAAAACCGGCGATCGCCGCCGCAAAGGCGACCCGCACACCGATCACCACCAGCAGCAGCATCAGGCCCGTGACCCACAGGCCGATGCTAACCGAATCCATCTGCCCCATGGTTTCGAACAGGGTCACTCTTGTTCCCCCATCACCGACTCGGCCTCCGCCGCCGCCACCGCCGCCGCGTCCTCGATCAGCGGCACGGCCACCGGCCGCTCTCCGCCCTGACGGGTTGCCCGCGCATAACCCCAGATGTGCAGCACCAGGCGCAGCGCCAATACACTCAGGGCGAGAGGTACCACCAGTTTTGCCGGCCAGGTGGGAAGATTGATATCCAACGAGGAATCGCCGATCTCGTAGGCACGCAGAAAGTGCAGCCAGGAGCCGTAGATCAGCACCAGGGTCACCCCCAGCATGAGAAGCGTCGAAATCAATTCTGTGAACCAGAGGAGTCTTCCATGGATATGGCCGATCAGCATATCCATACGGATATGACCCCCTTCACGCTGGGTATAGGCGATGCCCAGAAAGGCGAAAAACGCCATCGCCTGTTCCACCCAATCGATATAACCGGAGATAGGCAGGGAAAAGAGCCAGCGGCCCAACACATTGGCGGTAGCCAGAAAGACCAGCAGAAAGATCACCACCCCGCCGATCAATGTCAGTAGGGATTCCAGTTTAAAGAACAAGCGATCCGCTTTGCTTAGCCGGGAGTCATCTTCAAGAACGGTATGCGAGCCTGCCATAGGGCATCCTATAATGAAAAAACCGCACGCTAGGTACGTGCGGTTTTTCTCTTAGCCTCACTGGCGTTTTGCCACCGTGGTCTCTGTGAAGAGTGCCGCGGTAAAATCGAAAAGGGTTTTGGCATCGAATTTTGCGGTGTTCTGCTTGACCCAGTCTTCACGTACCGAGGCCGCCAAACTGTTCAGTTCAGCGGTCTGTTCCGGGGTAAAGGTGACGCGTTTCAGGCCTTCATCCGTCACCGCCTGCTCGTACTTGCCCGTCGTATTGTTCTCGTAATTGTCCACATAGAAGGCAATCGCCTCATCCACAGATCCCAGTAACGCCTCTCTATGCGCCGGGCTCAAGGCGTTCAAGGCATCAGTATTGACCACCACGGGGCAGTTTGCGGAACCCAGGTTGAGATTGGTCGATGCCCATTTTCCCACCTTGTAGGTCTTGGTCGCCAAATGGGCGTGGGGGGCAAAGGTTGCGGCGTCGATGACCCCGGAATCCATGGATTGGCGCACCTCCGAGAAGGGCACACCGGTCTTCACCGCGCCAAGCTTGCTCAACACGCCCATGATGCCGCCGGGACCGCGCACCCGCATGCCTTTGAAATCGGCAAGGGATTCAACCACTTCGGTTTTACTGACGATGTTGTACTGGGGTAGCGGGGTGGGCATCAACAGGGTCGCGTTCCAACGCGCCAGATCCTTCACCACGATCGGGTGTTGATGCACCTGCTGATAGATTTCGGCAATCCTGGACAAGGAGAGGTCCTTGGCGAAAGGCAGCTCCGTCACCGTGATGGTGGGATTCTTGTCCTTGTGATAGAAGGAGCAGAACTGCGCCATTTCAAACGCACCGAAGGAGATACCATCCAGATTCTCTTTTGACTTCGACAGCCCTCCATAGGATATCTTCAGCTTGAACTCACCGTTGGTCTTCTTTTCCACGAGCTCCGCCAGTTTTTCCACATTCTCGGTAAACGCACGCCGCTTGCCCCATAAGGATACATTCCACTCCGTGGCGGCCATGACTTCTGCGCCGAGAAAGCCGCTCAGCACCATTGTTATCGCCAGTTTGTTTAACTTATTCATTAATTACTCCTCCTCTGTCTCACCGAATTAAGGATCACATTTCCCGATGGGGATCACTGCCCATCTGGTCCAGTTCATTGGTTTTATAGCGATAGGGCTCACCCTGTTGAATCGCCGCCAGCGCATCCTTGAGCGACTCATCGAGGTAGTAGCCAAACATCTCGATGGTGTTGACCCCAAGCATACGTTTATGGACTTCCTTGCCTTGATGATCCAGGAACAGCAGGGTTGGGGTTACCCAGATGTTGTAGTGTGAGGCAATGCGGTCCGGATCCACTCTCTCGCCTTCGAAGCTGATCACCTCTCCGCCGATATCGATCAGCAGTTCGGTAATGACGACCTTGTCGTCATACTCACCGCTGATGACCATGGGATTCAACACCTCGCGCTTGAGTTGCACACAGAATGGGCACTGGTCCTGGGAAACCATCAACAATATTGGAATCTTTTCGCGACGGGCCTGTTTTGCAACCTCGGTGAGGTCATCCACCACAGCAATCGAGAGGTCGTGCCAATCGGCCCGGATATCATCGGTGATCAGCAACCCCAGAATGACTCCAACGGTCAGTAGCCGCAGCATAGCCTGTGCAGGATTCGGGGAGGGCTAACAGACCCTAAAACGGAATATCATCATCAAAGTCGTTATCCGGGACTGAGGTGGGCGCAGTCTGTTGCGGCCTGGAAGCGGGCTGGGATTGGGGGGCGTCGAAGGCAGCACTGCCACCCCGGCTGTCGAGCATCTGCATTTCACTGGCAACGACCTCTGTGGTATAGCGGTCCTGGCCATCCTGACCCTGCCATTTACGGGTACGCAGACTCCCTTCCACATAGACCTTGGAGCCTTTCTTCAGATACTCCCCGGCAATCTCTCCCAGACGGTTGAAAAAGACCACCCGATGCCACTCGGTGCGCTCCTGCTGCTCGCCGGTGTTCTTGTCCTTCCAACTCTCCGAGGTCGCGAGGGTCACATTGGTGACTGCGCCGCCGCTTGGCATATAGCGGGTCTCCGGATCTTTGCCTAGGTTGCCAATCAGGATTACTTTGTTGATTCCTCGAGCCATCTGATCTATCTCCAGTCGGTTTACAGCCCCTTCCGTGGGTGCATTCTTCATCTCAGGCTGGCCAGTCTACCATCCTTATCCCTGTACGGCATATTCCTCCAGACGATCCCTGTCCACTATCCCAAGGTCAACCTTGAGATAGGCGACCCCATCCTCGGCGATAATCACCGCGTTATCGACCCCCTCGATCGCCATCAACTGCTCCGCCAGGGTAGTCACCTCACCCTCATCCAGCTTTCCCACCGGCAGCATATAGTTGCTCAGATAGTTGGGATCCGGCATCCCCCAGGCAAATAGCAGCCACACCAGGGCCATGCCGCCACAGAGCAGAAAGGTCCCTGTGTTGCCGTAGTGGGTATGGAACCAACCACCCAAGGCACCGCCCAGAAAGGCACCGATGAATTGCGAGCTGGAGTAGACGCCCATTGCGGTGCCCTTGCGCTCTCCAGGGGCAGCTTTCGCAATCAGACTGGGCAGGCTAGCCTCCAACAGATTGAAGGCGGTGAAGAAAATGAACAACGAAACCACCATCCAGGCCAGGGAGTGACTGAATCCGTAAAGTAGCGTCGATGCAAGTGCCAACGAGCCGATGGCGGCGAGAAAGACCGGGCGCATGCGACGCCGGCTTTCGGCCAGGATGATAAAAGGAAGCATCGCCAGCATCGATAGCAGCATCACCGGCAAATAGACCAACCAATGGCTTTCGCTTCCCATGCCCAGATCGCGCAGCGCCAAGGGGTAGGCGAGGAACATCGCGGTCAGACTCATGTGCAGGGTCATAATGCCGAAATCGAGGCGCAACAGCTCAGGATCCGCCAACACCTGCCCAAACTGGCCCGGCACCGCTTCCGCATCGCGATGGAAATGGCTCTGCTTCGGGGTGGGCACGACAAAGATCACGATGACAACCCCCGCCAACGCCAATACCGCGGTGAGCCAGAAGATTCCCGGTACGCCTATCCAGGCATCGAGGATCGGCCCTAAGATCAGCGAGATGGCAAATGCCACACCGATACTGATGCCGATGATCGCCATCATACGCAGGCGTCGCTGCTCCCGGCTCAGATCGGCAGCCAGGGCCATGATCACGGCAGCGATGGCACCGCTCCCCTGGAGGGCACGCCCCAGAATAATACCGTAGATGGTCTCGGAACTGGCGGCCACCACACTGCCGACGGCGAAGATCAGCAGACCGCCGATCAACACCGGCTTGCGGCCGATATGGTCCGAGAGCATGCCGAACGGGATCTGCAGCAACGCCTGGGTCAGGCCATAGATGCCGATGGCGATGCCCACCAGCAGGGGTGTGACATCGGGGAGCCCTTCGGCGTAGAGGGCGAATACCGGAAGGATCAGGAATAGACCCAGCATTCGTAGGGAAAATAGACCGGAGAGAGAGTAGGCCGCCCGTCGTTCAACCGCATTTAAACCGTTGTCGTTAGCTCGCCCAATTCCCATCGATACTTCGTCATACCTAAATTGAAAGAGCGCGTATAGTATCAGGTTCGCTCTATTCAATGCAGTCCTAGCGCAGGAATAATGCAGTCCCCAAGCGAGACTGTCTGGTCAATTCCCCAAGTTAGCTCGGGTCAGCTCACTGGCCGGATCGCGCCCACCGCATCACCCAGTAAAAAAAACGGAGCCCGTAGGCTCCGTTACCCATCAATTTATCGTCTCGGACGATCGATTTGTTATCTCACCCATACCCGGTTCTCCTTAACCGGGCTTAACGCTAGGGCACGATATTTAACCCACGTCAGGATGATGCTTTATATCCTGAATCAGGTTAGAACTTGTGGATCAAGCCACCGAAGAATGCAGTCTCTTCGTAGTCGCTCTCATCCTCTTCGTACATGGTGTAACCAACATGTACTTTGGTCTTCTTGCTCAGGGCATGTTCATAACCCAAGCTCCATTGAGTGACATCATTGTCCTCGCTACCGTCGGTCACTTTGACAGAGGGCGAAATCGGTGCTTTAGCAACTGGTGCATCACCTGCCAGGTACTGTGCCTTGATCTTGCCGCTGCCACCTACCTTGACATTACCGCTGACACCGAAGGCATCGGCATCTTCACCCGCATCATCGAAATCGAGGCTACTGAAGATGACACCGGCCTGCCACATGCCGCCCTTGTAGACCAAGGTACCGCGCAGCAGTGAAGGATCGGCATCCGCAACCACACCCAGGTCGTAGGTGTTGTAGGCCAGCGACGCGAAGATAGGACCGTTGCTGTAGAGACCCGCAATAGAGATGTGATCAGCAGGACCATCGAGTTCACCACCGGCGCCGTCACCCAGCTCACCGGCAACCAGGGCACCGACGAAGCTCAGTCCACCCATTGACGGAGAGACATAGGCGATCACATTGTCGACCCGATCCTCACCAGGAATGACGGTCTTGATATCACCAGCCACGTCGCCGAACTGATCGAACTTGCCCTGGGACATCTTCAGCGGGGTGTCGTGACGACCCAGCAGCAGGGTACCGAAACCACCGGCCAGACCCACATACTGGTTACGATCACCCAGGCCACTACCATCGTCGAGATTGACCTTGAACTCGAACTTGTAGACAGCCTTGAGGCCGCCGCCCAGATCTTCACTACCCTTGACACCGACCCGGGAGTCGATGCTGTCGACACTCCAGACGTCTACATCGTCGGTGCCATCATCTTCAGATGTGTTTTGTATGACCATGTGTGCTTTGCCATACACTGTTGCTTCAGCCATGGCAGCTACAGGAGCCACCAGCGCAGCGGCAATTGCCAGAGAGAGAATTTTTTTCATTGGATACCCCGTTAACGGAAACAGAAAATAGCTTCGAGGCTGCATTCTGATGAACGGAGGTTAAAGGAATACTATAGGACTATTGCAATTACGCTACAGTACGTCATTCATGTTGCATGAATAAAACAATCACAACAGAGTGCATCACAAATCCATGTCATAAATAAAGTTTTTTTAATGACATTTTTATGAAAGAGCCACAGGCAGGTAACACCTGCAATCCTCTGTTGCGGAACTTGGACAATGTTAATGAATATAGAATCAGCGACATCTCCACTCAATTTATCGTCTCGGGCGATCGATTTGTTATCTCACCCGTACCCGGCTCTCCTTAACCGGGCTTAACGCTAGGGCACTGATATTTAACCCACGTCAGGATGATGCTTTATATCCTGAATCAGGTTAGAACTTGTGGATCAAGCCACCCTTGCAGACAAGGGTACCGCGCAGCAGTGAAGGATCGGCAACCACACCCAGGTACAGCAGTAACTGCCGGAGGTTGAATCGCCTGGTAACCCAGTATGCCCCAAAAATCCAGCTGGCATCATGCAACAAAGTGAATGTTGTTTGGCCTATTTCTCTGCACTAGAGTTAAGCGTATGATCACCCATTGTCTTGCTATTAAAGGATTTCATTCTAAACGTATGGAGGCTATCATGTCTGTACAGCTACCCAAACATAGACTTTTTACATCTACAACTTTATTTACTTTTCTCGTAGTAGTATTTCTAAGTCCATATTCAATTACTTTGGCTTCAACCATCGGCACCACTGATGCTGTTGCGAAAAAAACAGAACCTAGTGGTTCAGAATCAACAGAAATTAGCGCAGGTCACAGAGTTCCGGCAGATAGTCTGGTGTCAGGTAAGATTGGAAAGAATACACTCAGAGTTGAAATTGGTACCGGAGTCAATTTACCAAATAAAGAAGAATTTTATGGCATTACAGCCATTGGCATTCAAGAAGTAAATAACAGACCCTGTCGAGTTCAACTTTTCGGAGGATTATTGGACCACAGATTTGGACCAAGCGATCGTAAATTGGGAGAGGCAGAACTGGCCCGTTGTGGCGCGAGCGTATTTTTAGATTACAAAGCAGCATCCTTCGCAGAAAGAAAAAATAGATACATCCGTGGAATTAGGGCCTGTACTGAGACTGGTACATTAACCTCAAAACTGATCGAATTGAAAGGGTTAAGGATATTTCCAGCTGAAGTCAAATCAACAGGTGAGGTAGTGGTCCGCAAACAAACTGACCAATTTACCCGTGCAAACTGTGACAATTGGCATGATAAACTAACATGCGGCACCTCAAGTATCCTCATTGGTGTGATCATGCATGAAACGGATGATCAGTTTGTTGGTATCGAGCCAGTATGTAAAAGTGTTAAAGCCATGCCTGAACCACCCGGCTTTCCGTTCAAGGACAGTGTCGGACATTAAATGGCAGGGGAGATACTGTTGCTAGGCATTGGGTCACCGAGCACACTACTACCCTGGAGGCACTGAGTATCAGTCGCATGGTCGGCCTGGCTTGATCCTCTTAAAACACACCATTTGCGTTTCTTATTTTACCGCCATTGAGCAAAGCGTAGATTCTCATGGACAAGTCGATGGCCTGAATGGAATCCCAGTGCTCTACAATCTTGCCGTCATCGAGCCGCCATACATCGGTGATGTTCATACCTTTTTTGTCATTGCCCCGATGGGCTTTTTTGATCGTTGCATGGGATCACTACAACCAGCAACGGACGCCCCTGATAGCCCTGCTGAACCGGCAACCCCTGGGGTCGAAAAACATCATTGATTTTCTGAGTAAACTTGCCAATGACTCGAGCACAAAAGGCTGCCTGCTGGTATTAAGCATTAATGAACGGGATCTCCTGGAGAGTGCCGCAAACCGACAAGTAAAGAAAGACTTTCAAAGCCTGCAGAAACTTTTTGAGTTGAACTTGAAAGCCGAACTTAAGGGCAGCAGGCGAGATGTTACGCCAATGGCATTACTTTTGTGTGCGCAGATTTTCTCAATTGCCGGAATGGGCAAACTTAACGTCACCAAAGATCAAATCAACAAATCTATCAAACTGCTGCTCAGCCAGTTATTTGAGACTCGTTAGTATAGAATCGGGGACAAACCCGAATGCAACTTACATACGATGAATTCCAGGATTTTTGCCATACCGGCTACTAGTGAACTAAATCGCGAAGTACGTTGAACAACTGTAAGTCGTCCCAATAAGATAAAGCCATTTCTTTCTTCTTATACCGAAATCGAATTATGGGGCAATAAGCTGAAGGAGTTACGTTATAGGACTGTTCGTAGTCGTTTAAATTAGTTGTTGAGAATTGCTGAGCTATTTCTGCTGGAGAGCTAGATTGATTGAGGCGACCACACATATACAGTAAATGTATATCAAATCCTAATCACCTACAAAACCTGGGGAGAAGGAACTATGATTAGAACAGTAAATCCGGGTCCCGATTTACGCAGTGTTTGCACAAACGCTACTACTCGTTACTGCAGTTCATTCAATATAGCCTTGAGTATTCCTGCCCCCTCTCCTTTTATATACGCATTAGCAGTTGCAACTAATGACTGGATATTGCGCGGATCTATGTTATCCATGTGACTTTGTGCGTAACTGAGTTCAGGTTCGAGCCGATAATATTTGAGTCCTGCTTGCTGCAAGGCAGTCAACTGGCTGTTTGTCACCATTTGAACCGCATCGAGCACGATGCTCATCAATACACCCCTGTTGTGATCAGCGCCCTCAAGGTCGTCCAGCTTCTGGACCATCCAGGGGATGGTACCCCAATTCCCACTGACAGGAACTATACCCGTTACCGCATTGCTATTAATACCCACACCCGCACCACCTTCATGTATCCCCGTCCCAAGTGAAATAACAACTATATCCTCAAGGTGTGAGGCAATACCCGTTCTTAAGGCTTCCGTGACGCCCCAAGTGGCGGGGTTGTTAGACATGGTGCCACCGTCAACTACCCACTTGTTGGACGTTGTAGATCTGGGGGGAGTTTTGCCACCCACATTGGCAATCGGAAAATATGTTGGGGCGGCACTCGTTCCCCTGGCGGCCTCCCATACAAAGTAGTTATCGGTAGCAGGGCTATTGGCAGCATCAAACCAGTTGAAAAGATAGGGGCCAAAGTTTTTGCCGCGAACAGGCTTTGATACTTTGTCTTGACTGTTGTTCACAATATACGAAGTGGTGAACATATGCTTTACTCGGTTACCGGCTAAAGATTGCATTCTCTTGTGACTACTAACAAGTGATACATCCGGGCCATACATTTTTTGCATGTAGGGTTCAACGCCGCCACCGTTACCATTATCAGCATGGTAGGTTGCGCACTGTTCAACCTCACAGTCCTGAGCCAGAAAGATTTTGCCCCCATCATGGCTGTAAATATTTACTAACTCTTCGGCGGTGTAAGGATGGCCAGTGGTTTTCCTGGGTGTAGTGAGAGCAGTGGTGATGATACCACCGGTAGAGGTTCCTCCTATTACATCGAACAGCTGATAACACGGTTTCTTTAATGAGGATTCAATGTGCTGAATAAATGTCGCGGGAATAACACCTTTGATTCCCCCTCCATCAATCGCCAAAATAATGATTTTTCCTGATTGTGGCCCTGCTGTGTTTTGCGCTGCCCTTCCGGAGGTGCTGCACACGCTTAAAACAATAATGGATAGAAATAGAACAAAAGGCTTTTTATTCATAAGCTCATCCTGAATATTCTTAACATAAGCCGTTGTTTTAAAGTGGTTACTTGGGCCTGTTAACACTAATCCAATTAGCCCCAGTGATCGGGTGTGCCGACACAGGAAAGATAACTTCCGATTATTTCAACTAGCCTTGCAGGCTGGCACCTTTCAACAGGTGGCTCAGAAGATGTTCTCCGGGGATTTTGCCATTGTGCATGGTTTCGCCTGCCTTGATGATCACACGCACATCGTCCTTTGCAGGGTAAATTTCCGGCGGGGTCTTGTCCGTTATACCAAGTAACTTATAGACAGCCATAATGGCCGAGCGGACCGAATACTCAACGGTAAAGACACAATCATCTGGGATCTCGGTGAACTGCCCCAAAAATGCAAGATTTTTGCTACCTTCAGGGATAACTTCCGGTCGGTCACCCTTGACACGCGGCAAAAACTGGCTGGTCACATAAGGCATCATGCAAGGGATAACATTGACCGTCTTCATAATAGCGAGTATCTGCTCTTTGGCGCCCCAATGGTAGAGCAGCTCTGCAAGCAGTTCTTCACCGCTACAATCGCTCATCTTCTTTTTCACAAAGTCACCGGTATTGTCTGGAAACAAGCCGTAGGCCCAGATAGCCAGTACGTTTTTGTCCGCTTCACCCTTGTGCTGTTTTGGCTGGTAGTCACCGACTGGCTGACTCCTGTATTGCGGCTGCCTGTTACAGGTTACACTCATGAGCCAGCTGGAGTCTTTGATCGTCATGATGCCGCCGGTAACAGCTTTATGGGAATAGGGATCCACACCGGTGAATTTTTTCAACAAATCCGCAATCGGTGAGTCTGTAGCGGTAATGGTGAAAGAGACAAACTTGCTTTTGTCAATATCCGAGCAAAAAACCTCAGGCCTGCCAAAAGCAGGATCTTTTGCAGCAATATTTTTCCACAACTGCCAGCAAGCACCGGGCTCACGATTGAGAATTGCGGGTTCACTGTTATTGCCTGTGGTGGAATTCTCCACCATCGAGCCGTTGGTAACGAACACCAGATCATCCGCTGTTGTGACAATTGTTTCGCTTGTGTCTGCGGAGCCACGCAGCAGATGGATAGCGGTCACGGTCTTTTCACCGTTTACGATCTCGATATCCAGATCGGTGACCTGGGTTTTCGTATCAAAGTTAACGCCCTTACCCTTGAGCCAGATTTGCAGCGGTAAGACCATGGATTCATATTGGTTGTAGGTGGTAAACAGAATATGTTCCAGCTTGCTCATCGATGGCATCAGGTGCATGAAGCGCTGCATATAGCGCCGCATCTCGACTACCGAGTGCCATCTCTCCATGGCAAACATCGATGTCCAGAAATACCACATATTGGTTTTAAAATAAGAGTCTGAAAAAAACTCTTCCACGGTTGTTGCACCCAGTTCTTCTTCAGTCTTCAGGGCCAATTTAGTCAGTTGTAACACATGACTCAGAGAGAGCCCCAAAGAAGAGTCGCGATCCGGTACGCCACAGTTACTCATCAAACGGCATTTTGAGGAGTTGGGGTCCCATTGGTTGACATCACGAATCCGCTTTAAAACCGTACGTTCCGGGTCGGAAACAAATTCTGGCTCCGAGCTGGTGAATGGCGCATCAGGATCTTCACGCTTCAAGTCAGGAATAAACGAGAATAGATCCCAGGTGCACTCATAGTGAGCCTCCATCTCCCTGCCACCGCGCATAATGTAGCCATCGATGGCATTCCCGCTACCATCCAAACAACCACCATTGATAGCGGTCTGTTCCAAAATCGTGATTTTTGCGCCAGTCATATGGCCATCTCTTATTAAGTATGCTGCCGCCGCCAGCGAGGCAATACCGCCACCTACAAGATAGGCGCTTTTTTTCTCAACCCCCTCTTTTCGAGATGCAATAATATTGTTGTAATTACCGATCACAGTGAATCCCCTCCATTAAATTTGCACTGTCAATCCATCCTAATATAGTCCCTGTTCATATTAATTTTGTGCGCAGTTTCATCTTTCGGCTTGGGGTAGAAATATTCAATGGCAGCGGTATGTTACCCCAAGGGGTAATATGATTTATAACAACAAGAAACAGCTATTCGCGCGTTTTTCCGGAATTTATCGAAGTTATTATCATACAGCTTTGTTGGCGCATGATGGATTCAGGTATCTTTACAAAAAATGCTATAATTGCCTGATTGTTTAAATTAATCAGAGGTTCCCCCAAATACATGGATGACTTGAACTCGCGGCATCAAACGGATTTCCATCTTAAATCCACATTCTGGCTTTCTCTCACCGCCGCAACCCTGATATTGCCTTTTGCTGTTTATCACCTGACTCATCAACACATGGGAATTGGTATCGGTGCTGCGATTACCTCGTTGAGTCTTTACATGGTTGCCTGGGGCTGTCATAGGAAAACATATAAAACCATCTATACGTTTATCTGGCTGACCCCTTTTACGACTCTGTTTGTAGCCTATCTAACAAATTTAATCGGGATAACCGGTACCTATTGGTGTTACTCAACATTAATTTTATATTACTTTATGATGTCAGAGCGCCAGGCATGGGTATCAAATATTATATTTGCACTGGTTAATATTCCATTAGTGTGGCACCTTTTTGAGACACACGAAGCCATCAGATTCACTGTAACATTCTCATTGGTCAGTATATATTCGGCTATTTTTCTTCATATCATAGCCATGCAATATCACGAACTGCAGAAAATGGCGATTACTGACAAGCTAACCGATGTCTACAATAGAACACTGCTTAAAGACTCTCTGGAACAGGCGATACATCAAACTAATCGAACAAATACGCCATTCACACTTATTATCATGGATGTTGATCATTTCAAGAAGATTAACGATGAACTAGGCCATGATACTGGCGATCATGTCCTCGTACAGCTGGGGGCATTCTTCAAGGACTTTCTTCGAGACAGTGACAAAATATTCAGAATCGGCGGAGAGGAATTTTTAATTCTGCTCTACAATACCGATGAAGCCAACAGCATCGACATCGCAGAAAAAATACGTAAGGGTATTGAAAATCTTCCATTAATACCTGATCGTACGGTAACGGTCAGTATCGGTGTGGCCGGCCTGAATTCAATTAAAGACTGGAAGCAGTGGATGAAGACCTGCGACAAAAATCTATATGAAGCCAAGAACAGCGGTCGCAATAGGGTAGTTGTTTGCGAAGGACAGGGTGAGATATACGGTAGCGTATAGGAAAAATAAATACCCTTTTCACCCAGGTCCAGCAGTAGCTGCCAGTGGCTGAATCCCCTGGTAAGCCCGCATGCCCCCCAAAACCCAGAGGGCATGATACCCAGTACACTGAAAACTCCCCCTCTTTTCTCCCTGATCGCTTCCATTCCCATCATCTAGGGTCTTCCGCGGTGCTGTGAGATATTAAATAACTGATGGAACATCCACATTGAATAGTAACTTAATTCCCCAAGAGAACAAAAGAAGAACACCGTCCAGCAAATAATCAGGAAATTTCGAACACATTCACATTTCAAACAACCCTGTTCCTTACTTTCACACTTGCCGTGATATGAATATCCCCAATACAGCGGATAGATAAGCGGATTCGTGCAGGGAGTGAAAGATGCAAAAGCTTATAAAAAGAACAGTCACATCCAACCTATACATCTTCCTCATGGTTGCGTGTTTAAGCAACGCTCACGCAGGTGTCATATTTCAGGACAACTTCAATAGTCAGCCAGATTATGTCAGCAACCATGAACAGGCCTTGAATCTGGCCACCGAGGCAACCATACCCAGCGGATGGTTTGCGCTACGCCAGTCTTCCGAATGGGATCCCGCCAGTGGTGACCCTGATAATCATGAAACCATCGAGATACTCGCCTCAAACAGGGATAAAGCCAGGGGCGGTACGGGAAAGTCTATGGTGTTATATCGGGAAGCCGAGAGTCCCGGACCCGGGGTCTGGACCTCTGATGGTATCCTCCTGCAATATTTACCTCAGGGATATGATGAGCTGTATGTGAGTTTTTGGATCAATTTCAGCCCGGATTGGACAAAGAGTCTTGCACATGGAACCACCACCAAGATGTTTCGTATCTATAGCTGGAATCCTGATCGTGCGGAAATCACACAGTACTTCAGCGATGGCGGTTCCGGTCCGATAGCCTTGTGGGATTATCAGGTGAACAGCTACGGTGTTCGCAACCGATGGGCATTTCGCGGTGGACCCCATGGTGGAGATAATTACAATATAACCAGTTATGTTGATTCCACTTTTGAAGGATTCCCCAGGAGTCTGAAGAACCGGGGCGATGCATCCCTTAACTTCACAGATGACACTGTTGGACAGGGCGAAAACGGCTCAACACCCGCGATCATAGACCAGGTCAATGGCGGCTATATTTCAGATGATTTAAACCAACTGGTGGAACATGATCAGATCTTCGGCAGATCGGGTCACTGGACCAAAATGGCCTACTACGTAAAGATGAACAGCGCACCCGGTGTTGCCGACGGAGTAATAAAACAGTGGATCAATGATGAGCTGATTCTCAATAATGAGAATATCCCATGGACCGGACCTGAGCCTTGGGTTACGGAGGCCGGGAATTCCATGCCCAAATGGAATGTCGTCGGTTTTGGTGGGAACTCCTTTTTCCCTCCCACTGAAGTGGACGCGGATATGCCTTACTCCCTGTCGGACCGACATGAAGAGTGGTATGCGATAGATGACATTGTGATTGCAGATCAGATCCCCGGAACGGTGACACTCAGCCCACCTAGTGCACCAATACTCTTACCCTGATCCCATCCATTTCCATCATCCAGGGCCTGTTGACACTAATTCAGTCGGCAGCGCCCTGGGCTCACTGATTTCTACTTTATGCTTCAGGTAATCGAGAGAAGTGGTGCAGGAATGCGCCGTTTACGGACCTAAGGATGGAATCTGCTCGATCACTACCGAATCTTCAATACAGTCAATCACCTGCATGGCGCCGCTGCAGGTCTCGATGTCGATGTTAAAAACACGCTTCGCGGCTGGTTAATCGCTTTATCAGTAATCGGGAAGAACGCGTATACTACCAGGTTTGCTCATTTCATCGCGGTACTGGTTCAGCAAACTTATGGATACCATCAATATACGCGGCGCACGCACCCACAACCTGCAAAACATCGATCTTGAACTGCCACGGGACAAGCTCATCGTTTTCACCGGTCTCTCCGGCTCGGGTAAATCTTCACTCGCCTTCGACACCATCTACGCCGAGGGCCAGCGCCGTTACGTGGAATCACTCTCCGCCTATGCGCGGCAGTTTCTGTCGTTGATGGAGAAACCCGATGTGGACCACATCGAGGGACTCTCGCCGGCGATCTCCATCGAGCAGAAGAGCACCTCCCACAACCCCCGTTCCACTGTCGGCACCATTACCGAGATCTATGACTACCTGCGGCTGCTCTTCGCCCGGGTGGGTACGCCGCGCTGCCCCGACCACGACACCACCCTGGAGGCACAGAGCATCAGCCAGATGGTGGACCAGGTGATGGCCCTGCCCGAGGGGGAGCGGTTGATGCTGCTGGCACCGGTGGTGCAGGAGCGCAAAGGAGAGCACCATAAACTGCTGCAAGAGCTGCATGCCCAGGGCTATATCCGCGCACGTATCGATGGGGAAGTATTCGAGCTTGACGACGCCCCCACCCTGGAGCTGCACAAAAAGCACAGCATCGAAGTGGTGGTCGACCGCTTCAAGGTACGTCAGGATCTCGCCACCCGGCTCGCGGAATCCTTCGAGACCGCGCTCAACCTGGCGGATGGCCTGGTACGGGTGGCCTGGATGGATGGGACCAACGAAGAGTTGCTTTTCTCCTCCCGCTTTGCCTGTCCCCACTGCGGATACAGCCTCACCGAGCTCGAACCCAGGCTCTTCTCCTTCAACAATCCGGTGGGTGCCTGCCCCACCTGTGATGGTCTCGGGGTAGAGCAGTTTTTTGATCCGGCAAAGGTTGTCGCCCATCCGCAACTCTCCCTGGCCGGGGGTGCGGTACGCAGCTGGGACCGGCGCAATGCCTACTACTTTCAGATGATCGCATCCTTGGGACGCCACTATGACTTCGATCCGGAGACCCTTTGGGAGTCGCTGCCAAAAAAGGTGCAGAAGATCATCCTCCAGGGTAGCGGGCGTGAGTCAATCGAGTTCAGCTACTACAACGAGCGGGGCCGCTCGGTGAAAAAGCGCCATCCCTTCGAGGGCATAATTCCCAACATGCAGCGGCGCTACCGGGAGACCGAATCCAATGCGGTGCGAGAAGAGCTCTCCCGCTATATCTCAAGCCAATCCTGTCCCGATTGTGGCGGTACCCGGCTGACCCAGGCGGCACGCCATGTCTTCATCGGCAAGCATACCCTCCCCGATGTCACATGCATGCCCATCGGCCAGGCCAAAAGCGCCCTGGGCACACTCAAACTGCCGGGCAAGCGTGGCAAGATTGCGCAGAAGATCCTCAAGGAGATCGACCAGCGACTCCACTTTCTGGTCAATGTTGGGCTCGACTACCTGACCCTCGACCGCAGTGCCGAGACCCTCTCCGGGGGCGAGGCCCAGCGCATCCGCCTGGCGAGCCAGATCGGAGCCGGATTGGTCGGGGTCATGTACGTCCTCGATGAGCCCTCCATCGGCCTCCACCAGCGGGACAATCAGCGTCTCCTCGACACCCTGACCTATCTCCGCGATCTGGGGAATACGGTTATCGTGGTGGAGCATGATGAAGAGGCGATACGCAGCGCAGACCATGTGGTCGATATCGGACCCGGTGCCGGAATCCATGGCGGCCGCATCATCGCCCAGGGAACGGCGCAGAAGATCGCCAAGAGCAAGGGTTCACTGACCGGAGAATACCTCAGCGGCAAGCGCTCCATCGACACTCCGGCACGCACCACCGAGATCGACCCAAGCTGCAACCTGGAACTCCTGGGCGCCACGGGCAACAATCTCAAGTCGGTCGACCTGGCAATCCCGGTAGGCAGTTTCTGCTGTATCACCGGGGTTTCGGGCTCCGGCAAGTCGACCCTCATCAACGACACCCTCTACCCGATCTGTGCCAGCGCCCTGAACAAGGCGAATGCCTCGCCAGCACCTCATAAAGAGATACGCGGCCTCGACTATTTCGACAAGGTGGTCGATATCGACCAGAGCCCCATCGGCCGTACCCCGCGCTCCAATCCCGCCACCTACACCGGGCTCTTCACTCCTATCAGGGAGCTGTTTGCCGGCACCCACGAGGCACGCTCCAGGGGCTATACCCCGGGTCGTTTCAGTTTCAATGTCAAAGGCGGGCGCTGTGAGGCCTGCAGCGGCGACGGCGTGATCAAGGTGGAGATGCACTTCCTCCCCGACATCTATGTGCAGTGCGATGTCTGCAAGGGCAAGCGCTACAACCGGGAGACCCTGGAGATCCACTATAAAGGCAAGACCATCGACCAGGTGCTGGCAATGACCGTGGAAGAGGCATTGACCTTTTTCGATGCGGTACCCTCCATCAAGCGCAAGCTGCAGACCCTGATGGATGTGGGCCTCTCCTATATCTCTCTGGGGCAGAACGCAACCACCCTCTCCGGGGGTGAGGCGCAACGGGTTAAGCTGTCACGGGAACTCTCCAAGCGCGACACCGGCAAGACCCTCTATATCCTCGATGAACCGACAACAGGGCTCCATTTCCATGACGTAAATCATCTATTGGAAGTGCTGCACCGACTGCGCAACCACGGCAATACCGTGGTGGTGATCGAGCATAACCTGGATGTCATCAAGACCGCCGACTGGATCATCGACCTGGGACCTGAGGGGGGTGACAAGGGGGGTGAGATCATCGCCCAGGGGACGCCTCTACAGCTCACCAAAGCACGAAAATCACATACCGGTTTTTATCTCAAAAAACTGTTCAACAACTAGTCGGTCACACCTGACTGCATGCGCGCAGGGTAGAAAAATGACTAAAAAGTATGACTTAATCGCCATCGGCGCAGGCAGCGGCGGACTCTCGGTGGCTGAACGCGCCGCTAAATATGGCGCTAAATGCGCTGTTATCGAGTCTGGCAAACTCGGTGGCACCTGCGTCAACCTGGGTTGCGTACCAAAGAAGGTGATGTGGTATGGCGCCGATATCGCTCACACCTTGCAGGATGCGTCAGACTACGGTTTCGACATCGAACTCAAAGGCTTTTCCTGGAAGCGACTGAAACAACAGCGCGATGACTACGTGGCCGGGATCAACAGCTGGTATCACACCTATCTGAAAGACTCCGATATCGACGAGATAACGGGTTTTGCCAGCTTTATCGACGCCCAGACTCTGCAAGTCGGAGGAGAACGCTACAGCGCTGACCATATCGTCATCGCATCCGGCTCCTACCCGGTAGTGCCCTCGATTCCCGGCGCCGAACTCGGCATCACATCGGACGGTTTTTTCGCCCTGGAACAGCTGCCGCAACGCATCGCCATCGTCGGCAGCGGCTATATCGCGGTTGAAATCGCCGGCCTGCTCAATGCCCTGGGCACCGATGTCACCATGCTGTTGCGGGGCGAGCAGTTGCTGCGACCCTTCGATGCCATGCTGCGGGAGTGCCTGATGGAGGAGATGATCAGCGCCGGCATCAATATCGTTACTTCATCCCGCATCTCCGAGGTCATCAAGGGTGACGACGGAAACCTCGATCTCATCTGCGCCGAAACGGGGCAGAGCCTGGGGCAGTTCGAACAATTGCTATGGGCAGTAGGTCGCGCCCCCGCCACCGCCGGTATGAATCTGGAGAATGCCGGTGTCACGACGGACAGCGACGGTTACATTCCAACAGACCCCTTTCAGACCACCAATATTGCCCATATCCATGCGGTGGGGGATGTCACCGGCCGCGCCCAGCTGACACCGGTCGCCATCGCCGCTGCCAGACGCCTCGCCGACCGCCTCTACGGCGGCATGATCGAACGTAAACTCGACTACGACGTGATCCCCACGGTGATCTTCTCCCACCCCCCCATAGCCACGGTGGGCCTGACCGAATCCGAGGCCAGGGAGATCCACGGTGACGCGGTGAAGATCTATCAATCGAGGTTCACCCCGATGTATCACGCCTTCACCCGGCATCAGAGCAAGATGGCGATGAAGCTGGTCACCGTCGGCGCACAGGAAAAGGTTGTCGGCTGCCACGTCATCGGCGTCGGCGCGGATGAAATGCTGCAGGGCTTTGCGGTTGCCATCAGAATGGGTGCGACAAAAAAGGATCTGGACGACACCATTGCCATCCATCCGACTGCGGCTGAAGAGTTGGTGACCATGCGTTGAATGGAATGAAGAGCTGATGCACCCTGAACATGGATGTGGCTGAAATTTCACCATACTCGGGGCTCTCGCCCCGTAAACTCACCTTCGCAGTCGTCATATCCATTGGCTTTCACCTGCTTATGCTTTTGTATTTGAGTAACTGGTTGCAGCAACAACGCGACATTTCTGCCCCATCGTCATTACCAAGACCATTGAGCATAACCATAACAACACCGGGAACAACCCAGGCAAGCGCCAATCCGCAAGCAGCATCGATAGAACCGGCAACAACACGAAATCAGGAATCAATCCAACAAACACAAATGCCATCAAGTGACGAGGCCCAGGCTGAACTGACGAGCGATAGGATCAGGGAGAAAACCGTCACCTCCGCTCAAATCATGCGCAGTGCGCCAGCAATTACCCAAGATTTAGCAAAACAGACAGAGGAAGTGGAGAGAGAAAACACAGATACGGTGTCAGCGATTCTTCAGCGCGCCCTCAACAAACCTCGAGAAACACCTGGCGTCTCCACACAAGCAGACGGCACCATCCGGGTCGTCACGGAAAACGGCTTCACCTATTGCGTCAAGCCACTCGACGACTGGCGCATTATCGATCCGGAGGACGACTTGCGGGTGTCGGTCTATTGCAAATGATAGCAGATATCACTCACGCTTCTTAGCCAAGATCAGCGCATCGTAGAGCATGATAATCACCCCGAGGGTAATCGCCGAATCGGCGATATTGAAGGCGGGAAAATAGTGCTGCTGATAGTGAAAGTGGAGAAAGTCGATGACCTGACCGAAGAGAATACGGTCGATGAGATTACCGACGGCGCCGCCGATGATCAGCGAAAGCGAGACCGCGACCCACTGCTCTTCCCGTTTCAAGCGCCATAGCCACCCCACCAGCACGGTGCAGACAACGATCGCCAGGACGATGAAGAACCAGCGCTGCCAACCACCCTGGTCACTGAGAAAGCTGAATGCCGCCCCTTTGTTATAGAGCAGGGTTAAATCGAAATAGGGCATCACCCTGACCGACTCATAGAGGGTCAGGGTCGATTCAGCCAGCTGTTTGGTCGATTGATCCAGCAGGATCACCAGCAGCGATAGCCATAACCAGCGTGTCATCCTGTAACTCTCCATGAGCCGACTCAGGCGAAGCGGCGGGTCTCGCCGCTACCGACCACATTCTCCACACAGCGGCCACAAAGCTCTGGGTGGTCCGGATTGGACCCGACATCCTCGCGATGATGCCAGCAGCGGACGCACTTTTCATGGTTCGAGGCGGTGATCTTTAGTGCAAGTTTCAACTCGTCATCCGCAACCGCATCCGCCGGCTTCTCCTCAAGACTATATACACTGGCATGGGAGGTGATCAGCACGAAACGCAGCTCATCCTCCAGCTTGTCCAATTCCGCCTTGAGGTCATCGGAACAGTAGATCTCCACATCCGCATCCAACGAGGAGTTGCCCTCGGCACGAAACGACTCCATCGCCTTGCCCACACTCTCCCTGACCGCAATGACCCGCCGCCAATAGTCGCGATCGAAACGGTCATCGGCATCGAGGGGAAAGAGATCGCCATACCACTGCCCGAGGAAGACGCTCTCGCTACGCTCTCCCGGCATCGACTGCCAGATCTCATCGGCGGTGAAGCTGAGGATCGGTGCCAGCCAGCGCACCATCGCTTCGATAATGTGATACATGGCGGTCTGGCAGGAACGACGGGGCAGGCTGTCGGCCTGGGTGGTGTATTGCCGGTCCTTGATGATGTCGAGGTAGAAGCCGCCCAGCTCGTTGACGCAGAAGTTGTGGATCTTCTGGTAGATGAGGTGGAACTGATAGCTGGCATAGGCCTCGATGATCTCCTGCTGCAGCTGCAGGGTATGGTCCACCACCCAGCGATCGAGTTCGATCATCTCCTCGGGAGCAACCCTGTTCTGGGAGGGATCGAAACCGTTGAGATTGGATAACAGAAAGCGCGCGGTGTTACGGATACGCCGATAGGCATCCGAGGTGCGTTTGAGGATCTCATCGGAGACACTCATCTCGTTGCGGTAGTCGGTGGCCGCCACCCAGAGACGAATGATGTCGGCACCCAAGGTCTTGAGCACCTTCTGCGGTGCCACCACGTTACCCAGGGATTTGGACTGCTTGCGCCCTTTGTCATCCACGGTGAAGCCGTGGGTCAACACCTCTTTATAAGGAGCGCAGCCATTCATCGCCACCGAACTTAACAGGGAGGACTGAAACCAACCGCGATGTTGATCGGAGCCTTCGAGATAGAGATCGGCGGGAAAATGCAGCCCCTCCCGATCATCCAATACACAATGGTGGGAGACACCGGAGTCGAACCAGACATCCAGGGTGTCGGTGACCTTTTCATAGGCCTCGGCCTGGTCACCCAGCAGGCTCTCAGGATCGAGATTGAACCAGGCCTCGAAGCCCTCCTGTTCAACCAGTTTCGCCACCTGCTCGATCAGTTCCGGGGTCTGTGGATGAAGCTCACCGCTCTGCTTATGGATGAACAGAGTGATCGGTACACCCCAGGTGCGCTGCCTGGAGATACACCAGTCGGGTCGGTTCTCAACCATGCCCTTGATGCGGGCCTCTCCCCAGTCCGGCATCCAGGTCACCTTGCCGATTTCGCGCAAGGCATTTTCGCGCAGACCATTTTGATCCATGCTGATAAACCACTGCGGAGTGGCGCGAAAGATGATCGGGGTCTTGTGGCGCCAGCAGTGGGGATAGCTGTGGCGCAGCCGCTCTTCGTGTACCAGGGCACCGCGCTGCTTCAGCACATCGATGACCTTCTCATTGGCCGCCAATACATGTTGACCGGCAAACAGCTCAGTCCCCTCCAGGAAACAGCCATTGCTACCCACCGGGTTGTCCACCGGCAGATCGTAGCGGACCCCCACCATATAGTCCTCCAGGCCGTGGCCGGGAGCGGTATGCACCGCGCCGGTACCCGCCTCGAGGGTGACATGCTCACCCAGGATCACCGGTACCTGCCGATCGTAGAAGGGATGCTGCAGCTTAACCCCCTCAAATGCCTCACCCTTGGCATAACCCACCACATGGTAGTGTTCGATGCCGAAACGATCCATGACATCCTTGAGCATCGCCTCGGCGATCACCATGCGCTCTTTACCGTGCCGACCCTTGAACTCCACCACGGAATACTCCAGGGAGGGGTTCAACGCCACCGCCTGGTTGGCCGGCAGGGTCCAGGGCGTGGTGGTCCAGATCACCAGCGAGACCGGGCCCTCACCACACCCCTCAGGGGCATGGTGACAGCGTTCATTCAGATCATTTTCATCAACCACGTAGAAACGCACATCGATGGCGAAGGAGTCCTTGTCCTGATACTCCACCTCCGCCTCGGCCAGGGCAGAGCCACAGTCGGTACACCAGTGCACCGGCTTGTAGCCCTTCTGCACATGGTTGTTGGCGACGATTTTGCCGAGGGAGCGAATGATATCGGCCTCGAAACGGTGGTCCATGGTCAGATAGGGGTTGTCCCAATCGCCCAATACACCGAGGCGCTTGAAGTCCTCCCGCTGACCCGCCACCTGCTTGGCGGCATAGTCACGGCAGGCCTTGCGGAACTGTCCGCTGGTCACCTTCTTGCCCGGTTTTCCTATCTTCTTCTCGACCTGTAACTCGATAGGCAGGCCATGGCAGTCCCAACCCGGCACATAGGGGGCGTCATAACCATCCAGGGTACGGCTCTTGACGATCACATCCTTGAGGATTTTGTTCACCGCATGGCCGATATGGATATCGCCATTGGCGTAGGGGGGACCGTCGTGAAGGATGAAGTTGGGCCTGCCCGCACTGATTTCACGGATCTTTTTATAGAGATCTTTCTGCTGCCACTTTTTCAGCATTTCCGGCTCGCGTTGAGCCAGATTGCCCCGCATCGGGAAATCGGTTTTAGGGAGATTGAGGGTATGCTTGTAGTCGCTCACTGACGGCTGCCTGTTGTGGGTGCGAAAAAATAGAGTATTGAAACTCAAAATTGCGCCGGGCGCAAAAATACTCAATATAATTCCATTACTGACTAGCCACAATAGTTAGCCATTGAGTCAGTGAATTGGTGAGCCATTCTGAACGAGCAGGCGGCAAATGATTGCGTCCGCTAATGAACGCGAATTAACGCAAATATTATTCTTTAACTCTCCAGTAGGGTACGGCATTGGCGCTAGCCCAGGGTTGTTGAGCTACCCTCCACATCCAGCTTCCATGTCTGTCAATGAAACCATATTTGCGTTTATTAGCGTTCATTTGCGGACTCAAAATACACCAGGCTATTCACGGCTTGCCTTGGCGACACCCATAATCGCCCGGGCCTGCTCCGCATCCCGCACAATCTGCTGCCGCAGTATCTCAAAGGAGTCGAAGCACTGTTCGTCCCGCAATTTCTCGACGAACTCCACGGAGACATGCTCACCGTAGACCTCCCCCTCGAAATTGAAGAGATGCACCTCCAACAGGTATCGATGATCCCCTTCCACCATCGGCCGGTTGCCGATATTGGCGACACCGGGCAGCCCTGGGCGATGCAGGCCGTCCACTTTCACCGCGTATACCCCATGCAGCGGGCTGACCATGCGATGCATGTTGACGTTGAGGGTGGGAAAACCGATGGTGCGCCCCCGCTTATGGCCGTGAATCACCCGACCGCATATTCTGTAGGGGCGCCCCAGGCACTGGGCTGCAGCAGTCAGGTCACCAAGGGTGAGCAGCTCTCTGATGCGGGTACTGCTGACCCGGTCCGCATCCACCTTGTAGGTGTTCATGTTCTCAACTTCAAAGCCGAATTCCTCCCCCATTCGCCACAGCAGATCGAAATCGCCCTCGCGTCCCCGGCCAAAGCGAAAATCGTCACCCACTGAAAGGAAACGGGTCCCCAGACCATCCACCAGCAACTCCCTGACAAAGGTCTCGGCGGGCATGGCCGCTAGACGTCTGTTGAACTCCAGCACCACCACGCGCTGCACCCCGGTCTCCCCGATTGCCTGTAGCTTTTCCCTTAATCGGGTAAGCCGTGCCGGGGCGGAATCGGGTTTGAAAAACTCCCTGGGCTGGGGCTCGAAGGTAACCACCGTGGTCGGCAGATCCAACTCCTCCCCCTTCTCCATGAGATGACGGAAGACCGATTGGTGACCCAGGTGTACACCATCGAAGTTACCGATGGTCGCCACACAGCCGTGTAGGTCGGGTTTCAGATTGTGTAGTCCACGAACCAGTTTCATTGTCAGACCGCTCAAACTCGAGCGCTCAATTATAGGGCCTGTGGAAAAATAGGGCATCCCCCGAATAATACGGGTTCAAAGAGCAGAGTCAGCAAGTATGTATAGGCATGAGTATGGAGGGTTAATCGCTATTTTTTGATGCTGCGAAATTGCCCCGGGCGAACACCGAGCAGAAACAGGGTCAGGAAGTAGACCAGGATCGCTGCAGCAATCACCCCGGCCAACCACCATGCCCTTGAGAGAACTGTGCCCGCAAGCCACTCGTCGATCTCACCCGCCCCCCACCAGATAAAGGCCCCCATGGCCAGGGATGCCAGCAGGATACGTGTCAGCAACGCCCCCCAGCCAGCCGCCGGGGTGTAGATTTGTCCCTTGATCAGAGCGCGGTAGAGCAGATAGGCATTGAGCCCGGAAGAGAGTGTGGTCGCCAATGCCAATCCGGCATGAGCCAGGGGGAAAACCAGGATGATGTTCAACACCATATTCACCGTCATCGCGATGATACCGATCTTCACCGGCGTCTTGGTGTCCTGGCGGCCATAGAAACCGGGAGCCAGGACCTTGATCAGCATAATGCCCATCAGGCCCGGTGCGTAGGCCATCAGACTCTTGGTTGCCATCTCCACGTCATGCTGATCAAAGGCCTCGGAAAAGAAGAGTGTGGCCAGCATGGGACCGGCCAACAGAAACAGACCAACGGCGGCGGGTACGCCGAACAGGATATTCAGGCGCAAAGCCCAATCGAGGGTACGGGAAAAGGCTTGAGGTGAGTTTTCCGCATGCCGTCGCGAGAGATTGGGAAGGATCACCGTGCCCAAGGCCACCCCCAGCACGCCCACCGGAAACTCCATCAGGCGATCGGAGTAGTAGAGCCAGGAGATGCTGCCGCTGATCAGAAAGGAGGCGATCAGGGTATCGAGCAGCAGATTGATCTGACTGACCGAGACCCCGAACAGGGCGGGAATCATCAGCCGCATCACCCGCACCACCCCCGGGTCGCTGAAACCCAACCTGGGCCTAGGAAAGAGCCTTACCCGCCACAGAAACGGCAGTTGAAAGAGAAACTGGACCACACCGGCTATCAACACTCCCCAGGCGAGAGCCACTATCGGCCTCTCCATCTGCGGCGAGAGCCAGAGAGCACAGCCGATGAGGGTGAGGTTCAGCAGCACCGGGGTAAAGGCAGGCACCCAGAAGCGGTTGTAGGTGTTGAGAATACTGCCGGCAAAGGCGGTCATGGTAATAAAGAAGAGGTAGGGAAAGGTCAGGGTGAGCATCTCCACGGTGAGCTCATACTTGCCCTCGTTCTCATTCCAAAACCCCGGAGCAAAGATCATCACCAGAATCGGGGCCGCCACCACCCCGACGATGGAGACCAGCATCACCACCAACCCCAGGGAACCGGCCATACGATCGGTGAAATTCTGCAGCTCCGCCTTGTTGCGCTTGGTCCGGTACTCGGTCAAAACGGGCACGAAGGCCACCGAAAACGAGCCTTCGGCAAACAGCCTGCGCAGGAAATTGGGGATTTTGAAGGCGACAAAAAAGGCGTCGGTGGCCGCATTGGCGCCAAACCAGTGGGCAAACACCAGGTCACGCACGAATCCGAGGATTCGTGACAGCAGTGTGTGACTGCCAACTGCGGTAAAGGCACGAAAAAACGAGGCCAGGGTAGCGTCCTTCTCTGTCAGAATCTATAGGGGCGAATCGCCCGCAAATGGTGCAAATCCAAGGGTCTGCGCCGCCAAAGGCGGATTGTGCCCGCTGAGGCGACCTTACCAGCAGATGACGGCCGGATCAAAGATGTTGACAGGGCGTGGATTATTAGGGAGAATTCGCCCCCTTTAAAAAGCTAGTTTCATCCCAGGAGAGAACCTTGGCCAACTCAGCCCAAGCACGCAAACGCGCACGTCAAGCCGACAAGCGGCGCGGCCGCAATCAGGCCCAGCGCAACGAGATGCGTACCTATATCAAGCGTGTCATCAAACAGATTGCCGCTGGATCGAAAGATGGCGCGGTCGAGGCCTATAAAGAGGCAGTACCGGCGATTGACAGCGCAGTCAGCAAAGGCCTGATCCACAAGAACAAGGCTGCCCGCCATAAGAGCCGCCTGAATGTTCAGATCAAGGCAATGTGAGCGATTCATCGGTCACAGAGAAAACCGGCTGATGGCCGGTTTTTTTATGTCTGTCACATAGACGGCTCGATCAGGCAATCTAAAAAAAACGCACACTTTCGACTAAAAACCTTGCCTTGTGATAACGACCCTGAAGTGAACAAAACCCAATTATGTGACTCACAACGCAGTAAAAAATAGACCGATCCGTTGAGCTACAGGGATCACTGGTTTCTCGATTTCTCTATCTATGCAGGTTGAAAGCGCTATCCCAAGCCCATGGGTATAGGGATATCAGAATGCAAACACAGGGTTGTTGCATGTACATTCAGTCTCTACTGATCCTAGTCGTATATCTGCTATCGGGTTGTCAGGGTGACGGTGAGAAGAGCAGTGACGGGTTCTCAGACTTTGTCGTCTATTTTGAACTCTCCTCCACAGCGGGCAACAGAGAGCTGGCTCCCTATCCGAACGACATCTGGTTCAAGGACCAGGACAATGCCAATGAGACTCTGGAGCTTCCCATCAGTGACGGCGTGTTACCTACTCCTATAGAGCGCAATTTAGCCTTTCTCAACACCCTGGACGGCTTTTCCACCACGGCATCGATTCGGATTCCATTCAGCAACCCTATCGATATCGAATCTCTGCTGCCTGCAGATCCCATGACCCCCTCCTCCGCTAACATCCTGGTGCTCGATGCGGCGAACGACACCCTGTTGCTTCCCGGGGTAGCCTACGACCTGGAAATCGATGCCAACGATGAAACAGTCGTGAATATAGTCCCGCTACAACCGCTAAAGCAAAACACCACCTATATGTTCTTTTTGTTGTCGGGTATCAGCACCACCGATGGTATGCCAATAACCGGGCATGATCACTTCCATCAGCTCGTCGATGCCTGGTCAATGCAGCGCGCTACGGGTGATCCCTACCTGGATAGTGTTTTGGCCGGTTCAATTGCGCCTGTGCTCGACAAAGCCGAGGAGTTGGGCTTACCCATCGAGTCGATCCTGGCGGCCTGGAGCGTCTCAACCCAGTCCATCAGCGATGTCATCGAAACAGTTGCCCGCACCGCAGATCCACAGTCCAGCCGCCTGCTAGACTCCGGTCTCACCACCAAGGACTACGATGCAACACTGCAAGGAGTAGCCGACATCTATACCGGCACCATGGAGACAGCTTACTACCAGTCCCGTCTCGAACCTTACACAAGTGTCTGGCAAACCCCCCAAGGCACACATCCCAATCGACTCAACCCCCACGCAGTGCCAACCGAGACCCTGAAGATCCCACTGTTGATCACCCTACCCAATCGCGACAGCGGTCATAGCAAGCCGGATCAAGGTTGGCCGGCGATTGTATTCATGGATGGATTGGGAGGTAATCGCACCAGGGCAATCCTACTTGCCGACAGGGTGGCCGCTGAAGGTTTCGCCATCCTATCCATTGATCAGCCTCTGCATGGCGTCACAGATCCAACCAATCCCTTCTATCAAGGCCCAGGTAATCCATCATCGCTGAACAGATTCGGCGATAACGAACGCCATTTTTATCTGGATCGATTCAACAACCAAACCGGGATGGATGGCTCTGACGGTGTCATCGACAGCGGTATGCAGTTGCCTGGACAGTTTCTTGAGAATCCGCTCAATGGCCGCGATACCCTTCGCCAGAGCTCCGCCGACATCATCCACCTGGTAGCGACCATTCCCGAGATGGATCTGGATGGGGATCAGCTAGCCGATCTCGATGCTTCAAGGATCCACTATGTGGGACTCTCCTGGGGCGCCATCCAAGGCCCTTTGTTCCTGGGTATAAACGACAGCGTCACCACGGCCACCCTGATCAGCCCTGGCGGCAGCTGGAGTGATCTGCTCACTGATCCGGAGTCACTTACCTTCGGTAGCCCCTTATTGGAACAACTGGCGCAACAGGGGGTGGTATTCGGCGGTTCCGACTTCGATCACTGGCTGCGCGATTGGCAGACCCTTCTCGATCCCGCCGACGACCTCAACTTCGCAGGCTCTACCGCGGCCGCGCACCCACTCCATGTGATCGAACTTCTGGGCGATATTGTTATCCCCAATGGGGCCACGGAAAGGCTATCTCTGTTGTTCGGCGCGGAACCCATCACCCAAACCCGGCAGGCGGCACCTGGTCAGACGTTAAATGCCATTGTACGTTTGACCGAAGGCAACCACGCATCCGCGGTTCTGCCGACGATCAACCCTGAGGTAACCGCTGAAATACACAACCAAGTCGCGGTGTTTGCAGCCAGCGGCGGCAGTCGAATAGAGATCGATCCTGACTGCAACTGCGTACACTAGGGCCTGTGACCTAAGCATTCTCCATCACAACAACACCAGATTATCCCGATGAATAAGCTCCTTTTCATCGATATAACCCAGGAGCTCCTCAATCCGGCTACTCGGTTCACCCATGATGCGCATGGTCTCCTGGGCATTGTAGTTGACCAGGCCCCGGGCGATTTCAGTGCCTTGGGAATCGACACAGACCACCACCTCACCACGGGCAAAATCCCCCTCGACCTCGTAGACGCCGACAGCAAGCAGGCTGCTCCCCTGCTCGCGTAGCACACGCACCGCCCCTTCATCCAGGGTAAGACGACCGCGGGCCTGAAGTTGGCCGGCGAGCCAGCGCTTTCTTGCCGCCTGGGGCTCTTGAACCGGCACCAGCAGGGTACCCACGGTCTCTCCCCGGCTGATCTCCTCCACCACCCTGTCACGGAGACCGGAAGCGATTACGGTGCCCGTACCGGAACGCGCCGCAAGCCTCGCAGCTCGTACCTTGGTCACCATGCCGCCGAGCCCTAAGCCACCAACACTGCCACCGGCCACGGTATCGAGTTGAGGATTATCGACCCGGGTCTCCCGAATCAGTCTGGCAGAAGGATCAAAACGGGGATCGGCGTCGAACAGGCCCTCCTGGTCGGTGAGCAGGACCAGCAGATCGGCCTCGATCAGATTCGCCACCAGGGCCGCCAGGGTGTCATTGTCACCAAAGCGGAGCTCGTCGGTGGTGACGGTATCGTTTTCATTCACCACCGGCACCACCCCCAACTCAAGCAGGGTTCGCAGAGTACTGCGGGCGTTCAGGTAACGGGAGCGGTCATCGAGGTCGTCACGGGTCAGCAGAATCTGTGCGGTATGCAGATCATAGCTCTGAAAACAGGCCTCCCAGGCATGCACCAGCCCCATCTGCCCGATTGCCGCGGCCGCCTGCAGCTCATTCAGGTTGTGTGGGCGATTTCTCCAACCCATGCGGCTCATGCCTTCCGCCACGGCCCCGGAGGAGACCAGCACTATCTCGTGTCCGGCATGGCGCAACGCCGCCATCTGCTCACCCCAGACGGAGAGCACCTCATGGGAGAGCCCTCTGCCTTCAGCGGTCAGCAGCGCACTGCCGATCTTAATGACCCAGCGTTTGCAAGTCGCTATCTTTTCCCTGGAAATCACTGATTACTCACCCCGATGATTATCGCTTCAAGCTACACGATTCGCACTGGTCCCTCACCCTTGCAGGGGATCCCAGGGCCTCTCCTCACTCTTCCCGTCAGCCACGCTTTCGGCACGCCAGATTGTTTCCAGGCGCACCATGAGATCACCGGTCAAGCGATCCAGTCCCTCCCCGGTGACTGCGGAGACACCATAAACAGCACCTTGCCAGTTCAGTTTTTCAACCAATGCCCTACGCCTCTCATTGAACTCATCATTCGGCAGCAAGTCTTTCTTGTTCAGCACCAGCCAGCGCTCTTTCCCTTCCAGCTCTGCAGAGTAGTGCGCCAACTCCTGTTCAATCTGCCTCACCTCGGCCGCGCTGTCGACATCGCTGTCCAAGGGCGCAATATCCACCAGGTGCAGCAACAAGCGCGTGCGCGACAAATGTTTGAGAAATTGCAATCCCAGACCCGCCCCTTCAGCAGCGCCCTCGATAACACCGGGAATATCGGCAACAACGAAGCTGTGATCACGCCCTAGACTCACCACGCCAAGATTGGGATAGAGAGTAGTGAAGGGATAGTCGGCAATTTTCGGCCTGGCGCTGGAGATATGGCTGATCAGGCTCGACTTTCCGGCGTTTGGCATACCCAGCAGCCCGACGTCCGCCAACAGGATCAGCTCCAGCAACAGTTCCCGCCGCTCACCCGGAGTACCCTGGGTAAACTGCCTGGGGGTGCGGTTTGTACTGCTCTTGAAATGCACATTGCCTATCCCCCGCTCGCCCCCTTTCGCCACCAGCAGTTGCTGTTGATGGTGCAACAACTCACCCAGGAGTTCTCCGGTCTCATCTTCCAGCACCCGCGTCCCCACCGGCACCCGGACCAAAAGATCACGCCCTTTGCGACCGCTACGCTCACGGCCCATGCCATTCTGCCCGCGTTCCGCCTTGTGCATGCGCTGGGTGCGGAAATCGACCAGGGTGTTGAGGCCGCTGTCGGCAACCAGATAGACGCTGCCTCCATTGCCCCCATCCCCACCATCGGGTCCGCCTTTGGGGATGTACTTTTCACGGCGAAAACTGGCACAGCCATCGCCTCCGTCACCGGCGACCACTTTAATCCTGGCTTCATCTACAAATTTCATGGCGAGGGTTTGATCCGGATTGGTTGGAATATAACGCAAACTACGCCGAGAAGCGCTAAGTACGCAATGTTAATTATTTCTCCATGGCGCTCTTTGCGCTTCTCGGTGTGCTTTGCGTTATACATGGCCCCAAAACGTAAAAAGCCCCGTACCGAGACGAGGCTTTTTGTGGCCGGGAAGACACCGCGCCTAGTCAGATACGACACTCACATATCTGCGGTTGCGTGGCCCTTTGATCTCGAATTGGACCTTGCCGTCGGCCTTTGCGAACAGGGTGTGGTCCTTGCCCACGCCGACGTTGACGCCGTTGTGGAATTGGGTTCCCCGCTGGCGCACGATAATGTTACCCGCCTTCACTGTCTCGCCACCATAGATCTTGACGCCCAAACGTTTGGATTCTGAATCGCGACCGTTACGTGTACTGCCGCCTGCTTTTTTATGTGCCATCTATCTCTCTCCTCAGCCGCTGATGCCGGTCACTTGTAGTTCGGTGTACCACTGCCGGTGCCCCTGACGCTTCATATGGTGCTTACGGCGACGAAACTTGATGATCTTGACCTTCTTGCCGCGGCCATGAGACTTAACAGTAGCGGTAACCTTGCCACCGTCCACATAGGGAGTACCGACCTTGACATCATCACCGTTGGTGATCATCAATACTTTGTCCAACTCGACGGATGAACCCTCATCCGCAGTCAGCATCTCGACCTTGATGGTATCGCCTTCAGCTACGCGATACTGCTTGCCGCCGGTTTGAATTACCGCATACATTGCTTGAATCCCCGAAAAATAGCGAAAAAGCCTCGCCATGACGTCCGGGCGAGGTAAAGAGCGGGAATTCTACCCGCAAGCCCCAAGCCGGTCAACCACCTTCGATCCAAATACCCCTATCATGGGGGGGAGTCTCCCCTGAGAGCGCATTGGAACCGCGGCTCTTAGGCGAGAGGGGCCCGATCGCACTCGCCATCTGACCCACACTGATGTTATCCCTGAAGTCGAGGCTTAGTTTCCACAGTACAAAATCGGGGCCCAGTCTAGTCTCTCATGAGCAAAGGCTACACCTGCTGGAAATATCGGAAGCCACATGCTGCGAGCCGAATTAGTCGTTTCATTCACATGCTGCTGGGGTAAAGTTTCATTTCACTGGGATGGCGACTATTAATTAAACAGGTCTCAACAAAAACCCGGTACCATACGCGATAAAAAACCCCTCCCAATACAGCTCGTTGGTGTTTTTTTAAACGAGACCTGAAAACGACAAGATCCAACAGATCAGGCTTTCCAGAATAGCGGGGACCGATTGATGACTTATGAAAAACGCAGGGGAGAAAAAGCCGTTCCAGACAACTTGAAAGAGCTGTTGAGCGACCTACAGTTAATGTCTCTCAACAAGATGAAGGATTTTGGTTGGGAACTGTTATTCATACGTCGCCCGCTGTTTCAAGATGTGGTACCGGTTGTTAGTGACCATGACGGCATCAAGATCGGGATCATCGAAGGCGATGGGCGGATAAATCTGGAACCGGACATCAGACTTCGCGAAACTTAAACGCACCGCCGAATCCACCCCCACTCCCTCCCGAGGCCTCTCAATCTGGGTCATCCAGAAAACCACACAGTGCGCCAAGCCGTAACTATGGATAACGGAAGCTGTTAGGGCCCGTTGTCACTCCCCTGACATGCTGTTTGGCTATTTTAACCGACGAAAATCCTTATATATTCGCCAGTGGAAGTTCACAAATCAATAAATCAACATTCAAACTCGCTTCCAATCTGCCGCCAATATGGGTAAGTATCTATCCCGGACAAACATTGTAATCAGGGGCTGAATCGATATAATAATGAGCCGTTCGTTTCACTCCAGAAACAACAATAAAACAACGGGTTATGTTTAGGTGTACGATGAGTGACGAACACAGAGCCAAGCAACAGCCACTCCCCCAGGGGGTAATGTTCAACGCCTATCCGGACAGTATCGGCGCCAGATTATCCGACACCATCAAGTTGTTGCAGAGGGATGAGCTCAAGAACAGTTTTTCACAGTTCTATATTCTGCCCACTTTTTTCAACAGCGATCTCGACCGCGGCTTCTCCATCATCGACTACGACCTCAATGATGAGCTTGTCTCGAAAGAGGATCTGCAGGCACTGAAACAGCTCAATATCAGCTTCAAGTTCGACCTCATTCTCAATCACCTCTCAGTGGCCTCGCCACAGTTCAAGGATCTGTTGAAGCATGGCGACACCTCTGAGTATCGTCACTTCTTCATCGACTGGAATGCCTTTTGGGATACCCACGGCGAGATGGGCGAGGATGGCTATGTAATCCCCAAACAGGAGTACCTCGACAAGCTGTTTATGCGCAAACCGGGACTGCCGATCCTCAAGGTTGACTTCCCGGACGGTTCCCAACGCCCCTATTGGAACACCTTCTATCAGCAGGTCAGCTACAAACCGGTCAGTGCAGCCGATTTCAACGGCATCCAGGGATTGAGTCAGGAACACACGGCCAGTGTTGCGGCGATCGTCAACCAGAATCTCGAGGAGCAGAGGGAAGTTCGGGATATCTATCTTGACGGCTACGCCCACTATAAGAGTGAAATCCTCTCGGTGCTCGATGGCAAGCGTCGTTATCTTGGCCAGATGGATCTCAATGCCAAATCGGAGAAGGTCTGGCAGTTTTACGAGGAGACCTTGAAAAAGCTGAAGGGGTATGGCGCCAAGATCATCAGGCTGGACGCCTTCGCCTATCTTCACAAAGAGCCTGGAGAGAGCAACTTTTTCAACCGCCCGGGAACCTGGAAATATCTGCAACGTCTGAAACAGATCGCAAATCGTTATGATTTGACCATATTTCCCGAGATCCACTCAGAGTATGGCGCCGGACTGCATGAAGAGGTTGCTGGCAAAGGCTATCCGATCTATGACTTCTTTTTTCCCGGACTCGTGATCGACACCCTGGAACAGGCTTGCAACAGACATCTGATCAACTGGATCGAAGAGATCCAGGAGAAGGAACTACAGACCATCAACATGCTCGGCTGCCACGACGGCATCCCCCTGCTCGACTTGCGAGGATCGGAGAGCAACGCAGTCAAGCGAAACGGATTACTGGATGACGACAGAATCCAGGCCCTCATCGATCGTATTATCGAACGTGGAGGCCGAGTCAAGAACCTCTATGGAGCCGATGGCAAAAAGATCGCTTACTATCAAGTCAACGCAACCTTCTTCAGCGCCCTTGATGAGGATGAGGACAAACTACGCCTTGCCCGCGCGATACAACTTTTTATGCCAGGCATTCCCCAGGTCTGGTACCTCGACCTGTTCGCCGGTAAGAACGACTATGCCGCAGCCGACAGGGGAGGCCCCGGGGGGCATAAGGAGATCAACCGCACCAATCTGTCCCTTGCAGCCGTAGATGAGGCCCTGAAACAGACTATCGTCAAGGATCAGTTAGCACTGATTCGACTGCGTAACTCTTCAACCGCCTTCAACGGCGAACTGGAGATAGAGTCGACTGCATCCCATCTTCTCCACTTAACCTGGAGAAACGGTGCTGCATATGCCAGGTTAGAAGCCGACTTGCAGAGCTGCCGCTTCAGTATCGATTACACGGACGAAAACGGGATCGGCAAACAGCTGGTTTTCTGATTCAAACATTAAACCCATAGCACTATCTACTGCCACTAACTGGTTGCTTCACCAATAGATCGGTAGGTACAGAGTCTGGATTGTGCAGCAGCAAATCCAATTCTGTAGCAGGTAACGGATGACTGAAATAGTAACCCTGCAACTCATCACAGCCGCACTGATCGAGTAACGTCACCTGTGACTCAATCTCCACACCCTCTGCAATGACTTCGAGGTTCAAACGCTTTGCCATATTGATGATTGTCAGCGTGATCTCTCTGACACTCTCATTGGTATGAATTTCTCGGGTAAAGGATTGATCGATCTTTATTCTGTCCAGAGGAAAGTGTTGTAAATTGCTTAAAGAAGAGTAACCGGTACCAAAATCATCAATCGCCAATTTGATCCCCAACTCCTTCAGTGCCCGCATCACCACCTTGGCCTCATCCAGATCATGCATCAATGCACTCTCCGTGATCTCCAACTCAAGCTTCGAGGGGTCGAGGCGGCTCTTTTCGAGGGTATCGCATATCTCGGCAAATAGATTCTTGTCAATAAACTCGAGCGGTGAGAGATTGACCGCCAAACGCAATGGACCGAGACCCTGTTCATTCCAGCGCTGAACCTGGTGACAGGCCGTATGTAACACCCAACTACCGATCTCCCTGATCAGGCCGGTGTGTTCGGCCAATGGAATGAAGGTACTGGGAAAGACCAGTCCGAGCTCTGGATTGTGCCAGCGCAGCAAGGCCTCGACACCGATGATGCGACCACTTCCAAGGACCACTTGCGGCTGATAATAGACCTCGAACTCGTCACGTTTGATTGCGGATATCAATGCCTGTTCCAGCTGCGAGCGCTGCTCAACCTCCTTCGCAACCTGCATCGAATAGCTGCATATTGTATGCGACTGCCGAATCCGTGCACTGAACATGGCGATATTGGCATCGCGCAGCAGCGCATTACCGTCCGCACTGTCGACAGGCCACAGGCTGAGCCCCATGCGAGGCGTCATGAAGAGCTGGGACCCATCGAATTCAAGGGGCTCCTGTAGCGCCAATAGCAGATTACTGGCTATTTGCTGGGCGCTCTCGGCATCATTTAAGGAGCCGACCAGAATGCCAAATTCATCGCTATTGAGCTGCGCCACCAGGTCATCGCTGCGAATCCGACTACGCAATCTCTGGGCAATGGCCTGCTGCAATTTATCTGTAGCTGCGCTGCCCACGATTCCGCCGGCGGAGCCAGACCATTGGATATGGATAATCATGAGCGCGGCAATCTTGCCGTCTCGACTGTCATCATCGGCGCCGAGGCGCTGCAAACGCTCCTCCAAGGCATATTGATTCGGCAGATCGGTAGCGGCATTGTGGAGCGCCTGATGACGCATGCGATCATTGAGAGAGCGGTTGACGCGTCTCGCACGCAGATGTGAAAAGATTCCCCACAGGGGAAAACCAACAGCCAGGGCGGCAATCGTCGCCGTGGGAGGGAACCACAACTGCTCGACAAACATCACCAGCCCCGCCATGGCCGGTATGCCGATTACGGCCCCCAGAAAGATCAATATAGTCGTAGGAAAACTGACATTGAACATCAGTAATGCGGCCACCGCGGTCAAGATAAGGGTCAACAACAGATAGTTTGTCGAGTTTATCTCTTTGATCAATGTACCCTGTAACAATCCACTCAAGACATGAGCATTCAACTCGACTCCCGGCATGCGCTGGTGGGCAAGTGAAACCGGTGTTGACAGGAAATCACCTAGACCGGTCGCCGTGGACCCGACCAACACATACTTATCCTTGACCGATGCCGCCACCTCGTCATCACTCAATAGCACATGGGCAGGCAGCACATTGACCGCCTCGTAACTGGGATCGAAGGGAATCAGAAAACGCCCTTGGCGTAACCAGCCAAGATGATCCACCCGCTGATCGCGACGCAGACCCTCAAGATCCAACGTCGGCACCTCGCCAACCACTTGTAACAGGGCCAGGGATAGTGCAGGCCAATGGGCATCATTGATTCCGGCATAGAGATAGAAACTGCGACATAGACCATCCCTGTCTATTTCGAAATCCACATGGCCCACCCCTGCTGCCGGTTCCGCGAGTATGGCAAGGGGCAGTACTTCGGTAATCGGCGCCGCGGGTCCGGGATTGCTTGGCGCGACCACCAATACCGTAGCAGCGTTGCGTTGGATAGCTTGAGCAAACTGGCGGTCAGCCACTGCATCAGTGGTTTCGGACTCGGCAAAGAGGATATCGAAGGCAACTGCCCTGGCTCCCATCTCGGTGAGTCGATCGAGCAGCCGGCCATGCAGGCGACGGGACCAGGGCCACTGTCCAAGCTTATGCAAACTGGCGTCATCGATGGCGATGACCACAATCTCATCACTTACCCGGTTATCCTGCAGATTAAGAAAATAGTCGTAGAGCAGCAGATCGACCCGGTGTACAGCGGCACTACCGAGTAAAAAATAGGCCAGCGCAAGGAGGCCAAAGACCAGGAAAACGCCCCTCCTGTAGAGTGTGTTGATGAGTCGAGACAACATCCTGTTAAATGACTAGCAGGCCCAATATAAAGAGCACCGGTACGGTCCAGACACTCTGATCAAAGGGCGGCTCGATACGCTGCACACTCCCCCATGGCCCCTGGTAGCCATCCCTGTCGACAGCCCGCACCCTCAAGTAGCGAACCTGCCCCTGCAGCTGAGGAAACTTTATCTCGGATTGCTCGCTTAGCTTATCAACCTCGAGTTCCTTGAATTCGGGGTCAAGGGCGATCTGCACCTGATAACGATGGCCGGAATCACCGCTCTCCCAGGATGCCGTTACCTCATCCTCTGTTGCTTCAATGGTGGAATCGACAGTCTCCATTGCCGCTTTGAGTTGCCATGAACGCACCACACCAGGAGGTCCTGATTCATTGTCGAGCATGCTGGTGACACGCCAGTAATAGGTGCCGGGTTCGCTAATGTTCTGAACTCGAAAACGACTCGTCTGCAAACCGGAGACACGATGCACTATCTGTTCAAATCCAACATCGGTGGCGATCTCCAGCAAGTAGCTCTCAGCATCTTCAGAGAGCGTCCACTGCAACTCGGTATCACCGCCCCGTTGAATCGTCCCATCCGCTGGATTCAAGGAGAGAGGCGGTTGCGGCCGGGCATCAAGAACAAGCTCAGCAATACCTCCCCTACCCTCCAGACCATTGACATCTATTCCCCTTACTCTGACCCAGTATCTGTTGTCCACCAACTCCGGGAGGATGAGATCGGATTGTGCCGTGACCTGGTCCCACGCCAGAACCGAAAACGCCTGATCCAGGCTGATCTCGATACGGTAGTTGACCGCACCTTCAAGCTCCTCCCAATCCATTTGCCAGTCGATCTGACGAACAACTTCCGGGAGCTTGGAGAACTGCGGAGCAGGCAGTAGCTTCACTGGCTCTACCGGAGCCTCACCCTTCACGATCTGGGTGCCGAATCCTGCATTGACCAGGCGCTGTTGTTGTTCGGCGCTAACCGCGACTTTACCCTCCAACACCTCTATATTGGAGGCGTTGCCCTGCTTGGTTACTGCCGCTCGATACTCGGTACCACGCACTGCGCTGATCGCGGACGGAGTGAAGATCTCAAAGCGGGAGCCGGGGCCTGCCGAGGGTCGCACCCGTGTTTGCAGCCGTCCTTTTACCAGACGCAGCCTGGAATCGACCATCCCAGTCTCGCCGTGAGCACTCAGATGATCGAAGCGCATCTCACCGTGACTGTGTAGCGTCAAAGCACTATCGTCCGCAAACAGAACCGCGACGCTGCTTTTTGGTCCCGTCTTTAAAATATCGCCAAGATGAATCAGTGTGCCTGATGTGAGCGATGAAAGCTGAGCACCGTCTGCTCGGGTAAGCTGTACCTGACCCTCAATCCCGGCAATGCGTGCCGGTACGGCGTTGCTGCGTATCCATTTCATCGGCACACGTAACCAACTGCCGGGTTGCAGACGTTTCGGATTCTTGATGTTGTTGAGTCTCCTCAGCTTCTCGAAGCGCATAACAGTGTCGAGATATTTTTCACTGAAATTCCAGAGATTGTCTCCATCCACGACTGTGTAGATCCACTCTGTAGCGCTCGCCGGCGTGGAAAGCTGAAACAGTAGAACCGCCATGAACAATGAACGGATATGACCCACAAGCGCTAAAGACCTATAGCCTTTAACCCTGTCCCTGGAAAATGAGTTCTCAATTTGGATAACCCCATGATTTGCTTCCATGTCCTTTTAGCCTTCTCTAACCAGACCCACCTGACCCTATGTCCCCATATCTCTCGATACCGTCATTATACTCGATTTGTCTGAGGCTTACCGCCAGATACCGGTATCCCTACTCTTTAGCCCTCGCAGTCAACTGTAGCAGTAAGGGCCGCGATCCATGATTAAGCAAACACTCACTTTTTAGCTGGTTACAGCATAAATAGTAGTGTTTAAATCAATCCCAGGAGAATCTAATTCCAGCAACAGAGAAAGAATCGCTTTCCCAATCTTATGGTGACGATTCATCTCCACAATAGACGATCAAGCGAGACAGCACCGCCGCCATGGCGAATCAGGTAGAGCATCGCCAAGGCCCACCACATATGCACGCCCCATGCATCCGGGTAGACGAATAACTGGATCACGGCTGTCATCATCAACAGGGACAAGGCGGCAAAGCGGGTGAAAAGGCCAAGCAGCAGAAGAATCGGGAAGATATGTTCCGCGTAGGTTGCCATATATGCAGCGAAGTTCGGTGGCAGCAGAGGCACACCATACTCATGTTCGAAAAGCAGGAAGGTAGAATCGGAGATATCGAGAAATCCCGACACCTTACTCCGACCGGATGACCAGAAGGTATAAGCTACAGCCCCTCGGGCCAAAAGCGCTATACCCCATTCCGGGACGGAATTGCCAATAAAATCAAAAAGCCGCTGTAGTCTTTGGATGAGTGCGTTCATGGTAACAAACAATCCTCATGGTTCTCTGTTATTCATCTTATTGTTACTACGCGGCAGCGGAGATTTCAGATTCTAAACAAGCCCCGACCCATCGATAATTTTCAAACCTGCAACTCGCGAAAAGTGCCATCGAGGAGATGGTGGGCAAAAAAGCTATTTAGATCGAACTCCCCATCCGCTTCCAGCGCTTGAGTATAAGCCACTCCTATAGTCTCCCCAGCCGCCAGGCTTTGAAGAAAAACAAGGTGACCGGTAGTGACACTCCTGACTTCCACCGCCATCTTGGGTCGTATCACAATCACCTGCGATGCACCCTCATTGAGAGAAATCGTCTGCTCCATCTCCCCGCTCTGATTAGCCAACCAGATTTTATATATCGGGTAGTCGGAACTGATGCAGTGCATCGAGGGGTGGGGCCGCAATCTAAATTTTTCCACTTCAAGCGGTGAAAGCGCGGCGATTTGATGCTGTTCCAGGGATACCACATCATCGGCATGGTAGGCAGCGGTCCATGCAAACTCCAGCCTTGCAACATCCGCCAGGTAGGGTAGCTCTTCTAGCTCGGGGACGGTGGCGAGATACTCAGCGAATCCTTCTCCATAGAGCAGCAGCGCACGATCCATGGGCGGATACTCCCTGACATAGGCAGTGGCTAACAGGCGAAAGGCATCCTCCCCCAACAGCCGCTTGATCACCGGATACATATCGGCAAGGGCATCGCCATTCAACACCACGAAGTTGTTTCGGTAGACATTGAAGCGTTCCAGCTGAAGACCGTCATCGATGATCTCATCCAATAGCTCTCGAGGTGGCTGCATCGGAGAACGAAGGCCATCACAGAATATCTGCTGCATTTCAGAAAGTGACTTCATGGCAAGGCTCATTGGCTTTGACGATGAACGCTTCGGCGAAGCAGACCTCTTTGTAGAGATCGGAAAATTCAGGAATGTTACTGTCCCATTCGATCAGTGTGGGCACCGCCCCATTTGCATTGATATAGTCCTGGTAGAGTTGCCATACCTCGACACCAACGGGGGAGCCATGATCGTCGATGCGCAGTGTCGTACCTTGCAGCTGCTGAATCGAGTGTCCTGCAAGATGTATCTCCCGTACCATCTCATGGGGAACCGCGGCGAGGTACTCTTGCACCGACCAACCATGGTTGCTGCAGGAGACAAAGACATTGTTGATATCCAGCAGCAGCCCGGCGCCACTACGCTTGGCAGCCTCCACATAGAATATCTGTTCTGGAATTTCACTGCGCTTGAATTGTAGATAGCTCGACGGATTTTCGATAAGGATTGTTCTGCCGAGAAAATCCTGAATCTGATCGATATGCTCTACAATCAGCTTCAAGCTCTCCTCGGTATAGATCAGAGGCATCAGATCATGGGTATACCATTCGTAGCCGTGGCTCCAGGATAGATGCTCCGATACCAATCCAGGTTGAAAACGGTCAACCAGGACCTTTAAGTTATTGAGGTGGGTTTTATCCAGGGGACGATGACTGCCAAGGGAGGTGCCCACGCTATGTAGTGATAGGGGATAATCCATACGGATGCGTTCAAGGTAGCTCAGTGGCGGGCCACCACGCCCCATATAGTTCTCCGGATGTACCTCGAACCAACCAATATCCGGCTGCTGTTCGATAATCGCCTGGTAGTGTTTCGGCTTTAGACCGGCCCCGGCCCTTGCGGGCACCGGGGCAGCCACCGACTTTGTTACTCCTTGCTTCATCGGTAGATGGCCAGGGCCTATTTGGCTTGCAGGCTGCCGCCTACGATCTTATTGCAGGTACCCTTGAGCACAAGCATCCAGGCATTGCCCTGGGCATCAACCGTTGAAGTCCCCGCGCAGCTGGTCCCGGGTCCGGCGGCACAATCATTCTTTCCTGCCTTGGCGACACCGTAACACTTCTCGGTATCTGCCGCCTGAGCAAGGCTCAGGGGTGAGAGCGAGAGAGCGGTAGTAATGGCGCCTGCAATAATCGCACTGGTGGTCGTTTTCTTCATTTTCTCCTCCTAAATATAAGGATAGGGTTAAGGATTCTTCATCTCTTTAAAATCATATGGTTACACTCTTTTCATAAATCAGTGACCGGGCGCTGATCTAACTCTTGCTTAGTCAATCGTGATACTCTCTTTATCGATTCGTTATAACCCTAGTGCTAATAAACAAATCAAAATAAAGCTAATCGATCCACTATCATGTTGTTATACGCATATGAAGTGGATCTGGATGCACAGAAGTCCTAAATGACAATAAAAAACCAGAAGACCTTGGAGAACCCGCTATGAAAGCGTCTGAGCTGATGGTTAAGTGTTTAGAGAACGAGGGTATCGAGTATATCTTCGGTGTCCCCGGCGAGGAAAATGCCGATTTCGTCATGGCGCTTGAACAGTCAGACAAGATCAAATTTATCCTCACACGCCATGAGCAAGGGGCCGCATTCATGGCTGAAATATATGGACGACTCACCGGCAATCCCGCCGCCTGCCTGGGCACCCTGGGCCCGGGGGCGACCAACCTCATTACCGGGGTCGCGGACGCCAATATGGATAGAGCACCGATGTTGGTGTTGACTGGACAGGGCTCCACCGTTCGCCTGCACAAGGAGTCGCACCAGATCATGGATGTGGTCGATATGTTCAGGCCGGTTACAAAATGGGCCACCAGCATCTACAACGCAGTCACCATACCGGAGGTGGTGCGGAAAGCGGTACGCATCACCCGCACAGAAAAGCCAGGCGCAGTCCACATCGAACTCCCTGAGGATATCGCCAAACACCAGGTATCGGCGGAACCCCTTGAACCACGCCGCTTCCGCCGTTCGGTTGCAGACGACAAGATTGTTGATCACGCCTTTGCCCTAATCGCCAATGCCAAGTGTCCGGTTATCATCGCTGGCAACGGTACCATTCGGCGTCGCGCCGCCAAACAACTGCGCCTGTTTTGTGAAAAAACCGGGATCGGCGTATTGAGCACTTTCATGGCCAAGGGTGCGGTGGATATGGATGCCGACTACTGTCTCTATACCATAGGTCTTGGCAGCAAAGACTATCCCACCCTGGCCATCGACCATGCCGACCTGGTGATAACCCTTGGTTTCGATATGGTCGAATACCATCCGCGCCTATGGAATCCGCATAAACAGAAGGCGATCATCCACGCCGACTTCCTTCCCGCGGAGATAGATGAGTACTACCATCCTCAGCTCGAACTGGTGGGTGACCTGGCACATACCTTGTGGATGCTTAACCAACGTCTCGAGGTCCAAGGCAGTCCAAACTATGACCTATCCCAGCAAGCTGAAACCAGGCGCTTGATGCAGAGTGAACTCTCTGAGCACGCCAACGACAACACCAACGGAACAATACGACCGCAAAAGATGTTGTGGGATCTGCGCCAAGTAATGGGGCCGGAGGATATTGTTCTCTCCGATGTGGGCGCGCATAAGATGTGGATTGCACGTCACTACCACTGCCACCAACCCAATACCTGTCTCATACCCAATGGTTTTTGCTCCATGGGTTTCGCCCTGCCCGGTGCCATCGCCGCCAGCCTGGTGGCACCACAACGGCGTATTCTCGGAATTTCCGGTGATGCCGGTTTCTTAATGAATGTGCAGGAGATGGAGACTGCGAAACGATTGAACAGCAACCTGGTTATGCTGATTTGGGAGGATCATGCCTTTGGTTTGATCGCTTGGAAACAGGAGAGCGAATTCGGCCGCCACACCGACCTCTCATTCAACAATCCCGATTGGATGCAGTTGGCAAACGCATTCGGCTGGCATGGCCATCGAGTTGACCAGAGCAGCCGGTTTGCCGACGCCCTGGAGGCGGCCTTCAATGAACCGGGACCGAGCCTGATCGTAGTGCCTGTGGATTATCGGGAGAACATGGCGCTTACACGGCGCCTGGGCGAGATGACGGAACCCTGCCCGGTTGCCAGCTGAAATCAGCATACCCAATCTCGGCAATCAAGCCTTGCTGAATCCAGCCTTTGACCAGGCTGGCCGCTCGCATTGGCACAGCATCTACATCTATCCTGGTTGCCAATGCTTCACATGCGTCGTTGAAACTAACCCCACTGAGCAAAGCATCGAGAAAAGCTTGCTCATCATACTCCAGGGAACGAAATCGAGTTATCAGGTCCTGTCGCCAGATCAGCCAGGCGCTGCCTGACTCAGCCGGCACCACCTCGACTTCGAGTGGCGGCTCCGCGGTGAGCGCCTTCCATAAAACAGGAACATTCCATTCCAGGTCAATGCGAAACATGCAAGGAGAGAATACAAACCTCAACAAGGGCCAATGTTCCGCGGGCACGCAAGCCAGGTCGTGTTCAGTGACGAGCTCAGTCTCTGCGGCATCGAACGCTTGCCCCAAGAGCCACTCAAATCTCGCAAGCTCGGATAGCCAGGCCAAATCCCGATAGCATGGATCATCCTCAACAAGAGCCTTGATATAGGCAGCAAAGCTGCAACCGAAATCACGTAGGCTAAAATAGCGTGAAGGGTATTGATGAATATAGCCTTGGACGAGCCGATCGAACCTATCGCCACCAATTGCTGCGCTGGCAGCAGGGTAGTCATTCTTCAGTACCTCTTTCAACCGGGACACATAGGCATTCGCGTAGACTGCAAGCTGAAAACCGGGCGACGCACGCCCCGTCGCGCTTACCCATGAATTCTGAATATCGCTCTCAGGATTGAGTAGGTAGTTCTGAAATCGGTTTTGCAGTTGTTTAAGATTATTCATGAACTACACTCATGCAACCCGAACCAATTCTCCGCAATTACCGATACTCCGCACCCGGTCCAGCTCCTGCAGCAATTCAGCAAGGAGAGGTATTTGGTCATCACGCTCAATCATGGTGCTTACCCGGCCAAAGCGTTTTATCGCATCCGCATAGAGCTCATATACCGGATCTGCGATGGGGTGATCATGGGTATCAATAATCAGGTTCTCTTCTCGTGTATGGCCTGCCAGGTGTATCTGATAGACCCGTTCACCCGGTATCGCTTGCAAGTACTCCATCGGATTGAATCTATGATTAAAGGCACTGACATAGACATTATTTATGTCCAGCAGCAGCAGACAATCCGCACGTTCCGCAACCTCGCATAAAAAGTCCCATTCAGTGAGCTGAGACTCACTATAGGTTATATAACTCGATACGTTCTCCAGCAGCATCTGACGCCCCAGATACTCCTGCACTCTGGAAATTCGCTCCACCACATGACCAATCGCTTCCTCCGTATAGGGCAGAGGAAGAAGGTCATGGGTATTCAGCTTATCCATACCTGTCCAGCAGAGATGATCGGAAAACCACTCCGGTTCAACCCTTTGTATAAGGGCCTTTAACCTGTCCAAATAGGTGTAATCCAATGGATCGACGCTTCCAATAGACATCGACACACCGTGCATTACCAGCGGATATAATTCACGAATCCGATCCAGGTAGTGGAGCGGCTTACCGCCATCCACCATGTAATTCTCAGATATGATTTCAAACCAATCTACATTGGGCCTTGTATTGAGCACATCATCATAGTGCTGTCGGCGCAGTCCCAGGCCATAGCCGAGAAAAGGTCTTTGACTTTCATTCACTTCAGTCACAACAGATCCCCAGATTCAATATGTCTCGATGTAATTTCAGAACTGGTGTCACTATCCTTGGATAGTGACACCAGTCCATCACTGTCTGACTTATTCCGCAGGTTTGTCGACGGAGCCGCCGATCTCTTCACAGGCGTGCTTGGACATGTTGACAAAACCCTGACCCTTACAAGATGCCATGCCTTTACAGGCATTATTGGCAGTTTTGCAGTCGTTGTGTCCCTTGCATTTATTGACACCGTAACAGTGTACATTCGCTTCACTCCCCGCTTGTACCGTTGCCACGGGCGCAATTGAAAACAGGGTGGCTGCGGTCGAGGCCAATGCCAGAGAGGCTAATTTTCTACGTGTAATCATTGAGATCTCCTTCGGCTGTAGATTGCATTCTGTTGAATAGTTATCGCAGCGTGGCTTAGCCAGCTTGCAACTCAATTGTTGAAAACAAATATCACGCAAGTATCACGGAGTCCTAACAATAGTCTTCAGCCTTCCAAACTCCTTGAACACGGTGAGATCGGCTATTTTCGATAAACAGATCGGAGGAATAACCAAACGGTGCAGCAGATTGGCCAGCTCGGTAGGTCTAATAATTTTTGAACCACTGCCGATAACATAAGAGCGGGACCACACGGCCAGGAGCCAGCTCACAGCATGCCAAGAATTTTCATATATAACATAGTGTTACTCGCTATTGGAGTATTCTTGGCTGGGTGTGAGAACAAAACCGCCGCGCCCTATGAACCGACCTTTTCCAATGCACCGCCAGTCACCGAGACGGTCTATCTGTTCGGCGTTCACCCCCTGCATAACCCACAGCGATTGTACGAGGTATTCGGACCTTTGACTGATTATCTCAGCGAACAGATAGACGGGGTAGACTTCAAGCTTGAGGCATCGCGTAACTACGCGGCCTATGATGAAAAACTCTATGCAGGTAAATTTCATTTTAGCCTGCCCAACCCCTACCAGACGATTAACGCCGTCGACAAGGGTTACCAGGTATTCGCCAAGATGGGTGACGACGAGAACTTCCGCGGCATTATCCTGGTAAGGCGTGATAGCGGTATCAGTCAAGTCTCCGATTTGAAGGGCAAAGCGGTGAGTTATCCTGCACCAACCGCCCTGGCTGCCACCATGATGCCCCAGCACTATCTGCAAACCCATGGCGTGAATGTCTTGCGCGAACTGGACAACCGCTATGTGGGATCCCAGGAATCCTCGGTGATGAACGTCTACCTGAAACAGACTGCCGCTGCCGCAACCTGGCCGCCTCCCTGGTTGGCATTAGCGAAGGAGCGTCCGGAGCTGAAAAAAGAGCTACAGGTAATCTGGGAGACAAAACCCCTGATCAACAACGGCTTGGTAGTACTACCCGAGGTGCCGGCCAAGATTGTCTTAAAGGTACATGACCTGATAGTCAATCTGCACACCCATGACCGGGGCAAGAAGATTCTTCAACCCATGGAACTCTCTCGATTTGAGAGTGCAACAAACAGTTCATACGATGTAGTGAGAGAGTTCATCGATAATTTCAGTCGCCAGGTACGGCCGTTGCAGGGGACTGAGTAAACCAACCATGCTAACCCTCCTGAACCGTTTCTGGACAGCATCCATCGCACGTCAACTTATGCTTGGCATCGCCCTTGTACATGCGGTGTTGATGACCATTTTCGTCTTTGATCTGGTGACCCGTCAGCGCGACTTCCTGGTGCAGGAGTCCCGTGCGCAAGCCATTTCACTGGCAGAGACACTGGCGGCAAACGGCACATCCTGGGTATTGGCCCGGGACTACATCGGCATCGAGGAGGTAATTCACTCTCAACAGAGTTTTCCCGGCCTGCAATATGCTCTCTACACCGATCTGCACGGACAGGTATTGGGTTATACCGATCGTTCCCGTGTAGGTAGCTATGTCAACGACCAAATAAGCATGCAATTGATGCATGCCACCCCTACAACCCAGGTACTGGTCGACAATACCAGCCATATCGATGTGGCCAATCCCATCATGGTCAACAACAATCACATCGGTTGGGCACGCGTCGGCATCAGTCGTTCAGGCATCACTGAAAATCTCCAGGTGGTTACCCACGAAGGGCTCATCTACACCGCTGTAGCCATTGCGGTGGGAGTGCTCTTTGCTTGGCTCATGAGCCGAGGACTGACCCGGGACTTGCGCCGCCTGGCGGTTTTCGCCAAAGGTATCGAGACAGGGCAACGGGATCAACATTGCCACTTGGACAGGCCCGATGAATTGGGTCATTTGGCCCTGGATATGAATAACATGCTGGACACACTGGTCGAGCGTGAACAGGAAGTCGAATCGATGAACACCCGTATCAGGGCCGATGAAGAGCGATTACGACACGCCTTGGAGGGTAGCAATGACGGCTTGTGGGACTGGGACCTGATCACCAACCAGACCTACTTTTCACCACGCTGGAAAGAGATGCTCGGCTACCAGGATCATGAGATTACCAACATCTACTCCTCATGGGAGGAGCTAGTCCACCCCGATGACCTGCCTACTGCGCTTGCGAACATTCAGGCCCATATGGATGACCCGGCAATACCATACGAGGTCCTTATCCGCATGCGTCATAAAGATGGTGATTGGCGCTGGATCCTATCCCGGGGCCGAGCCCAACGCGATGCCGACAATCGCCTGGTGCGCATGGTCGGCACCCATGTGGATGTCACCGAACGCAAACGCCTCGAGTCTACGCTTTACGAGGAGAGGGAGCGCGCCATGGTGACTCTGCGCTCTATTGGTGATGGAGTCATCACCACGGATGCCGACGGTCGTATCACCTTTCTTAATTCAGTCGCCGAAAGCCTCACTGGATGGCACACTGAGGAGGCCACAGGGCGCTATTTGGAAGAGGTCTACCCCATCATTGACGAGGTTACCCGCGCACCGATTGAAAGCCTGGTCGAGCGATGCCTACGTGAGGGTCGAGTCATCGGTGTGGGCAACCAGAATATCCTGATCAACCAGGAGGGCAAAGAGATAGCGGTATCTGACTCCGCCGCACCAATACTGAATGAGTCGGGACATATCAATGGGGTGGTGCTGGTGTTCCACGACGTCTCTTCAGCCCGCCTGCTGCAACGCAAGATAGAGTATCAGGCCCTGCACGACAGTCTCACTGGATTGTGGAGCCGCTCGGCCTTTGACCAGCGACTTGAAGAACAGATCTCGCTTTCACTCAAGGGTACGGGTGAACACGTATTGATCTATATCGATCTGGATCAGTTCAAGGTGGTGAATGACACCGTAGGCCATGTGGCAGGGGACGAATTACTAAGACAGGTAGCGGCCCTATTGAATGAACACTGCCGGGAGTCTGATGTACTTTCCCGTCTGGGCGGTGATGAATTCGGACTTCTGATGATCGGATGCGATCTTGACCATGGTATCAAAATCGCAGAAAAGCTGCGTGCGCAACTCGCGGAGTTCCCCTTTACCTGGGAGGATCACCATTTTCAAATCGGTGCCAGCTTCGGCATCGTCCTAATCAACCGTGAACTCCCCGATCCGAATGCACTTAGCCTGGCGGACCTGGCTTGCTATACCGCCAAAGATCAGGGCCGCAACCGGGTGCATGTCTACCAACCGGACGACCAACAGTTGGTTAAGCGGCAAAGCGAGATGAAATGGGTAGTCCGGGTCAAGGCTGCACTCAACGAAGAGCAGTTGGTACTCTACTCGCAACGCCTTAGACCGCTTTCTCGTGATGCAGATAGCCAGGACTTTCGCGAAGTACTTGTGCGTATGGTAGATCCGGAGAACGGACTCGTACTTCCCGGTCAGTTCATCCCTGCCGCCGAGCGTTACGACATCATGCACCGGGTCGACGAATGGGTGATTCGCAATGCCAGCGATTGGATGTTACACCCCGCGCATAGCAAGGTTCACCTCTTCATCAACCTCTCCGGTGGCTCCCTGGCAAACCGTCACATCCTGGAACTCATCGAGGAGCGGCTGGACAAATGCCCCGAGCTAGGCAGACGGATATCACTGGAGATCACAGAAACTGCCGCCATCGGCAATCTGCAGCAGGCACTCAACTACATGAAGCAACTCAAAAGACATGGCGTCAGCTTTGCCCTTGACGATTTCGGCAGTGGCCTCTCATCATTAGCCTATCTAAAAACCTTACCGGTGGACTACGTAAAGATCGACGGTAGCTTTGTACGGGACCTGCTTGATGATCCGGTTGATGCCGCAATGGTGGAATCGATCTGCCGCATCTCCAATGAAATGGGTATAGAGACTATTGCCGAGTTCGTTGAAGACATCGAGCTCATCGATTGGTTGACAGCGGTTGGCGTCGACTACGCACAAGGTTATGGCATCGAGAAACCGAAGCGGCTGTGAATCTCTGCAACCCTTTCAGGTCTGGAGCCGGCGAGAGGATTCGAACCCCCGACCAGCTGATTACAAATCAGCTGCTCTACCAACTGAGCTACGCCGGCTGGAGAGTGCGAATTCTATGCGTTTCTGCAGCGTCTGGCAAACTTAGCGACAGCTGGTCTCTTTGACCTCGATATCTGGAAAATTCTTCAGTAGCTCACCCCAACCCTCTTCTGTGGGAACGGAAGCTGTAGTTTGCTGAAAATAGAGCCAATATTTAGTGACTTGGCGGTATCGGGGTTTGATCATGACCTCATAGCCGAGTTCGCTGATCTCCTTTCTTCTCGCTTCAGCCCGCTCTTCATTGCGAAACAGACCGAGGGAGATCGCATGTACCAGATCGCCGCTGGTAAATCGCCAGAGGTCGCTGATACCATCGCGCTCAAGGCGATTTGCGATCTCGATTGCTGCCCCTCTCGAAGCTTGAGGGGGTACCAGAACCCAGATACCCGCCTGTTCATTGCTGGTTTCCGATTGCAGCTCTGGTTTTAGGCCCAAGGCCCGCAAGCGCACGGAGACAATCTCGGCATCCGAGCGGTTTTGCAGATAGCCAACTGTTCTACAAACCGGAACTTCTATGGCAGCCGCCGCATCGGATTCCGTGGTTGTTGGCTCTTCAACTTGGGACGTCTTCTCGGATTCGCCCGTCAATTGTGGCCCGCTATCCGTCTCCTGCCGTTGCTCGGCGACCTGGGGTTCGCGAGTCTGGGATTGGCTCTCAGCGGCATCCTCGGCTTGGGAAACAGATGTCTCTGCGGTCACGGAGGTCCCTTCAACCCCTGCGTCCTCATCAGGTTCTGCCATCTCCTTAGAGAGAAGAAGTTCACCAAGATCCGGCAAGCCTTTGTCATCGCTTTTTTCAGCCTGCTGAGGATAGATCAGGATGAACATCCCCAAGTTGGCCAGGAGCAGAATGAAAAAGAGCCACTTCATAGCAATCCTTTAACAACCCTATTGAACAGATACATTTTGGCGAACCGATAAAAATTGGCCTAACTATCAAGGCTTGATTGCAGTTGCAGACCCATCAGAACCAGACTAGGCACTACTTCGTGTGGCAGTTCCAGGTGTGGAGACAAATATCCCGCGTCACCACCCGTGACTACACAGCGGACCTCTCCTGCTTCACGCTGCTGCAACATTCGATGAATCTTCTCAATCGTTGCACACTGTGCCACCACAGCGCCTGTCAGGATACCCGATGCCGTGTCGGTTGCGAAATAATCCCTGATTCTTCCCTCATCGTGGGAAGGAATATCGGTATTCTGTCGCAGTGCATCTGCAATTAATCGCTTACCCGGCAAGATGATACCACCGATATGCCTCCCTTCAGCGTCCATGGCATCAATCGTGGTTGCAGAGCCGCAGTCTACGACAATCTGGGATAGGGATGAAAGGGCGCGTGCCGCAATCAGGGCCAACCATCGGTCGACACCCAATTGAGCCGGCTGTTCATAGCCATTGGTTACACCAAGTTCCTGACGCCTTGTCTCGGCAAAAAGGGCTGCTAATTGCCATTCCCGTTGCAGCCACTGCAGGAGCTTCTCGTCGACCTGCTGGCGACGCACACTTGCAATATACACCGCATCCGGCTTTACCAGTTCAAGCCAAGCCTCCTCGATTGCCCTCGGCAGGTCTGAAGATTGTGCCTGATGGTAAGCCCCCTTAGCCAGCTCGCCCTCAGTCGCCCACTTGATAGCCGTATTGCCAATATCGACATAGAGTTTCATAACAACTTGTCCACGGCCCTTCGCAAGCTGACTTCGCCGGCGTGAAAGGATTGCTCCTCACCATCACAATGCAAACGGATGGCACCATTCCCATCTATACCAAGATGCTCTCCAGTGTGCACCCGGTTGTGGCTGCGAATCTCCACCTGCTCTCCCAGAAACAGATCATGTTGATGCCACTCTTCGGTAAATGACGCCAATCCCCCCGCCTGGTACTCCCCGACAACATCCCTGAGATGTCGAATCAACTTTGATACCAGCTGATTGCGGGTGAACGGCATGATGTTGGGGATGGCGCTCAGATCGACCCAGGGCTGATCGATATCGTCGCCGTGGCTACCTAGTGAGGTATTGAGGCCTATACCTATTACCACCTGTGAAGGGCCGCCGGCCTCTCCCGTCACCTCGAGCAACAGACCTGCCAGTTTCTTACCTTGCCACAACACGTCGTTCGGCCACTTGAGCCCGGCCTGATCACAGTTTATCTGATGCAACAGACGCTTGACCGCAATCGCCGAGGCCAGGCTAAGGCCAGCCAACTGCATTGGCGGTTCTTCAAAGCGCCACAACATGGAGAGATAGATGTTTCTGCCAAAGGGGGAGATCCATTTGCGACCATGTCTACCCTTACCCGCCAGCTGCTGTTCGGCCACGCAAACCGTACCCAACTCAGCACCGTTTGCCGCATGCTGCATCAACCAGCTGTTGGTGGAGTCTATGCAAGCGTGGAGCACCAAGGCCGGCAACGGCTCGATACCCTCTGTCCGCAACATCGCCTGGATGGTATCGGGATTGAGCAGATCCAAGGCTTCACGCAGACGATATCCCCTGCCCGAGACGGCATCGATCTCGAGACTGTATTTCTGCTTGATCTGCTGCAGTTTTTTCCAAACCGATGAGCGTGTCACATGCAACAGCCTTCCCAGCTCCTGGCCTGAATGAAAACGGCCGTCAGCCAAACTTTGAATCAGCTCATGGTGTTGATACATGACCTTGCAACCAGTTGTTCAGACGCTGCTGTTGAATACTGCCAGGGTGTTGCGCGAGGTAGATGGCACAAGTATCGGCTGTTGCTGGGAGGGGAGAACAAGAGATGACCATCAACTCATCCCCGCGAAAAAGGTGCAGCTCAATGGATACCCCCTGATCTAGCCGGGCAATGTGTTTCTCCATCTGTTTAGCGCTCAAATTCAATCCATCCACGGCGACGATCTCGTCACCCGCCGAAAGCCCCGCCAACTGCGCTCCACCACCGTCAAAGACCTGCAACAAGCGGATTCGTTTCTCAAGCTGTTCCCACTTCGCACCCAATACCGGCTTTGGATTTACAGCCTTTGGCGGCTCTTTAACCACTCTGCCCTTGTCCTCGCTATGCTTCGCCGGAAGTAGATGGAGTTCTACGGCAAACTCAGCCAGGGTCTCCGCGAGGGGCAGTTCCTGGGTGGAACGGACCCCCATGTCAAACAAGGGTTGCAGATCGAGTGAAGTGACTTCAGCCACCAGCTTTTCGAATCCGTCTTCAGGTAGACCCACAGATTGCTTTCCGTAGCGCTGCCACATCGCCCGCATCACATCATCGAGTGAATGCCTATTGTCACTGCGCAGTCGTATGGTCAAATCGAGCAGGAGGGCGAACAGGGCGCCTTTTGCATAGTAGCTAACAATGGCGTTTGGCGCATTCTCATCCTGTTTGTAGAATTTGGTCCAGGCATCAAAGCTCGACTCCTCCAGTGTCTGCTTGTGCCTGCCGCTGCCACGCATCACCCGGGTAACGGTCTGCGCCATCATTTCGAAATAGTCCTTGGGATCGATCACGCCGCTCCTGACAAGTAGCAGCTCATCATAGTAGGAGGTGATGCCCTCGAAGATCCACAACTGGCGCGTGTGGACCTCGGCGCTAGTTCCCTGCTGTTGAAACACCTCCGGAGTAATCCGTTTCACATTCCAGAGGTGGAAGTATTCATGACTGCACAGTGCCAACAGTCTTCGATACCCCTCCGTAACCCCTTCATCCCCCGGCTGTGGAAGGTCATCTCTACTGATTATCAGGCTGGTCGAGTTGCGGTGTTCCAGTCCCCCATAACCGTCACCGACCACCTGCAAAAGAAACAGGTATTCGGTTATTGGCAAATCGCCAAATAACTCCACCTCCTGCAGACAAACCCGGCGCAGATCCGCACACAGCCTATCCCCATCCAAATCATGTACACCACTGATCACAAAGCGATGGCGACACCCATCGAGGCTAAACTCATATTCAGCGAATTCACCCGCCTCCACAGGATGGTCGATCAGGGCCTCGTAATCGTCACAAATATAGACACCAAAACCCGCCCCATCGACACGCTCGACTGGCATCGCGGTTGCCAGGCGCCAGTTTTCAGCATAACCCTGAGTAGGCGCTACAATGGTCAAACTGCACGCGCGCTCCTCTTGTCCAGTGACAGCCAAAAAAAGACTCGGGCCATTGAAATAGGCATGCCGGGTGTCAAAGTGTGCGCTTCTAACACTCAACTCCAGGGCATAAACCCGGTAGACGATTTTCAATTCACCGCAAACCTGAGCAGCACGCCATGTCTGTTTATCCACCTTGACCAGGGCTACAGGTTGATCTGCGCTGAAGGCAGAGATGGAGACAATATTCCTGGCGAAGTCACGCACCATGTAGCTGCCACGTATCCAGCTTGGCAAGTAGACCTGCTGACCATCGGGATCGGGCTTTGCAATGATTAGTTCCACTTCGAACAGATGGGCTTGAGCAGAGAAGAAAACAAGCTTGTATGCGTTCATTACCTGTCCCACTGAATGATTGCCTGTTTACCCTCTCGATTGACCGGCCGCGCGATCAACCCCGCATGATTCGCACTGACCTGGTAACGCGCTCCCCGCTCCACCGGCATGTAGACCGAACTGCCGTACATGGTGTCGACCATGCCGAAACGATCGGTAAGATCGGCGACTAAGCTGTCGACAATGGCGAAGTCGTCATGCAGATTGTGCACCTGAATCACCCTGCTGCCCGCGGCGGCCTCGCGGCCCGATAAAGATTCCAGGCGCACCACCGGTTCTTTACCGAGCAGAGCAACCCAAGGCTTCCACTTGATAAACCGCGCATCCACCCGCCACTCGTCCGCCGAGATAAGATAGCTCCTGCGTTCACCGTCGATAGTCAAAACCAACTCGCTCTTTTCACTGTCAACGGAACCGATCTCGATCTCGGCCAGGAGCTGTTCCTTGGTCAGCTGGACATAACTCTGCACACTAAACAACAGCATCGAGACGAAGCTACCCAACAACAGTACAACCAAACCCAGCAGGCCATTGATGCTTGCGCGGAGAATTTTCCTTTTCACCACGAGCTGCCGTATAGCCAAACCGGTCAGCACAATACCAAACAACAACAATGTGAGTGAGAGCACCATAGTCGCCATCTTACACGCAACCCCATGATATGAACCAGGAATAGCCATAGATAATGGGTTTATGTTGAAAAAACGCGATATCGAGACAAAAAAAAACCCCGGACCTTACGGTCCGGGGTTTTCGCTGTAAAAACCTGGCAGTGTCCTACTTTTACATGGGGAGACCCCACACTATCATCGGCGCTATGTCGTTTCACTTCCGAGTTCGAGATGGGATCGGGTGGTACCAACACGCTATTTCTACCAGGTAAACTGGTTGAAAATAGGGGTCGGAGTCAATTTCCCTCACTCCTTTCGCAAGTCGCAAGTCCGAGCATGGAAACTTGACTCCGACCCCTATTTTCTATTCGGTTAGATCGCTTGAGCAATATTTTTTTGAGTGTTGCGTTTGCTTGAGCCAAACCCAAAACATTTGGGTGTTATATGGTCAAGCCTCACGGGCAATTAGTACTGGTTAGCTTCATGCATTACTGCACTTCCACACCCAGCCTATCAACGTTGTAGTCTTCAACGGCCCTTCAGTGTCTTCAAGAGACAAGTGAGATCTTATCTTGGGAGGGGCTTCCCGCTTAGATGCTTTCAGCGGTTATCCTGTCCGTATTTAGCTACCCGGCAGTGCCACTGGCGTGACAACCGGAACACCAGAGATACGTCCACTCCGGTCCTCTCGTACTAGGAGCAGCTTCCCTCAAATCTCAGACGCCCACGGCAGATAGGGACCGAACTGTCTCACGACGTTCTAAACCCAGCTCGCGTACCACTTTAAATGGCGAACAGCCATACCCTTGGGACCGACTTCAGCCCCAGGATGTGATGAGCCGACATCGAGGTGCCAAACACCGCCGTCGATATGAACTCTTGGGCGGTATCAGCCTGTTATCCCCGGAGTACCTTTTATCCGTTGAGCGATGGCCCTTCCATACAGAACCACCGGATCACTAAGACCTACTTTCGTACCTGCTCGACTTGTCTGTCTCGCAGTCAAGCACCCTTATGCCTTTGCACTCGTTGCGCGATGTCCGACCGCGCTGAGGGTACCTTCGTGCTCCTCCGTTACTCTTTGGGAGGAGACCGCCCCAGTCAAACTACCCACCATACACTGTCCCTAACCCGGATAACGGGTCGAGGTTAGAACTCCAAATATATCAGGGTGGTATTTCAAGGTTGGCTCCACGAAGACTGGCGTCTCCGCTTCAAAGCCTCCCACCTATCCTACACAAACATATTCAAAGTCCAGTGCAAAGCTGTAGTAAAGGTTCACGGGGTCTTTCCGTCTAGCCGCGGGTACACTGCATCTTAACAGCGATTTCAATTTCACTGAGTCTCTGGTGGAGACAGCGTGGCCATCGTTACGCCATTCGTGCAGGTCGGAACTTACCCGACAAGGAATTTCGCTACCTTAGGACCGTTATAGTTACGGCCGCCGTTTACCGGGGCTTCGATCAAGAGCTTCGTCCGAAGACTAACCCCATCAATTAACCTTCCGGCACCGGGCAGGCGTCACACCCTATACTTCCTCTTTCGAGTTTGCAGAGTGCTATGTTTTTAATAAACAGTCGCAGCCACCTGGTCACTGCAACCCTCTTCTGCTCCGAGAGCAAGTCTCTTCACATACCAAGGGCGTACCTTCTCCCGAAGTTACGGTACTATTTTGCCTAGTTCCTTCACCAGAGTTCTCTCAAGCGCCTTGGGATTCTCACCCTACCCACCTGTGTCGGTTTAGAGTACGGTTACTTATTACCTGAAGCTTAGAGGTTTTTCCTGGAAGCATGGCATCAATCACTTCGTCTCACATGGAGACTCGTCATCACGTCTCAGGATTGCCTGTCCGGATTTGCCTAAACAGACTCCCTACACGCTTAAACCGGGTAAACCAACACCCGGATGACCTAGCCTACTCCGTCACCCCATCGCAGTAATAAGTAGTTCCGGAATATTAACCGGATTCCCATCGACTACGCATTTCTGCCTCGCCTTAGGGGCCGACTAACCCTGCGCCGATTAGCGTTGCGCAGGAAACCTTGGGTTTTCGGCGAGGGGGCCTCTCACCCCCTTTATCGTTACTCATGTCAGCATTCGCACTTCTGATACCTCCAGCATGCCTTACAGCACACCTTCGCAGGCTTACAGAACGCTCCTCTACCATGCGTGTAAACACGCATCCGCAGCTTCGGTACATGGCTTAAGCCCCGTTAAATCTTCCGCGCAGGCCGACTCGACTAGTGAGCTATTACGCTTTCTTTAAAGGATGGCTGCTTCTAAGCCAACCTCCTAGCTGTCTATGCCTTCCCACATCGTTTCCCACTGAGCCATGATTTTGGGACCTTAGCTGGCGGTCTGGGTTGTTTCCCTTTCCACGACGGACGTTAGCACCCGCCGTGTGTCTCCCGCGATTGCACTTCCACGTATTCGGAGTTTGCATCGGTTTGGTAAGCCGGGATGGCCCCCTAGCCGAAACAGTGCTCTACCCCATGGAGTGAGACGCGAGGCGCTACCTAAATAGCTTTCGAGGAGAACCAGCTATCTCCGGGCTTGATTAGCCTTTCACTCCTAGCCACAGCTCATCCCCCCATTTTTCAACATAGGTGGGTTCGGGCCTCCAGCGCGTGTTACCGTGCCTTCACCCTGGCCATGGCTAGATCGCCCGGTTTCGGGTCTACTCCCAACGACTGAACGCCCTATTAAGACTCGGTTTCCCTACGCCTCCCCTAAACGGTTAAGCTTGCCACTGAGAAGTAAGTCGCTGACCCATTATACAAAAGGTACGCAGTCACCCCCGAAGGGGCTCCCACTGCTTGTACGCATACGGTTTCAGGTTCTATTTCACTCCCCTCTACGGGGTTCTTTTCGCCTTTCCCTCACGGTACTGGTTCACTATCGGTCGGTAGAGAGTATTTAGCCTTGGAGGATGGTCCCCCCATCTTCAGTCAGAATATCACGTGTTCCGACCTACTTAATACGTCAATCATTCATTTCGTGTACGGGGCTATCACCCTGTATCGCTGGACTTTCCAGACCATTCCACTATGAATTTCTTGCTCGGCTGGTCCCCGTTCGCTCGCCGCTACTGAGGGAATCTCAATTGATTTCTTTTCCTCCGGGTACTTAGATGTTTCAGTTCCCCGGGTTTGCCTCTTACACCTATGAATTCAGTGCAAGATACCTGCCTTACGACAGGTGGGTTTTCCCATTCGGAAATCTCCGGATCAAAGCCTGTTTGCTGGCTCCCCGAAGCTTATCGCAAGCTACAACGTCCTTCATCGCCTTCTACCGCCTAGGCATCCACCATATGCGCTTAATCACTTGACCATATAACCCCAAAAATTCTGGAGCCAGGTCACTCGTACAAATGCAACATACCCAAATAACTAAGTTTTTGAGAACTTAGATACTCATTTAGATATTAAGGATGTCTCACGACATCCGCCTATCTGCGATCTAACCTAATTTTTAAAGAGCATTACTTCGTTAATACGAAGTGGCTAGCGTTTGCGTCGCTAGACACTTGGCACTAATGGTTCGAGCTGGGCGACTGTTTGGTGGAGCCAGGGAGGATCGAACTCCCGACCTCCTGCGTGCAAGGCAGGCGCTCTCCCAGCTGAGCTATGGCCCCTGAAGAGTCAATAATACTGATTGAATATGGTGGGTCTGGGAGGATTTGAACCTCCGACCTCACCCTTATCAGGGGTGCGCTCTAACCAACTGAGCTACAGACCCGGTATCACTCAGTGCAGTACAACCGTTTAGCTGTTAGGTCTGTAACTGCTCAACACTTGGCTAGGTAACTTGTGTGGATGCTCCGAAGATCCGGGTAACATTTTTAAAGGAGGTGATCCAGCCGCAGGTTCCCCTACGGCTACCTTGTTACGACTTCACCCCAGTCATGAATCACAAAGTGGTGAGCGCCCTCCCGAAGGTTAAGCTACCCACTTCTTTTGCAACCCACTCCCATGGTGTGACGGGCGGTGTGTACAAGGCCCGGGAACGTATTCACCGCGACATGCTGATTCGCGATTACTAGCGATTCCGACTTCATGCAGTCGAGTTGCAGACTGCAATCCGGACTACGACCGGTTTTCTGAGATTAGCTCCCCCTCGCGGGTTGGCTGCCCTCTGTACCGGCCATTGTAGCACGTGTGTAGCCCAGCCCATAAGGGCCATGATGACTTGACGTCATCCCCACCTTCCTCCGGTTTGTCACCGGCAGTCTCCCTAGAGTTCCCACCCGAAGTGCTGGCAACTAGGGACAAGGGTTGCGCTCGTTACGGGACTTAACCCAACATCTCACGACACGAGCTGACGACAGCCATGCAGCACCTGTCACTCGGTTCCCGAAGGCACCAATCTATCTCTAGAAAGTTCCGAGGATGTCAAGGGCTGGTAAGGTTCTTCGCGTTGCATCGAATTAAACCACATGCTCCACCGCTTGTGCGGGCCCCCGTCAATTCCTTTGAGTTTTAACCTTGCGGCCGTACTCCCCAGGCGGTCAACTTATCGCGTTAGCTGCGCCACTAAACCCTTATAATGAGTCCAACGGCTAGTTGACATCGTTTACGGCGTGGACTACCAGGGTATCTAATCCTGTTTGCTACCCACGCTTTCGCACCTCAGTGTCAGTATTGGTCCAGGAAGCCGCCTTCGCCACTGATGTTCCTCCGGATATCTACGCATTTCACCGCTACACCCGGAATTCCGCTTCCCTCTACCATACTCTAGTCAAGCAGTATCAAATGCAATTCCCAGGTTGAGCCCAGGGCTTTCACATCTGACTTACCAAACCACCTACGCGCGCTTTACGCCCAGTAATTCCGATTAACGCTTGCACCCTCCGTATTACCGCGGCTGCTGGCACGGAGTTAGCCGGTGCTTCTTCTAAAGTTAACGTCAAGACTCAGGGGTATTAACCCTAGGCTTTTCTTCACAATTGAAAGTGCTTTACAACCCGCAGGCCTTCTTCACACACGCGGTATTGCTGGATCAGGGTTGCCCCCATTGTCCAATATTCCCCACTGCTGCCTCCCGTAGGAGTCTGGGCCGTGTCTCAGTCCCAGTGTGGCTGATCGTCCTCTCAGACCAGCTATGGATCGTCGCCTTGGTGGGCCATTACCCCACCAACAAGCTAATCCAACGCAGGCTCATCTAATAGCGCGAGGTCCGAAGATCCCCCGCTTTCCCCCGTAGGGCGTATGCGGTATTAGCTCGAGTTTCCCCGAGTTGTCCCCCACTACTAGGCAGATTCCTACGCGTTACTCACCCGTCCGCCACTCGTCAGCCGAGAGCAAGCTCTCGCTGTTACCGTTCGACTTGCATGTGTTAAGCATACCGCCAGCGTTCAATCTGAGCCAGGATCAAACTCTTCAGTTTAAGTTTGATAGCTGCTTATGGCAGCCAATCTTTTTGACTCGAGATTCTCGGATAGAATTACTATCTTTGAATGCTCATCGTCGATCTTTTGGTTACCCAAAATCAACGGAGCACCCACACAAATTACCTAACCTGATTGTTAAAGAGCATCCCGGAACTTTCTTCCGAGAAAGACCGCCTATTTTAAAGGACCCCGTGCTTGTGTCAAGAAAATTCCCAACTTTTTTCAAGCCGCCGGGGCCTCCCGGTCCGTTCAAGAGCGCGTATTCTACAGCCCACTTAGTCATTGTCAACAACTAAATTATAGACCCAGATTCGACTCGCTCCAGGCTTTCGAAACGGCCCGTTCAGCCCCCTCGAAAGAGTGGCGCATTATACGTAGTTCGCCCACCCCGTCAACAACTTTGAGAAGCTTTTTCACAACATCGCTAAAGTCGCGATCGAAGGTCGCAATTTAGTGCCAGAACCGGGGCCGGGAAGGGGACTATGCACCACCCGACCCAGTACCTATATATATACAGCGATCGGGGCTTGTACGAACCAGATGCGATCGAGTCCTCGAAGCTGCGTGCTATTGCACACTGACCCGGGCGAATCTGCGCTTGCCAACCTGATAGACGTGAGTTGAGCCCGCCTCGACAACCTGGCTATGATCGGCGGGTCTCTCCCCATCGATCTTCACTGCGCCCTGCTTAATCATGTTTCTGGCCTCAGTGGTGCTCTTCACCAGCCCCGCATCCTTAAGCAGATTGGCTAACGGATAGCCTCCATCGCCTGCGCTCAAGGTGATTTCCGCCATTTCGTCGGGTATCTCACCCTTTTTGAAACGGGCGACAAAGGCCTCGTTGGCCCTGACCGCGTCCTCCCTGGAGTGGAAACGCTCCACCAGCTCCTCGGCGAGCCGGACCTTGACATCCCGGGGATTGGCGCCCCGCTCAACCTCATCTCTCCAGTTTTCGATCTCCGCCATGGGCCTGAAGCTCAGCAGCTCGAAGTAGCGCCACATGAGTTCATCCGAAATCGACATGACCTTGCCGAACATCTCCTCCGGCGCATCGGTGATACCAATATAGTTGTCGAGGGACTTCGACATCTTCTGCACCCCATCCAACCCTTCAAGAATGGGCAGGGTGATCACCACCTGGGGCTCTTGCTGGTAGGCCTCCTGTAACTGTCGTCCCACCAACAGATTGAACTTCTGATCCGTCCCCCCCAGCTCCACGTCGGCCTTCAGCACCACCGAGTCGTAGCCCTGGATCAGCGGGTAGAGGAATTCATGCACCGCGATGGGCTGACCGCCGGTATAACGCTTATTGAAATCGTCCCGCTCCAGCATCCGCGCCACCGTATGTTTTGCCGCCAGCTGGATCAGATCGACCGCGGACATCTCCCCCATCCAGGAGGAGTTGAACAGCACCGTGGTCTTGCTCGGATCGAGGATTTTGAAGATCTGGTGCTCGTAGGTCTTGGCATTTTCCACCACCTCTTCCCTGGTGAGCGGGGGCCGGGTAGCGCTTTTTCCCGTGGGGTCGCCGATCATGCCGGTAAAATCACCGATCAAAAAGATCACCTCATGCCCGAGTTCCTGAAATTGGCGCAGCTTATTAATGAGTACCGTGTGCCCGATGTGGAGGTCCGGCGCGGTAGGGTCGAACCCTGCCTTTATCTTCAGCGGGTTACCCCGCTGCAGCTTCTTGATCAGCAGCGCTTCGGGGAGAACCTCTTCAGTACCACGTTTAATCAGTTCCAGGGAACCATTGACATCGGTCATTTATTAAATCTCTAAAATTAAGACAATGGATGCACACTCTACTAGAAGCATCTGATAAAATTAACCATTGTCTGATGTTGTGCGCTACTATTCATATATTTGATAAGCAGCTCTATTTTATCGCCAAGGGGCCGTTACAAGGCATATACATTACTGTATTGTTAAATTATGCAAGACTTTAAATCCTACACACTGGAGAGAAAACCGGCCCGCGGCTTGATCGCCCGCCGCATCATCTTTAGTGGTGTGCTGCTCCTCGTCATCGCAGTAGGATCCATCTATCTGATTTCAACACCTGGCCAGAGCCCCGAAATCGACACCCCGCCAACCCCGGAACAGAGTCAACAACCCGAACAAAAGAAGATTCTACCACTCCCGTTACCGGGCCAATCCAGCAGGGAGAGTGACGAATCCGAATTATCGATCCAATCGATCAGCTTCATCAAGCAGGCCGTGGCCAAGGAGACCGAACCGGTCACCCCACTCGACACCCCCGCAATTGATGTAATTGAGGATGAGGTGACTGACTCAACACGAGTGGCCGACGATATCGCACCCTTGAGTCCTCCCGAGACCACGACCCTGAGCTACGAGATCCGCAACGGCGACTCCCTCGCGAGTATATTCAAAAAACATGGGCTGAGCGCCAATCTTCTGCATCGTATCGTTCACTCCAGTGATACGGCTAAACAACTAACCGATATCAGACCGGGAGAGATCCTCTATCTCGACATGGATGAGGAACAGAACTTTTTCGGTTTGCGCCTGCAACACAGCAAGATAGAGAGTCTGGAAATAACCGCTGTCGATGATGGTTTCAAGGCCACCGAGCTGAGCAGAGAGGTGGAAGTCAGAACCAACCATGTCAGCGGCACCATCGAAAACTCATTCTACATCGCCGCGAAAGAGGCAGGCCTATCGGAACAGTTGATCATGAAGATGGCCGGCATTTTCGGCTGGGACATCGATTTCGCCCTGGAGATCCGCAGCGGCGACCGTTTCTCGGTGATCTTCGAAGAGGACTATCTCGACGGCGAGAAACTCCGCGACGGCGCCATCCTCGCAGCGGAGTTCGTCAATCGGGGAAACAGTTACCGCGCCCTGCTCTATACCGATGATAGCGGCCGTTCCGACTACTACAGTCCGGATGGCCGCAGCATGCGCAAGGCCTTTTTACGGGCACCGGTCGATTTCAGGCGCATCTCTTCGCGTTTCACCCGCGAACGCTACCATCCGGTACTCGGCAAGAAGCGACCCCATCGGGGCGTCGACTATGCGGCAAAGACCGGTACCCCGATCAAGGCCGCCGGCGACGGCAAGATCATTCACCGCGGCAAGAAAGGGGGTTATGGCAGGACCGTGATCATCAAGCACGGCCAGACATACACCACCCTCTACGCCCACCTCTCCCGTTACAACAAGAAAGCGAAGCAGGGAAGCAAGGTTAAACAGGGCCAGATCATCGGTTATGTGGGCAGGAGCGGGCTCGCCACCGGCCCCCATCTGCATTATGAATTTCGTGTCAATGGCGTCTATCGAAACCCATTGACGGTGAAACTGCCCGCCGCTAAACCGATCGCCAAGAAATACCGCGACGATTTCGAACTCAAGATTCAACCCCTGTTGAGCAAACTGGATCTGATCAATCGCACCCTCGTTGCCGATGCCGAATAGTGCGGTCTATGTAGGCCTGATTTCGGGCACAAGCATGGATGGCGTGGATGCAGTCGCCGTCGATTTCTCTTCAGCACAACCCCAGCTGATTGCCACTCATGTGGAAACCTACCCTCCCCAAGTGAAGGCCTCGCTGCGTAGCCTCTGCTTACCCGGTAGCAACGAGATCGACCGCATGGGACAACTCGACAGGGAGATCGGTGGTATTTTCGCCACTGCCTGTCTCAATCTTTTGCGCAAGGCAGAAATCGAGACGCAGGAGATTGATGCCATCGGCAGCCATGGCCAGACCATTCGCCATCGCCCCCACCTGGAACACCCCTTCAGCTTGCAGATCGGCGACCCCAACACCATTGCCGAGCTCACCGGCATAACCACCGTTGCTGATTTCCGTCGTCGGGATATGGCCGTGGGCGGCCAGGGCGCACCCCTCGTGCCCGCACTCCATCAGGCCCTGTTTCAGCACTCGGAAAACAGAAGAGTGGTGCTCAACCTTGGGGGAATAGCCAACATCACCTGCCTTCCGGCAGACCCTAAAGGGACTGTAACAGGCTACGATACCGGGCCCGCGAGCACCCTGCTCGATCGTTGGATCGAACAACATCAGGGGGTGGCGCTGGACCATCGCGGTGAGTGGGCAAGAAGCGGCGAAGTGATTGTCGAGCTGCTCGATGAACTGCTTACCGATCCCTACTTCAAGATGCCGCCACCAAAGAGTACCGGCAGCGAATATTTCAGCCTGGATTGGCTACAGCAGAGGCTCGCCAATCACAACTTGTCCGCGGTGGACATTCAGGCCACACTGCTAGAGCTTTCTGTCGTGAGTATCGCACAGGCAATCACCCGGGAAGGCTTTGCCAGCAGTGAGATTTTGCTCTGCGGCGGCGGTGTACACAATCACTACCTCTGTGAGAGGCTATCGGCCCACCTGCCCGAGGCTCGCCTGGCACCCACCTCCAAATACGGTGTCGATCCCGATTGGGTTGAGGCAATTACCTTTGCCTGGTTGGCAAGACGTACCCTCGGCGGTCTATGGGGCAACCTGGTAGCGGTCACAGGCGCCGACCGTGAAGTGGTGTTAGGCGGGATATATCCCGCCTCCCAATGCTAGGGGTTTCTCTTGCGGCCTATCCAGGCAGCGAAGAGAAGCGGGTTTAAATCGCTGATTAATCATCCTCAAGGTATTGAATGGTCCTGTTTCGACCCTGCCCCTTGGCCTCATAGAGCGCGGTATCGGCTGCCTTAAGCAGACTCTCCGGAGAGGCAGTGGCTAGCTGGGCAAGGGAGACACAGCCAATGCTTATCGTCACGCGCACGCCATCCACATCCATCGCTGCCACTGCATGTCGAATATCCTCCGCGGTCTTCAGCGCACCCTTCTCAGCGGTATTGGTCAAAATGGCACAAAACTCCTCACCACCATAACGAAATGAGTAGTCCGAATCCCGCAAACGGTTCTTCAGCATCTTGCCAAATGCAGTCAGCACACGATCCCCCATATCGTGACCATGGGTATCGTTGAGCCGTTTAAAATGGTCCAGGTCGAGCATCAGCAGACTTAGCGGGCGCCGTTTCTCCAAGGCATCGGATAGCGCCTGATTAAGGATATCGGTAAGCGATCGACGATTGAGCAGCCCGGTCAACTCATCCGTATAGGAGATGGCCTCCAGGTAGGCCTCTCGGCGTTGTTGGGTGGTAACGTCGCGCAGCAATGCAGCCATGCCGAGCACATCCCCCGAATGGGTGGAAATTCTGGCGGCCATAAGACTCAGATAACGTCTACCCTGAAGCGCCGACTCGGCGTAATTGGGATCGGGATGCTGAATCAGGCGTTCGATCAGCTCCGGATCATTCACCAGATTGTAAAATCCGCCCTCGATAATGGCCTTCTTGTCCCTGGCCAACAAGGTCTCTGCCGCCGGATTGACCAGGACGATACGCTCATCACGGTCGGTGACGACTATACCCTCACCGGCATTGAGGATGATGGTGGTCAATTTATTCTGTTCCATCTCCAGGCCGGTATAGTTCTGTAGGATTTGACGGGTCATGGTATTGAAGGAGTGCGCCATCTGCCCCAATTCATCCTCGCCGATCTCCGGGACCTGCTGGGCCAAGTCACCCTGTTCAACCTGGTACATCGCATCTGTTACCCGTTGAATCGGCGTGATTACCCCCTTGCGCAGAAAGAGATAGGTCACAACCAGAAACAGGATCAACACCACCAGCATGACCAGGGCAGCCTGATTTCGACTCTGATTCACCAATTGATTGACCTGTTTGAGAGAGGTGGTCAGCCTGGCAAGCCCGAGAACCCGCTGCTCTTCACCATGACAAATCTGGCACTGCTGCTTATTGGTAATCGGCATCAGAATGGTGTAACTCAGCCCTGAATTATTGACCATGTCGATCTGCTCAAGGCTGTTGACAGCCCGTTTCAGCAGGGGATCGTCTTGTGCATAGAGTTCCACCTGCCGGGTCTCGTTGCGCTCCCTGAATACGGTTTGTCCATGTCTCGTGTTGACCTGCCTGATGGTGGCATTATCCAAGAAGGCCTCCATGCCATTGGGACGTATAAAACTGAAATCCTCCAGGCCGACTGCGGCTTTAACATCCTCTGCATAGCGTTGGGCGATGGCAGCTGATCCGGTCTCCATTATCGCACCCAACCCGGCTACCACGGTGGTGACCATGCGTCCTGTCACCAGCTTATGATTGTCGACAATAACGGCACGCTGACTCTGGGTGTAGAACACCACCAACCCGATCAGGCTCAGGAATGCCGATAAGCCAACGACAGTGATAATCCTTGTACCGATGCTTTTGTTAAACATTTCACAACGCTACCTAAACAGCGAAGGTCATCCTTTAGGTGTGACTGGGACTTTTTTAACTGAGTATTGTTGGGATGGAAAATAAGTGTATCTGATTTGTGACTCAGTGTACGACGGTTCTTCGAAGAAAACCGTTTTTTTTCGACACCATCCACTCGGGTCAAGTAATAGTGGACTTATGCAGTCAGCTATCTAAAGCACCGTTTGAGCTGTTATTTTGTACTAAATTGATAGTTGAATGCGTCAGGTCAGAGAGTTAGAAGTTATTAATACTATAATATAAAAACAGGCGTTGACCGTCCAAGCACTATGCAAACCTCCATTCACAATCGACATTTCCTGTTTCGCCGACTGCATTCGCTATTTGGGCTGCTCCCTATCGGCGGTTTTCTGATCTTCCACCTCTGGGAGAATTCCCAATCCCGTTTCGGCCAGACTCACTACAACGAACAGGTCGTAGGCTGGCTGCAAAGCATCAACTACCTAACTTTGGTTGAGATTTTCTTCATCGCTCTGCCGCTTCTTTTGCATTCGGGTTATGGCCTGATCATTATTCATGGCTGGCAAAGCAACTGGAATCGCTACCCCTGGTTACATAACCGTTTTTACTGGCTGCAACGGCTCTCAGGCATCGGCATTCTGCTGTTCCTGCTACTCCACGTGGGATGGACAAGAATCCTCGGCATCTGGCAAGCGGAGATACACAGCGACCTCTTCAGCCATATGCAGCAGCTACTGATCAATCCATACATGTTTCTGCTCTACCTGCTGGGGCTGCTGTTGGCGGTTTTTCATTTATGCTACGGACTCTGGACAATGGCGATCAGCTGGGGCTTGACCACAAGTGTCGAGGCGCAACGCATCTGGTTCTACTTCTGCATGGTGTTTGCCCTGATCCTTGGCGCCCTTGGGCTACATGGAATGCTGGGGTTTCTGCCATGAAACGGCCACGCAAGGTTATCGTTGTGGGCGGCGGTCTCGGTGGCCTATGGGCGGCCCTGGGGGTGGCTGAAGCCGGATTTCAGGTCGATATCTTCTCCCTGTTCGAGGTCAAGCGTTCCCACTCGGTATGTGCCCAGGGTGGTATCAATGCCTGCTTCGACACCAAGGGTGAGCGTGATTCGGTGTGGCAGCATATCGTCGACACCCTGAAAGGGGGGGCTTATCTCGCCAATCAACCCCCTGTGAAAACCATGTGCGAAGCGGCTCCGGGAATCATTCACACCTTTGAACGCATGGGTGTCACCTTCTCCCGCACCGCCGAAGGATTGCTCGATCTGCGCCTGTTTGGCGGTGTCAAAAACCGACGTACCCTGTTTGCCGGTGCCAGTACCGGCCAACAGCTGCTATACGGCCTCGATCAGGAGATACGTCGTCAGGAGGCGTTGGGGCGGGTGCAAAAATTCGAATGGTGGGAGTTTCTCTCTCTGGTCAAGGATGCCCAGGGGGCCTGCAAAGGTATCGTCGCCATCAACCTGCGCAGCATGGATGTCAAGCGCTTTCGCGCCGATGCAGTGATACTGGCCAGCGGTGGCATGGGACATGTATATGGTCATCGCTCCACCAACTCCACCAATTCCACCGGAGCGGCTGCCTGTCGCGCCTATCAACAGGGGGCCTGGTTTGCCAATTGCGAGTTCTTTCAATTCCATCCCACCGCGATGCTGGGGGATGACAAAACTCGCTTGATGAGCGAGGCGGCCCGCGGTGAAGGCGGACGCATATGGGTACCAAAGGATCCAGGGGACAGGCGAAAACCCAGCCAGATCCCGGAACAGGAGCGTTACTATTTTCTCGAGGAGTGGTACCCGAGTTATGGCAACACCGTACCCCGGGACCTGGCCTCCCGCGCCATCTGGAAAGTGGTCCACGAGATGGGACTCGGCGTCGGCGGGGAAGACAAGGTCTATCTCGACCTCACCCATCTCAATCCCGGATTCATTGAGCAGCGCCTGCATGCGATTCTCGATATCTATCGCAAATTCCATGGCACCGATCCGGTGCATGAGCCGATGGAGATCTACCCCTCTGCCCACTACGCCATGGGTGGTCTCTGGATCGATTTTGAAAAGGATGAAAGCAGCGGTGGATTGAAGGCGGGCAGTCCACGCAACCATGCGACCAACATACCTGGTCTCTATGCCTGTGGCGAGTGTGATTACGGCTACCACGGAGCCAATCGCCTTGGCGCCAACTCCCTGCTTTCTGCCTCGTTCAGCGGCCGTGTCGCCGGTGAGGCTGTGGCCAGTTATCTACAGGGTTTGCAGATTGAGCTCGAGGCGGTTCCAGAAAGACTCTATGCAGATGAGATTAGCCGTCAGCAGTCGATTAACCAGGACCTTCTCAAGGCTGATGGTGGGGAGAATCCCTACACCCTGCATCGTGAACTTGGCGAGATCATGTCAAGCAAGGTAGGCGTGGTCAGAGACAACACAACCCTGAAACAGGCAATCAACGAGCTGCAGGAGCTGACGCAACGCAGCCAATCGGTTGAGCTAAAACCGAACAGCACTTGGAGCAACCAGGGTCTGGTCTATGCCCGCCAGCTGCAGGAGATGATACGGCTCGGTCTTGTCATCACCAGCAGCGCCATGGCGAGGGATGAGTGCAGGGGCGCCCACTACAAGCCAGCCTTTGAACTCTCCCCACCCGCAGATGCCTACCCGGGGGATCCGGCCTACGAGAGCTATCGTGAGAAATGGAAAAAACAGAATCAGCAATGGCTAAAGACAACTATCGCCGAAGAGAACAAGGATGGCCCCAGGATCAGCTTTGAAAAGGTCGATCTCTCGGTATTGCCACCCGAAGAGCCGCGGGACTACCGTTGAGGATCCGATGATGGCGCACACGATCGAACTCAATATACGCCGCCAGGACACACCCTATAGCCCACCCTATTGGCAGCGTTTCTCCATACCCTATCGCGCAGGGCACAACATCGTCTCGGCACTGATGGCAGTCCGCGAGCATCCGATCACCCGGGAGGGCGTGCGCGTGGAACCGGTCGCCTGGGAGTTCAATTGCATGGAAGAGGTCTGCGGTGCCTGCACCATGACCATCAACGGACGCCCCCGTCAGGCCTGTTCCACACTGGTCGACAACCTCGAGCAACCCATCCGCCTTGAACCCCTGGGCAAGTTCCCGGTGGTACGGGACTTGATGGTGGATCGCAGCAAGATCTTCAACGACCTGAAACGGGTGCGGGCGTGGATCGAGATAGATGGCGCCTGGGATATCCATCAAGGCGCACCGCGCATCTCACCCGAAGCCTGGAAAGACAACTATCTCTATAGCCGCTGTATGAGCTGTGGCTGTTGCATGGAGGCCTGCCCGGAATATGGAACAGAGAGGGATTTTGTCGGTCCGGCAGCCCTGGCTGCGGTCAGGTTGATGAACAACCATCCCACCGGACGCTACCACAAACAGCAGCGCCTGCACGCCATTATGGGGGATGACGGTCTCAGCAACTGCGGTAATGCGCAAAACTGTGTACGCGTCTGCCCGAAACAGATACCACTTACCAGCGCAATCGGCGAATTGGGTCGTCAGACCACCCTGCAGCTGCTGCGGGACCTCTTCGGTAAGAGTGAATAACCCGATCCAACAACAATTGTAAAAAATGTAGTTGTGTTGGCAGTCAATGTCATCGCAAATTGCTACTATTTCGTCCTATCGACCTGAAGCGAAGAGCCGAACAGATTGAGTGCGGCGCTGTCTCTTCAACAGTCAAATAATATCATCAACCAAAACAACAGCCTCCAAGATAACCTATGCGGGAGGCCCTAGGAGAAAGAGATGGCTATTCGAAGCACAGTCTGTGGCCTAGTTGCAAGCATGGTCATGCTGCAAGCATGTACCACAGTCGATCCCTACACCCGGGAAGAGAAGACCTCCAAGGCAACACAGGGCGCCATGATAGGGGCAGTCGCCGGTGCGGTTTTGGGCATAGCCACCTCGAAGGACAAAAAGAAGCGCAAAGAGCGCGCCCTGAAAGGGGCCGGTATCGGCGCCATTGCCGGTGGCGGTGTTGGTTACTACATGGATGTGCAGGAAGCCAAGCTACGTCAACGTCTGGAAAACACCGGCGTCAGCATTACCAGGGAAGGCGACAACATCATCCTCAACCTGCCGAGCAATATCACCTTTGAAGTCGACAAATCGGATCTAAAACCCAATTTCGTGGAGGTATTGGGCTCTGTCGCGCTGGTACTGAAAGAGTACAAATCGACCATGATCGAAGTGGCGGGACACACCGACAGTACAGGTTCGGAATCCTACAACCAGTTGTTGTCGCAACAGCGCGCCCATTCGGTCTCTAACGTGCTGGTGCGGGACGGCGTGGATGGGGTGCGCATCGACACTGTCGGCTATGGCGAGTCCAGACCTATCGCATCCAACAGCTCTGCGGCTGGACGTCAGCAGAATCGTCGCGTTGAATTGACGCTGCTGCCTTACGTCGAAGGTTGAATAGACCCTGTTTATGTGAGCTTGACGGGAGCCTCGATAGCGCTGAGCAGCTATCCCGGCATCCCGTCACAGTGAGTCTTGTCGATCCTTGAATCAGACAGAAAATGAGGACCCGCAGCCACATGTGGTGGTTGCATTGGGATTGCGAATTATAAATTGGGCACCCTGCAGGCCTTCCGTGTAATCCACCTCGGCCCCCATCAGGTACTGCATGCTCATGGGATCCACCAGAAGGGTTACCCCTCCTGTCTCAACCTTGGTGTCGCCTTCGTTTTCAGCCTCGTCGAAGGTAAATCCATACTGGAATCCGGAGCAGCCTCCGCCCTGGATATAGACACGCAACATCAGGTCCGGATTACCCTCTTCTGCAATCAGCGAAGCGACCTTGGTGGCGGCTGCCTCGGTGAAGATGATGGAGTCGTTGTTTGTCTCTACACTAGTCATGATCTTGGTCCTGCACTTTCCCAGCCGATTATCTCAGGCGGGTCGGGTATTTGTCGCAAACCTTCAGGTCTGTGGCATTGAACATATCGTCTAATTATGCAATTACCGAGAAAAACAGTCAAGTATTATTCCCGATCCTGCTAGGCTTCCGGTGTAATCACCTTTTCGCCATCGCTCACCACCGCCTCTGTTTGCTTCTGGTCACCATCGTATTGCAGCTGCGGCGGCTCCTGTTCCGTGGCATGGATCAGCTTACCGTTGACCTCCGCTCCCATCGCCATCTCCAACATGGCATAGGTGAGGGTGCCGGTTATTTTCGCCTTGGGCGCCAATTCCACCCTGTTGCTGGCGACCACATCACCGACCACCGTGCCATTGAGCATGACATTACCGACCCGAACATTGCCATCGATGGTGCCCAATTCACTCAAGGTGAGGGTCGCCGATTTATCCTGAGGATCAGATATCACATCCCCCCTGATCACCCCATCCACATGCAGTCCCTTGCTGAATGTAATATCGCCCTTGACCTCGGTCCCCGCGCCTATCACCGTGGATATTCGCGGGGAACGAAATTTTTTCTTACTCTTACCGAACATAGTGTTTTTCCTTATGACATCAGGATAGTGGGGACCAGTTGTAGGATTCGCTTACAGGTGCCAGTTTGGAACTGCTGGGCTTAACGTCGATCATGATAGTTGCGGGTTCAAAACCATCGGGTAGTTGGATTGTACCTTCCACATTCTGGTAATAGCGAAAGCGCATTTTAAGGCTGCTCAGCTTCTCTTTCGACAAGGCATTGAGTTTCAACTGCTTGGTCTCACCATGCTGCAGTCCGGTCACTGTTATCTCGATCTTACCTTTGACAACACTACCACTGTTTATCACTTGGCTGACCGAGAATTTATAGAGATACTGTTGCGCCTCGAGCCCGGGTTCAAGTTTGAAATTCTGCACCCTGAGTGACTGTTTTTTGGACGAGGTGGAGACGATTCCGCGCAAAAAAGCGAGCTCCTCCTCCATCTTCAGCCGCTCGTCCTGAAACGCCTTGATCTGCTCGCGGATCGCCAATAGTGCCTCATGATCCACTTCGGCGGTCTTTTTGACCATCACCAACTCCCGCTTCAGATCATTGCGCTCCTGCTCCAGCAGCTGGACCCGATCCATGCCAGATTGAAGTCGTGCAAACCCCTGTGCCAAGCTGCTGCCGCCCTTTTGGTAGGCCAGCCAGGCCACACCCCCCAACAACACCAACAATAGGCCGATACGCATCCAGCGCGGCACCAACTCATCGGCACCGACAATCTTTGGGACACGATATTTTCTGACATCCACCATGGCTTCAAGGTAGCAGAGCCACCTGCTTCAGACCACAATCCTCATCCAGACCAAACATCAAATTCATATTCTGCACTGCCTGCCCAGCAGCACCCTTTACCAGATTATCGATCACCGAGCTGACCACCACGACATCACCATCAAGGGGAGTATGCACCGCAATACGACAGCTGTTGGCTCCCTTGACGCTGCGGGTCTCAGGATGGGAACCGGACGGCAGGATATCGACGAAAGGGTGATCCTTATAACGTTCGCTGAAAAGTGCCTGCAGGTCAGTGGAGCTGTCTTGTAAACGGCCATAGAGGGTCGCCTCGATGCCCCGAATCATCGGCACCAGATGGGGCACGAAGGTCAGACCGACGGGCTGTTCACTGACCCGGCTCAAGGTCTGCCTAATCTCCGGTTGATGACGATGGCCGGGAATGGCGTAGGCCTTGAAACTCTCACCCATCTCACCCATCAAATTGGCAACGCTTGCCGACCGGCCCGCTCCGCTTACACCCGACTTGGTATCGGCAACCAGAAAATCGGTTGCCACCAGGTCATTTTCAATCAGTGGCAGGAAACCGAGGGCCACGGCAGTGGGATAACAGCCCGGATTTGCCACCAGGCTGGCTTCCGCTATGGTCTCACGATTCATCTCCGGTAGACCGTAGACAGCCTGTGACAGGAGTTGTGGACAGGCGTGCTCCATGCCATACCAATGTTCCCAAACCCCCTGCTCGGCAATTCTGAAATCGGCGGCGAGATCGATAACCCGCACCCCCGCAGCCAACAGCTCGGGGACCTGGGTCATCGCCACCCCGTTGGGTGTGGCGAAAAATACCAGGTCACAGACCTTGAGCCGTACCGGATCAGGCTCGATAAAGGCGAGATCAGTCTCGCCACGCAGGTTGGGGAATAGCTCGGCAACACCCCGTCCCGCCTCGGCGCGGGAGGTGATTGCGACCAACTCAGTGGAGGGGTGATTGACAAGCAATCGCAGCAGCTCGACGCCGGTATATCCCGTTCCGCCTACAATTCCAACCTTAATCATGTTTGAGAAAACCCGATTTTCAATACCTTAGAACACTGAATAGCCACCTGGCATCAGCGGTTTGCAAGAGAGGCCACAAGCTCCGTTATGGCACCAATCCGTAAATTGAGCCTGTTATCATAAGGCCTGATTAATAAAAGAAAAAGTAAACCGGGTAGAAATCCTAAACAATTGTGAACTATGGGTCTTTTAAGGGGTAATTCTGAACCATTGAGTGGAAAATCTGCTCAATTGTCACAAGATTATAAAAGAGATACCCAGCAGGAAAAAGATTATGGAGACCATCGACACTCTTGCCCTCACACTCGGTGCCGGCTGGGCAGCCGGTATCAATCTCTATGCCGCGGTCCTGGTTTTAGGCTATCTGGGCCTGACCGGACATGTCACTCTGCCACCCGGACTCGAGGTACTGAGTGATCCGCTGGTCATGGGCATTGCCGGCATCATGTATTTCATCGAGTTCTTTGCTGATAAGACACCCGGCGTAGACAGTGGTTGGGACGCACTACACACCTTTGTACGCATCCCTGCAGGGGCACTGCTTGCAGCCGGTGCTGCCAGCGGTTTCGAGGTCAACCAGGCCGCTGAGCTTGCCGCCGCACTGGTAGGTGGCACCATGGCCGCCGGCAGCCATTTTACCAAGGCCGGCACCCGCCTGATGATCAACACTTCACCCGAACCGGTCACCAACTGGACCGCCTCCATCACCGAAGACCTGGCCGTCATCGGCGGCCTCTGGGCAGCACTGAACTACCCTGTGGCTTTTATCGCCCTCCTGGTGCTCTTTGTTGCTCTGGTGATCTGGCTGTTGCCGAAGATCTGGCGGGCACTGAGATCACTGTTTCGGCGCATCGGTGCGCTCTTTGCCAAAGAGCCGCCACCACCTGACAGACCCACAACAAGCAGGTCAGAAAATCCCGATGTGCTTAAATCGCTGTTTCATTCGGCAAACAGTGATCAAGGGATGGAGAAATAGCCCAGAAATTGACGCCAATGAAAATTGATTTTCTTAGTCTTTATTGTACAATTAATTGTACATACCTAAACTGAGAACAGATTATGGACGTCATCGCCTACAGCATTGCTCGGGCCAAATTAGCCAGCACCATGGACCAGGTTTGCGAGGACCATGCACCGGTCATCATCACGCGCAAGGGAGCGGGATCCGTGGTGATGATTTCGCTGGACGATTATCAGGCCCTGGAGGAGACCGCCTACCTGTTGCGCAGCCCCAAGAATGCCCGTCGTCTGCTTGAATCGATTGCTGAACTGGAGAGTGGTGGCGGTAGCGAACGCGCATTATCCCAGGAATAACAGATCTGACAGGGACGTCGGCATGAAACTCATTTTCTCCGAACACGCCTGGGAGGACTACCTCTATTGGCAGCGGGCAGACAAAAAAACCTTACGCCGTATCAATCAACTGATTCAAGCCATCCAGCGGGAACCGTTTTCAGGAATAGGCAAACCCGAACCTCTGCGCCATGGGCTTTCCGGCTACTGGTCGCGTCGCATCGATGAGGAGCATAGAATCGTCTACAAAGCGGCGGACGATAGTCTTCTGATCGCTCAGCTGAGACATCACTACTGAGTTATCAGAAACTGGCTTTGATTGCCTATATTCACCTTTAATCTCATTTTTTAAAAAGTTTGCTGAAGCACCACCGGATGGACCTTAAAAAGCGTCTCCTGGAATACGTACCCAACCCTCCATCAGGATGCGTGCACTGCGGCTCATCACCACCTTCTCCACGATCCAGTTACCGTCCTGTTCGCTGGCGGCAGCCCCCACCTTAAGGGTGCCCGAGGGATGACCAAAGGTGACCGACTCCCGCTCACCGCCACCTGCGGCCAGGTTGACCAGGGTGCCGGGGATGGCCGCCGCGGTGCCTATGGCGACGGCGGCGGTGCCCATCATGGCGTGGTGGAGCTTGCCCATGGAGAGGGCGCGGACGTTGAGGTCGATGTCGCCCGCTGCAATCGCCTTGCCGCTGGAAGCTGTGTAGTCAGCGGGTGGCGCCACGAAGGCAACCTTGGGGGTGTGCTGGCGGGCGGCTGCCTCTTCGACTTTCTCGATCAGCCCCATCCGGATGGCACCGTGGGCGCGAATGGTCTCGAAGCGCGCCAGGGCTGCCGGATCTTCGTTGATGGCCTGTTGCAGCTCAGTGCCAATGTAGCCGATGTCGGCGGCGTTGAGAAAGATGGTGGGGATACCGGCGTTGATCATGGTGGCTTTAAAGGTACCGATACCGGGTACTTCCAAATCATCCACCAGATTGCCAGTGGGGAACATGGCCTCGCTGGGATCCACCGGGCTGATGAATTCGATCTTCACCTCGGCGGCGGGGAAGGTGACGCCGTCGAGTTCGAAGTCGCCGGTCTCCTGTACCTCTCCATCGGTGATGGGGACGTGGGCGACGATGGTCTTCTCGATATTCTTCTGCCAGATACGTACCACGGCGATGCCGTTGTCGGGGATGCGTGACCTATCCACCAGGCCGCTGGCGATGGCGAAGGAACCCACCGCGGCGGTGAGGTTGCCGCAGTTGCCGCTCCAGTCCACAAAGGCCTTGTCTATGGCCACCTGGCCAAACAGGTAGTCCACATCGTGATCGGCTTTATCGCTCTTGGTGAGGATGACTGTCTTGCTGGTGCTTGAAGTCGCGCCGCCCATGCCATCGGTCTGTTTGCCGTAGGGGTCGGGGCTGCCGATGACCCGCAGCAGCAGCTTGTCGCGGGCCTCGCCGGGGACCTGGGCGGCTTCCGGGAGATCGTTCAGGTTGAAGAAGACGCCTTTGCTGGTGCCGCCGCGCATGTAGATGGCGGGGATTTTGATTTGGGGTTTGTGGGTCATTTGTTTTCCTTGGCCCCCTCTCCCCCGGCCCCTCTCCCGCGAGGGGAGAGGGGGGGCAGAGAGGTGAGGATTTGGGTTAAGACTGAATCGATGTTGTTCATGATGTCGTGGTTCCAGAAACGGAGGATCTGAAAGCCCTGTTGTTTTAGCCAGGCATCGCGTTGTGGGTCAGTGTTGCTTTCGTTGTGTTGGCCACCATCGCATTCGATGATCAGACGCGCGCCCAAGTGTACGAAGTCGACGATGTAAGGACCGATGGGATGTTGCCGCCGGAATTTCTGTTTTAACAGGCGGTGTGCGCGTAGGTGTTTCCATAGCAGGCGTTCTGCGTCGGTCATGTTTTGACGTAACGCCTTGGCGAAGTCTTTTTGGTCCATTTGCATCCTCCTTGACACAAAGGTGATTTTTCTCCCCTTGGTATGCACACCCCTCTCCCCCGGCCCCTCTCCCGCAAGGGGAGAGGGGAGTTTAATAGCTGGCTGGCTAGCAGTTAATTGTGTTAGTGGTGGCAGACTCATTGCCGACAGGGTAAGTGGTGCAACGAAGCGTTCCCCCCTCTCCCCTTGCGGGAGAGGGGCCAGGGGAGAGGGGGAACAAACAGCCGGAGAGGAGCGCATAAGGATCAAGCTCCCGCAGACTCCAAAAAGTCCTGCGCAAACCGCTGCAACACACCCCCAGCGCCATAGACCGACACCTCTTCAGCAGTATCGAGCCGGCAGGTGACGGGTATCTCCACCCGCTCTCCGTTGCGCCGGTGCATGACCACCGTCAGATCGGCTCGCGGTGTAGGCTCACCCACCACGTCGAAGGTCTCGGTGCCGTCGATGTTATAAGTGTTGCGGTTCTCGCCCCACTTGAACTCCAGCGGTAGCACACCCATGCCCACCAGGTTGGTGCGGTGGATGCGCTCGAAGCCCTCGGCCAGGATCGCCTCCACGCCGGCCAGGCGTACGCCCTTGGCGGCCCAGTCGCGGGAGGAGCCCTGGCCGTAGTCGGCGCCGGCGACGATAATCAGGGGCTGCTTGCGCTGCATATAGGTCTCTATCGCCTCCCACATGCGCATGGGTTCGCCCTCCGGCTCCAGCCGGGCCAGGGAGCCCTGGGTCACCTCTCCTTTGTCGTCCCGGCACATCTCGTTGAGCAGTTTGGGGTTGGCGAAGGTGGCACGCTGGGCGGTTAAATGGTCCCCGCGATGGGTGGCGTAGGAGTTGAAGTCCTCCTCCGGCAGACCCATCTTGGCCAGGTACTCACCGGCTGCACTGCTGGCCAGGATGGCATTGGATGGCGACAGGTGGTCGGTGGTGATGTTGTCACCCAGTATCGCCAGGGGACGCATCCCCTTCAGGCTGCGCGCGCCTGCCAATGCGCCCTCCCAGTAGGGTGGGCGGCGGATGTAGGTGCTTTGCGGACGCCAGTCGTAGAGCGGGCTCTCCGCCTGCTCCCGGTCCCCCAGGTCGAACATGGGCTGGTAGATCTGGATGAACTGCTCCGGCTTCACCGACTGGGAAACGATGGCGTCGATCTCTTCATCGCTGGGCCAGATGTCTTTGAGGGTGATCGGGTTGCCGTCGGCGTCATGGCCCAGGGCGTCTTTCTCGATGTCGAAACGCATGGTGCCGGCGATGGCGTAGGCTACCACCAGGGGCGGCGAGGCGAGGAAGGCCTGCTTGGCATAGGGGTGGATACGGCCATCGAAGTTGCGGTTTCCTGATAGCACAGCGGTGGCATAGAGATCCCGGTCGATGATCTCCTGCTGGATCTTTGGATCCAGAGCACCGCTCATGCCGTTACAGGTGGTACAGGCGTAAGCGACGATGCCGAAGCCGAGTCTCTCCAGCTCCGGCAGCAGACCGGAATCTTCCAGGTAGAGCCGGGCCACCTTGGAGCCGGGGGCGAAGGAGGACTTCACCCAGGGCTTGCGCACCAGGCCCAGTTCGTTGGCCTTGCGCGCCACCAGGCCGGCGGCCACCACATTGCGCGGATTGGAGGTGTTGGTGCAGCTGGTGATAGCGGCGATGATCACCGCGCCGTCGGGCATCTTGCCCGCCTGCTCTTCCGCCTGGGCCTTGTCCAGGTCCACGGCGATGCCCCGCTCTTGCAGAGCACTGGTGGGCAGACGGCGGTGGGGGTTGGAGGGGCCGGCCATGGTGCGGTCCACCTTCGACAGATCGAACTCCAGTACCCGCTCATACTCGGCGTCTTCCAGTTCATCGGCCCAGAGGCCGGTGGTCCTGGCGTAGTTCTCCACCAGTGCCACCTGCTCCGGTGTGCGGCCGGTGAGTTTCAGGTAGTCGATGGTCTTTGAATCGATGTAGAAGAGCCCGGCGGAGGCGCCGAACTCCGGGGTCATATTGGCGATGGTGGCCCGGTCGCCGAGGGTGAGGCTCGAGGCCCCCTCGCCAAAGAATTCCAGGTAGGCCGAGACCACCCGCTCCTGGCGCAGGAATTCGGTCAGCGCCAGCACGATATCGGTGGCGGTGATCCCGGGTTTGCGTTGGCCGGTGAGGCGCACGCCGATGATCTCCGGCAGGCGCATCATGGTGGGGCGGCCGAGCATCACGGTCTCGGCTTCGAGGCCGCCGACGCCGATGGCGATAACGCCCAGGGCGTCGATATGGGGGGTGTGGCTGTCGGTGCCGACACAGGTGTCGGGGAAGGCCACCCCGTCCCGGTTCTGTATCACCGGTGACATCTTCTCCAGGTTGATCTGGTGCATGATGCCGTTGCCGGCGGGGATCACATCCACGTTGTCGAAGGCGGTCTTGGTCCACTCGATGAAGTGGAAGCGGTCTTCGTTACGGCGGTCCTCGATGGCCCGGTTCTTGTCAAAGGCGTCGGCCTCGAAACCGGCGTGTTCCACTGCCAGGGAGTGGTCGACGATGAGCTGGGTCGGCACCACCGGATTCACCTTCGCCGGATCACCGCCCTTGTCGGCGATGGCGTCGCGCAGACCCGCCAGGTCGACCAGGGCTGTCTGGCCCAGGATGTCGTGGCAGACCACCCGTGCCGGGTACCAGGGGAAGTCGAGATCCCGCTTGCGCTCGATGAGCTGTTTCAGGGCGTCGGTGAGCAGGCCGGGTTCGCAGCGGCGTACCAGCTGCTCCGCCAGCACCCGGGAGGTGTAGGGGAGTTTGGCGTAGGCGCCGGGTTGGATCGCCTCCACCGCTTCGCGGGTGTCGAAGTAGTCCAGGGCGGTGTCGGGCAGTGGTTTTCTGAATTGGGTGTTCATGGGGTTCTCGGTCGTTGCACTAGCTGGATAGTTTTTAAGTTATGAGTTTTTAGTTTTGAGTAGGGGTGTTCGCTGCGCTCACGAGTTTTTTAGGACCCCCTCTCCCTGGCCCTCTCCCGCGAGGGGAGAGGGGACGTTCTTGGCAGGTAGATCGTGAAGTTCGGGTCAGGTCGAAGTAACAAAACTTCTGTTTAGCTTCTCCCCTGGTCCGTGCATTCCCTCTCCCCTCGCGGGAGAGGGCCAGGGAGAGGGGGACTACAACAACCCGCGCAAAGCGCACTCCCCCACTAAAAACCCAACACTAAAAACTCAAAACCAATAGATCAGCCTCTCTCTTCAATCGGCACATACTTCCGGTTCTCCGGCCCGGTATAGTTGGCCGAAGGCCGGATGATCTTGCCGTCCTCGCGCTGCTCAATCACATGGGCACCCCAACCAGATACACGGGAGATGACGAACAGGGGCGTGAACATATCAGTGGGCACACCCATCTGGTTATAGGAGACGGCGGAGAACCAATCCAGATTGGGGAACATCTTCTTGATCTCCCACATCACCGCTTGCAGACGGTCGGCGACACTGAACATGGTCATGTTACCGGCCTCTTCAGAAAGGCCTTTGGCAACCCGCTTGATCACCTCGTTGCGGGGATCACCCACGGTGTAGACCGGGTGGCCGAAACCGATGACGATCTCCTTGCGCCCCACCCGCTCGCGGATGTCTGTCTCGGCTTGATCGGCGGTGTGGTAGCGGCTCTGGATGCGGAAGGCCTCTTCGTTGGCGCCACCGTGCTTAGGTCCACGCAGGGCCCCGATGGCAGCGGTGATGGCGGAGTAGATGTCGGAATTGGTGCCGGCCACCACCCGGGCGGTGAAGGTAGAGGCGTTGAACTCATGCTCGGCGTAGAGCACCAGGGAGGTGTGCATGGCGCGCACCCAGGACTCCTTGGGCTTTTCACCATGCAGCAGGTGCAAAAAGTGGCCGCCGATGGAGTCGTCATCGGTCTCCACATCAATGCGTCTGCCATTGAAGGCGTAGTGATACCAGTAGAGCAGAGCGGAACCGAAACTGGCCATCAGACGATCGGTGATATCGCGGGCCTCGGCAGCAGGGTGGCTCTCCTTCTCAGGCACGCAACTGCCCATCACCGAGCAGGCGGTACGCATCACATCCATGGGATGGGCCGAGGCGGGAATCGCTTCCAGTGCCTGTTTCACCGCCAGGGGCAGGCCTCGCATCGATTTTAACTTGGCCTTGTAGGCAACCAACTCCGATGGGGTTGGCAGGGAACCGTGGATCAGCAGGTAGGCGATCTCCTCAAACTCCGCCTTCTCGGCAAAATCGAGGATGTCATAACCGCGGTAGTGTAAATCGTTGCCGGTGCGGCCGACGGTGCAGATAGCGGTGTTGCCGGCGGCGGTACCGGAGAGGGCGACCGATTTCTTTGCCTTGGGCAGAATTTGATTGGCTTCGCTCATGGGGAGCTCCTCCTATGGGGCGATGGTTAATTTGATCATTCAGTGTGTTAATTCATTAGTTTTGAGTTGATGTTGCGCTTTGCACAGCTGTTTTAACCCCCTCTCCCTGGCCCTCTCCCACGAGGGGAGAGGGGATTTGCTAGCGAGGGCATCGCAAGCTGATAGTCAGGTAGAAGTTACAAACCTTCCGTTTATCCCATCTGTTTAATCCGTGCATTCCCTCTCCCCTAGCGGGGAGGGCCAGGGAGAGGGGGAACTAAAAAACCGTGAGCACAGCGAACAACCCCACTCAAAACTAAAAACTCATAACTCAAAACTGTACTTAAACAACTAAGCTGACTCCTCTGAAACAAACAGCGAATCCAGCTTCTGTTCGAAATCGTGATAGCCGAGATAGTCATAGAGATCCATGCGGCTCTGCATGGTGTCGAGGACTCCTGCTTGGGTGCCTTCGCTTCGCAACTGCTGATAGACATTTAATGCAGCGGCATTGGCGGCGCGAAAAGCGCTCAGGGGGTAGAGGGCGATGCTCACCCCGGCGCTGGCCAACTGCTCGACGGTGAAGAGCGGGGTTGAACCGAACTCGGTGATGTTGGCCAGTACCGGCACCTTCACCGCAGCGACGAACTCCTTGTATTGCTCCAGCTCGGTCATGGCCTCGGGGAAGATCATATCGGCGCCAGCCTCAACACAGGCACATGCCCTGTCGATGGCCGACTGCATACCCTCCACCGCGAGGGCATCGGTACGCGCCATGACCACGAAGTCGTCGTCCAGCTTGGCGTCCACCGCGGCCTTGATCCGGTCCACCATCTCATCCTGACCGACGATCGCCTTGTTGGGGCGATGACCGCATCGTTTCTGCTGCACCTGATCTTCAATGTGCACCGCTGCCGCGCCAAACTTGTTCATGTTGCGTATGGTGCGGGCGATATTGAAGGCCCCTCCCCATCCCGTGTCGATATCGACCAAGACGGGGAGTTCAGTTACCTCTGTTATCCTGCGCAAATCGGTGAGCACATCCTCCATGGTGGTAATGCCTAGGTCCGGAATACCGCAGGAACCGGCAGCGACACCGCCACCCGAGATATAGAGGGAATTAAATCCCGACGCCTCAGCAAGCCGGGCATGATAGGCATTGATTGCGCCAACACACTGCAGTGGCTTCTCCTGTTCGATGACAGCTCGAAAGCGAGCACCGGGATTTTGCTGATTGGTCATTTCATTTCCTCAAAACTAATGATTCAAAATTCACCATTGCTCAGTTCTCCAGCAACATTTTTTCTACGTTTCTGCGGGATGAACGTATATGCTGGCGCATCAACAACTCAGCCATTTCAGGATCACGGGAGGTGATGGCATTTAGCAGATAGTGGTGTTCGTCATAGGCCTGTTGGGAGCGTTTGCTGCGCATGCCGAATTGATAACGATACATACGCAACAGGTGATAGAGATCGTTACAAAGCAGGCCGATCAAGTGGCGGTTTTTACTACCTTGTACTATGCGGTAATGGAAATCGAGATCGCCCTGCTTTTGAAAATAGGCCTCACCCTGCTGCTCTTCGATCTGCCTACCATGCTCTTGCAACAACTGTTGCAGTTCTTCGATCTCCTTATCGCTCATACTCTGCGCCGCCAATCTTGCGGCCATACCCTCCAGTGCTTCACGCACCTGATAGATCTCGATCAGCTGCTCATAGGACAGTGTCACCACCCTGGCACCCAGGTTAGGCTTGCGCTCAACCAGTTTTCTGGCTTCCAGGCGTCCAATCGCTTCTCGCAATGATCCGCGGCTGACACCGTGCTGACGGGCAAGCTCAGGCTCGCTGATCTTGCTCCCCGAGGCTATCTCCCCTTCTACAATGGCGCTCTGCAGCCTATCGAAGAGTCGATCGGTGAGGGTAATGGAGACCGGTTGATTCTTTTCCACTGTTGGCTGATTCCGTCTAACTCACAAATATGTCGACAAAATACTCTATAAAACAGCTTAATTGGCTGAAATATAGCCCATAAAGAAAAATGTGTCGACACTTTTGTTATTTTGGTAGGTGTAACACCCTCCTCTTCCGCATTCCTGCAGAGGGAGAACTCTCGATCTATTCAGTCCAAGCCAGCACTACTTGGCGTAGCCCAATGACTGCAAGGAGGATGAGATCTCGTCCAGAATGGCGGGATCATCGATGGTCGCAGGCATCTTCCACTCCTGACCATCGGCGATCTTGACCATTGTTCCCCGTAATATCTTTCCTGATCGGGTCTTGGGTAGGCGCTTCACAATGGCCAGGTGCTTGAATGCGGCAACCGGGCCGATAAGATCGCGTACCCGCTTCACCAACTCCTTGGAGAGCTCTTCAGCAGAGCGATCAACACCCGACTTCAGCACCACCAATCCCAGCGGCAACTGCCCTTTCAGGGTATCGGTAACACCGATCACCGCACACTCCGCCACATCGGCATGGCCCGCCAGCACCTCCTCCATCTGACCGGTGGATAGACGATGGCCTGCCACATTGATGACATCATCGGTACGACTCATGATCCACAGGTAGCCATCTTCATCCTTATAGCCGGCGTCGCCTGTGACGTAGTAGCCGGGATGGGCGCTTAGGTAGGCATCGACGAATCGTTGCTCATTGTTCCAAAGGGTAGGCAGACAGGATGGGGGGAGCGGTTGCTTGATCACGATATCTCCCATCTCCCCCGCCGCTTTTTCTTCCCCCTGATCATCCAGCACCCGCACATCATAACCAACCATAGATACGGTTGGTGAGCCGGCCTTCACCGGCAACGCCTCAATGCCCATGGGATTGGCGGCGATCGCCCAGCCCGTCTCGGTCTGCCACCAATGATCGATGACCGGCTTGTTGAGCATGGTCTCCGCCCAATACAGGGTATCCGGATCACAACGCTCACCCGCAAGAAACAGGGTTTGCATACAACTGATGTCATATTTCGACATGTATGCGCCTTGGGGATCCTCTTTCTTGATTGCACGGAATGCGGTTGGGGCAGTAAACAAAACCTTGACCTTGTATTCACTGATCACCCGCCAGAAGGCGCCCGGATCAGGGGTACCGACAGGTTTTCCTTCATACAAAACCGTGGTACAGCCAGCCAACAGCGGACCATAGACAATGTAGCTATGGCCCACCACCCAACCCACATCCGAGGCTGCCCAGTAGACGTCACCCGCCTCGACGTTGTAGATATTCTTCATCGACCAAAGCAGCGCTGCGGCATGACCACCGTTGTCACGCACCACGCCCTTGGGTTGTCCGGTGGTACCCGATGTATAGAGTATGTAGAGAGGATCGGTTGCATCCACGGGCACGCAATCGGCAGCTTCAGCTTGGTTCAATGCCTCATCCCAATCATGGTCACGACCGTCGATCAGCTCAGCGGTCAGCTGCGGGCGTTGCTTGATGATGCATTTGTCCGGTTTATGCCGGGCGATTTCAATCGCCTCATCCAGCAGGGGTTTATAGGCAACCAGACGGCTGGGTTCGATACCACAGGATGCGGAAAGTACCAACTTTGGTTGGCTGTCATCGATACGGGTCGCCAGCTCATTGGCGGCAAAGCCCCCGAATACCACCGAGTGGATAGCCCCGATGCGGGCACAGGCCAGCATCGCAATGGCCGCCTCCGGTATCATCGGCATATAGATGATGACTCGATCACCCCGAGTCACGCCCTGGGCCGCTATTGCACCCGCCAAGCGGGCCACCGTGTCCCGTAGTTCAGCATAACTGTATGTCTGTTTCTGATCAGTCACCGGGCTGTCGTAGATCAAAGCCAGACGCTCACCATGACCTGCCTCCACATGTCGATCCAAGGCGTTATAACAGGTATTAAACTGCCCCCCCATAAACCAACGGGGTGAAGGTTTGGCCGATTCGTCAAGAACCTTGTCCCAACCCTTGTACCAGTGAAGGTCCTTGGCCACTGCGCCCCAAAAGGCTTCAGGGTCATTCAAAGAGTGCTGATAAATCTCGGCATAACTTGACATGTTGGGAGGCTCCTCTGATGTTGTCTGATTCAGCAAGTGTCGACATATTTTAATGATTTTCGCTATTAGAACCTATTTTATAGTCAATTATTTTATAAATGTCGACACTTTGGTGTTATTTTTCTTCTATTACCATCCAAGCATCAAATGCCTGAACCGCGTGACCAGCCCTCTCCACTCCTATAGTGAGCGTTATATCCAATTGATTAAATTAAAAAAAGAGTGGCCATCATGCGACACTCATGCGCATGAGGATGAACTACCAATCAGCCATTCGGAACAATAGAGCAGGCTTGGAAACTCACAAAGTGGATGCGATTGGCGTCTCTATTGAGGGTTTGGCTTGCAGCTAAGCTCCTGCTTGGCATCAGCTATTGCATGCTGAAAGGGAAGATGAAGCTGTGAGCAGAGAAACAGAATTGAAATCGAGGCAACAAAAACGGGGCCCGAAGGCCCCGCTCTTAACTTGAAATAGTCTAAATGAACTATTAGAAGTTGTGGATCAGACCAGCGAAGAATGCATCTTCTTCAACATCGGTCTCGTCTTCTTCATAAGAGGTGAAGCCGACGTGAGCAATGGTACGCTTGCTCATGTTGTGCTCGTAACCAATGCTGAACTGAGTAACTTCGTTGTCACCACCGGCGATGTTAACAGCAGGTGAGAAGGCCAGTGCGCCAGCGCTGATGGTGGGTGAATCACCAACCAGGTACTGACCCTTGATCTTGCCAGAACCCACTTTGACGTGACCGCTTACGCCAACCGCATCGGAATCGTCCAGGCTCAGGAGGTCATCGGTGTCCATGGAGCTGAACAATACGCCAGCCTGCCACATGCCACCGTTCCAGATCAGGGTACCGCGCAGCAGTGAAGGATCGGCATCGGATACCACACCCAGGTCATAGCTGTTGTAGGCCAGAGACGCGAAGATGGGGCCGTTGCTGTAGAGACCAGCGATAGAGATGTGATCGGCAGGACCGTCGAGCTCGCCGCCGGCGCCGTCACCCAGCTCACCAGATACCAGAGCACCGACGAAGGTCAGGCCGCCCATGGCAGGAGAGACGTAGGCGATAACGTTATCGACACGATCTTCACCAGGAATCACAGAAGCCATATCGCCATTAGGCAGATCGCCGAACTCGTCAAACTTGCCCTGGGACATTTTCAGGGGGGTGTCGTGACGACCCAACAGAGCGGTACCGAAGCCACCGGCCAGACCGATGAACTGGTTACGATCGCCAAGGCCGTCGCCGGAATCTTGGTTTACTTTGAATTCGAAGTGATAAACAGCCTTGAGTCCACCACCCAGGTCTTCGCTGCCTTTCACACCAACGCGTGAATGGATGCTATCTACACCCCAAACGTCTGAATCGCCATCATCTACGTTTTCGATGATGAAGTGTGCTTTACCAAACAGGGTGGCATCAGCCATGACTGCGGCAGGAGCCACCAGTGCAGCTGCAATTGCCAGAGAGAGTACTTTTTTCATTGAGTTAACTCCGAGAATTGATGGGTAGAAAATTGACTACGATGCAGATATTAGTCAACGGCGGGGCAAAATGCAAGCGTTTTTTTGCAAAAAAGACACAGAATAATTGATTGTTGTAAAATTGATACAGAGCTTTTTTTTGCGAGCCCAATAACCTTAGCATCAATAAGTTATCAATACTATTTAAAAAATTTCTAGGTGATAATCTAAGAATTCCTGAGGCTCACACTCGGTTATTGTTGCGGTAAATAAGATACCGAGTAACGCAGCAACAGCGAAAATGTAACACACTCTCAAATGATAGAAAATCAGTGAATTAAGTTACGCTTGTAACAGCCAACTTAAAAAAACAGCATGAATTGTCTGATTGAATGGGCAACCCTAGATCTATCAACCCGAGCTCAAGCCAGGCAAAACCCGCGCCTGGATAAACTCGATCAACGCCTGCAGCTCTCTGAATTCGCTATTGAGACTGGTGATATAACCGAGTGTGCGGGGAATATCATTCAAATAGCCCGGCTTTCCGTCACGCTGGTTCAATCTCGCGAATATCCCACTCGCCTTGAGATGACGCTGTACCCCCATGAGGTCAAACCAGGTCATAAACCGGTCCTCATCCTGCGCTGGTAAAATACCGCTTTGCACAGCCAGCTCAAAATAGCCCATTGCCCAGTCGCGCACCCGTTCGGTGGGCCAACTGATGTAGCAGTCGCGCAGTAGCGACACAAGATCGTAGGTCACAGGCCCTATCACCGCATCCTGGAAATCGAGTATACCCGGGTTGTGTTGCTTTGTTAGCATCAGGTTGCGTGAGTGGTAGTCTCGATGGACACAGACTTGGGGTTGCTGCAACGCGCTATCCGCGAGCAGCGCAAACACGCTATCCAACATCTCGTGTTCCGATTCACTGAGAGGCAGTTTCAACTCCCGGGTCAATAACCAATCGCGAAACAGCGCCATCTCCTGCATTAGCAATACACGATCGTATAGCGGTAGATGTTGAGGCGGTTCACTGGCTTGCAAGGTCGCCAATGCTGCCAAGGCATCAGCGTAGAGTCTATCGACGTTTTCGTCTGTCAGCTTATCGAGATAGAGATCACTGCCCAGATCCCCAAGTAACATAAAACCCTGGGAGAGATCTTGTGCATAGATATGCGGCACATTCAAACCGATCGACTCGAATAGTTCAGCCACTCTCACAAAAGGTTCGGAGTCTTCTCTATCCGGCGGCGCATCCATGGCGATATAACTGAACTCTTTTGCATAGACCCTGAAATAGCGGCGAAAGCTTGCATCGTTGGATGCGGGTTCAAACGAGAAGTCAGACAACTCGGGTAGTGTCGCCAGCCACCTTTTCAATTGTTCTATTCTTTGCGGCATTGTTTTCAAACAGATTGATGTTTTGCAGTATGGTTAGTCACATGCAAAAAAAAATTGCTATGTAGAGTGCGGCTTGCCGTGCCCGAAGGAAGTACCCTTGGGGTGCACCCAAACCTGATAATGTCACTCGAACTGATTGTATCAGATGGGACTTAATTGATATTAGTTATCCGTAGCCGGGAGCACCGAATCCTCAACAGTGCTAAAACGGGAAGTGACTCGTACCCTCATATCGTCGGCAATGAGATAGAAACAGGGCAGGGCGAGCAGTATCAGCAGGGTCGCGAACAACAGACCGAAACCCAGACTGACCGCCATCGGTGATAAAAACGCGGTCTGCCCGGTGGCAAAGAAAATCAATGGAGAGATACCAAGAAATGTGGTGGCACTGGTGAGCAGGATTGGGCGGATACGCACCCGCCCCGCCTCGACCAGGGCATCCTTGCGTTCCCATCCTTTACGCATCAGGCGCTTGGCAAAATCGATCAGGATCAGCGAATCGTTGACCACGATACCGGTGAGGGCAAGAAAACCGATGAGTGAAAGAAATTGCAGATGAAAACCGAAGATCACATGCCCCAGGATAACGCCGATGGCGCCGAACGGAATGGCGAACATCACCACCAAGGGATCGAGCAGTGACTTGAATAACGCGGCAAGGATAAAGAAGATGATCGCCAACGCAATAATCCCGGCCCGCTTCATACCGACTATCGACTCTTCGGCCTTTTTCTTCTCACCGAGGAAGATAAGGCGCTCTCCCTCCGGGAGCTGACGGAACTCGGTGGTTATCCGATCCAAGACCTGGTTGGGGGTGGTAAGCTTCGGATCGACTTCCGCGGTGATGGTTGCCAAGCGATGCAAGTTGCGCCGGTTGATGCTGTTGTAGCCTCTCGCCTGCGCAATGTCCGCCACATCACCGAGGTAGAGGGTGCGTCCATCATCCAGGGTTATCGGCAACCGCTCCAGGGCCGCGGCATCATGTCGCAGTTCATCGTTGTAAATCAGGCGCACCGGTATGCGCTTGTCACGCCAGCTGACATGGGCCAGCTTGAGGCCGAGAAAGCCGGTGCGTACTGCATTGGAGAGCTCAGTCTGGGTAAGCCCCAGGCGGCGACCGCGTTCATTGAGCCGGTAGCGATACTCCAGTTTTCCCGGATCCATGTCCTGGCGTGCATCGGAGACACCGGGGAGTCGACTGAGATAGCCGCGAATCGTCTCAGCGGTTTTGCTGATGCTATCCACTGATTCACCGACAACCCCGATCTCCACATCGGCGCCGGCCGGACCGCCCTGGGTGCGCAGTATGGACATGCGCTGAATACCGGAAATCTGCTGCAGCGCCTTGCGCACCTCCTCTATCACCTCTTTGGAGCTGCGCTCACGGCTACCCTCCCAGGAGAACTTCAAACTCACAACGGGGGATATCCAGCGTTCGATAAAGCCACTCGGTTTCTGTTGCTTAAGATCGACAATCAGCTGAATGTAGCGACTGCCGATCTTTACCCGGTGAAAATCGATGAACATCACACCCACATTGCTCAGCAGGGTCTCCAGCTCATCCTCACCCAGGGTCTGCATCATTGTCTGTTCCAGCTTGTCCGCCAGGCGCGATGCATCCTCGATGCTGTAGGTGCTGGGAGCCTCCACATTGACGAAGAACTGCCCCACATCCACATGCTGAAAGAGAAAGAACGGGATGCGCGTCTGCGCAAATACAATCGTGATCGCCAGCACCCCAATGCTTAACATGGCGACCGGATAGCGGTAATCGAGACATTTCCTCAGGAGTCGAGTATATCGTCGATTCAGTGCACTCCAATCGATGCGACCCGGTTTCCGTTTCTTCGCCATGCGCAATATCTCCTTGGCATGGGAGGGCAATACCCCGAAGGCCTCGAACAGTGAGCCGGCCAGGGAGGCACTGACCACGACCGGGATCACCGCAATGAACGCACCCATGGTGCCGCCGATGGCAAACATTGGCATGAAGGCAGCGATGGTGGTTGTCGTCGATGCCACCACGGGCCAGTAGACCTCCTTGGTACCTAGCGCAGCCGCCTTGGCCGGGGTTTGCCCCATCTCCAGGTGACGATAGATATTCTCGTTGACGATAATGGCATCATCGACGATCAGACCCAGGGCAATCAGGAAGGCGAACAGAGAGACCATGTTGATGCTGTAACCCAACATGTAGAGGGCGATCACAGCCACCAGGAATGAGACCGGAATACCGAGTGCGGTGATCAAGGCGACGCGGAAATTGAGCATCAGATAGAGTGACAGCAGGACCAATGCAAGACCGACAATTCCTGACGATTTGACGGTCTCGAGCCGGGTCTTTACGTACACGGAGAGGTCATTGAAAAGCCCGAGACTGACCCCCGCCGGCAGGCTGCGGCTCTGCTCCTCGACAAACTCGCTTACCCGTTGTGCCACCACGATGGTGGATGCCTGGCTGGTCTTGTTTATGGTCAGGTTGACCGACGGCTTGCCGTTGAACCGACCCAGAGTCTGCGCCTCTTCCAGGCGCAACTGAACTTGTGCCAGGTCCCCTAGCCGCAATTGTCCGCCCTGCTCATCATGGCGCAGCACTATCGCGGACATCTGCTGGGGATCGGGGGGTACCCCCATACCGCGCAGCCGAATATCCCCGGCCGTCGATTTCAGAGTGCCGCCGGGAAGGTCGCGCAGATTGTTTCGCAAGGCATGGGCCACCTGGTTGAGTGATACCCCCATCGCGGCCATCACCCGAGGATCGACCACCACCCAGACCTCCCACTCCCGATCGCCGGCGGTACCGACCGAGGCCACACCCGGCAACTGTATCAGTTGATCCTTCAGGCTCTCGGCGATGGCATAGAGCTCACCCCGGGAGATGGTGCCGAAGAGGCTGATTGATATCACCGGAAAGCGGGTCTCGAGGCGTACCAGTTCAGGCTCTTCGGCCTCCTCCGGCAGATCATCCACCTGGTCGAGGGCGGTACGCACCTTGCGCATGAAGTTGTCCACATCGGAGCCGCTCTTCAATTCGATGAGGATATTCGAACTGCCCTCGCTGCTGGTGGAGCTGACGACGTCGATATCGGCCAGTCCATCCAGCTCCTGCTCGATGGGCAGGGTCACCTGGCGCTCCATCTCCTCTGGCGATGCGCCCTCGAAGACGGTGGTGATTCTGACCTTATCCTGCTCCACCACGGGAAACATCTCCTGGGGCATGGCATACCAGGAGATCACTCCAGCCAACACGATGATCACCAACATCAAGTTGACCAGCAGGGGATTGCGAATGGAGAAATCGATCAAGGCAGTTTCCCGCTGGATTCGACCTCAACCTCGGTATCCTGGCTCAACACCTCCACGTCCCTGGCCACCAGCATATCCCCCTCCTCCACACCCTGGCGCAGCAGCAGCCAGTCGCCATGGCGTATACCGGGAACCACCTCACGGCGCTGCAGGCGATTCTCCCGCACCAGAAAGACATAGTTTTTACCCTCCTCGCGCAACACCGCGGATGCAGGTACCACCAGAACATTCCGGCGTGGACGCAGCGGCAGATCCACCCGGCCCAGCTGCCCCGGCAACATGCCCTCACCCGGTATGCGAATACGCAGGGGATGGGTATGGGTCTGCGGATCGGGATCGATCTGCAACGCCACCAGCTCCCCATTCACCCGCTGCCCCTCCACATCGACACTTAGCTGTTGCCCAAGGATCAAGGCGGCGGCCACATCGCCGCTCACCGCGACGTCGAGTTCCAGGGCCGCATCGTCGATCAGCTCCAGCACCGGGTTGCTGCCCTGTACATAGTCGCCAACCTCCACCATGACCCGGTTTACCCGACCCTTGAAAGGCGCTGTCAGGCGGGTGCGCTGAAGATTGCGTCGGGCGCGGTTGAGGGCGGCCTCCTGGCGGGTAAGGCGCGCCTTCCCGCTCTGCTGACTGAATACCAGACGGGCCTCCTCACTTTTCAGATTAAGCAGCTGTTGACGGGCGCTCTCGCGGGTGGAGACCGAGGCCAAAGATCCCTTGCCCAGCTTTTCCAGGCGTTGATACTCCCTTTCCGCCAGTTGCCGATTCTCTTGTGCCAGTTTGAGCAAGGCTCCGTCCCGCTCCAGGGTGGCTCTGGTCTCGGCGAGCTGGGACTCGTTCTCACTCACTGCATCCAGGTAGTCCTCGTTCTCCAGCCTTAACAACAGGTCTCCCTTGCTGACCGATTCGCCGGGTTCCACCTCCCGGCCACTCAGCTCTCCCGCTACCTCGAAGCGCATGGAGGCCACCTGCCGTGGGCGCAACACGCCGGTAAACTTGACGCTCGGCAGCAGATCGCGACGCACCACTTGGGTCACCTCAACCCGGGTGACACCCGGCTGTCTCATCTCAACATCGGCCTGAGGACGGGTTAGAAAGAGCGAGGCGACAACGACTATGGTGGTCAACAGAATGGCCAGAGTAAGAAAGATTCGTCGTTTTGTTGAGGTCACCTGAGCTACCAATGGTCAGAGATGATTTGAAGTAAGGCAGATTCTATGCGATTTTGTGCGATGCCGCGTGATGATTTATCAATGTCCTCAATTAGTGAGCTTTTAAACCACTATTGGTTCCCGGAGTCTCATCACTCAATAGGAATAGCAATCAGTCAACTCGATGTCGTCTCCTTCACTCCCGCTCACCCTCTCTCTCTGTCTGCTGATATCCTGGAATGCGCAGGCGGATGATCGACTTCGTATCGATCAGGGAATCAACTGGGACTACTGTGAAACACCACAGGGCGAGACCGATCTCTCCCTGCCGACACCGGTTGCAGGCTCAGAGATACGGATTGAGGCCGATGAGATGGCATATGACCAGGATAGGGGAGTCAGCCGGCTCTCGGGATCGGTTCAATTGTGGCGACTCGGCAGCTATGCGGAGGCCGACACCATCAGCTTCTCTCACCAGCAGCGCATTGCCGAGCTGTTTGGCAATCTGTTCGTTGAACAGCGCGGGTTGCGAGCCACCGCCCAAGAGGGGTATCTGGAGTTGGATGACGACCGGGGCTGGCTGAGTGAAACCGAGTTCCGTCTCACCCGGGGCGGCGCAAGGGGGAGTGCGGCACGCATCGCCCTGAATGGAAAAGAGCACTCCAGCTATAAGGATGTGGTCTACTCCACATGCCCTCCCGACAGAAACGATTGGAGCCTGGTCGCTAGCGAACTGGATATAGATATGACTGAAGGTTGGGGAAGCGCGCGCCATGCCCGACTGCAGCTGGGCGGCGTGCCGATTCTCTATATTCCCTATTTCACCTTCCCGGTGGACGAGCGTCGAAAAACCGGCCTGTTGATACCCTCGATGGGCTCATCCAACCGCCTCGGCAGCGAGCTCACCCTGCCCTACTATTTCAATATTGCGCCCAACTACGACGCCACGCTGACACCTAGATTCATGAGTAAACGGGGGGTGATGCTGGGAGCGGAATTGCGTTATCTCGGTGAGCAGCAGCGCAGCGAGATCAGCGGCGAAATACTAGCCGACGACAAACAGCAGAGCCCTGATCACGACGACAGGCGCAGCGCCTTGAGATTCTATCACGCCAGCCGTCCCCTTCCCGGCCTGGCAACCCGTATCGAAACCAGCGCGGTCAGTGACAACGACTATCTGGAAGACTTCGGCAGCGGCCTGGCAATCACCAGCCGGCGCAACTTGGAGCGGGTGGGAGAGGTCGCATACAACATCGGTAACTGGCACCTGTTGGGACGTCTCCAGCAGTTTCAAACAGTGGATGAGTCCCTCAGCGAAAGCGAGCACCCCTACCGGCGCCTGCCACAACTCTCAGGCAGCTACCGCAGTTTGATACATCCCCTGGGACTGCGACTGGGTTTCAGCGGTGAGTATAGCCACTTCAAGCACGATACCCTGACCGATGGCGAGCGCTTGACACTGCGTCCCAACCTTAGCCTGCCGCTGCGCCGCAGCTGGGGGCACCTGACGCCGAAACTGAGTCTCAACTATGGGAGCTATCGGCTTGACGAGGACGCTGATCCGACAAATGCCACTCCCGACTATTTCGTTCCAGCCTACAGCCTTGATGGCGGCCTGGTGTTCGAACGTGAAACCCACTGGTTCGGTACCCCTGCGCTGCAGACCCTGGAACCGAGGCTTTTCGCACTCTACGCACCCTTCGATGATCAGTCAGAGATCCCGGACTTCGACTCCGCCGATCTCACGCTCAGCTTTAGCAACCTGTTCAAGGAGAACCGCTTCACCGGCCTGGACCGCTTTGGCGACGCCAAGCAGTTGGCCTTCGGTCTGACCACCCGCTGGTTCCAAAGTGACAACGGTATGGAACGTCTGCGTGCCAGTATCGGTCAGATCTACTACGCCGAAGACAGAGAGGTGCAATTGAGCGGCTCAGCGGAAGAGGACTCCTCTTCCGCCATCGTAGCGGAGCTTTCGTCGAGGCTGGGAGATCATTGGCGCACCCGGCTCACCCTGCACCACAACCCCAATCTCGACCAGGACCAGGTCGAGAAAGGCCGTTTCACCATGGGCTACAGCAGGCCTGGAGAGGAGCAGTTTAATATCGATTACAATTTCAAGCGCGATAGCATTGAAGACCTGGATGTCTCCTTCTATTGGCCCTTCGGCCACCAATTCAGCCTGTTTGGCAAATGGAAGTACTCTTACCTTTATGAGCGGAATATGAATAGAATAGCGGGTTTGGAGTATGGTGGCCGTTGCTGCTGGAAGATTCGCACCCTGATTCAGCGCTATGTGGCCAACGAGGACAAGGACGAGGAAGAGGAGACACAATTCATGCTGCAGCTTGAGTTGCGAGGCTTGGGCGCCTTGGGGCATGCTGTGGATAGAACAATGCAGGAAACGATATATGGTTTTCACAACGAACGGTAAGAGCAATGGGAACTAGGCGGCAACTGATTATCAGGTCGGCAGGATTGATGATGCTGATCTACTCCCTGGGGTCCCAGGCGGCAGTCAATGAGCTGGACCATATCGTGGCACTGGTCAACGACGATATCATCGCCAAGAGCGAGCTCGAGAGCCAGACCCAAGAGCTGCTTGCCCAACTCGAGCAGAAACAGACCAATCTGCCCCCCATGCGGATCATCCATCAACAGGTGTTGGAACGCATGATCAGCAAGCGCCTGCAGCTCCAGGCGGCGAGGCGTCTCGGGCTCAGTGTTGATGACGCCACTGTCACCAAGGCTATCGCCAACATCGCCAAAACCAACCACATCTCCCTGCTGCAACTTCGTGAAACCCTTGAGGCGGACGGCATTAATTTCACCCTGTTTCGAGAACAGTTGCGAGAGGACATCCTGATCAACCGACTGAAGCAGAAAGAGGTGATCAACAGGATCGTGATTACCGAGCAGGATGTTGAGAATTTTCTCGCCCGGGAGGTCGGTACCAGCCGTCAACGATCCGCGGTCCGTCTCTTTCATATTCTCATCGCAACCCCTGAAGGGGCATCACCGGAAGATGTGCAGCAGGCAAAACAGAAGGCCCAGTCGGTCTACGACCAGCTAGTGGAGGGTGCGGATTTCAGTGAATTGGCGATACGTCACTCCGACAGCAGACAGGCCTTGGAGGGTGGCGATCTCGGTTGGATTGAGATGTCACGGATCCCGAGTCTGTTTACCGGGGTAGTCGATGAGATGGATATTGATGCTGTCAGCGAACCGATACGCAACGCCTCCGGCTTCCACATCGTCAAACTGGCGGAGGTAAAGGGGGGCAATAAGCTGATCATCAATCAAACCCATGCCCGCCACATCCTGATAAACACCAATGAGATCGTCTCCGACAATGAGGCACGGCAGCGCCTGGAGACCTTGCGTGAGCGCATTATAGGTGGCGACTCATTCGAGGCACTGGCTCGTTCCCATTCCGATGACAAGGCATCGGCGATCAAGGGCGGTGACTTGGGTTGGACCAGCCCAGGAGACCTGGTCACCCAGTTCGAGGAACAGATGGACGCCCTTGAAATCGGTGACATCAGCCAACCCTTCAAGACCCCCTTCGGTTGGCATATCGTGCAACCCCTGGAAAGGCGACAGCATGACAATACCGAAGAGGCGATGAAGAACAGGGCGCGCCTCGAAATCCAGAAACAGAAATCGGAAGAGGCCATTGCACTCTGGCTACGCCGTCTACGCGACGAAGCCTATGTAGAGGTCTTGCTGGAAGAGTTGGAAACACCTTGATTTCACGTCTCGCACTTACCCCCGGCGAGCCTGCGGGCGTCGGTCCGGATCTCTGCATCATGCTTGCCCAACGGCCCAACCCGGAGACCGAGATCGTCGTCATTGCCGATCCGCTGCTGCTGCATCAGCGTGCACAACGCCTGGGGGTAACACTGGAGCTGATCCCATTCGATGAGCGCACATCCGCATCCACCCTGTCACCGGGGCAGCTCAGATATCTGCCCGCGAACCTCAATCACGAAGTTGTCTGTGGTCGACTCAATCCCGCCAACGCCGAGTATGTGTTGGAGACTCTGCGCATCGCCACCGAGGGATGTATCAATGGCGAGTTCGACGGCATGGTCACCGGCCCGGTACACAAAGGGGTGATCAACGATGCCGGGCTGCCGTTTACTGGCCACACCGAGTATCTCTCCGCACTCTGTAAAGACGCAAATCCGGTGATGATGCTCGCCACCCCCGATCTGCGCGTCGCCCTGGTCACCACTCACCTGCCACTCTCGAAGGTGAGCCGGACAATCACCAAGGAGCTACTGCAGCAGGTAGCCACCACCCTGCACAACGACCTGCAGCAATATTTCGGCATCGCTCAACCACGCATCATGGTGTGCGGACTCAACCCCCATGCAGGAGAGCAGGGACACCTCGGAAGGGAGGAGATTGAAGTCATCCAACCGGCGTTGGCGGAACTCAACAGCCAGGGGATGCACTTGATCGGCCCGCTACCCGCCGACACCATCTTCACCCCGATCCATCTGCAGCAGGCAGATGCGATTCTGGCGATGTACCATGATCAGGGACTACCGGTATTGAAACACCTGGGATTTGGCCATGCGGTCAATATCACCCTGGGACTGCCCATCATCAGAACCTCGGTGGACCACGGAACCGCGCTGCCACTGGCGGGTACCAATCAGGCAAATCTGGGTAGTCTGCAGTATGCGGTGAAGGTGGCGGAGACGATGGTCAAGAGCCGCTCGAAAGAGATAGCGAGCGGCTGAATACAAAAAGATATGCTACCTAGTACAAGAATTCTCTGTAAAAACCTAGCTCTTTTGCTGGGGCAGGGTCCCACCGAAAAAGCTGTCCTCGTTCTCACGCACCGGCGTGGGAATGCATACGGCAGATCAATTAAAGTGAGTGATGAGTTCCCACGCAGGAGCATGGGAACTAGTTAACTAGTTACCGGCAATCATCATGCGATCGATCAACCAGGAGCCGGTCTGAACACTGCTGCGGGTCTCCACGTCTCTACCTACCTCGAGCAGTCCCATCATCATCTCCCGCATATTGCCGGCGATAGTGATCTCTTCCACGGGGAACTGAATTTCACCCCCCTCCACCCAGAAGCCGGCAGCACCTCGGGAGTAGTCCCCGGTCACCATGTTGACCCCCTGCCCCATCAGCTCTGTGACCAGTAGTCCGCGGTCCATCTTCTTGAGCAGACCATCCCTGTCCAGCTCGCCACTGGTGATACGAAGATTCCTCACCCCACCTGCATTTCCTGTGGTCTGCATATCGAGCTTACGTGCCGCATAGCTGTCGAGTACATAGCTCTCGAGCACTCCCTGGCGAACAAACTCCCGGTTGCGGGTCGCCACACCCTCGTTGTCATAGGCGGCACTGGCCAGTCCCATGGGCAGCAGGGGTTCTTCATGGATGGTGACGAAGTCGGGAAATACGGGTTTTCCAAGATGATCGAGAAGAAAGCTCGCCTTGCGATAGAGCGCAGAGCCTCGAATTGCGCCGATGAAGCTGCGCAACAGCCCCACCGCCACATCGGCCTGAAACAGCACCGCTGCCTGCTGTGTCGGTAGCTGCCTGGCATTCAGTCGCGCCAGGGTCCGCTCTGCAGCTATCCTTCCCACATGTTCGGGTGATTGCAAACGATCCGCCTGACGCGACAGTGTATACCAGTAGTCACGCTGCATACTCCCATCCTGCTTGCCCACCACGGCACAACTCAGGCTGTGGCGGGATGATGGGTAGCCAGCGACAAAGCCATGGGTATTGCCGTAGACATGAAGTCCGTCGTGGGAGTTCAGTGAGGCGCCTTCCGAATTGAAGATTCTTGGATCGAAATCCCGTGCCGCATCTTCACAACGGATTGCCAATTGAATCGTCTCATCGACGCTTTGCTGCCAGGGATGATAGAGATCGAGGTTGGGAATATCGGTGGCCATCAACTCCGCCTCCGCCAATCCGGAACAGGGATCCTCGGAGGTGTAGCGGGCAAAGTTACAGGCCGCCTCCACTGTCTCCCTGATCGCCTGTGGACTGAGGTCTGAACTGCTGGCGCTACCCTTTTTATGACCGAAATAGACGGTTACCCCAAGGCCGTTGTCGCGGGTGTGTTCGATGGTCTCCGTCTCCCCGAGGCGCACGGTCAAGCTGAGACCCGCGTTGCTGCTTACCGCAGCCTCCGCGGCCGTCGCCCCCTGACGCCTTGCTTCAGCCAACAGATCCTCGATCAATTGCTGCAATTCCGCTTTGCGTTGCTCCATTTCATTCACTGCTCGGTACCCCCGACGATCAACTCATCCACCTTCAACGTCGGCTGACCGACACCCACGGGAACACTCTGTCCCTCCTTGCCGCAGACACCGACCCCCGCATCCAGTTTCAGATCGTCGCCGACCATGCTGATACGGTTCATGGTTTCCGGTCCATTGCCTATCAGGGTTGCTCCCTTCACCGGCCGGGTCACCTTGCCTTTTTCAATCAGGTAGGCCTCACTGGCCGAGAAGACGAAGCGGCCGGAGGTGATATCGACCTGACCACCGCCGAAATTCACCGCAAACAGACCCCGGTCCACCGAGGCGATGATCTCTTCCGGGTCATGTTCACCTGCCAGCATGTAGGTATTGGTCATGCGTGGCATCGGCAGGTGGGCATAGGACTCGCGTCTGCCGTTGCCTGTGGTGTCTACCTTCATCAAACTGGCATTGTGTTTGTCCTGCATATAGCCCTTGAGGATACCCTTTTCGATCAATACGGTGTTCTGACCCGGCGTCCCCTCGTCATCCATGGTCAAGGATCCCCGCCGTCCGGGTAGGGTGCCATCGTCCACCACAGTGCAGCAGCTGGCGGCCACCTGTTCACCGATCCTGCCGCTGAAGGCGGAAGTCCCCTTGCGATTGAAATCACCTTCAAGACCATGGCCGACAGCCTCATGCAGAAGCACCCCGGGCCAGCCCGGCCCCAGCACCACCGGCATGCTACCAGCGGGGGCATCCACCGCCTCAAGGTTGACCAATGCCTGCCTCACCGCTTCCCTGGCATAGCCCAATCCCCGCTCCTGTTGCAGAAAATAGTCGAGACCTTCACGGGCCCCGCCACCACTGCTCCCCTGTTCCCGCCGTGAACCCTGCTCGGCGATGACATGAACATTAAGGCGAACCAACGGCCTTACATCGGCACTGAGCGTGCCGTCGATCGCGGCGACCAATACCACATCGTGAGCGGCCACGAGACTGACAATGACCTCCTTAATTCTCGGGTCCTGGTTACGTGCCTCCTGATCCACCTGGCGCAACAACTCAACCTTCTCCACTTCGTTGAGTGTGGGTAGTGGATTGAGTGGAGCATAGAGCTGGTGGGGAATCGGCACGCCGCTAATACGCACCGACTGATCGGCGCCGCTGCGTGTGATCGCCCTGGCGGCCCGCGCCGCCTCCTCCAGGGTGGGTAGTTGCAGCTCATCGGAATAGGCAAAACCTGTCTTCTCGCCACTGATCACCCGGATACCCGCGCCCTGCTCTATATTGTGCGCACCCTCCTTGATAATGCCGTCCTCCAGCACCCAGGATTCCAGGCGGCTGGACTGGAAATAGAGGTCGGCCGCATCGACACCTTTACCCGTCAATGCGCCGAGCATGCGATCCAGATCCTGCTCCGCCAATCCCACCGGGGTCAAGATCGTCTGTTGTGCAATTTGAATCAGATCAGACATGGTATTCCTGGCCTAAGCGGCCGTTGTTTAATCCTGTTTAGTATCCTTGGGTTCAATCATCGCAAACCCAATCCCCGCCTCTATGGCACCATCGCGTGTCGCATAGGGCTCTATGTAACCTGTTACGGGAGTATGGGCGGATGCCGACTTATTCAACCCGGCCCATTTCGGGGTGTTAGTTTTTCCTGCCCCTATAGTCGCAGATGGTCAATGGTTGGAAAAGTTCGACGGATGGTCTGCTGGTATTCGCGATCGAGTTCCACATTGACAAATCCTGTCCCTCTCGGCACCTGGGCCAACACGGTACCCCAGGGATCGACGATCATACTGTGACCATGGGTCTCGCGACCATTGAGATGGTACCCCCCTTGCGCGGCGGCGACCACAAAGGCGAGGTTCTCGATTGCCCTGGCCCTAACCAGGGTCTCCCAATGGGCCTTGCCGGTCATCGCGGTGAAGGAGGCCGGTACCGCAAATATCTCCACTCCCTTTTCCATCAGCTTGCGAAACAGCTCGGGGAATCTCAGGTCGTAACAGACTGCGATCCCAAGCATGCCGAAGGGGGTTTCAACCGTCACCAACTCCTCACCTGGCTCGATGGTACTCGACTCTACATAGTGCTCATCCGTCTCCACCAGATGCACATCGAAGAGATGAATCTTGTCGTATCGAGCTACCTGATTGCCATCGCTGTCGATTACCAAACAAGCCGCGCGCACTTTTCCACCCTTTTTGGCACGCATCGGGATGGTACCCCCAACCAGCCAAACACCATAGCGTTGTGCCATTTGGCTGAGGAATCCCTGTAAGGGCCCATCATCATCCTCGCACAGGGTCAGCATATCTCTGTCATGCTCCCCTTTGAAGGCAAAATTTTCCGGCAATACCACCAGTCCCGATCCGGACTCGGCAGCCTCGTTAATCAATCGCTCCGCCTCCAGCAGGTTGGCACTGACATTTGGACTCGAGGCCATCTGGATAGCAGCAACTTTATTCTTCTTGCTCATCAGAAAAACTCTTCAATCAACTTCAAATTATCCCCTAACAGAGGGTTTAGTTTTGAGGATAGCATCATGAACATGGATGCCGCCAGCAAGGGTACACACTATTTGCCATATCTAGCGGGGCATCTACCACTCATTGTCTAGGGGTTTTAAAACAAAGACTCAGCCAATTTTTATTCACCCGGCATCTCCGGCATCAAGGAGCTTCCATCACTCCCCTGTTTCGACTTGTTGATCTGAATATACTGAGGATCATCCCAACTGCCGGTAACTTCATAGGTGCGTTCGGCAATTCGATCGAAAACCCGCCCGATCAACTTTTGTGTCATCGCCAGGGCCACGCCTGCGGTGGGATTGATCGCCAGGGTGCCCAACAGGGGTAGGGTGGCACTTACATTCGGCGTGACAACGATCTTCTGATCATAAGTGCGACTCGCCAGGCCGGTTCGGCCACGCACATCGACGACCGCCGCTGTACTCTTCATGGTCAGATCGGATGTGTAGGCATCACCATCATTCACCGTGAAATTGCCTTCTATCGAGTCAAATGCCAAACCCTCGGAAAACAGATCAGAAAAATCGAGAGCCAGGCGCTTGCCCAGAGCGTTCAAGCTGAACAGACCGATCAATCTGCCAACACCAGGATCAACATTGTTTACCAACCCCTTGTCCACCTTCAACGATATACTGCCATAGAGCTTTTCCGCACCCATCTCCAGGGGCGAAGTGGGCCAATAGAGCTCCGCCTTGACATCAGTGGGTGCCTGCTCGATCCCCGTACTGAGACCCAAGGCCTGCTGTAGATCACCCAGGCTGCTGGTGTGCAACTGCAAGTTGAGTGAAGTGCTGTGCCCCCTGGCGGTCAGGCGCCAATAACCCTGACCGGTAAGATCGATGCCGTCACCAACCAGGGCCAGATTGTCAACCGTGACCCCATCAACTTCTCTCCTCCAGGTGATATTACCCTTGCCCATCGGGTGGTCGTTGATGTAGAGCTCTTCAACCGTAAAGTTGACTGCAGGCACATCTCTGGGATCGAGGTCTGGTGCCTGGCGTTGCTGCCCCTGCTGCCCGGTAATTCCGCGGGCCAACTCTTTAAGGTCGAACTTCAGATAATCAAATCGCCCGAATATAGGTCGATGATCCAGCTCCTGGGGTATCTGAAGCATACCCTGCACTGTATCCGAGGTCAGATCGATACGGTATCCGTCGGCATAATTCCTATAGGTGAACTGGGTCTCGGGACAGGCTGTGCCGAGTGCGATAAGTTCGTCCACATGAAGATCCATGGTGATCTGCGTTAGCCCCTGTTCTCCCTCTGCGGCTTGTTGCCTGATCCAACTTACCCAACTGTCCGCGTTCAGACTCTTGAGGTGCCCCCTCAGATGCAGACCTTCGACATCATCCAGCGACAGTGCCTCCTGGGAAAATCCGATTGCGGCGATCCAGGGGTTGTCTCCAGTCTCGAAGAAACGGAAAAGGGCATGGGTCTGATCCTGGTAGCGAATCCTCAATTCTGTCGAATCATCACTGCGAAAATCGGCACCCATATCGAATTTCACTTTCGATTCAGCCGCTTTACCAAGGGGTTGGGGCATTAGAACCGAGATACCGCGCAGGTCGGAGACCAGATTCAACCTAACCGGCACCTGGCTGGGGTGATGGGCAATTTTGAGTTCCACCTCACCCTCTCCCAAACCGGAAAAATAGTCCAGTTTCCATTCAGGAAACTCTCTTTTCAAACGTTTCAGATTCAGCGGCATATGGGTGGTTAGCCGGGTCCAGTATTCACCCTTGTGACTGTAGGGCAGGACGTCGAATTGGATCATGTCCCCCAGCAACCTGGCCTTGATGCCTTTGGCCTCGACCCCGGTACGGTTGAAGCGGAGTTTACCATTGAGTTTGTCAATTTTAAGAGCGGCTTTTTTTACCCTGAGGGCAGCCCGCTTGAATGCTATTTCACCATCGATTTTCAGCTTATCGCGCTGTTTCTTTTTTAGCGGTATCGCCAAGTCGACAGTTGTCAGACTCTCCCCACCGACCTCTACCGCATCGACAAAGGCATGAAAATCCCTTCGCAACGGAGTCTCGCCCAGGATCGCCATCAGGTCTTTAAGCGGGCCTGCCGCACTGCCCCTTATCATTACCGGAGAGGCCTCCTCCAGATGTTCGATGTCGACCTCGACGTCCTGCAATTTGCTGTTGACCAGCAAGCCATCCTGCAGTTTCGCCTTGAGTGTGTTATTGATGAAATGGACCTCTGCCAACCCCTCGGACAAGCGTGGCCATTCCGGCATGTAGTCAAGAATCAGATCCTCGACACCAAACCAGACCTCGAACCGCCCCTGCTGTTGGCGGAAAGGAAACTCGCTGATGGGACCATAGAGTAGAAAACTGCCCGACTTCACATAACCGCTGACGAGGGCGCTATCGAGCCAGTCGACCAGCTCATCCGGCATGATCCCTACCGGCAGATAATCACTCTTGCGTGATCCGTCCGCATCCCAGAAATCGGACTGCATATCAATGAACAGATCCTTTCCGGAAAAGGGTATCTGCAGATCTATGCGGGAGAGGGTCTGCACATCCCTGGTACTCATCTGCAGGTGTTTACTGTTCAGGTGCAGCCCTTTCTGCAGATCGAAATTCCATACAAAATCCCCCATTGCCCTTTGCGCATGCAGGGGATTGCGGAACAGCTGTGGAAATTCGAGCAACAGGTCACTGCTGTCTATCTTCAGCCACCCCCCGACCTGGTTACCGTCGAAAGCCAGCTTGAGTCCACTCAACCCGGGTATATCCTGCCATGGCTGATGCGTGTAGTCGTCGACCTCCCCTTTCAAACGCCAGGTGAGTTCACCCACTTCGGGTTTGAAAAACTCGAACTCGAGATGATGCAGCTCACCCTCTGGCGAGAGTCCATCGAGGGCCTCATGCAGCTCGGGATTGGGCAGCTTCATTATCGCCAGAAAATCGTTCAGCTCCATCAATGACAAGGCGTCAGCACCCAGTCGAAAATGTTGCTGCCGCTGCTCAGTCGACCGCCAGGAGATAGATAGCTGCTCTGTCGGCCACTCGCCATGGGATTGTTCCACTGCCAGCCGCTGAAGCTCCAAATGCCAGCCATCGCGCAGACGCTTCCAGTCAAGTTCGGTAGCGAGGCGTTGTAATTGGAATGGCGCTGACCGCCCTGGTCCGTTGATGCTAAATTCCCTGAGCTCGCCGTTTCCCCGCAGGCCAAGCAACGTGCCCTGCTCCAGGTCACCCCAGAGCTCGACCTCAAGCTCGCCTTGGTCAAGTGTATAGGGGAGTGGCATCCACTCCAACAGTCGCCCCCCCAACACCAGGTCTTCACATTTGAAATAGAATTCACCGCTCATCGCCAATGAGTTCGCGTCCTTCTGCAACAGATTGGCAATCAGACGAACCGACTCCTCCCCCTCTCTACCTATGCGTGTAGCCAGTGAGAGCTGATGGCGTAATCCGTTGTTGCGCAGGTCGACGTTGACCCCTGACAACCTTAACGGGGGCTGATCGGGAATGGCACTCTTGAGATAGATCTCGGTATCGAGCAGTCGTAACTGATTCTGTCCCAGCAGAATGGCCGCCACTGTATCGGGATCACCTTCGGAGACATCGCCCATGCCCTGCAGGGCAACCCTGCCATCGGCAAATCGCTCCAACTTCAGCTGGGTACCGATGACACTCGCCCCACCCAACTGCAGGCGACCGGAGAAGAGGCTGCGAATTAACTGGATATTGACCAGAACCTGGGGAGCTGAGAGCAAGGGTTCGCCACTCTGTTCATCGAGCACGCTGACATCGGTAAAGTTCAATGCCAGATGCACCCCCTTGACCTGGGCTTGCATCGACCCGATCTTCAGATCGAGACCCGCTGCCTCCTCGGTCACGCGTTCGATCTCCCGACGATAGGGATCGAGATCGATGACCGGTACAATCATGCGCAGTGCGGTAATCAGCAGGGCGGTCGCAATCACCAACCATGCCAGGGTATGCCAGAATTTGGCGTGGAGGTACTTAGCTGCGTCCAACATAAGCTAGGGATTTGGGGAATGACATCAGACCAGAACGACGTCGTAGTGCTCCTGGGTGTAGAGCATTTCCACTTGCAGCTTGATGGGGTGGCCGATAAATTGTTCCAGCTCGGCCAGGTGGGTCGACTCCTCATCCAGGAGCCGGTCTATCACCTCCTGGGAGGCAAGCACCAGCAGTGACTCTACGTCGAACTGTCGCGACTCGCGCAAGATTTCACGAAAGATCTCGTAACAGGTAGTCTCGGCGGTCTTCATGGAACCCCTGCCACCACAGCAGGGGCAGGGTTCACAGAGCACGTGTTCGAGGGATTCACGTATACGTTTACGGGTCATCTCCACCAGCCCCAGGGAGGAGACCTCGGTGATGTGAGTCCTTGCATGATCGTGTGCCAAGCACTTCTCCAGTGCACGTAAAACCTGACGCCGGTGCTCGGGATCAAGCATATCGATAAAATCGATGATGATGATCCCCCCCAGATTGCGCAGACGCAGTTGCCGACAGATGGCCTGGGCCGCCTCCAGGTTTGTCTTGAATATGGTCTCCTCTAGGTTTCTGTGGCCAACGAACGCGCCTGTATTGACATCGATGGTGGTCATTGCTTCGGTCTGATCGATCACCAGGTGACCACCGGATTTAAGCTGCACCTTGCGTTCCAGGGCCTTTTGAATCTCGTCCTCAACCCCGTAGAGATCAAACAACGGTCGCTGCCCCGGATAGTACTCGATACAATGCTTGATATCGGGAATAAACTTTTGCGCGAAAGCGATCGCTTTCTGGTGGCTCTCCTTTGAGTCGATGCGCACCTTCTCCACATCGGGTCCGACCAGATCCCGTAGCGAGCGCAGTGGCAGGGAGAGGTCCTCGTGGATCAGTTCTATTTCATTGCTGACCTTGCTCTTCTCCTGAATCGAGGACCAGAGGCGCGCCAGGAATCGCATATCCGCCTTCAGCGAGACCTCATCCACCCCCTCTGCCGCGGTACGCGCGATGTAACCTCCGGATATCTCCCCTGCCTCCGCCACTTGATTCAGCAGCTCACGCAGGCGCTGGCGCTCATCCTCGGCCTCGATACGCTGGGAGATACCCATGTTGCCCAGGGACGGCATGAAAACCAGGTGTCGTGAAGGGATAGAAATATTGGTGGTAAGACGGGCACCCTTGGTGCCGATGGGATCCTTCAACACCTGCACGATCACATAGTCGCCTTCACGCAGCAATTCGTGAATATTGTCTGTCTTTGGCCTATCGGTGGTCTCTCCGATATCGGACACATGCAGAAATGCCGCCCGCTCCAGCCCGATATCGACAAAGGCCGCCTGCATGCCGGGCAGAACCCGGCACACCTTGCCCTTGTAGACATTGCCGACCAGGCCACGCTTACCGTAGCGTTCGATGATCACTTCCTGCACCGCACCATTCTCGATCACCGCAACCCGGGTCTCAGGTGGTGTCACATTAATCAGTATCTCTTCACTCATACATTTAAGGGCCTGTTAACACTAATATGCTCTTGTTCTGCATTATCGAATTGGATGTCACAGCGGCCCAGTAATTCCGCTGTCTCGAAAAGGGGTAATCCCATCACCCCTGAGTAGCTGCCGTGCAACATACTGATAAATCGAGCGCCAATCCCCTGGATCGCATAGCCTCCCGCTTTATCCGCAGGTTCTCCGGTGGCCCAATAGGCAGCGATTTCCGTATCACTCATCTCGCGCAAGCTGACTTCACTGAGACTGAGTTCGCTCGCCACCCCCTGCCAGGCCAATGCAACCGCGGTATAGACCTGGTGGGTCCTACCCGACAACTGCCTCAGCATGCTCAGTCCATGGGCCCTGTCCCGGGGCTTTCCCAGCAAATCGCCATCGATGACAACAGTGGTATCCGCGGCCAACACCGGTAAAGACTCACCCTCTTGGACCATTTGCGCACCCGCCTCGGCCTTCTTCCTGGCCAGTCTTGACACATAATTCGCCGGCTCTTCATTCGGCAGATGCCCCTCATCCACATCGATATCAAGCAGGGTATGGCTGATGCCGATTTGGCGCAGCAGCTCCCTCCTGCGTGGTGAGCGGGATGCGAGGTAGATGACCGGGCTCTCCTTCACAGTGGACATTTTCCTCTTCTATTTGGTTTTTTTGGGGGTCAACCCGCCCGATGGTAGGGGTGATTGCGCAGCAGACTCCAAGCCCGATAGAGCTGCTCTGCCACCACCACCCTGACCAGTGGATGGGGCAGTGTCAAGGGCGAGAGCGACCAGCCACCCTCCCCTCGCTGCAGGCAGTCGGGCGCCAGCCCTTCGGGGCCACCCACCAGCAATGCCAGGTCCCGACCATCCGCCATCCACTGCTCCAGCTTGCCCGAGAGACCCTCGGTACTCCAGGCGCTACCGGCAATATCCAGCAGTAAAACCCGACACCCCTTGGGGATCGCTTTCAACATCCGTTCACCCTCCTCGCGAACCGCCCGCGGGATATCGGCATTTTTACCACGGTGTCCGGGGGTGATCTCGATAAGATGCAGCTCACACTCCGCGGGCATGCGACGCGCATACTCCTGATATCCCTCATCTATCCAGCGTGGCATGCGGTTTCCTACAGATATCAGATAGATATTCATGGGCCGATTGTACGGGATTCTACGTCATCCTGGGGCTGTTGGCTTTTGAAAATGGTAAGCAGTCGCAAGATTAGTCCGCAAATGAACGCAAATAAAAAGTTAATTTCATTAATTGAAAACAGATTGGATTACCCCGAATCATTCCCCCCTGGCCAAGACTTGCAAGTCAAATAAGGACTTCGAATCGACCTCATGGCTATTGGGAGGTGCAGCATCCGGGCACTCAATAACTTTAACTGATTGAAATAATTGGATATTATATGCCTCTCCCACTACAATCGCATACCCCGTAGCGCTGCGACGGGTTAAATCTGCACATCCCCAATATTTGCGTTCATTTGCGTTCATTTGCGGACAGCTTTTTTCTACGACCCAATTTCACCGGTCAGTGCAACAGTGAGTCATCGTGTGCACGCCCGATTTACTGTATGCTTGCCCGCCATGACTGATAAACACCTAACAGAAACCCGTTTCGACAGCTTCGATCTTCCCGATTCCATCCTTCAGGGCATCCGTGAGGCAGGCTTCGAATTCTGCACCCCCATCCAAGCGGAGACCCTCCCCATCGCACTTGCCGGCAGGGATGTGGCGGGGCAGGCCCAGACCGGTACCGGAAAGACCGCAGCCTTTCTCATTGCCACCCTACACCACCTAATACACCATCCCGCAGAGGAGACACGCAGGGCCAACCAACCCCGCGCCTTGATCCTCGCCCCTACCCGGGAGCTGGCGGTACAAATCTATAACGACGCCCAGACATTGACGCAACATACCGAGTTTACCTCCGCAGCGGTCTTCGGCGGTACCGGTTACGATAAACAGCGCAAGCAACTGGAGGCAGGGGTCGACATCCTCATCGGCACACCCGGGCGCCTGATCGATTACTATAAACAGCACGTCTACGACCTGCGCGCAATCCAGGTGCTGGTGCTGGACGAGGCGGATCGCATGTTCGACCTTGGTTTCATCAAGGATATCCGCTACATGATGCGTCGCTGCCCGCCACCGCAAAACAGGCTGGGCATGCTCTTCTCCGCCACCCTCTCCTACCGGGTCAAGGAGCTCGCCTACGAGCATATGAACAATCCGCAGAGCGTGGAGGTGGCACCGGAACAGGTCACCGCGGATAAGATCACCGAAACCTGCTACATGACCGCCAATGAGGAGAAGATTCCCCTCCTGATCGGACTGATCAAGGGCATGAGCGATGCGCGAACCATTGTCTTCGTCAACACCAAGCGGGTCGCCGACAAGGTCTGGGGGTTTCTCCAGGGTAACGATGTCGACACCGCGGTACTCTCCGGCGATGTACCGCAGAAGAAACGCCTGAGTCTGCTCAAGCGCTTCCAGGAGGGTGAGCTATCGGTACTGGTGGCCACTGACGTGGCAGCCCGCGGACTGCATATCCCGGACGTCACCCATGTGATCAACTATGACCTGCCGGAGGATGCGGAGGATTATGTCCACCGCATCGGCCGCACCGCCCGTGCCGGGGCCAGTGGTGATGCCATCAGCTTCGCCTGCGAGACCTACGCCTTCTCTCTGCCCGACATTGAGGCCTTCGTCGGCCATGCCATCGCCACCCAGACCGTCGATCCGGCCCTGTTGGCAGAGATAGACCCTAAGAGCCGAATCTATCCCGAAAAGGGGTCACGGCAGCCCCATCGCGGAAAGGATGGGCGCAAAGGACACGGCAAGGGGCATCATCACAAGAGTCACAAACCCAAGGATGGGGAAAAGCCGAAGAAAAGACGCCGGCGTCGGCGCGGTCCCAAACCGCCACAGAGTGGTAACACGGAGTAACCAGGGTGGAGGGTAAGTGCAGCCGTTGCCTCAACTCGAAATGTTGTACCTACACCACTGAGGCCATAGGTGTCGCCCCCAGATCAAAGGCCGATTTCGAACATCTGTTATGGCAGGTCTCTCACCAGGGAGTAGAGATCTACAAGGACGAGGACGGCTGGTTTCTCCTCTTCCAGGGCAGTTGCGAACACCTGGGCCCCGGAGGCGCCTGTGGCATCTACCAGCAACGGCCACAGATCTGCCGCGATTATGACAATGACTGGTGCGAGTTCGACGCCCCCGCGGAAAACGGCTTCGAACTCTATTTCCGCAACTATGCCGAGCTGCTGAAATACTGTAAGAAACGCTTCAAGCGCTGGGGGCGTTGATCCCCGGACACCCTTGTCCCACCCCTTCACTCACAGAGATAGTTAGGGAACTTCCGTTGTCATACCACGACTAACCGCAGGGCGATTTTGTACTGCTTTTTCATCAGGGATTTGTATAATGCGCGCCTCGTCGTCACTGCCCACTATCTGAAAACACAATGAAAATCACCCCAGCGACATTGCGCGACCGCTTCGAGCAGCTGCGTTCCAACAAACTGTTCGAAACCTTTGTGATCCTGGTTATTGTTATCTCGGCCCTGATGATCGGTGCCAAGACCTATCCTATACCGCCGGCCACCGTGCAACTGCTGCGCATCCTGGATGTGGGTATCACCCTGTTCTTTCTCGTCGAAATCATCATCCGCATGGTGGCGGAAAAGAGCCTGAAGTCCTTTTTCAGCAAGGGCTGGAACATCTTCGACTTTCTCATCGTCACCGCCAGCCTGATCCCGGTGGACGACAGCGAGGCTGCCCTGCTCGGGCGCCTGTTGCGGATATTCCGGGTACTGCGCCTGGTCTCCATCATCCCCGAGCTGCGCATCTTGATGAACGCCTTCGTCACCGCCATTCCGCGCATGGGCTATGTCTCTCTGCTGATGTTCATCATCTTCTACATCTACGCCGCCATGGGCAGCATGTTCTTCAGCGAAATCAACCGCGAGCTTTGGGGTAACATCACCATCGCCATGCTCACTCTGTTCCGTGTCGCCACTTTCGAGGACTGGACCGATGTGATGTACGAGACCATGGAGGTCTACCCCTTGAGTTGGTCCTTCTATCTCTCCTTCATCTTCATCGTGGCGTTTGTCTTTTTGAACATGATGATCGGCATCGTCCTCGAGACCCTGCAGAGAGAACACGAGCAGTTCTCTCGCGATAACGGCGAGGGGGAAGCGGGTGAGGTGCATCGCATCGACGCCCGCACCCAAGAGATGGAACAACGGCTGATACGCATGGAGGAGATGCTAAAGCAGCTCAATACAAAGTAATGCCGAGCAAAAACCTAGTGCTTGTTAAGGTTTATTGACCTGGAGTTAATCAGCTCAAGTTGCAGCGCAAACCGCCCGTAATCTCCGAAAAGTCGTGTATGGCGGGAAACTCCGCGACCTCCCGCGGTGGCTCCTTGGAGTCGGGCTTTAACATCGCCAGTAGCCAACGTATCCCGTAGGCCTTGGCCGACCCAAGCACTGGTGCGCTGTCATCAACGAACAGTGTCCGCTCCCTGTCAAAGGGGTGCAAATTCTGCAAGCGGTGCCAAAACTCCGTGTGTTCCTTGGGCAAACCCAGCTGGTGCGACGAGATTACCTGGTTGAAGAAACCGGCGAGGCGAGTCTTCTCCATCTTCAGCGCGAGGGTCTTCTGGTGGGCGTTGGTTACCAGAATCCGCTCCTTACCGGCACACATCAGTTGATCAAGAAAATCGATAACATGGGGGTGTACCGCGATGAGGTGGTCCACCTCCTCCTTGAGCAGGGCGATATCGAGCTCCAGTTCACGACTCCAGTGATCGATGCAATACCACTCCAGTGTCCCTTCGACACTTTTGTAGCGTGCCACTAGCTCTTGTTTGGCCTGTTCCAAGGCCATACCTTTTGCCTCGGCATAACGTGCAGGTACATGCTCCAACCAGAAATGGTTATCGAAATGGAGGTCCAGCAGGGTGCCGTCCATATCCAGCATGACAATATCTATTTGGTTCCAGTCAATCATCGTATAGAGTTGTAGCTATGCATTTTGCCCTGTTACTGCTGCTCTGCCTGTTGTTGCCCGCCGCACCCGCCGAGGAGGAGTCGCCCGAGTTTGACGACGATTTTTGGGCCTCGGACACCGCGAGTGTCAACGAAGGTGAATTAGAGTTTCTTGACCCACCACCGACAGAACCGGTTCATCATCATATTAACCGGATTCAGATCAGGATGGATAGTCTGCGTGACGGTTGGGTCGATTTACATCAGTGTCACCTCGACCTCGATCCTGTTCCACACTTGGAGATCGTCTACCATCCCCAGCGTATCCGCCAGGTCAAACTGCTCTCGATGCGCAATATCGGATCCGCTCAGGTGCAGGGTCCAACTATCGTACTGAAGGATATCCAGCAAAGCGCATCCATCTGTCTGCAGGCCAAAAGTCGATCCCTGCATCCCATGGGAGAGGGTCTCTATCAACTGCGCAATGGCCCCTATATGCGTAAATTTCTCGACGGTTACTATCCCATGCGTCTCACCCTGGAAGTCGATTATCCCGCCAATCTGATAGAATTCACTGCCTTGCGACCGCTACCTCTGAATCGTCAGCCTACCCCTGTCAACATGGGTAATCTCTATTGGGACGGCTGGTTTCAAGGCAGACTCTTTACTGAAATCGATTTCCATACTTTACAGAGCGAACGCTGAACATCATGAGCAAGCCCCCCACAATCCTCTCCCAACAATTGATAGCGCAGACTCGCCTGTTCCGGGTGGAACAACTGGATCTGCAGTTCGGCAACGGCGAGCAGCGCTGCTACGAACGCTTGCTTGGGGGTGAACGGGGGTCGGTATTGGTGGTGCCGATGCTAGACCAAGACAGAGTCATCTTGATTCGTGAATATTCAGCGGGCAGCCACGACTATCAGCTCGGTCTGCCCAAGGGGCGTATGGAACAGGGGGAGGACCCCCTGGAGGCGGCGAATCGGGAGATTCGCGAGGAGATCGGGTATGCAGCACGAGATTTGCGCCTGATCAAGACTTTCACCATTGCACCTGCATATATCCGTCATCAAACCCATGTTATCCTTGCTCAGGACCTCTACCCCGACAGACAGCCAGGCGATGAACCCGAACCGATCGAAACCGTACCCTGGCTACTCTCGGACTGGGACCAACTTATGCGTCAACCGGACTTGACCGAGGCCCGATCGATCGCAGCACTCTATATAACTAAGGAACTATTAGCATGACACCACCTGTCGATCTCGACGATCTGTTACAGCTGGCCCGAGAAGCCGGCAACGCCATTCTGGAAATCTACAACACAGACTTCGAGGTCGAGCGAAAACAGGATAACTCCCCCCTCACCACTGCAGATAAGGCGGCCCACAACATCATCGTCTCCAGCTTGGAGAGACTGACTCCGAATATCCCTGTACTCTCTGAAGAGTCGTCCGCGATCCCCTATGAGACTCGCCAGCAGTGGCAGCGCTATTGGCTGATCGATCCACTCGACGGCACCCGGGAGTTCATCAAGCGTAATGGTGAATTCACTGTCAATATCGCACTGATCGATGCAGGCTCGCCAACCCTGGGTGTGGTTCATGCACCAGTCTTGAACACCACCTACTACGGTGTCCTGGGCAACGGTGCCTGGAAACTGGAGGCCGACCGGTCGGCGCAGTCGATTCATGTCACTGAGCACTACCGCAAACCGGTCCGGGTCGCGGGAAGCCGCTCCCACGCCGGTGACTCGCTGCTGCGCTTCCTTGATAACCTGGGCGAACATAAGCTGGTCAGCATGGGAAGCTCATTGAAGCTCTGCCTGGTCGCCGAAGGCAAAGCCGATATCTATCCGCGTCTCGGCCCCACCTCGGAGTGGGACACCGCTGCCGCCCAAGCCGTTGTTGAGGCGGCAGGCGGACAGGTCACCACCCTTGACCTCAAGCCCCTCGAATACAACACCAAGGAGTCGCTGCTCAATCCGTACTTTCTGGTATTCGGCGATCGCGCAACTGACTGGTCGAATTATCTATAGCCAGCACTTGCCTACTGGTCGATCTCCTTTACCGGAAATTTCTTGGCAAAGGCCTTCAACTCCTCCAACAAAGCATTGCTGGTAGCGAGTGTAAGCATACCTGGGGTCATCTTGAGCCCGATGAGAATCTCATTGCGTGCACCCTGTTGCGTAACCACGCCGCTGTAACGACCGAGACGGAACTTCTTGCCACCACCGGCCACCCCCATCTGACTAAACATGGCAGCCATGCCGCCACCGCCGCTGTTATAGCTGACATCTATGGTTTTGCCATCTTTGCTGTATGTGGTTTCGATTATGGAAAATCCCATCGCTTTTTGTTGTCTTACCTCGCCCCGCGTCCAGCCGGCGATCTCTTTTTTAAACTTGTCACTCTTGCGGGCCTGTTGGATCTGTTGCAGCGACTCCAGACACCACTTTGCCTCTTCCACAGCGCCCGCAATATCGTCCTGCTCAAAGAGTTCAGCCGCTTGTTTACAGTATGTCGCGGGATCACCCTCCTCATCTTCCGCATGCAGCTGGATTGCCGCCAGGCTCAATATCGTCAGGCAAATCAGGCTTTTTTTCATCTCGTACTCCCCGTCTGAGTTATCGGCAATGTATAAACCGGGCTCCAATATTTACACACGTGTGTAATACCCAATACAAGCTTTTTTTACTATCATGAACTTCCAAGCTGTCCTGTTTTATTGTAGCGTTTTGACCAGCAATAAAAAAACAACGGCTGACAACACCTCTGACTGTATCGCTGTTCAGTATTAGGGCGTGTTGGATTGGTGTTAACAGGCCCTAGAACAAGGCTGGTCATTTGGAAATAGAGCTCCGGGCAATAACTTTACAAACTGGTGAGTCATGCCCCTGAACAAGCTATTACGCATTACTTCGGTTGCACTCTCGATATTGCTGTCACCACTCAGCCCGCCGCTGTATGCGATTGACTCCGAAACCGACGTCTTCGCCTTTGACGACTTCCCTCTCGAAGAGCTGTTGCAATATCCAAGCTGGTTCAAAAAGAGCTTTCTCGACCTGCCCGAGGACCTAAATGAGGCGATTGCCAAGCAGAAGCGCGGCATCATCGTCTATTTTGGGCAGAAACGCTGCGCTTACTGTAAAATGCTGCTGGAGGTCAATTTTGGCCTTAGCGACATCTCAACCTACACCCGGCAACATTTTGATGTGATTCCCATCGACATATGGAGCACCGAGGAGGTCACAACCCTTGATGGCAAGGTGATCACTCAGCGCGAATATGCCTTGCTCGAGGAGACCAACTTTACACCCTCATTGATATTTTATGATCAACAGGGCACCGAGGCCCTGCGTCTTCGAGGCTACTATCCACCCTATCAGTTTCGTGCCGCACTCGAGTATGTCGCCGACGACCACTATCGCAACGAGTCATTTCCGGACTACCTGGCGAGGGGAGAATCGGGAACTGCATTCGAACCCGGAGATTTAAACGAAGAGGACTTTTTCATCCCACCACCACACAACCTGGACCGAAGCCGCTTCCCCGGACAACGCCCACTTGTTGTCTATTTTGAACAGGGAAACTGCCATGCTTGCGATGTACTTCATGGCCAACCGCTGCGTGATCCCGCGATAAACAGACTGCTGCGCGGATTTGACAATGTCCAGCTCGATATCAATGCAGAGATGCCGGTCATCACCCCCAGTGGCGAGAAGACCACAGCATATCAATGGTCAAAGGATCTCGGGCTCTTTTATACACCATCCCTGATTTTTTTTGATGAACAGGGCAAGGAGATCATTCGTGTCGACTCGGTAGTCCGCTTCTATCGTTTACGCAAGGTAATCAACTTCATCACCAGTAGAGGCTATATCAATGAACCCAATTACCAGCGTTGGCGGGTAAGTAGCGGATTCTAGGGCCCGGGTTCATGAACAATCTCTCGGTCACACCAGAATGAAGTACATAAGTGCTTACGATGAAAATCGAAACAACAACTTTAATCTACTACGCTTATGTGCCGCTATCAGTGTCGTCTTTACCCATAGTTATGCCTTGTTGGGCATCAGTGATAAGAGCGACCCCATCTATCAGTTAACCGGCATCAATGCCAGTGGCTTTGGCTTGGCCACTTTTTTTATCATCAGTGGTTTTCTCGTAACCAGGAGCCTCAATAACAGAAAAAACCTTTGGTTGTTCGCCAAAGCCAGAATCCTGCGTTTGTATCCAGCGCTTGTGCTCTCATTGGCTTTCTGTTTCCTGGTAGTTGGTCCGGTATTCACAACCCTGACGACCTCAAACTATCTGACTGACTCACAAAGCATCGACTTTCTGATCTCGAACCTGAACATGCCGGTCATCCACAAAACACTCGCGTTACCAGGGGTGTTTGAAGGAAATCCTAATCCTTACGTCAACGGGGCTTTATGGACACTTGCATGGGAGTCGATCTGCTATATCCTACTCGCGCTGATGGGGCTCACCAAACTCATTCAATACCGCGCCGTAATGGTTGTTATCGCACTCGCAGCCATCCTGCTCTATATCCTTGCCCAAGCCTATAGTTTCTCACCCGATGCAATGGTTACAGGCGGCATAGGTTTCGGCGCGTTATTCGCTGCAGGCGCCTGCATGCACCTCTATCGAGAGCGGATTATCCTGGGATGGCCCCTACTCTTAGGCCTTATTGTTGCTCTTCTGATTATCAGCAACTTTCTCAACGGCTACTTCTTCACGACCCTGGAATATCTGGTAATGATCTATGTGGTGATTGCATTGGCCTATCTTCCAAAGGGTAAGCTGCTGCTTTTCAACCGTCTTGGTGACTATTCCTATGGCATGTACGTCTTCCACTTTCCGATTATGCAGTCCTTGATCGTGATGCTGAATATAGATTCACCATACCTGCTTTTTTTTGCAACATTAGCGGTCACGATCCCGATAGCTGTCCTCTCCTGGCACTTTATAGAAAAACGAGCTCTTAGCTTGAAATAGATCTTTTGTCAGTTTTAGTTGACGCAGCAGGCATCACTTTTCATTCGATCTGCTTATGCTACTGATCTCGATATAGACTAATATTGAGTTCAAGAGAGACAAAACCACCAAGCCGTTTCAACTGCAACCTGTAATCCAGATCTACCAGCATCGGTAAAAGACCTCTAAAGGAGCAGGGTTCCATGCCGATAAATCTGTTCGGTTGTTTTTTTAGTGCAGTGCGATGGATCTAAAAATCGAAAACCGGCTCCTTCGCCAACGCCTCAGGGAGTTGACCCGGAAGGCACAGGAGAACCAGGAGACACTGGGGCGCTTCCATGCCCGTGAACTGGAACTGCTGAGCGCAGAGACACTACCGGAGCTCTTCAGCTCCATGACCGAAGGTCTCAAGACATCCTTCGAGATCAAATCCCTGCAGCTGCTGTTACACGATCCCAATCACGAAATCCGTCATCTGTTGTATAAAAACGGCCTCGACGAGAAGGCCTTTCCACTACTCGATTTCGTCGATGACCTGGTTAAGGTCAATCCACGCTTTCAACGCCTACGCAGCCCCTGGTTGGGCCCGTTTCTAAGCCCCGAGTACGACTCGCTCTTCTCCAACCCGAAGGGCCTGAAGAGCATCGCCATCCTGCCCTTGATTCGCCACAACCGCTTAATCGGCAGTATCAATTTGGGCAGTAACGAGGAGAACCGTTTCTCACGTCAGCTCGCCACCGACTTTCTGGCCCGCCTCGCAACGATCTGCACCGTGTGCCTGGAAAACAGTGTGAATCGAGAACATATCCTGATCAGCGGCCTTACCGATCCATTGACCGGTCTCCACAATCGCCGTTACCTCGATCGGCGACTCAAGGAGGAACTCGCCCGTGCCGGACGCTATCGTCATGCGCTAAGCTGCCTGTTTATCGATGCCGACCATTTCAAGGGCATCAACGATAAACACGGTCATCAAGCCGGTGACACCGTATTGCGGGAATTGGCGAACCGCATCCGCTCCCAGCTGCGTGCAAGTGATATTGCTACCCGCTTCGGCGGTGAGGAGTTTGCACTTCTGCTACCCCAAACAGCCCTGGATGAGGCGCTGATGCTGGCAGAGCGCATCCGCCTGGAAGTCAACACTCAACCGATTGCACTGGATGATGGCTCATCACTGAAACTCAGCGTCTCCATCGGAGTCAGCGAAACCCGGCCACTAGCCCACAAACCCCAACAAACAGCGGACGGGGAGCAATTACTGGTGAATGCCGACCAGGCCCTCTATCAGGCCAAAGCCAAGGGACGAAACCGCATCGAATACCACAACCAAGGCAGCTTATTGCCCAGTGACATTACCACTGGCCAGGGGTGAATCTCATCTCTTTATATTGCTAACGCAGGCGACACTCAATCCTCAACCTGCTTGTGACTGCCATCGCAATAGGGGGGGGTTTTTGTCTGTTTACAACGGCAGAGCCAGGCTTCACCGCTCTTTTCCGCCTTGAAACCGATTGGCTCAATGCCTGTTCCCTGGTGTGAGCCATCGCAGAAAGGCTGATTGGATGAACGCCCGCATGCACACCACCAATACTCTCTCCCCGCGACGAGTTCCACATCGATGGGTTGTTTTGCAGCTACTACAGGTTTATCCATATCTCTCTCCTCTTATTGTGGCTGGGATCTTTGTCCGCAAGCCACCGGGTTGTTGTTTTATGCTAAACACCACTTTTCGTCTCATCTCCCATTGGTAACATAGAAAGAGGGTAAAAAAAACTCGCCAACACTCTCTTTTTTTTTGTTACCCTCGTGCCCGCAGCTGAACAGTCTGCGTAGGCTCACCCATGGTACTTATCTTCAGCTCCCGCAAAAACAGTGCAGCACCCACTAAACACTCACTCAACCTACTGATTTTATGGAGAAATGTCATGCATATTTCCAGCCTCGCAGATCTAGTAAAAGCAACGGGGCAAATATAACGCCACTGCTACATAATGCTGTAACATAGATAAGTACACTAGTAGGGCATTTGAGACAGGCCTGTTCATGGTAGGCGAGCTGATCTGACTATGGATCGCCTCAAGACTCGCTGTAGCTGTCAAGACCTCTTTTTCAATTTTCAGGGCACCTCAGTTGACATGAGTGAAAACTTTGATTGGTTCGAATTCGACAGACAGCACGTCTGGCACCCCTATAGTGCCATAGGTGCTGATCTGCCGACCTATCCTGTCGTTTCAGCCAATGGTGTGCGACTGCGCCTGGCGGATGGACGGGAGCTGATCGACGGTATGTCCTCCTGGTGGTGCGCCATCCATGGCTACAACCATCCGCAATTGAAACAGGCCATAGCACAGCAGCTCGAAACCATGCCCCATGTGATGTTTGGCGGTATCACCCACAAGCCAGCCGCCGAGCTGGCTAAAAAGCTTATCGAGATTACCCCGGACCCACTGCAGACAGTCTTTTTTGCCGACTCGGGCTCTGTTTCTGTGGAGGTGGCCATGAAGATGGCCATTCAATATTGGCACGATAAGGAACAACCTGAAAAGCAGCGTTTTCTCACCATCCGTAACGGCTATCACGGCGACACCTTCGGTGCCATGTCGGTGTGTGACCCCGATACCGGCATGCACACCCTGTTTTCGAAGATCCTGCCTAAACAGATCTTCGTCGACGCTCCCAGCTGCTACTTCGGCCACCCCTGCAAGGGGGATCGTGCCAAGGCGTTGCGGAAAAAACTCAAGAAATACCATACCCAATTAGCAGCCGTAATCCTGGAACCCATCGTGCAGGGAACCGGGGGTATGCGATTCTACTCTGCCGAATACCTGAGAGAGGTTCGCAGTCTCTGTGATAAATATGGTGTGCTTCTGATCCTCGATGAGATTGCCACTGGATTCGGACGCACAGGAAAGCTCTTTGCCTGTGAGCATGCCGATATCACTGCGGATATCATGTGTGTCGGTAAGTCTCTCACCGGTGGCACGATGAGCCTGGCGGCGACCCTGACCACGGAGGAGGTTAGCAAAACCATCAGTCTTGGCGATCCCGGCCTGTTCATGCATGGTCCCACCTTCATGGCCAATCCCCTGGCCTGCAGCGTAGCACTGGCAAGCATCAAGCTACTCCTCGATTCGCCATGGCAGGAGAGAATCAAACGCATTGAGTTTGCTCTCCAGGAGGGGCTGGGGCCCTGCCGTGAACTGCCTCAGGTGAATGAGGTTCGTGTCCTCGGCGCCATCGGCGTGGTAGAGATGAAAAAACCCGTGGATATGAGACAGATCCAACCCTGTTTCGTCGACGCTGGTGTATGGGTGAGACCCTTCGGCAAACTGGTCTATCTCATGCCCTCCTACATCATCGACGAGGATGACCTCAACACCTTGACCTCGACGGTTGTCAAGGTTGTGGAGAGTTGTCCGATCTGATGCTGCCAAATAATCAGGGTTGGGATTGCAGCGGCGGAGAGACTAAAACCTTATCGATGGATTGTTGAAACTCGATGCGCTCACGCATTTGGGGCGTGACATGAACAGCACCACTTTCATCCACCAGCATTACCTCGACCAAACCCATCTGTGTTGCGATTCTTTGCCAATGCAGCGGACCGGCGACGCTCAAGGCTGTCGCCGCGGCATCGGCCAATCCCCCATCCCTGCTGATAACCGTCGCCGAGGCCACATGCCGCACCGGATAACCCGTATCAGGATCGATGATATGGGCATAGCGTATACCTTCAAACTCACGGTAGCGCTCGTAATTCCCAGAAGTAAGCACACACTCACCATCCGCCACCTCCACCGAGGCAATCACACCTTCTCCCAGCGGGTGGCGGATTCCGATCGCCCAGGGCCGATCACCATGGCGACCGGAGACACAAAGATCACCTCCTGCATTGACGATGGCATTGCCAATACCGAACTCCTGCAAGCGCTGGATCGCGAGATTCAAGGCGTAACCCTTGGCAAAGGCCCCCAGGTCCAGCGACACCGCCCGATTGGAGGAGTGGATTCGATTATCCTCAATCTGTAGCTGGGACATAGAGGGGGCCTTATCGATCAATGAGGCTATCTTGTCGCTATCCGGCGGCGGCCCGCCCGGAGGTTCATCACTGTGAAATCCCCAGAGCGCAATCAACTGCCCGATCGCTGGATTGAAGAGGTGGTCACTCTGCTGCGCATGGCGTTTGGCCTGTTGCAACAGACCAGCCAGCTCCGGGTTGACCGTCATGGCATCACCCTCGGCAATCGTCCTGTTGAGGCGGACCAGTTCACCATCCCCTTTCCACGCATGCCAATCCCTATGCATAGCCTGGAAGCTCCGCTCCAGATCTTGTACCGCTGCATCAAACTCCGCCGGTTTGTCGGTGTAGGCCTTGATATCGAGAAGTGTGCCGAATACCAACAGGGTCTGCTGATGATCCCCGGGGCCCCGGTCACAGGCCGAGACGGTAAGCAGCAGCGCAAGCAACAACGGTTTCAGACGATTCAACTCCACTTCAACCTCACACCCGGCGTCAATCAGCCTGCGCCTGGTAGACCTCACGAAAACGGGCTTCGGAAAACCCGTTCATGCGTCGCTTGCCCACCAGGATAATCGGCACTCCGCTACCCCCCAGCTTTTTGTAGTCACGCTTGCCTCTTTGGCTGGTCTCTACATCATATTCCGTATAGGGGATCTTGTTTCGCTTGAAATATTGACGTGCCTGTTTACAGTAACCGCACCTTTTGGTGCTGTACATGACCACCCTTTGCCGTCCAGGGCCGGCGCCGGTTATACGTTCAAATTTCGGTGCCTCATAGATATTGGGTTTAACGGTGACAGGTTGAGACTCTTCGCTTACCGGCGGTCGATCGCCAAAATGAATCTTGCCGTTCTCATCCCGCCACTTGTAGATGGCTTCTGCACTGACTGAGCCGCTTGTTGTAAGCACAAGCAGGCATCCCAAAACCAATTCGAATGGTCTCATCCTCTATTCCTTTTCACACACCATGTGGGTTAGTGTTAACAGGCCCTAGTGACGCAACTGCAGCAGCTTCTCAGCCACGCTTCCCGACTCGAACTGCATCCTCGCCAGCTCTACACCGCTAGCGATATCATCAGCCCTGCCTCCCAGATAGAGCCTGACTCCCGCGTTGTAGAGAATGGCATCAAGGTGTTTATCACTGTTGCCTGTCAACGCGTCCTCGACGATTCGTGCAGTCTCATCCACCGACTCGCAGGGATGATGGGGACAATGATTAAACCCGAAATCGGCAGGATCGAGAATATATTGAGCGACCTTGCCATCATGAAAATCCGCCACGGCCACCGCTTGCATCGGCAGTTCGTCACAGCCATCCAACCCCTGTACCACCATCACCCGCTGCTGTCCCCGTTCACCGGCAGCGCTGGCAAAGCGTTGCAGAAAGCTTTTATGGGCGGCGCCCAGCAATGAATAGGCGGCGCCTGCAGGATTGAGCAGGACCTCACAGGCGTGGAGAAAGGATCGATAGAAGAGCGTCTGGCGTATCGGCTTTAAACGCTCCACCCCATGCAGATAGCAGCTGGCATGCAGATGGCCGAATCCCTTCTCCTCGATATCCCTCGACACCCGATCAGGCGCCCGATAGGCGGGAATGCCCAATGCCTCCAACAAACGCGCGGTGGTGACACCATCCTTGGGTGGTAAACCGCTGCTGGAGTGCATCACCACGGGCAGACCGGCGGCAGCGGTGACAATCGCCGCCCCCAGACTGAGATGGAGTGCATTTTTCCGCCCGTCATAGGGACCGTTGCAGTTCAACAAGCTATCGACCCTGGGGGCGATCAGGGTTGCGCTCGCCTCCATGGCATCGAGAAAACCTTTCAACTCCTCCACCCGCGCGCCTTTGAAACGCATCGCGGTGAGAAAGGCCCCTATCTGAGCCGGTTGCGCCTCACTGGAGAGGAGGAAGGTCAATGCCTCGTAGGCCTCATCACGGCTCATATCTTTGGCGCCACGGGGCCCCTTGGCGGTTGCGATCAGGCGCTTGCGAAACAGCTCGGCAGCCTGGCTCCTCGGTTGTTGCATTACTCAGCTCCCCGCGGAACCATGCCGCAGATACAAACCTCTGAACAATGTGCAGGGTGCGGCATAGCGCACCGAAATGAAGCCGGTGATCTCTTAGACTGCATCAGCGAAGACAAACGGAACAGTTGCACCGGCCTTGTAGTCCAATGCATTGACCACCCTCTCCCCGGCGACTTCCTGACGGGCTGAAAGCAGAGCCACCTCGATACGCCGGTCAGTGATATGGTAACGGGCATCGAGCCCGATGGCGTCAATGTTGGCACAGGGCTCGGCAAACAACTCTCTGTAGAGATCACTCATCATGTTGTAACGGCTCGACATCAGCATGTTGGTCGCCTGCTTGATCTGCTTCATGGTCTCTTTCTCATGGCCGAACAGACTGGTTGCCAACATCACCGAAATGGCGTGCAGCACATCGTACTGCACATGAGCGATGAAGACGATCAGATGGCGCTGGGTCAACAGCACGTTCTCTTTCCAGGCCCAGCGAATCATGCCTCCCAGCAGCAGACTGAAGAACTCAGGAACCCCCCACTCCATACCCAAACCCACGGATGCCAAAGACTCCACCAGGTTGAATGAGGGATGGCCAGCCAGCAAGCGTTGCGTCAATACGTTATCGGCCACACCGTGCAGCATGGGCACATCCTGCTGCTGAAAAGGAACCCCCAAACCCTCAAAGAGCTGGCGATACATAACAATGTGCGTGGTGGAATGGAGCAAGCTGGATAGATCCGGGTAGCTATCGATACTGTGTGTACCCACGCCATACTCGTCGGCCAGCAGTTGTGCCAGAATGATCTGCGCCAGCTCGGAAACCCGTTCGTTTAAACAACCGTAAGGCAGTGAGATGAAGCCGGAGAAGCGCCCTTGCGCCAACGCCACGCACTGGCGGGTATTCTTCACCTGGTTGAAGTAGTTGGTGGCGAAACCATGCAGTTGGGTCGCATCGAAGCGACCCTCGAAGATACGTATAAAGCAGGGATGGCTCCAGACCGGATGAGACATGACATGCTCATGGAGCTCAAGAAACATCTCCTGCAGCGCTCCAGGCCGGAATAGATCCAACTCACCGAACTCGTTTCCTGGTTCACTCTGGGCAATGGCCTGCATATCCTCAAACAATCTGTGCAACGGATTGTCGGCTGCCCCCAACTCGTCTATCACACGGGTAAAGTCTTTCAGTTGGCTCTCACGGAACGCCGCCAACACCTGGTCCGCCTCCAGGGTGAGTAGCTCGGGCAGTGGATGCACCCCGGGCAACAACCTTGGGTTGCCATCCTTATCGAGCTGTAGCAGATCCGAGAAACGTCGCGCACTATCGCTTCTATTCGTGGTCGTCATAGCTTGCAGCCTACTGTCTACGATCAGAGTTTGTGAACAATGTTAGGTAATTGGGATTGGATGACACCAGCCAATACCTCGATGGCCTTTTTCCGCGGAAAGGTCTTCCTGTAGACAAACTGTACTCGACGATAGGCATCTTTGATATGCAGTTTCCTGGCGATGATCCCGGAATCGGTGGTCCAACTCCCCCGAATCGCCAGCGCCGGCACCAGGGTACAGCCAAAACCTGCGCCCACCAATTGTAACAGGGTCTCCAGGCTTGCGGCCCTCAGGTCCGCCATCTCGTTATCCACGGCACTCTCTTTGCTCCGGCACACATCCATCACCTGCTGGGTAAGGCAATGCCCGTCGGCCAGCAACAACAGACTGATTTCACTGAGATCCCGACGACTGATCTCATCTTTGTCATAGAGTGCGTGATTCCTCGGGTGGGCCAACCAAAAGGGCTCCTCGAACAGGGGCATTGCCTCAAGCTCGGGTTCGCCTACCTCAGTGGCCAAGATGGCGACATCGATCTGGTGGTCCAACAGACGTTGGGTCAGCATGTCGGTGATCTCTTCAGAGAGGATCAGGCGCATCTGCGGATACTGCTCCTTGAGCGGCATCAGAATCAATGGAATCAGGTAGGGACTCACCGTGGGTATGGCCCCCACACGCAGCGCGCCCGCCAAGGGATCCCGCTGTGCCTGGGCCAACTGCTTGATCACGTCGGCCTGTTCCAATATCAACTTGGCGTGCTTAACGATCTCCAACCCGATCGGCGTGGTGGAAACAGAACGGTTGGTGCGTTCGAATATGGTGACGCCGAGCTCCTGCTCCAGCTTCTTGATCTGCCCACTGAGGGTGGGTTGGCTGATATAGCACTGCGCGGCCGCATGGCCGAAATGTTCGGTCTCGGCAACGGCGATCAAATATTTGAGGTCACGGAGATTCATAAGAGTAATTGGCCCTACCGATCATGAAGCCAATAATACCTCATTTAGCCCTATCATTACCAATGATAGTTATCAATCATGTCCCGTGTAAAAGGGCACCTTGTGTTTGGCTCTTTTTAAGCGCTGGGGCTGTTTTTGCATCCAACGTGAAAGATTTAGGATCAGGTGCGGAAGATACTCAAAACCATCATTTCCGGATGGTAAGCAGAGACATGGAGCGTTACTTACTTAAAGAATTTAGCCAGTGAGCGTGACAAAAAGCCGCGCTTTTGTTTATTGCCATCAAGGTCCGACAGAGACGCCTTAACACTGGCCACATAGGCTGCATCGTCATTTTGGATATGACTGAAAAGCCATCTTGATAATAAACCATGCAGTTCATCAGAGATATCCTCGCCCTCATCAAAGCGTTGCTTGAATTCGCTGACGCGTCTGATGAAAAGTTCATGCACCCGCTTATGCGGACGAGTGAATTCGTAGCCGGCATCTTCCAGCAATGTCTCCTCAAAACCAAAATGGGAAACTGTATACTCCACTGTGTCATCAATGACCTTACCTATAACAAAGCGGTTTTTTGTAAACCTCGCATCATCGAGCTGATTGACATAGTCGATGATCTGTTTATGTTGGTTGTCGATGACATCAATGCCCGTTTCCAGGCTTTTCAACCAGACCAAATGAGCCATGGGTTAATTACTCTTAATAAATCGTCCCTAATAAACAATGGCCATACAGCAAGCCATACTCAACATTTATACGCCGATTAATACCACATAGAGATACACCAAGCAAACAACCATCATAACAAAAACTATCTTTGCAGTTATTACACCGACCGTAACAGGGCGGCAGAAAGTATTTTTATAACTTTATTTCCTCGTATTTTGAATTAAACTTCTAACCGGAAAACACATGATTCAATGGACTGATCCTTCTAATCAAACAAGCTGAAGCATGACTTTTGCTTCAAACAAAGACCACAAAGGTTCAAATTATCCATAATTCACTGAACTTTTATCCATAACTATCCAGTTAAGTTGCACTGCCTATTTTTCAGACCGGGCCTAAACATACCGCATAATTAATTGCGTCACTATCACTCACATTCGGTCGAATGCGAAGAAACGCTACCATCAAAGAGACATAAAAAAGGGGGCCAAAGCCCCCTTTCTCATTAACGCCATAAAAATGGCCGACTGATGCAATCAGACCACTTTAGTCACGAAATTTACGTGATTTGCGATCTTGTTTATCGCAATCCCGATCTTCCTTGTCACGATACTCATCATCGTCATCCTCATCATGGTCGTGGTCGTGGTCTTTCTCGTCTTCGTCATCAGAGTCGTCATCATCCTCGCGATCGCGATCCAGACACTCCTTGATATAGTCGCGCAGACGCACCTCTCTGGATCTCCACCAAGGCACTTCACACTTGTCGTCACCACCATCATTGTTTTGACAGACACCATCTGCAACATCGGAAAGTCCGTTACAGTTATTGTCGATGCCATCATCGCAGATTTCCAAAGCACCGGGATTGACATCTCCATTGGTGTCGTCACAGTCAACGGCGCCACAGTCGCCACCTTCTACACTATATCCGTCGCCATCACTGTCGGTACACTCCAGGGGACAATCCACCGCGTTAGAGTCGGCGGTATCGACAAGACCATTACAGTTGTTATCAACTCCATCACTACAGATCTCCGCTGCTCCCGGATTGATAGAGGCATCGTTGTCATTACAATCGACAGCACCGCAGGAACCGCCATCTATTGCGTATCCGTCCATATCCGAATCAGTACACTCGACGGGACAGTTGACAGCATTCGGATCGGCGGCATCGACCAGGCCATTACCATCGTTGTCAATACCATCGCTGCAATCTTCAGTCGCCCCTGGATAGGCAGCTGCGTTGTCATCGTCAAAGTCAGTTGCAGTCCCGCAAATCTCACCTTCCGCATAGTAACCGTCACCGTCGGCGTCGGTGCAGGTATTTGTCACAGGAGCAGGACAAAAATACTCATAATTCCCTGCATCATATGCACGCTTTGCCTGATCATCATCATGACAGCTGTTACAGCTGTTACCCATTTCGTATGCCGGCAACAGGTCGTAACCCAATCCATTGCATTTATCAATAATGTCGCTTTCCATCGGCGGGAATGCATTCGCCTCATGCATGGTCATGAGCGCAAATGCACCCAGCATTACTATTGTTGAACTCTTCTTTCTAAACATCATTATTCGATCCCTCAAATACATTATTCAAGATTTAACGGAGCCACCAAGCAGCACTTAGCGGCAACCACATAGGACAAGGCCGTGATCAGGGACGTGTCATTGAGTTATGCATAAAAAAACATCACTCAACGCCCTGCCAAACTACAACCAAGCAGGAGAGATAGTGGCGACATACAAAGATCGCTTCTGTGAGCCCAGACACAATATCCTGGGAGTTATTTCCCACTTTTGTTAAATCCCTCATCAAATCACATATTCCCATTTTCAATTCAAATAAGGTTCGGTTATCTAAGTAAAGTGGTGGACATAGACTTATAATTTAAACAATGTTCATGGTGAGCCTTGAGGGGATAAAAAAAGGCCCCCTGGGGGATTAAAGAGGGCCGCTGAGAGTTAGTCAGGTTTGGGTGGAGGTGGAATACACCTTCGGATATGAACGCTTAGCTAGGGATCAAACGAACTCGGTCTCTTTTCTCACATCCTGCTTGATTTCGTCGAGCTTGCGGAACACCTCCATGCTGTGATCCTCCATCACCTTCAGCGAACGCATCAATGCGTTGTAGTCCCTTTCGCCCCGCAATAGCGCAAACACCTCTCTAGTGGTCTCGTGGACAACCTCGTGGGGATGTTCAAGCTCTTTGTAACGGGAGGATGTAGAAAAGATCTCATTCCCCTCACCTTCGTAGTACCACTTACCGAGTCTGCAATTGTGATGATCGACAAAATCGAACGCCGGTTCCCCTTGATTGACTGAGAGATAGGTATTCACCTTCCACAACATGTGGTCAAGCTTCGCCAGGCCCATAAATACGCTGTCGGTGGTTGTGGAGATATCACTGAAATAACCCTTCACCTCGTCATTTATCCGTGCCAGGTTCTGTTCAAAGCCCTTGACATCGTTCTGCACCTGACTGATGCATTCGATCAAACGTGAGGAGTCACCGCCCACGGACTCCACGTTATGATGCATCGACTGGATGACCTCGTTTGTCTCACTGATCGCCGACTGGGTCTTGTCGGCCAGTCCTCGCACCTCGTCGGCGACTACCGCGAAACCCCGCCCCTGTTCGCCAGCGCGAGCTGCCTCGATGGCCGCATTCAGGGCCAGCAGGTTGGTCTGTTCGGCAATTCCCTTTATCAGTGCCAGAATCGAGCTGATCTCAGTGGCGCGGGATGACATGCTCTTCACCGAACCTTCGGCGTTGGTGGAGAGGGTTGCTAGACTATCCAGCGCTACGGTGATCTTCGAGATATCGGTGGTCAGGCCGGAGAAGTAAGAGCGCACGTTATCGGCACAACCGAGGGTGACTTTTGCCGACTCAACAGAGCCAGCCAGATCGGATTGGATAATTCCCAGCCCCGATTTGAGCTGGTTATTTTCAAACTCCATTAGCTGATTGAGTTGAGACTCGTCTGAAGTCAGCTTTTGAAAGGCCGATAAGGCTTTGGTCCGCTCTTCCAGCCGCTGTTCCAATTCAGTGAGTTCATGCTGAAGTTGACTATTTTCCCTTTCAAGCTGCTCGATCCGCAGCCGTTCCTTTGCATTCCACCATCCCATATGCGGTCCCTCACAATCCTTTTAGACAGTACTGCATCAAAATATCGTCCATTTTGCATCATCCTTTAATCGACGACTACCGCTGATATATTAGGTCCGAAAAGATCCTTTGATGGCTGAACCGAGCAGTTAGGCGGAAGGGCGTTTGTCCACAGAGTCTCTGGATTTTGATGTGGTAATTCAGAATCTGACGGACCGAGTCACAAACTCTCTGGAATAGCCAGCAAAACCGGCTATATTTTACCGATAAGGGGACGAGTAGATTAAAGGATTGTTGCAACCCTTTTACAGTCAATGATTAAAATCCCGAGCGACATTCCGCAACAGCCATAGCAACACGAATAATGGGATCTAACCCCCACCCTTTGGGTCCACTTCTAAATATAATAGCACTGCAAAACTGACTGGGAGCTGACTGAGATGTTAATTGAGGAAGTTACCTTACTGCTTGTTTTTGCGATTTTAATCATTTTTTTAAGGTACAGAAATCGGACCAAAGAGCAGTTGCCGCAGGATGATACAAAACAACAAATCGACATGGCGTTGGCCCTTGGACAATCCAGTGAAAGGGAAGGCAGCATAGTCGCGAAACCAGCGTCGGATGAATCCCTGGCGAAACTCGAAGCCGAGGGGATCAAGCTCGATCGCGAGTTGACAGCAGCAGAAGCTGACCATCTGCTGGGGCTGTTTCAACCACCCAGCCAGCGTCAACTGGAAATCCTCAAGCACTTCAAGAGCCCGTGCCCACCCGACATGAACAGGACCCAGGCCAGCAGTCAGATCCAGACTATCTTTTCCGATCCCGCCAAAGTTGAAGAGTGGAATCAACGACCTGCAACCTCAAGAGTCAAACAGGGCATTCTTTTCATGGGCGGCCAACCTAAACCCCAATTAACCCAGGTGGAAGCTCAGTTAATGCTGGTGAATTACGGCATGGAGAATCCGCACAAGTTTCTTGAATGGAAACACATCGAGAAACTTTTTCAGGCTGTCAACGATGCGGATACCCTGGAACGTTATGCAGCAAGGAAAATCACCTGGAAGACGTTTTTTCAGCTCTATGACGCCCTTAAGAACTCAGGTGTAGCTGCCATCGATATCACTGTAGATTTGCTACACTGGCAAACCACGCGCAACATTCTGGTAGAGAAATCGCGTAACGATCATAACAACAGGGCGGCCTGATTACCTCAGCCTCCAAGCTCCTCCTTGGCTGCTGATTGTCAACCCGGAACAAGGTGCGCAATTTTGTGCAGTAAATTCCTATCTCTGTTCGGACAGCCATCAGACTCATTGGCCAAGGAGTGCAATCACATCACCACCACTTGGGGAACTACTCTCTGTACTGTAGAGAACTACATTTTCTAATGGACTGTATTAATTGATATTTCACCGTTTGTTCACTTTGTAACCGCTAGCTGCCGGTAGAATCGATGGATTGGCAATCAAGGTGATCTTTCACCCACCATCAGGCAGCAAACAACAGGACGAATCGCCTACCCAAACAGGCCGTAGTGAATATAAATAGCTTGCAATTGCATGCGGCCTTTGCGCAAACTCTGTTCTAAGCCACTGATAGTGCTGCTACAATTTCAACAAGAACAGGCCTAGGGCGGATTCTGCGAAGACGATATAACAGCATGATCCTTCCCCGAACCAGCCAGGGACCCATGGATATTGCACGAGCACTCTTGAAGCAGTTAAAAGGATTGTTCTTTATCCTGCTGTTGACTACCGGCACTTGCCATTCTGTCGAGGTGCTGACCATAGTGGGAAGCCGCAATATCCCTCCCTTCAGCATGCTCAACAGGGAAGGTGAACCCGTCGGTGTAGGCATAGACATCTGGCGACTCTGGTCTGAGAAGACCGGGATACCGATACGCTTTCGTCTCACCGATATCTCCAGATCGCTGGAGGAGATAAAGGATGGCCGTGCCGATCTGCATGCGGGTCTTCTGTATTCGAAACAGCGTAGCACTTGGCTCGACTTCACCGACCCGTTCCTGGTAACCCCGGCCTACCTCTACCATCTCTTTGATCAGGCCAAGGGCAGTGCCCTGGAGAGTTTCTCCAGTTCCCGGATCGGTACCCATGGCCCCATTCCTAAGCCGTTGTTCAATAAGCTTTTCCCTCAAGGAACCCAGGTGGTCTTTGAGAACATCCCGCAGATGATAGAAGCGGTGGTGTCTGGAGAAATCGATGCCTTCATTGCCGATCGACCCTCTTCAGATTTCGCCCTGCTACGCCTCGGCAGACGCGGCGACTTCACCGCCATGGAGAAACCTCTCTTCCAAGTCTCCCTGCGCGCCGCTGTGGCAAAGGGAAAAGAACAGCTGTTGGAGCCTATCAGGCAAGGGCTCGCCGCAATCAGTCGTGATGAGATGCATGCCATCCTCGCCCGCTGGATCGACCAATCCTCACGCCTGGCTATCAATCTCCCGATGCAATCGAATCTAAAACTGACTCCCCAGGAAACGGCATGGCTGGAGGATCACCGGTCGTTGCGTGTTGCTATCGACCCCGATTTCGCCCCTTATGAGTTCATCGATGATGACGGCCGTTACCAGGGGGTCTCCGCGGAGATGATCCGACTCATCGGCCGTAAACTGGATATCGATTTCAAGCTTGTGCCAAGCGCAAGCTGGGAGCAGACATTGGCGTTGGCGGCCAAGCGCCAGGTCGACCTGCTACCCCTGGCTAACCGCACACCGCAAAGAGAGGAGCACCTCGATTTCTCCGAACCCTACCTGGTCTCACAACGCCATATCATCACCCGGCGTTTAGATACCACGATTCAGACCGAAGCGGATCTACCGGGCCGCACCCTGGCACTACCGAGCGGCTATTCGATCATTCCTCTGGTGCGAAAGCATTGGCCAAGCGCCAAGATCAACGAAGTCGAGGACATCGCGACTGCGCTGCAACAAGTCGCCTTCGGCGCAGCAGATGCCACGATACTCAGCAGCGGTGTAGCCGGTTATTGGCTCGACCGCAAAGAGATCACCAATTTGAGAGTGGCCGGCACACTGGGACAACCCAGTAGACTCTCGATCGCCAGCCGTGATGACTGGCCCGAGCTCTCCTCCATATTAAGAAAGGCCCTGAATTCGATAGATGAGAAACAACGAAGGGCCATTCGCCAAGATTGGGTATTCCTTGATGAAACCTACCAGGAGCAGAACCAGTTTAATCTCACTGCGCAAGAGATCGACTGGATCGAAAAGCATCCAGTGATACGTGTCGGTGTGGAAACCCAGGTGCAACCGATCAGTTTCGTGAATTCGGAAGATGTCCATCAAGGACTCTCTGCCGATTATCTGCATCTCCTTGAGACACATCTTGGACTCAGCTTCAAAGTGGTAACCGACACTGACTGGTCAGGACTACTCGACGGCATTCAAACCAACGAGCTGGATATGATCGGCACGGTTACCTTCACCGATGAGCGCCAGCAGTATATGAAATTCACCCTACCCTATTACGTGGCGCCCACCAAGCTCTATCTTCGCAACGACGAAATCCGCATCAGAACACTTGATGACCTTAAGACTAGAACGGTTGCCGTGGAAAAGGACTACTGGTTGCACGAAAGATTTTCTGTAGATTATCCGTCGATGCAACTATTGATTGTGGAGAATTGCCAGCAGGCGCTGGAAGCTGTCTCCTCGGGCCGGGCCGATGCCTACATCGGCATGCAGGGTGTTGCCGACAGGCTGATAAGAGATCGTCGACTGGAAAGTCTCAAGGCACTGCCTCTCACGGCTGAGGTCAGCAAAGCCGAAGTGCGTATGGGGGTGAGAAAAGATTGGGTCATACTGGCTGGTATAATCGACAAAATCCTTGCCGGCACCCCCCCTCAAGAGCATAGAAAATTAAAACACCGTTGGCTCAGTGCCGATTACCAAAAGCAACTTGGTGGCGAGCTGGTGCTGAGCCGGGAGGAACGGGAATGGTTGTTGCAACATCAACAGATTGATATCGGGGTGATGAACGCCTGGCCGCCGATGGACTTTATCGACAACCAGGGTAATGCCACCGGTATCGGCGTCGATATCATCGAAGCTTTAAATAGGCGTCTGGGTGGAGTACTGCGCCCCCAACCTGCTACCTGGAAAGAGCACTTTGCCGCCGTCAAAGAGATGCGCCTGCCAGCGCTTATGGATATCACGCCGACTGTCGAGCGTGGGGAGCATTTTCTTTTTACCTCACCCTATCTGACCATCCCCCATGTCATCGTGACAAGAAAGGATCATCCCACGCTACGCCATATCTCCGAACTGCAGAAACGCCGTGTCGCCTATGAACAAGGCTTTATGGTGGGGCGCGTTATCGCACAACGCTACCCCGATATTGTCATGGTCGAGTACAAGGACACCAGTGACGCCCTCGACGCGGTCTCCAGGGGTGAAGTGGATGCCTATATCGGCAACCGGGCGGTGGTGCTCTATCTGATCGAACATGAGCTGATTTCAAATCTCAAGATCCAGGGTAAGACCAACGAAACTGTCTCCGTGAATGCTATTGGGGTACGTAAGGACTGGCCTGAACTGCGTAATATCTTGCAGAAGGCCCTCACCTCATTGAGCCGGGACGAGTATAGAAACATCCTCAAAAAATGGGTACCGAGTAAAGAAGAGGAGATTGCCTCAAGCGATCCGATACTGCAGCTCACAGCGGAGGAGCAAGCCTGGCTGGACAAACATCGAGAGTTTCGTATCGGCATCGATCCATTCTGGGAACCCATTGAATTTATTGACGACAATGGGGTACACCGGGGCATCTCCGCCGATTTTCTCTCACGCATAAGCGAAATCCTGGGTGTTAAGTTCAGCTATTCCAAATCACTCAACTGGTCACAGGTGATGGATGGCGCCAAAAATGGCTCGGTCGATCTGCTACCAGCGCTGACACCATCGCAGGATCGCATCGAATATCTCAATTTCACCAAGCCCTACCTGCACTTCCCCTTCATGGTCTTCACCCGTAAAGACGCCCCTTTGATCACCGGTATCGACGATCTGCACGGCCTCAGCATTGCCGTGGAGCGGGAATATGTCACCTTTGAGTATTTGCAGCGAGACCATCCGCAACTCAATCTGAAACAGATGGATACAACCAGCGAAGCATTGCGGGCCCTTGCCAGCGGTGAAGTGGATGCCTACATCGGGAACCTGACACTTGGCAGCTATCTCATCGACAAGTTGGGGCTTGGCAATTTGAAAGTTGCTGCTCCCACCCCCTATGCCAATGATCTGGCGATCGGCGTACGTAAAGATTGGCCACTGTTGCAAAGGATCCTGGACAAGGCTCTGACAAAGATCGATGAGAATGAACGCCGCAGCATACGACAGCAATCACTCGCCATTCGCTACGACGTTGAAGTGGACTATACACTGCTCTGGCAAGTGCTTGCTGTTGCCGCCTCGCTGCTGCTGATCTCACTGTTGTGGACGGCTCAGATTCGGCGCCAGAAGGCAGCCCTGGCGGTGGCGAAGTCGGAAGCGGAACAAGCAAATCGTTTTAAAAGCTATTTTCTTGCCAACATGAGCCATGAGATCCGCACTCCAATGAATGCGATTATGGGGTTCAGCCACCTTGCCTTGCAGACCTCTCTGACACCGAGACAATTCCACTATATTGACAAGATCAAGGCCTCCTCCCACGCCCTGCTCGGGGTGATCAACGACATCCTCGATTTCTCGAAAATCGAGGCCGGAAAACTGGAGGTGGAGAAGATTGCGTTCTCCCTGGATGAGGTATTGGAGAATCTCGCCAGCCTCACCGCGATGCGTGCCGAGGAGAAGGCACTGGAGATCCTGTTTAACCGCGACCTAAAGATACCAGGCTTTTTAATCGGCGACCCGCTGCGCCTGGGACAGGTGCTGATCAACCTAACCGGGAATGCAATCAAATTCACCGACCAGGGAGAGGTCACAATCTCCGCTCAACTGGAGAGAAAGAGCGCACAGGAGGCATGGATACGCTTTAGCGTTCGCGATACCGGTATCGGTATCGACCCTGCCGAGTTACCGCGCCTATTCCAACCCTTTACCCAACTCGACGGCTCCACTACCAGGCGCTACGGCGGCAGCGGTCTCGGCTTGAGTATCTGCAAACATTTGATCGAACTGATGCATGGGGAACTCACTATCGAGAGTCGTCCTGGCGAAGGCAGCAATTTCAGCTTTATCATCCCCTTTGGAATCAGTGGGCCTACATCCAGTGAGGAGTGGATACCCGACACCGATCTCCGCGGCATGAGGGTCCTGATCGTAGACGACAATCCCAGTGCCCTCGAATTGCTAAGCGAGCGCATGGATTCGTTCACCTTCGATGTAACCTCGGTACAGAGTGCCGGTGATGCCTTGGCACGCTTGCTTGAGGCGGATAGAGATGAACAGAATCCCTACCGCCTGGTTCTCCTTGACTGGCAAATGCCGGAACTCAATGGCATCGATGCCGGACGCCACATCAAACAGAACATCGACAAGCTTTCCGTTGTCCCTGCGGTGATCCTTATCACTGCCTATGGCAGGGAGGAGGTCATGTTGCAGGCGGAAACAGCAGGCCTGGATGGCATCCTGATCAAACCGGTCAGTCCATCGGTACTTTTTGATACGGTAATCCGCGCGCTGAGAGGAGAGGATGATGGCAAAACGCTTCCCGCGGGTAGAGCAAGTAGCAGCCAGCGACTCTGTGGAGCAGTACTGCTGGTGGAGGATAATCTGATTAATCAGCAGGTGGCGCAGGAGCTGCTTGAAGGCATGGGGCTGCTAGTACATACGGTGGCTAACGGCAAGCAGGCTATCGAGGCGCTTGAAAAATCATCCTTCGACCTGGTACTGATGGATCTGCAGATGCCGGAAATGGACGGTTATGAAGCGACTCGACGCATCCGTGACGACAGCAGATTCAGCCAACTACCGTTAATCGCAATGACCGCCCATGCCATGGCGGACGAACGGGAACAGTGTCTCTCTGCCGGGATGAATGAACATATCCCCAAGCCGATCGATCCTGCTCATCTCTATGCTATTCTCAGCCAATGGCTGAAACCGGCCACCTCTCAACCACAACAACTCCCCGATCGCCACAAGGATGAGGACGAGATCGATTTTCCTACCAATCTTCCCGGTATCGATATGAATTGGGGCCTGGAACGTGTTGGTGGCAATCGACGCTTCTACCTTAACTTGCTCAGGGAATTCGTTACCCTTCACGGTCAAGATATGGCGACACTGGACACTTACCTACAACAGGGGGATATAGATAGCGCCAGACGCAAGCTACACACCCTGGAAGGTGTCAGTGGCAATATCGGGGCACATAAACTGCAACAGGCAACCAAAGACCTGCACCATCTCTTGACCAAGCAGAAAGACAACGAGGTTTCCGACCTCCCCGAGACATTTCAGCAAGCCTTTGCAGAGCTCTTTGAGGGGCTGCGAGGTTACCTCAAAGATTCGGTCATTCCTTTTTCAAAAGCAAAATCGGCTCCCACTCTGCAGCCGCAGAGCAAAACCGCAATCCACAAGCAGTTAAAATCCCTCGATGATATGCTAGCGGCAGGAAACGCCGATGCGAAAGCGTTGTTTCAGACATTGCGCCTTTCAATGAATCTAGATGAGAGCGATGTAATCAGCAACCTTTTAGCAGAGCAGATCAAAAACTACGACTTCGAACTCGCCAGGGAGACCCTGGCAACCCTGTCCGAGCAGCTGAGGAAATGAGGTAATGCTAGCAGGTAAACCAAAAATACTCCTCGTCGATGACGAGACGCTCTATATCGATATTTTGGTCGATCTACTGAAGGACGACTACACCACAGTGGTAGCCAAGAGTGGCGCTCAAGCCCTGAAACGGGTACTCGATGATCCGCTTCCCGACTTGGTACTATTGGATATCCTGATGCCCGGCATGGATGGCTATGAAGTTTGCCGCCGTCTCAAAGAGGATCCTCGCAGCAGTGGGATACCGGTGATATTTCTCACTATAAAAAGCGAAGTCTCAGACGAGATCATGGGGTTCGAACTCGGTGCGGTCGACTATATCGCCAAACCGATGAGCCCCCCCATCGTACGTGCCCGGGTCAAATCCCATCTCGCACTCCACCGCGCTCAACAGCAACTGGCTAATCAGAACGAAGTATTGGAACAGCGGGTAAAAGAGCGCACGGAAGAGATCAGCCGCACCAAAGATGTGGCGATTTTCTGTTTGGCGACCTTGACCGAGACTCGGGACAACGAAACCGGCAAACACATCTTGCGCACCCAGAACTACATCAGGATATTGGCAGAGCATCTCAAAGATCATCCTCGATTTTCCGATTTCTTACAGTGCGATGGCACTATTGAAATGCTGGCCAAGACGTCTCCGCTCCACGATATCGGCAAGGTGGGAGTTCCCGATCGCATTTTGCAAAAACCCGGCAAACTTGATAGCGAAGAGTGGAAATTGATGCAGCAGCACGCGGAATTCGGCCACAACGCGCTACTGCGGGCGGAGCAGGAGCTCGGCAGTACAGACTTCCTGCAGATGGCCAGGGAGATCGCCTACACCCACCACGAACACTGGGACGGTAGCGGTTATCCCCAGGGCCTGAAAGGCGAAGGAATTCCCGTCTCCGGACGTCTGATGGCGGTTGCCGATGTCTATGATGCACTGATTAACAAACGTGTCTACAAGGATGCCTTCAGTCATGAAGAGGCTGTGGCGATCGTCAAAGAGAGTGCCGGCAGCCATCTAGATCCAGACATGGTTGAGGCATTTCTGCAGCTCGAGGATGAGTTCCTGAAGATTGCCACCCATTATCGCGACGGCGGGTGATATGGTCGATCCGCTGATTCTGCTTCTAGACAATGGCTCCTTTCGACCTGCATCGACACATAATCTGAGGCGTCTAGCTAAAGAATTGGGCCAGGCAAGCGGCCATACCGTCCATCCCGTATCCCTGAAACATGCAGATCGCATTACTGCTGAGGAGCTGGATGGCAGGGCAGCGAACATTCTCCACAGCTTCCTTATTGAACAGCTTCAACTTGGTATTCGGAACTTCCTCGCAATCCCCCTGTTTTTCGGCCCCAGTCGCGCACTCAGTTCATTTGTCCCCGACTTGGTTGAGTCCCTGCAATCGAGACAGGGAGCGTTCAAGCTAAAGCTTGCCGATCCACTCTATCCCCTGTCCACTGGCGAAATCCGACTGGCCCGCATACTCAGAGATCAGATCGACCCGTTGCTTTCACTATCTCCTGAATCACGGGTCATTCTGCTCGACCACGGCTCTCCGCAACCAGCGGTGACCGAAGTCCGGCTGCGAATCGCCGAGGAGTTGCGTACAATGTTGCCGTCAGGGATCACTTTCCACCAGGCGGTGATGGAGCGCCGCGAAGGTGCGGAGTACGACTTCAACGGCGAACTGCTTGAGAAGATGCTAGATATCGAGGCCGGGCAGCGCATCGATATTCCGATCGTACTCTCCATGCTTTTTATCTCCCCCGGCAAACATGCAGGGGAAGGTGGTGATATCGCGACCATCTGCAGCGAGGCGCAACAGAGGCACCCCGGTTTGCAGGTCCATATCAGCCCGCTGGTTGGAGAACACCCAGGCTTGATCGAGATACTGCGTGATCGATTGAACAAGGGATTGAGTGCGGCACAGGAAGCTTAAACCTATAGAAAAACCAAACCATGTCTGATCCAGGTGAAAAATATTACGCCATTGTCTTTGCCGATATCGTGGGCAGCACCCAAATGTATGAAAGCCTTGGCGACAGGCAGGCCAAGAAACTAATCAACACCCTCGAGGATATCATTGCACAGGTTGTAATAGAGACCGGTGGTGATGTGGTGGAGGTCGTCGGTGATGAGGTTATGAGTCGCTATGACCGGGTCAGTGACGCTGTAGAGGGAGCCTGCCTTATACAGGAACGGGTGGATGAGTATGCAAAGCAATCCAACATGGGCCTGTCTGCAAGAATAGGTCTTCACTACGGACCGGCAATTGTCGAGAATGGCCGCATGTTTGGTGATTCGGTGAATGTGGCTGCTCGCATGGCATCCATCGCCCAATCCCAACAGATCATCACCACGGAACAGGTAGTCGAGCGTCTCTCGGATCTGCAAAGGCAGATCGTGCGACGATTCGACAAAGTCAGTGTCAAAGGCAAACAGGGGCAGATGGTTATCTATGATCTTCTGTGGCGCAAGGATGATGTCACTTTCATCTATACATCGCCGCGAACTCAAACCAAGTCTACCCGGGTATTGGTCCTGGAGTACGCTGGCAAACGTATTCGCTTTCTGCAACAGCATGAGACTATCCGCATCGGTCGGGAGAGCCATAACGAGCTGGTGGTTGCCACCGCCGCAGCCTCCAGAACCCATGCCGTCTTGAAATATAGCCGCGGCAAGTACATGCTTTCGGATATCAGCACCAACGGCACCTACCTGACTACCCAAAACCAGCAGTCGCTCTATCTGAGACGCGAAACCGTACCCCTTTTGGGGAGTGGAAAGATCGGTTTGGGAGAACCGGTTTCAGAGGAGAATCATCATGTCATCAGTTACTATTTTCAGGAGATCTGACGTCCAGGAGGAACCCCCTGCAGTGTGATCGGCCACTAACTTTTTATTGGCAACAGAAACCTTTTTACGCATTTCAAGACTAACCCGACTCCTAATCCTCTATATTTCGAACATGTGTTACGCTGCAACGATCCACCGAACATCCCTGAGGGTAATGCTTTTCGCCCTGTTGCTGCTATCACATTGCCTGCCTACCTGGGCAGAACCCCCAACTCTCAATTCCGAGCAGAAACAACCGCTCACTCAAAAGCAGCTTGAATTGAGCCGAAATCGCATCAACCAAGACTCCACCCTGGAGCAAGAGCAAAAGGACAAGATCCTGGAGTTATTGGAGCAAGCCCAAGGCTGGCTACAGCAGACCACAAGGATCAGAGGGGAGATTTCAAACCTCGAACGGCAGATCGAAGAGGCACCACAACAGATCAGGACTCTGCGTGCAGAGATCGGCAAAGGTACAAAACAGGACTCTTCACTCGACAAGTTCATCCAAAGATCTGACCTCGCAACACTGGAGATGCGTATCAGCCAGGAGGAGCTGAAGCTCGCTCAGGCCCGTGAGCAGCAGAAGAACCACCTAGACGAACTATCGAATCTTCTGGCCGGCAGCAAACAGATCGGCAACGAGATTGTGCAAAGCAGCGAATCACTGGCCGAGATCCGGTCGGAAATTAATACCCTGCCGCAAAATGAGCTGAAGCAGATCAGGCAAGCCAAATGGATGTCGTTGCAAGCAAGAGCGTCGATGCGTCAAGCGGAGCTGGACATGCTCACCCTACGTTTGGGCAACCAGAGCTTACTCACCAACCTGACACAGGCAAAACGGGATGCGACGGCTGCTCAGGTCAGCCGTTTACAGTCGGACCTGAAACTGCTCAATCAAGCTGCCGCAGAGATCAGGGAAGCCGATGCCAAGCAGGCCAGACAGGCGGCGGAACTACTGGAGCAGGAGACGATCACGCTCCCTCTGCCACTGCAGACCATCGCCCAAGAAAACGCCGAGACCCGCTCCGAACTGGAACAACTCGTCTACTGGGAAAAGCGGGTACTACAGGAATTGGCCGCCACCAAACGCAAGCTGGAGCAGATTCAGACAGACTTTGGTCACAGTCGACAACGTGTGGAGGTAGTCGGAGGCAGTGAAGCGATAGGCAAGATGTTATCCCGTCGCCGGGCCGCACTGCCCTCCCTGAGAAGTTACAGCCGCTCTTCCGCCAAACGAAAGCATGAAATCAACAATGCCACCGATCGGCAGATAGAGATTGAGGAGTTGCTTCTCGAGCGTGGCAATCTTTCCGACCATGTGGAAATGATTACCCAATCGTTGGACCAAGGCCTCACCAGCCAGGAAGCGCAACAATTGAACAATCAGGCATTCTCCCTGGCGGGAGCCAGAAGAGAGGCGCTTAATGAGCTGCAGGAGGCATACGGTCGCTACATCGGTCAGTTGGCCGCCCTTGACCTGGCCGAACGCCAGCTGTTGGACCTCTCGGAATCATACATCGATTATATCGATGATCAGTTGATCTGGATCTCCAGCGGAGGTCTGCGTGATATTTTCAGCCCCATGCGCTTGCTTTCCAGTCTGGGTTGGTTGCTATCGCCTCAGCACTGGAAAGAACTGGGCACGGATCTGGCGAGCGCCAGCCGATACAATGTACATACCGCATTCATCGTCTTGCTGCTGTTTCTGTTTGTGGTGTGGAAACAACCATTCGCCCGGCTTCAGATACCCATGCTTGCCAGGAGCACACGCAAGATCAGCACCGATTCGATTCGCCTCACTTTGAAGGCGCTCTTCTACACCCTGATAAAGATCTCCGCACTGCCTGTTTTGATGATAGGAACTGGTTTACTGCTGGCATCCTTGCCAACAGCGGAGCCGTTTACCCTTGCCATGGCCACCTCCCTGATCAAAGTCGGTATAACATTGGGCGCCGCACTTTTGCTCTATCAACTATGTCTGCCTGAAGGGGTAGGCATCCGCCATCTGCGCTGGAACAGCAAGGTCTGCCATGCAATCGCTCATGAGTTGCGTTGGGCGATCCCGGTCGGTACGCCGCTACGATTCCTGATCGCGCTGGGCTCGGGTGACGGCCTGCCCAACGAGGCGCTCACCCTGAGCAGTCTCGCAACCATTATGTTGATGATCGTTTTCATCCTCTTCATCTATCGTTTATTGCGTAAGCAGGGATCGTTAATGCTCGCATGGAGTAGCAGCAATCCACACGCCCTTCTGCTGCAGCTGCATTTTCTCTGGTTTCCGCTACTGACGCTTATCGGTGTTGGACTGATCTTCACTACAGGGATCGGATACATGACACTCACCTTCAGCCTACTTGAGCGCGTCGAATTGACAATCTGGTTTTTTATCGGCTTGTATACATTACGCGAATTGCTGCTACGTTATCTCTTCATTGCCGAGCGCAGATTGCGCTATCAAAATGCACTTCAGCGACGCCAGGAGCTTCGCGCGCAAAGGGAACAGGAACAAGAACATATCGATGACGAGAGCAGTGTCATAACCGCAGAAATTCCAGAATTGAATTTTGATGCCCTGAGCGAGCAGGCAAAACGTCTGGTGCGATTTGGCTATCTCCTTGGGTCAGTTGTCGGCGCCTGGTTGATCTGGTCAGACCTACTCCCCGCACTCGATTTTCTCAATAATATCCAGCTACCCATCAATACCAGCGTGATGGTCGACGGCGTGCTCACGGAAACACCCCTGTCTCTACGTGACATCTTAATCGGCGTGATCATACTCAGTGTCACCTTCCTCGCGGCCAAGAATCTGCCGGGTGTACTCGAGATCACATTATTACAGCGCCTGCCACTCGAATCCGGCGCACGCTATGCTTTGACAATGCTGTTACAGTACATGATCGCCGGCATTGGCTTGATCATGGCCTTCAGTATCATCGGTTTTCAATGGTCCAAGATTCAGTGGCTGGTGGCCGCTCTGGGTGTCGGCCTGGGTTTTGGCCTGCAAGAGATCGTTGCCAACTTTATCAGCGGTATCATTCTGTTGTTCGAGCGACCGATACGCGTCGGTGACGTGGTCACCCTGGATACAACTACCGGCGTCGTCTCCCGCATCCGCATTCGTGCAACCACGATCACAAACTACGACAAACAGGAGCTATTGATACCCAACAAGGAGTTCATCACCGGCAGGGTTATCAACTGGACACTGACCGACAAGGTTAACCGGATCATCATTACCGTCGGCGTCGCCTATGGCAGTGATGTCAACAAGGCCATGGAGCTTATGATCGAAGCCGCAGAGGAAAACGAAAATGTACTCCAGGATCCAAAGCCGGTAGCCACTTTTGAGGCATTCGGCGACAGCTCCCTGACCCTGCTGCTTCGCGCCTATCTGGGGTCGATGGACAATCGACTGGCAACCATTACCGCACTGCACGAGGGGATCAACAACAAGTTCCTGCAAGCCGGTATAGAGATCCCCTTTCCGCAGCGTGATCTACACTTGGTCAGCGCCAATCCACTGCATGTCAAAGTAGAGCCAACTAAAGAGTTTTGAGTTTTTAGCTGGCTAAGTCGCCCGTCTCTTAACCTGTTGATTAACCTCACCAGTGTCACATGAGGCATAGAATAAAAGAATCTAATTACTCATAACTAAAAACTTCTCGAAGTTGCCAAGACACTAGCCAAGCGGGATGGATGATCAGATAAACGCAGCGGTGGCGCAGGAGCCTCAAAGCTTGCCTGAGATCGAGACGCCTAACTCAGCACCCTCATCCTGCAAGCGCAACATTTCAACCATTTTAGCAGCGGGTAACGGCTTGCTGAAGAGATAACCCTGAGCCATCTCACAGCCGTGTTGTTCAAGAAAGCGTAACTGGCTTTCTGTTTCAACGCCTTCAGCAACAACACCGAGACCCAGACTCTGTGCCATGGCAATTATCGCGGAGGTGATGGTGACATCATCTTCGTTGTCAGGGATATCCTTGACAAAGGTACGATCGACCTTCAGGTTATCCAATGGAAAACGTTTTAGGTAGTTCAGCGAAGAGTAACCGGTGCCGAAGTCATCTACCGAGATGCTGATCCCCATCTCCTTGAAGTCATTCAAGGTGGTTATGGTCTCGTTGACATTGCGCATGATTACGCTTTCAGTTATTTCCAGCTCCAAGTATTTGGGATTGAGCTTGGTATTCTTAAGTGCCTTTGCAACCTTCATGCTGAGATCACGCTGGATAAACTGCATACTACTCAGGTTGACGGCTATGCGAATCGGACTGTACCCCGTATCTTGCCACTCCTTGTTCTGTCTACAGGCCTCATTCAGCACCCATTCACCGAGCTCGATAATCATGCCGGTCTCTTCCGCAATGGGAATAAACTCGACGGGAGATATCATTCCCAGCTCCGGCTCATCCCATCTCAATAGCGCCTCAGCGGAGACAATCTGTCCAGTTGCCAGATCGATCTGCGGCTGATAATAGAGCTCCATTTCATTACAGGCGAGTGCCTTACGCAACTTACCCTCAAGTTTCAAGCGGGTGGTTGCCAAGATATTCATCTGCTCGGAATAGAATTGAAAATTATTCTTCCCCACCGCTTTTGCGTGATACATAGCGGTATCCGCATTTTTCAATAGTTCTTCAACATCGTGGCCATCCCTGGGGAAGATGGCTATGCCGATACTCGGGGTGACATAGACCTCATGTCCGTTTAAATTGTAGGAGCGCGCTATTGCATCCTGAACCCTTTTTGCCACCAGGGCTGCTACTTCCGGTTTTTGAATATCTTCAAGAAGCACGGTAAATTCATCGCCTCCAAGCCTGGCGATATTTCGATACTCCTTCTCTTCATCTACATTACGCCCAACGTAGTCCGTATCTCTGAGTTGCGCTTCCAGACGATTGGTCACATTTATCAGCAACATATCGCCGATATCATGCCCCAGGGTGTCGTTAATGCGCTTGAACTCATCCAGGTCAAGATACAGCACCGCACCCACACGCTGGTGTCGCTTAGCGGTCCTGATAGCGCGTGATACCTGCTCTTTGAAGGCCTGTCGATTCGGCAGTTTGGTCAGGGAATCGTTGTAGGCCAGCATACGAATCTTTTCGTCCCACTGCTTGCGCTCTGTAATATCCCTGGCAAATACACTAAGGGTGAACATATCACCGATTTTCGAGCAGGAAATGGCCAAGTCGAGGGGAAATTTACGACCCGTGTTATCTCTGCCTTCAACCTCCAGGCGAATACCGGTTGGGCGTTCCGTGGATCCCTTGAACATTGGCTCCAGTGCTTCAGTGGCCTCCAACAATGAGATATGAGTCAGGATAAGTTGAAACAGATGCAAACCAAGAACATCCTCTTCGGTATAACCAAATACCTCTATCGCCTGCTGGTTCCAACTTAAAATCATACAATTGGCATCAGCGGTTATCACCGCATCAAATGCGGTATCTATGACATGGGAAAACCTTGCATCCTCCGCCTCGATCGCGGCATTCGCTTCATCTTCCTGAAGCTTCGCAACACGCTTGGTTCGATAGACACCGATCGCCAGTCCAAGAATCAGCAGAGACAACATCCAGATCGCCAATACCTTCCACCAATCTATTACCTCTGGCTTGATTCTTTGACTGACCGAGAATATAAAATCGACTCCGTATATATCGACCCTTTGCTGATAGTTAAGGGTACTTAGATCGACAGCAATCTTTGCGATCTTGGACCTTGTGATAGCAGGTACACCGCCGACAGTCTTGAGCTGGTTGCTGTCATCGAGCGGTTTCATAGAAAGTTCGAAGTTAACACCTGGACCTATCAATCCATCGACAATGCGCTCTAACTCTATACAGAGTACCGCCATGCCATTGAACATATCCAACCTTTCGTGGACCTTGCTCGGGGGATAGCGTCCCAGATAGACAGGTTTCAGCACGAAATATTGGGGTTTGCTCGAACGGCTTATTTGCACCGGGCCAAAAGTCGTAATCTCACCGCTTTTGATCGCTTGTTGCAAGATAGCGTAGGCACCAGGTTGCATGCTCAGATCATAACCCAACACATTAGCGGAAAGCGGATCCATTGGCTCAATGAAACTGACCGGCAAGTGATAGTGGGAGCCACCGATAACCAATTCGCTATTTTGATCCAGATCCTTCAAATGAAAACTGACAAAGCCCTGCTCCCGCATACTTGCTTCAAACTCGGCTCGCTTCTCATCAGCTATCAATCTCATCTGCATAATCGCACTGATGAAGGGATAGGCCTTAAGCATCTCCTGGGAGAATGAGGTCTGTTCTGCGATGCTGATAAAATCGCTTGAATGGTAGAGTCCCACCAGGGAGGTCAATACGGTCTCCAAATTGGAGATACGCTGTGTCAGAGTACGGTGGATCTCTCCTGCACGATCAATAAACTCGTTATCTACGGCATGTAGCTCCACCCAAATCGACAACAGCAACGACACCCAGGAAAAGATTGTTATCGAGAGCCAGAGGATGACCCCCCGGTAACCTTTGAAGACCTTTTCACGGGTGCGAAAATACATCATGAATTGACTTTTTTCGCCTTTCTCAGCAATGACTCTGGAAATCTGATTCCACTCGTTTCAAGGATCGAATGATTAATCCAGATATCCCATTTACGATTGGAGACTATGGGTATTTCGGTAGGTTTGGTCCCTTCAAGAATTGCCAGCGCGGCCAATCCAGCCCATTCCCCATGTTCCTCCGGCACTTTAGTAAGACCAAGTATGGAGTAGGGCATCATCCACCCATGATTAGTCAAGGAGAGGGTTTTGGTTGTTTTGTCCAGATGCGCGATTACAGACTCGGAATTCCAGTCGTTGATACCGGATTTGCTACCGATAACGACAAAATCGAATTCCTGGGCTTCAGTGTATGCCTCCAGCCAATCACTTGTGGTATTAACCAATCGATGCTGCAACGAAATGTTGTACTTTTCCGCGGCGCGCTGGAAGCGTTTCAGATTCTTGGTTTCGGTCAGGGTGTTGGCACCGATGTAGATTGCATCATGGGCGCCTCCCTGTATGTTTCTCGCTTTCTCGAACAATGCATCGATGGGAGCCACCTCGACCATACCGGTGGTGTTTTCATAGGGAAAGCCATAACCATCGACAGTCCAGTTAATCCCGCAAAAGACAAAGGGCACCTGGTGATCCTTGTAGAAGGGTTGTATGACATACTTGGCAGCATTGTCATCCGCGGTGATTACGACATCGGGCTTCCAGCTCTCAATTATACCTTTTGCCTTCAAGGCAGCGCCCTTTTTCGACGCTTCGTCTTTGTGCCTTTTTGTATCCATGTCGAACTGCATCAAGTCACATTTGCCATCCAGCGTTGCGCGCAGCCCACTCTCCACCCCATCAGACCAGGCATATCCTGAATGGTAGGAGGAGATAAAGAGACATCTATTGGCCATCACTTGGCTGGACGACAAGAGTAACAGGACGAAGAAAGTAGCTAGGAAACTCTCAGTTCTTGTATTTGGAACCATATTCAACCAACTCCATGTCTTAATGGATTTTGAATAAAAATTTATTTTTGGATTCTGGAGATATATCGGCAGGTAATAGAAAACTTTACAAATCAATCACTAATAGAAAAGTATAAGCACGAGATTCCTAGCGAAAGCTATCCCATTGTATTTCCTATAAAACCATATCCTCGGACAATCCTATTCAAGGGGTTGTAATTTAACTGACACTATCTCTCTTATCAGATCCTCGGCCTGTTGCAACTGCCTGACGCGTTTCCATAGGCGTTCAGGTTTGCATGCATAGATATCGAGGAGATCATCGGCAACGACCCATTTCAGCTGCCGGCGCTTCTTGAATCTACCGTGGATGTCGTCCTCCCACGCCCGATTCAAGCTGCCCACATCTCGGTAGGGGAATTCGATGAAATAGGTTCTCCAGGGTTTAGCATGGAGCCGGTTACACCACCAATCCGGGTGCTGTGAGAGGGTTTTTTCAAACAGCGCCTCAACGATCGGGATCTGTGCATTCACCTGATCGATTTCTCGACATGCCCGCTGCAAATCCCTGCTAAAATACATGGTTTCTGTCTCTTCAACGAACTCCCTCACCGCGGTCTCCCGAAACCCCTCACCCTCACCGAGACCGCCCCCAAAATCGATCAGGTAGCCTGTTTTTCGGCCGCTAAAGGTCGATTGAAAAAGAAAATGGACAGTGGTTTCGTGAACAGCGAAGGGAATCACCCCAGCCCCCATTTGTAAGCCTCCTCAGCAGTGAACCGGCATCAACAGTATAGCGCCAGTGATAGATCCACCTATCCATCACCGCATATTGCCGATCTACGTTGGTTTGTTACCAGATAAGCTTCATCGGGGTTGCAACTATCAACGATCAAACAATCCGTCTAAAGCTGGACGCATGCGTTTGACCTCTCTCAGTCCCTCTTCGATTGCCATTTCCGCCTCGTCAAACTCCATTAGCCCAAGTTTCGATAGTCGCGGGGAAAGTATCACCTCGGGTGGATCCCCTGCCATGCGGCTACGGGTTATACGATCCTGCATGATGTTGATTGAACTCGCCAGCACCTCATACAGCCCGGGAACATTTCGGCTTTCGCCCAGCAGACGGGTCTTCAACTCCTGCTTACGTGCGTTGAGGCCACTGACCAGCTGACCGGTTATTCGGCTCCAGAGATCATCTTCAGCTTCATCGTCAATGTCTGCGGCAACTTTGTTTCGTCTGCTACTACCATTGCGCAGGTGCTTTCCGAGGATGTCGCCATTGAGATTGACCGCGATCACGATATCCGCCCCCATGGCGCGGCAGAGTGAAACCGGTACCGGATTCGCCAGGCCGCCATCCACCAGCCACCTGCCCTGATGCCGCAGGGGGGTAAACAGCCCCGGCAAGCTGATTGAAGCCCTTACCGCCTCCATTACGGGCCCCTGGCGAAACCAGATCTCCCTTCCTGTCTCCAGGTCCGTCGCCACCACGCCGAGTTGACGTCGCAATCCCTCGAAATCCAGATCCTTGACATAGTGGCTGATGAACTCGGTCAACCTGTCACCCTGAATCAAACCCCCGCCCAACAGCGTGGGATCGAGAAATCTGATAATCTCCTTCCAATTCAGGGAGCAGGTCCAGCTCTGCAGCAGATCCAGCTTATCTGAGGCATAGGCGGCACCCACCAAGGCACCGATAGAGCTTCCGCTGACAATATCCGGTTCGATTCCCAGTTCGGAGAGACCATTGATGATCCCGATGTGTGACCAGCCACGGGCTGCACCGCTACCCAGGGCAAGACCGACTTTCATTTCCACCTGATTACCACCCTGCATCTTCGCTACACCATACTGCCAATGTCAGCAGGTCCCGGTTTATGAGTATACCGCAGGCTGTTCTCAGGAGATATCCAATGCATGCAGCACCCGCTGTTTCAGCTCAAGGGGCTGGCGGGAGATCAATGCAGCGGGAACACCTATCTTTTTCGTCAATCGCTGATAGCTTTCGAATCCGAAGGAGACCATGAAGGGGTGCATCCCGGTACCGACTGCTGCCAGATAGTCACACTTCTCATCGCCTGTAGCATAGGCACGCGCGGGATTGACCTTGAGACTCTCGCGGATTGTCTGGAATGCGGTGAGCTTATCCTTTTTCAATGGCAGATGGATCAGAAAATCGAGACCAGCCACGTCAACCCCGTTACGCCGATAGAGTTGACGTAAGGTCTTTTCCGCTTCATTGGTGATGTTGCGGGTGATCATGCCGACACGAAGATCGGGCTGGCTGACCAATCTGTTGATCATGCCCCCCATGCCATCGAACAATTGGGCCTGTTCCCTGTAGATCTCGGTGAGGGTGTTTATCAGCGCAATCCGCTGTTTCTCCTTCAACTGTTTGCGCAGATTTTTCGGCAGCTCCTTCAAACCACCGATATACTTGAATATCTTTCGTCTGTCCTGAAAACGTTCAACATCCCCGATATCCATGTTATGAGCCTTGAACGCAATATTGATTGCCTCGAAGGCGTCGATGGTGGTGCCATCCGCATCGAGGATTATGAGACGGTGAGATTCAAACATAAGCAAATCCGGACTCAACAGAAAACCACCTCGGCATAGGTGCCGAAACGACCAATTCGATTCGCCCTCATACAACGACACTCGGTCCAGGCGTTTAAGATATGCTGCTCAGCCCGACGATGGGTGTCATCCATGAGAATGACGCAATCATCATCCAGATGATCGATCATTGTGGGCAACAAGCCATAGCGCCCTCCCGGATTACTGCTCGGGGGTCCGTCGCACACCACCAGACCTATCTTCTCAATCACAAGATCTTGCGGCAGGCGGTACCATCTATACCCCTCATAGTCGATCAAGGGTGCGCGAATAAGGGTGACATGGGAGAAATTGAGGTAATCGAGAATCCTACGCAGATAATCATGCCAGATCCTATTGTGCTCCAAGACGATAAACTGACGGCCCGTACCTTGGCACAGCATCGCCGTCAGCACTGTAGTGGCACCGGATCCACACTCGAGAATGGCACCATTTGACCGCACCACATGTCCAGCCACGTGGCGTAAATAGGACGGCCCAGCGGCATAACCGAGATTGCCCCACGCCAACGCAAGCAGAAGGATATCGAAACCGTTCGGCACCCTGTCCGACAGCCTTGAAGAGAAACGGGCGGCCAGCTTTGACAACACAGTGGCCTTGACAGGAAACAACAAATCTCTCAACCAAATCACAAAATTACCATCTAAAAAGCCAACAACATGTAAACAGATCTTAACCTAATGCTGTTACAGTCATATTGCGTCCGTGACGCTTATCTGTTCCAGATTCCGTTTAGGAGGGAAGATGATTGAATGGGAGCGTTTAGACAGACAACAGCAGATCGAGCTTCGGGAGGCCTTCGGCCACTACCTCGACACACTCCCCCCCACCTGTTCACTGGACATGAAGCTCGCCAGATTTCAGGAGTGGTTGAGCCAAAAGGGCATTCGTTACCACGACCAGGTTAGGAGTGAGAACAGCAGCCGCTAATACTTATCTCGCAGCAACCGAACAAGACCCTTCCCATAGTCGACAATGATACCGTCACGATCGATCCGGTGCAGCCGGTAACCATTGACACCGAGAATATCGCCCTCGCTGTAGCGACGCATATTGATGATCACAAATCGTTGGGACGGCTCTTCATTGTAGACATGAATCGAGGTTTTTAACTGCTCCAGCTGTTCACGCAATCCCTGTTCCATCTCCCAAATCAGCGGAATCCGAGGCTCTTCAACCCTTTGCCTCTCACTTTCGCCGGTTACCACCGGCTCCGTGGCATCGAGCTTCTCATGACCCAATGTTGCCACAGGATCAACCTGATTTTCCTTTACCGCTCCTGGCAATGGCTGCCTCCCTTGCGCGGGATCAAGAGTGGGGGTTGATCGATCGGCTTGGGCGGCTGCTTGACTCTGCGATGGTCGTGGCGTTTGATTCATCGGCTTGGGCGAAGCCATCTGCGCAGTTGGCGCTTTCTTGCTCAGTTTGGCCTCGCTGACCAGGGAGTGCTGATTAGGCTGACCGACGCTACGTATTCGCTCAGCGATTTGGCGACTCTTTTTCCCTGTCGGTTTTTCAGGCAACACCTGATGCACCCCTGTAGACTGCTTCAACACCGGGGCTGACTGAGGCTCTTCAACTTGGCTCGGTGACTGCCGTTTTTGCGCCTTTGGGTTACCGTTATCATCTCCAGTACTGAAAAGCAGCCAGAGTGTCACTGCAATCAATATCAGAACCAATCCCATCGCCAGCAGCAGCAAAGGTATGGATCTAGTCTCTTTGGGTGACTGCATTTGGGGCAGGAGATCCTCTTTCCCCGGCTGCCTATCCTGTGAGGCCCTCTCCAGCGCATCGAGTATGGAGGACACCTCAGCCCCCCGTCCGCAGCAATACCGGTTTCGTGGAGTCGGCCACGCTGCCGTTAAGCTGAATCATTGTCTGCTCACCTACAATCCCATCCGCAAGCAGGCCCTGGTCGCGCTGAAAACGCATCACCCGCTGCTGGGTCTCATGATCGAATTTTGCACGTAATGGATTGAAACTGGTCTGAGTCCCCTCGACACGATCAAGCATCGATATCAACCAGGCCACATCCCTACCCACTTGGCCAATACTCAGACTCTCGCTGCTGAGCTTGGGTGGACGCCACAATATGATGTAGCTGCCGCTCCACAGCTGATCGATCTCTTTTCGGGAAAACTCAAAACGGCGACCGTTGAGGTCGAGAGTCACCTCAGCCTCGGTAAGTGCGGTGGCAACCACGTTGTAGCGCTGTCCATCTTCCATGATCAGCTCCAACACTGCCGGCCTGTTGTAGTAGACCAGCCTCTCCCAGGAGCCACGCCCGTAGATACAGCTCAATCCCACCTCTTCCGCCTTGTCACAGGAGGAACGCTCTTCGCCATCGAGGGGATAGACACGCTGCCAATAGCTGAACAGGGTGATGAAGGCGCTATTTTCGTCCTGCATCATACTGCCCAAGCCGGGCTCATGCTCTCTACTCCTCGATACTTCCTCAGGTTCCAATGAGGCAGACAGTAAACTCTCCGATGTTGCCAAATCAGCATTATCGACGGTTTTCACTGCCACCTCGGATTGGGACGCTACTACCCTTACCCTATCGGGCGTCGGATTCTGTGCTGGTTCCACTGGAGTTTGCGCAGTCTCCGCAAGCTGTTGCTGCTCGGCTTTCCCTCCCTGCGACTGGATTTGAGACCCTACATCGGCTGAAGAGAGCGGGGGTGAGTCAGGCAATAGTTGGCCGGCATTCCAAAACAACAACCCCGCCAGCAGGCAAACTAGCAGCGCTACAGCGATCCAGGCAAGGGTCATCTGGCGGCGGGCGCCTTCCCCCAGTCCGCTCAGCTCATTGTAGACCTGGGTGATCATCCTCCCGGTTATCTGTTTACTGTTTTTCGCGTAGGCCAGCAGCATGCCCCGATGGCAGAGGGTGTTGATGACCCTGGGCACACCACCACTGTAGCGACAGATACGCTGCAGCGCAGCGGCATTGAACAGAGGATCCTTTATCCCGGCAACCTCGAGGCGATGCAGCACATAGGCACGGGTCTCAGAACGTGAAAGCGGGGTCAGATGGTAGCGGGCAGTCACCCGCTGTGCCAGTTGACGTAGCCTCTCCTGTCGCAACAGATCCTTCAACTCGGATTGACCGACAAGAATGATCTGCAGCAGCTTATGCTTCTCTGTCTCGAGATTGGTAAGCAGCCGGATCTGCTCCAGTGATTCGTAACTGAGGTTCTGCGCCTCATCGATGATGACCACTGTACGCCGCCCCCGACTGTGGCTCTCGAGGAGAAAGGCATTCAGAAAATCGACAATCTCCTTGATGCTATTGCAGCCCAGGGGGTAGAGGATATTCAGCTCGTCACAGATAGCAGCCACCAGCTCCAGTGGACTCAGGCGGGGATTGAAAATAAATGCAACATCGACCGCCCTGGGTAGATCCGCCAGCAGCTTACGGCAGAGCAGGGTCTTTCCGGTGCCGACTCCACCCGTAAGCTGCAAGAAACCTCCACCCTCGGTGACTCCATAGAGCAGATGGGCGAAGCCATTGCGATGCCTCTCACTCAAAAAGAGATACTTTGGATCCGGGGTAATGGAGAAGGGATCTTCTGTTAGTCCGAAATAGTCCTGATACATAGTGACAGGGTAGTTCTCTATCGCTCCACCGGTGGTTGGCTATAGACACAGGGTCAATAATAGCGGGGAGTATACCTAAACACTTCATGATAGCTCTCGGCAAGCGAAATGAGAGCTGAATCTCATTTTGAGAAATTAGCGATTAATTTTTCCATCTGAGCAAAAACCAAACAAAAAAAAACGCTTAGGCGTTGTCAACAAGAGTAAATATTGAGAGGAAATTGCCGATTAAATAATTGAGACAAAAGGGTTGCCGTAGGATTTCAGGCTCCCGTCCAATTCCTCAACGAGGATTCACAGTAAGACGTGAGCGGCAACCTTCGATGTGAAGTAGTGAATTTTTTCACAAATGAAATTGGTAATTTATCACATATATTGGCTAAGCGCCTTCAAAATTCACTTGTAATATATTGATATTTTGCTAATTTTCTAGGTACACGATAACCGCTTGAGCTTATGAAAATGACTGGACTATACAAAACACGCACCTGCAGAGAGTGCCCCCATCAGATCATCAATGGGATCGCCTGTGACTGGCAGCCCAATGAGTGCCCGATCCAGATTGAAAAGAGGCAGCGTCAGAAAACCTCCAAGACCAAGGCCTTCTTCCTTACCAATCTGCTTATCGCTGACGATTTTGATGCGGTTCGCAGCAGTAACTAGTTAGCTGCTGATTCAGGGTGTGTTGATCTATTCGGCTTGAGGCCGGAGAGGATCCCACCACGACTACACCAGGGTTGCAGAGTAAACCCCCTCAACTCATGCGCGCCACTCGTCAAGTCGGCGCCGCCTCAAGCCCGCATCATCGATCGAAGGTATAGAAAAAATCCCCGGATTGGGTGCGCCCCGTTTCCGCTTCCAACTGCCAACGATCTGTCAGATCGTAACGCATGCGGATCTTTGTCTCGCTGCTTGCCAGTTCGTTGACATACTGGACATAGAGCCGGGGAGATAGATAGGTGCCGGCAACCAGAGCAGCCTCCTCCAGCGAACTACCGGTATCCACTCGCAGCTCCTCCAGGCCCAACTGCCTGCCTATTTCCGACGCCACGCTACCTGCGCCCGTTGCCTGCATCAGCGCGAGGGCGCCTGCCGTTTTACCGGATGACTCGCCACTGGGGCGACCGGTCACGATGTAGGAGAGGATATCGGATTCTGCCATCGAGGGAGTGGAGAAGAGCTTGAGATTGGGGTTTCTCATGGTGCCGGTAATACGTATCCCGGCAGTGATGTCGTCTATCTCCCTCACCGCGCGGACATCGAGCCCGGGATTATCGACGGGAGAGTCGGCGAACAGGGCATATCCCCGCTCGATCTTCAAATCCTGGCCATAGGCCTGATAAATCCCATTGGTAATCCCGAACCGCCCACGGCCGACAACCGGACGCCCCGGTTCGTCAATGATCATCAAACCGCCACTGAATTTCCCTCGCAAACCAAAGCCGTCAAAACTGACCCGCTTTCCAAGGGTGAGGTGTATCTTTGCATGCAGCGGCGTGTCTGGTTGCCCCTGCTCCACCTCTTCGTCGCCGACAACCACCAGATCGGAGCTTTCGGATACCGCCGAGTCCGGTAGGGTACGAGGTCTTATCCTGGCATAGGGGAGATGAATCCCGCCCTCTAACAGACTCTTGTTGGCATTGTGCTCAAAACTGAGCTTGGGTGAGAGTCGCACCTCCGCCTCCGGTATGTCGATGAGCGTCCACTCATCTCCCTCGATCTTGAAGCTGGATGGAAATCCGTTCTGCGCATCAAGTCGAGTCGTTCCTGTCATCGAGAGCTTTCCATCACCGGAACGCACACTCGCTTCAAGACTGAGCGTCTCCAGGTCGGGGGTCTGCAGACGCAGACCGATATCACGCAACTCGATTCCCAACAGCGGAATATCAATCGCGCCCTGATCAAGCTTTGCGCCGCCCTTCACCCGGGGTGCCGCCAGGTTCCCTTGCAGTGACATATCGAGGGTCAGTTCACCCCGGCTGTTTTGCAGCTGAGGCGAGAGGGCGGTAAGCATCGCCAGATCGTCGATGCCGCCTTTGATATGCCCCTGCAGCGGTTGCTGTTCCAGTTTCAGATTCCTTGGATCGAACGCCGGCAGCACCAGCTTGAGATCAAAACCACCCAACTCTTGCAATGGCAGCTTCGCCTCGGCCCGCAGACCTTCAGGGTCGAGGACCGCGGTTGCCCGGCTGGTGGAAAAATCGACCCTCTCCTGCTCCCTGCCCAAGGCAAAGCCCAGCCCTCCACGGGGGACCTTGAGTTCAGCCTTGGCGGAGATCTCTCCGCTGCTGGCGAGGTTGAAATCGGCCTCGAGATCCAACTCGCCGTCGATCTCTGTCTCTCCAGGCAGCAAGCTCTGCAACAGCGGTAGCGGCAATTGGCTCGCTGCCAAACCGCCCTTCCATGCACCAGCCTTCGCATCCAGATCGCCACAGATCCGGGCTTTGCCGGTAACCAGACAGAAGGGCGCCAAGGTGTACTCCCCAGCCTTTAGCCGATAGGCCATGGCCGATTCCAGTTGCCACTCCCCCGCTTCGGGGGATATCACTTTGAATCGTTGCAGCTCGCCCTGCCAGCTCTCCCCATTGTGGTATCCGGAGAGCCCGCTCAGGGAGAGTTGCGGTACCTGCTCACCCCGCAGATCGATCTGCAATCGATGTTGCGGAATCTCTCCTTCGATATCGATAGAGAGGGATTGCCACTGTTTGCCGAAGGCACTCAACTCCTTTGAGTGAAGCACCAGCATGACAGGCTGTTGAGCGGCCATCTCAAGATCGACCTCGGCATTGAGCTCTCCAACCCGGTAGTCTTCCAGCTGTATGCCCTTGGCCCTCAAATCAGCCCGCAGGCTTGGTGCCTGGAGGCTACCACCCAGCGTGCCATTCGCCTTCAATGCACCAGAGAGTCCCGGCCAAAAGGAGGCCAGCTCCGGGGCATCCACCAACCAATTCATTGCCAGGCTTTCACCCAGCTTGCCGTCGATTTCGATGCGGTTGCTAGCACTGGCCAGTTCCACGGCCTGCAGGCTCATCTCGCCCTGCTTCAGTGTCAGCTGCCCTGTTGCGGAAAGCGGGTAGTCGCGAAGTGATCCGCTCAAACCTTTGAGTTGAAACAGCGCATCGCTACCCGCCTCACCAACTACACCCTGGGTGTTGAGATCGAAGGCCAGGCTACCGGGAAACATGGGGTGGAGAAACGCAGGATCGACACCCTCCCCGGAGATTGCCATCTCCCAGGAGAGCTGCGGGCTCCAGACAAACCTGCCGCCACCCTCCAGCCGCCCCTGGGGCAACCCGATCGAGAGAGTTTCGAGATCGACCAATTCCAGGGTACCCCTACCCGCGGCATCGAGCTGAAGCTCACCCAGCTCCGGCCTAGAGGCCTGCATCGCCAGGGTATAACCATAGGTGTCGAGTTCCCCCTCCAGCCGCAGTCTGCCGTTATCGCTGATGATGTCCGGCGTATCCCCGCTCAATGGCCAGCGCAGCCCCCGCCAATCCAGCTCGGCGGAGAGTTTTCCGGACCCTGGCAAGTAACCACCCTTGGCCTCCAGATCAAGACCCAGGGGACTATTCAGACGCAGCATTGCAAGTTGAATGGCACCCTGATCATAGTCAGCCTCGATCTCCCCCTTAAGCTCACCGATGGAGGGCTCAACCAGCCTCATTTCACCCTCTAGATCTGCCGTCTCGAAACTACCACTGGCTTGCAGATGGCCCATGAGCTTTGCTGGAAACCCCTCGACAAAACCGCCTATCTCTCCCTGCTCCAACATCAGTTCGGCCTGCCATCGGGGATTGCTCATGAGATCGGATAACAGTAGCTCAAGCCTCCCCGCAACGGGTGGTGCAAGGCGTTGCTCAAGCTTGAGCCGCTCCAGGTCTCCACTAAGCCGCCCCTCACCTGCCAACCTGGGAGCACCATCCATGGAGTGGGACCAGGAGAGATCGATAGCCATCGGCAGACGACTCTCCAATCCAAGGGTGCCCTGGAGCGAGAGCCGGGATGAGAAGCCCTCGGCATCGAACTGATCGATCGACAGCCGGCCTCCCTTGGTTGCCGCAGAGAGGTTTAGCCGCTCGATCTTCAGCGCGTCGCCGTCCTCTCCCTGCTGCCACTCGAAAGCCTCGGCGGTAAACTGGGAGAGCCTCACCGCCAAGGGTAGCTGCAACCCCTGAAAGGGTTCACCAGGGGCAGGATCACGACTCTCCTCGGCAACCGGCAGTCGAAGATGACTCCGGGTCAATGAGAGTTCGGCGATATCCAACTGCAAACCCAACAGCCTGACAGGATGCCAATCCAGGTAGATCCTCTCGCTGCGAAACAACAGTCCATCCTGTTGCCGGTAGACCAAGCCGTTCAGCTCAAGTGGTCCCGCCAGGCGCCCGTGAAACATATCGACCTGGAGCTCACCTGGCGCCATTTGTTGCGCCAACCGGTAGAGACGCCTGCTACCGTCATGGGTAAATATCAGATAGTAGAGCAGCGAACCGAGCAGCAGCAGGAGCAGTAGCAAAGAGAGGGAGAGATAGCTGGCAATCCGCCTTATACCCTTGCTGTTCATAACTCCGGCCCTATCACGATATGCAGTCGCCACTGCTCGTCATCTTCAACCCTGCCGCGGGCGATATCGATTCTGACCGGTCCCACGGGGGAGCGCCAACGGGCACCCAGACCGAGGCTGTATGCGGTCTCGGCATCGTAATCGGGATCATAGGCATTACCCGCATCGGCAAACAGCGCTGCGCTCCACTTACCACTGATATGGCGCTCCAACTCAATACTGCCAACGGCGAAGTTGCGACCGCCGATCACCTCATCATTCTCATCCCTGGGTCCCAGATCCTGGTAGCCGAAACCCCGCAGCGTATTGTCACCGCCGGCGAAGAAGCGCTTGCTCGGGGGCAGGTCCGTCAACTCGTCGGCCCAGGTGGCACCCAGCTCCAGACGCCCCAACAGCCGCCAGTCACCCTCGCCCAACCCACGGATAAACTTACCCGCGGCATAGAGCTGAAAGAAATCGGTGGTCGAGAGCAGGGATTCAGCCGCGCCCTCGAGACGAAGCTCCAGGCGTTTGCCCCGTTGGATATAATCCTTGCCGTCGCTCTTCACTCGTAACCAGGTTATGCTCGGTACCAGCAGCCTCGAGACGTCCTCCTGTTCGCCCACCTCGAAATCTTCATAGCTGTACTCCAGCCCCAGGCTGCGCCGCCAACCCCGCTCCAGACTGATGGAGTGGGTTGCGCTGAGCAGCACCCGGTCGCCCTGGTTGGTGTCCGAGTTGAAATGCTCCAGGGAAGCACCAAAGCTGAGCAGGTCCACCGTGGGGCGCTGCAGGGGAATCGTGTATTCGGTGCTGAGGGTGGCCAAGGGTTCAGCTATCTGTAACTCGCTGCGCATGCGATGACCGTTACGGCCGCGCCGACGGTTCTTCCAATCCAGGGTCAGGCGGGGACCCATGTCGGTGGAGTAGCCCAGGCCGATGCGGTAGCGGTTGCGTTTGTTATGCTTCAGATTGACATCGATGGGGACCCTGTCACCCTCTCGCTGGTCGCGCCGGGTCACCACCTCGACCCGTTTGAAATATTCTGTATCGATGAGATCGCCCTGCAGGGTCAGCAACGCCTCCTGGCTGAAGGGATCCCCCGCGTTGAAAGGCACAAAGCGGGCAAGAAACTCCGGATTCATCACATCCTGGTTCATCCTCACCTCACCAAAGCGATAGCGCATGCCGGTATCCAGGTGGAGCTTGATGCTTGCGCTATAGCGCTGCAGATCGACACGCAACTGGTGCTCTACATAACGCGCATCCAGATAGCCCTGTTCCATGATCTCCGCCAGCAATAGCTGTTTCAGCTTGTCATAGCGAGCCTGGTCCACAACATCACCGCTGACCATGGGGAATCGCTTCACCAACTGCGGATCCTCGGCACCCTCGCCAAGCAAGCTGAAATCGACTTCACCCAGTTTCAGCGCCGGACCCGGCTCTACTTGATAGGACAACAGAAAGCCCTGATCGGTAGCCACCATCGATGCATTGACCATCGGCTTGAAATAACCGAAGGGACGCAAGGCCGCCTCGATCTCCGCCTCTGCCTTGTCGTGGAGCAGATGCAGTCGCGCTGGGCTAAGGGATTCTCTATCCCGTTCACGTTCTACTGAAAGATAGGCAAAGACATTCTGCTCGAGTTTTTTCTCCAGGCCACTGACCTTGATCACCACATCGAGGGCATAGAGAGGCATGGGGCAGAAAACCCAGAGTAAGATAATTATCAGCCAGCGCACTGAAATCGGACCTATCAAGAGAGGCTCAGGCGCAGTCCGTTAAGGATCTGACCCACGGTTTGCTCAGGCACTCCTGCCTGCTCGGCAAAGTGTTGCCAGTTTGCCATGGTGTCGCGAACCTCTGCGACAATCGCCTCAGCCCGCCCCCGTTTCATCGAAGCCGACTTGGCGCAAGCCTTTAGATCATCCATGGTGAAGCCGTCCCGCTTACCATTGACCGTCATCTGATGGGTTGCCGTCCACAGCCCGTCGGGATTGTAGCTGTAGGTCAAATCAAATGCCGGCGACAGAGACCAGGCACCCGATTTATCCATCAGAAAGGCGATATTCTTCACATGGTCATCCTGGTTGCGCCCGATAATATTGAAAACCATGCGCCGATACTGCTCCTCGATCGCCTGCATCGGCAGACCGAGACGTCGTATTACCATCAGCGCCTGTTCATAGCTGTATCCACCCGCCATGTTGAAATCGAAATGGGCCATGGCACACAAGGATTGCATATGTAGCTTTTCCCCCGTGGCGAGACGATCGAAGCGCTTGGTCATGAAGTGACGTCGACCGCCCTCCTCGAAGAGTCGGGACTCGTTTATCTCGATGCCACACTCAAGCGCCATCAGGTAGTAGGCATATTCGATGGCGCCATATCCCTGGGGATCCTCGAGTTCCTTGTCGCGATTGCCGCTTACCCCGTCAAACTTGAGCAGCCAGTATTCAAATCCCTCTTCAGCAGTCACCTGACCGGAGCGCACCTCGTTTGTGGTTCGATTCCAGGCGATCACCGCCTTCGCCCTTGCGCCACCGGCGGAGGTACCGACGCGGAGGATATCGCCAAGTGCCTCAGCCTTGTGGGCGTTGGCAAAGGAGTGTCGCAATCCTTGCCGCTGCTTGAGCACCCGCGAAGCCAGTTCGACCAGACTATCGATCTCGATGGGGATCGAGTGGCGGCCGCGGGGGCCGGTAATCGGTGCAAACTCCAGGGCACCCATACCGCGCTGGCCGATATAACAGAGACGCTCAACCGCGTTGAAACTGTGACTCTCCCTCCCCTGGGACGCCAACCAGGCATCGATCAAGAGGTTGCCGAACCTGTCCGGCAGCGAGTCGGCCAGCAGACCAGGCAGGCCGAGAAAGGTCTCTTTAGAGAGTTGGGGAAAGCTGTAGAGCCGGCTCGAGAGGGGCATCATCAGCGGTGCGACTTCGATACCACTGCGAATAAAGGCCGGATCATACTCAAACAGCGCTGTCTCCTTGCCATCCGCCAATGAGACGGCACCGATGGTACGCCCCCAGAGGCGAACCTCGGCCAGGCTGTCCACTACTCCTCACCCCAGCGCCAGGGATCATCACTCTCCCTCTTTTCGCCGCGGCTGGAGGCGCGCACCCTTTCCTTGCCTTTGCGTTTCAGCAGATCCAGCGGTCGTTGTACCCTTTCGGGAAAGAGAAGATCCAAACCCGGCAGCATATCCAACACACGCAGCAGGCGGATCATACTCGACATCTGCGCCGAGGCGCCCGACTCGATCCGTTCCACGGTGCGTTTGGCTATACCCGCCTGTTCGGCCACAGTCGCCTGGGTCATCTGCAGCTCAAGACGTCGCTGTTGAATACGTTGCCCGATCTCTTGCAGAATCGTCTCATCCGAGAGTATTTCCGATAGTTTCATACTCGTCACTAATTACGACTAAATCCTAAATATAGATAGTTATCGTTAATTATAACGATATCTACACAACAATTGCACACAAAACCACAAAAATGGCGATTTATCCCATATAATAGCTGTTATATCGTCATATATGGCGATATATAAAAAAAGAAATGGTCTCGTCTTTCACAGGATTGCCCTGTAGGCTAGCAGTATGAGGACGGTCGATATTCATACCCATCTTCTCAACCCGCAAGTCTCTTTCGATCGCCTATATGACAGACTTGCGGTGCATTTTTTCAGCCGCAGCCTCGGTGTCGACCCCAAATCATTGAAGGCCAAGCCCTATCAGACCTATATCGAAACCATGGCCCGCTCTATCGCTGAATCGGACTATGTAGAGAAGAGCTGCCTGTTTGGCGTCGATGCCCGTTTCGATGAGCGGGGCAGGGAGATCGATCGTGACAAGACCGTCTGCGCCATGAGCGAGGACGTACTCGATGTTGCCGCCCGCTATCCCGCACAATTCATCCCCTTCCTCTCGGTAAATCCACGAAGACCCAATGCCCTCGAGCTGATCGACGAACTGGTTGAGCGGGGCTGTCGAGGTGCCAAGTTCCTGCAAAACTACTGGGGCATAGACCTCAACAGCGAACAGCTGATCCCCTACTACGAAAAACTTAGACAGCATCAATTGCCGCTGATCGTCCATATCGGCAGCGAATACACCATCCACTCCTATGCAAGCTATGAACGGGTAGAGATGCTGGACCTGCCCCTGGGAACAGGGGTAACAGTAATCGCTGCCCACATGGGCTTGGGACGAGTCGAGCACAGGATGCGGGCCTGGAAAAACCTCAGTAAACAACCCCGGCACTTCGATGGCGACTACTTTAAATTACTGGAGATGCTGACCCAGTATCAGAATCTCTATGCCGACATTTCCGCAATCCTTGCACCTCTTCGTGCCCGGGCGTTACGCCACCTCTCGGAACAGAAACAGGTACACGAAAAGATCCTCTTCGGCACCGATTATCCTGTACCCTTTAGCGTTCGTCTCAACAGCTTCGACCTGAACAGCGCAACCCGCAGACGGATCGCACAGGTTGAGAATCCTTTCGATCGCTACACAGCGGTAATTCTGGAATATTTTCCAGCCGACAGCGCCATTTATCGCAATTATCAAAAACTATTGCCGGTCAGACAATGAACACAGGCCCTGAATCTATGGTTAAACCGAATTACAGTTAACCACCCACATACTTCTCTACAACAGTTTGCTTTTGCTTTGTCTGTTTGGTCTGGTACATCAACATGTCACTCTCCTTCAGCAGCGCGTCGACCGTGGGATGCTTTTCGGGATCGAACTCCACGACACCATAGGAAAAAGAGATATCATATTCAAAGCCCAGATCACTGCGTGTTTTAGTTAACAGCTGCTGATAGTGCTTGATCAGCTCTTCAGCTCTCCATTTATCCGCATTGCCAAGAAGCACCACAAACTCATCACCGCCGAGACGGGCAATGATGTCCGAACTGCGAAATGTACTCTCCAGTTGTTGCGCGACATGAGCAAGCACACGATCACCTTCAGCGTGGCCATATCTGTCGTTGACTGGCTTGAAATTATCGAGATCTATGAACACCAGTGAGGCATCAATCCCCTCGCGGGCATAGAGATTGAGACTATGCTGCGCCAGCTGCATAAACCCCCGCCGGTTGGAAATATTGGTAAGCTCATCGATGGTTGCCATCTGCATGGCAGCCAGTTCATGTTCCACCATCGCAGCGAGATCCACCAATACCTCCAGATCATCACTGCTGAAATCCCTCGGCTCCCGGTCGATGATGCAGAGGGTCCCCAGCTTGTGCCCATCAGGTGACCTGAGTGGACAACCGGCATAAAATCGTATTTTTGGATTATCCACAACCAGTGGATTGTCGGCGAAGCGCTCATCCTCAACTGCATTCGGAATCACAAAAACCTTATCCCCCAAAATCGCATGACCGCAGAAGGATATATCACGGGGGGTTTCCCTGGCATTGAGACCTATACAGGACTTGAACCACTGACGGTTTTCATCGACAAGACTGACCAACGCGATGGGCACGCCGAACAGCCTTTTCGCCATGCGCGCAAGGCGATCGAAACGCTCTTCCGCTGGCGTATCGAGAACATTGATCGATTGAAGTGACTCAAGACGAGAGCGCTCGTTCCGAGGTTTGTCGGGCTTCTGCAAAATTAACTCCTTATCACTAACTTGCAGTCATCCTTTCATATTTAACTGGGGCCTGTTGACACTAAATCCAATACTAGTCACAAAACTCGTTGAATTTTATAAATAACTCCTTTTAATTTTTTGGGGTAAATCTATCTGATGGATGCTTACAAGGGTGGGGCATGGCTATCCATGGTCAATGTCACAATTTTACCTGATTACCCACGAGTCTCAGCTGTGGTACCGGTAAGCGAATATTCCTCTATCCTGTAGTAATTTCTGCACCAGACTGGCATTCGGTGCATAATCCTGGACCGTCTCTGTGGACTTGGGTTGTCTAGGAAAGCGTTGGCCGCAGGGAAGCGGCCATCGAGCGCCCAGGGATGGGTCTACAGCGACTTTTCTAGACAACCCAAGTCCACAGAGACAAATCTGTTTACATCGACAGCGGAATTAGTAGCTGAGTATTACGAGTAATCAGACAGGCTTAAAACAGAGGCCCCTGTTGCGGCTTATGGTAATCCGCGGGGTGCTGCCGGCGTGTCAATAGATTCTTAATATGCCAGTGTTCAGTTTCAGGCACGGCATCGTCAATGGTGATCTCACCCGCCTGAACGGTTGCGATAGGCTTGCCGTTGCGGTAGAGAATGCGATTCCCAGCCTGGGCGGCGATGCGTCCACCCGGGGTGACGACAGCGGTAAGATTCAGCGGATCGGCACTGCTGATGGTGATCAGCTCTTCAACATCGGTTCGTTTGCGCACTTCCCGCATCAGGCCCACCGCCTCGGGCAGCGCAAAATGCTCGCCGGCGAAACCCTGCACGAAACGTCCACCCCTGATTTCACCCCGCGCCTCGAGTCTGCGCAGGCAGTAGAGAAGATCGCGCCAGGGGGGCAGACCGTTCTCCCGTTCCAGGAGTTTTCTAAACACAACTCCATAGCGGGTTAGTAATACTCGGGTGATCTGTTCTACGCGCTGCGACTCATCCTCCTGGCCGATCGGCGCCCGTATCAGCGACCAGCGTCCACCCGACGACAATGGCGCCTGTAGCGCTCTCCTGCGACGGATACGCTTAGCGCTCTTCTGTGGCCTGATCATGGCCCGCAACCCCTGAAACTGATCGGAATTGACCAGTCCCCAGGCAACCAACTCACCCAGCGCACTCTCCAGTTGCGTCTTCAACAGCCCACTCTGCTGCTGCAGGTCATCAAAGAAGCTGGCACCCCACTGCCTCAAAACCTCAAGCACCTTCGAAGCGGTCGCGCTCAAGCCCTTCGGGGGCTCGGTTTCGCTTTGACACCAGAGGCTGAGGTGTGTGCGGAAGACGAATGCCAAGGGCGTGGACCTGACCGCCGGGTTTTTACGCTTGTGCTCCTTGGTGTCGCCTGGCAACAGTCTCAACCAGGCGAGCCTGCCCGAGCTACAGAGCTGATCGAGTTCGGTGGAGAAGTAGGGTTGCAGCCTGGCGGGCAGAACCTCCTCCTCCCAACTTGCAGCCGGAAGGCTGACCCCTTCGAGCTGTTGCATCACCCGCTCCAGGGCGGCAACACCCTGTGAGGGCTCGTCCAGGCCCTGCCAGTTGAAGAGAAATCGCATGAAATCCGCCGGGCTAACCGGCTCGATCTCCCTGCGCAGGCGTTTCAAGGTATAGCGGTGGATACGCGCCAGCAGGCCGCGTTCACACCATTGCGGCTGCTCTAGACGGGGGTCGAAATGGCCCTGGATAACAAAGCCCTCCTGCTCCAGCACCCGCAATGCCCGCTCCACCTCCCCCGGGGGCAGAGCCAGCGGTTTTGCCAAGGCTGCAATCGTCACCGGTCCCAAGCTCTCCAGACGGCTGCGTATGATCTCGGTGAGCGCTGTGTCACGGTCTATAGCTTCATCTGCAGGCAATGCCCTTATCACCGGGACCATCTTCAGTTGCGGGCAGATCATAACCATCGCCTGCACCCGCTCCGCGGCCACCCACAACACCTCGTCAGCGACAACAACGCTTGTCGCACGCTGTTGCTGCTGCAACTCGGCGAGGAAGCGGTGCCAAGGATCAACATCAGCCGCTGGGATTTCACTCTCCGCGATAAAGCCGCTGATGGTCAGCCCATCATGCAACTCATCGGCACTGCGCGGATCCGGCCAGGCCTCATGCTTTACCTGCCGAATCGCATCGGGGCTCAGGCGCCCGATCTCAGCGGCGGTTTGCGGATCCAGGTGACGCCGCTGCTCCACCGCCAGGGCGCGACGCTCCTCGGCGGGGGTGTCATCAAGGAAGGCGTAGGGCCTGGCATTGAGGATCTCCTGGGCCATCGGCGAGGGGGTTGGCAGATCCTTTGCCGTCACCTGGACAGCTCCCTGCTCGATGCCATCCAGCAGACGCTTCAATCCCTCGATATCCATCAGCTCATGCAGGCAGTCCCACAACACCTGGTTCACCAGCGGGTGGTCGGGTACCTCGCGATCGCCCTCTATGTTTTCGAAACAGGCGAGCTGATCGGGAAAGACCAGGGCCACCAGATCCTCCGCATCATTGCGCTGGAAGGGGGCGGGTACCCGCTTGCCGCCACGCATACGGGGCACCGCCAGGGAGATATTGGCCACCCAGCGCCAGCGGGTCGGAAACATGGGCGCGGCAAGCAGGGCCTGGACCAAAATCCGCTCCACACTCTGCGCCTTCAGATAACCCGCAGGCTCTTCCAGGGGAAAGCTGTGGGTCGGCCCCAGGGAGAGGATCAGATTGTCCTCGTTGGCGGCCGCCTGCAGTTCGAAGTTGAAACGGCGACAGAAGCGCTTGCGCAGCGCCAGGCCCCAGGCCTTGTTGACCCGTGATCCGAAGGGGGCGTGGATGATGAAGTGCATGTCCCCGGTGTCGTCGAAGAAGCGTTCGAAGACGATCCGCTTCTGCGTCGGGATCACTCCGAACAGGGCCTTGGTCGCCGCCATGTATTCAACCAGTTGGAAGGCCGCTGCCGAATCCAACTGCTGCTCCCGTTCCAGGTAGTCCAGTGCCACCTGACCTCCCTCCTGTAACAGGGAATCCAGGGTCTCACGCAGCCTTGAAACCGCAACGGAGAGTTCATCCGTGCGCCCCGGGGCCTCGCCGAACCAGAAGGGGATGGAAGGAGGCAGGCCATGGGCATCCTCGACAAAGACCCTGCCCTGCTCGATCTTCAGCATGCGATAGGAGAAGTTGCCGAGCTGAAAGATATCCCCAGGCATGCTCTCAAAGGCAAAATCCTCATTCAGGCTGCCGACAAAGAGCCCCTCCGGCTGCAGAATCACATCGTAGTCGAACTGATCGGGGATGGCGCCGCCATTGGTTATGGCAGTGAGACGCGCACTGCGGCGAGGTCGCAACACGCCATTGACCCCATCGCGATGGAGATAGGCGCCCCGTCTTCCCCGCCGTGTATGAAAGCCCTCAGCAAGCATCTTCACCAGGTCGATGAACGCCTTCTGTTCGAGGCTGTTGTAGGGACGGGCGGACTTGAATGCCAGGTAGAGTGCCTGCTCGTCCCACTCCCGGGCGGATACCTCGGCGATAATCTGCTGTGCCAGCACATCCAGCGGATGTTCGGGAATCGGAATACGGTCGAGCTCACCCCGGCGGATCGCATCGAGCATCGCCACCGACTCCACCAGGTCGTCACGACTGAGAGGGAACAGACGTGCCTTGGGGATACCGGTGAGATGGTGTCCGGAACGGCCCGCCCGCTGCAGCAGGGTGGCGATGGATCGGGGCGAACCCATTTGGCAGACCAGATCCACATCACCGATATCGATACCCAGTTCCAGGGAGGCGGTCGCCACCAGGGCGCGCAGGGAGCCCGACTTCAGCCGTTGCTCGGCATCGAGGCGATGCTCCTTGGCCAGGCTGCCGTGGTGGGAGGTGACCGCCTCCTCCCCCAGGCTCTTTGCCAGAGCCGCCGCCGCACGCTCTGCCAGGCGTCGGGTATTGACGAAGATCAGGGTGGTCCTGTGGGCCAGGATGAGCTGCTCCAAGCGGTGGTATATTTCGTCCCAGGCCTCATTGGCCATCACCGCCTCCAACGGCGATCCCGTCAATTCGATGGCCAGGTCCCGCTCCCGCAAATGGCCGGTATCGACAATGGTGCACGCCTGCTGCCGGGGGTCGTCGTGCTCACCGGTAAGATAGCGCGCCATCTCCTCGATCGGCTTCTGGGTCGCCGAAATGCCGATGCGCAGCGGCGGCCTTTCACACAACTGATTGAGCCGCTCCAGGCTCAGGGTCAGATGGGCGCCGCGCTTGTTTCCGGCCAGGGCATGGATCTCGTCGATAATGACACTGCGCACCGTTCGCAACATCTCGCGCCCGGAGTCCGAAGTGAGCAGGATATAGAGAGACTCTGGTGTGGTAACCAGAATATGGGGCGGGGTGCGCCTCATCATCGCCCGCTCGGCACTGCTGGTATCACCGCTGCGCACCAGGGCACGGATCGCCACGTCAGCATAGCCCTTCTCCAGCAACGCGTCACGGATACCGTTGAGCGGCAGCTCGAGGTTTTTGTGAATATCATTGGAGAGTGCCTTCAGGGGTGAAATATAGAGCACCTGGGTCTCGTCTGCGAGGGGGAATTCCAGACCTTCAACGACCAAGCGGTCGATCGCAGCAAGAAAGGCGGCCAGGGTCTTGCCGGAGCCGGTGGGCGCCGAGATCAGGGTATTTTGCGCAGCCTGAATCGCCGGCCAGGCCAGGGCCTGGACCTCCGTTGGCTGGCCGAAATGGCGCTCGAACCATGCAGCGACCGCGGGGTGAAACTGGTGAGAGAACATTTCACCATGATAGCCCCTATTTTCTGGAAAGGTTTAGAATCCTATACTCGAAACAGTGTTATCGGTATAACCACTACAACAAAACAGTGGCGGAGGGATCCCTATCATGACAACCCTACTCATCGTTATCGCCATCATTGTCGCCATCCCGTTGATCTACCTCGCCATGCTGGATGGCAGCTTCAAGGTCAGGCGATCATTGGCCATCGCAGCCAGCCAAAAGAGCCTCTTCGACAAGATACGGGATTTCAGGAGTTGGTCGGACTGGAGCCCCTGGTTGATGCATGAGCCAGAGACCCTCCTCACCTTCTCCGATACGCCGGACCAGCTGGGGGGCTGGTATAGCTGGGATGGCAAAACCATCGGCGCCGGCAGACTGACCCATGAAAAATTTATCGGCGAAGAGCGGATCGAACAGAGAATCGAATTCAAACGACCCTTCAAGTCGGTGTGCAGTGTCTGGTGGGAGTTCGAGCCCATCGATGAGAACACCACCCGAGTGCATTGGAACATGGCCGGCAGCATGCCCTTTCTACTTCGCTTCATGGCAAAGAAGATGCCGGACTATATCAGCAAAGACTATGACACCGGTCTCTACATGCTGCGTGGCGAGTTGGAAACGGACGCGGAGGTCCCGCGCATCGCTTTTGAAGGTCCAGCCGAGTTACCTGACCAGAGCGCATTGACGATCCATTTCGAGGGCTATCTCGAGGCCCTGAAAACGGCAATGATGGAGGGCTTTCCCAAGCTCGGCAGCTACATCGACGAGCATCGGATATCGTCAACCGGCTGCCCTTTCACCATCTACCACAAGGTCGACCTCAAGAGCATGCACTTCAACTGCGACATGGCGATACCGGTGGCCACTGATACCAGCTCCTCCGATTTCGAGATCAAATCCTACTCTGGAGGTCGCTACTACAAGACGACTTTGCAAGGCAGCTACGAGTTTCTTGAACTCGCCTGGTACCAGGCCTACGCCCACCTGCAGATGCAGAAGATAAAACCCCTGCATAGACAACCGTCGCGGGAAGTATATGAGAATGACCCAACAACGGTGAGTAACACTAACCAGATCGTGACTTCTATCTACATTCCGATCAAATAGATCCGCTTCCATCCATGGTAATAGCCCGGCCGATGAGCCGGGCTGTTGGTTAAACCCCTATCATCCAATACTGGAGACTAAAATCTCTGATCAATAGGCAGGGGCCACCGCTTCATAGTGTATGCCACTGCGCGCCGCCTGATCCTTGATTGCGCTGTAGAGCGAATGGTCCAGCGAACCCTTTGCCCCGCCAGACTTCTCAACCTCCTGCCTGAGATACTCATCGCGCTTTGCCGACAGATCGCTGATCTGTTCCTGCAACACCTTTCGCTGTTCCGCCTTGTCGCTGATCAGACTGCTCTGTTCCTCGGGCGCCATGGCACGGATGGAGGCGGGCAGGTGCTCCTTTTTGATTGCATCCAACTCAATCCGGCCGCTTGTAACATCGTCGACCAGCTCGCTGTCGCCGTAGAGATTGGACCTACCGCTCTTCGACGCATTGAAGGTGGCGCGACGGGCGCGGGATGCCAGCGAGGCCGATTCGTGAAGCTTCTCCGCCGCCTCCTGTTTCCGGCGTTTTTCCTCCAACACATCTTCCGATCCATAATATAGGCGGGTCTCGTCAAGGCGCCTGGATAGTCTTGCCAACCTCTCATCGAAGGGAGTAGTAATCGCCACCGCATTGCCATCCTGTTCTACCTGGGCGTATTGACCCTGACCCGCCATGGCAATCTTGTTCCAAACTGCCCGGGTCGGCGGGCTGTTGCCGGCCTGGATGGTGTTGACCACTATCCCCTTCTGTTTTGCCAGTTCGAGGATCTGCGGATACTTCATCTCATCCTGGTAGTCCATGTGGGGCGGCGCGTCCCCAACCAGGAAAATGGTCCGATAGGCGTCCACTCCCTGGCTCCAGCTGATCTTGTGCACTGCGTCGGATAAGCCTTGGTTGACGCTCTCCGGACCATCACCGCCCCCTGCGGCACGAAAATCCATCAAGCTTGCGTAGACCGAATCGAGATCCTTCGAGAGATCCACCACCCGGGTCACATAGTCATCACCGCGGTCCCGGTAGGCCACCAGGCCCATTTTGATCTCGGGGGCGGGATCTGCCTGGGCCATGGTGGTGGCAATGGACCAGATCTTCTCCTTTGAGGCCTGGATCAACCCGCTCATACTGCCTGTGGTATCCAGCACAAACACCACCTCGACCTTCGGCATCCCCTGGGTAATGTCGGTCACAATCGGTAGCTGAACCGGATCGGGCTGTGCCATGTTGACCGCTCCAACCTCCTTCAGTGCGGGATAGAATGCGATGCCGCCCGCGGTTAGTGCGAACAGTGCCACTGCGATAATTTTCGATTTCATCATCTTCTCCATTTATCTAGTGAAGCGTGGACAACTTGGTGAGTGCGGCCTGCGCCGTGCCGTAGGCCTGCTGAAACTGATCATCCTCGCCCTGGTGGCTGCTACCCGGCTTGTTCGATCGCTTCCAGCTGTTGGGAATCGCAACGAACAGGGCCTGGATGAGGAAGAAACACCAGACACCGAGAAACAGACTGCCAGTCTGCAACATGGCCCAAACCGCGGCCGCCAGACCGAACAAGACCAGGCCAAAATCAAGCAGCGCGGAGATCAGACTTGAGTAGTAGTAGAGCGAGCGGATCAACCAGATAAGCCCCAGATGAACCAACAGATAGAGTGGCAGACTCAAGCCCATCAACCAGATGAGCGCAGCACTTATCAGCCAGACGACTACGCTGCTGATCCGCCCGACCTTTTCACCACTTCGATGCAACAGGTAGAACAGATATAACAGTCCCGTGACCGCTATCACCATTCGCAGCACAAATCCACTATAGAACAGTGTGGAGAATGCGGATGACAACACTCCCACGCTGATACTGGCTGCCAAGGCGACAACCACGCCCTCGAGGAAGCTTGGTCGTCTCATGACCCTGCCCTCCTCTGCTGTTCTCGCAAGAAGGCAAGCTCGATGTCATCCTCAGTGACCGCGAAGCGATGCATAAAATCGGTCTCGCTCCAGGTTCCTTGCTGTGTCTCCGCGTTTTCCTGGCCTGCGAGCAACTCCGCCTTCTGCCGCATCGACTCGAGTCGGGATCTGTTCTCATCGATACGCTTGCCGAGGGCTTGATATGCCTCGCGTTGCTGCTGCTCCCTTTGCTGCAGAAATTCAGCGTAGCGTTGCGACTCCAACTTGCGTCTCAACAGATTGCGGGCCAATACCTCATTACCGCTATCGAAGCATAGGTCCAGCTCTTCGTTTACCGGCTTGAGCCGCTGTTCAAGATCGGCTTGGCGAGATTCAAGCTGTTTGATATCCAACCCAATCGCCTTATACCGCCGTTCATCCCCGGCCAAATCCTCCTCCATCTCGCGCACCGCCTGATTGAGCAGAATCTGAGGCTCTTCCATGCGATCGAGAACCGCATTGACATCGGCTCGGAACAACCGGGATACTCGTGTAATTAGTGCCATAACGTTCTCCTTACTGACTGAATCTCTATGACAGAGTCTAAGAAGGGATCGTCGTGGCGAGTAGACAGATTTAGGTAAAACTGTGGATCGCAGATTTACATAGAATTTACATAACCAGCACAAAATCTTGTTAGGCTATCAATGGAGCCATAGTGTTTTGTCTGCCTTTGAGATTGGCGTTTATTCGCGTTCATTTGCGGACTATCAAACGTAGACGAAAATTTGCAGTTTGTTTTTTATTACAGCCTCAAGAGTAATGGGCATATCAGCATGAGCCAAAAACCACGTATCCTAATCGTTGAAGATGAAGAGGCGATTCGCGCCGGCCTGGTCGATGTCTTCGTCTATCACGGTTTCGAGGTCGACAGCGCGGCGCAGGGCCCGATTGGATTACACAAGGCTTTGAGCGGCACATTTGACATGATCCTGCTCGATGTAATGCTACCTGGAATGAACGGCTTCGATATCTGTAACCAGGTACGGGAACAGGACAAGGATCAACCCATCATCATGCTGACCGCCAAGACCAGCGATGAGGACATTGTCCAGGGATTAACCCTGGGTGCTGACGATTATGTGGCGAAGCCATTTTCGGTGGCCCAGTTGGTACTTCGCGTACAAGCAGTACTGCGACGCTCCAAAAACAGTGATAGCGGCCAGCACCACATCAACTTAGGTGATGTGGTGGAGATCGATATTCGCAACCTTTGCGGCGAGCGCCAGGGTCAACCCCTCACCTTTACCCGAAGAGAGATGGAGATAATCGAATATCTCTACCAGCATCGGCAACGCCCTGTACCTCGTGAGGAATTGCTCAACAAAGTCTGGGGCTATGCAAAAAACGCGGATATCGAAACCCGTACGGTGGATATACATATCGCCAAACTACGGCGTAAGATAGAGCCCAACACCGCTGACCCGCAATTCCTCACCACGGTGCGTGGAGCGGGCTACCGATTGCTGGTTGACTGAAGTGGCAGTTTCCGCCCTAAAAAGCCTAAGCAAACAACAGCTGCGTCGCTGGCTAATACTCTTTTTCTTTGCCCTTGCCATACCCAGCGGCCTGCTGGTCTATCAAGCCTACGATCAACTTAAATACGAGGCCTTTCATCGCCATCGTGTACTGGCGGAGGAGCTGGCAACACGTGTCGACAAACGGTATGCCCAGCTCATCGATGAGGAGGAGCATCGGGCGTTCGTCGACTATAACTTTCTCGTCGTTGCCGGCGATTCGAAAAGCAACTTCATTCAACGCTCTGCATTATCGAACTTTCCCGTACGTTCACCAATCCCCGGGTTGATCGGCTATTTTCAGGTGGACAGCGAGGGTCTGTTCAAAACCCCACTACTCCCCGACACAACCCTTGCTGCCGCAGAATATGGCATCAAGGCCGATGAGCTGACACAACGAGAAGAGCTGGCCAATCGGGTACGCGGGATACTTAGCAAGAATCGTCTGCTACGTAGTGAACAACGTGATGACAAAAAACAACAACTGGGACACAAACTAGCTGCCCCGGAAGAGCTCCCCCTCAGTGAGGGCAGTGGTAGCCTATTCTCATCAAGCGAAGAATCAAGCTATAGACGTGATCGCCAGACAAGCAACGAAGACAGGGAGACGCTTAGTGGATTAGAAATTGAAGAGGCAACCAGCTCAAGCCAGGCAGCCTTTGACCGCCTTTCCGAGCAGAGAACCAATAAACTATCCAGGTCCCTACCCAACTCCAAGATCATGGGTCGCGTGGAGGATCTGCAATTGGACAGCAGCTTCGAGGCCGCAGGAAAGCCACAACAACAGACACTCTCAAACAAGCGCGGCAAACTGGAAAAACGTGCCCCGCGCAAGGAGCGTAGCCTGTTACCCGAGTCGGAATCGCCTTCACCCCAAGCAGCATCCTCGGCTGCACCAGCGGAGATACCATCGCCTCAATTTCGGATTCGGACTTTCGAAAGCGAAATCGACCCCTTTGAAATGAGCCTGCTGGACAGTGGCCACATCGTACTTTTCAGAAAGGTATGGCGAGACAATAAACGAACTATACAGGGGGCCTTGATCGATCAAAGCGCCTTTTTCAGCGGTATCATCAAATCCAGCTTCCTGGAGACAAGCCTGGCACAGATGAGCGATCTAATCATTGCCTACCAAGGCAATCTACTCACAGCGCTTACTACGGCCAAGGGCAACCGATATCAACCGGGTAGCGAGGAGTTGCGCGGCGCCCTTCTATACCAAACCCGACTCACTTCTCCGCTTGACGATCTGGATCTGATATTCACCATTCAGCATCTACCCGCAGGCCCGGGAGGCTCAGTCATCGCATGGATTACAATCATTCTCTTTCTACTGCTCAGTGTCGGTTTCTATGCGATATACCGTTTGGGATTGGGCCAGATCAACCTGCTCGCCCAACAGCAGGACTTCGTGTCAGCGGTGAGCCATGAGCTGAAAACACCCCTCACCTCAATCCGCATGTATGGCGAAATGCTAAGCCAGGGCTGGGTGACTGAAGATAAAAAGCACGAATACTACGACTATATACAGGATGAGAGTGAGCGTTTGACGCGGCTGATCAATAATGTTTTACAGCTGGCGCGCATGACTCGTAACGGATTGCAGATTCAACTCAAGTCAGTGTCTGCAGGTGAACTGATGGATATGATTGGCTCCAAGATAGCGTCACAGGTGAGCCGTGCCGGGTTTGAGCTCAGTCTCAACTGCGCAAGCGATTACCAATCCTCTACCCTCCAGATCGATCCCGACTACTTCACCCAGATCATCATCAACCTGGTGGACAACGCGATCAAGTTTTCCGCCAAGGCAGAGAAAAAAGCGATAGACATCACATGTCAGGGGGGACAGGATGGCACCCTGATCTTCAAGGTGCGTGACCATGGACCCGGGATAGCAAAGGATCAGATGAAAAAAATCTTTAACCTCTTCTACAGATCTGAAAACGAACTCACCCGCGAGACGGTAGGCACCGGAATCGGCTTGTCATTGGTAAGCCAATTGACCACCGCCATGGATGGAACTGTCGATGTGGTCAATGTAGAGCCAGGGGTTGAGTTTCGAGTCAGCTTCCACTCTGTTTGTACTTGACCTCATATCAGCTGTTGCGCAAGTAATCGCAGCGGATGCATCACTTCGATGTCACGGCCCTGCTGACGAATTCCACTCGCCAGATGCAGTGCACAGCTCAGGTTGCTGCTAATCAAAATATCGGCATCAGCCCGCAATAACGCTGCCACTTTTTCGTCTCTCAACGGCACCGCCAGCTCGGGATGGGTCAGCATCTTTGTTCCACCTGCCCCACAGCAGATCCCATTCTCAGGAAGTGGCAAAATCTCCAATTCGGGTATCTTCTCCAGCAACCCATAAATCGACTCTGCATTCTTTGTCTGATTGCGCTGACTACAGGGTTCATGTACCGCCACCTTGGTATTAAGCGCTCGAAACTCAACCTCGCCGGGCCATTCCAAAGCAACGAGAAAGTCGAGGATATCGGTCGCCAGAATCATGGTCGGGGATTGCTCTGCACTGGGGTCCGCATCCAGTAGCTTAGGATACTCGCTGAAGAAGGCGCCGCACCCACTCGAATTGTAGATAACCGCATCAAACCGGTGTTTGCCAAAGGCGTCCAGGTTCTTCCGCGCGCAGCGCCTGGCACTTTCCAGATCACCGTTGTGCGCATGGGTCGCACCGCAGCAGGTTTGATCTGCTATCACATGCACCCCATAGCCCAATCGGGTCAACAGACTGATTGTCGCTTGATGCGTCTGCAGATCAAAGATCTTTGCGATGCAGCCAATGAACAGGCCCACTTCACCCTGACAAACAGCCGTCTTCGGTGGACTGTAATCGGCAATGGCCGTTGCCACATGGGGCACGGGCAGCAGGCTCTCCAACACTTTGATGTCAGCCGGAAAGGGTGAAAAGGGCAGCCAGCGGAGCACCCGCTGCAGCCCGCTCCCCTGGTAGATTCGGATTAACAGATTGAACAGTCGCTGAGTGACCCGACCCGCATTCGTCAGCTTGAGCATCAGCTTGACCGCTCGATTCCGATGAACCCCTCGATCCATCGCATGCAAGGCCTGAAGATAGAGCTCGCCATAGGCCATCCTGGAAGGGCAGACGGTTTCGCAAGCCCGGCATAGGGTGCAGGCATGGAAGGCCTCAAGCTCTTGCTGATTGAGCGAATCTTGTTTTCTAAGCACCCGTTCGATCATTCGAATCCGACCACGCGGGCCAAATTGCTCTTCCGGCTTTACCTTATAGGTTGGACAAGATGCGTTACAGACACCACAACTGATGCAGTCCATCATCGCGGGGATATAGGGACCGAAAGCTGACTCCACCGTCCCGTCATTGACGGAAAAATTCATCGCATCGGTAGCTTGATATAGATCGGGATTAAACAAAATTGTCTGCCTCTTCTGTTCGCATAGCACCCCTTGAGCAAATATCGTACCGCCATCCCAAGCAACTGATTTTAGCGGACTTGGCAAGGGTTAAACCGGGATTATCGTGCTGCTTGCTACAAATGGCGCCGCCCGGGATGTCGCAAAACCGACAGAACCGGACAACCGGGTGCAGAGAACAAATAACGCTAATAATTAAAAATATATGCTCTTTGACCCAAATGGCGGTACGAGAATTCGCTGCAGTTAGCAAGCTGTATTGGTGGGGCAGGGCCCCACCAAATGCTGCTCAAGTAAATACCATTTCTCTCTGACCCATTTTTCTTGAAATGTGTACACTAACAAACCTCGAATCATTCGGAGATATCACTTAATGCAAGCGATGCGACGACTTCTCGACATCATGGCGCAACTGCGAGATCCCGCTTCAGGTTGTCCCTGGGACCTGGCCCAGAGCTACAGTACGATTGTCCCTTACACCCTGGAGGAGGCATATGAAGTCGCAGACAGCATCCAGCGGGGAGAGATGACTGAACTGCGTGACGAACTTGGCGACCTGCTGTTCCAGATCGTCTTTTACTGTCAGATTGCGAAGGAAGAGGGTCATTTCGATTTCAACGACGTGGCGAGTGGACTATGCGACAAGATGGTCCGCCGTCACCCCCATGTCTTCTCAGATGCTCACTATGAAAACGAAGAGGAGCTACGCCATGCCTGGGAACAAAAGAAGGCCGAAGAACGGGCACAAGGCAAAAAAGCGTCGGGACCAACGAGCCACATGGACGGAGTTGCCCGCGCCCTACCAGCATTATCAAGGGCGGAAAAGCTGCAAAAACGTGCCGCGCGGGTGGGCTTTGATTGGCCTGATGCCCAAGGCGCCTTGAATAAGGTCAATGAAGAACTCGAAGAAGTACGCGATGAGATGGGCCAGGCCGACAAGGATCGCCTGCAGGATGAACTCGGTGACCTGTTGTTTTCCATGGTCAACCTCATACGCCTGTTAGGATTGGATGCGGAACAGTCGTTGAGTCGCGCCAACGCTAAATTTGAACGTCGATTTCGCGCCATGGAGAACCTAATCCATGAACAGGGGACCAATAGTTTGAATGAACTTTCGCTGCAGCAACTTGACACTGCTTGGGAGAGGGTGAAACGAGACGAGTCAAACAACCCGGCTCCAGACTCGGCCTGACCAACTGCCAAAATTATTTCGTGAGATCGCTGATTTATGATGAGGATGCCTTATTGAAACTGCCAATCCTTTTCTTTGTCTGTCTCTCTCTCCTTATCCAAGCATCGGCCACCGCCGCCACTGGAGATGAGGAGATTGCTGTCAAGGCGTTCCTGAGTCAGTTTCTCAAACGTCCACTGTCCGATAATGAGTGGCGACAGATCGTGGCGGAAGATGATGGCAAGCCGAGCCCGGACCCCGAGGAACAACTCAACATGGTGCAACAGGCAACCGTGGTAATGCGCGATCAGGCCGGCTCGCCGAGGGATCTCCATATTCGTCATACTGTAGTTCAGAACATTGTTCTCGGCGGAGCAGCGCAAAGCACCATCGGCAGACTGCTGCTTGAGGTCGATCCGGTAGTGGCTGTCGACAAACAGGCCGGGCGTTTGGTTACCCGGGCCGATCTTCAGGCGCTGATACGGATCTTCCATTTCGGACAGACAGCGTTGATACCCAGCGAGATCGGCCCGGCCACGAGCCAGGAATTGAAACAGGCGACGAGTGCCATGAAACAGAAGCTTGATCAGGGAGGGCGAATTCCCGAACTTGCCAGTGGTGCGGCTGCTTTGTGGAGAGGCATGGAGCAACAATGGACCCGGCTCGATAGCAACGACCGGTCCTCCCTCAGGGCCTTCATCAGACAGAGTTTCAAACAACCCCAGGATAAGCTGCCGGATTACCTGCGCCTCAACCTCGCCGGTTGGAGTGAGGCTGAAATAGACCAGGCCAAGATGGCATCATCCATTAATATGCGGCTGTGGTTACATGCCCTTGGAGTAGCCGGTGTGGTGCAGAATCCCGCCACCCACAAGCAATCGATCGGTAATATGTGAGTAACCTGTAAGGCCTGTACACTCTCGACCCCCACCAGGTGCTCCAACAGACAACTCAAAAACAGGCGTCATCCTCCTGCAGAATGCCGGGTTGTTTATAGAGCCCGTTACATGCCTGCTTGATCATGTTTGCAGCAGGATCATGCTTCGCGCCTTTTAGATGTATTAAAAGGCAATCATCGTATGCCTCATCATCTGCGCATATCATAGCTCGGAAGTGTCTACCGTACCGTAGGAAGTCCATTGAGGTAAAAAGTACGTCAACTAAAGTGGTGTAAGATCATCGCGTTGGTTTTCCGCAAGAGTTTGTTTAGGCGATCTATAGTTCCCATAGTATTTTACTACCACTCTTGAGCCCTTCTCCCCAACTAATAATGATTTTTTGCCCCGCCTTTTCGCGACCTAGTCCTTCTAGCCTTAGAAGAACACCATGATCACGACAGTGTTCTAGTTCAATGAAAGCAAAATCGCTATACATGTCAATTCGTTTATAATTTATTGATTCAATAGCTCTGGCAATTTCTGAGTTGTGATGTTTGACCCAGCCATTTGTTTTTTTGCCTTTCAGGGCAAGTAACGAAAGATTTTTGTGTAATGTTTCTAATTGTTCTTTACTGATACCTTGTCCATAAATTACGGCTTCCGATGTTTCGTCACAAGACGTTGTCGGATGTGCCCACATAAGACCTATTATCGCAAGCACTGGTAAAGCAATATAAATAATAATTTCAGTAGCGATGATATGTGGTTTTTTTGCTCTTATATTCACTTTCTTTTACGTTTAACGTTTTGGGTTAGTGGTGAGAAAACTTGAAGCACAGCGGCGCTTTTTTTGGTCGGTTGGATGTGAGTGTTATGCATTTGGTCCCGCCATAAAAACAGCAATACCAAACATTATGATGCCAACACAAAATACTGCTAAAGATAAACTATTGCGTAGAACTTCAATTGTACGATTTGCACGAAGCTCGGCCAAGTGCACCAATATTGCAAGGCTAGAAAAAAACTAAACCAGCACCAACGAATTTTAGACTTGCACCTTGATAACAGTACAAGCCATTGTGTCTTTCGTAGCAGAAACCTGAGCTGGCGAACACATAAATCGCTAAAACAGTAACTGCCAATGCGATTAATGATAACGCAATTATTTGGTTTCTGGTTTTTGGCTTGATATACATAAATTTAAGAGCATAACGTCTAAATATGGGGGGGGGCTGGAGCGACAGCGTCACAGCGAACGATAGTGAGCGACATGATTTTCTTGTTAGGGAATTACTCATAACTCAGGTATTTTAGAGTAATCTGATGCAAGGATTTCTTTTAACTCTCGGATTAATACCATAGCTTTTTTACGCTGATATTTAGGAATATTATCCATGGCTATTTCCTCACACCTACCATCAAAAGTAATTAAATATTCTTCTAATCTTTTACCTATGCTTTCAAGCCCAGATCCATGGGCGCAAATATTTGCACCCAACTCTGTAATTGATAGTTGACCGCTTTCATATTTATCGCAAACTTCATACATACGCCTGACAATTGATTCATTGGACATGATTATTTGGTCGCTTAACGC
>JBEVVR010000004.1:0-162124 GCA_040507035.1 Candidatus Thiodiazotropha sp.
TCGCGCCGATCGCGATGGAAGAGGGCCTGCGCTTTGCGATTCGCGAAGGCGGCCGGACCGTGGGTGCCGGTGTGGTATCCAAGATTATCGAGTAACTGATAATGGCAAACCAGAGAATACGAATTCGTCTGAAGGCATTTGATCATCGACTGATTGATCAATCTGCCCGTGAGATAGTGGAAACCGCCAAGCGCACCGGCGCTCATGTACGCGGTCCAATTCCACTGCCGACAAAGAATGAGCGCTACACCATTTTGATCTCACCGCATGTCAACAAGGATGCGCGGGATCAATATGAGATCCGCACCCACAAGCGTCTGCTCGATATCGTCGAGCCGACCGATAAGACCGTGGATGCGTTGATGAAGCTCGATCTGGCTGCCGGCGTCGACGTGCAGATCAAACTGAACTGAGGTTAACTACGATGGCGATTGGAGTAGTTGGACGCAAAGCGGGAATGACCCGGGTATTCACCGAACAGGGGGAGTCGATCCCGGTCACGGTGATTGAGGTTGAGCCCAACCGGGTCACCCAGCTGAAGAGTGACGAGACAGATGGTTACCTGGCTATTCAGGTCACCACAGGCAGCAGCAAGAGCTCCCGTGTGAGCAAACCCGCTTCAGGCCACTTTGCAAAAGCGGGGGTTGAGGCTGGACGCGCAGTATGGGAGTTCCGGGCTGAGGAGTCCGATATGGAAGGCATCGAGGTAGGCAGCGAAATCAAGGCCGACCGTTTCGAGGCCGGACAGATCGTCGATGTGCGCGGACGTTCCCAGGGTAAGGGCTACCAGGGTGGCGTCAAACGCCACAACTTTCGCACCCAGGATGCAACCCATGGCAACTCCCTGTCCCATCGTGCCCCCGGTTCCATCGGTCAGTGTCAAACCCCCGGTCGCGTATTCAAAGGTAAAAAGATGGCGGGACAGATGGGTGCCGTACAGCGTTGTCAACAGAATCTGGAAGTGGTGCGTGTCGATGCAGAGCGGAATCTGTTGTTGATCAAAGGTTCAGTACCTGGCTCCAGAGGTGGTGACCTTATCGTCACACCTGCTGTGAAGATGAAGAACAAAGGGTGAGTCTTATGGAACTCAATGTACAAACAGCCGTAGGTGCGCAACCCCTCAAGGTCTCTGATGAGGTCTTTGGTGCGGAATTCAAGCAGTCGCTGGTGCATCAGGTGGTATCCGCCTACATGTCTGGCGCGAGGGCTGGAACCAAGGCGCAGAAGAACCGCTCTGCGGTCGCTGGTGGCGGTGCCAAGCCTTTTCGTCAAAAGGGTACAGGCCGGGCGCGTGCAGGTACCAGTCGCAGCCCTATATGGCGCGGTGGCGGTGTCAATTTTGCGGCAAGCCCACGTAACTTTGCGCAGAAGATCAACCGTAAAATGTACCGCGGTGCGATCCGTTCGATCCTCTCTGAGCTGAATCGGCAGGAGAGACTGGTAGTGGTCGATGAGTTCAGCGTATCCCAGCCCAAGACCAAGGAGCTGGTTGAGAAGCTGAAAGGGATGGAGCTCAGTGACGTACTGATCGTAACCCCGAACCCGGATGAGAACCTCTATCTGGCATCACGCAACCTCTATGGTGTTGACGTGCGGGATATCGATGAGATCGACCCAGTCAGCCTGGTGGCCTATGAGAAGGTGTTGGTAACCGAAGGCGCGGTAAAGAAACTCGAGGAGCGACTGGCATGAATAACGAGCGTCTGATGAAGGTTCTTCTGAGCCCCGTGGTCTCAGAGAAGAGCAGCGTGATTGCCGACAGCAACCAGCAGTACACCTTCCGTGTCGCAACTGATGCCACCAAGCGCGAGATCGCCAAGGCGGTTGAGAAACTGTTCGAGGTCGAGGTCGAGCGGGTGCAGGTAGTGAATTGTAAAGGCAAGCAGAAGCGCTTCGGTCAGGTACTGGGCAAGCGTGCGGACTGGAAAAAGGCGTATGTTCGCCTCAAGCCCGGTAACGATATCGATTTCGCGGCCGGTGCGTGAACACCTAAGTCGTGAACACTTAAGACAGGATTTGGATAATGGCAGTCGTTAAAGCAAAACCGACATCCGCAGGCCGCAGATTTGTGGTCAAGGTTGTCAATGATGAGCTCCATAAGGGTGCACCTTATGGTCCATTGCTGGCGAAGAAGAGCAAGAGTGGTGGCCGCAACAACAACGGCCGTATCACCACCCGTCATCGCGGTGGTGGACACAAGCAGCGTTATCGCATCATCGACTTCAAGCGTAATAAAGAGGGTATACCGGCGACCGTTGAGCGGATTGAATATGATCCGAACCGGACCGCCTTCATCGCACTGATCCGTTACGCGGATGGTGAGCGTGCCTACATCATTGCACCAAACAACCTGCATGTGGGTGATCAGATCGAAGCGGGATCGGGTGCAGCTATCAAAGTCGGTAACTGCCTGCCGTTGAGAAATATACCGCTTGGCTCGGTGGTCCACTGCATTGAAATGAAGCCTGGTAAAGGCGCTCAGATCGCGCGCTCTGCGGGTGCCTCGGTACAACTGGTGGCGCGGGAAGGTGAATATGCCACCCTGCGTCTGCGCTCCGGTGAGATGCGCAAGATACCTGCGGACTGCCGCGCTGTGATTGGCGAGGTCTCCAATTCCGAGCATACCCTGCGCTCTCTCGGCAAGGCTGGGGCGAAACGCTGGAAAGGTATACGTCCCACTGTACGCGGCGTTGCCATGAACCCGGTTGATCACCCCCACGGCGGTGGCGAAGGCCGTACCTCGGGTGGACGCCATCCGGTATCGCCCTGGGGCGTGCCGACCAAAGGGTACAAGACACGTACCAACAAACGCACAAACAAGATGATTGTGCGCCGTAGAAACCGTAAATAATTGATTAGGGGTTAGAGTCGTGCCACGTTCAATCAGAAAAGGCCCATTCATCGACCACCATTTGATGAAAAAGGTGGAAGAGGCGGTAGCCCAGAACAACAAACGTCCCATCAAGACCTGGTCTCGCAGATCGGTCGTTGCACCGGAGATGGTTGGACTGACCATCGCTGTGCACAATGGTAAACAGCATGTTCCGGTGCTGGTATCCGAGAATATGGTTGGACATAAGTTGGGTGAGTTTGCTCTGACCCGCACCTATCGCGGTCATGCCGCAGATAAGAAGTCCAAGTAGAGGTAGTGATGATGCAGACAACAGCTAAATTGCGTCACGCCAGGATTTCCGCGCAGAAGGGGCGTCTGATTGCCGATCAGATTCGCGGCCTACCCGTCGAGCAGGCGCTGAATCTTCTCTCATTCAGCAAGAAGAAGGGTGCCGGCTTGGTGAAAAAGGTGCTTGAGTCGGCGATTGCCAATGCTGAGCATAATGATGGCGCCGATATCGATGAGTTGAAGGTCTCTGCTGTCACTGTCGATGAGGGGCCGACCATGAAACGCATTCGCGCACGCGCCAAGGGGCGTGCAACCAGGATTCTCAAGCGTACCAGTCACATCAACGTGACTGTGGCGGAAAAGTAACAGGCAAGAGAGGCCGAAATGGGTCAAAAAGTACATCCAACCGGGATTCGTCTTGGCATCGTAAAAGATTGGACCTCCAAGTGGTATGCGGATTCCAAGCAATACGCAGACCTGCTGAACAACGATCTCGAAGTCAGGGAGTTCCTGAAGAAGAAGCTGTCTCAGGCGTCAGTCAGCCGGATTCAGATCGATCGCCCGGCGAACAATGCGCACATTACCGTTCACACCGCTCGGCCGGGGTTGGTAATTGGCAAGAAGGGCGAAGATATCGATGCCTTGAGGGCAGAGGTTTCCGCAATGATGGGAATTCCGGTGCATATGAGTATCGAAGAGATCCGCAAGCCGGAACTCGATGCCCAGCTGGTCGCCGAGAGTATCGCCCAGCAGTTGGAAAGACGTGTGATGTTCCGGCGTGCTATGAAACGTTCGGTGCAGAACGCCATGCGCCTGGGCGCCGAGGGTATCAAGGTCAACATCGGTGGACGTCTCAACGGTGCTGAAATCGCCCGTTCCGAGTGGTATCGCGAAGGCCGGGTGCCGCTGCATACGCTGCGTGCGGATATCGACTATGGTTTTGCGGAAGCGAATACGACCTACGGCATCATCGGTGTCAAGGTATGGGTCTTCAAGGGCGAAGTCTATGGTGACAATGAAGAGGTTGAAGTCGAAACAAAACCGGCCTCAACAGGTAAGAGGTCCTAAGCCATGCTGCAACCAAAACGGACAAAATTTCGCAAACAGCACAAAGGACGCAATCGCGGATTGGCCTTCAAGGGCAGCGATGTCTCCTTTGGTGAATATGGTTTGAAATCCACCGGTCGTGGTCGTATCACCGCGAGGCAGATTGAATCTGCACGTCGTGCCATCACCCGCCATGTAAAGCGTGGTGGAAAGATATGGATACGAATCTTTCCGGACAAGCCGATCACCAAAAAACCTTTGGAAGTTCGCCAGGGTAAGGGTAAGGGTAATGTTGAATATTGGGTCGCCCAGATTCAACCGGGCCGGATGCTTTATGAGATCGAAGGGATCTCCGAAGAACTGGCGCGCGAAGCGTTTGCGCTTGCTTCCGCCAAGTTGCCTGTTTCGACCACTTTTGTGAAGCGGACGGTAATGTGATGAAAGCATCAGAGTTAAGAGAAAAATCTCAGCAAGAGTTGGCAACCACCCTTGAAGAGTTGCTGAAAGAGCAGTTTAACCTGCGTATGCAACGGGGTACCGGCCAGTTGGCCAAGCCTTCGCAGATGAAGCAAGTTCGCAAGGATATCGCACGGGTCAAGACTCTTATGAATGAACAGAAGTCGAGTAATGCATCATGAGTGAACAGCAGGCAACGAACCGTACATTGGTTGGACAGGTCGTGAGCAGCGCGATGGATAAATCGATAACCGTATCCGTCGAGCGACGCGTAAAGCACCCTGTCTATGGAAAATTCATGCGTCGTTCGACAAAGGTACATGCTCATGACGAAGCAAATGAGTGTCAGAAAGGCGATACCGTAATGGTGGAACAGTGCCGTCCGCTGTCGAAAACCAAGACCTGGCGTTTGGTAAAAGTGCTGGATCGTGCCAACTGAGATCTGTTCTCGGCGTGTATCCAATCTTAAATATTTGGAATTAGGGCAATACCATGATTCAGATGCAGACCAACCTCAATGTTGCTGATAACAGTGGCGCAAAGCGGGTTCAGTGCATAAAGGTGCTCGGTGGTTCTCATCGCCGCTATGCCGGGATCGGAGACATTGTGAAAGTCAGTGTCAAAGATGCAATACCCCGGGGCAAAGTAAAAAAGGGTGATGTTTACAACGCCGTTGTAGTCAGAACAAAAAAGGGTGTTCGTCGTCCCGACGGCTCGGTGATCCGTTTCGATACCAATGCCGCGGTGCTCTTGAATAATGCATTGCAACCGATTGGTACTCGTATCTTCGGTCCAGTAACCCGTGAGTTGAGGAGTGAGCGTTTCATGAAGATTATTTCGCTCGCACCAGAAGTTTTGTGAGGCGGCACCATGGCAAACAAGATTAAAAAGGGTGACGAAGTCATCGTCATCAGCGGCAAGGACAAAGGCAAGCGTGGCACCGTAGTCAGAATGCTACAGGATGACCGCTTGGTTGTGGAAAACGTCAACATGGCGAAAAAGCATACCAAGCCCAATCCGAATAAGGGTGAACCCGGCGGTATCCTGGACAAGGAGATGCCTCTGCACATCTCCAACGTGGCACTCTACAACCCGGTGACCGATAAGGCGGATCGGGTTGGATTTAAGATTCTTGAAGACGGCAAAAAGGTTCGGGTATTCAAATCGAATCAAGAAGTCGTCGACATCTGAGGCGTGATCAGACATGGCAAGATTACAGCAACACTATAAAGAGAACGTTGTCCAGGAGTTGATGGACAAGTTCCAGTTCAGCAGCATCATGCAGGTTCCCAAGATCACCAAGATCACCCTCAATATGGGTGTTGGCGAGGCCATTGGTGATAAAAAGGTCCTGGAGAATGCGGTTGGCGACATGGAAAAGATTGCCGGTCAAAAAGCAATCATCACCCATGCCCGCAAATCGATCGCAGGTTTCAAGGTCCGTGAAGGATGGCCGATCGGTTGCAAGGTGACCCTGCGTCGTGAGCAGATGTATGAGTTCCTCGATCGCCTGATCAATATCGCGATACCCCGTATCCGCGATTTTCGCGGTCTCAACAGCAAATCATTTGACGGCCGTGGCAACTACTCCATGGGTGTTAAAGAGCAAATCATGTTTCCAGAGATCGATTATGACAAGATCGACGCTATCCGTGGCTTGGATATCACCATTACCACCACGGCTCAGACCGATGAAGAGGGTCGCGCGTTGCTGGAAGCCTTTAAATTTCCTTTTAAGAACTGAGTTCAAACATGGCAAAAAAGAGCATGATCGCACGCGAAAAGAAGCGTGCCCGTATCGCCTCCCAATATGCTGCCAAGCGTAGTGCTCTGAAGGCGGTGATCAAAAACCCCAACAGTACATTCGAGCAGATCGAAGAGGCAACCGCGAAACTGCAGAAACTGCCTCGGGACGCGAGTCCCTCGCGCAAGCAGAACCGCTGCCGGGTGACGGGACGGCCCCACGGTGTCTATCGCAAGTTCGGTCTCTGCCGTAACAAGCTGCGCGAAGCGGCAATGCGCGGCGATGTTCCAGGCCTTGTTAAAGCAAGTTGGTAGGCGTATAATTTTGCGCCTTTACTCGGGTCAGTGGCTGGCCCGTCTGTTTTACATTTTCGGTATCGCGCCACAAAGGCGGACTGACCACAGGAGCTCATCATGAGTATGTCAGATCCCATCGCGGATATGCTTACACGTATTCGCAATGGCCAGGCAGCCAAGAAGACTACAGTAGAGCTGCCCTCCTCCAAACTGAAGCACTCAATCGCTAACCTTCTGAAACAAGAGGGTTTTCTTCAGGAAGTCTCAATCAACAGCGAAACCGTGAAACCGACTCTGGTGATCGAGCTTCGTTATTTTCAGGGGCGTCCTGTCATCGATATGATCAAGCGTGTCAGCCGCCCGGGTCTGCGTGTATACAAGGGCAAGAATGAACTGCCCAAGGTACGCGGTGGTCTTGGTGTAGCGATTATCTCCACTTCCAAAGGTGTGATGACCGACCGTGCCGCCCGAGAGGTCGGCCAGGGCGGTGAAGTCATCGCCTACGTCGCTTAAGGGGGTGTTGAGATGTCACGTGTAGCTAAAAGCCCGATTTCACTGCCCTCCGGGGTCACGGTCAAGAAGAGTGACCAGACACTGAGCGTCAAAGGACCCAAGGGTGAAATGGCGATGGAAGTGCATCCTGATGTGGAAGTCGCCGAAGAGGATAGCAGTCTCAAGGTGTCGCCTCGGAGCGAGGACAAGTCATCCTGGGCCATGGCGGGAACCATGCGGGCGCTGGTCAACAATATGGTGACCGGGGTCACTCAGGGTTTTGAGAAGAAATTACAGTTGGTTGGTGTGGGTTATCGCGCGCAAGCGGGCGGTAAGTCCCTCAATCTCAATCTAGGTTTCTCGCATCCGATCGATTATCCGGTGCCTGAAGGTATCAGCATAGCGACCCCTTCGGCCACGGAGATCGTGGTCAGCGGAAGCGACAAGCAGCGAGTCGGCCAGGTGGCTGCGGAGATCCGCGCCTTCCGTCCGCCAGAGCCCTATAAGGGCAAGGGCGTGCGCTACGTCGATGAGTATGTCGCACGTAAAGAAGCCAAGAAGAAATAGGGTAGAACGATGGAAAAGAAAATATCACGCATACGTCGTGGACGTCGAACTCGGGCCAAGATCCGCGAGCTGGGTGCCTATCGTCTCTCTATTCATCGTACACCTCGACATATTTATGCCCAGGTGATCAGTCCGGATGGTGGCAGCGTCCTGGCGAGTGCCTCGACCCTCGACAAAAACATTCGCGGCGAAATCAGTGGTGCCAGCGGTAACGTCGATGCGGCAAAGGTTGTCGGCAAACATATCGCTGAGCGGGCAAAGTCTGCCGGTGTAGAGAGTGTGGCCTTCGACCGCTCCGGATTTAGATACCATGGGCGGGTAAAGGCGCTAGCTGATGCGGCGCGCGAAGCCGGTCTCCAATTTTAAGGGTTCAGGATTATGGCGAATTTCAATGCAAAGCCTGAGGGCGACGAGCTTCTTGAAAAGCTGGTCAATGTTAACCGGGTGGCGAAGGTGGTTAAGGGTGGCCGTCAGTTCGGCTTCTCCGCACTCACTGTTGTCGGTGACGGCAAGGGGCGTGTCGGTTTCGGTACCGGTAAGGCCCGCGAGGTTCCGGTGGCGATCCAGAAGGCCATGGAGACTGCGCGTAAAAACATGGTTTCGGTCCGGCTTAACGGCACAACCCTGCAGTACCCGGTGACCGGCAGACACGGCGCCGCCAAGGTGCATATGCAGCCCGCGTCCGACGGTACCGGCATCATCGCCGGCGGTGCGATGCGCGCCGTATTTGAGGTGCTTGGGGTGCAAAATGTACTCGCCAAGTGCATCGGGACAAACAATCCCATGAATGTGGTGCGAGCCACCATCAATGGCTTGAATGAGATGACAGACGCCGAGTCCGTTGCCCTCAAGCGCGGTAAGAGCGTCGAGGATATCCTGGGGTAGATCATGGCTAAGAAGAAAATGATGCAGGTGACCCTGGTACGCAGCACGAATGGCAGATTGGCCAGTCATAAGGCGTGCGTAGCCGGTTTGGGCCTGCGACGAATGCATCAGGTCGTCGAAGTCGAGGATACCCCGGCGACGCGTGGCATGGTGAACAAGGTCAACTACATGGTTAAGGTTGTGGAGGCTTAAAGATGCGCTTGAATACACTACAACCTGCTGCAGGCAGCAAGAGCGATCGCAAACGCGTGGGACGCGGGATCGGCAGCGGTCTTGGTAAGACCTGTGGGCGTGGTCACAAGGGGCAGAAGTCCCGTTCCGGCGGCTATCACAAGGTCGGATTCGAGGGTGGCCAGATGCCCTTGCAGAGGCGTTTGCCGAAAGTGGGTTTCAGCTCTCGTGTCTCACTGACGACAGCAGAAGTACGGCTTGGTGAACTGGCAAAGATCGAAGGTGACACCATCGATCTGGAGGCCCTGAAAAAGGCCAATATAGTCTCCCGTGGGATCAAACGGGCGAAGATATTCGCATCCGGAACAATCGAGCGCGCGGTAACCGTGAAGGGTATAGGCGCAACCAAGGGTGCTAAGGCTGCAATCGAAGCGGCTGGTGGCAAGGTAGAATAGATCATGGCCACCCAGGGATCACCAATGATGGGCGCACTTGGCAGCATGGGCCGCTTGACGGAACTACGTCAACGGCTGTTGTTTGTTGCCGGTGCACTGTTGGTGTTCCGCATCGGTACCTTCATTCCGGTACCCGGAGTAAACCCGGTTGCACTTGCGGCACTCTTTGAGCAGGCCCAGGGATCGATCCTGGATATGTTCAATATGTTCTCCGGTGGCGCCCTTGAACGTGCCAGTCTGTTTGCCCTCGGTATCATGCCTTACATCTCCGCCTCGATCATCATGCAGCTGATGTCGGCGGTTATCCCCTCTTTGGAACAACTAAAGAAGGAAGGAGAGGCCGGGCGCAGGAAGATAACTCAATATACCCGTTACGGCACTGTCGTTCTGGCCACATTCCAAGCGGTGGGTATCTCCATTGCACTGCAGAGTCAGGTTGTGGGGGGAGAGACAATAGTCATCCATCAGGGGGTAGGTTTTGTCGTCACCGCTGCTGTGTCATTGGTGACCGGTACCATGTTCCTGATGTGGCTGGGAGAACAGATCACCGAGCGCGGCATAGGTAACGGTATATCGTTGATCATCTTCGCCGGTATCGTCGCAGGTCTGCCGTCCGCAATTGGTGGCACCCTGGAGCTTGCCCGTACCGGGGAGCTGAACGCACTGACGATTCTGTTTCTGTTCGTCCTCGCTATCGCAGTGACAGCCTTTGTGGTCTTTGTGGAGCGTGGGCAACGCCGCATCACTATCAACTACGCCAAGCGCCAGCAGGGCAGGCGTATGCTTGCTGCGCAGAGCAGCCATCTGCCGCTGAAGCTGAACATGTCGGGTGTTATCCCGCCGATTTTTGCCTCGAGCATCATCCTCTTTCCGGCGACGCTCGGGCAGTGGTTTGGAAACACGGAGGGTACCCGCTGGATCCAGGACATTTTTGCCAAACTGTCGCCTGGTGAACCGGTCTACGTAATGGCCTATGCGGCAGCGATTATCTTTTTCTGTTTTTTCTATACAGCATTGGTCTTCAATTCACGGGAGACAGCTGACAATCTGAAGCGTTCCGGCGCGTTTATTCCCGGCATACGCCCGGGGGAACAAACAGCCAAGTATATCGATGGTGTAATGAGCAAGCTGACCTTCTGGGGTGCGATCTACATCACCTCGGTTTGCCTGCTGCCGGAATTCCTGATCGTCGGTTGGAACGTGCCCTTTTACTTTGGAGGTACGTCGCTGTTGATCATAGTGGTGGTGGTGATGGATTTCATGGCGCAGATACAGGCGCATCTGATGTCGCACCAATATGAGGGCCTGATGAAGAAGGCCAACCTGAAAGGTAGCGGCGCCGGACTGTTGCGCTAGCTGTGAAAGCTTAAGAATTCGTTATTTGGAGTCTGAAACATGAAAGTGCGTGCATCGGTAAAAAAGATCTGCAGGAACTGCAAGATCGTGCGCCGCAATGGCGTGGTCAGAGTGATCTGCAAAGAGGGGCGCCACAAGCAGCGCCAGGGTTGATCTGGTCAAGATTTAGTGTTGCATCCGCTTGCTAGAGGCGGTTGTGTAGAGTAACATTGTGCGTTTACCTTCGGCGAAGTGCCAGAGGTTTGCTCAGGAGATTTTAGAGATGGCTCGAATTGCTGGGGTCAACATTCCAGACCGAAAACATACGGTCATAGCGCTGACATCGATCTACGGTATCGGGCGCTCACGTGCCGGCGATATCTGTAAAGAGGCAGGTATCGAGCCGAACACCAAAATACAGGAACTGAGTGAAGAGCAGGTCGATAGCATTCGCTCCATCGTCTCCCGCTACACGGTAGAGGGTGACCTGCGTCGCGAAGTCTCCATGAACATCAAACGTCTGATGGATCTGGGTTGCAATCGTGGGATTCGCCACCGCCGCGGACTGCCGCTGCGCGGGCAGCGCACGCGCACCAATGCCAGAACCCGCAAGGGTCCGCGCCGTCCGATCAAGCGTTAATCAATCATATACGAATCTGTAGGTACAGAAGATGGCAAAACCTAGTGTCCGTGGTAAGAAAAAGGTAAAGAAGAGTGTGACCGACGGGGTCGCTCATATCCATGCCTCTTTCAACAACACAATCATCACCATAAGCGACCGCCAGGGAAATGCACTGGCCTGGGCAACCGCCGGTGGGTCGGGATTCCGCGGTTCTAGGAAGAGTACCCCCTTTGCTGCACAGGTCGCCGCTGATCGCGTAGGCCAGATGGTGAAGGAGTACGGGGTAAAGAATCTCGATGTGAATGTGAAGGGTCCGGGACCCGGTCGTGAATCCGCCGTTCGTTCCCTGAACAACGCGGGTTTCAAGATCACCAGCATCTCTGATGTCACCCCTATACCGCACAATGGCTGCCGTCCTCCCAAGAAGCGCCGCGTCTAATTATTGGAGTTACTGAAAAATGGCAAGGTACATCGGACCCAAATGTAAGCTGAGCCGCAGGGAAGGCACAGACCTGTTCCTGAAGAGTCGCGTGCGCTCACTCGATTCCAAGTGCAATATGGAGAAGGTGCCTGGGCAGATGGGCGATCGCCGTCGCCGGGTATCGGATTACGGCCTGCAACTGCGTGAGAAGCAGAAAGTTCGCCGTATCTATGGTGTTATGGAAAAGCAGTTCCGTAACTACTATAAAACGGCAGCCCAGAGCAAAGGCGCGACCGGTGAAAACCTGTTGCAGCTGCTTGAGACACGTCTTGATAACGTCGTCTATCGCATGGGTTTTGGTTCCACCCGTGCCGAAGCACGTCAACTCGTGAGCCACAAGGCGATAGAGGTCAACGGAAAGATTGTCAATGTGCCCTCGTTCAAGGTTACTGCCGAGGATGAAGTCTCAATCAGAGAGAAGGCAAAGAAGCAGTTAAGGATTCAGGGCGCACTTGAACTGCAAGGCCAGTTTGGTTTTGTCGATTGGGTTGAGGTTGACCCGAAGGCAATGAAAGGCAAGCTGAAGCGCGTACCCGACCGTTCTGATTTGTCCGCCGAGATTAATGAGCAACTGGTCGTCGAGCTCTACTCCAAGTAAGCCTTGACGAGGGAATATACATGACCGAAAGCGTTACGGAATTTCTCAAACCCCGGATAGTCAACGTTCAACCCATCACCGCAACACGTGCGAAAGTGACCCTTGAACCGTTGGAGCGGGGGTTTGGCCATACCCTGGGAAATGCGTTGCGGCGCATCCTTCTCTCATCCATGCCTGGTAGTGCGATCACCGAGGTCGAGATCTCCGATGTACTGCATGAATACACCACGATAGAGGGTGTTCAGGAGGATGTACTCGATGTGCTGCTCAACCTGAAACAGGTTGCGATCATGATGCACACCCGGGACGACGCGACCCTCAAGCTGCAGAAAAAGGGACCAGGCCAGGTGCTGGCCAGCGACATCACGCTGGATCACGATGTTGAGATCGCCAATCCGGATTTGGTGATTGCCACACTGACCAAGTCAGGTGAGATCAACATGACCCTGAATGTACGCCGCGGCCGTGGTTACCAGCCGGCATCCGTCCGCCTCGGCAGCGCCGGGGATGAGCGACCGATAGGGATGCTGCAGGTGGATGCCCTGTTTAGTCCGATCCGGGAAGTGGCCTACAGTGTGGAGGCGGCCCGTGTCGAGCAGAATACAGGCCTTGATCGCCTGGTGATAGAGCTGGAGACCAATGGAACCATCGATCCTGAGGAGGCAATTCGCCGCTCAGCCAGCATCCTGCGCGATCAGCTCTCAGTATTTGTCGATCTGGAAGCGGAAGCGGCAGAGTCGGTCTCCGAACCCGAGGAGCCTGCGATCGATCCGATACTGCTGCGCCCGGTCGACGATCTGGAATTAACCGTTCGTTCGGCGAACTGTCTGAAGGCGGAGAACATCTTCCTCATCGGTGACCTGATCCAGCGCACCGAGGTGGAGTTGCTGAAGACACCGAATCTGGGTAAGAAGTCGCTGACAGAGATCAAGGACGTACTTGCCCGCCGTGGTCTCTCGCTTGGTATGCGTCTCGAGCATTGGCCGCCGGAAAACATTGAGGAGCAACTGACCCACTGAGGCTGTTGCATACCCTATTTAACTTTTGAATTTGTGGAACTAGAACCATGCGCCATCGCAAATCAGGACGCCAGCTGAATCGTAACAGCAGTCACCGCAATGCCATGTTCAGAAATATGACCGTGTCGTTGATCAATCACGAGTTGATCAAGACGACCCTGCCAAAGGCTAAAGAGCTACGGCGGGTGGCTGAACCGCTGATCACCCTCTCCAAGACCGACAGCGTGGCAAAGCGCCGCCTGGCATTCGATCGCCTGCGTGACAAGGCTGCGGTAGGCAAACTCTTTGCCGAGTTGGGTCCACGATATCAGGAGAGGCCTGGAGGCTACCTGCGTATCATGAAGTGCGGTTACCGCCCTGGGGACCAGGCACCGATGGCCTATGTGGAGCTGGTTGACCGCCCGATAGCGGAAGAGCAGGAAGAGGTCGAAAGCGAAACAGAGGCAGAATAAGCCTTAACCGGTTCGCTAAATAGAATCAAAAACCCACATCTGCTGATGTGGGTTTTTTTATGTCTTTCGGCCAAGCGCAGACGACATGTTTGAACGTGCGGATGGATAATGTGGGCTTTCAGGTGCTCTCCTCAGGTCCAACAATGGACCCAAGTCTAACGCTTCAAATTTTTCATCAGATCCTGCAGCGCTACGCTCTGGGTTCCCGTGCCGGGTTTATCGCTCTGTTGAGGGTTATCAAGTTCGAAGATTCGGTGCCCATTAATCATCCCGGAGATATCCGATCCCCTGCCGGCGAGGTCGTGACTGAAGACCGCGGGGATATGCAACAGGGTAAATACCGTAATAACCTGGTAACTCAGGTGATGCAGATCGTGCAAGCTCAAGCTGCCGATCATGGAGATATCCTTGAGTAGCACTAATCCGCTGATGGCGCTCAGAAGCAGAAAAAAGAATATCGCCAGATAGAGAGGTCCCCAAAGCGGGTTATGACTATACCACCTGGGCAGGGGTGCCTTGCCAAGGGTAAGATAAAATTTCGCTACCAGCCAGGCCTGTGACAGGCGATGCAGGTCCGGTTCACAGGAGGATAGATGTTCGCTGTCGCTACCAAACAGGAGCAGATAGAGTCTCAGCACCAGGGCTGGCAGGAACAGGCCGCTGAGCATAAAGTGAATCTCAGCTGCGCTCTGTGCCATCAGTGGTGTATTGTTCATGAGCCAACCGGTGACTAGCAGGCCAATGGTGGAGAGTCCAAGAATCCAGTGGGCAATTCTGAGTCTGCTGCTCCAAACCAGAACGCGAACAACATTTGATATCTGCATCTTCAGCTACCGGAAAAAATATCCATTAAAGCATGCATAATCTAGCAACGATACGAGAATTGCCTGGAGAATTGTCATGGTCTTTGGTTATCTCGGCGGCCACCCGGATCAATCATGATTAGAGTGAGAAAGTCCAAACAGCAACGCAGGGCCGAGCGTGATCAGGCGATGCTGAGATACACCAAGCAGCGCCAACGCAATCTTTTGGCGAAGCCCGGTGTGCATCAGTTTATCCTGGTGCTTGACCATATGAAGGCCGGTTTCAACGTGGCAAAGATCTTTCGCAGCGCCGAGGCGTTCGGCGCCCATGAGGTGCATTTGGTGAATATCGGTCCTTTCGATCCCGCTCCGGGAAAAGGCGCCTTCAAAAAGGTCCCGGCCCGTTTTTTTGACAGTTTTGAGGAGAGTTATCGGGATCTTAGAGAGCGGGGCTATGAGATTGTCAGGCTTGAAGGGGGAGGTGAGTACTTGCTAACCGACTGTAGCATGGCCAGCAAGACTGCCTTTGTTTTAGGCCATGAGGAGTGGGGGCACAGCTTCGATCGCTGCGACTATCCCGATATCACTTCAATCGCCATACCTCAGTTCGGGCAAGTGGAGAGTCTTAATGTAGCGGTAGCGGCGTCTGTAGTGATGTATGAATATGTACGCCAGCAGGGCATTGAGAGTCGTGACCCTATCGCTCCTGAATAGGTCACTCTCGCAGGGAAGGTGAGTAGATAATAGTTAAAATCTATAGATCTGGCAAATCCATAGTTTTTGTTGTTAAGACGGATATTGTGATGATCGCTAACGAAGCTATCAGCAGTAGTCCGGACATACGATTTCTCCTCTTTATTTTAGTTAGTGGCCTAACTACATAACCAACCTTAGGCCACTTGCGGTCATTTTTATGTGACTTATAACTTAGTAATCTTAAGGACAACTTAAAAAGATTGTGAATCCGGTCACAATCGTTTCATTCCTGCAGTCGAGTTCTTCCCATGAAGACCAGGGTGGGGGGGCGCTCTTTTTCAATTCGGATCCGGGTGAGGCTGGCGGTATGGACGGAGAGCTTGTACATCGAGCCTACAGGAGCCTCCAGGATGTGGCTGATTATCGCGCGTATGACGCCTGCATGGGCCACCAACAGCAGATGACGCCCCTCATAGCGCTCGCAGGCGCTGGTGTAGGCCTGAAGCACACGACTCCGGAAATTATCGAGGTCTTCCGCACCCTGGGGCCTGTTTTGTACCGGATCCCGGTAGAATCGAGAGAGGATCTTGGGGTCACGGCTGCGCAACTGATCACCCGTTTGGCCTTCCCAGTCGCCAAACCCAACTTCCTTGAGGCGCTCATCCAACTCCATCTCAACCTTGAGTTCCCGAGCCAAGGAGGTGGCAAATTCACTACAGCGCCGCAGAGGAGAAGAGACGATGCCATGCCAGGGGCGGCTACCGGAGGCGGCATGCCACATCTGTTTCCAGCCGCGTTCACTCAGGGGATCATCGACCTGTCCCCGATAGCGTCGGCCGCCTATCGGTTCTCCATGTCGCAGCAGATCTATCGTTGTATCGGCTTGTAGCACTCAGAGCAGTCCACTGAAGGTTAACAGGGCGATGATCACCAGAAAAACGACCAGGGATCTCCAGACTAGCGCCATGGCAGACTTTGCCAGAAAGCTGTAGGACTGAGCCCCTTCATGGGCTTCGTTGATCAGCGTCGATAGGCGCATGGCACCACCGCCGGTACAGATCAGGATGCCGCTATTGCTGTCACCGAATTCACTGAAGCGCGTTTCATGGTAGTTACGCCAGCCATAGAGGGCATCTTCGAAACTGCCCGCTATTGCGTAGCAGAAAGCGGTGATTCTAGCCGGGATCCAATCCAAAATCGTTACCAGTTGTTTGCTGTTGAGGTAGTAGTCGGTATCCTTGTTGGATTGCCCCATTGCGGGAAGCCAGGTGGCGATGCGATAGGCCAGCGATCCAAACGGCCCGAGCAGCAGGAACCAGAAGAGTACAGAGAAGAGATGGTGATTCGCCTGTAGTAAAACCCCTTCGGCGACTGCCTGAGAACGCGCGGGCTCGCTGGTGGGCGGCTCGTCCTTGATAAGGGTGGTGGCGGTAACCCGAATCTCGTTTTCATCGTCATTATCGACGGCATCAACGTATTGGTTGACCTCAGAGTCAAGGTCATTTGGTCCGAGGCAGTAGAGCAGGACCATGATAGAGAAGAGTAACCAGATCAGCCCGAACATGGCCTCCTCAAAGAGGTATTGAAAGAGGACCACCGCTAGCAGGGGAGGTAGAATCAGGAGCAGGATGCCAATGATACCTTGGCGCAGGGCTTGTGGCAGGTCATGGCCTTGCAGCCACTGGTTATAGGCATAAAACCAGTCGTTGTTTCGCAGCTCTCTGCGATCGAGCAGGTAACGCTCGGCAATCAGGCAGATTATTATGATGGTCAGGGTCATCGCGTAAGTTTCGGATAATCGATGCCCAGTTTCAACAACAATCCTGGGGTTTAGCCCAGGTTTGGCATCACCAGCTCAATCCTCAGCATGCAAAAGGCTTGTATAGCGTTCCCAATCAAACATCGGCCCCGGGTCGGTCTTACGTCCAGGGGCAATGGCCGCATGGCTGGTAATACGCTCCAGGGTGATTTTTGGAAACAGAGCCATAATCTCTTTGGTGACGTTGCCAAGGGCTTGGTATTGCTGATCGGTGAATGGTTGATCGTCACAGCCTTCGACTTCAATGCCAATGGAGAAATCGTTGCAGCAGTTTCGCCCGCAGAAGCTGGATTCACCCGCATGCCAGGCGCGGCGGTTGAATGGGACATACTGGATGATCTGGCCTTGGCGTCGGATTAACAGGTGACAGGAGACTTTGAGTGTTTTGATCTCTTCGAAATAGGGATGGGCCGCTGCATCAAGCCTGTTGTGGAACAGATCGTCGATCCACTCCCCGCCAAACTCGCCGGGGGGCAGACTGATGCTGTGGATGACCAGCAGGTCTATCTCGCTATCCGCCGGTCTGTCGTCCATGTTGTCCGATGGACGGAACTCGGCGCAACTCAAAACTATCTCTTTGGTGGTTTTCAATCTGATACCGATAGTGACTTGAGCCCTTTCAGCACCATGTCGGTATAGCTGACAATGCCAACGATTTCACGATTGTCGACAACCGGCGCACGGGTGAGATCAAAACGGCCGAATAGCCTGGCGCAGTAGCGAATGTCCATGTGCGAGGAGACGGTCAATGGGGGCTTGGTCATGATCTCATAGATATTGACCCGCTCCGGAGCGCGATCCTTGGCCAGGACCTGGCGTGCGATATCTGAGAGGGAGACCAGTCCATATTCGTCATCATCATGGCGCTTTTTCACGATCAGCGACTTGCTCTCCCCATCGATTAAAAACTTGAGTGCCTTCTGCACGGTGTCCATACCGTCGACCATATCAAAATCGGTCTTCATGACGTCCCCGACCCGTATTAGTTGTCGCTCGCTCATAACTCCTCCTCGATTACCTGTGAGAGTGTCTGAATCTGGTGACTGACACCGACGGCATCTTCGATGTCGATCTGAAAAGCGATGCCATTGCCTGATTGTTCATCAAATTTACCGGCTTCGGAGATCTTTTCCAGGATACTGCGGCTGAGATGCTCCTCGACCAGCAGAAGCAGGACATCACGCTGGGTATCCAGGGTCAGACCGAGAAATGTCTTCGACTGCTCCACCCCCTCACCACGAGCGTGATTGATGACAGTGGAGCCGGTGGCCCCGGCTTCTCGTGATGCCTCGAGAACCTTGTCGGTTACTGTGTCTTCTACCAGGGCGATGATGAGTTTGAAGTGCATGGGCTTTACCTCGTTGTATCATCTGTTTTTCTTGCCGTACGCCATTCGCTCAACTGAGCGTAGGTCATGACTGACATAATCGGAAAAAGGCTGGCAAAGGCGATGAGGCCAAAGCCGTCCATTAGCGGGTTGCGTCCCGGAATATTGCTTGAAAGTCCGAGTCCGAGTGCCGCAACAAGGGGTACTGTGACGGTTGATGTCGTTACCCCCCCAGAATCATATGCCAGGGCGATAATCGAGCGTGGTGCATAGATTGTCTGCGCGATGACCACCACATAGCCTGCCATGATGTACCAGTGAAGCGGGGTGCCGGAAATAATCCGGTAGCATCCCAGGGCGATACCCACGGCAACCCCGATGGCGACCGCGATACGCAGCCCCCACTGACTGATGGCGCCCGCCGAGACCTGATTCGCCTTGATGGCGACTGCAATCAGGGAAGGTTCCGCGATGGTGGTCGAAAAGCCGATGCTGGCTGCGAAGAGATAGACCCAGAAGTAGTGATGCCACTCTACTGCGCTGCCGTTCTGCGGAAGATCGAGCAGCTCGGGAGAGGTAAGTTGATTCGCCATCAGTTCTCCCAGGGGGAAGAGAGCGAGATCGAGGCCCTCGAGAAAGAGTACCAATCCCACCAATACAAGGAGAAAACCGAATAAGACCTCTTTGGGGTTTTTTATCGGCCGGCGCAGCACCAGAAACTGGAAACCAAACATAATCCCGGCGATTGGCAGTACGTCGAGTATGGTGCCGACGGTTATCGCGAGGAAATGTTGCAGGGCCTCATTCATAGCATGAGCCCATATCCCATGACGAAGATCATCGGGGTCAGTGAGGCGAAGGCGATCAGGCCAAAGCCATCGGTCATGGGGTTACGGCCCTTGATACTCGAGGCGAGGCCGACACCGAGAGCGGTCACCAGGGGAACGGTTACCGTGGAGGTGGTGACGCCACCGGAATCATAGGCAATTCCAATGATTTCCTTTGGCGCTATAGTGGTCATTAATACAACACCAAGATATCCACCTATGATCAGATATTGTACAGGCCAGCCCTTGACGATACGCAACACACCGATGAGGATCGCGAATCCCACCGATATGGCAACGGTATAGCGTAGTCCCTGGGCATAATCACCTCGGGCCTTCGGCGTGTCCGAGATCATACCGCCCACGGCGGCAACGTTTGCAGCCTCTTCGGCTATCTTGATCAGTGCCGGTTCCGCCACAGTGGTACCGAATCCGAGGGCGAAAGCGAACAACAGCAGCCATAAAAGACTCCCTTTCTTGGCGAAATCCCAGGCCATGCCCTCACCGAGGGGAAAGAGACCGAGGTTTAATCCTTCGATAAAGAGGGTCAGGCCCAGTAGAACCAGCAGTGAGCCGGTGAGGATTGTGCCCAGATTGGGAATGGGTTGCTGCAGCACCAGTAGCTGAAAGAAGGCAATAACCAATACGATTGGCAACAGATCCCTCGCGCTGCTGGCAAGCGAGGATATGAGGTGTTTTACGAGGCGCATCAAATTGGTAGTAAAAGCTCTTGCTCTTATAGGCCTTCTTCTGGAGGCCTTCGGTTACCTGGCCATGGTCCCAAGAAGATACCTCAGAATCAATTTTGTCGCTATGGCTTAAATATTTTGTATAGCGACCGCTATATAGTGATGTGAGCTCACAGGAGTCCACCAACATATGCGGTAGTTTGGGTATGCTAAATCCTAATCAATGGAGCGGAATGCCGAATCGGAATGAATTTCCTCAATTTTTCGCGGGTTGACGCCTATCCCGCTTAAAATCGGCGGTTTTGTGCTATAGCACAATTTTTTAGAACTCATTGATTATACAAGCGTTTAGTGCTAGCTTTCCAATTGAGCGCTGGAAAGTAAAGTGGCTAATCTATCGACTAACTGGTGTTGATTGTGAGGTTAATCTCAGACGTTACCCCTGTTGTATCATAGCCTTATGCTAGATGCGGGTATCAGGGACCGGTAGGCATCTCAATAGACATCGTTGGAACAGCTGCAAGTGGCAATAGATGCAAAGGCAAGACAACATTATTACATTCGGTTCTGCTGTGCCTCGTCGAAAGAACATATCTCTTGACGTGAATGGCCGCAGGATTGCGTCTGAGTGCCGCAATCTGGTTGTAAAAACCCTGCCGAAGCTGATGAGTGGGCTGTTCGAAAATCTCGACGATGCTCTCTACGAGATGGCCAACAAGTCAGAAAGCAACGCCCTGCAGAATATCTATTTCGATTCGATGCGCGAGCTGCGTAAACAACGGGCCGGTATCGAACGACGCTTTTCCCAGGAGGTCCTGCGCGCCTATGATCGCTTCTGGGAGACCGGTGAGGTAACGATCAAACAACCGACGCTGGATGATCTTAGCCTCGAGTCCGAGATGTCCCTGGTCGATGATGAGGACCTTGAGGACTCTTTAGCCATCACCAACATGGTGAGCAAGTCGGACAGTCGCTTCACCAGAGAAATCTACGCCATGAGCCAACGCTTCGCCTATGTGTTGGGTGGTGGCAGTGTCGATGAAACCGTCGCCCAGCATACGCCTCTGGCCCCTGGAGTCATCTGCAACGCCTTTCAGACAGCGATGGTGGATGTACCTGTCGAGCTCCCGGTCAAGCTGGTTGTCTACAAGCTGTTCGATCGCCATGTGTTGCACTACATCGGTGGTCTCTATGATGAAATCAACCTGCTTCTGGGGCGTGCCGGGGTTATCCCAAAACTGACGCCAAAGGTACGACGCAACCCGGTTGCTCCTTCGTTGCGTGGTGAAGGCGGAGGAGAAAGCTATCTCGCCAGCGACTCCTCCTATATGAGTTCCAGTTCTCCAACAGCGACAGCTTCGGTTAGCGCTGAGGAGGCGGTTCAGGCTGAACTCTTCTCCACCTTACAGCAGCTGCTCAACCTCCGGCGTTCGAGTTCCGGTGGCGGCAGCAGTCTCCTGACCTCCAGTTTGATGCTCACACCTGCAGCCGGAAATGTGCCATTAGTCGACACCGGTGAACTCCTCGGTGCGTTGTCGGCCATCCAGCAATCGAATGTTGTGATGCTGCCCCAGGGACGTCGTGTCAACCAGCCGTTGACACCGGAAGAGATGCGGGCTCGCCTGGTCAGCGATCTACAGATTGCCAGAGACGGGCAGGTGATCCGTTCCCTCGGGGATGCCGATAACGACACCATCGATGTTGTCTCCATGATCTTCGAGTTCATCCTTGACGATTACAGCTTGCCTGATGCCATGAAGGCCCTGATCAGCCGTCTGCAGATACCGATGCTGAAGGTGGCGATCATCGACAAAACCTTTTTCAGCCAGAAGGTCCATCCTGCCAGGCGTCTACTCAACAGTCTGGCCCAAGCGGCGGTCGGCTGGAACGATACCGGGGACCGCGCCAACGACAGCCTCTATAACAAGATCGAGCAGATCGTGAAAAGGGTGTTGAATGAGTTTCACGATGATCCCGGACTGTTCGCGGAGTTGGAAGAGGATTTCTCCACTTGGTGGCAGAAGGAGCAGCGTGGCGCCCAAATAGCGGAACAGCGCACCAACCAGATCACCAAGGGCAAGGAGCAGCTCAAATCAGCCAAACAGATCGTTTCAGAAGAGCTCAACAAGCGCCTGCAGCATCAACAGGTCATTCCGGAAGCCGTGATGTCGATCCTTGAAGATGGCTGGAAGGATGTATTGCTCCTGATCTATTTGCGTGAGGGATCAGAGAGTAAGTCATGGACTGAGGCCCTGGAGATTGTCGACCGCTTGCTGTGGAGTGTACAACCCAAGTCGGAGTATGCGGAACGGCAGCAGTTACTGCGCGGAATCCCGGAGCTGCTCAGAAACGTCCGTGAGCGGCTAAACAGTATCTCCTTTGATCAGCATAAGATGGCCAAGCTGTTCAAAGAGCTGCAAAACTGCCATATCGTTGTTCTGCGTGGCGGTGACTCTAGCCAGATGCACACCGCGGGTACGATGCCGGTCAGCATTCAAGAGATCCACTTTCCCGATAGTCAGCTCAGCACAGATGGCGGCAGTCAACTGACCGAAATGGCGGATGAGGCGATAAGCGACAGTGACGAGTTCACCCAACAGGCGATTGAGCTCGAAACAGGTGAATGGCTTGAGATCAGAGACGGCAGCAACAAGGTTCGAGTCAAGCTTTCATGGAAGAGTAAAGTGACCGATACCTATATCTTCGTTAACCGTAAAGGCATGAAAGCCATGGAACTCACAACCCAGGGACTTGCTCGGCGTCTGCGTGAAGGCACGGCGAAGAAGGTTGAACTGTCGGCTAAACCGATTATGGATCGAGCCCTCGATGCCATGCTCAGCGCTTTGAAAAAGACGACTTCGACATCAGCGTCTGCATAATTTAATCCCCTCAAGACAGCTATTTATTAGCTTACAAATGGATGGCGGTTAGCCATACTTAGGCGATTGTGTACAGTTGTGCATTGAGCCGATAAGGGTCATATTACAGTTTTTTCGACTATCAGAGGTTAACTAGGATCATGGGTGAAAAGATCACTGATTCCGGATTGAAGTTTGAAGACACGAGTGTGGGCAGTGGTGATGTTGCGGCACCCGGTGATCGGGTTACGGTTCACTACACCGGGTGGTTGCTCGAGGGTGAGAAATTCGACTCCTCACTGGATCGTAACCAACCGTTTGATTTTACCTTGGGTAAGGGTATGGTGATCGCCGGTTGGGACGAGGGTGTTGCCGGTATGAAAGTGGGTGGTAAACGCAGATTGACCATACCCCCCCAGCTTGGGTACGGCACCCGGGGTGCCGGTGGTGTCATTCCTCCGAACGCCACACTGGTGTTCGATGTCGAGTTGCTATCCATCGCTTGATGAGTGGCCTTCCCGACACCAGCCTGATCAGCGAGCAGGTCAGTCTCGCGTTGGCTGAGGATCTTGGCAGCGGCGATCTGACCGCCGCTTTGTTGGACCAACGGGTTACAGCCCGGGCTCATATTGTGTGCCGTGAAAGCGCCGTGATCTGCGGCAGCGCCTGGGTGAATGAGGTGTTTCGCCAGCTGGATTCGGCAATTGATATTGAGTGGTTGGTCAATGATGGGGATCAGGTATCTTGCGGAGCCCTAGTCTGTAGATTACGAGGTAATAATCGATCGCTGTTGAGTGGTGAGCGCACCGCACTCAACTATCTACAGACCCTTTCGGCGACCGCCACCCTTACCCGCCGTTATGTGGATGCGGTGGAGGGGACCGGGGTCACCATTCTGGATACACGAAAGACCATTCCCGGGCTTAGGTTGCAGCAGAAATATGCCGTGGTTTGCGGTGGTGGTAAGAACCACAGGATTGGTCTTTATGACGCCATACTGCTCAAAGAGAACCATATCAAGATAGCCGGATCCATCGCATCGGCACTGCAGCAGGCAAAACAGATTGCACCTGACGGAGTGGAAATCGAGACCGAGGTTGAGTCACTGGATGAGCTGAAGGAGGCGCTGGCGGCCGGGGCAACCAGGGTGTTGTTGGATAATTTTGATCTGCAGATGTTGCGGGACGCGGTGCAGATCAGTGCAGGCCGCGCAAGGCTCGAAGCCTCCGGCGGGGTCAATCTTGAGACGATTCGTGCTATTGCAGAGACGGGTGTGAATGACATCTCTGTCGGTGCCTTGACCAAAGACCTCAGGGCGGTCGACCTTTCGATGCTATTTGTGGCCTGAGCTACCGTTTCTACACGCGCTCGTCAATCAGTGTACCGATCATCTCATCGGCGGTTTTCAGGGTCTTAACCTGGGCCTTGGTTTGGTTGGCGTGCTGCTGCAGCTCTACCATGGCGCGGGAGAGATCAGTCGGCTTGGTTTGACTGGTCTGCTGGGCGCTGGCAATCTCCGATGCCACTCGACGCATCCCCTGGAATCCCTTTTGAATCCCCTGAAGTGCCGGTCCTGTAATTGAATTGATACCCATAGATTAGCTAACTTCCTAAAAAATATAGGTTCTCTACCCGGTTTGGTGGCAGTTTTGCCGGATTCTTTAATTGATTCATTCTTAAATGCGGGGTCGATTGGTGATTGGTGAATTGGGTTCCCGAGAATCCTCGGAAACTCTGCTGGTGAAAGGGTGATAGGGGGAGGTGTTGGCTGACTTTTCAGCAATGGTGCGGCAAGCCGCACCCTACGCTATTGACTGGGGCTAAGCGTAGTTTGCGGCATCAATATCCTTGCCTTCAGACGCAGCCGGTAGGCTTTGGCAAACCGCCATATTTTGTGATGGGTTTCATCGGTCCGGTCAGCCAGAGTTTGAACATCTCCTTCTTATCGGCGCCCAGATACTTGGAAAATTTTCTAATCGGCGGTACCACGTTGAACTCGTCATAATACTCCCTGGCCTTGAGGATATGCTCCCACTTTTCATCAGTGAGCTCATAGTCGTCGGCTTGCGCCATGGCTCTTGCGATTTCAGGGGTCCAAGCATTCATGTCGGTCAGGTAGCCGTCGCCATCACGTTCTGGAATTGCATCACTCATTTTCCTGCTCCTATTACCAAGTAATTAGGTTGGTTATTATGAGTGAGGAGTTTAATGTGAATTGGCACTTCGTTTCTACCCTGGGAATACTCGGGTTATCCGGTTCACGTCTAGATGATGTTTGGTGTCGATTCCTTGGAGATCTCCACAATGTGCTGGATAAATGCACCTTTGTCATCAAAGCTGTCGTTGAACTGGAGTCGTTTCAAATCGGCACCGATACGGATATCCAGACCGTTGGGATCGGCCCCTACCGCCTCAGCGGGGGCTTTACTTGTCTGCTCCTGATCCTTGAGCAGGTGATTCAGTAGATCGTGTGCATGTCCGTTCAACTGATAGAGTATCTCTGCCTCATCTGCGGTGGAAAAGGGGATCGGCAGGGGGATGCGACTGGGATCGATCCAGCGAGCGGATCCAAAGCCGCCGATAAAGTAGAAGTGTTTTATCTGCAGTCGGTAAAAGCGGAAGTTCAGCTCTTTTTGATAGCGTCGTGTCTCTGGGTAGAAACGAAAGTAGCGTTCCGCGGAGGCCTTTGAGTTGACTGTTTCGACTTGGCTCAGACAGGTGAGGCGGGCCAGTTGCTGGACATCACCGTCGCCCTGTTCGGTGAGCGTGAGGGAACAGTTCGGATTGCTCTCGAGGTTTCTGGTGTGCTGAGCGAGATGAGAGATCAACAGCAGCAGGTTACCTTTTGTGTCGCGGCAGAATGGGAGAAGCGAACCGAAGGGGTATCCTGGGAATTTCACCGAATGTGTCGAGAGTATGCCGTGATAACTTGTCGACCAGAGCCTCTGTATCTCTTGTAATAACTCTTCCGTTGATGATTCATGGTTCATTTTTTCTTCTCGTGGTTGATGAATCGATTCAGTTCAAGACTGCGGTTCGGACTACTCCTCCGGATCGGATTTGACATCCCCAATTTTCTGTTTAATTGAACGTAGTTTTTCTTGAAGACCGTGTTTCCTCTCAGGGCGACTGTCGATCTTTATCGCCGCATAGACACGCTGACTACCGATATCATGTAAAAGTCCGGTTGCCTTCTCAACTATTGTCAGGGCATCGGCGATATTGGATGTTTCGATCAGTGTCCCCATTGCTGTGAGTCGGTAGGCTACCCCGCTGTTCTTGATCATCTTGACCACCTGACTCACTTCAGCGCTAACGCTTTCGCCCCTGTCCAGGGGAAAGATACTCAATTCCAATATTACCGACATCGTTGTTCCTGGGCTGCTACAGATAACATTAGTCCATATCGGTTCTATTTTACCCTGAATTGGGTATGGATGATTGTTTTGTTCAAATAAACGGAAACATCGATTTAACAATTCTTCACAGGTAGCGGGTTTATTCAGCGGCGGCAATTGCCCTAAGCTGCACGCATCGGGATGAGGAGCTGCGCAAGCGATGAATGGCCTGGCTTTCATATTGGTTGGTGTTGTCGCCGGTTGGTTCGCCGGACTGATTATGAAAGGCCGTAGCTTTGGCTTGCTGGGCAATCTACTGCTTGGGGTTCTGGGGGCGTTGATTGGCGGATATCTATTCAATTTTTTTGCCATCGATACCAGTGGGATAATCGCATCATTGATCACAGCCACAACGGGCGCGATACTTGTCCTGGCAATAGCCGGGGTAGTCATGAAGCGTTGAGGCCCCCGGTGGCTCAAAGTGGTGACCAAAGCAAAACAATGACAGGAGAGATCTCATGGAGCTTACGCTAGAAACCCTAATCAATTCCTACGTTATTCCTTGGGGGACCAAGATCGTAATGGCACTGCTGGTGTTCATTATCGGTCGATGGCTTGCAAAACTGCTGACTCGGACCCTGAAGCGGCTGATGGAGCGGGGACAGGTCGACCAGATGCTGATCAGTTTCCTCGGGAATATCGCTTATGCTGCCCTGTTGGCGGTTGTTGTGCTGGCTGCTCTCGAACAGCTCGGCGTCAATACCACATCCGCTCTGGCCATATTGGGTGCTGCCGGCTTGGCTGTGGGTCTGGCGTTGAAGGACTCCTTGGCCAGCTTTGCCGCCGGGGTAATGTTGATCATCTTTCGTCCCTTTAAATTGGGTGACTTCGTGGAAGCAGGTGGAGAATCAGGGGTCGTTGAAGAGATTCGTATCTTCCACACAGTCCTCAGAACCGGCGACAACCGTGAGATCACCATGCCCAATGGTCAGATCTACGCCGGCACGATTATCAACTATTCGGCCAGAGATACCAGGCGTATCGACCTGGTGATCGGTATTGGTTATGACGACGATATCAAGAAAGCCCGGGATCTTATCAAACAGGTTCTCGATGCAGACACTACGGTACTGAAGGATCCCGAACCCACGATTATGTTGCTGGAGCTTGGCGAAAGCAGCGTCGACTTCGCGGTTCGACCCTGGGTCAAATCGGGAGACTACTGGACGACGCGCGCAGCCCTGCTCGAAGCGATCAAGACAACATTCGATGCACAGGGTATCTCTATTCCCTACCCACAGCGGGATCTTCACATGATTCAGGAGGCGGCTGCCTGACTGATCTAGCCGCTAGTTTGATTTTGTAGCTATATAGGAGGTGCGATCATGCACATCAGACGAATTTCCATGGCATTGGCAGTGACGCCAATATTGATAAGCAGCAATGTTGCAGCAGAAAAGGGACTTGCCTATGACAGTATTGATACTGTCTGGCGTACTGGCTATGGCGAGTGTTGGACCACCTCCTATCGGGACAAAGCCCCGGGGGATGCCTCCTGTTTCGGTGAGGCGGTAGCGGAAATGGCACCGGAGGGTGATGCGGATAATGATGGCGTTGTGGACAGCAAGGATCAGTGTCCCGGGACTGCCGCAGGGGTCAAGGTCGATGATAGAGGTTGTGCCCTTGACAGCGATGGTGATGGGGTGGCTGACAGTAGTGACAAATGCCCCGATACTCCAGCCGGTGCCAAGGTCGACGCCGATGGCTGCGAACTGGATAGTGACGGAGATGGTGTCGCCGATAGCAAGGATGAATGCCCAAATACACCTGCCGGTGCCAAAGTGACAGCTGACGGTTGTGCGGTGCAGATAGTATTGCAGAACGTCCAGTTCGAGCTCAACAGCGACCGCATCAGTAGCGAATATACATCGGTCTTGAATAAAGTTGCAGATTCGCTGAAGGCCCGTGCCGATATCAAGTCGATTGAGGTGATTGGCCATACCGATTCCACCGGTGCCGCGGACTATAATCAGACTCTCTCCGAGAGGCGAGCCAAGGCGGTTGCTGATTATCTGGGCGCGCAGGGAGTGGCTCAGGGACTCCTTACCTCGAAGGGGATGGGTGAGTCGTCTCCGATCGCCGACAATGGCACGAAAGCAGGTCGTGCGCAGAATCGTCGGGTCGAGTTGAAGTTGAACTAGTAAAGTCATTACAGGGGATTCGGGATGGCGACAGCGTGACATTCGTCATGCTGTCGCCTCGAAGCCCCTCTGTTTTATGAGAACGACATCATTGACTCGAAGGCCCAGCAGTGATCAGTTAATAGCCACGGATGGATCAACTGTCTGCAGGTAGGCCAGGTGTAGTTGAATCCTATATCGAGAAGAGAAACTGTTAGGTGGTTAAAGCTTGTGGAGTCATCGATGCGAATAGCCTATTTGGAAGATGATAAGGTGCAGTCGGCGGTCATGAAGGAGTGGCTTGAGGCAGAAGGATACGTCTGCAGGGCTTTTGACAATGCCGATTCCTTCATGCGCGAGTTGCGTCACGAAACCTATGACCTGCTGATCATGGACTGGGAGTTACCTGAAAAGAGTGGCGTTGAGGTGCTCTCTTGGTTACGTGGTGACAGGGAGTGGGATCTACCCGTCTTCTTCATCACTCATCGGGATGGTGAAGCCGATATCATCGAAGCATTGGAAAAGGGGGCCGATGATTACCTGGCTAAACCGGTCAATCGTGAAATCATGTTGGCTCGAATCAAGGCCTTGGTCAGACGTCACAGCGGACGTCGCGATCATGTTGAGGTGAATGGGTTTACCCTCAATAAGGAGAGCAAGACACTTACCCTAAATGGTGAGCCTGTCGATATGACGGAAAAGGAGTTCCAACTGGCTTGGATGCTGTTTACCAATATCGGTCGACTACTCTCGAGAGACCACCTGTTGGAGAGTATCTGGGGATTTGGCCCGGGGCTGATGACCAGAACCGTGGATACGCATATCAGCCGCTTACGCCGCAAACTGGGACTGACCCCTGAGAAGGGGTGGCGTTTGAAGGCGGTCTATCATCAAGGCTATCGCCTTGAGCAGCTGGAGGAGTTTGAGTAGTCAGCTTGATTGGGGTTTTTAACAGGGATATGACAACAGTTCAGTAGCTGCAAGTTGGTATGGATCGCCAGTATAATCATCCTGAAGAATAGTTGAATTACCAATTGGAATGACCTTGGTGGAGTTCTGATTATTGATCTTTCGAATTGAGGTCAACGGCTCTGCGGGATGTATGACTGGCAAGATGACTAGATTTACAACACGCTTACTGCTCTTTCTCTTGGCCACATTTTCCTCTCAACTTTACTCAGAGGATTGGGCCTACCGCATCCATGAGGGAGAGAATCTGACAATCGTCGCGGAACGCTTCCTCAAAGCTGAATTCACCCCTGAACAGCTACAAATCTACAACGGCATTACTAAAGACAGGGAGATACCTATAGGTACCGAGATACGCGTACCTATCGACTGGTTAAAAGAGGTACTTGCCGGGGTAAAGGTCAATTATGTTCTCGGCAGTGCCTCACTGCTGCGAAGGGGCGAAGATAAAACAACCGCTTTAGTTAAAGACACCTTGCTCAATGCCGGTGACAAGGTCATTACTACTGCCGGTTCACTGGTCTCACTGCAGTTCGCCGACAATTCCACACTGTTGATAGGAGAGGAGAGTGAAGTGACTTTTGATGCGCTCTCTTCATTCCATGGTACGGGAATGTTGGATACTCGCATTCGTTTGCAGCGGGGGCGGGTGGAGAATCGAATCAAACCGGTTCGTAAACCGGAGTATAGATATGAAATTCATACACCGGCCGCGGTTACGGTTGTAAGAGGTACCGATTTTCGTGTCGCTTCAGGGGCGGAGGATGAGATGACCCGCAGTGAAGTCACGGAAGGTAGCGTGAACATCAGTGCCAGCGGAGAAACGGTAACGGTGGAGCAAGGCGAGGGTACTTTGATAGTAAAGGGTAGTCCACCGGCGCTACCCCGTAAACTGCTGCCAAAACCCGATATGGGTGCTGTGAAGCTACAGACCGGATTGGATGAAGTGGCACTGGATTGGCCAGACCTTGCCGGTGCTGCAGCTTATCGCTATCGGCTGACCAACAGTCAGCAGCATGGGGTTGGAGGCGGAGTAGTGGCAATGAGCCAAGTGGAGCTACCGATGCTGCCCGCAGGTGATTACCGAATTGCGGTCAGGGGTATTGATGAGTTGGGGCTTGAGGGATTCAACGCCCATCACGATTTCACTTTAGAGTCGGTGTCGCCGCCCCCGAAGCCGGCACCAGCGGTTGGAATGGGGGCGCCGACGCTGCTGCGGCCGCAGTTCAGCCAATACGGTATTCACATCCAATGGAGCCAGGTGGAGAAGGCCTGGGCCTATAGCGTATTGCTTGCAAGGGATGTGGAAATGAGGGATGTTCTCTTGACCAGACTGGCTGAAGATCACGGATTTGTTTTGCAACCCCTACCCCCGGGGCGCTATTTTATTGCTGTAGAGGCACTCTCCGCGGTTAGCGATGATCGATCCCAGTCCAACATCTACCAAATCGACATACCCGCTTGGCAATGAGATCGGGAGAAGGGCTCCGTGACAGGTAACAGATGAGGGACAGCGCACACCCTACCGGCATCGTGGCACGCTCTAAAAAGCTCTCCGAGCGTAGTCGCAGTGCATTGATCCTACTGCTATTTACCGGCCTGTTGGCAGCAAGCAACTGGCTATGGCGCTGGGATCTGTTGCTGTATGACCTGCAGATGGGTTTCGTCTCCAGGCCTCCGGCAGAGGATATCATTATCGTCGCCGTGGACGAGAAGAGTCTGGAGACCCTCGGACGCTGGCCATGGTCACGACAGGTACATGCAAAATTGGTGGATAGGCTCGCCAAGGCGGGGGCCAGGGCGATTGTCCTCGATATTCTCTTCGCCGAGCCCGACCGCGCCAATCCAGACTCCGATAATCAACTGATCCAGTCCATCGCCGCCAGTGAGCGGGTATTCATGCCTGTCATCCTGGAGGAGCATCGACAGGGAGGGATGTTGGTGGAGTCGATGCCGCTGCCTGCACTCTCTAATGTTGCTGCCGGTTTAGGTCATGTGCATATGGATCTGGATGCCGACGGAATCGCGCGTGGGGTGTTTCTCTATGAGGGTTTGGGTCAGGCCTACTGGCCCCATCTGATGCTCGCCCTGGTGAATTGGCTTGAGCCGGGGAAGGAGGGGATGCGTTCCGCACCCACCAGCCCGCAAACTCCGAATCTACACACGATCAATCGCCATACCCATCGCCTGATACCCTTCCATGGACCAGCGGGTCACTACCATCGCTATAGTTACAGCCAGGTGCTAGAGGGCGATTTTCTTCCCAATCTGTTCCGTGACAAGATCGTTTTGGTCGGGGTCACGGCAACCGGGATTGGCGATGCCCTGCCTACTCCCGTATCCGGTTACGGTGTACCTATGCCCGGGGTTGAGATCAATGCCAATATCCTGCAGAGTCTGATGCAGGGTGAATCGATTACGCCGGTTGCCTACCTTCCCCATCTTCTGGGTAGTGCCCTGATCGTGGTGCTGCCCTTTATTCTCTACCCCTATTTTTCCACCCGTTTCGCCCCCCTGGTCTCGTTGCTCCTGGTATTTGGCTTTTTTCTCTTCACCCTGGCACTGTTGCATCGGGCCAATTACTGGTTTCCTCCGTCCGCCGCCCTGGTCGGATTGATGCTGAGTTATCCGCTGTGGAGTTGGCGGCGGCTCGATCAAGCCGTGCGCTACCTGAATCAACAGCTGGAGCGTATGCAACGTGAACAGCGCCTGCTGCCGGTGGAGCAGCCACCCAGTGATTTGAGTTCAGCAATGGCGTTTCTGGCACGGTTGATACCGCTCCAGGGTTGGGTTCTCTATGAAGCAGGTTCAGGCAAACAGCTGATGCAAAGTGGGGTCGAACTCGGGACACCCCTGGAGTCATTGAACAGCGGAGTCTGGCGACGTTCAGGGGCCGAGTTATGGACTGAAATAGAGCGACCGGAGAGAAACTGGCAACTGGGTTTGGTGTGGCCGAGAAACGAAGTGCCGGCTGGCCACTCGCTGAAACTGGTCGATGAGTTCGCTTTACAGTTTTCCCAGGAGGCGCAAAGCGAACAGGATGGCGTGTTGGAGAGGGTGGAGTTGCGCATGCAGCAGATGCAGGAGGCCAATGCCCGCCTGCAGCGCTTTCGTAACCTGATCAACAATGCAGTCGGCCAGATGGATGATGGTCTGATGGTCATCAACGGCGTCGGGCAGGTGGTGATGGCAAACCCAAGGGCCTCTTTCTATCTGGGCCACCATTCAGACAGGGAGCTGCTTGGGGAGGACGCCTATCATCTGCTGAGTGGGCTGGAGATACAGGGTGGAGAGGTGTGGCAGGAGCTGTTCAAGAAGGTGCTGGTAGACAAGGAAGCGGTCCGCTTCGAGGCACTCAGAGCGGTGGATACCGAGCTGTTTGTCCAACTCAAACCCCTGGAGGATGTGGATGCCGAATTTCCCGGTATGATCGTCAACCTCTCCTATATAGGAACCCTCAAAAGATCGGAGCGCACACGGGCCAAAATGCTCAATTTTCTCTCCCACGACATCCGTTCCCCGATTACCTCTCTACTCTCATTGACTCAGTCCCGGCAGTTGCTGGAAGGGAGTGCCGGGGAGTTGGCCGAGCAGATCAAACCCTTGGCCCGCAGGTCGCTCAGGCTGGCGGATAATTTTCTGCGCTTGGCACGGGCCGAGGCCGCGGAGACGGCAGCGTTTACCGATACCGACTTTGTGGAGGTTGCTCACAATGCCATGGATGAGGTCTATGTTCAGGCCAAAGCGAAACAGATAAAGCTGTTGCGGCTCTTCAACGAGGATGAGATCTGGTTGCGCGGTGACCTGGCACTGCTGGAGAGGGCGTTGATCAACCTGCTCGAAAACGCGATTAAATTTTCCCCTCCCGAAAGTCAGGTCAGCATGACCCTCTCCATCCAGGGAACGCGGCTGATTTGTGAGGTCGAAGATCAGGGATCGGGGATACCGGAAGATCAGTTGGGTGATATCTTCATGCCCTTCATGCAGGCGGATTCGAATCAATTGACGAGAAAGAAGGGCGTCGGTTTGGGGCTGAGCTTTGTCAAAGTGGTTGCTGAAAAACATCATGGCGGTGTATCGGCAAAAAACAGCGAATCGGGTGGCGCCATATTCATCCTCAACCTGCCTTGTGAAGAGAGCGCACCCCGGGATGCCGGCAACCATGAGGGTGAATGAGATCCCTGGTTTTGGGTGTTTGTTTAGCCCGGGGTAATGCGTGCATAATGGGGATTGACACTGATTTTCGGAGTGACTGATGCCCCAATACCGTTCCCGTACGACCACTCACGGACGCAATATGGCCGGTGCCAGGGCCCTATGGCGGGCCACTGGCATGAAGGATGACGATTTCGATAAACCGATCATCGCGGTCGCCAACTCTTTTACCCAGTTTGTACCCGGCCATGTCCATCTCAAGGACCTTGGCCAACTCGTTGCGCGGGAGGTCGAGGCCGCAGGGGGCGTGGCCAAGGAGTTCAATACCATCGCCGTGGACGACGGTATCGCCATGGGACACGGCGGCATGCTCTACTCCCTGCCGTCTCGGGATATCATCGCCGATTCGATTGAGTATATGGTGAACGCCCATTGTGCCGATGCCCTGGTCTGTATCTCCAATTGCGACAAGATCACCCCCGGGATGCTGATGGCTGCCTTGAGATTGAATATTCCGACCCTGTTTGTCTCCGGTGGGCCCATGGAGGCGGGTAAGGTCCGGTTGCACGGCAAGGAGCAACACCTGGACCTGGTCGATGCCATGGTGATGGCGGCCAATCCCAATGAGAGTGACGAGGACGTGGCACAGATTGAACGATCCGCCTGTCCCACCTGCGGCTCCTGCTCGGGCATGTTCACCGCCAATTCCATGAACTGCCTCACCGAGGCGTTGGGCCTGTCGCTGCCCGGCAACGGATCGCTATTGGCCACCCATGCCGACCGCAAGCAGCTGTTCCTGGAGGCGGGGCGTCGTGTGGTTGAGCTGGCCAAGCGTTGGTATGAGCAGGATGATGCCAGCGCCTTGCCCCGTGGAGTGGCTACCCTTGAGGCATTTGAAAATGCCATGAGTCTCGATATCGCCATGGGTGGCTCCACCAATACCGTGCTGCATCTGCTCGCCGCCGCCCATGAAGCCGGGGTCGATTTCACCATGGCCGATATCGACCGTTTGAGTCGCAAGGTGCCCAACCTGTGTAAGGTCGCCCCAGCCACCCAGCAATACCATATGGAGGACGTGCACCGGGCCGGTGGCGTCATCGGTATACTCGGGGAGCTGGATCGTGGCGGTCTGATTCATCGCAACACCCCCACCGTCTATGCGCCAACCATTGGTGAGGCCATCGATCAATGGGACATCCTGCGCAGCGACGAGGAGGCGGCCCGAAACCGCTATCTGGCGGCGCCCGGCGGGGTGCCGACCCAGGTGGCCTTCAGCCAGGCCTCCAGGTGGCCGGATTTGGATCTGGATAGAGAGCAGGGCTGCATTCGCGACATGCAACACGCCTACTCCCGGGATGGAGGCCTGGCCGTGCTCTACGGCAACCTGGCCGAGCAGGGCTGTATCGTCAAGACCGCGGGGGTCGATGAGTCGATTCTGAAATTCTCCGGACCGGCGCGAATCTTCGAGAGCCAGGAGAGTGCGGTGGAGGCGATCCTGAACGACAAGATAGCACCAGGGGACATCCTTGTGATTCGCTACGAAGGGCCTAAGGGTGGGCCGGGAATGCAGGAGATGCTCTATCCCACAAGCTACCTCAAATCGAAAGGGCTGGGAAAGCGCTGTGCCCTGATCACCGATGGCCGTTTCTCCGGTGGGACCTCGGGATTGTCAATCGGCCACTGTTCACCCGAGGCGGCCGAAGGGGGCAACATCGGCTTGGTCGAAGAGGGTGATAACATCGAGATAGATATACCGGAAAGAGCTATCACCATCGCCGTCGATGCGCAGACGCTGCAGAGCAGACGGCAAGCGATGGTCGCCAAAGGAGAAGAGGCGTGGCGCCCGATCGGTAGAGAGCGGAGTGTATCCCAGGCACTCAAGGCCTACGCCGCGCTTACAACATCCGCGTCCAAAGGTGCGGTCAGGGACCTGAGTCAGCTCGATTGATTGTTGGCAACAGAGTGGTACTGTCAGACAACGTTGACTGTGAAAATGGTAAAGGCCAATAGTTGTTACCCGGTTGGTGGATTGTGGCCTCTGCTTATTCTCCTCGGCTGCAGCGGGGGAGACCCTACCGCGGCCAACCCGACCCTGATCTTTGAAGATGGTTTTGAGAATCCGCTGCAAGAGGTGGAAATCCTTGCAGAGGGGGGTACCATTGTTCGTGGGCTCGATGCCTGGTTGAAGCTTGAGCCAAAGATGAGCACATTGCGTCTTCGCAATGCCGCTGACTATGGTTATGGTGACTGTGGGGAGATGGTAACCTGGTTTTATCAAGCCACAGAGGATGAAAATCTCAGCTCGCTGCACAGTGGTTTTATTTGTCAGGTTGCAAAAGAGCCGCGATTCAAATTCGATAACGGGCGTTGGTTGTTAAGCGACAGAACCAAGGGTCTCTTTTACTATCGAATCTGGAAACATAACAATTAAACAACGACGGTTCATTCCTTGCCTGAAGGGTGGACAACCAGCTACCTGATGTGACGGGTGAAGAGAGAAGATCCCACACAAGGGACGATAATCTGGAGATGGGTGTGGATATTGATCTGAGGCAGTGCTATCTGTTTGCTCATCTGGATGATGAGCAATTCGGTAAGGTCAGCAAGATGGCCCATGAGATAAGAGTCAGAGACGGCCAGCTCTTTTTCCAGTCCGGTGATCCCGCCAAACACTTCTATCTGGTGATACAAGGCCAGATAAAACTGACCCGGCTTTCGATGCAGGGCCAGGAGAAGGTCATCGAAATCATCAGCCCGGGTCAGACCTTTGCCGAGGCGCTGATGTTCGGCGAAAGCCCCGAATACCCGGTAAATGCGGTGGCAATTGGCGATACTCAGCTGTTGAGTTTCGAAAATGGGCCGTTCCTTGAAATATTGCGTGGTTCCATCGATACCTGCTTTCGCCTGATGGGGGATATGAGCTATCGTCTCAAGAGTCTGATTCGAGAAATCGATGAGCTGACCCTGCAGAGTGCCAGCTGTCGCGTTGCCAGTTTCCTCTGGAAACGCTGGCAGGCGAGGCCGGATGGAGAGCAGAGTTTCAAACTTCAGGCACCGAAGGGGGTGATCGCCTCGCGACTCTCGGTGACCCCGGAGACCTTTTCGCGGATTCTGCACAACTTCTCCACTCAGGGCTTGATCCATGTCGACGGGGGCCGGGTTGACGTGCTGGACGAGCAGGGACTGCTCGACTTTGCGGATATCACAGGTCAGATCAACCGGAATATCGCGTCAAATTGAGGAATTCCGGCGATTTGCCGGGTATACTCCCCCCCTCGATGAAAAATCAACCCTTTCTGTAGACAGTGATGAAGGATAGTTTCCCATTTCCAGTAGCTCGAATCGGCCTGATTGGCGGTGGCCAGTTGGGTCGCATGATGGTCAAGGCGGCAAAGCGCCTGGGCTGTACCTGCGTGGTTCTCGATCCCTATCCCAGCTCCCCGGCGGGGCAGGTTGCCGGGCATCAGATCATCGGCGGTTATCACGATCCGGCAAAGCTTCGCGAGTTGGCTGAGTCTTGTGATGTGGTCACTTTCGAGTTGGAGAACATCGATACCGAGACCCTTATCCAGCTGGAGCGCGAGGGTCACCCGATCAACCCGGCCCCCGCCCTGCTTGCGGTACTGCAGGACAAGCTGCTGCAGAAGCAGTTTCTGCAAAACGCGGGTATCCCCACAGCCGAGTTTGTGGAGATGCAGGAGCCTGAGCAGCAAGCCTTTGAAACCTTCGGTTTTCCTCTGGTGCAGAAGGCGCGTCGTGGCGGTTATGACGGGCGTGGCGTATCGGTGATGCCAAGTGTGGAGGCGTTCGCTACCCACCTTCCGCTGCCATCCCTGGTGGAGCGTTTCGTGGATGCAGAGAAGGAGTTGGCGGTGATGGTGGCGCGTAACCGGGAGGGTGAGTGTATCGCCTATCCCACCGTGGAGATGTGCTTCCGCCCCGGGGAGAATGTGCTCGATCTGCTGCTATGTCCCGCCGCGGTGAGCAAGGAGATCGCCGCTGAGGCGGAGGCCCTGGCAATCCGCACCATCGATGCACTTGAGGGTGTGGGTGTATTTGGCGTAGAGCTGTTTCTTACCCGGGATGGTCAGATTCTGGTCAATGAGATTGCCCCCCGTACCCACAATTCGGGCCACCATACCATCGAGGCCTGTATTACCGATCAATTTGAACAGCACCTGCGCGCCATCCTTGGGCTCCCCTTGGGCTCCACCGATCTGTTATCCCCCGCGGCCATGATCAACCTGCTCGGTGACGCCGGCGCCCGTGGCAGACCCGTCATCGAAGGCATGGCGGCGGCCCTGGCGATCGATGGGGTCTGTCTCCATCTCTACGGCAAGGCGGAAGTGACGCCCTACCGCAAGATGGGGCATGTCACGGTCCTCGATGGGGATCTCGAGAAGGCCAGAGGCAAGGCGGAGCGTGTCCGCGATCTGATTAAAATCACTGGAGAACAACACCCATGAGTGAAGTAGTTGTGGGCATTATCATGGGAAGCGATTCCGACCTTCCCGTCATGCAGGAGGCGGCAAAAGTGCTGCAGGAACTCCAGGTTCCCTACGAGATGACCATAGTCTCCGCTCACCGCACGCCGGCAAGGCTCTATGACTATGCCGAGCGGGCGGCCGAGCGGGGGCTGCAGGTGATCATTGCCGGTGCGGGGGGCGCCGCCCATCTTCCGGGCATGGTGGCCGCCATCTCGCCACTGCCGGTGATCGGGGTGCCGGTGAAAAGTTCCTCCCTCAGTGGCGAGGACTCCCTGCTCTCCATCGTGCAGATGCCCCCGGGAGTGCCGGTGGCTACAGTCGCCATCAATGGGGCGCGCAACGCGGGTATCCTCGCGGCGCAGATTCTCAGCACCGCCCAACCGGAGTTGCGACAGCGTATCGTCGATTTCAAGCAGGCCCTTGAGGCGATGGTGATGTCCAAGGTCGAGGCGATGGCTGCTAATCAAGAAGATTAAAAGTCCGCAAATGAACGCAAATGAACGCAAATTTAAGCGAAATGCTGTTATGTGATTTGGGTTCAGGTAGGTACTCGATATCAAAGATATAGGGTGCTGCAAGCTACAACCTCCAATCTTCAAATCAAACCGACAGAACGGAGGTGGCTGGCGTAGAAAGAGCTACGCCAGCCACCGTGACTCTCTCTACTTCACGACAAAATATGCTCTTCTGGTTCCCACGGTCCTCCGTGGGAATCCATAACCTGCCCTGTTGATTGGCCGTTCTATGCATTCCCACCCAGGCGCATGGGCACGGGGAGATAATATTTCTTTATTTGCGTTCATTCGCGTTCATTTGCGGACTATCTTCTTCTTATACCGCCCTGTTTAGGTTGAAAAAGCGGGATTTCTCCCCCATCTGAAGGGTAATTATCAAGTTTTCGGAGTATTTCCCATGCGAATGGACCGTTTGACCAGTAAATTCCAGATGGCGCTGGCGGATGCCCAGAGCCTGGCCGTTGGGCGCGATCATCAGTTCATCGAACCGGTGCACCTGATGATTGCCCTGTTGGATCAGGATGGGGGAACCATCCGCCATCTGCTCGCCCAGTCGGATGTCAATGTCAACCAGCTGAGATCCAGCCTGAGCGCCGCCATGGAGCGATTGCCCAGCGTCGAGGGTGCGGCGGGTGATCTGCATATCTCGAATGAGTTGGGTCGCCTGTTGAATCAGACCGACAAGTTGGCGCAGCAGCGCAAGGATCAGTATATCTCCAGCGAACTCTTCGTTCTTGCGGCGGTGGAGGATAAGGGGGAGTTGGGTGAGACACTGCGTAGTGCCGGGGGATCCAAGGCCGCTCTGGAGCAGAGTATCGAACAGCTGCGTGGCGGACAACGTGTGGATGATCCCAATGCGGAGGATCAACGCCAGGCGCTGGAGAAGTACACCATCGACCTCACGGAACGGGCGGAGCAGGGCAAGCTCGATCCGGTGATCGGACGTGACGACGAGATCCGCCGCACCATTCAGGTGTTGCAGCGCCGTACCAAGAACAATCCGGTCTTGATCGGTGAACCTGGTGTTGGCAAGACCGCTATCGTTGAAGGACTGGCGCAGCGCATTGTAAACGGCGAGGTGCCCGAGGGGTTGAAGAGCAAGCGTCTGCTCTCCCTCGACATGGGTGCGCTGATCGCCGGGGCCAAGTTCCGCGGCGAGTTCGAAGAGCGGCTGAAGGCGGTGCTCAACGACCTGGCGAAGCAGGAGGGGCAGATCATCCTCTTCATCGATGAGCTCCACACCATGGTCGGCGCTGGCAAGGCCGAGGGCTCTATGGATGCGGGTAACATGCTCAAGCCGGCCCTGGCCCGGGGTGAACTCCACTGTGTCGGTGCCACCACCCTGGACGAATATCGTCAATACCTGGAGAAGGATGCCGCCCTGGAGCGCCGCTTCCAAAAGGTCATGGTGAATGAGCCCAGCGTCGAGGACACCATCGCCATCCTGCGCGGCCTCAAGGAGCGTTACGAGCTGCATCACGGGGTGGATGTCACCGATCCCGCCATCGTCGCCGCCGCGACCCTCTCCCATCGTTATATCAGCGACCGCCAGTTGCCGGACAAGGCCATCGACCTGGTGGATGAGGCGGCCTCTCAGATCCGCATGGAGATCGACTCCAAGCCCGAGGAGATGGACCGCCTGGAACGACGCCTGATCCAGCTCAAGATTGAGCGCGAGGCCCTCAACAAAGAGTCGGATGAGGCCTCGATGAAGCGACTGGCTGAACTCGAAGCCCAGATCGATCGTCTGGAGCGGGAGTACTCTGACCTGGAAGAGATCTGGAAGTCGGAAAAGGCGGCACTGCAGGGCACTACCCATATCAAGGAGTCCCTGGAGGAGGCGCGGCTGGAGCTGGAGACGGCACGACGGGCCGGTGACCTGACCCGCATGTCCGAACTGCAGTATGGCCGCATCCCCGAACTGGAGCGCCAACTCGACATGGCGACCCAGGCCGAGATGCAGGAGATGAAACTGCTGCGCAACAAGGTCTCGGAAGAGGAGATCGCCGATGTGGTTTCGAAATGGACCGGTATACCGGTCTCGAAGATGCTCGAGGGCGAGCGCGACAAGCTACTGCGCATGGAAGAGGAGCTGGGCCGACGGGTGATCGGCCAGGATGAAGGGGTACGCGCGGTAAGCGACGCCATCCGCCGCTCCCGGGCAGGGCTCTCGGATCCCAACCAGCCCAACGGCTCCTTTCTCTTCTTGGGACCCACCGGCGTGGGCAAGACCGAGCTGTGCAAGGCGTTGGCCGAGTTCCTCTTCGATACCGAAGAAGCGATGGTGCGCATCGATATGTCGGAGTTCATGGAGAAGCACTCCGTGGCGCGGTTGATCGGTGCACCCCCCGGTTATGTCGGCTACGAGGAGGGCGGTTATCTCACCGAGGCGGTACGTCGCCGCCCCTATTCGGTGATCCTCCTCGACGAGGTGGAGAAGGCCCACCCCGATGTCTTCAATGTACTGCTCCAGGTGCTCGATGACGGCCGTCTCACCGACGGTCAGGGGCGTACTGTCGATTTCCGCAACACGGTGATCGTCATGACCTCCAACCTGGGCTCTCAGGCGATTCAAGAGCTGTCCGGGGAGGAGCGCTACCAGGAGATGAAGGCGGCGGTGATGGAAACAGTGCGGCAGAACTTCCGTCCCGAGTTCATCAACCGGCTCGACGAGATCGTGGTCTTCCATCCCCTGGCCAGCGAGCAGATCCGCGCCATCGCCAAGATCCAGATCGCCTACCTGCATCAGCGCCTCTCTGAACACGAGATGGGGCTGGTGATCACCGACGCCGCTCTCGACCGGCTCGGCGAGGCGGGTTTCGATCCGGTCTACGGCGCCCGCCCCCTGAAGCGGGCGATCCGCCAGCAGTTGGAGAATCCGCTGGCCCAGGAGATCCTGGCGGGGCGTTTCGGGCCCGGGGATACCATCCAGGTCGACAGCAGCGATGAGGGGTTGACATTCAGCAAGCGCAAGCAGGTTAGTGCGGCCTGAATAAAAAGTCCGCAAATGAACGCGAATGAACGCAAATGTAAGAATTAATTAAGGCTGCGAGTTCGGTGATATTAATCATTAATACGAACATTCAGACTACAGGGGAACTGGCTATGGGTTCCCACGGGGGACCGTAGGAACCAGAAGCAACAGGTAGGGTGGGGCCCTGCCCCACCTAACAGTCAGGCATTGAATTATAGATAGGCCACCCCGTACTTCTTGTATTTGCGTTTATTCGCGTTCATTTGCGGACTTCTTACTACCGGCCATCTTCAGGTAGTTATGGTGAAGCCGCTCAGTGGCCTCGATCAGGGCATCCAGGCTGCCGCTGTTTTCAATGATGTCATCCGCGCCTTTAAGCCGGGTCTGGCGGTCGACCTGACTTTCCATGATCTGCTTGATCTGTTCCCGGGATATATGGTCACGCTGGACCACCCGTTCGATCTGCAGAGATTCATTGCAATCCACCACCAGGATTCGATCCGCAAGGAACATCTGATCGGTTTCGAATAGCAGGGGGATCATCAGTACGACATAAGGGGCGTTTTGTTTGGCAATCCAGTGCTCCATCTCCTCCCGGATACGCGGGTGTAATATCCCTTCCAAACGCTTGCGTTGGGTTGGGTCGTCGAACACGATCTTGCGCAAGGCCGGTCTGTTCAACGCCCCGTTGGCATCCACCAGTTCATCACCGAAGCTGGCTTGAATCTCCAGCAGTGCCGGTGAGCCGGGCTTGACCAGCTGATGGGCGAGATGGTCGGCATCGATAACCGGCACGTGCAAGGATTCCAGGTGGGAGGAGACAGCGCTCTTGCCGCAGCCGATGCCCCCTGTCAGGGCTATTACCAACACCGGACAGGCAACCTGTTGAAGGATAGCGTCGATAACGCGGATGTGGCCGTATAAGTAAGATTCATAGAGACTCGGTGTCGATTTAAGTTTGTCGGCTCACTTTCGTGGGGAGCAGTATTGGTTGCACGTAAAACACGTGCTACACTGAATACTGTGTATTTTTCCTGTTTGCAATGGTCATGAAACAGAATATTACCATCAGTCTCGACAAACAGTTGATCCAGAAGGCCCGAGTGATAGCTGCAAGGCGGGGAAGCTCGGTCAGCAGAATGCTCGCGGATGAACTAGCGCAGCTTGTGTCTGATTCCGAACGCTATGAGCAATCTCGTATTCAGGCCATCGCCGATCTGGAACAGGGTATGGATTTGAGTGTGCAGAAAGTCACCAGGGATGAACTGCATGAGAGATAAGGTTTTTGTCGATACCAATGTCCTGATCTATGCCTATGACCTGGCATCCGGAGTCAAGCGGAAGAGGGCGGCAGAGACAGTCAAGGCGCTATGGAGTAATGGCAATGGGGTGCTCAGCACTCAGGTGCTGCAGGAATTCTATGTCAATGTGACGAGAAAAATTGGCCACCCCATCACCCCAGACAAGGCTCGATCGATTCTTGCCACCTACCTTGCATGGCAGGTGGAAGTGATCAGACCTGATAGTGTACTTCGGGCTTCAGAGATTCAGGAACGGCACAAGATTTCCTTCTGGGACGCGATGATCGTCGTTGCTGCAATTCAATCAGGCGCGATGAAGATCCTTTCGGAAGATCTGAACCATGGACAGCTGGTAGAAGGCGTACTGATCGAGAATCCATTCATAGTATGAAACGCTAAACAGGTTTCACATCAAACCGGACCAGCTCAGATAGGCGTTGTTAATCTGTTCTCCCCACATCAGGCTGATCCAACCGGCGGCGGCCAGGTAGGGGCCAAAGGGGATGGGGATGTTGCGATCCCGTCCGCGCAGGACGATCAGCAGAATACCGACAACGGCGCCCACCAGTGCCGAGAGCAGGATGATCTGGGGCAGATAGTGCCATCCCAGCCAGGCGCCGAGCATGGCCAGCAGTTTGAAATCGCCATACCCCATGCCTTCCTTGCCGGTGAGACGTTTGAACAGCTGGTAGACACTCCATAGGGAGAGGTAGCCCGCTGCTGCGCCGATTATCGCTGAACGGGGATCGGTGAAGATCGTGCCAAGGCTCAACACCAATCCCAGCCAAAGAAAGGGGAGGGTGATGTTGTCGGGGAGGAGTTGGACATCGAAATCGATCATAGTGAGTGCGATCAGGGCCCAGGTGAGAAAGAGTGCGGCCAGGGTGGCCCAGGTAAAACCGAAATGGATCGCCACCGCCACTGACATAATTCCGCTGACTGCTTCAATGATCGGATATCTGGGACTGATGGCGGTTTTGCACTGTGAGCAGCGACCCTTGAGCATTAGCCAGCTAATGATGGGTATATTCTCCCAGGGGCGTATTTTGTGGCCGCATTGTGGACAGTGGGATGGCGGACGGTTGAGATTGTAGGGAGCCGTCTCCTCTTCGCTGATCGTGCCTTCGAGTTCCTGACAATCCCGGTGCCACTGCTGCTCCATCATCTTTGGCAGGCGGTGGATGACCACATTGAGAAAGCTGCCCACGACCAGGCCGATCAGGATGACGGCAAGCAGGAACGCCCAATGGTTCTGTTGTAGGAAATCGAAGAGTACCACGGGTCGAGTAGATGCCTGGTTAGGGTTTCCTGCTTTTGCGACTAGATGACGCTGGCCATCTTGAATATGGGCAGGTACATCGCAATAACCAAACCGCCGATCAGCACACCGAGAATCACCATGATGATGGGCTCCATGAGGCTGCTCATGGCATCCACCGCGTTATCCACCTGCTCTTCATAGAAGTCCGCTACCTTGTTCAGCATGTCGTCCAGGGCACCGGACTCTTCGCCGATGGCGACCATCTGTACCACCATGTTGGGGAACAGGTTGCGCTGACGCATGGCAAGCTGCAGCGATTGGCCGGTGGCGACGTCCTCACGCATACGTAGGACCGCATCGCTATAGACCACATTACCCGTGGCGCCGGCAACGGAGTCGAGGGCTTCCACAAGGGGTACGCCTGCCGCCGACATGGTCGACAGGGTCCGCGAGAAACGTGCGATCGCCGATTTATCCAGCACCATGCCGATAACAGGGACCTTGAGTAAGGTGCGATCGATGGCATGCCTGAACTTCCGCGACCTTTTCCAGATATATTTAAACACGTAAAAGGCAGCAATTACTCCACCCAAGAGCGCCCACCACCAGGCACGCATAAAGTCCGATAGCTTGATAACTACAAGGGTCATGGCAGGAAGATCGGCGCCAAAATTGGAAAACAGTGTTTCGAATTGGGGTATGACAAAGATCAACAGAATGGTCGTCACCAATATGGCGGCGATGATAACGGCGGCCGGATAGAACATCGCCTTCTTGATCTTGCCTTTGATCGACTCCGTCTTCTCCTTATAGGTAGCGATCTTGTGCAGCAAGGTCTCCAGAACACCGGCATGTTCACCGGCGCGGACCAGGTTGACATAGAGATCCTCGAAGTGAAGCGGATGCTTTTTCAAGGCATCGGCCAGTGCCGTGCCCCCTTCAACATCGGCCTTGATGGTGAGTATCAGCTCCTGCATCGAGGGATTTTCATGCCCGCGACCGACGATGTCGAAGGCCTGCACCATGGGCACACCGGCCGCCATCATGGTCGCCAGTTGGCGGCTGAAGACAGTGACATCGGCGCTGGTGATCTTCTTTTTCGTGAGGGCAATTTCTGTGGGTTTCTTTCTGACCTTGAGCGGGGTTACACCCTGGCGGCGCAAGTCGGCCTTGACCATGTTAACGTCGGTACCCCGGCTTTCGCCGCTGATACGTGAGCCCTTCTTGTCCGTACCCTCCCATTTGTAGAGATGGGATTTGACCTTTGCTTTCTTTCTCGGTGGCGCCATGGGTTAGTCCTTGGTTACCCGGTTGAGTTCTTGGAGGCTGGTGATGCCCTGCATGACCTTGCGCAGTCCGGATCGGCGAAGGTTATCCACCCCCTCCTTATCTGCCTGCTCTTCGAGTTGCAGTGAAGAGCCACCCTCCATAATCAGCTTGCCCATCGCTTCTGAGACGGGCATTACTTGAAATATACCAACACGCCCCTTGTAACCACCGGTACACAGGTCACATCCTACGGGTTTATAGGTAGTAAAGTCTGATTTTAGGTCTGCTTCAGTAAAACCCTCTTCGAGCAACGCCTCCCTTGGCAGATCCTCGGGGGCCTTGCAGTGTTCGCAGAGCCGCCTGGCGAGGCGTTGGGCCATGATCAGCAGTACCGAAGAGGCGATATTGAAGGGTGGCACGCCCATATTGGCTAAGCGGGTCAGGGTCTGGGGGGCGTCATTGGTATGCAGGGTGGAGAGCACCAGGTGGCCGGTTTGGGCCGCCTTGACGGCGATTTCGGCCGTCTCCAGGTCACGAATCTCACCCACCATGACGATGTCCGGATCCTGACGCAGGAAGGCCCTGAGCGCCTCGGCAAATGTGAGCCCCGTCTTGACATTGGTGTTGACCTGGTTGATGCCGGGCACCTGTATCTCCACCGGGTCTTCGGCAGTGGAGATATTGACCTCAGACTTGTTGAGCAGATTCAATGCCGTGTAGAGGCTCACCGTCTTACCGCTACCGGTCGGTCCGGTGACCAGAATCATGCCATAGGGTTTATTGATGGCACTGAGGAACTTGGTTTGTTGCTCCTCCTCAAAGCCGAGCGCCTCGATACCCAGCTGTGCACTGGTGGGGTCGAGGATACGCAGAACAATCTTTTCACCATACAGGGTGGGGCAGGTATTGACACGAAAGTCGATGGCCCGGGATTTGGAAAGTTGCATCTTGATGCGGCCATCCTGGGGTACCCGTTTCTCCGCGATATTCATCCGCGACATGACTTTGATACGGCTGGAGAGGCGGTTGGCAAGGTTTGAGGGCGGAGTGGCCACCTCGCGCAACATGCCGTCCTGCCGGTAGCGAACCCGATAGGTGTATTCATAAGGCTCGAAATGGATATCCGAGACCCCCTGCTTAATGGCATCCAACAGCAGTTTGTTGATATAGCGGACGACCGGGGCTTCGTCCACATCCAGCTTGGACTCGTCGCTCTCGATCTCATCATCACCGCCACTGATATCGAGGTTGTCCAGGTCTGCATCCAGCAGATCGTCCATGCTGGTTTCCTGGGCTTCCATGACCTTGTTGATAATACGGGTGAGTTTGTCCTCCTCGACCAGGATCGCCTCGGAGGCGAGGCCGGTATTGAAGCGAATCTCATCCAGGCCCTGGTGGTTGGTGGGATCCGAGACAGCCAGAAACAGCCGATTGCCCCGTCTGAAGATAGGCAGCGCATGGTGGGCGCGCACCAGTTTCTCTCCAACTGCATCCGTTGGAATCACAGTAGGGTCGATAACATCCAGGTCGAAGATGGGGACGCCGAACCCTCGCGAGGCGGATATGGCGATATCGATACTCTGCAGAATGCCGTTCTCCACCAGATAGGAGACAAACGGCACCTTTTTCTTTATGGCCTCGGTGAAGGCGGTTTCCGCGTCACCTTCGCCAATCAATCCATCCTGAATCAGGCAGCGTGCCAGTCCACTCAGATTGACTTTTGGGTTAGTTGTAGCCATTCCGTATCTATCTATTACCTCATGCTTGACCAATTATGGCGGCAGCTATTCCAGATATTTTAGGATTCAAGATTATGTTTTGATGATTGCTGGGATTCATTATCAGATCCCAGGTGACGTTTTGTAAAAATATACTGAAATCGATTAAAAAATGTTGAGCTTTTGTAAACAAGTCATTGATGACAAAGCAATATAGCTTTGATTTCCAGGAGAATCAATGTAAATCAAGTTTAGTTTGGGTTTGAAGCTTTGGCCAAAATCTTAGAGCTCGGACAGGTATAGTCTGGAAATTACAAAGAAAAAGGCCACCTTGCGGCGGCCTTTTTGTATTGCAGCTAAATCAGATAAATTTGATTTAGCGTCCAGGGCTATGTATTTACGGCAGATCAAAACCTGTGTTTGAAGGACCGCAGTTAGCTCCGGCCACCGTGATATCCCAGAGCAGTGCCTCTACACTTGGGTCAGGTTCCATGGTTAAAGTGCAACCGCCGACTTCGTTGGTACCCTCAATCGTTATTGTTGCAGTCGCTGCATCAAGACCGGGTTCTGCACTCATATACTCGGTTTGGGCGCCGGCGAGAGTATAATTCTGATTCAGGCCACCATTTTGTTGAAGAAGCGCAATTGAACCGCATTGGTCAACTTCTTGCATTTTGTTGGTGCATTCTGCAACTGCCACCTGGATTGGACGTACTGCAGTCACATTGTGAGTCCACTTGGTACGTGAAACATAATCACGATACTGAGGAATAACGATAGCGGCCAGAATGCCGATGATCGCGACCACGATCATGAGTTCGATAAGGGTGAAACCAGACTGTTTGCGCATTTTCATACTCCTGATTGTTTGCTGATTCGTTCAGCGCTATATAAGTAATGCAAGTTGTACTTGGGTCTTTCGGCCATATTTCCGACATCTTTAGGGAACACAGGCTCGACTTACCCTAGCACTTGCAAGTGGAGTGCCAATTCGCAAACAAAGGGAGATTCAAATCACATAATTAGAGCGATATGTGACCTTGTTTTTACTCCTTCAACAGCGTGTTAAAAGCCCACGATTGATGGCGAAATTTATTAATTAAATTTATAATAATCAATTGGTTATAGAGAAATTGAGGGGCTTGATATCCGTAGCCTGGACGCATCAAGTTGTAACACGCAATTGATCGGGATCTTGGGAACTAATGGTGTGTTGGTCGACTTGGGTGTGCGGCTGCTTGGGAAGCGCAGAATAGCTAAGTTACCGAGCCTTCGTCAGGCATTGTCAAAAAGTGACAATGATTGTCATTTTTTCTTTGAATTGAAGAATTATGATTTGTGATGCAGATCACATTTTGAAGGGGTGGTGGCTGATTGTTTGATGAAATCTAAGGCTTGTTTAAATGTGATTTATTGTTACATAACACCTACTTGGAGATCTATTTATTAAAGGATGGTGGTGTGGCGCAGTGATTTGAGTGGGCCATCTTTCCCTGCAATGTGATCTCAACTATTCAATACCGAATTTCTCCAGCCTGTAGCGCAATGACCTGAGGGTCATGCCCAGTTTCTTCGCCGCCGCGGTGCGGTTCCAACGGGTCTCTTCCAGGGCCTGGATAATGGCTTCCCGCTCCACCTGTTCCATCTTATCCCCCAGGGGTTGGTCTGATCCCGCGGCCGGCACCCCCTGCGGCTGATGATTCGAGGGGAGGTGGAGATCGTCCGCAAGCAGCTCCGAACCTTCCAATAGGGTAAATGAGCGCTCGAGGATATTCTCCAGCTCGCGGATATTGCCGGGGAAACCATAGGCCCTGAGTTTTTTCAGGGCGGATGAGGAGAGCTTCGACTTCTTGGTGCCTGACTCCCGGGCCATGCGGGTTAGGAAGTGCTGGGCCAACAGGGGGATATCCTCACTTCGCTCCCGCAGTGGGGGCAAGGGGAGTTCGATGACATTGATGCGGTAGTAGAGATCCTGTCTGAAATCCCCGTTCTCAACCAGCTCGGCCAGATTCTTATGGGTGGCGCTGATGATTCTGACATCAATAGGCGTCTCCTGCTGGCCGCCCACGGGGCGTACCTGCTTCTCCTGTATCGCCCGCAACAGCTTGACCTGCATGTGCAGGGGCAGATCGGCGATCTCATCGAGAAAAAGGGTGCCGCCGTCGGCACTGAGAAAGAGCCCCTGATGATCACTGGTGGCGCCGGTGAAGCTCCCCTTTTTGTGGCCAAAGAGCTCACTCTCCATCAGCTCCTGGGGAATGGCGCCGCAGTTGACGGCGACGAAGGGGTGGTCGGCGCGGGGGCCCTGCTGGTGAATCTGGCGCGCCGCCAGCTCTTTCCCGGTACCCGATTCGCCACTGATGTAGACAGGGGCCTGACTGCGGCCCAGCTTTTTAATCAGCTCACGGACCCGTTTCATGGGCTGTGAGTTGCCCAGCATGGGGGAGCTGTCAGCCGTTGCGTTGCTGTTCTGTGGTAATGGGTCTGTCTTCGCCTTACCCAGCTTGATTGCCTGCTGCACCAGCTTGCGCAGAGCCTCCAGGTCCACCGGCTTGGAGACAAAATCAAATGCCCCCGCCTTCAGGGCCTCGATGGCCGATTCCATATTGCCGTGGGCGGTGATCATCGCCACCGGCAGTTGGGGGTAGGTCTCATTGATATGGCGAACCAGGTCGATGCCGTTGCCGTCGGGCAGCCGCATGTCGGAGAGGCAGAGATCGAACTTCTGCTCACTGAGGATTTTTTGTGCCGCGGCAAGGTCGAAAACCGAGTGGGCATCTATGCCCATGCGCAACAGGGTTATCTCCAGCAGTTCACAGATATCCGGTTCATCATCAACGATCAAAGCTGTCGGTTGGGTCATTTGCTTCGACTCCGAGGCTGCCAACGATCGAAATGGAGGCGAAAACAGCTGCCTCCGGTCGGCCCGGGAATATACTCCAGACGGATATGATTGGTCTCGCTCAACTCCTTGGCTATATATAGCCCAAGCCCGGTGCCCGCGTTGCGGGTGGTGAAAAAGGGCTCGAATATCTGCCTGGCTATTTTGGGTGCGATGCCTGGGCCGTTGTCAATTACATCAACGACCGGATGGTCGAATTCCTGAATGATGCCGCCGATTATCTGCAGCTTGAGTTCCTCCTTTTTGCCATGCTCTCTGGCATTGTTACAGAGATTGGCGAAGATCTGTCTCAACTGCTCCGGGTCGGCAACGATTTCCGCGTTCTCGGGTTCGATCTGCAGCAGCAACTCGTTCTTGTCGAAACCTTGGTGTCTGATCAGGTCATCGACAAGTTTTTTCAGCCAGGATTTCAAGGCTATTTTTTTCGGGCTTCCCGGATCCCGGCGTGAGAGTTGGAGCACGTTCTCGATGACCTGATTCAAACGTGCGGTATTGGTCTTGATGATCTCGGTCAGTCTTTGATCGGCGGGATTCTGGTTGGGGGATTCATCGAAGAGTTGGCTGGCATGGCTGATCGCTCCCAGCGGGTTACGTATCTCATGGGCGATGCTGGCTGTCAGCCTGCCCAATGAGGCGAGCTTCATCTGCTGCGCCTCACGGGTAACCTGGGAAGTATCCTCGAGGAAAATCAGGATATCCCCCTGTTCCTGTGTCCCCACAGGATTGAAATGGGCCCTCAGTTCAGGCCCCTGTCTTTGGGTGCGGAATTTATAGTAGCGGCGTTTCGATCCTGAGTTGTGCTTTCTCAGCATATGCGCGAGCTCCGGCGAGGCCTTGACCAGTTGACCGCCGGTGGTCGAGGTCGGCATGCCGAGCAGGCGCCAGGCGGGATCATTGATCATCACGATCTTGCCCGAGCTGTCGACAACCAACACCCCGGTGCGCATATAGCGGATGACATAGGCATTGATCTTGGCCAGGTGATTCAACTCATTCGCTCGCTTCTGCGACAGTTTTTCACTGGCCCGCAGCCGGCTGCTCATGACCAGGGTGAGCAGGGCGGTGGCAAAGAAGACGGCGCCGAGAAATCCCGCCTGAACGAATCGCGGTGGTATGGGAGTATCCTCTAAATAGACATAGATCTGATCGGTGATCACCGCCATTGCCGCCAAAGCGGCGAATAGCAGCGCCGCGCGGCCATCGATGATCAGGGCCCCGGCGATAATAGAGACCGCGATCAACATCCCCATGCCTGTCTGTACTCCACCACTGGCATGCATCAGCAGAGTGATTGCGGCAATGTCCACGAACAGGGCCAGGTAGGTCTGGTGTTGCGGATTCGGCGTGCGCAAGAGAAAAAACAGCACCGAGATGAAGCTCAATGCCACATAGAGTGCGCTGGTGATGGTGAACAGCTCGGGTATCACCGATCCCAGAAAAGAGGGGCCGGCCCCGGAATAGAAGAAGAAAATAAAGGTCAGGGAGAGGGTGATCCGATAGAGCAGATAGAGGCTGAGCGAGCGCCAATGGCTGCTATCACTTCCACTGTCATCCTGGGAGGTGTCGGTGAGGATATTTTCAAAAGAGTCCAACCAGTTCAGCATAACGATCAGGGATTTTTCTCATTGGCAGCCTTAAGATGCGCTTTGCTGCAGTAGTAACGACTAGCGTCGCTTACCGCTTCATCTTTAGGCAGATGCAGGCCGCAATAGGCGCATTGGACGCTATCCACCGACTTCATCTGCTTCGATTTCTTCCCGGTTTGCCGGTTTTGCCGTAAAAAATGGCGGACAATGAGGTAAATCCCCAATAGTGCCAATAAGAAAAATAGAGTTCTGAGTCCCATCACATTGATTCTTTATGATGTATGGAGTCTAGTCAATGCAGATTATTTGCGCTTGCAACTACCACGGCAATAGTCTGCAATGCGCTTTGGGTAGCCTGTCCATTCAAATCGAAGTGCTCCCGGCCGGGTAACCGCTAACACTCAGCGATTGCTGTAAGCACGTAATTTGGCAAACTGCTTGGATGGTGCTCAATATCGAAGTTATCAGAGAGGTAGGAGTCGTTCCTTGGATCTTAGAATAGCAGTCGCTCAACTCAATTTTCTTGTCGGCGATATTGAGGGTAATGCGCAGCGAATTATCGATGAGGCCAGGATACAGGTTGGCAAGGCCGATGCAATCGTCTTTCCCGAGTTGGCGATAACCGGTTATCCACCGGAAGATCTGCTGTTGCGGGACCACTTTATTCAACGGGTGGAGCTGGCGGTGGCGCATATTATGTCACGGGTTCGGGGTATTCACCTGGTGGTGGGCTACCCACGCCGCCGTGACGGTAAGCTCTACAACGTGGCAGGTGTCTGGCGCGATGGTGAGGTGGTGGTGGAATATGAGAAGCATAAACTGCCCAACTACAGTGTCTTCGATGAAAAGCGCTACTTTGCCCCAGGCAGGGAAGCGGCCACATTTGATTTGAATGGCGTTCGCATTGGATTGACTGTGTGTGAGGATATCTGGGAGGTCGAGCCCGCCGCCATGAGCCGGGCCGCGGGCGCCCAATTGCTGCTCAATATCAACGCCTCGCCTTTCCATATCGGCAAGGCGCCGGAGCGGGAAGAGCTGGTGCAGAATCGTGCCCTGGAGAACCGCTTTCCTATCATTTATGCAAACCTGGTTGGGGGACAGGATGAGCTTGTCTTCGACGGTGGATCATTTCTGGTGGATGGCAAGGGAGAACTCATCGAACGCCTGCCTTTTTTTTCCGAGACCATCAAAACCTTCAACCTCTCCCGGGTGGACGCTGAGACATCGAGGATTACCCCGCTTATGTCAGAGGAGGAGCGGGTCTACCAGGCCCTGGTCATCGGGGTCAGGGATTATGTGCGCAAGAATGGATTCAACGGGGCCATCATCGGACTCTCCGGGGGGGTCGATTCAGCACTGACGCTGGCAATTGCGGTGGATGCCCTGGGTGCCGAACAGGTGGAGGTGGTGATGATGCCCTCACGCTACACCTCGGATATGAGTAACCAGGATGCCATTGCCGAAGCCGAACTACTGGGAGTGGCGTATCGTTCGATCCCCATCGAACCCGCCTTCGATGCCTTTCTGGAGATGCTGGCGGATGAATTTGCCGGTAGGCCGGTAGATGTGACAGAGGAGAACATCCAGGCCCGCTGCCGGGGTATCATTCTGATGGCGATCAGTAACAAAAAGGGGCGTATTCTGCTCACCACCGGCAACAAGAGCGAGATGTCTGTGGGATACGCGACCCTTTACGGCGACATGGCCGGTGGCTTTGCCCCGATCAAGGATGTGCCGAAGACCCTGGTCTACCGCCTCTGTCACTACCGTAACAGCCTGACTGAGGTGATTCCCAAGCGGGTTTTAGAGAGGCCCCCGTCGGCGGAGCTGGCTGCGGATCAGAAAGATAGTGACTCACTGCCGGACTACGCGGTCTTGGACCGAATCCTCGAACGCTATGTTGAGCTGGATCAGCCGGTGACAGAGATCGTCGCCGCAGGATTTGACGAGCCGACAGTGTTACGGGTGATCGGTATGGTGGATCGTAACGAATACAAGCGGCGTCAGGCGCCGCCCGGTATCAAGATCACCCGCCGCGCCTATGGTCGTGATCGGCGCTATCCCCTCACCTGGTCCAAGCGCACTGGTTGAATTCCATGTTCTGGTTTTTATTAGCTATATCAGTTAGATGAGATTATAAAAAGTAACATCTGAGGGCTCGTGCCCGGATCCCGATTGCGGCACAAACCGCCACAGGCATGGACGTGCCACTCCAGGGGGCGTTACAATCGCGGCGAGTTAACCACTGATTCACTATGAATTTCCTCAGCTGGGAGCAGAGTAACAATGAAAAAAGTCGAAGCAATTATCAAGCCTTTCAAACTGGAGGATGTTCGCGAGGCGTTATCTGAGGTGGGGATTACCGGTATGACCGCTACCGAGGTTAAAGGCTTCGGGCGACAAAAGGGCCATACCGAACTCTATCGCGGCGCAGAGTACGTGGTCGATTTTCTGCCTAAGGTGAAGTTGGAACTGGTCGTGGCCAGTGATCAGGTATCGGCATGTATCGAGGCGATTACCAATGCGGCCCGCACCGGCAAGATCGGCGACGGCAAGATCTTCGTATCACCCGTGGAACAGGTCATTCGGATTCGCACCGGCGAGGAGGATGAGGCGGCGATCTGACGCCTGCCAAAGGTATCACCATTCCAGGGCTTGTAGGCAACTACTCCTGCCCTGTTTCGGATTCGGCCGGCTTGGTCAGGCGGCCACTCTCAAGGTTATGCGCCAATACGCGCTTAGCGTCATCGGCAAGCTCAGTCATGCCTAGGCGGGTGTAGGCATCGACCATGATCTCCAACGCCCCTTTCACTGCGTCTGTACGTTGAAACTGGGTGACTACGCGGTTGGCACGGTTCGCTGCCGCAAGATAGGCACCCCGGCGCATATAGTAATCCGCGATGTGGATCTGATATTTGGCCATGTTATTTCTGAGATAGAGCATTCGCTGACGCGCATCAGCGGAATATTTACTCTCGGGATAGCGGCGCACCAGCTCGGCAAAATCATTGAATGCATCGAGTGCCGCTCCGGCATCCCTTTCCGAGGGCTCGGAGGGGAGTATGCGGCTGAAAATACTCTGGTTTCGGTTGTAGTTGGCGATGCCTTTCATGTAGTAGGCGTAGTCGACGAAGGGACTCTGGGGATTGAGCTTGATAAAACGGTCCGATGCGGTGATCGCCGAGTCCGGCTCTCCGTTCTTGTAGTGGGCATAGATGATATCGAGCTGCGACTGGGTGGCGTAGCGGCCAAAGGGATAGCGGGCCTGCAGCGCGTTGTAGTTTTTGATCGCCTCTTCGTAGTCCCCATCCATCAACGCACCCTTGGCCTCGGAATAGAATTGGCTGGCACTCCAGTTTTTGGTGACATCGATCTGATCCGGCATGGAACAGCTGCTCAGCAGCAGAACGAGTAGGGCAGTGATGGCGAACTTCCAGTGCATGGTGTAGCAGTACCAGTTTTGTAAGAGACGCTGCAGTATAAAGGGCCTGTGAATACGAATCCAATAGCCACAGCCCTTCAGGCATAACAGGACCAATTGGATAGACGTTTACAGGCCCTGGGGTGATTCGGTATAAGCCGCCAATCACTTGCGGATTCTGAGAATCGGCAAATTTTGTAAATAAGCGATCTCTTTGTGAAAATAGGGATCACTTATGTCGGACGCCAACCCCATTGACAAAGTTCCAACACGCTCGGTGGTGATCCCTGCGGAATCCGCGGGTCGTCGCCTCGATCAGGTACTCTGCGATCAGTTTCCCGAGTACTCCCGCAGTCGCCTGCAGCAGTGGATAAAGCTGGGCCTGGTTGAGCTGGATGGTGCGCCCTGCAAAGCGAAGCAGCGGATTCGTGGTGGAGAGCTGATCATGCTCCAGCCCATACCCCAGGAAGAGGTGGATGATCAGGCGCAAGCGATCGATTTGGATATCCTCTATGAGGACCAACAGCTGCTGGTGATCAACAAGCCACCGGGGTTGGTGATGCATCCAGCCGCGGGGAATCCCGACGGAACCCTGCTCAATGGTCTGCTCAACCACCATCCGCCACTGCAGCAGGTCCCCAGGGCCGGGATCGTACATCGACTCGACAAGGAGACCAGCGGTCTGTTGGTGGTGGCGAAGACGCTGCAATCCCAGCATGCGCTGGTTGAGCAGTTGCAGGCGCGGCGGGTGAAGCGGGAGTATCTGGCAATCGTGCAGGGTCAAATGATCGCCGGTGGCACGGTTGATGCGCCCATCGGCCGGCATTCGGGCAACCGCCTGCGCATGGCAGTCAATGAGCGGGGAAAGCAGGCAATCACTCACTACCGAATCGAACAGCGCTTCACGGCCCATAGCCTGTTACGGGTCAGCTTGGAGACCGGCCGAACCCATCAGATACGCGTCCATATGCACCATATACGTCATCCCCTGTTGGGTGATCCTCTCTATGGAGGGCGCCTGAAGCTCCCTCCAGGGATAAGCGATGAGTTGCGGTCGGCACTGCAGAGCTTCAGACGCCAGGCACTGCATGCCACCCGGCTTGAACTGCTACACCCGGAGAGTGGCGAGCAGGTTGCCTGGGAGGCGCCCACGCCTTCGGACATGCGAAATCTGATCGCGCTGTTGGCAGAGGATGCAAAGGCATGATCAGCCTGCTCTGGCCTGCCTGGCCCGCGCCATCCAATGTACGGGCCGTGGTGACGACCCGACAGGGGGGGGTCAGTGTTGAGCCTTATGCGAGTCTGAACCTGGCCGATCACGTGGCAGACGATCCCGACTGCGTGGCACGCAACAGAGCGCTGATAGCCCGCGAATGTGACTTGCCCGATATGCCCTTTTGGCTTCAGCAGGTGCATGGCTCCAAGGTGGTCACCTCGCAGAATGCGAAACCGGGATGTCGCGCGGATGCGGTATACAGCGATAGACCCGGTGTGGTCTGTGCGGTGCTCACCGCTGACTGCCTGCCGCTGCTGATTGCCGATCGCAAGGGGCGTGAGGTTTGTGCGGTGCATGCGGGCTGGCGGGGCTTGGCTGCGGGTGTGATTGAAAACGCTTTGCTTCGATTCCGCAGTCCAATGAGCGAGTTGCTGGTCTGGCTGGGACCGGCAATAGGACCCTCTGCATTCGAAGTCGGCGCGGAGGTTCGGGACGCTTTTCTCGACCACCGGGAGGAGAGCGACCGCTTCTTCACTCCCAACCGGCCAGACCATTGGTTGGCCGATATCTACGGCCTGGCCCGCATGCGCCTTGCGAATGCCGGTGTCGAATATGTTTGTGGTGGTGACCAGTGCACCTTGACCCAGGATGAGCTCTTCTTCTCCTACCGGCGTGATGGTGTAACCGGCCGCATGGCGGCAATGATCTGGCTTGATTAGATTGCCATCAACCCTTCGTCTGGACGAATAGCAGCCTCTCATTTACCCTGGCTAGCTATCTCAATGCAAATCTGAGGAGTGATAATGAATTGGCTGATGCTGACTCTGGTGGGTGAAGACCAACCGGGGATTGTCGCCCGGGTTACCGATGCCCTCTATCGCGGTGGCTGTACCCTGGGCGAGACATCGATGATCCGACTGGGCGGTAATTTCACCATAATGATGATGGTGGATGGGGCGCAGAGTGAACAGGCACTGGAATCCCTCATAGCCCCTGTGGCTGAACAGCTTGAGCTTAAATTTCATCTCGATCCGATGCGGGGTGGTCTACACCAGCATCGGGTACCCAACTATCAGGTCAGGGTTAATGGCGCAGATCGGGCAGGTATCGTGGCAAAGGTAACCGCAGCACTTGCCGAGAGTGGATTCAATATCCTCGAGCTGGCTTCGGATGTGGTTGGCGATTCGGCTACGCCGGTCTACATCATGACCATACAGGGTTATGCGGAAACGGAAATTGAGCGTCTCGAATCGGCGCTAAAACCCCTTGCGGCTGAAGAGATCGATGTTCATGTATCGGCCGTTGAAACCCTGATCGGCTGAACCCATGGCACTACTGGAGATTCTGAAACTACCTGATCCCAGGCTTAAAGAGGTGGCTGAAGAGGTCAGCTGTTTCGACGATGAGTTTAAGAACTTTATTGCCGATCTCGAGGAGACCAGGCAGGCGGGGCCAGCCGCTGTGGGCATCGCGGCCCCCCAGGTGGGGAGATTGCAACGCATCGTTATTCTGGACTGCTCATCGACAAGAAAGCCGGTGCCGAACCATGGCCACCTGATCCTGGTAAATCCGGAAATCGTCGAATGGGACGGTTTCGAACTCGGACGAGAAGGGTGTCTATCGGTACCGGACTATACCGGTAATGTGATACGCGCTGAGCGCATCAAGGTTCGTTTTCAGGATCCCCAGGGTGAAGAACACGAATGTGAGATGGTGGATTTCGAAGCGCGAGCCCTGCAGCATGAGGTGGATCACCTCGACGGCATACTCTTTATCGATCGTCTGGTGAGCAGACGCACTGACCTGTTTCAACGCAAGGTCTATCAGAAGAGCGGTAAAAAGAGAAAATGACATCACCTCAACTGTGAATACATTTATCCTAACGCTGCTGATTTTCTTGTTGGTCTTGGTGGTGGCCTTTTTGAACAGGCGCTGCCGGGAGGCGCAACAAGCCGACTGGGGCGCGTCCTGGCTCAACTGGCTGGATGGTTTCAATCGTCTCTTCTGCAGGGTCTACCATCGCTTGCCACAGGTTGAAATACCGCTGCCTGAAACCGGGGGAGCGATCGTGGTGGCGAATCACATCTCCGGGCTCGATCCACTGCTGATGTTGGCATCGAGTAACCGCCCTTTGCGTTTTATCATCGCCCGGGAGCAATATCAGCGCTTTGGCCTGCAATGGCTGTTTCGCGCCGTGGGTTGTATTCCGGTGGATCGGGAGAACTCGCCGGAGAAGGCGATGCGTCTGGCGATCAAGGCGCTACGTGACGGAGAGGTCATTGCGCTCTTCCCCCATGGCAAAATCCATCTCGACAGCGATCCACCGCGCAAGATCAAGGCTGGGGCTGCACGCTTGGCATCGATCACAGGCAGCCCGCTGATTCCATTGCGCATCAGTGGCGTCAGTGCACAGGGTGGCGTTATGCTCCCGGTCTTTCTCCGTGGCCATGCCCAGGTCAAACTTCTTCCGCTGATAGAGGTGAAGGATCTATCACCGGAAAGTTTGAATCAGCTCATTCAAAAGACCTTGGACCATGTTCCCCAGGCATGAAGATCTAGCCACTTGTTTGCGCAGCAAGTATGATTGTGGGCTGTTAAAAGTAGGGTCTGCGAAGGTCTAATAATGAAAGTTACAGTTTTTGGTTCAGGATATGTCGGTTTGGTTACGGGAGCTTGTTTGGCCGAGGTTGGAAACGACGTCATCTGCATGGACGTGGACGAGCAGAAGATCGCGATGCTCGAGGGAGGTGAGATCCCTATTTACGAACCCGGTCTTGATGCCATGGTGGAGCGTAATGCCAAAGCGGGGAGATTGAATTTCACTACCGACGCGGCTGAAGCCGTGGCCCATGGATTGTTCCAATTCATCGCCGTCGGCACACCGCCCGACGAAGATGGATCTGCGGATCTGCAATATGTCCTCGCGGTGGCTTCCTCAATCGCGGAGCATATGGATGACTACCGAATTGTGGTCGATAAATCCACCGTGCCTGTGGGCACTGCTGACAAGGTGAAAGAGAAGATCAACGAAACGCTGCAGGTTCAGGGTAAACAGGTTGAATTCGACGTGGTCTCCAATCCGGAGTTTCTCAAGGAGGGTGCCGCCCTCGACGATTTCATGAAACCCGACAGGATCATCATCGGTACCGACAATCCCAGGACAACAGAGCTGTTGCGCGCCCTCTATACACCGTTCAACAGGAATCACGATCGACTGATCGCCATGGATATCCGCTCCGCCGAGCTGACCAAATATGCCGCCAATGCCATCCTGGCCACGAAGATCAGTTTTATGAATGAACTCTCCAACCTTGCGGAGAGGCTGGGTGCCGACATCGAGCAGGTGCGTCATGGCATAGGCGCTGATAGCCGTATCGGTTATGACTTCATCTACCCGGGTTGTGGTTATGGTGGCTCCTGTTTTCCCAAGGATGTCAACGCCTTGGAACGTACCGCCCGCGAGGTAGGCTATGATGCCCAGCTGTTGACGGCGGTGGAGGCGGTCAACTATCGCCAGAAACAGGTACTGTTCAATAAGATCAATCGTCACTTCTCAGGCGATCTGATGGGAAAAACCTTTGCCCTCTGGGGACTCTCTTTCAAACCCAACACTGACGATATGCGGGAGGCCTCAAGCCGGGTACTGATGGAGGCCCTATGGGAGGCAGGGTGTAGGGTACGGGTCTATGATCCGGAGGCGATGGATGAGTGCCGTCGCATCTATGGCGAACGTGAGGATCTGGTCTACTGCGACGACCAGGACAGTACGCTCCAAGGCGCCGATGCCCTGGTGGTTGTCACTGAATGGCAGGTCTTTCGCAGTCCCGATTTCGATCAGATCAAACTGGCGCTCAGTGAGCCGGTGATCTTCGACGGCCGCAATATCTATGATCCCAAGCGTCTGAAAGAGGAGGGTTTCAGCTACTATGCGATTGGACGCGGTGATTGATTATTCCGATTCGTTATCGGTGCATCATCCGGGACCGTCTCTGTAGACTTGAGTTGTCTAGCAAAGTCGCTGTGAACCCATCCCTGCGGCCAACGCTTTCATAGACAACTCAAGTCCACAGAGACTCATGTGCTTAAATCGAGAGCGGAAACAATGGCTGAGTATTGTGAGTAATCAGGTAGATTGTTGACTGTGTCTCTGCCCACTTTTGCCAGGACAACAGGCTGTGGGAGAAAACACCCTGTTCCGAGGGTCAATAGAACTACGAGCGGTCGCTGCTGTGGAGTAAAGTAAGCCCACCTCCTGTCGATACTAAATATGGAATTCCTCACCCCTGGAAAACGGACTCAGTGATACATCCCGATCCCTATATCAAATTGGTTGCGGAACTTGGTGATACGCGCCAGGTAGTGGCCTTTCAAGATATACATAGCGATCAGGGGGTTATCCTGGTGAAGCGGGGAGATCCGGTAAACAGCTCGAACTATAGCCAGCTAGCGGGACATAAACTACTGCGTCCCCTGGACTATTCTCTGGCGGTGGACGACAGGGTGACAGCTGAAAGACTGATGCTCGATGGCAAACGATTGCTACAGCAAGAGCCAGAGCTCAGAGAGGCCATCGATCAACGTTTTATCCAGCGGGATCTGCTCACCCCCCTGGGGACAGTTCCCCTCGAACCTCAGTTGGCGTTCAGGTTGACGGTTTGCCGGGAGCGTTGCGTTGAACGCTACCATCACATGATGCGGGTTGCCTTGATCGGGCTCTATGTCGCCTCCCGCCTTAGATGGCCGGCTGATGACAGGCAGGAACTGGCAACCGCCGCGCTTTTTCTCGATCTTGGGGAGATGCACCTGGAACCCTCGATCTTTAGCAGTCGGCAACCTTTGTCTGTGGCGCAACATCGCCAGATCTACTCACATCCCGAGATTGCCTATCGGTTTCTGAAACAATTTCCCAGTTACCATCCTCGTATCAGCAACACGGTACACCAGCATCATGAAAGAGTGGATGGCAGCGGTTACCCCAATGGATTGTCAGGTGATGATGTGATTCCCGCAGCCAGGGTGCTCGGAGCGGCGGAGCTGTTAACGGCAATCAGGCTGGAACGCAAAAATAGCAGTAAAAGTCTCTTCTCCACGTCGGAAGTATTAAGGTTCAATAGTGAACGCTTTGGTCAGGATATCATGGCACCCTTGATCGAGGCGGCAAAACGTGTCGATGAGGCGATGGATAAAGCCTCTGCGGCGGCCAGCGTGAATAAAACCATCCTGCAGGCGCGGATGAAACTGTTGAACGATATATTGCAGGGTGCGGATGCGATCGATGTTAGCGGTAACGATGAAATGGCCCTGTTCATTGTGGAACAGCTGAAAAGACTGACCGGAATGGCTAAGCGCTGCGGATTTGATCTGCGTGCCCCGGTGAAGTTATTGAACATTATCGGTGATGAGGAGCGGGCGCTCTCGGAACTGGATGCCTTGGTGCGGGAGATGATCTATCTGGTTCAAAGCACCGCGAGAGAAGCCCTCAGACGATGGGTCAAGGATGGCGTACCCGAACAGGAGCAGCAGCCGCTTACGAAATGGCTTAGACATACCGACCTGGCACTCTATAGCGCGGGTTTTCTCTCTCACTGACTGGCTGGTACCCGGGTTTAATGCGTGATTTACTCCGATCTCTACCTTAAGGAGTGACAACGCGTGTCTTTTTGGGATTTGAAAACAGCTCGGTTCTTAATTCTGGTTCTGATAATTTTTGCGGCAATACTGTTGGGAGTCAGTCTGCCAGGTGACAGCCGTTTGATACACTCGATCCAGGACTCCGGTCATTTTATAATCTTCACTATACTGACACTGGTTATCTTGTCATTGTACAGAAAATCGGAGCAACGAACCGTTTGGTTGCTGATGTTATTCATCCTGCTATTCGGTGTTTTGGTGGAGGTAGTGCAATCCTATATCGGACGCGAACCCAGCCTGTATGACCTGTTAATGGATCTTCTGGGTATCGCTGCTGGTGCTATACTGTATGCGGGTTTTTTCAGACGTTCCTTGTCATGGTCCCTTTCGATTGTCATTCTGCTGGCATTTACCTTGACCGCTTTTTCAATGCCCCTGCATTGGTTCATCCTCTACCAGGCAAGGGCTTCGCAATTTCCTCGTTTGATCGATGTGGACAATTTATTGTCCAGGTCACTACTCGAGGGTAGTGAAGGTGGCAAGCTTCGATATATTGAGGTTCCGGAAAATTGGTCTTTGCCGGTAGATTCAGATATAGAAACCTGTGCCTATGTCTCCCTGCATAACGGTAGCTGGCCAGGTGTGGAGATACGGGAACCGGAACCTGATTGGCGAGGCTATGATAGCCTTGAATTGAGCATCTACTCTGATCAGCCGGAAGAGCTGTCACTGGTTTTGCGTATCCACGACAAAAACCACAACCAAGTGAGTGATGATCGCTACAACCAGAATTTACTTTTGCAACCAGGCTACAATCACTATTCACTTCCATTAAGTGAAATAGTGCAGGCACCGCTGACCCGTACCATGGAGCAACAAGCTATCTCGGGCGTGATACTTTTTGCACCACAAAAGTGTATCGGCCGCAGTTTTTGTCTTATCTCAATGGAGCTGCGTTGAATAAAATACTTCAGTCGCAACCATCGTTCTCGATCATGATGTCTCCCGTGGTGGGGTCGGTCTTCGGCAAACCATCATCATCGGTCACCACGACACTGGTGAACATCATCGATTGAATGCGACTAAAGTGCTGGTCCATGGCGTCGGCGACCTGGCGGTCGGTGAGACCATCGTAAATCATGATATGCCCAGTCTGTTCCCGGTTAAGTTCTTCCGAGGTGGGCTGCATGAGCCTCCGTTGTTGCCAGTCATCATTGCTGTTACCGCCAATGGCGGCTTGTGCCTGGCAGGTTAGCAGCAGAATGCTGATTGTGCCAATGAGTTTGTGAAATCGCTTATTCATGGTCGTTCTCCCATCACAGTTTTGCTTGATTTACTGCTTTGATGAGTTCAGGCGCCGTAGCACCTGATGACTATGATCCACATGGGGCAAGTCGGCGGCTGTAAGTTTGTTCACGTATTTGTTGTGAACTATTCACATTGTGGATGACTTGCGATCCCTTTCCTTGAGTTATCACTTTCGACAAGCTTAGATTGAATAACCCAGTTGCCTGGCCGTATTGGCGGTGATATGTCCTAAAATAGTTTCAGAATAGAACTGCTTCCAGCGGAATGCAGCATCGGTGTTTATACCTTCGTGCAGATGAAACTTGATATCACCACTCATTTTGGATGCGGTATCCACACCATCAGCCATTCGGTGTTTGTGGTCCTGATAGGGATCGAGCATGTCAGAGTTGAACTCAACGCTAAGAAAATCACAGATTTTCCTCATCTCTGTTTCTGGATGCTGGAGTAGCTCTTCATACTTGAGCTGGTGAATCCGCTGAGACGGGACCTTCTCGAAAAACTCCAATATATTCCGATGAAAAAGCAACCAGGTCATCTCTGCCAGCATTCTGCTCGAAAAGTCACTTTCGTTCATCAGTGGCATCATTCTGGTCAGCTTCGACTCTTCATAAGAACGAATTGTTCCACAAGGATGACGTAGTAGATGGATGTACTTTGCATTTTCAAAATGTGCTTCCGCCCTATCCAGAATCAATGTATTGATTGCATACGTCGGTGTTTTGTCGACCAGTAGTCGGTCACCGATATCGCTCTGCAGCAAGCTATAGAAGTCGATGCATGACATGGCATCAGATTCGCTATTTGATGCGAATTCCCGCGCTTGCTCTGCGTCCCAATTTCTAAGCTGCATCAGAGCTCGTATTGTTCCTTCTAGCAGATGGCTGTTATGCTCATCATCGAGTATCGATCTTCGCTCTGCCATATCGCCATATGACAGTAAATGTAATTCTGGTGGAACAAACAATTGAGGTGATCCAGCCAGCATTATTCTCAACAGTGTAGAACCGGAGCGTGGCGGGGAGAGTATAAAGACAGCAGGGGGATTCTTCTGTGGTGAAATCGGGAGTTTTTTACTGGGCCGAATAATACGGCAAAATTCATCAAACGCTTCCGCTGTTACTTTATCGTCAACAGATTCAACGCGAGAATGCGACTGAACAGGCATTTCAGAATCGGTTTTGGCCGAATCCTCATCCTGGTTCAGGCGCTCAAATACAAAATTTGAGACCTGTTGAGCGCTGAGATCATCGACATATCCCCCGTTCTTCATGAGCAGGGCCTGGAAGCCCAGTTTGGTCTGAAATCGCGATTCCACAGCGACTGCAAATTGAACGAAATCGATTGAAGAGAACCCGATGTCGTCCACAAGTTTTGTGTCAGGATTTAAAGGTTCGTCTAGTTCATCGCCCCATTCTTCGATTATGTCAGTTAAAACCTGGAAAATTGTTGTTTGTATTTCACTTTCAGTAACACGCATTAGAGGATGCCTTAAATAAATAGTGGAGCTAACAGGGTGGTCATAATTGACATTTAGGGGATGCCAGGGTCATTTGGAATGTGATTTTACGAAATTCCATACAGTCTCGCTGGCAGAAAGTTCTCCTTTTTCGGGCCATTCATGTCCCCCGTTGTGGACGGTATACAAAACTACAGGAAGTCCATTTTTGCACACATACTTTTTTACCTGAATATTCGTGGATTGGTTGAGGGTGTCGGTAAGTGTACATTGCCTTCTTTTCTTAACGATATTTAGTGTTTCATCGACAGATTTATGATTTACGCCTGAAACGCTGCGACCACCTTTTCCACCTCTGAAAGGTACATTATCATCGAGGTCGCCATGAATGTGGAGTACAGGAACATCCTTCACTCCATCACATCTATTGACAGCAAGCGTACCGGATACAGGAACAATTGCTGCAACTTTTTCAGGCCTTTCACATGCCATGCGATATGCCATCATGGCACCATTAGAGAATCCTGTTATATAAACTCTCTTGGTATCTATGTGGTACTTGCTAGCCATTTCAGTAATGATTTCCTCCAGGTAGCCTACATCATTTGCGTTGGTTTTAACGGCTTTACCGCAGCAGGCCCCAGCATTCCAAGTACGTCTTTTCTTCATTAGACGTCCGGCAACGCCGTTAGCGTAAACGACGATAAATCCATGCTTATCTGCAACGCGATCCATATGAGTCGTTTTTTGCATGGCTTGGGCGTTCCCAAGACCACCATGCAAAACAAGCATTAATGGTGGATTCGGTGGTAGATAAATAGGTTTGTAAACGATGTAACTGCGTTCATTCCCATCGACCACAACACTATGTGTCTCAATGAGCTGTCTCTCTGCAACGCTTGATATTGAGGTAAACAAAAGCAGCGCAAGCAATAAGTAATTATGTAATCGAGTAAATTTGTTGTAGATCTGAGATCTATTTCCCATCGTCTCTCTCCTGATCGATGTATTCGAGGGCCAACTCCTCGATTTCCTTTATTTTGGTCAACTTATTCTGTAACTCACTTGACATTGCTTCAAACCAGCGGATTTGTGATTCAATGTTTTTCCTCTCGGCAATAATGTCCGCTAGAGGTGCATTGGCAGGTGGTTGGCCATGCTCATCAAAAAGAAACGAAATTCCCTCTGCTACCTGACGGCTCGAGTTGACATAGTTAATCTGTTTCGCAATATAACTTCTTACTTTATTGGCTTTGAAATTATTGATAACCGCCTCACGCAGTGCCTGTTGGCGAGGCGTAAGGCCATCTGGCTTTACATCCGATCGTTTGGGTTCAGTGTCAATCAAACCTATCTTTTTTCGTTTACCAGGAGCTAACTGTTTTTTGTGTTTTTCATCCATTTATGACACCTGTATTCTGTAATTCACCATAGCCAAACTCTTCAGCCAGAGTCATGACCTCCGGACGGAGCCTTTTTCCGTCATCGCGCCAAGGTAGCGGTGAGTCCAATGGTGGTATTTTGGGGGTATGGCGTCGAAATGTCGGGCCTCGTAAAAAGTTAGGGTCATTTCCAAACATGGCATTTATGGGTCCAAAGCACGCAAATGGAGAACGCTCTGGGTGCATCATTTCTTCTATGGAATCAGCATTATCACTAATACCTAACCAGCGGCAAATATTTCCAAGTTGGGTTTCCGGGTCAGACATCAGGAGCTCTCCCTGCAACCGAATCTGGTTTTTATTAGGAACAGTATCAAGGAAATTTAAGATATGTATATTAATGTCATACCAGGCAATTTGCGGTTCAACGATTGCTGTTTCCTGGCTAAATTCAAATGCGTTTACAAAAAGTGCGAAGATGCCATCATTAAGATTCATTACAGATTTGCATTGAGGTATTGGATGACGTACCAGGTGTATATATCTCGCATTTGGAAAAGTTTGCCTTATTCGTAACAGACGGTTTAAAGAAATGGTATAGGCCGGACTTTTTTCTACAGGTATAAGTGGATCAAGCTTATCAACGAGCTCCCTGAACACATCTTGTGTCGTGCAGTCCTCACGTGCGGCAGCCCAGTGTTTCGCCATGGTTACAGCAGCTGACGTCTGTTCTCCTGCATATATTTCAGCTACCGCTCTGAGGAGTCCTTGACGTCGATTGGCGTCGTCCCCTATATCATCTGAAACCTTTCTCCATAAATGTTTTACCTTATTAACATTGAATAGATTTAATTCAGGCAACCCAAAAGCTTGTGGGTGTTGTCCGATCATTGCATTCATCAATGATGTATATGAACGCGGAGGAGCTAGCAAAAAAAGAGGTTCGGCCATTTATTTAAGCACTTTCATTAGAGTGTAAATTATGCCTTATTGACGTCATAGTTTTGCCATGTGCCTTTATGGTATCCAGGACCATGCCTCTATCTGAAAAAAGCGCAGGATAGAGCGAGTAAAAACCGCTATAACAGGCATTGTCACAGTGTTTATTTTTGCGTATCCTGTCATCCCTGATCTCAAGAGATTTTCTCTATTATCAAAGGTGGCAATAACCATTACCATTTTGCCATACTCTTGTTGCGTCACATTATCGTCAATGGAGTCAACCACTCCGACGAACTCTTCTCCTTGATAAGTCGTCGGACGAAAGCGGATCTCCGCTCCGGTGTTTACATATTCCACATCAGATTGCGGCACATCTATCTGCACATGGACCTTGTCAGTGTTTTCCGCAGTTGCAAAAACGTCACCTTTTTCAAGAAAGGTACCTTGTTTTTGTTTTAAGTACATGGCAACTAATACACCATCAAAAGGCATAACGATGGAGGATAAACCAATCTTCGTATTGTAGTACTCTAACTCCTCATGTAGCTCAAGAAGTTTTGCGCGTTCGGCATCGAGTTTATTTTTGTTAGTGCCCAACTTTACAACATTTAGGTGTGATCGTTTTTCTTCCACCTGCTTTAGATTGACTTGGTGTTCTCTTTCAGCGCTATCAAGATCTTCATATGATACTGCTTGTTGCTTATATAGTTTTCTTAAGCGTTTTACTTTTGCATAGCTAAATTCAGATCGCTTTTGTTCCACTTCAAGTGAGCTTTCTGCTAAATCAATATCCTCTGGTCTGGGCATAGAGAGTAGCTCTTCAATATAAGCTTCCTGTTCTTTGATTTTAGCTTTATAAATTCTAATTTGTGAGGCGTCATAATAGTTAGACAGCTGCGCAATTTTGGTTCCTTTAGTGATTGTTTCCCCGCCATCAAAATAAATTTCCGTTATCAGTCCACCTACCTCGGAAGATATCTTTTGCTGTTCGGCTGGCCGAATTAGAAAAAACCCGCCGGGTTCATAGTTATAAGGTAGCAAGAGTAACGCAATGAGAAGAAGCATAGTCGCCCGAGTTGCATAGTAGGTCGGAGTTCTGGCTACAGTTTCATGTTTTTCCTCTTTTGTATGTAGTGTCCGTTTTCGCCATTTGTCGAACTGTTGAGCTCGATCGTACATTTGGCCAATTTGCTGAAACTTTTTGATCATTTTGTAAAAAACATAGCCAGCAATACCTAATGCAATGACAATTCCAGTGCCTCCAAGACTGAGTTTTAAAAAGCTTCCGACTAGAATGAGAATAATCCCTATGACAAGTATCATGAAAACAGTAGAAGCCAATGCATACGCAGCCATAATATTACTATTTGACTCCTTGTATACATCACCACGAATTTTCGTCATTAATGCCTTATAAGCCTTGCCTCTTAAGTGAGGTTCATCTAAATAAGCGGCGACTAGATGATAACCGTTACTTTTAACCAAGGGATTGATTGTTATAAAGAATGACAGGCTTCCGACGACGAAAATAGACAGATAAAACTGTGCTATAGAAGGGGAGATCTCTCTTAAATTGAACCACAATAGAAGCCCTGCGGATAACAAGCCTAACCGGATCATCAAGGGCGTTGCATGCAGCCAGATACGCTCTCTGCGTGACATCTGCTTGACATGGCCGATCCTGGTCATAAATCGAGGGAAAAATCCCATATATAAAACTATACAAAACGCATTCACGGTAGCTCTGTACTGAGAGGCCACGACAGCAGTGCACAGAACTACAATCAAGTTAACAGTCAACATACTGAAAACTATATGACTGAGTAACGATGTGCTTTTCCAGAGTGATACCAACTCTGCCGAAATCAATGGTGAACGATTGATGCCCAAAAATAGGGCCGTAACGACTAAAATGGGAAGAATATATATCAGATATCTTAAAGGATATAAAATAGGTTTAAGGATATTGATCAGTCCAGTGGGGTTGAAAAGTTTCCACCCCTTGTTGGCTAAGGCATCATCAAGCCCTTCAGCATCTTTAATGCCAGCTGGTAGATCCTCTTCCTTGATTACGTTGTTATCCTCGGGAGGTTTGAGTTGTTCTACGTTCGATGGATATTTATCAGAGGTGCTCAGTTCTTTCGCTTTACGATATTTGTGAAAATCAACTAGGACCGGATGCGAGAGTGCAGATAGTCCGAATAACTTGTTTTCAGCTATCAACTCGAATAGTTCCTGAACTTTTTCTTGAGTGATTTTTTTACCATACTTGTCCTCGAAAATAGAGGCAAGATGTTCAAAATCGTTGCAACCGGGCAATACTTCAAGGATGAAAAACTGCCAAGGCTTAAGCTTATAGTACTGACTGTTTCTACTGTCTTTGATGATATATAGCTGTTTTTCTCTTATCTCAGTACGATAAGCTATAAGTCGTTTTCTTAGGTATGCAGGCAGAGCTACCTTCTGAGTGCTTTTACTCATTGTTTGTTCCTTTTCTATACGCTTATTAGTTCCATTGGCTTTTTGCGTAATAAAACTAGTTGCAACCTAGAAATACCTCACACCCACCTCTTGGGTTATCGACAAAGCGGTCACCACCAATGGGCATGATCTTTGGTCCAAAGGGATTGGCAGTTCCGAGAAAAAGTCCATAGGGGGTGGAAGACATTGTCCTTAGTCCTATATTGTAAGGATTATTCATGCCATTGGTTGTAACAGGTAACCAATTCTCACCATCATAACTGCGATATAATTCGAATCCAGCATGATGCTCCATCAAGAAATCGTCACCTAAGTCATCGATAATGTTTACGAATGATTCTGGCCATGTTTCACGCCGTGCATAGGGAAGAACACCACTCCAATCGAATGTTGATAAATACAGCCACTCTTCATGCTCAACCATCCTCCAGAAATAGCCATTAAAAAAGTTGTCAAATCCTGGCATGTATCCGGATAGCGGCTTCTTATATCCGTCTGGTGTCGCTCTATCAGTGCCAACTAAAAGATCCCATTGCCCGTCTGGATACACTCTAATCAACTCGGGAGGTGCCGGCCCTATTTTGTTCTGACGATCCACCCCACCACCCTGGATCGCACTTCCTATGTACATAGCGCCTTTATAAGGAAACATGCTTAATACACTCTGGTTAAGCTTGCCGCGATATGCACCCTTTTCTATGACCTTTTCCCAATCGTATGGAGGATTTCCCTCCGCTGTAGTGCGCCAAACCTGGTAACCCTCAAGATTGAAAGTGCCTACATAGAGGTGGTCTTCCAAACTTGCCATTTCAAAGACAGTCTTGTTTCCAGGGTCTCCAAAACCAAAATCACTGACTGGTCGCCACTTGCCGTTGGCCGGATCACTGCTTTCGTACACTATGGAATGTGCGGAAACGTTAGGATTACCTCCTCTGGAACCAGCAGGTGTGGTATACATACATCCCTTGAACGTAGTCATTGTCCGAATTGTAGTGACAGGTAATCCTATTAATCCCGGCTCGCAGGATGGAACAAACTTCTTACCGTCAGTGCTTCGAAGCAACAGAGGTCCAGGACCTTTTGCTGGAGACCAGGTGCTAACAAACAGTGCGGGCGTATCATTATCATCTTTTTGATAGACGACCATGCCTCGAAATCCAAGCTCGCGGGGTATCTTGCTGCCATCCGTACCAATAATGGTCGGTGCTTTATGTACTCTCATCCAACTGTCATCAGCAGGATCATAACGCCATATCTCTGCATGCAGGTCGAGACTAAATGCTTTTTCGGGACACTCCACCGGCCATGGAGCCATGCCGATAGGCAGCCTCATTTTCATAAGTGGAAAATTACCACGTGTCGTACCAACATACAGATGACCGTTAAACCATGCCATCGAATGCGCATATGAATTCAAACCATCACCAAAACCATTTTTTGCAACCAGTTTAAAATCATTTGTGCATAGTCCCCTGGGAACACCCAGCCTGTTTATCTTCACGCTATACCCCCAGCCTTTATATGCTCCAGGTTATGAGCGAGTGCAGATTCCGCCTGTTCAAAAGTTTGAAAAGCCCCTATTTCTCCTTCACGTGTCAATAGGAACCATTCTCCACTGCGTTGAATCAATCGATCACTGCGAAAATAACGTTTTTCATCGCCCCGGCGCCGAGGTGTTTGTGCTTTCGTATACATTTCGCGAAAACGGTGTCGATGTTTTATAAGAGTTTCCGGCTGAGTGACTGGAAAAAAATGACCAGCCTCACGAATGTATTGAAAGTCTGCATGTGGCCATGTGTCCAGCAGATACATGCCAGTTGACATAGACAGAGAACGTTCTCCATAGATGGCAAGGATAGGAAACTTCAATGTGCTGAGCTGTTCCAGTGTGAGTCCGTCATCCCTCATCAGTTCTTTTTCTGCATCGGTACTATCGAGTAGATCTAACCATTGCCTGGCAGAACGATCGCTATGGTTACCAATGACTGGTTTGACTAAATCATAGAGCTCTAGAGAAATCTCAATTTTATCTCGTCGCAATCGAGCGAGCTCTGCCAGGAGGCGATAACCAATATAGGGTTCATTGATGTCAACAAATACACCATGTTCACGCATCAAACTAACGATTTTTTTACCTTGTTCCCAATTACGAGAAGATGTTTTTCCACGAGCAGCGCTGATATGGGTATCAGCAAGCAGGAGACTTGAGATGCGGTGAGGAGAGTTGAGGGCAAATCTCAAAACCACGTTACCCCCAAAACTATGGGCCATAAAGTGTGCCTTCTCGATACCCAGATGATCCAATAGTCCTTCCAGATCCAGTGCCATATTAGCAACGGTGTAGCCGTTGCTTGTGGTTTCTGAACGTCCATGTCCTCTGAGATCAAACAAGGTTACTTTATAGTGATGTGAAAACTCCTCTGCATACTTCATGTACCAAAAGGCCATGTTTGTTGCCAATCCGTGGACCATGACCATATGCTCAGCCTGGGTATCTGCCTGATTGCCGAGGTGTACATAATTGATCTTGATGCCATTAACGTCCGCTGTAGCCATTGTCGCAATCCGATATCATCTATTGGTCAAATCTATCGATTGTTTGTCTCTGCTCTCTGTCATGTGGCCAGTGCTATAACTGACCCAGAGTCTTCTGATAGAGATACATTAATTTGGTGCTCTTTGTGAGTCACAAGTGCACTGTTGAGATCAGAATCCACGAAAGAGACTTCGAAATGTTCAGGTTTTCCTTGTAAGCCAGTGCCTAGCCTCTTGGCTGCTGCTTCCTTGGCGCACCAGATTCGTAACATAACATGCTGACGATTGTGTTCCTCAACTTTGAGAATATAATGCTGTTCGTTTTGGTGGAGTGCTTGTTTAAGAAAAGATAGATCTTTCCCATAGGTTATACTCTCGACATCCAATCCTAAAGAGCCGTCTTTATCTGCTATAGCAGCCACGGAATAATTATCACCATGACTCAAGGAAACGGGAGGTGCTGAGATCAATGACTCACACCAGTGACCGTATACATAGGGAGCGCCAGATTCATCGTGTCCAATGGTTACCGCTGTCGGGAAAAGCAATACCCCGGTCCTTTCATATACCCAATATCTAACTGCTTCCTTTAGGCATGCCCTACCGAATAACCATTTCATCTTGTAACGCAGGTTACCAGAAAGGCCATACCAATCAGTCAACTCGGAGTCATTTAAAATAGCGTGTGCAAGAATACGTGTGAAAACACCGCCTGACACAGAACAGAATGACTCTTCTAAATGTTTTAGTTTCCATATCAGAGCATTGCCTTCGATTTTCGGCCCCTGATTACCCAGCCATCCATTGAGTGGATCGTGACGAACCTGGTAAAATCTGTTGGGAACAGAGAAGAAAATATTTTTGATGTTAGTCGCTGTGATCAGTGTATTTCCATCGTCATCATGACATTCAAACATCCATGCTCTATTTGCATCAATACCGCTGGAATCCGAATCCAGCAGCTTCTGTCTGGCTTTTAAGTGTAGTCCTGCGAGATCTTGGGAGCACGGGCTATGAAGCTGTATCTTTTCTATGGATGATGGAAAACTGTTAAAGTCAGTACCCGCATGCTGAGCGAACCAATACGCGGCAAGTTGACCTAATGCGTCAAGCAGTACAGGATTCAACACTAAATGTGGAGTTTTATGGTCCTTGAAGAAACCAATCAGAGATATCGTTGAAAGCTGTGCATCTATACCCTCATCATTCCATCCGTTGATACGCTCTATACTTTGGAACAGAGGTCCATGAAACATACCTGTGCTGTATAGCTCATGGCTTGGCCAACGATAATCATATGAGGGAGTCAGCGGCCTGATGTTAACCTTCTCCAGGTTAGCTTCAGTCGTGTATTCAGCAGATACAACCAAGGTTTCTCCACAATAGATCGCTGCACGGTAACGACTTCTATCAAGCTCCAGGACTTCCGCTACAATATTAAGAATGATCTCTTTGGTATCCAGCGTAATCCAGTCGTAGGTTACAACGTTTTCAATGGTGGTTATCTCGATATTGCCAGAAAGCAATGATACAGCCTCTGCCATGATTTCCAGGCTGACCATGAGAGGAACGCATGAAAGCCCGAGTAGGAGTGGCTCATCGGAGGATACCGGGCCAGACAAAATGTGATCTCTTAGGAAATTATTTTCATAAATATTTAGATAACAACTCGCTGTGATACTTTGGTGGTCTTGGTCATGAATTTGTGTGATGAAAGGGAATTTTTCATTATCTTCATTGATTTGTAAATCCTGGTTTCGAACCGCCAATGTCAAAACAGACTCCTGACGCGCAAGAAAGTCACTCATTAGTTGAAAGTGTCCGCGCATCACTTGTAGGCTGTTGACGTCATAATTAGCCGGATCTTCTGCAACTGTAGCCTCATACTGTGACGTTGATATGTCAGGCTCTGCTACTGTATCTTGATCTCTATCATCATGCTCATTTGCGAAGGACGGTTGGGTTATACTCATCCGTTGTATTTGTTCTTTGTCCTCATTGCTCAAATGAAGTATTGGCATGGTATTGGTTACGAGAATACCTGTTTCACCCTGTTTAGGTTCTATATTAGGATTTATTAAAGTTATATCGCGGTTCTCAAATAGATGTTTTAAATTAACAGGTTGGCGATTCACATAGAATTGAGCAAGTAGAGAGAGAAATTGCTCGAGACTGCTTTTCTTGCGGGAATCGCTTGCTAGCGCTAAATACTCCTTTCCGGTCAATATTTCACTTACAAATGCAGTCAGGTTAGCTGAAGGTCCAACTTCAATGAAATAGCGAATGCCATCGTCATACATAGCTCGTATGGTTTCGTCAAATCGTACCGTTAATGCCCACTGGTTTGCGGCGAGTGTCCTGACGTCTTTAGGGTTAGTGGGAAAAAGTCCGGCTGAAGCACAGGAGTAAAGAGGAAGAGCAGGTGCGGATAGGCCAACTTTCTCATAGTAGCAGTGAAACGCATCACGAACTGCTTTGAATGTGGGTGTATGGTAACCGCGATCAAAAGGCAAGGGTATACAAATACCGCCAGCGTCACTTAGCGATTTCTGTAAGCTTTCAATGGCTGCTTCACTACCATACAACACTTTCTGATTAGGGCAGTTATCCATTGCAACATAAACCTCAGATGGCATCGCTGTAATATGTTCGTCAATCACTGCCTGGTCTAATGCGCCGACGGTCAATAATGCACCAGTTGATATTCCCCCCTTATTCAGTATTTCTAGGTAGACCTTGTTCAATTCCCGAATAAAGTCAGCCAGCATCTCCCAATCGTCATTAGCAATTGCGCCGGATGCAACCAAAGCAGACGATTCGCCGGAACTGTGACCGAGCATGGCATCTGGGAGGATGCCAAATGTTGTTAATAGTTGGTTCATGGCCTGGCCGCCGACAAATACGGCTTCTGAACCAACGCTCATATCATGCAGACGTTGCTCCATCTTCTCGCGCAGATCCTCGGTTAGCATAGTAACCGGTGGGAATACGATGTCAGTTCGATCTTTATCCTTGTCGTCTGGGTACAAACTCCGCCAGAAGTCAAACCACTGCCTGACTTCAGGAAAGTGGAGTGCCAGTTCTTCAAGCATGCCAAGATACTGAGAGCCCTCCCCTGGAAAGATAAATGCGATTTTACCTTGCACTGGTGATGCGCTGTAGAAAATGTTATTTCTGGTTGACCATTGCAAATCACTTACTGAAGCAAGCCGCTTAAGCGATTGACTGATCTTCTTACTCAGCTCCTTATGACTGTCTGCAACAATAGCCAAACGATGCTTGCTACCGGTAGTCTCATGACAAGTAGTAGCCGCCAGGTCTGCGATATCATATCCGCCTTCTTCGGCGAGTGACTTAAAGGCGCTCAAACTGGTTTGCAGGCCTGCGATGGTTTCAGAAGAGAAAACAAACAGTTCCGCAGGTAGCGCGCTGAGGGTTGTGGGATGTTTCGCTTTTGCAGGTGGTTCTTCAAGGATGGCGTGTGCATTTATTCCGCCAAATCCAAAGGAGTTTACTCCGGCTCTTCTTGGTGCCTTTACGTCAGAGAACCAGGGACGCATCTTGTTGTTGATATATAATGTTGTTTGATCAATACAAAGATCTGGATTGACCTCGTCACACAGGGTTGGTGGTAATATTTTATGCTGCAGTGCCAGAGCACTCTTGATTAAACCGGCAATACCCGCTGCGGGAATACAATGGCTAATCATCGATTTTACAGATCCCAAGGCAACACTGCCGTGTTGCGAAGTTCTCTCTCCAAGCACAGATTTCAATGCGGATATTTCAGTCTGATCGCCAAGAGGTATACCTGTACCGTGTGCTTCTATGAGTGCAACGGTATGCGGGTCGATCTCACTTTCCTGATAGGCTCTTTGAATTGCCAGCGCTTCACCATCGACGCTTGGTGCCAGCAAACCATGTCCCCGGCCGTCGCTGGCCTGACCAACGCCGCGTATGACAGCATAGATGGTGTCATCATCAGTAAGTGCATCGGAAAGACGCTTCAGCACCACCATGCCAAGCCCTTCTCCCAATAACGTCCCATCACTACCCCTCTCGAAAGGTCTTACCTTGCCTCGTTTACTCAGTGCTCCCAATTGTGTAAAGATGACAGAGACCTCGGCAGGCAATGAAGCATTGACTCCCCCCGCTATCATGAGGTTGCTTCTCCCCGAACGTAATTCGTCTATCGCAGCACCAACAGCCAATAAGGAAGAGGAACAGGCTGCATCAAGGATGTAATTAGGTCCTCTCAGGTTGAGTCGGTTGGCAATACGGCCTGTCATGACATTCGGCACAAGACCGGGGGCGATATCTGCATTGGACTGAGGGAGTTTGGCTTCCAGTAGTTTACGAATCTGGTTTAATTTTTCTGCATCAAGTGATGGTGCTGCTGCTGCAAGCAATTCCATGGTCTGATCCAGTATGATGTGGTGCTGTACATGACTTCCCTGGCCTCTGTGTAAATATGTACTGTGGCCAAGTACGATCCCTGTCTCAGTGTGATCATACTCTTCGCGTAAATATCCGGAGTCATAAAGTGCATCTCTTGCAACTCTGAGTGCCAGAAATTGGTCAGGTTCGCCACCATCCACAGAGTTAGGCATGATGCCAAATTCCTTTGGATCAAAGCGGAACAGATCTTTTAAATAGCCACCGTAGGGAGTATTAATTCGACCCGACTCGATGTATCTTGCAGCTTCCCAGGAGGCTTGAGGCTCGCTAATGGCATCAACACCATGCAGTATATTGTTCCAGAAAGTCTTCAGGTCAGGTGAGTCGGGGTAGACGCATGCCATACCAATAATGGCAATTGCCTCGGTGTTGTTGATTAGACGTTTAGGCATGAAATGTCACTTCCTGACTTGAGGTGTCGCAATATTTAGCCGTACCACCCAATCGATTGAGTTCTGGACTTGAGATGCACTCTAAATCCTCAATCAACATTGCTACATGATTGGTTTCATCTACAAAATAGACATTGGCTATAATTTGATGTGACTCATCTGCATCCTGTCGTTCGAAGTACATGGTGAGTTTTTCCGGAAGTGTTGATTGATATTTTACTATCCGTCCGAATCTCGCGGGTAACGCAGATTGACCTCGATATACATGTGCCCACAACAGCGCCATTTGTGCGGCAGCATCGGCGAGTGCAGGATCGAGAATCCATGTATTGTCAGCAGCTACATGCTTCATCCATTGCTTAGGTTGTGTGGAAACAACTTCGGAATAGGAGCCGTTTGGTGACAAACCATGTATGGTCTTGATGACTTGAAAGCAGGGTCCATGGAATAAATATTCGTTGTACGCCTTGCTAACCGCTAGCTGTTCGTCATTATGAAGATTTGGTTCATACATGAAACCATGTGGTATCTGTTGTTCCAGCCTTATCACCGATCGGTAATGAATACGCCAATCCCCATTCTCTTGCTCGGACTGAAGAATTGCAGAAACATCGAAACCATCGCTATTACCGTATGGAGGGGAATTGATGATGATCTGTATTTTTGGATTGCTAGAACTTACTTGTAATCCCTTTAATAATCTGCAGTCCCTTACTTCAACTACTTGCCAACCTGGCCAGAGCTCTGACGCGGCTTCTGCCATCATTTCGAGTGCAGCAGCGGCAGGGAGTACTGGTATATCGTCGATACAGTGTTGTTGAAGAAAACCATAATTCTCATTTAGATGAAATTCTGCCGCTAGTTCACCTTTTGACATGGTAGTGAATTTAGCCTTATCCAATAGAGCGCCCAATGCGGTGTCATGGGTCGTTTCCGTTTCTAGTTCAAGATTCGCGATATCCGCTTCATGTTCCTCCCAGGGCCCCTGTCCACACACAATCTCTATATGCTCATCAGGTTGTTGCAATATCTCATCTTTGAAAAAAACACGTCCGGATTCAGCACTTACAAGAGTTACATGTTTCTCGGAAAACTTCGCCTCTGTTTCTGCCGTAACCATGCCTTTTCCAAACTTTGTCGCACCCCATGGCCCCCAACAAAGCGAACGAACTGTAACTTTTTTATCCCATAGTTGATGTAGTTGGCAGCATATTCTGCTCATCAATTCATTAGCAGTTGCATAGTCGCTCTGTCCACTATTCCCGTAACGACCGGCAACTGAACTGAAAACTGTGAAAAAACTAAGCGATTCTGGGCGGAGGTATTTCTGCAGATTGAACAGTCCCAAGACCTTTGTTTCAACTACCCTTGACCAGCTTTCACTCTCCTTGTCTGCCAGATACTTGTCTTCAATGATTCCGGCGCCATGAATGACACCATTTACACTGTTATGTTGGTCGTAAACAGTAGCCATCAACTTTTTCATTGCCTTTTCATCCGTGACATCGACGGCAAAGTATATAACCTTCACTCCGCGTTCTTCGAAGTCCTCCAGGTTGCTGCGCATTTCCCTTGCCGCAATGATTGAATTTACTTTGTTTTGAACCTCGGCTGGTGTGAGAGATAACTTGCCGTTACGTATTTGGTTGAAAAAATAGTCTCGAATATCTGTTTCAGATATTAAACAGGATAGTTCCGCGCTTTCTGCTACAGGTAGCGGGCTTCTGCCTGTTATCAGAAATGTATTTCCTGGTTGTGCAAGTTCACGTAATATTTCAGCAGTAATGCCTTTCAAGCCACCAGTGGCAAGCACAACTAAATTGTTGATTGACGATTCATCCTTGAGGTTCTCGCATTTGCAGGCAACTGTTTTGAATATTGTACGTTCTCCTGATGGGTATCCAACTTCTTGGCGACCGCCTACCAGTTTAACCTCGGTCAGTATATGCTTGGAAATAACATTGCTATCCAATGCCAGATCAACATCAATCGCTTTTACTCGAAGATTAGGCTGCTCTTCATATAAAGATTTCAGCAGGCCTGAAAATCCTGATTGTAAATTTAATCCTTCTACCTTTCCTCTGTTGTCTCTGCCGTAACAACCACCCAGTCCGCTCACTGCGATTATGTGTGCACTAGGTCGTAATATATCGTAAAGGCATTTTACTATTAGGAATAGAGATTTCTCGTTGATGTTGAGCATATCCCTACAGTTCTCTGAAGTGCTCTTTTCGGATAGTGCTTTAGAATCCAGTTGTACAAGGTGAATTACGCCTGCAATCTCAGTTATGTCTTTTCTTATCGACTGGCACCACTCTCTGATAAGTTTGTCATCGGCCAAGATTGCAGGCGCAAGAATACTGACTGTACAGCCTTCGGCTATCAGGTGTTCAGAAACGATATTGGCAATGCCAGCACTGTCTTGCGTGATCACATAATGCCCTATATTTAAACTCCGCTTTGCCTGACTTATTATCTCCTGCTTGATGGGAACTATCGTATGCCGGAATGGGAGATCTCCTTTCGAAGATACTGCTTTCCCCATTCCGGCATCCTCAAAAGGGACCGCAGTACCTTCCAATTCAAGGCCTGATAACATGTTCAACATGCCGTTAAGAGTCTCCTGTGTGTTGAGTTCACCACGATTTTCCCCGAGAGCATCGCCATAGACGGGTGGTAGTGCTTGTAGCAGAGAGCCTACGATCTCGACGCGCTTGATGGAGTCAATGCCAAGATCAGCCTCGAGTTTCTGATCCAAGCCAACCATATCCCTTGGGTATCCAGTCTTGTCCTCAACGATAGTTAACAGATGTTCAGTGATCTCATCATTGTTCAACCCCGCTGCGTCAGACTGACTGGGCGCGGTCGAATCAATTTTGCTCTCAGCAGTGCTTCTGGTTGTCTCTGTGACTTGCTCCTCAGGCTGTTGTGTATGATGTGTGTTCAGTATTGGTGTTACCGCTTCATGCGAAGCTTCTTCGATTGTCTGGATCGTTGGTTGCTTGGTTGTCATCACCTCTGTGGAATGGGATGTGGATTGATGTATCTGACGCCGTGTTGCATCTGAATAACCAACTGAAGGACTGCCATTCATGTACATCGACATGACATTCTCCTGACTCTCCAGAAACTGATGCATCAGACTAAAATATTCTGTCATTAAGTTAGATCCCACGGACCTTTGATTAGGCCAGTGTCTTTTTTCATCCATTTTTTGCTCCATCTTAACTTCAACGTTCTGTGTTGGTATCTCCATGTTATTGACTTTGTCTTGAGTCGAGGATTGCTTCTCACTCATGCTGTTAGAATGTGTAACATACTTTCCCCTCTTTGCTTGTTCTAACGTTAAACCAACTTGCTTTACTGGATCAGTAGCTTTTCTGGCGCCGCTACCATTTAACATCCAGGAATGTTTTGAAGGAGGCTTGTTTTTGGAGAATGCTTGGAGATCATCCAAAGCAAGAACATCACAAGCCCTGCCTTCGAATAGGGTGAGTAGATTTAATCTCACACCAACACAAGCAAGTTCTGCTAGTGTATTCAGCAGGCCGTATAAACCACCGCTATTGCTATCAATAGATATGGCCTTATGTTGATGCCCTTCAAGAATCTGGTTTGTAAGACGTGTAAGCACGGATTTTGGACCAACCTCGATAAAGATTCTCGCACCATCGTCGTACATTTTTTCAATTTCGGATACGAATTCGACAGGAAGAACAAGATGATCTGACATCGTATGCTTGATGCTTGAAATATCACACGTATGCGCCTGTCCAGTAGTATTGGAATAAACTGGTACTGAGGGCGTGGTCCAGAGACTCTTTGTAATTATGTCCGACAAGCTTGTTTGAGCAGGTTTGACGAATTTCGAGTGGAATGCAGCAGCAACTGGTATCGGTGTCACTGCAATGTCAGCCTTTGACAAGCTGTCCATGGCCTGCGCTATCGCTTTTGAAGACCCAGAAATAATAGACTGTGTGGGCGCATTGTGATTGGCGACATTTACATTACTGATCTGCTTTATGATCTTTTCGATCTCTATCCTGTCTCCCTTGACGGCAGCCATGGTTCCCAATTCACTCCCCGAACGAACCGCCTCGTCAACGATAAAGCGCCCCCGAGCCTCAGAAATGGACAACAGTGTTTTGAAATCGAACGCACCAGCAGCAAATAGCGCAACGAATTCGCCGTAACTATGTCCGGCAAACATGTCAGCCTTCAAGCCCAGGGATTTCAACAACTCCCACATGCCTGCCTCTATCGCTCCTAAAGCCGGTTGTGCAACATCCGTACTGGTCAAAGCCTTATTGGCGGAACTCTGTTGCGCGGGTGTGTATGCCCCCCTGGGGAATAGAAAGTGACTTAACAGGGTATGCTCACCAAAGCGCATGGAGAAGGGTTTCGCCAATTCGAAATCCGCTTCGGACATACGATCAGCCACTACAGGAAAGAGACAGGCCAATTCACGCCCCATATTGGTATATTGAGATCCCTGTCCGGGGAAGAGCACGGCAATTTTTCCTGAACCTGGGGATTGTTCGCCATAGTGAACACCCGCAGTAAGCTCAGTGCTCTTAGCATTAAGAAAGTCCACTGCTGATGAGAGCTTTGATTTAAGATCCTCTTCATCACTCGCGATGATAGCAATGGTATAACGACTTGAGTGGTATTCATTTGCCAGGGTGTAGGCTAGATTCTTGAGGCTGATATTTATGGGTACTGCCAGTTGATCAAGATGTCTGGACAGACGTTGAGCCAGTGTTTTCTTGTTTTCCCCATCCCACAACAGCAGTTCATATACTCTGTTTTGTGTGACCGCTGTTTTCATCCATGGGCGGTATTCACGCCCATACTCTTCGATAACCATGTGGAAGTTGACGCCACCAAACCCAAATGCGCTACAAGCGGCGCGGCGGGGAAGATCTCCACACAGCCATGGCTGTGCTTCATCAAGCAGGTAGAGAGGACATTGCTCACCCTGCAATACCTTGTTGGGCTGCTTGACACCGAAATGGGGTGGCAAAACGTGATGATGCAAGGAAAGAGCTGCCTTGATCAATCCCGCCACACCGGCTGTTGCCTTGGTGTGTCCGATCATGGTTTTTACTGAACCGACGACTGCTTGGTGTTTGCTGGCGCCTGTTTCTTTTAATAAGCGGGTAGTACTTTCAAGCTCGGCTGTATCGCCCGCTACGGTGCCCGTACCATGAGCCTCAAAAAGACCTACGGTTTCAGGACCAAAACCTGCCTGCTGATAGGCGCGTCGCATAGCGCGTAATTGCCCCTCAGGTAACGGTGCGGTCAAACCTTTCGCTTTTCCATCACTGCTACCGCCCACGCCTTTTATCACAGCGTAGATGCGATCTCCATCACGTTCAGCATCAGCAAGACGCTTCATGGCCACCATGGCCAGACCTTCAGAGATGACAATGCCATCGGCGGAAACGTCGAATGTATTGCAACAACCACGAGGAGACAAGGCCTGGGTTTTGCTGAAGCATAAATATCCGAACGGGCCCTGAACAGTATCGACACCTCCCGTCAGAACCATATCGCTTCGACCGGATACAAGTTCGTTGACTCCTTGGTAAATCGCAGCGAAGGAGGAAGCGCAAGCAGCATCCGTTGTGAAACTGGCGCCACCGAAATTAAGGCGGTTGGCAATTCTGCCAGCCATGACGTTTAGCAATATCCCTGAGAAGGTGTCTTCCGTCCATTCAGGTAGCCGGTTTGCCACATCTTCTGGAAGCTCCCCATGAAAACGTGGCAATTCAGAACGTAAGCCATATTGCATGCCGACATCACCAGCACCACCGCTGGCTCCAATGATGACCGAGGCTTTGTCCCGGTCAAATTCCCGATCGCCATATCCAGCATCGAGCAGAGTTCTATAGGCGACTTCTAGTGCCATCAACTGCATCGGGTCAACTGACTCGATCGATTTCGGCGGCATACCATATTGGGTTGGATCAAAGGCTAAATCATCAATAAATCCACCCCATTTGGAATAGATTTTGTCCTTGCTGTTTCTATCGCTATCGTAGTAGAGACGCCAATCCCACCTGTGGGGGGGGATTTCAGTGATGGCATCCACCTTGTCGAGTATGTTTTCCCAAAACTCTTGCGTGGAATTTGCTTTAGGAAATAGGCTCGCGATACCGATTATTGCGATATCAACCGGATCAGATTTATTGTCTGACTCTGCGACAATAATCGGTCGATTTTGATTAATCAGCTTGTACGCCCTGGAAGTGACCTCATCGTGCAGTGTTTTAATATCAGTCACATTGGAGCGGAGGGTGGCGACTTGGCCAAGCATGTACATCCCTTCCTCTCGCTGTGTCGCTTCATCCAGTGTGGTGAGTTCTCCTTTGTCACCGTGGCGGGCGCAGCCTTTGGAGGCAATACGTAAACGTCCCATAATAAGGTCGTCAAGCACCTTCCTGCACTCATCCACCGGTACTTTCTTTTCGCGCATACGTCTGGCTTCATTGAAAAAATACCGGGCAAATGGGGTATAGGCGCAACGGCTGGCATGACCGGGACCTGATTCAAGGCTCACGGTGTGCTCACATTGAACGACCTCTTGCTGAAATGTTGGAACAATCGCTCCTGTAGCAACAATCTCTTTGGTGAATAGATAGCTGCTCCCCATTAAGATGCCGATTTTGACACCCTTTTCCAATAGATGAGCAGCCAATACTTGAACCACCGCTGATGAGACGGCATCATGAATGCCGCCTGCAAACAGGATCTGTATATCTTCACCTGGAGCCTTGCCTGTCTCTATTTCGTGCAATAACTGATCGACCATCGCACTCCACAGGACGAAACTGCTTAAAGGTCCAATATGTCCGCCGCATTCCCCTCCCTCGAAAATAAAACGCCGTGCACCCTCCTTTATAAACAGGGGTATCAGGTTGGAGGAGGGTACGTGTAAAAATGATTGGATACCTTCTTTTTCAAGCTTTACAGCCTGGTCAGGTCGTCCACCGGCAATGATGGCAAAACCAGGGCTATACTTTTTGGCCAACTCTATTTGTTCATCCAACAAGGCCTGAGGAGCAAAGCCCAGCAATCCAATCCCCCAAGGTTGACCAGAAAGACGATTACTTGTTTCGTTGAGTAGATTGTCCAGCGCCTTACCCTTCAACAGGGCGAAGGCAAGCATGGGTAATGCGCCGCCATCTGCTATGGCTCTGGCAAATTCCGCATTATCAGAGACTCGACTCATGGGCCCTTGCACAAGTGGGAAACGTACACCCAATGCCTGAGCCATGGGTGCACTTTCTGATAATGGATTGTGTTGCAAAGCTATTGCTGCAGCTTCATGTACAGCTTCATCAAACGCCATGAAGAGATCTGCTAGATGAACATACTTCTCGCTCCAGGAGCCAGCAAAGCAGACGTCCTGCCCTAAGGGTAATATTCCACTGCGGGGATTTTCCCAGATTACCTTCCCCCGGGCCTCCTCTCTCAAATCGGATGATGCCCCCTTGTGTTTGGAGAAAAAACGCTGAGCTTCCTGATGACCTGGGCGCACCAGAATGCGCAGGTAGGTTCCCTGTTCTTCGTCTCCTACCGCAATTGTTTCATTGCCTGATAAAGTACTGATGACAGGAGTTAAAACCTCGGCTAGAGGAGAATCTCTTAACAGCAGTACCTGGTTGTCAAGTACGCCTCCTGAGACGCCAATAGCATGACACGCAGCTGCAACTTGAGGCGTTAATCCGCCCCGAACATAAATTGGTACAACTGCTTTGTTACGCCATTTCTGCAGCAACACAAAAGTGCTGCTTTCACCAACAAAGCCGCCTGATTCATGCCCCTTGAGTACCAATCCATCGATGTGTTGCTGATCCAGTACCGAAGAGTCTTCGCTGTCTGTCACCTCGACCAGAATAGAGACTCCTTTCTTCCTCAAACGCGCAGTCTGCTTCTCAATAGACGACCAGATTTCGTCATCCACGATGACCCAAGTCAATCCTTTACTAATGTAATCTTCAGCGGCAGTTAGTAATTTATTATCGGCACGGTCGAGCTTGATACCAAAGTTTGATCCAGCTTGCTTGGCAAGTAGATCCAGTTGCGCAAGCTGAGCCTGAGTATCGTTGCTCATCTCAGCATTTAATACGCCTATTCCTCCTGCTCTACAGGCGGAAATAGCTAGTGTTACATCATCATAACCTGCTGGCGTATATACAAATATTTTAAAATTTTTCATATCTAATCTAAAGCATGAAGCGTTGATAAAATCTTGTTTGGCTCAATTTGCACACCCTGCCTGCGATGGGCGACGGGGTAATATCCTTGCCATGCGCAAGTTTCGGATGGAAAGCAAAACAGCAAATGATCACGGCGTCCCTTCGTTTGTGGGGAGACTCTGGAGTTGCTCCTCAACGAGGCAGTGACGTATGTGGTTAAGCAGAACAAAGCCGCGACATTAATTGTTGACGACGATCGAGTTCGAACCGAGGACTGTGATGTCCCGCTTTGCTTGAGGGAATAGAAGATAGACTTAGAGATAGGCATTCCATGCCGGTACCCAGTCATTCCATGTCTGTACATGGTCAATCCATGGCTGTACATAGTCATTCCTTAGACAGTAGTTATACACTACCCTAGTCTCTATACAGCTATCCCTTGCCAGTAGAGATAGCGAGAAAACTGGAGTATAGACCTTAACTTACAGTATAAATTACCGGTTCAGCAACCAGATGAGCGTTTGGTTACAAAGCTGTTAAAAAGACGGTCGCGCTGAACCGCTCCGATATATCTTAAATGGTCAAATTAACTGTGTTCGAATTTAACAAGGTGGAGTTCCAATGACAAACCCAAAAACGATAAAACTTGTAGTGGATCTCATAATTCCACCCATGTAAAACTCGATTTTCGCATTAAGAGCGGGCCCGGCGTAAGAGGCCAAATCGTTGTAAGTCAAGGTAACGGTCGCCCATGCTGATCAGGCTCTGCGGACCGCCAATGTGGTTGATCATACGCTCGTTGATGACTGCGCCGACGCTATATTTCCCAAAAATACCGATTTGAGATCTCCTCTCAGCTAAGCGGATCCAACCATAAGGCGTTAGAGCCATGAGGGTGGAGGAGGGCGCGGACAAGTATAAGTAGCCAGGTGTGAGTGGATTCAAATCTCCGGCCGCTGCCTCACGAATTCAGTTATCTGCCAGGGATTCTTGTAAAAATCAATAGTTGTGTAAGCCAGCTACGAATTATCGTGACTCAAATTGACCTGGTTGACCACGATGTGGCTTTATCGTGTCACCTTTTGGTCAGGTCAATGGTTTATTTCATAACTAGATGTAGCTGATTATGTTGCAAACTACCAGTTTGGTGTCTATTGCTGTGTATTTAGACAACGAGTAGTATCTGCAGCTTCAAACTTAGTGAGAATTGCGGGTATCTGCTCTAGTGTCATTAAATTATTAGCAATGGATTCTGTTGAACTAGCTATAGCGCGATGATTTGCAGATATTTAAATTCTCTGTAATCTTTATTTGGTAGTGGATCAAGGATTTTATTTAGTTCGTTTCTATTATCCGCTCTCTAAAGTCCTCGCCAGCAGAGATGTTGTGATCAAAAAAAACTCTATACCCCAAACTCTTTAGTTCAGTATATATTTTATTAACAGTATCTGAATCATCTCGCGAATAACTTAGAAATATGTCCATAGCTCCCTCTACATTTATCGTGAAAGTTAATGCAAAGAAATTACTGCACGTTCTATGTGATTCAGTATTTAACTGCTTGATTGGTATATTTCTCTCACATACACTATGTGAAATTCATTGTGTGTGGTCTTAGTGATATCTGTGAAAATACAAAAATAATTGATTCCAAGCATCATCTTTGAGTAATTGCTCTGACTGTAATCATTAATTGCACATAGCCGTCCATACTAACGCCATCTGGTAGTTGAATACTATTTAAGGCAACCCAATCGGCATCTGTTATCTTCAACGTATCAATCACACCATCGTTACTCGCAAGCTCACGCAATCCAGGTGGAGCCTCGTAGTTGGATAGGATAGTGGCTCTTTCCCCCGTCGCTATATAAGCACCAGTCTCGTCCTTGATTTCTTCACCAAGCAGGTGAGAGACAGTCACGTCAAGTTCCTTTGCGAGTGCTTGAATATGTTCAATGGAAACGCCCTTACCGCCGTTTTCAAGTCGAGAGATATGTCCCTGGTCCATGCCGACGAGGCTGGCGAGTTCACGTTGGGTATAGCGCTTGGCCTTGCGAGCGGCCTTGAGTCTGGTGGGAAATATGTCCATTTTTGAACGATATCCTGGCTCTCTAATTCTGCTTTTTCCAGTGTAGACATAAGCATATCTCCTATTATCTCTAGCGGCCATTCCAGCCTTGATAAATGACTAAAGGACATTACAATATGACATAAGGACATCATGAGGGCATGACATGATCAGCAAGGAAGCAAGGAAGAATGCCTGTATCAGCCAGGCCGAGCTGGGCAGACGCGTGAGTATGGATCAGAGCGGGATCAGCCGTCTGCAGTGTGGTGAGCGGCCATTGAAGCTGGCGATGCTGGTTGACGCAGAGAGGGCTGCCCGATGAGCCGTTGCGCCAGGGAGTGGGCATGGAGTCAGGCGGTAACGCCGGTGCAGAAGCTGGTATTGCTTGCACTGGCCGAACGTCTACGCGAAGACGACGACGCTTGGCCAGGCGAGGTATGTTTAGGGGAGCACACAGGACTCCCAAAACAGGTCGTGGGAAGAGCCATACAGGAGTTGGAATCTCAAGGAAAGATCCTTTGTTTACGCTTGAGGCTACTCAAGGAGAAGAGAAACTGCTGTGGCCTAAGTTGTTTTATGGATCTCTCGGGGTGACAGGTTTGGCAAGTTCGATCCTGGATAAAATCAGTTGAAACTGACTTAGGCACATGGGCGTTGCAATATTACCGAATACGAAGGTCGTCTTGAGGTGGATGAGCAACTACTCTCATCCTCACAAAAGTGGCGATGGTGCACTACTTCAAATTGGTCTAGCTACGTGCAGATTATGTGAAAAAGTTGGTCGGGGTGAGAGGATTCGAACCTCCGGCCCCTGCCTCCCGAAGACAGTGCTCTACCAGGCTGAGCTACACCCCGAATCGTGGTCTGGGTCAGTCTAAAGCTGACGCAGCGAGCGAGAGATAGTAATGGAAACGGGGGGGTGATTCAATTGGTTCTGGCGACTGAGAAGTCCGCCAGGTCGGATAGGGCCTGACGATAGGAGGTGTCGGGGAGTGCCTCAAGGGCTTGTTTCGCCGCTTTCGCCTGTGCATGGGCGAGCTGCTGGGTGTAGGTGATGGCGTCGCTTTCGGCAATTGCCTGCATCACGAAATCGATCTTTTCCAGGCCGCCGTTTTCGATGATTTCGGCCAGCTGTTGGCGTCGGTGGGGTTCGGCGCTCTTCATCGCCTGGATCAACGGCAGGGTCGGCTTACCTTCAGCCAGGTCGTCGCCGATATTCTTGCCGATTTCCGAGTTGCTCGAGTTGTAGTCCAGGGCATCGTCAACCAGTTGGAAGGCGATGCCGAGGTGCAGACCATAGTCCGCCAATGCCTTTTGCTGCGCCGCATCAACCCCGGCGATGATGCCGCCGAGGCGGGCGCCTGCCTCGAACAGAGTAGCGGTCTTGCGCTTGATCACCTCCATGTATTCCGCCTCGCTGGTATCCGGGTTGTGCACGTTGAGCAGCTGCAGCACCTCACCCTCTGCGATGCGGTTGGTGGCGTGGGAGAGGATATCCATCACCGGCATCTGGCCCACCTCGACCATCATTTCAAAGGAGCGGGAGTAGAGGAAATCGCCCACCAACACGCTGGCCTCGTTGCCCCAGACCGCATTCGCCGTCTCCCGGTTGCGTCGCAGATCGGAGCCGTCGACCACATCGTCATGGAGCAGGGTCGCGGTATGGATGAACTCGATGATGGCGGCCAGATCGACGTGTTTCTCGCCCATATAACTGCAGGCACGGGCAGCCAACAGCACGATCATCGGGCGCAGGCGTTTACCGCCGCTGTGGACGATATAGGCACCGATCTGGTTGATCAGCACCACATCCGACTGCAGTTGCCGGATGATTAGTTTGTCGACAGCTTCCATGTCGTCGCTGATCAGATCGCGAATTGTTGTTATGTCCATAGGCCGTCAAGACTTGATACAAAGTTGACGAATGCTAGGAGGGGTGCCATTGAGTGTCAAGCGGCTTGTTTCCCGATCAACGCTGACAAAGCGGACAGTAGAAGCTGGAGCGCTGGGCAATGGTCTTGCTGCGAATCGGGTTGCCGCAGTCTGGACAGGGTTCTCCGTCTCGGCCGTAGACCCTCAAGGATTGTACGAAGTAGCCGGGTTTGCCATCCTCATTGAGGAAATCCCGCAGGGTGGTGCCGCCTTGGGCGATCGCCTCGGTGAGGACCTTGCGAATCTCTTCAGCCAGTCTTCGATAGCGTTGGATCGAGATCCGGTTGCTGGGGCGGCTGGGATGGATGGCAGCGCGGAAGAGGGATTCGCAGGCGTAGATGTTGCCGACGCCGACCACGGTTTTGCTGTCCATTATCAGTTGTTTGATCGTGGTGCGACGGTTTTTGCCACGGGCATGAAGATAGTCGCCGTCAAACACTTCACCAAGGGGTTCCGGGCCGAGGCCGGCAAGCAGGGGGTGGGTCATTTCCGGTTGATCGGTCCAGAGCACAGCACCGAAGCGGCGGGGATCACGTAGCCTGAGCAGACTGCCATTGCCAAACTGTAAGTCGAAATGGTCGTGCTTTTGCGCTGCTGTCCCTGCATTGACAATACGCAGACTGCCGGACATCCCCAGGTGCATAATCAGGGTGCCGTTGTGCAAGGCCAGCAATAGGTATTTACCCCGCCTGGAAACCGATAGCAGCTTACGCCCCTTCAACAGCTGTGGAAGAGTTCCGGGAATGGGCCAGCGCAAACGGGGCTGACGGATAACGACCCGATCTATCCGTTGTCCCTCGATGTGGGGAGCTATTCCCCGGCGTGTGGTTTCGACCTCTGGCAGTTCAGGCATGGTCAGGGGTGTTGTGTGGATTCTGCCAGCCAGGCTTGTGGTGGCGCGGTGAGGTGGTGGTAGAAGCCATCAGCGATCAGATGTATCTCCCCTGCATAGTGAACATATCGCCAGCCATTGAGGGGATCGTTGTCGCCGAACATCAGGGTTGCATCATCGAGTCTCATCACCAGAGGAGCGGGCTTTAAACCATAGGGCTGCAGATCGTCGGGGGCGGAGAATCGGCGCAGGCTGGGGGTTTTGCAGATCTTCAGCAGCTGCCTGACCCGGGACTGATCGGCGACTTTGTTACCACTCATCCATTGCTCTTGGAAGCGCATCAAGGCGATCTCTCGTCCATGCAGATCGTTTATGGTGATACGCCTGATCTGTTTTGGATCGAGCTGGGTGAGGGCGGGCAGCGGCGCGGGTTGCGACCACCACAGCAGCAGGCCCAGGAGGCCGACGACCACTATCAGCAGCAGGTTTATGCCGAACCTTTTATGCATACCTAGGCCCGATTCCGTCGCCAGGCGATGATGACGCCTGTGGCGAACAGCAGCAGCGGAAGCAGGATCAGGGAACCGAGACCGATAGTGCCAATAGCCAGCTTTGAGAGCTGGAGCTCGTGGTCGCTGGCTTGGGGGGCAGGTATGCCGACCATCTTGTCATCACCCACCAGCCAGCGGAACAGGGATAGCCCAAGTTCGAGATTGCCGGCATTGTTGAGGTAGCTGTTGGCGATGAAGTCGCCGTCGCCGATGACGATGATACGCTGCTGCTTGTTGTTCTGCTGCCGGCTGAGGGCGATACCGATAGTCAGCGGTCCCGCCTCTTCGCCAGCCAGCGGGTCACGTTCAATCTCGCCGCTCAATGGTCCAGTTTCGTTCCAACTCTTTTCCAATGTCTGTAATAACGGGGTTATTTGCCACCCCTTTGGATCCGTGGTGTCGAGTGCCGCCGTCTGGGGGAACAAGGTGAGCAGGTTGAATCCCCTGGTTGCGTCGTGATCGGAGTATTCGGGGACCACAGCGATGGCCGGGTTATCTATTCCCAATGCCTTTACGTTGGCATCCACCACCGTGCCGGGCAACTGTTCGATAGGGAGCAATTGCCGCATCAATTCCTCCAGGATCCAGTTATCCGGGTCGCTCAACAACAACAGATTGCCCCCCCTCGCGATATAGTCGGACAGACGTTCGATCTCACCCGACAGCAAGGGTCTCAGGGGAGTGGCGATCAACAACAGCGCGGTGTTGTCGGGAGGTGCCTGGTTGGTGGCAAGGTCGAGCCCCGCAATATGGTAACCCTGTTGCTTGAGGGATTTGCCGAAATCCCCAAGGTCGTGGTTGGCCCTGCCGCTGAGATCGCGCTCGCCATGACCGACCAGCCCCGCTATCCAATGGGTGTTCTCCCGGCTCAGGCGCAGGATGGCATTGGTGAACTGCTCTTCATCGACTTTTTGGATTCGCTCTTCCCGCCCTTTATAGCTCAACAGGATCTCTCCGGAGAGACTGATGCCTTGACGACGGGTCTCATCCGGGCGGCGTAGCGGATCGATGAATAGCAGATCGATGTTTGGCTTATGGTGCTGATAACGGGCCACAAAGCGCTTGATGCGATCACGCAGTTTGGTGGTTTCACCCACATAGGCCGTCACCGTCAGCTGCTCCGGTAGACGTTGCAGAATCTCGATACTGACAGGATCGAGACTGTTGCTGCCGCCATGGGTCCAGTCCCACTGGGTGTCAAATCGATTGCTCAGCCAGGCGAGTAAAACCACCACAACCACCATCAGCAGGTGAAACAGCAGGTCGTTGAGACGGGAAACGATCCAGGAAATCATCCGCTACGCCTCTTATCGAGTCTGTAGAGGGCAAGTCCGAGAAACAAGCTCATCAGTATCAGGAAGTAGGCCAGATCGCTGATCCGCACCAGACCGAGCTGGAGATCGAGGTAGTGGGATGGCCATGCCAGCCAGTGAATGAAGCTTCCGCTCTCGGTATTTTGATCGAGCAGTGAAATCAACAGCAGCAGGCCATAGCTCCCCGCGGCGGCAATTCCAGGATTTTCATTGAGGGTCGAAAAATAGAGCCCGATTGCGGTGAACAGAGCACTGAGCAGAAACAGCCCGAGGCTGGCGGCAAGGAGCAGTCCGTAATCGAGCTCAGTGCCGATGCAGAGGCTGAGACAGAGCAGCAAGGGCATCAGGGTGAACAGCAGCTGAAAGATAAGTATGCCGAGGAACTTGCCTGACAAGATAGTGATATTGGCGAGTGGCGCACTGCTCAGCAGGGCGTAGCTGCCGTTGCGAAACGCCTCACTGAAGCTGCGGATGGTAAGAATCGGGGTAATGATCAGAATCAGCACCGAGGCGAGCCCGAACAGTTGTAGTCCCAGATGGTGGCTCAACCCAAGGCTGCGGTTGGAGGGCTGCATGCCGCTGAAGATCTCCAGGGTGGCGAGAAACTGCCAGCTCAGCAGGCACAGGCTGAGACCCAGGACAGTCCAGGCCAGCGGGGTGCGCATCAAACGCCGCCACTCCATCCAGGCCAGATAAGCGGTCATGAGAGCCCTCCGGTGGTGGCCTGAATATAGAGCTGCTCCAGGCTGAGCCTCTCCGCTTTCAATTCAACCAATCCCCATCCTCGGGCCACGATCTGTTGAGACAGGTCACTGGCTTGGTAACCTGTCGCCAGGGTGATGCGATAGCTATCGGTGTGCAGTTGCTCGGCTGCAGCCACTGCGTTCAATTCGGTTATTGCCTCTACAGCCTGCTGCTGTTCCAGGCCGACGCGATAGCAGGTTTGCTGGGGTGGGGTTATCTCCCCGCTATAGACACTCTTTCCCTGCTGCAGAATGGTGACCCGGTTACAACTGGCCTCTATCTCCGGCAGTATGTGGCTGGAGAGGATCACCCCTCTATGTTGCGCCAGCTCCTGGATCAATTCACGCACCTGTCGGATCTGTACCGGGTCCAGGCCGTCAGTGGGCTCATCGAGGATGATCACCCTGGGATTGTGGATGATCGCCTGGGCCAGGCCGACACGTTGCTGGAATCCCTTGGAAAGTTTGCGTATCAGACGTCTTCCCGTCTGCTCCAGGCCACAGCGCTGCTTGGCCTGTTCTCGGGCCTGTTGCACCTGGTTTCGCTTCAGGCCTCGCAGGTGGGCACAGTCCCAGAGGAACTCATCCACAGTCTGCTCCCGGTGCAGGGGGGGGCGCTCCGGGAGATAGCCGATGAAACGCTTGGCATGAATAGAGCGTTTGAGCAGATCCTCACCACAGATATTGATCCGCCCGCCACTGGGCGCAAGGTCGCCGCAGAGCATGCGCATGATGGTCGATTTACCCGCACCATTGGGGCCAAGCAGTCCAAGAATGTCGCCCTGCCGCAACTGCAGATCGATAGGCTGCACCACCGCCGTACCACCAAAGTGACGACTCAGCTGGGTTGTTGTTAAAAGTTCGGGCATCGACACCTGCAAAGTGGCATGGCATTCAGCATAGGGTAAAAAGCCTTGATGGCAGAGACTTGCCAAACATATCACCCTCTGTCCCCTATGCAAGACTCAGCGTTTGAACTGATCCGCAAATCATACTCGTGGCTGCAGATCTATTAAACGTTAAAGGTTGTTTTGTGTTGAAATTTCCGCCAGTCACCGCACATTCCCGCAAATGGTATGATGATCTGTCTAAACGCATAGATGCTGTTTGGCATTAATTGATGGCTTGTCTTGATAAAGAGGTGAATGGTTGATGAGCGACGATGATCGCCAGCTTGGAATGGGTTATCTGCTGGGGATCGATACTGGAGGTACCTTCACCGATTTCGTCCTCTATCACGCCGGCAGAATGCGTATACACAAAGTACTGTCGACACCTCATGCCCCCGAGCTGGCGATATTGCAGGGTATAGGGGAGCTGGGTCTGGATAGCGAGGGTTTGGTCATCGTGCACGGCTCTACCGTCGCCACCAATGCCGCCCTGGAGGGGAAAGGGGTGCACACCCTCTACATCGGCAATCGTGGTCTCCAGGACATCCTGAGTATTGGCCGCCAGGCCCGCAGGGAGCTCTACAATCTGCAACCAGAGGCGCTGGCCGCACCCGTGGCGGCCGACGATTGTCTACAGACCGGTGGTCGCCTCGATAGTCGGGGAGGCGTGGTAGAGCCACTCACCGCTGAAGATCTGGAGGCGCTGCAGCGAGAGATTGCCCGGCGGCGCCCCAAGGCCGTCGCCATCAACCTGTTGTTCAGCTATCTCGATCATGGCTTTGAAAAAGCGATCGAGGCGGTGATCCCGGAGGGGATCTTCTGTTCTCGTTCCTCCGCCGTGCTCCCGGCCAGTGGCGAGTATGAGCGCGGCATAGCCACCTGGCTAAACAGTTGGGTGGGACCGCTGGTCGCCGGTTATATCGAGCGTATGAGGTTAGGCCTAAGCGGTGCCCGTCTTTCGGTCATGCAGAGTTCCGGGGAGGCGATCGCCGCTGAGCAGGCCGCCCGGGAGGCGGTGCGGATGCTGCTATCAGGCCCCGCGGGGGGGCTGGTCGGGGCCGGTTTTGTGGCCGCGGCATCCCAGCGTAGGCAGCTGTTGACCCTCGATATGGGCGGAACCTCCACCGACGTGGCGCTGATCGACGGCAAGCCCAGACTCACCCGGGAGGGTCGTATTGGTCCCTGGCCGGTGGCCGTGCCGATGGTGGATATGCATACAATCGGTGCGGGGGGCGGTTCCCTCGCCTGGGTGGACGCGGGGGGCATGCTCCGGGTGGGACCGGAGTCCGCCGGCGCCGATCCCGGACCGGCCTGCTATGGGCGGGGTGGCAGGGAGGTGACGGTCACCGATGCCAACCTGGTGCTCGGCCGCTTACGCAGCAGTGCCTTTCTCGGTGGGCGCATGCAGCTCGATCCAGAGGCGGCAAATCAGGCGATGGGGCGCTTGGCCGAGCGCTTGTCACTCTCCCTTGAGCAGGCAGCGGAGGGGGTGATTCGGGTTGCCAACGAACATATGGCCCGGGCGCTACGGGTGATCTCCATCGAACGGGGCGTCGATCCCCGGGGATATACCCTGGTCTCCTTCGGTGGCGCCGGAGGCCTCCATGTCTGCGCCCTGGCCGATGCCTTGGGTATCTCTTCTGCGCTGGTGCCGGTGAATGCGGGGGTTCTTTCGGCACTGGGAATGCTGGCCACCCGGCCGGGTCGTCAGCTGGTGCACGCCCATCTCGGGCTGCTCGAGAAGATCAGCGACAGCGAACTGGAAGCGGCTTTTTCACGGCTTGCCAGGGGTGGCATCGAGACCCTTGTGGAGGAGGGTCTGGATGAGGAGCAGATCGAGGCGGACTATGCCCTTGATCTCCGCTATCTGGGACAATCCTATACCCTTGGCGTCTCCTGGCATACCCTCTCCCAGGCCGAAGAGGCGTTTCACCGCCTGCATGAATCGCGCTACGGCCACCGCATGCAGGCACCGGTGGAGCTGGTCAATCTGCGGGTTGCCCTGCACGGGCCTGAGACTGCGATTGCGTTGAATCGGCCCCAAGGCACCCGCCCGGTCGAGGCCTGTGAGCTACTCAGGGTCTGGGGTGTGGACTCACCCGTAGCTCGCTATGAGCGCTCGCAACTGGCCGAGGGAGAGGTGATTTCAGGGCCTGCACTGATTACCGAGATGGCATCCACTACCTGGCTGGCCCCCGGTTGGCAATGTTGTTCGGATAGTGCCGGCAATCTGCTGCTCGATAAGCCTGCGGATGACCTAAGCATGGATTGAGGGGGCAGCCAGATCGGGTGCCATCTTGGGATTCCTATGCTGTGAACATAAAAAAACCCGCCGTAGGGCGGGTCTTTTCCAGAGAGTAGCGTCGATCTATTTGATCTTCGACTCCTTGTACATTACATGTTTGCGCACCTTTGGGTCGAACTTCTTGATCTCCATCTTACCCGGCTGATTACGCTTGTTCTTGGTCGTGGTGTAGAAGTGTCCAGTGCCGGCACTGGAGACGAGTTTGATCTTATCTCGCATGACTTTCTGCTCCTGGTTTAGACTTTTTCGCCGCGGGCGCGGATATCGGCCAGCACCGAATCTATGCCCTTCTTGTCGATGATGCGCATACCCTTTGAGGATAGACGAAGACGCACCCAGCGTTTTTCACTCTCCACCCAGAATCTGTGGGTATGCAGATTGGGGAGAAAACGGCGTTTTGTCTTGTTGTGCGCATGGGAGACATTGTTTCCCGTGACCGGGCGCTTGCCGGTTACCTGGCAGACTTTTGACATGGTCAAAACCTCGAAAATTGTTATCCCTGGGTGGGGGAGTTCATTTATCCCCTGGGCGAAAGGCGCGTATTTATAGCAGAGTGGGGGTGCAGAGGCAAGTGGTGATTGATGGTTGAGCGTCATGTCATGAGTATTAAACCCGGCACTTGAGGGGGCTCTTTCTCCGACGCCCCAACAGCACATCCCTGTGCTGACGGGGCTTGCGCGGCATCTATGCCGCTGCTCCGAAAGAGCCCCCTCAAGCGCCTCTGTCGTTGCCACATTCGATGATTTGCGGGAAAGATCTGTAGAATACGAGGTTAAATCATCCCCCTTTGCGCCAGTGAAACCGCCTCACCCTCGCCGATCACGATATGGTCCAGCACTCGAATCTCCACCAGTGCCAGGGCCTCCTTGAGGCGCAGGGTGATCTGACGGTCGGCCCGGCTCGGCTCGGCGACGCCGGAGGGGTGGTTGTGGGCGAAGATGAGGGCCGCTGCGTTGTATTCCAGAGCCCGTCTTACCACCTCCCTGGGATGGACGCTGGCGCCGTCGATGGTGCCGCGGAAGAGCTCTTCATAGCCTAGGATCCGATGGCGGTTGTCGAGAAAAAGGCAGGAAAAGACCTCATAGGGGTAGTGGCGCAGTCTGACCTGCAGGTAATCCTGGGTCTGCTCCGGACTGGTCAGGCTGTCGCTTGCGGTGAGCTGCTCACCCAGATAGCGCCGTGACATCTCAAGCACCGCCTGTAGCTGGGCATATTTCGCCACTCCAAGGCCTTTGCCCCGGCAAAACCTCTGCTGATCGGCAGCGAGTAGATGGCGCAGGCCACCAAAGTCGAGCAGCAGGCTGCGCGCCAGGTCTACCGCGGTCTGTCCGGCTACACCCGTACGCAAAAAGATGGCCAGCAGCTCCGCGTCGGAGAGTGACTCCGAGCCACGCTGCAGCAGTTTCTCCCTGGGTCGTTCATCCAGGGGCCAATCTGTAATCGGCATCCAAGACCTCCTTGTCTGATGCGGGTTTCGGCCTACTCGGCCGTTTCATCCAGGCTGATTTTGTCCAACGCCATGCGGTAGAGTCGTCCTGACTGCTCACGTTCGATGCGAACCGGCAGATAGTCGAGTTGCGGGGCGAACCAGATGGTGTAGTCGGGTTTTCGTGTCCCCTTGCTGCGCTCAACACGCAAGCAGCGCATCTCGCCGTAGGGGGTGTCGATCTGGTCCTCACCTTCAACGCGAAAGTGATACTGCTTGATCTTTCCCCCATCCGCCACCTGATAGGTTATCTGCCTCCTGCCCTGGGCGAGGTGCAGACGAACCAACAGCTGTTGGCTGAGTCTGTCCTGGGTCTCCCGCGCAATCGGTTGCGACCATCTTACACCGCCGCTGGTGGTGTGTACCTCCCCCGAACCCCAATCAAACTCCAGGCTAGCGGACTCTTCTTCATCGTCCTGATCCCTATAGGAGTAGTGGCTGGGTTGGATGCTTCCCTGGTGCAGTTCTCCGCGGCTCTCCTCGATCACCTCACCCGCGCTGAACCAGCCAGCCAACATGCCTGGCTGGGTATGGGCGCGATAGATGTAGGCGCCCTGTTCACTGAGGCTGAACTCGAGACTGAGCTCACCCAGGGGCATCACATTACGTTTAACGCTGAAACTGGCTGAAAAGGGTTTAAGCTGTAACAGGGTTTCGGCCTGCACTGCGGTGTAGCATATCAGTGCCGTGAACCCTATCAGCCAGCTCATGGGGTATCTGAGCCAAGCCATAGAGTCTCTACCCAATCGGTTCTTGGGGGGTGAAGACCACCGGTTGCTCTAGCTTCTTGTCGTCCAATCTGACCTCTCCATTCTCATCCAGTTGCAAGCGATTTTCCGCGAACCAGCGTATTGCCAGAGGATAGATCTTATGCTCTCTCTGCAATACCCTGGCGGCCAGGGTATCAGCATCGTCCTCAGGCATCACCGGCACCTGAGCCTGTACCACCAGCGGTCCACCATCCAACTCTTCGGTTACGAAATGGATAGTGGCGCCATGCAGGGTATCCCCTGCATCCAGCACCCGTTGATGGGTGTGGAGCCCGGTATATTTTGGTAGCAGCGAGGGGTGGATGTTAAACATCCGGCCAGCATAGTGGCGCACCAGCCCCGGGGTGAGGATGCGCATGAACCCGGCCAGTGCGATCAGATCCGGGGCGTAGCTGTCGATAAGTTCCATCAGCGCCCGGTCATAGCTCGCCCGGTCGGGGAACTGCTTATGATCGAGTACGGCAGTCTCTATACCAGCCTGTTCCGCCCGTTGCAGGCCATAGACATGCGGGCGGTTGCTGATCACGGCGCGAATCTCGATAGGGAGATCCTTATCGGCCCCGTCGATAATAGCCTGCAGATTGGTGCCGCTGCCTGATATCAGGACCACCACAGGAAGGGGGCTGGAGGCTTTCATGCGAGCGGACCGGTGATTTCCACACTGGGTTCAGCGCCGTTGGCGGAGGCAATCTCCCCAAGGAGCCAGGCCGTCTCGCCGCTTTCATTTAGCAGTTTGATGGCCCTGTCCGCATCTTTCCGTGCCACACAGACAACCATGCCGACACCGCTGTTGAAGGTACGTAACATTTCACTGTTGGCAAGATTGCCCTGGGTTTGCAACCAGCTGAACAGGGCAGGAAGCTGCCAACTGCCGCTGTCGACTACTGCCCTGCACCCCTGGGGAAGTACACGGGGCAGATTTTCAGGCAGGCCACCGCCGGTAATGTGGGCCAAAGCATGAATTTCCACCTTCTGCATCAGCGCCAGTATGGATTTGACATAGATCCGGGTCGGTGCGAGGAGGGCCTCGCCCAGGGTGGTTCCCTGAAAGGGCTGTTGCAGGTCCGCTGCAGTTACCTGGAGGATCTTGCGGATCAACGAATAGCCATTTGAGTGGGGTCCAGAAGAGGCCAGGCCGATCAGGGCGTCACCCTCCTCGACCCGTTCTGGAAGGATAAGTTTGCTCTTTTCCGCGATGCCGACGCAGAAGCCGGCCAGGTCGTATTCGCCGGCTGCATACATCCCCGGCATCTCCGCCGTCTCGCCCCCGGTGAGTGCGGCTCCCGCCTGTTCGCAGCCTGTTGCTATCCCCTGTACCACACTGCTGGCTATTTCGACATCGAGTTTTCCGGTGGCGTAGTAGTCGAGGAAAAAGAGGGGTTCAGCACCGGCAACCACGATGTCGTTGACACACATCGCCACCAGGTCGATGCCGATCGAATCGTGACGCTCGAGTTCCAGGGCCAATTTCAATTTGGTGCCGACGCCGTCGGTTCCCGAGACCAGAACCGGCTCCCGGTATCGATCCAGGGGTAGTTCGAAGAGGGCGCCGAAGCCGCCGAGGCCGGCGAGCACCCCCGAGCGGAAGGTCTGTTTTACGATGGGTTTGATGCGCTCGACCAGTGCATTGCCTGCGTCTATGTCCACACCGGCATCCCGGTAGCTGAGTGATGCGGGACTGCTGGGTTTGGATTCATGCTCCACGGGATGATACTCCGGCTTCATGTGTAGAGGGGATTCAAAGCCGAGATTCTAACAGAAGTAGTGCGACTCGGTGAGGGTTGCGAGGCGGCAGATTTTCATCTTTTCCGCTGGCGCGTTAAGATTTCCCGTCGTTCACTATTTAAAAACGGATGTTTTTCACTGAAGAGGAAACATCGATGAGCTATAACTCCTAGCGGTGTGTGATCACAAATGATGCAAACTCGATTGAAACCGGTCTTCCGCTTGTTACTGCTGTTGCTGACCCTCTTTTCCTCACCTTGGGTATTTGCCGAAAAGGTAGGGAATCTCTACGAAGCACGCGTAGCGGTTAAAGGTCAGAGTGCACAAGCCAGGGCTGAGGGGATACGCAACGCCTTTGCCAGGGTGATGGTGAAGGTGAGTGGGGATCGAGGCCTGTTAAAACACCCGGAAGTCTCCGGCATCCTTAACAAGGCAGCCTCTTATGTGCAGCAGTATCGCTATCTGGCCTTGGAGGGCAGTGCCAAGGAGACCTCGGCGGAGGCGGCGGATCGCTTGCTTTGGGTGCGTTTCGATGAGCGTGCGGTCAACCGTCTGCTGCGTCAGAGCGGGGTACCCGTATGGGGCGGTACCCGGCCCTCGGTTCTTGTCTGGCTTGGTCAGGAACAGGGCGCCAGGCGAGACCTACTCTCTCTCGAACGGGAGAGGCAATTGAAGCGCTATCTCAATCGGGTAGCAGGTTCAAGGGGGCTCTCCTTTCTGTGGCCGATCATGGATATCGAAGATCGCAACAGGATTCGGGTAAGTGACCTTTGGGGAGGTTTTGAAGAGACTATTCGACGTGCCTCGGCACGTTATCAGCCCGATGTGATCCTTGTCGGCCGCATGAGCCAGCAGGGGCGCGGTAGCTGGCGAGGCGAGTGGCTGCTCTACCTGCCTGATAAAGTCAATCGTTGGCAGACTCGAGCGGGAAGTAAGGCAGAGCTGGCCGGCGAAGGGCTGAATCGTGCTGTGGATGCCTTGGCGCTGCGCTTCGCCCCGCAGCAGGTCGCAGAGGGGGTCTCCGAGATCAGGATTCGAGTGCATGGACTTTCACGCCTTGAGGACTATGTTCTGGTTAAGCAGTATCTACAGTCGCTGGCAATGATCGAGACTCTGGATCTGCTCTCGGCCGATAGCGAAAAAGTTAATTTTCTGGTGCGTATCCATGGTGGCAGAGAGGCATTGGAACGTGGTATTCAGCTGGGCGCGGTACTTGAGCCAGCAGAGTGGCATGACCTTGCCGGGCCAGACTCAACCAAGCAGTCTGAACTAACGGTTGGCGAGAGTCTGATCTACCGCCTGCGATAGCGAGATGAGGGAGTAAGCCTGCTGATGCAGCCTCGTGATATCCCCAATCTGATCAGTGTGCTGCGTATCCTGTTGACCATTCCTACCGTGTGGCTGCTATTCGAGCATCAGTTCTCCTATGCCTTGATCCTGTTTGCCGTGGCCGGTTTTTCCGATGGACTGGATGGTTTTCTCGCTAAACGTTTTGGATGGCAAAGCCATTTGGGTGGTTTGCTCGATCCTTTGGCCGACAAGGCCCTGTTGATGAGTTCCTTTCTGGTGCTCGGGGGGTTGGGATTGATTCCGGTATGGTTGGTGATCCTGGTGATATTCCGCGATCTGACCATCATGGGCGGGGCGCTCTATTATAACTTCAGCGTCGAGGAGCTCGATGCTGATCCGAGTTTGATTAGTAAGTTGAATACACTGCTGCAGATTGTGCTGGTGTTGTTGGTAGTGACCGATGCCGGACCCTTCGATCTACCGTCCCAACTGCTTTTTCTGCTTACATGGGCTACCGGTATAACCACCCTGGTGAGTGGTGTTGCCTATGTATGGGTGTGGACCAACAAGGCCCGCAGCAAGGGGTGGGGTGGTTGATGTTGATACAGAGACCAATAAAGTATGGCAGGGATGGCGTTTTGGCCGGGTGATGTTTAGACTTGGTCCCATATCATCCATGTGTGTGGAAATAACCAGGAAGGAGGATGAATGAAATACCTATCAGTTGTTGTCGGTTGTCTGTTGTTGTCTTCAGTCGCCCAGTCCGAAGAGTCTATCAAGGGCGCAGGTATTGAAGGCTATCGCTATCTGGGCGCTATGGTCTCCTCTCCACAATACAAGGAGGATGACTCCAGTGCGAGTTTTCGCAGTGCCGGCCTGCTTGCCCGCGGTGGCCTGGAGTTCAACGAATTTCTCGCGGTGGAGGCCCATCTCGGTCTGTTCGGTGAAGACACCGTCGATGGCAACAGCTACCAGATCGAATACTTAGCGAGTATCTACGCCAGGGGGAATCTGCCGCTGATAGGGGAGAGAATCAGGCTCTATGCTCTCGGCGGTTTGACCCACTTTTCCGGTAATGTGCCCGGGTTTAGCAGCGTGGATGAGACGGCAGTAGGATACGGTGTGGGGATTGAGCTCTATGGCGATGAACAAAACGCCTTGACCCTTGAGTGGTTGCGTCATGCTGTTGGCGACATTCACAATGTGGACTTCACCCTGGAGTCGGCCAGTCTGGGGTTCGTGCATCGCTTTTAGCAATGCTTTTTCACCGGTGACAGTTTCGTCACCTGTTCGATTCATGCCGGGTTGCTATAGCCTATAGGCGTTTCTGTCAGACAAATACAGTCTGTGCATCGAAAACAGGCCCATCGACACAGACCCTTTTCATCGCGGGTCCCTCAGGCGTCTGCACTTCCACCACGCACCCGGCACAGCCACCCACACCGCAGGCCATGAACTCCTCAAGCGAGACCTGGCAGGGGATATCGCGGCTGGCGGCCAGTTTGGCCACCGCTTCCAGCATGGGGTGGGGGCCACAGGCAAAGATCTCCACCTCCGCCAATGCCTTGAGGTTGAGGGACTTGATCCAGCGTTCGGCAAGCTCCGTTACATAGCCTTGAAAACAGCCTGCAAACGCCTGCAGGCTGGCAAGTCGGCAAGCGATCCCCCAATCGTCAAGAAGTGGCATGCTGGCGATTACCCCGTCCGGCAGCCCGGGTACGATGATTTGCGAGGGTGTGGGCTTGAATGGAAAGGGCACCTCTGAGCCGAGTATGACAAAGGGCTCTTTGTCCTGTTCCTTGCGCATCGCATCGGCGAGAAACACCATCGGGGGCATGCCCACGCCGCCACCGATCAACAGGGGCTTGCGGCGCTTTGGAGAGGGTTTAAACGGGGTTCCGATAGGCCCTAAAAGGCTGAGCTTCTCCCCGGGCGTACGTTGTGACAACAAGCCGGTACCGCGCCCAACCCTTTTGTAGAGCAGGTCGATCCAACCGGATTTGACCGAGCTGCGCATGATCGAGATGGGTCGACGTAGCGCAAGTTGCGGATCACATGTAATGTGCGCAAAGCTGCCTGGCAGTGCCTTCGCGGCACAGTGGGGAGCAAGCAGGCGCATAATGAACTGTTCGCCGGCAAATGCCTGGTGAGAGAGGATTTCCGCCTCCTCGAGAAAGATGGTGTCGCGATGTGTCTTATTCATTACTGTCATCAGGTCTAGCATAGACCAGGCGGCCCTTCAAAAGCGTGTGGGTGACCTGTCCTGGCATCTCCCAGCCTTCGAAAGGCGTATTTTTACCTGCACTGATCAGTTTCTTGCGCTCAAGAACCCAGTGTTGGTTGGGATCGAATATACAGATATCGGCGGGATGGGTTGGTGTCAATCGCCCAAGGGGCAGACCGAGAATGTCTGCCGGACCGGATGTCAGGCGGGCAATCGCGCTGCTCAGATCGAGCACCCCCTGGTCGACCAGCTTCAGGGTAAGCGGCAGTAGGGTCTCGAGGCCCGATATACCGGCTTCGGTATCGGGGAAGGGCGAGGCCTTGGCGTCCGCCTCATGGGGTTGGTGATCGGAGCAGATTGCCTGAATGACATCCTTGGCAACCGCCTCGCGCAGGCCGTCTCGGTCGCCGTCGTTGCGCAGCGGAGGTCTGACGTGATGGTTGCTGTCGAATCCCTCGATATCCATTTCGCTAAGATGGAGTTGATGGATGGCTACGTCGGCGCTGACCCGACGTCCTTCGCGTTTCGCCCAGGCCATGGTGCGCGCCGCGCTGGCACTGGAGAGGGCATGAAAGTGGATAACCGCCCCGGTGGTCTCCGCCAGGGCCAGATCGCGGGCGACCGCGACGGTTTCAGCCGCCTCGGGAATCCCAGGCAGCCCCAGGCGATCTGCAACCTTACCCTCATGAGCACAACCCTTATTGCTCAAATAGTGGTCCTCCGGACGCAGGATAATCAACAGGTTGAAGGTTGAGGCATACTCCATGGCCCGGCGTTGTACCAGGGTGTTGGCAAGTGGGGTGTAGGCGTTGGTGACGGCGATGCAGCCGGCTGCCTTGAGGGCCGCCATCTCGCTCAGGCGTTCACCCTTGAGGTCCTGGGTCAGGGCGCCCTGTGGCAAGAGTCGGCAATAGCCCGCTTTGCGTGCCTTATGGCGAATCTGTCCAACCACGGCGGGGGTATCTATGACCGGGTAGGTCTCCGGTGTACAGCAGAGGGTGGTGATACCGCTGCTGGCGGCCGCCAGGGTCTCGCTGGCGATGGTGGCCTTGTGCTCCGCGCCTGGCTCACGCAGATTGGCGCTAAGGTCGATCAGGCCGGGACAGACCACTCGATCCCTGGCATCGACGGTGGTGCTCGCTTGAAATCCGTGCGGAGATTCACCGAGGCAGAGGATCTTGCCATTGGAGATGTGCAGATCGATGATCTCATCGAGACCGTTTGCCGGATCGACTACCCGGCCGCCGAGGATAGAGATGTCTTTCTTCTTTTTCATCCCGGCACCTCCTGCATGCGCAGATTCTGAGTACCGATTACCATGGAGATCACAGCCATGCGAATCGCGATGCCGTAACTCACCTGTTGCAGGATCACCGATTTGGAACCGTCAGCCACCTGGGAGTCCATCTCCACGCCACGGTTGATCGGTCCGGGGTGCATCACAATCGCGTCTGGCTTGGCCAGTGCCAGGCGTCTTTCGGTAAGGCCGTAGAGGTTGAAGTACTCATGCTCGGAGGGGAGCAGCGCACCCTGCATACGCTCTTTCTGCAGCCGCAGCATGATAATCACGTCCACATCCCGAATACCCTCTTCCATATTGTGATAGACATGGACCCCGAGACTGCGCGCGTCAGGAGGCAACAGGGTGCGAGGCGCCACCACGCGGACCTCCGAGGTGCCGAGGGTATTGAGTGCAAGAATCTGCGACCTGGCCACCCGGGAGTGCAGCACATCGCCGACAATCGCCACCCTGAGCCCGGTGAATTCGCCCTTATGGCGGCGGATGGTGAACATATCCAACATCGCCTGGGTGGGGTGGGCGTGGCGGCCGTCTCCGGCATTGATCACGCCGACGCCGCGATCGGCATGGTGGGCGATGAAATGGGCGGTACCGCTACTGGCGTGGCGGACGATAAACATATCAACGTGCATCGCCTCCAGATTGCGCAGGGTGTCGAGCAGGGTTTCGCCCTTGGAAGTCGCGGATGCGCTGATATTGAGATTGAGGACATCCGCCGAGAGACGCTTCGCCGCGAGTTCAAAAGTCGTTCTTGTTCGCGTGCTGGTTTCAAAGAAGAGATTGGCGACCACCTTGCCCCGGCAGAGTGGGACTTTCTTTATGGTTCTTTCCGAAACCCCGGTAAACCCCTCTGCGGTATCGAGGATCTCAGTCAGAATTGACCTGTCCAGACCGGCAATGGTCAGGAAATGGAGTAAGCGTCGCTCCTCATCCAGTTGCAGGTTTTTATGGTTGGCACTCATGGCACGCTATCCTTGTTCATCACTGCGGGAACTCCGATTGGTTTTGGTGCCGATCACCAGCTTCAGGGGGTCCGGCCCAATCAAGGTGATGTGCTGATCCTGCTCCAGTTGTGGATCCAGCCCCACCACATCCGGCTGTATCGGCAGTTCCCTACCGCTGCGAACGACCAGGGTGGCAAGCATGATCGAGGCTGGACGCCCATAGTCGAAGATCTCATTCAAGGCAGCCCGAATCGTCCGTCCGGTATGGACTACATCGTCAATCAAAATAATGTCTCGGTCATCAACCGGTGTCGGCAGCGTTGAAGGGTGGACCTCCGGGTTCATGCCGATACGGGTGAAATCGTCCCGATAGAAAGAGATATCGAGGGTTCCAAGGGGCTCTTCAACGCCAAGATGGCTGTGCAGGCTTTCTGCCAACCAGACGCCGCCGGTACGGATTCCGATCAGCAAGGGATCACTGATCCCCCTTGAAGCCAATTGGGTTTTAATCTGTTGCGCCATCTCGGCCACCAGGGACGCCACCTCATTGGTATCCTTAAATTCTTTTCTATTGTTCATTTAACCAGGTTTCCAATATGAGTTTGGCCGCTACGGCGTCATAGTCTTCCACATGTTTGGCTTTGTGTCCCAATCTGTCTCTGGCCTCGAAGGAGCTGTAGCGCTCGTCAGCCAGATAGACCTTGAGACGAAAACGTCCCTCGAGTTGTCGTGAGAAGCGCAATGCGGGTTGTGTGGCATCTGTTTCGCTGTCATCAATGTCGAGTGGGTAACCGACAACCAGGGCCTCTGGCCTCCACTCGTTGATCAGATCTTGTATGCGTTGCCAGTCTGGTTTGTGATTAACCAAGCTCAAAGTTTCCAATGCGGTTGCCGTGCCGGTTACCGTCTGTCCTACGGCTACGCCTATTTTACGGGTACCGTAGTCGAATCCCAGTAGGGTGCCCATGCTGTAGCATTCACTAGGCGTGGCCAGTATCGCCACTCAACAGGTTGAGGTCCACACCGAGCAGATCAGCAGCTGCCTGCCAGCGCTCATCGCTGGCCCTGTCAAAGATAATCTCACTTTTTGCCGGGCCGCTGAGCCATGCATTCTGCGACAGCTCGTTCTCCAATTGTCCCGCGCCCCATCCGGCGTAACCAAGGGCAACAAGCGCTCGCTGCGGACCTTTACCGACAGCGATGGCTTCGAGAATGTCGAGAGACGTGGTGACACTGATCTCGGAGGTTATCTTCAGTGTGGATGCCCAATCCGTGCTGGTGTCATGGAGTACGAAACCCCGATCGCTCTGTACCGGGCCACCGATATAGACCGGTTGCTCTGCGATTTCGGAGGTGCTGATCTTGATCTCCAACTGCTCGAATATGTCCGCCAGGTGTAGATCCATAGGGCGATTGATGACAATTCCCATGGCGCCGTCAGTGGTGTGTTCACAGATATAGGTGACGGTGTGAAAAAAGTTGGGATCCTCAAGCCGCGGCATGGCAATGAGGAAGTGGTCGGTCAAGTTGGTCTCTGTGCGCATAAGCTATAGTATCCAACTGCAAGCGGCAGGCTGCAACAGCTATTGCGAGTTGAATTTGCCACTGCGCAAAAACTGCCAGGTACGGGTAATATCGAGAATGTCGGTCTCTTTCCTGATTTCATTGGGGAAGGGCGAGTAGGGAGCGGCCAAGCGCACGATGCGAATAGCGGCATCATCGAGGATTTTGTGGCCGGATGAGTGGAGGACCTTGATTCGCTCGACACTGCCATCTGCCTTAACCGCCACATGCAGTACCAGATTGCCGTAGAGTTTGCTCCTTTTCGCCTGATCCGGGTAGTTTAGGTTGCCGATTCGTTCCACTTTTCTTCGCCAAGCGTCAAGATAGGCGGCATATTTATACTCTTTGGTGCTGGCGCTTATCGATTTGCGTTTGGGCATTTTCGAGTAGGCGAGGGTCTTACGTTCCAGTTCTGCTGTCAGCCTGGCGATCTCCAGCTGCTTACTGCTCAACAACTGTTTGGCTGATGGATTTGGCGCTGGAGTCTCCTTCGGAGGGGGTGTCTCGATCTGCAGTTCGGAACGCTGGGTGATGAGTTGAGGTTTTTGCGATTGCTCCAGTGGCTCGGCAGGCATTGCCACAGGCGAGGGCTGCGGCAGCGGTGCCGGTGCTTCTGAAATCTGAGGCTTAACCGGTTCGGTCTCTTCTCCACCTCCCAGTTGGCTGGTTTGGGCGAGAAAATCGGGTTTTTCATCCACCTCGACTTCCTCTTTCGGGCGCCGTACCACCATGACCTCAAGGCTTTGTTGGCGAAATTCCGGTTTCTCCTTGTCCGTCGCTTTGAAAGTGATACCAAGAATCACGAAAGCGTGGACGCAAGCCGCAACAAAGAGGCTTACTCCCAAGAGATCGGTCTCTTTTCCAATGACTATCATTCGTTAACTTGCCTTAAGCTTGTCGCTAATCACATCCATTAGATCACTGGCGATATCAAGCCCATACAGACTGTCGAGCTCTCTGATGCAGGTAGGACTGGTGACATTGATCTCAGTCAGGTAGTCTCCAATCACATCGAGACCGGCAAACAGGATACCCCTGGTTTTGAGCGCCGGGCCGACTTCGTCGGCAATCCAACGATCACGATCGCTGAGGGGTACGCCCTCGCCTCTGCCACCCGCTGCCAGATTACCCCTTGTTTCTCCTTGCATTGGAATTCTAGCAAGGGCGTAAGGCACGGGTTTGCCGTCAATCATGAGTATACGCTTGTCACCGTCTGAAATCTCAGGGATGAATCTCTGTGCCATGGCAAAGCGGCTGCCGTGGTCGGTCAATGTCTCGATGATGACACCAAGATTGGGGTCGTTTTCAGCTATTCGAAACACCGATTCTCCCCCCATGCCGCCCAAGGGTTTGACGATTACATCGCCATGCTGACGATGAAATGCGCGGATCTCGTCACTGTTCCGGGTCACCAGGGTAGGTGGGGTGCACTGGGGAAATTGGCTAGTGAAGAGCTTTTCATTGGCATCGCGCAGGCTATTGGGGCGATTGACCAGGAGACAACCCTCACTCTCGGCTTGTTCCAAAAGATAGGTGGTGTAGATGTACTCCATATCGAAGGGTGGATCTTTGCGCATCAGCACACAATCCAGCTGATGCAGGGGCAAGTGGTGTTGATCACCGAATTCGAACCATTTCGATTTTTTGTCCCAGACCTGCAATTCACGGGTTCTCCCCCAGCAGCTTCCCTGCTGCAGTGAAAGGTCCTGTTGTTCCATATAGTGGATCCGCCAGTCTCGAGATTGGGCGGCCAGCAACATGGCAAAGGTGCTGTCTTTGTGGATTTTAATGGAACCGATGGGATCCATTACAACGCCGAGATGAATAGTCATGAGTGCCTATCGTTTGGGTAAAAAATAGAGAGTTAAGTTTTTCAAATTATTGCCGATATAGCGACTTACGTATGGTAGTTAAATTTCCCTATACAAGCTTTAAGTTTATGAATTGGGAAGTATATTCTTGATGCCGACAGGCTGTCTTGCTATTTTGGTGGTGTTAAATGAGGTTAATGGAACTGATCAGGTGGTTTGGGTCATCCGTAGATACATCACCGTTTGCTAGCGAGGGCAGTCTTAAATCTATCATTTTAGACAAGATTAGAGGTGTGTTGCCATGGCGACACGGTATGCCCATACCACCTGTGGAATCCGTATCCTTCTGAAATACAAGGTATTTACGCTCTTTATGATGATCTTGGTTTCACACTTTTCCATAGCTGAAGAGGATCCCTATCTATCAGCGATTTCGTCAGAGGCTGAGAAGGTTGAATCGGCCGCAACGCCCCCAAGCAGTGAGACCGTTGAGGCTGGGGAGATGGATGGGCCAAGTCTGCAGGCCTTTGAGGAGGATCTCAAGACTCGTTATATGGGTAGTTTTACCTTCTATAAAAAATTACCACGGCGTTCCCGTGAAGAGGTCTTCGAGGAGTATAGGGGTGGGGCATCAATCGATGAGATTCGCAAAAAGATCATGGATCGTTTTCTCAATCAATAGGTGGTGTGGAAATTAGATGGCTTTGTCATGCATTTCACCAGGCTCGGTCAGACAGAAACGGAAAGGTTTAGGTTGATGAATGGGTTCTATCTCGGAGTATTGCTATTTCTGAGTTGTTTCTTTTCGTTACAGGTATTCGCGGATGAGCTGCAGCTGGGTGAGGAGATGGCGGTCAAACTCACCGCTGATAAAGCTACGCTCCATGTAATCCATGATGGACGCTCGGTGAAGGTACAGCGGGTGCAGGATCCGGAATATGTACTCAAAGGCTACTATGCAAAGACCGCCCGTAAGTGCCCACCATTCTGCCTGCAGCCGATGCAGGTGGATCCAAGGGTAGCTACAATCGGCGAGATTGAACTGTTCGAATTCATGGAGACCAAGTTGCGCGATAACCAGGGATTGTTGATCGATGCCCGTACTGAAGAGTGGTATCAGCGTGGCACCATACCCGGATCTATCAATATTCCATTTACCGTACTCAGCAAAGTGGGTAGCGCAGAGAGTGATGAGGCGTTGAAGCGCTTCGGTGGTAAACCCAGGGGGGAAGTTGGCGCCATCTCGAAAAAACTTGAAAAAATGGGTATTTTCGGCAGTGACAACAAGACGGAGAAATGGGATTTCAATAGTGCTAAAGAGCTTGTTCTCTGGTGTAACGGCCCTGAATGCGGGCAGTCACCCAGGGCCATCAAAGGGCTCTTGAGTGTTGGTTATCCGGCCGACAAGATTTACTACTACAGGGGTGGTATGCAGTTGTGGCAGCTCTGGGGATTGACAACCGTGGTGCCTGGAGAGTGATGTGCTAAATACCTGTTTCATCCCTGGCAGTGGATGCGTCAAGGCATCCAGTATCACAAATACTTCAACTAATTCCGTGACATGAGGGTTTCGATGTGAGCGGTGATGATAATGAAATGGACATCTCTGGTGTTAAGGTCATGGTCATCGATGACAGTAAAACAATCCGCAGGACTGCTGAGAGTCTGCTGAAAAAGGCAGGCTGTGAGGTTACTACTGCGACAGATGGCTTCGAAGCATTGGCGTTGATCGCCGATCACCATCCGGATGTTATTTTCGTCGATATTATGATGCCACGGCTCGATGGTTATCAGACCTGTGCGCTGATCAAGCACAATGATGTTTTTAAGAATATCCCTGTCATCATGCTTTCGAGCAAAGATGGGCTGTTTGACAGGGCTCGTGGGCGTATTGTTGGCTCAGAACAGTATCTGACCAAGCCTTTTACCAAGGATGAACTGCTTGGAGCTATCAAACGCTATGTCAATCACGCAGCATGATGTTTTAAAGACATTTTGACATTAGCCGATAAGGCAAAAAACCACCGGATGTGAGAAAGTCGATGATTAGAAATATATTTCGCAAGGGCGGCGAACAATCTGACGAAGTTGAAGCGCCGGTGTCGAGCAAGACCAAAGCAAAGATTCTGGTGGTCGATGATTCGCCCACAGAGATCCATATTTTCAAGAAAATTCTTGAAAAACAAGGATATCAGATAGTTGCGGCAAAGGATGGTCAAGAAGGCGTCGACATTGCCAAGCAGGAATTGCCCGACATCATTCTGATGGATGTGGTGATGCCTGTTCTGAATGGTTTTCAAGCAACGAGACAGCTGAAAAACAACGAGTCAACCGCAAATATCCCGGTAATCATGGTCACTACCAAGGACCAGCAGACGGATAAAAACTGGGGCATGCGCCAGGGTGCGACGGAGTATTTGGTCAAACCGGTGGCTCCAGCTGAATTGCTGAGCAAGATCAAGGCGTTGATCGATGCCTGATATGACCCTTGCGCCTCCCTCTCTGGATACACCGCAGGCGGTGGTTGAGCTTATGGCAGAGTTGGAACAGCGCTGCCGGGAGAGTGCCCACGGCCTGCCGCAGCAGAAGCTAATCCAGAGTTATTGGGAAGGTGTGATGTTCTACGTGGGCGATAGTCGTTTCGTCGCACCACTGAGCGGTGTCAAAGAGATCCTAAACCACCCCTCTTCGATGACACCTGTGCCGGGTTCCAAGCCCTGGATGATGGGTGTGGCAAACGTTCGCGGGACACTGATTCCTGTGATCGACCTGCAACTCTATCTGATCGGTGAAAAGACTCGACGCGGCAGACGTAGCCGGGTGCTCGTGTTCAGACTTGGGGGCGGGCTGACCGGGGTTTTGGTCGGGGAGATGGTAGGTATGCGTCATTTTGCCAAGGAGACCGCAAGAAAGACGCAAATCATGAATGAAAAGTTTTCTAAATATGTTCAGTTCGAATTTGATCAGGATGGCATGACATGGCCGGTATTCAGTCTCTCCGCTCTGTCGGAAGACCCAAACTTTCAGATTGCCGCGACCTGATGAAATTAGGAACATCGGATAAGGACATGGGCATAAGCTTTCGGGAGAATTTAAATGAAAGGTAGACGCGTGGGTAGTACGTTGCCCTCCAACAAGGTCATCACCATTTTTGCCGTACTGGTACTGGTGAGCCTTATCCTTGCACTCATAACCTTCTTGCATACCACCCAGCGTGAGTCCTATGACGAGCAGTATCTGATCCGTGCCGCGGAGCAGCAGGTATTGGCCCAGCGAATAGCAAAGCACGCGATATCCGCTGCGCGTGGTGAGCTGCAATCCTTCACTCCTTTGAAGCAGAGCCGGGATCGCTTTGAGAATATCATGTGGGAATTGAAGAATGGGGCAAAGAGCGAAGGGCTTCCGGCCTCACCCAGCGAGGTTATGCCGGCGGTGAGAAGCCTTGAAGACAAGTGGCTGGCGCTTCAGGGTAATATCGATGAAATCCTCAAGGCTCAGGAAAATATTCTGGCCATCGATGAGTTTTCCGCGGTGATTTCAGAATTCGTCCCCCAACTGCAGGAACTATCTGAAGAGTTGGCTGAAGTATTAATCAACAGTAATGCGCCAAGACGCCAGATCTATATCGCCACCGAGCAGGAGATGTTGATACAGCGTATCAATTCAAACGTTAACCTGGTACTCGAAGGTGGTCAGGAGACTGCAGCCGCCATCGATCAGTTCAGCCGCGACGCCGACTACTTCGGTCGCATCCTGGAAGGCTTGATCAAGGGCGACAGGGAACTGGGTGTGGCCAAGGTAACCGATAAGATTGCCAAGCAGAGATTGGCTGATGTCTCCACTCTGTTTGCCACGATCAACGATAATGCAACCGAGATCATCGAGAATATTCCCGATGTCCTGCCGGCCCTTGAAGCGGCTTCTGTGGTAAACACCTCATCTGACAGTGTGAGTGATGCGGCGGAAGCGCTGATTGCTGCCTTTGGTGAATCACCCGGCCGTTTTTCCATACTTGGATTAAAGGCGGGTCCGGTAATGATCGCCGTGTTCGGTCTTATTGCGGTGATCTTTCTGGTGTTACTGGGTGTACAGCTGGTACTTGACGCACAGCGTCGGGAGCAGGCGAGCAAGCAACAGAACGAGGCTAACCAGAAAGCTATCCTGCAGCTGCTCGACGAAATGGGCGATCTGGCGGATGGTGACCTGACTGTAACCGCGAGTGTTACCGAGGACATCACCGGCGCCATTGCCGACTCCATCAACTACGCCATCGAAGCGCTGCGTGAACTGGTAACCACCATCAATACCACCTCCGAACAGGTCTCGGGGGCAACCCAGGAGAGTCGCGCCACGGCCATGCATCTTGCCGAGGCCAGTGAGCATCAGGCGGAGCAGATCACCCAGGCCAACGAATCGATCAAGACCATGACCCAGGCCATCGATCAGATGTCCAACGATGCCACCGAATCGGCGGAGGTTGCGAAGCGCTCGGTGGAGATCGCCAGCACCGGTGCCGAGACAGTGCGTAGCACAATCACCGGCATGGACAACATCCGTGAGCAGATCCAGGAGACTTCGAAACGTATCAAGCGCCTGGGTGAAAGCTCCCAGGAGATCGGTGATATCGTGGAACTGATCGACGACATCGCGGACCAGACCAACATCCTCGCCTTGAACGCTGCGATGCAGGCCGCCATGGCCGGTGAAGCGGGACGCGGCTTTGCGGTTGTTGCGGACGAGGTACAGCGTCTTGCCGAGCGATCCATCAACGCCACCAAGCAGATCGAGGCGCTGGTTAAGACCATCCAGGCCGATACCAACGAGGCGGTGACCTCGATGGAAGCGAGCACCTCCGGTGTGGTCAAGGGAGCGACCCTTGCGGAGAACGCCGGTGAGGCCTTGAAAGAGATCGAGAGCGTATCCCAATACATTGCAGACCTCACCGGTAAGATTGCTTCATCGGCACAGGACCAGTCGGAGCAGTCAGTGACGGTTAAAGACACCATGAGTGTCATTCAGGAGATTACCAACCAGACCTCCGAGGGTACGCATCAGACGGCGAACTCCATCGGTATGTTGGCGGATCTCTCTGACCAGCTACAGAAATCCGTTGCCGGATTCCGTTTGCCTTCCTAGGTACAGGGATCATTGATCGATGCATAGGCGACTGCGTATGGCTATAAGGATCTCATCTACAAACCTGACTGGGGTGCGCCAAGTATGAGTAATGCGCAAGATTTTGGTGCTCTAAATTGGGTAAAGGATGAGTTGGATGTATCCATTCGTCATGCCCGCCAAGCCCTTGAAGCCCATGTGGAGTCCCCAGGGGATGGCAGTTCCCTGGCAGTATGCGGTGATCATCTGCATCAGATTGCCCGGGTCCTGCAGATGGTTCAGGTATATGGACCAAGCATGCTCGCGGAAGAGATGGAACTGGTGGTCAGGGACATGGCGCAGGGCGTTGTCAGGCAGGAGGAAGATGCGGCTGAAGCCTTAATGTTGGCACTGATTCAGCTGCCCGACTACCTGGAGAAACTGCAGGGTGGTGATGTCGATATTCCGATGATTATTCTGCCCTTGCTGAATGATCTGCGTGCGGTGCGTGATGCCCCCCTGTTATCGGAAGCGGCGCTGTTCAAACCTGAAATCGATACCGTCAGGGCAGATGGTGATGCCAATGAAGAGCTGCCGCAGTTGGCTAGGCAGATCAGGCAGAAATACCATTTGGGTCTGCTTAGCTGGTATCGAAAGCGGGATACCGTCCATGGCTGGCCACTGTTGCGGGATGTCTTCGCAACCCTTCATCAACACTCGGGTCTTGAACAGGCGCATCATCTGTTCTGGGTCGCTGAAGGTTTGATGCAAGGCCTGATCGAAGGAACAATTGCACCTGGCATAGCCGTTAAACAGTTATTCAGCCGCCTTGATCGAAAAATGAAGATGATCATCGATGGCGGCGAACAGGCGTTGGTGGAAAAACCACCGGAAGCGCTATTGAAGAATCTGCTCTATTACATCGCTCGCGCGCAATCAGAGAATAGCCTGATCAAAGAGATCAAAGAGGCCTATAACCTCGACTCTGTGATGCCCAGTGAGGATGAATTGACAGAGGGTAGATTGGGTTTGACCGGTTCCAATGTGGAATTGGCGGAATCGATCAAAGATGCGGTCGGGAATGAGCTAACCAGAATCAAGGATATCCTCGATCTCTTTATGCGGGATGAAAAGCCTGATATGGAGATGTTGGGACATCTGGAAGCCCCAATCCGGAAATTGGCAGACACCTTGGGCATGATCGGTCAGGGTGCCTTGCGCTCGAGGCTCAACCGACAGGCGGACAAGGTAAAGAATTTTGTAGATCAGGAGATACTGCCCGAAGAGTTTGAACTCATGGAGATGGCGGGTGACATCCTCTATGTAGAGTCCTCGCTGAGTACCCTGCACACCTTTCAGCCCCAAAGCGAAGAGCTGCCTGCAGAAGACGAGTTGATACAGCGTCTTCCGGAGGGTGAATACCAGAACCTGATCAAGCAGACGGTGAGAGAGGCGAAGGTCGAGATTGCCAAGGCCAAAGAGGCCATTATCAGTTTCACTGAGGCAACGGATGACAGCTCGGTTTTACACAATGTCTATGAGTCTTTCAAGAAGGTTGAAGGGGCATTGAACATGCTCAATCTGCGCGAAGCGGGTGAGCTGATGTCGCAGACAGGAGGATTCGTACAGACCAACCTCATCGACAGCGGACAGATACCGCAGCGTCAACAGCTTAATTCCCTGGCAGATGTGGTCAGTTGTATTGAGTACTATCTCGAGACCCTGGTGGATGGCGCCGGTGATCGACAGGAGATCATGGTAATCGCCAAGGCATCACTGAACAGTTTGTTGAGTCAGGGTGGTGTCGAAGTTACCCAATATTCAGAACCAGCGGAGAACATCCAAATCGAGGAGTCGGCCGATCATACGGAAGGCTATGACCTGGAAGAAGACGAGATCTCGGATCTTGAGATGGGTGCCAGCAGCCTGCAGATCGAACAGCCGCAACCAGAGGTCGATATTGTTCCTCAGGAAACTGTCGAGATGCCGGCGGCGGAACAGCTCGAGGCCGAAGATAGCGCAGCCGAATCTGCTGAAGAAACCGAGTCTAAAGCTGAACCTGAAACTGCAGTTGATACCGCAGAGGCCGAAATTGCCTCTGCTGACAAGCCGATGCTCGAGGATATCGATCCCGAGATTCTTGAGATCTTCATCGAGGAGGCGCGTGAAGAGCTGGCGGCAATTCAGCAACATCTACCGCAATGGCAACGCGATCAACGTGACGATGAAGCATTGACTACCTTCCGCCGCTCTTTCCACACCCTGAAGGGGAGTGGGCGTTTGGTAGGCGCGAAAGTGATTGGCGAGTTGGCATGGTCCGTTGAAAACATGCTCAATCGTGTCATCGATGAGACCATCAAGGTCACACCTGACATGATGGGCCTTTTAAATCGTGTTGTCGATGCGCTTCCAGAGTTGATCGACTGCCAGGAGCAGGGCGTCTACCCTGAAGTGGATGTCGAATTCATACAGCGCCAAGCCTATGCTCTTGCAGACGGTAAACCTATGCCCACTGCTACCGAGGAGCAGATGGAGGCTGTTGAGGAGACTGCGGCAGATGAGGAACCATCACTCGAAATAGACACAGAGCCGTCAGAGTTCGCTGAAGTTGAAGCGATGGAGAGCGCCGATAGTGTCGATGAGGTTAAGGGCGAAGCGGAAGAGCAGGAAGCAGAAGATCTCGAGGCAGCTGCTGTTGGAGATCACTTTGATAGTGAGCTTGAGATGCGTCTCGATGAGCTGTCGAGCCTTGAAGTTGATACCGACGAACCAGAGTTTTCCGCACAGGATTCCGAACTGGGCACCGATACCCTGGCTGCAGAAACCGACACGGCAGTGGTTGACGAAGACCATGTGTTAGAACCGGAGAGCGAAGAGGATCTACTCGAGGATTACACCGACTCTGATCTGGAGGTCGAGATTGATTCCGAGCTGCTCGAGGTTTTCGGTGAAGAGTCCGAAGAGCATCTGCTCGAGATTGAAGAGTTCATTACCGGGGCAAAGAGTGCAAAAACCGAAGTATTGATTCCAGAAGATGTAGTGCGTGCCTGTCACACGCTGCACGGTAGCGCTCACATGGCAGGGATCACCCCAATCGCTATGCTCAGTGAAGCCATGGAAGATTATGCCAGGGAGATGCATGAGCGGCAGCAGGTTGCCGATGAGCAGAGTCTGGATCTGCTGGGCGGCAGCGTGATATACATCCGCAAACTACTTAGCTGGTTACCGGAAGAGAGCCTCCCGGAACCCCATGTCGATACCTATCTCAGCGGTTTGCGCAATGCGCTTGAGGCGCTTGGCGGAAAGCAAGAAGAAGAGGTTGAAGTCGTTGACCTCGGTGAGGGTGATGAGTCTGACTCTGTTGATGAGTTGAGTCTGGAAGCGATCGATGATGGGCAGGAGATCGAACAACAGAGCGCAGAAACCGAAACTGAACAAGCAGATGAGACCAGCGAGCCCGCGGTTGTCGATGAGCTGAGTCTGGAAGCGATCGAGCTGGAGGAAGTGGAACAACCCGAAGCTGTTGCGGATGATACCGTGGTGCCGTTTCAACTGGATAGAGATTCTCAAACTATCGAAGTTGAAGAGGAGCTACCTCTAGATCTTACAGCCGAGGATGTGAGTGAATCCAGTCTGCTGGCGCTGGCAAGTTTCCAACTCGATGAGGATCAGTTTGAGATCGAGGGCGATGAAGAACTGGTGGAGATCTTTGTCGAAGAGGGTAGGGAGCTGCTGGACAATCTTGAGCAGCACTACCAGAAATGGGTTGATTCACCCATGGACAACGCGCTGATCGACGAATTCAAACGTTCACTGCATACTCTCAAAGGGAGTTCCAGGTTGGCAGGTATCAATCCCATAGGGGATTTGAGCCATGGCTTGGAAAATCTCTTTGAACGTCTGTCTCGTGAAGAGTTACAACCCGAATTATCCATCCAGAACATGGTGCGCCAATCCCTCGATATTCTGGCAACCCAGGTTGATGATGCCAATTCTGGAAGAGGCGTGCACCTCTCCTCTACTCTTCTGGCTGCCCTGGAGTCACCAGTTACCGGTGACCAAGTGGAAGCTGAGGATGAGGACGAGCACAAGCAGGAGTTATTGGCGGAAGAACTGAAAGAGGTTGAGGAGGCTATATCTGAGGCCGAACAGATAGAACCGATAGATACCTCCTCATACTATGACGAGCCGATGAGTTTCCTCCATGATGGTGACCTGTTTGAGGTCAGTGAGGATCCGGAACTGGTCGAGATTTTCATAGAAGAATCCCGGGAGTTGCTGGAGGCCCTGGAGGAGAGCTATAAGCAATGGTGTGATGCGCCTTCCGATCTCACCAACCTGGATGGAATGCAGCGGGCATTGCATACTATCAAGGGCAGTTCACGCTTGGCCGGTATTGAACCGGTAGGCGATCTCAGTCATGCCATGGAATCATTACTGAATGGTGTAATCAGGGGACAGATAGATCCTGATAACAAACTGTTCGCGCTATCTCGACAGGCACTCGACCTGATTGCCACCCAGACCGATGATGCCGCCACCAGCGGTAAGGTCCATCGCGGCGACCAGTTGATCGAACAGATTCAATTGCTGATTGATGGTACCTCTCTGGAAGAGGACTCCATCGAGCAGCTCATCGATCAGGAGATGCAAGAGGAGCCTGAAACACCTGAAGAGGTTGTCGAAGAGGGCGAAGAGTCTGCAGTTGCTGAAGAGGATTTGGAGATTCCCTTCGAGAGCTTCAACCTTGATGGTGTCAATGAACAGGCTGGCAGTGAAACTGATGAATCATTCATGCTTATGCATGATGAGGTTCTGTTGGATGTTGGTGAAGATCATGAATTGGTACAGATCTTCATCGAAGAGGCAAAGGAGTTTATCGAACATATCGAGAGTAGTTATCAGCAGTGGCTGGATGACGTTGAGGATCACACGGCAATTGAAGGCGTACAACGCAATCTTCACACGCTTAAGGGAAGTGCCCGGCTTGCCGGTATCATGCCGGTGGGTGACCTGAGTCATGCTGTCGAGTCGGTGATGACGGCCCTTGCGGAAAAAGAGATCGATCCAATCGATACGGTCACCGATAGCGTAAGGCACTCCATCGATCATCTGGCACTACAGATCGATACCATTGCAAAGTCGGGTAAAGTACCTGCCTCGGAAACAGAGGTTGAGCAGCTGCAGAATCTTCTTGGAGGTGAACCTACACCGGCGCACGCAGGAATGGTGGAGACGATTCACACAGCCGCAGAGAGTGAAAGCGTTGAAGAGGTGGAGGAGGCCGATGAGGTCTTTGAGACAGCCACCGTACTCCCTTTCAACGAAGATATCGCAAAACTGCTCGAACCGGAGAGGGAAGAAGAGGACAAGGATAGCTTCAAGCCCAGCAAGGAACAGGTACGCGTGAATGCGGACCTTATGGACCGCCTGGTCAATCATGCCGGTGAAGTGAGTATCTACCGGGCGCGTTTGGAACAGCAGAACAGCGTGCTGGGTTTCAATCTTTCGGAGTTGGAACAGACGGTTTCGCGACTCCATACCCAGTTGCGAAACCTTGAGATAGAGACAGAGGCGCAGATCATCTACCGCTGGGAGCGGGAACACGAGGATGACCGCGAAAAGGCGGAATTCGATCCGCTCGAAATGGACAGATTCTCTACCATGCAGCAACTCTCAAGGGCGTTGATGGAAACGGTCAATGACCTGGGTAACATCAACGAGGCATTGAGAGATCTGCAACGTGAGACAGATACCCTGTTGTTACAGCAATCGCGTATCTCCACCGATCTCCAGGATGGACTGCTGCGTACCCGAATGGTGCCGTTTGCACAGTTGGTACCGAGGATGCAGCGGCTGGTGCGACAGACTGCAGGTCAGTTGAGCAAGAAAGCCAACCTTGAGTGCTTTGGCGTTGAAGGTGAGCTCGATCGAAGTATCCTCAACCGCATGGTGCCGGTACTCGAACACCTATTACGCAACTCTGTCTCCCATGGCATCGAATACCCGGAGGATCGTCAACGGGCCGGCAAACAGGAGGTAGGCAGGATCTCTCTTTACCTCGATCGCGAGGCGACAGATGTGCTGATCACTCTCTCCGATGATGGCCGGGGATTGGATATCGAGGCCATCCGCAAGCGGGCCTTGGAACAGAATATGATCGACGCCAATGCCGAGATCAGCGATGACGACCTTATACAGTGTGTGTTATTACCCGGTTTCAGTACCGCCGAGGAGGTTACTCAAATCTCCGGGCGTGGCGTTGGTCTCGATGTTGTGACCAGTGAGGTCAAGCAACTGGGCGGATCCTTGGAGATCGATTCTCAGCCTGGACGTGGTACTAGTTTCATTATTCGGTTACCGCTTACCCTGGCAATCTCTGATGCCCTCCTGGTTAGGGTGGGGGAAGAGGTCTATGCGGTTCCCCATGGCAGCATCTCCGGTGTTGTGCGGATTCGCCGCCAAGAGCTGATGACTTGCTACGAAGGGGGACAGGACGGATTCACCTACGGTGGCAAGCGATACAAGGTCAGTTATCTTGGTCGCATGATGGGTATGGGGCAGCATGAGATACTCGAAACCACACGCTGGCTCCCGCTGTTGCTGTTACACACCGGTGAGCACCAGGCTGCATTGCAGGTCGACGAACTGCTCGGTAGCCGGCAGGTTGTGGTCAAGTCGATGGGCAAGCAGGTTGGCAGTGTACGCTGGATTACCGGCGGAACCATACTTGCCGATGGCAGGGTGGCGCTGATACTCGATCTCGCCTCCCTGGTGCGTATGGATGCCACCCATGCGGCATCGCCTCTCAGCCTGGTCAAGGATACCTCGGAAAAACGGGCCGAGGATCGGTTGCGGGTGATGGTGGTTGATGACTCGATTACCGTGCGCAAAGTCACCAGCCGTCTGTTGGAACGCCACGATATGGAGGTGATAACGGCGAAGGATGGGGTCGAAGCGGTAGCGTTGCTGCAAGACCAGGTGCCCGACATCATGTTGCTGGATATAGAGATGCCACGAATGGACGGTTTCGAACTGGCTCGTCATATCAACAACTCGGTTGACTACTATGGTCTGCCGATCATCATGATCTCCTCACGGGTAGGCGACAAGCACCGACAGCGTGCGATGGATCTGGGGGTAAAACGCTGTCTCGGTAAACCCTATCAGGAGAGCGAGTTGTTGGATAATATCAACGAGGTCCTGGCGGAAAGTAGATTATGAGCCAATCGGTTGTCAAGGAGGTCAGAAGTGTCCTTATTCCGCTGCACCAGCTTCAACTCCTGTTGCCGAATGCAGTCATCGCCGAGGTGATCGGCTATCAGCTTCCCGAGCCCGCGGATCAGGGTATGCCGGATTGGTATGTCGGCAACTATGCCTGGCGCGGTGTGGTTATCCCTGTGATCTCTTTCGAGGGCATGCTTGGTGAGCAGGTTGTGATTCCAGGCAACCGTGGCCGCATCATGGTCATGAATACCCTGGGTCAGAATCAACAGCTGACCCATGTCGGCCTATTGGTTCAGGCGATACCGAGCCTGGTGAGAGTGAGCGCTGAAAATGTCGTGCCGGTGAGTTCCGAGGAGGAGTTCAGCCCATTGATCAAACAACAGGTCGAGCTGGATATGAGCCCCGCGATCATTCCCGATCTGGATGAATTCGAACGTCAAGTGCTGGATGTCGTAGTCTGATAACGAGCCTTCATTTCGTCACCCTTGTCTCTCCAACAACACTACCAACAACTACTACACAAAAGTGGATTTCAGCCCGACCCTCACCAGGAGTCTGTGGTCGCGGCGTTCGATCGACTGGCTGGGGAGTTGCAAGGCAAGAGAAAAAGTGGCGGTTGGTCGTGGTTGAAGCGGCACCTGCCCGTGGACGGTATCTATCTTTGGGGTGGAGTCGGCAGGGGTAAAACCTGGTTGATGGATCTGTTTTTTCACAACCAAAGGGAGCTCGGTATCGAACGCCACCACTTTCACAGCTTCATGCGTCAGATTCACCAACAGCTGCAGCAACGCGAAGGGCAGCGCGCGCCTATGCAATCGATCGCGGCTGAAATGGCGCAGCGCATTCGAGTATTGTGTCTTGACGAATTCAATGTAATCGACATCGGTGACGCCATGCTGATGCGCGGCCTGTTGGAGTCACTGCAAAACTCGGCGATAACACTGGTCACGACATCAAACAAACATCCCGATGAGCTCTACCGGGGAGGCATACAGCGGGAGAGCTTCCTGCCCGCCATCGATATCTTGAAACGCAACAACCAGGTGATCGAACTCGGGGGGGATAATGACTACAGACTGCAGCTATTCGAGGCCTCATCCGTCTACCATACTCCCCTTGGTGAGCAGGCCGAGAGGGAGATGGGCAGGGAGTTTGAACGTTTGGTAAGCGGTGAGCTGGAGATTGATGGCCGCTATTCCGTTCCTGGTCGTCCTATTCGCTATCTGAGGCGTGCAAACGGGGTGATCTGGTGCGACTTCAATGCATTGTGCGGTCCACCAAGATGGCAGAACGACTACCTGGAACTGGCGCGTTGCCACCATACGGTTTTCATCTCGAATATCCCCCGCCTCGACGGCACCTGGGATGACCGCAGCAGACGCTTTATCAATCTGGTGGATGTGTTTTACGATCAAAAGGTGAATCTGATTATCAGTGCCGATGCTGAACCGGATAGCCTCTATGTCGGAACCCGCCTCTCATTCGATTTCAAACGAACTGCAAGCCGCTTACAGGAGATGCAGTCCACTGCATATCTGGAAGCACCGCACATCGGTTAAATTCAAGAGGAGAAATCACCCCAGAGTGTCTGTGCCGCGGCTATGGCTGCGAGGGGAGCGGTTTCGGTACGCAGGATACGCGGGCCTAGGCGAACCCCGATAAAGCCCTTGCGAGCGGCAAGTTGACGCTCCTTGCTGGTCAATCCCCCTTCAGGTCCGATGAGTAAGCTGAGAGAGGTTGCGGGGGGATCGATCTGTTGCAGGGGGAATTGGCTGCGGTGGTCGAGCATTATCGCTGTTGAGATCTGCTCCTGGCTCAATGCGCTTGCATAATCCTGGGGTTTATCGATGATCGGTATTCGGCAACGCCCCGATTGTTCGCAGGCGTTGACAATAATCCGTTGCCAATGGATCAGCCGGCCCGCACTCTTCTTCTCATCCAGTTTGACGACGCAACGATCGCTAAATATCGGTGTGATCCGGTTGACCCCCAGCTCCGTTGCCTTTTGCATGGCGAAGTCCATACGCTCGCCACGGGAGATTGCGAGAATGAGATGGATCTTGAGTCGGCTTTCCGTCTCCTGTCTCAGTAACTCGCCGACCTCGGCCTGTACCAACTTTTTACACACCTGGGTCAGTCTTGCATGGTATTCATTCCCGTCGTCATTGAACAATACGACCTCGTCTTCTACCCGAAGTCTCAGCACCTGATGTATATGGTGTGATGGCTCTGTCTCGAGTTCGACTCGGCCGCCCTTCTGTAGCGGCCGTTGAGTGAAGAATCGGTGGACACGCATGGCGATGATGATACCTGGCCGTTAGGGATTGGCTGCTCCCTCAGCTCCTTGCGGATAGTCGACCCTGGCAATGGCGCGTGCGGCTAGACGTCTGTCGATGAGGTTCTTCACCATGATCAAAAGCCCGAGACCGATGAAAGCGCCTGGGGGCAGGATGGCGATCAACATGCCGGGAAAATCCTCAATCCTCAAGGTGAGCCCACGGGCGGCATCGCCGAACATCAGATGAGCCTGGTCGAAGAGCGTTCCCTGTCCCACCAGTTCGCGCATGCCTCCCAGGGTTAGCAGCACCAGGGTGAAGCCGACACCGACGCTGACACCGTCTACTAGCGAGCGTTGCAGACCGTTTTTTGAGGCAAAGGCTTCGGCTCGTCCGATGATGATGCAGTTGGTGACGATCAAGGGAATGAAGATGCCAAGAATTTTATGCAGTTCATGAAAGTAGGCATTCATGCCCATTTCGATGGCGGTGACGAATGAGGCGATGACAAGCACGAAGACCGGAAGGCGTACCTCCGGACGTACATAGTTACGTATCAGGGAGACTGTTGTATTGGAGGCTACCAGCACGGCGGTGGTGGCGAGACCCAAGCCGAGGCCGTTGATGGCGGTATTGCTCACGGCCAACAGGGGACAAAGACCGAGCAGGGCGACCAGCGCCTGGTTGTTGTGCCAGAGTCCGTCGACGATGAGTTCTCGGTAGCTTATATCGGCCATGGCCTACCCCTGATTTTCAATCGTTGGAGATCGATCGTAAAGCGCATCTTTATGGTCTCTGACATAGAGCAGAGTCTTCTTCACCGCCTGCACAATGGCGCGTGGGGTGATCGTTGCACCGGTGAACTGGTCAAATACACCGCCGTCCCGTTTTACCCCCCACTGCTCCAGCGGTGGCTCGTTGAGTGATTTGTCATTGAAGCTGTAGATCCAGTCGGAGCGGGACTCCTCAACCTTGTCGCCCAGTCCGGGGGTCTCCTTGTGGCTGATTACCCGCACACCACCCAGGGTACCATCGTATCTCACCGCCACCAGCAGTTTGATCGGTCCGCTGTAGCCATTGGGGACAACCGTGGTCAGTACCGTGGCCACCGGTTGTCCAAGCTTGCGGCCGCGGTAGACGGTGGTTTCATTGCTGCCGAGATGATCCTCTTCGTTAATCTTGATAACATCCGAGACCATATCGTTATCCACGCTTTCCTGAGGCACAAGGGCATACAGGGAGCGTAACAGGGCCTGGCGCTCGTTTTCGGCGATACGATCCTTGGTCATCGCATGGGTGAAGGTCACCAGTGAGGTACCCAAGACAGCGAAGGAGGCAAGGACCGCAGCGGCGATCAATATCGCATCCCGATATTTCATGCCTCACCTCCGCCGTGTCCGTAGGTTCTGGGGCGGGTGTAGTAATCGATCGTTGGTGCGGCCATGTTCATCAACAGCACGGCAAAGGCAACGGCATCGGGATAACCACCCCAGGTTCGAATGATGTAGACCAGGGCGCCGATCGAGGCGCCATAGATCAACTGTCCGGCGCGAGTGGTGCAGGCGGTGACCGGGTCAGTCGCAATAAAGAAGGCACCCAGGATGGCGCCGCCACTGAAGAGATGAAATAACGGGAAGGGAAAGGCCTCGGTATCGAAGAGCCAGAAGATCGTCGCCATGCCGACCAGGCCGCTGAGAAATGCCAGAGGTATCTGCCAGGTAATGGTGCGCTTGTAGACCATCCAGATTCCCCCCATGAGGAACCAGTTGCCAACCCACTCCCAACCGAGGCCGCCGAAATCGCCCCATAACGGGTGTTCTCGGATCTCGCTGATCATGCGGTTGAGATCGAGATTGGTACGCATCTGATCCAGCGGGGTGGCCATGGTGATGGCGTCCAGCATCACTCCGTCAGGCAGCAGGCCGGTAAATTTGTAGGCCAGGATCTGCGAGGGGTTCAGCTGCTGTTCGGCCAACATGAAAGGGGGCAGCCAGCTGGTCATCTCCACCGGATAGGAGACCAGCAACAGGACATAGGCAGCCATCGCGGGATTGAACGGATTGTAGCCCAGACCGCCATACATCTGTTTCACCATGATGATGGCAAATGCCATGCCCAGAACCACCAACCACCAGGGGAGCAGGGGAGGGATGGCGATGGCGAACAACAGCGCGGTGACCACCGCGCTGAGATCCAGCAAAACAGGGGTTACCGGTCGTTTTCGCAGCTTGATGATCAAGGCCTCGAAGGCGGTAGCGGAGATAATCGCCAAGGCAATGTTGATCAACACGCCCCAACCGAAGTAGAAGGTCATGGCGATGATTCCGGGTAACAGTGCAAGAACGACCTGCAGCATTACCTTGTCAACGCGGTTGATGCGCTGGGTATGGGGGGAGCTTGAGGTATGGAATTCCATCAGCTTGAGTGTTCCTCGTTTTGCTGCTCTTCCCGGGCAAGCTTGCGTCGTTCATCGACAGCCTCGATCTTTGCCTGTTGTTCGGCCGTCAGGTTTTCGGTGTTTTTCGGGGCGTGTTGCTGTTTTGCCTTTTTCTCCGCGGCACGCCTCATTGCCGCCTCGATGGCGGCCTGCTTGGTATCCTTTTCGCTGGCTCCCTGCTTTGAGTCTTTGGCCTTGTCTGCGGCAGGCTTTTTCAGGTCCTCTTTCTTTTTTCGCAGTTTAGCTTTGCGTTCCGCTTCCAGTCGCTGCAGGCGTGAGACCCTGAAGTCATGGCGCTGTTTGGCGTGTTCCGATTCCCGGCGTTCCTGCTCTATTGCCCAGCTCTCCGCCTTGGCGTAGCGATAGTACTGGACAAGCGGGATGTGTGAAGGGCAGACATGGGAACAGCAACCACATTCGATACAGTCGAATAGATTGTAATCCTGAACCTTCTCCAGATCCTTGGCCCGGCTATACCAGTACATCTGCTGGGGTAGCAGATTTGCCGGGCAGACATCGGCACAGCGGCCACAGCGTATGCAGGCCCTGGCCGGTTGCGAGGGCGGCATCTCTTCGATAGTAGGGCATAGCAGACAGTTGGCGCCCTTGGTTATCGGTACCTGGTCGCTACGCAGGTCAAAGCCCATCATCGGGCCGCCGAGAATAAGCTGTTGGGGTTTGGATTCAACGTAACCACCTGCTTGTGCGATAACATCGGCGGCGAGCATGCCGAGGGGGACTTCAAGGTTACCCGGCTCACTGATGCCATCACCAGTGACCGTGACGATACGGGAAATCAGGGGCCGGCCCTCGATGACGGCATCCGCGATGGCCGCGGTAGTTGCCACGTTGTGGCAGATTACACCCACCTGGGCAGGCAATCCCGAGGTGGGAACCTCACGCCCGGTGAGGATTCTGATCAACTGCTTTTCACCACCGCTGGGGTAGAGCGTGGGGATCCGCACAACCTCGATATTCTCCTCCTCCCGAAGCTCTTGAAACATCGCCAGGATCGCTTCCGATTTGTTGTCCTCGATGGCGATCAGGCACTCTTCACTCTGCAGCATGTGCTGCAGGATGCGTGCACCGTTCATGACACGCTCGGCCTGATCCCGCATCAGCCGATCGTCACAGGTGATGTAGGGTTCGCACTCTGCGCCATTGATAATAAGGGTCTTGATCGGTTTCCCCGGGTTGAGCTTGATCGCAGAGGGGAACGTGGCACCGCCCATGCCCACGATACCCGATTCACGTATGCGCTGGCGCAGGGTCTGGCTGTCAACTGCGCGGAAATCGCTGATCGGCTCGGGCAGCTCGCACCAACGGTCATCACCGTCTGGCTCGATAACGATACACTGGCTGCTGAGTCCCGAAGGATGGGGTACCAGATGCTCTGTAATCTCCACGATGGTCCCCGAGGTGGGCGCATGCACGGGTGCGGAGACCGGAGCGGCTGAAGCAGCGATACTCTGCCCTTTCAATACACGATCGCCGACAGCTACCTGGGGTTGGGCCTGGACGCCGATATGCTGCTGCAGCGGGAGTATCAGGCGCTGGGGCAGCTTGGCTTGCTGCAGTGGACTCTTAAGCGACATCTCTTTCTTTTCCGGCAGGTGCAGGCCGCCATGAAATCGCCACAACTCCCGGGTCTTGCCTTTCTTGGATTCCACATACATGGGTCTTAACCTGCCTTTGTCGCCAATTCGGAGTTTGCAATCTCTTCCTGGCCGCCTTGTGGAAAGGGCCAACGCCAATTGCCTGTGTCCAAGGCTATCGGTTGCATCAGGATACAATCGACAGGGCAGGGGGGCAGGCAGCGTTCGCAACCTGTGCACTCCTCTGTGATCACCACATGCATCTGTTTGGCGGCACCGATGATGGCGTCAACGGGACAGGCCTGAATACAAAGCGTACAGCCTATGCACTCCTCCTCTTTGATTATTGCGATGGACTTTGGTTTCTCCTCGGCAGTCTCCGCATCCAGGGGCACCGGGTCCCGCCCCAGGAGATCGGCGAGGGCAACCATGGTGGCCTCGCCTCCCGGGGGGCAGAGATTGATCTCCGATTCCCCACCTGCAATGGCCTCTGCATAGGGGCGACAGCCGGCAAAGCCACATTGGCCGCACTGGGTCTGGGGCAGGAGTTTTTCGATCTGGTCGGTTATCGGGTCGCCTTCCACATGGAAACGGATATTGGCGTAACCGAGCAGCAGGCCGAATAGAGCGGCCAGGGAGGTGATGGTGAGGATGGCGACTATCATCGATCGGCAGACCTTATGATGCAACCAGTCCGGCAAAGCCCATAAACGCCATCGACATCAAACCGGCGGTGATCAGGGCGATTGCGTTACCCTGCAGGGGTTCCGGTACGTCCGCTACGGTGACCCGTTCGCGAATCCCGGCAAACAACACCAGAACCAGGGAAAAGCCTGCGGCGGCACCAAAGCCGTAGAGTGCGGATTCAATGAAACCGTGCTGCTCCTGGGTGTTTAGCAGGGCCACACCGAGCACCGCGCAGTTGGTGGTTATCAGCGGCAGGAAGATGCCCAGCACCTGGTAGAGCATGGGACTGGTCTTGTGCATCACCATCTCGGTGAACTGGACCACCACCGCAATGACAAGGATGAAGGCGATGGTGCGCAGAAATTCCAGGCCAAGGGGGATCAGCAGGTACTCATTGACCAGATAGGAGCAGATAGCGGAGAGGGTGAGCACGAAGGTGGTGGCCAGCCCCATCCCGGTTGCCGTTTCCAGTTTGCGGGAAACGCCCATGAAGGGACAGAGTCCAAGGAATTTCACCAGGACAAAGTTGTTCACCAGCACGGTGCTGATCAAAATGAGGGCGTATTCCTGCATAAAAAAGACCGAAAATAAGTAATGGCGTAAGGATAAGCGGCTGTTTAGTCGGTTACAACTCGTGAGTATTGGGTAATTTCACGCTACTATGCGCATCTATGCCAAATGCCGCATTGATATGCCGCAAATGGCATGTTTTCAGTAATAAAATTAGTTCCCTGTGGGAACCGTTACAGGCCAGTAACCCCCCCTGGCTGTAAAATTCGGAAAAAAAGCGACGCTTCGGGGCAGAAGTCTTTTGCGCATCCCGGACAATCAATAACAGACGCCTGATATAAAGCAGGCCATACCATTATAAGGATGATGAGTGATGAAATTAGAGTCATTGGCGCTACATGCCGGCTACGAATCCGATCCAACCACCAAGGCGGCCGCGGTCCCGATCTATCAGACCACCTCCTACACATTCGACGATACCCAGCACGGTGCGGACCTGTTCGATCTCAAGGTGGTAGGGAACATCTATACCCGTATCATGAATCCGACCACCGCGGTATTGGAGCAGCGCCTCACCGAGATGGAGGGAGGCATAGGATCCCTGGCGGTCTCATCCGGGATGGCGGCCATCACCTACGCCATTCAGTGCATCGCCATGAGTGGTGACAACATCGTCAGCACCAGTCAGCTCTACGGCGGTACCTACAATCTCTTCGCCCACACCTTTCCCCGTCAGGGGATCGAGGTGCGCATGGCCTCTTTCGACGACTATGAGAAGCTGGAGAGCCTGATCGACGACAGCACCAAGGCGCTGTTCTGCGAGTCCATCGGCAACCCAGCCGGGAACGTGGTTGATCTGGAGAGACTGGCCGAGATAGCCCACCGCCACGGGCTTCCGCTGATCGTCGACAACACGGTGGCCACCCCCTATCTCTGCCGCGCCTTCGACCATGGCGCCGATATCATCGTCCACTCCCTGACCAAATATATCGGCGGCCACGGTAACTCTATAGGCGGCATTATCATCGACTCGGGCAATTTCGACTGGGTAGGCAACAAGCAACGCTTTCCCATGCTTAACGAGCCCGATCCCTCCTATCATGGGGTGGTCTACACCGAGGCCCTGGGTCCGGCGGCCTATATCGCCCGCTGCCGGGTGGTGCCCCTGCGCAATACCGGTGCGGCGATCTCGCCCCACAACGCCTTCCTCATCATGCAGGGGCTGGAGACCCTCGGACTGCGTATGGAGCGCCACTGTGAGAACAGCATCAAGGTGGCGGAGTACTTGAAACAGCATCCTCAGGTAAAGTGGGTCAACTACGCGGCACTGCCCGAGAGTCCCCACTACGAGCGCTGTCAGAAGATCACCAAGGGCCAGGCCTCGGGTATTCTCAGCTTCGGTATCGAGGGCGGTATCGAGGCGGGTACCCGTTTCATCGACGCCCTGCAGATGATCCTGCGCCTGGTCAACATCGGCGACGCCAAGTCCCTGGCCTGCCACCCGGCCTCCACCACCCATCGTCAGCTCAACGAAGAGGAGTTGGCGACAGCGGGGGTGAGTGCCGACATGGTGAGGCTCTCCATCGGCATCGAGCATGTGGATGACATCATTGCCGATATCGAGCAGGCGCTGGTAGCGGCGAAGATGTGAGAGGGTATGGGTTAGAGTAGTGGTTCCGGGTCGGTTGTATAGGCAAGCGTTTTAGGGGTAATTGAATATCCATCCTCGGCTTGCTTGCGATCAACCGGCCCTAAATAAGCAACTAGAAAGTGTTGGTATCTATGCCATGATTAAGGGGTGGCATCGTAGAAAAACAAATACATATAAATATACAACTAGGTAACAGGTGTCTCAGTATGCCTTTGCAAGGATGCGATCATGACGTTTAAGCCATACCCTGAGAAGACCGTCTGATGACCGATGTCTTTATCTCCTACTCGCGAAAAGACCTGGCTTTCGTGGAAGCACTGAAACAAAGGCTGGAAAGCCAACAGCTAACTGTCTGGGTTGACATTGACGGTCTTTATGCTGGTGAGGAGTTCTGGCCGGAAGTCACCAGGGCGATCGACGCGGCGGCGGCATTTATCTTTGTGATTTCACCTCACAGTGCGAATTCGCACTTTTGCAAAAAGGAAGCAGAGTGGGCGGCGGCCGGGGGCAAGCGCATCATACCTCTGTGCCACTCCGAGCCGGATGGTGCGGATCTCCCCGATCAGGTCGCGCAGCGTCAGTGGGTGTTCTTCAGGGAAGGCGATGAAACCAAAGCCGCAATGGTGAACTTGCTATCGGCAATCAAGGCAGACTGGGCCGAGATACGGCAGCAGGCCCGAATTCTCCGCCGGGCGCGGGAATGGCAGGAGAAAAGCCAAGACCTATCGTTACTGCTTCGCGGCAGGGACCTTGGCGATGCTATCGATTGGCGGACACGCAATCAGGGTAAGGAGACCGGCGCGACGGAGTTACACGACAAATATATCGATACCAGTATTGTCGCTGCAAAACGGCGGCGTTATCGAATCGTGGGGTCCGTTGCCCTTGCAATGCTGACGGTAGCAATCGTCTCCTGGTTCGGCCTCGGTTACTGGATCGCAACCGTCAACAACAGGGCTGTGATCGATATCGAAAAGGGTGAGGCGGCGGCGACCCTTAGCAGCCTGCAACAGGCGTATCGCATATGCAACTATCTGGGACAAGGACCGGCCGCCTGCCGGGATCTGACCCTCGTTCTTGGTCACGGCTATGAGCAACTGGCGAGGTACGAAGAGTCAATAGAAAAGTACTCACAGGTCATTGAGACGACGCAAGAGATTCGTGCCGACGACGACCGCATTCACGATCTTCGCGGCAATGCTTATCAAAGCCGGGCATTCAGTCGTATCATGCACGCCGAATCACTACCCGATCGGGACGCGAGGCTGGCGCACTACCGGCAGGCCGAAGCCGATGTCGACCGGGCGATGGAGAGCTATCGACTGACCATGGCCGGAATTGCAGGTAAACCCTTCGTCTTATCGCAAGCACGGATACTCATCGGCTACGAGAATTACGAAGCTGCCATCGAGCGCCTCGAAGTCGCAGCCAGTATCGAAGGCCAAGCAAAAATCAAACCGGAGATCGACCTGCTCTACGCGGTGATTCACCATTGCCTGGGCAACAAGTCGACCAGCCTGACGTACTTTCGGAAATTCGCGACGGGGCTGGGTGGCGAGTTGAAGGGTCCGCGGTGGAATCGGGCCATCGCCTACTACAATGGAGTGAAACAACGATGTCAGAACACAATCGGTTAGTACTGTTTGGTTTTCTAGTTTTGCTACTGTTCGGTGTATCGGTACATGGGGCGACCGTTCACTTCGTGAGTGGGGAGGTGGTCGAACCGGAAGGCTTGAACGAGGGTGAGAACCTGCGTGCCGGGGAGAGGGTACGCACCGGCGCCGACGGTGTGGTGATGATAGAGTACCGCTGGACCTCCGATGAGGAGGGTTTCGAATGCCAGCATCTGGAAATATTCGGTTATGGTGCCAGCCATACGGTCAGAGAAATCGAGACACGGGGGCAGTGTACAACGCGAGTCGCGGCTTCGGTACCGGACGATGGGGCCTTCTCTACTGCTGCAACGCGTTACGGTGATGCCCCGCATGATGGGTTTACCCCGGACAATGTACAGAATTCCTGGGCACAAACCCGTGGGCTCGACATCTGGTTGCAAAATGCAGAGCGCTCCTACACGGGCAAGGTCGAATCCATCTCGAAACAGCAGATCAAGGTCAAGGGGGCACGATCTGCGGGGGTGAGGCGTTTTTCCCTGACTGCAGCCGCGCTCAGCGGCCATGCGGATCGAAACGCACTCATTGGTAGGAATGTACGTGTGACCTATAAAATTACATTTAAAGGACCTGAGGCCATTCGAGTCGATGCACCGGGCGGCGCGGTCATTGCTCAGCCCTTCGTGGTGCTGCAACCTGATCTGCAGGTTGTGCGCCCGGACGAGGAGGTTAAACCCGTCCCTGATCCCAAGCCGACACCAAAGCCGCAAACCTGGCGCTGTAGGGTTGATTTACACCAAGGCGACGTGGGAACCATGGAGTTGAGGCGTGCCGGCGTTAAGATTCGTGGTGCTATGTACATCGAGCGCATCGATGACAAACACCCGATCAGCGGTACCTGGAAAGGCGACAGGATCGAGTTCCGGCGAAAGTTGTCGGCTTCATCGGGACAGCCATTCAAGGGAACCGCGACTAAAACCTCCGACAAAACCGTGGCAATGGCCGGCCGGTTTGCGCACCAGTATGCCGGTGTATGGAGTGCAGACTGCACCCGGGTGGGTTCTGGGGCAGGTGCTGCGGTGGGGGCAGCAGGTCGATACGAGCTTGTCCTTACCGGTTACGAAGGCGACAAGATTGCAGCAATAAAGTCTGTCAGAGAGGTAACTGGAATGGGGCTGAAAGCATCAAAAGATGCAGTCGAGCAGCCACCATCGACCTTGCGCTCAAATTTATCGAAGCAGCGTGCCAGTCACTTCGCTGAAATCCTCAGGGCAGTCGGAGTCAAAGTGAGAATTCAGACACAGTAGACAATTGATTTCCAATTTCGATTGCTTCCCACTCACTCCTTTTGTCTGCCTACCTAAACGCTTATTAGAAGAGATGTCTGGATAAACCAAACTGTAGAACGGTGTAACAAAAGATATAGTGGAGACAGAAGCTACTGACAGGGATGCAAAGTAATACCCTGATCTCAAACCTCCTCTTTACTGCTGGACTTGTGAAAATAGAGCATATACCTTTCACTTGCTCTTCCCAGATAGGTACATTTAGGCAGGAGGCTTAATCGTGCGTTCTTATAATAACTTTCAAAATAGAATTGGTCACACCTACGGATGGGATTGGGATAGTGTATCTCATTGTTTGAGGCAAGCACTGCTTGGAAGCTGCGAAATGAGTTCTGCATCAGTTCCAATGCTACCACCCGACCACAGCCGTAGATCGATGGTCAAACTGGTTGGTGTTTTTTTCGCTGTCGTTCTATTTTATCCGGCTATTGCGAATGCCATCTGTACCGACGCGGACGGTTCATGCACAGAGTGGGTGCCGATCACAGGTACGCATTCTCTCCTGGTCCATCGGACTTATCCGCTCAAAACTGTGCAATCGGATGTGACACGAGCGGTGATCGTGGTGCACGGCATCAACTCTAATGCCGACGACTATTTTCACCGAATGATTGCCGCCGCCGAAGCCGAAGGGGTTACTGACGAGACGTTAATCATTGCGCCGTTGTTTCGTAGCTCATCTGAGGGTGCTGCCTCAGACGAGCTTTACTGGTCCAACAGTAGCAGCTCGGGTTACAGCTGGAAACAAGGCGACCCGTCACGAAACTCAGCGCCCGGGATCAGTTCGTTCGCAGTCATTGACTCGTTAATGGAATTGGTGACTGACCGTGCGCTGTTTCCTAACCTGCGTGTGGTTACAGTTGCAGGCCATTCGGCGGGAGGACAGTTCGTACAGCGGTATGCCGCAGGGACACAATCGCCCATTCGGCATGGGGACCACGCGTTTGTCTACGTGGTCGCAAATCCTTCCTCATTCATGTATCTGGACCGTCGTAGACCCGAGCCTGGAAGCACCTCAGAGTTCTTTGAGCCGAGCACGTCCTGCTCGTTCAATGACTATAAATACGGTATGGACAGTATGAACGTCTACATGAATAGTATGGGTACTGAGTCGATCACTGCCCAGTATCGTAACCGGTATGTCGTCTATCTCGCAGGTGAGGAGGATAACGATGATAGCGATGAGAACCTGGACTCCTCCTGCCAGGCGATATTGCAAGGCCCCAATCGATTTGCCCGTGCCACGGCGTACGCCAATTATATCGACCTGCTCTATCCCTCCCACTTTCATCAGCTAATGCCGGTGTCTGGTGTGGGTCATAGCTCATCACAGATGTTTAGTTCTCCAGAGGGCCGCGCTGTAATCTTTGCCAATACGGCCGAGATCCCTGTTGCAACTCTCGCACCCCCTTCACCACCAAGAAATCTAAGATAGTACCAAGATGTTGCAGGAGGCTGGATTTTCCGGGAACACCAGGCTTATTAACGATATCTTGTTACACAGTTAGGCCATGCGATATAGCCATTTGACAAGTTTGCCAATGGATGAATGGTGATATGGGAAACTAAATAAGAGAGGTGCTTTTGGCTGGATTGGATGATAAATCGTTGAAAATAAAAAAACCCTGGCAGTTACGCCAGGGTTTTTTCATGCACGCCAACCAATCGAAAGAGAATTAAGCCTTAGCTCTGCGAGCGGCTCCCAGGCCCAGCAGTCCAATGCTGAGCAAAAGAAGTGTGGAGGGCTCAGGAACGCTAGTGGGGTCATCAGAGGTAACAACGGACAAAACAGAGTTACCTACATGAAAGTCACCCCATAAGGATGCAATTGTCACATCCAACTTACCATCTGCATTCAGCGCACCGAGCGCATTCACCTCAAGGTCTCCAACAAAGCTGGTGCCGAAGGTGACGCCCCCTGTATCGAAATCGAACTCCTCGACGACAAACAGGATCAATTCACCAGAATCCCAAAAGCCGCCATCGTCACTGATTGCGATGGAGAGAGTTCCGCTGATTGCGCTTCCTAAGTCAAATCCGTCGTCATTGAGGTTATGGGTGTAGCTATGGGAGTCCCACCAATCTACATATTCATCTTGGACGACTGTATCGCTAATAAATCCAGCAGAGCTCATGGACGACATCGCCATGAGAGCGACACCACTGAGAATTGATAATAGTCCTTTCACTTCGTTAATCTCCAATTCGTGAGTCATAAACGCAGGAACAAGAAGCATATTTTGTGCCATAATTATTATCTTGCTGATATTTATAGGTATTTATTGGTTTTCCAAGGTGTGAAATGGTTTGAATGTTAAATAATCCGACGTATTGGGAGAATATTCCCGATAAACTATTCCCAGGTTCTCAAAAGAGGGGAATAGAGCCGTAGTGATGGTTGGAACTGAGCCGGCTCGAGGATGCTTGACTACAGGGTATTCGTCGCTTGAAGCGTTTCTTGTGTCATGTTGACAGCATCTATGAAGCAAGCAGAAATTAAGCTATTTGGTTGTACAGCTAGAGTTAATCAATCAGTAAACCGCCCCTGGAAACGTCTGCTATCGATAGTTGTCGCTTTGTCACTACCGAAGCGATAGATCCTGCCTCGGCCAGCCGACTTGGCCCGGTACATGGCTTTATCGGCAAGTTCGATGAGGGTTTCGGCATCCTTGCTGTCCACAGGATAGAGGGCGTACCCGATGCTTGCTTTGACATCAATCTTTTGGTCATCCACATCCAGTGGTTCTTGAAACACTGTCATTATCCGCTCCACCGCCAGTTCAGCTTCAGTTTCATCTTGTAATTCGTTCAGCAATATGATGAATTCGTCCCCGCCAAGTCGTGCCGCCGTGTCCGCGCCACGTACAGTTTTTTTAAAGCGTCGGGCTAGTACCAAAAGTGTACGATCACCCACTGCATGGCCAAAACGATCATTGATCGGTTTATAGTTGTCGAGATCGATGAAACAGACCGCCAATAAAAAGTTATGTCTAAGGCTGTGGGCGATGGCTTTTTCGAAACGGTCAAGCAGCAGATGACGGTTGGGTAATCCAGTGAGGCTATCGTAATAGGCCTTGGATTTTAACGTGCTCTCAGTTATCGCGACCTCCTGTTCGCGACGTTGCATGAGATATAGGGTGCGCAGAATCGAGCCACCCAGGAGCAGAATACCCGGTATTGCAACAGCCAGTGCGAGCAACCAAGCTTCACGTTGGACCTGAGTTAACATTGTTGCTACGAAATCGTAGCCGATTTCAAGACGTACCCAGCCTAGTGGTGAACCAACTTTGACTTCATGCCAGATCTCCAGGTAGTCAGGATGCTGTCGCTCGCGGTCATGACTGTTGTCATCGGGAGGAGAGATGTTATTGAATGAAAAATCAGCGTGAGCCGGCGTATCTTTGGTGCGCCCGATCACATAGCTCAAAACATCACCCTGCGTATTGGTTACCAATACGGAATGCAGATTGGTAGACGAAGCTGCCTGCAACAGGCGATTTTCGGCGCTGGCGTAATTTTGGTGTACTAAATCCGCTGCCACAGCATTTGCCAGTCCTTCGGCTATCAGATGTGCTTCACGATGGTGATAGGCTTCGATCATGTCACCGCGCTTATGGATGGTCCAGAGTGCTGCGGAAACAGCTAACAACAATACACCACCAATGGCGACCATGATCACAGGTAGCAGCAAACGCGTGGGAAGGGATTTTCCGTTAAGGTGTGTTAGCATCGCTTGGTGCTTCTATAAAGTGTTCTAGTTCGAGTTGTTCCAGCTCCTTGTAATCACGATCATAATTGGCTCGTACCGGGCGTGTCATTTGAACCTCAGACAGCATTTTCCGACCTTCCGAGTCCTTGGTGAGTGCAATGAAACCCTTAATCACCTTCTCCTGGTCGTTTTCTGCAACTCTGGGGTGGGCGGAGAAGGGGTGGGGCATATAGAAGGGGGACTGATAGAGAATGTGCAAGCGAGACTTCAAAGAGTCCGGTTGATATTCCAGGGTGTTGTTAGCGGCACCACCCGCATCGGCCACCCGTAATGCCACCGAGCGCAACACATTACTATGTGATGCGATATATTTAGGTTCGATATCAATGCCCTTGTTGGCTAGCATGGAGCGTATCAGCAGGGACGCAACGTAGGCATTGGGCGCCGGAAAAGCTATGGTTTTACCCTCAAGTTGGTAAATCGATGTAATCGTGCTTTCAGCAGCCACAACCAGAATGCCGGCTAATCGGGACTCTTCGTCACGAATCAGCGGCAGATATCCCGGAGTCTCATGTACCATCACCTGATGGTAGGGATTGAGGAAAATGAAATCTGTTTCACCTGCATGCATGGCATTTTCAAATTTTTGAAAATCTTCAAAAATACGAATGTCAAAGCAGAGACCATGTTCAATGCCAATGCGTTCTAGTAGCGGTGACCAGATTCGATAGAGTTCAGTGGGTGGTTGTCGTGGGACCAGATTGACAGAATATTGACGCCCTGAAAGCCTGTCGCCAACACAGGTTTCCCCTGCGGGTAGACTTACCCACGCCACCATCAATAGCAGTATGCTAAGGCGCAGTCGCTGCATGCTCATCTGTCATAATCCTTGATGAGACTCCTCGCCTTTAATCATAACGCAGTTCAGTGATTAGGTCATTGGCGATACGGTTTTGGGACAGTAAAGTATTGGAGCCGGCTGACTACCATAACTATTTATTTGCACTAGTTAATGAATGCTTGCCCTAAGAGCAATTTATATCGGTAGTAAGTTACTTAATGCTTTCCGGTTCTCACGAGGCCGCCTAAGCCGATAAGGCCGGTTATAAACAGCCATGCAGCAGTGGGGACTGGGTGTCCAGAAAATTGCTCTAATATGAACCACTCATGTTTCCCATATGACTCAACAATAATGTTGCTTCAAAAAATGTATGTTGCCATTGTTCTTCCATATATCAGGTGTCAGCTGTAACCGCCTCGTGGTCTTGACTATGATCACTCCCTGGCCGGGATGCTGGAAGAGTAGAGGCTCTCATTATGCAGATAGTGGACGCTATCCCCCAGAATGACGGACCTGTCATTCCAAACGCCCGCTGAATAGCTGGTTTGGCTGTTCTGGTTCACTACGAACTGGTCCACCAGTTCCACTCCTGGTGAGTCGTCGAGTTTGATATCGAAGGTGTATAGACCGGTATGGGTCCAGCTCCAAGACTGATTAGGTTCGGGATTCGCATTGGGTGGTTCATTATACAGGTCTACCGGAATAGAGAAGCGCATCGGCAACAGATCTGTTTGCGGTAGATAGGCAAAGGCGTGATGCTCGTCCAGTATATTGGAGGTGGTTCCTCTGCCGCCGAGGACAATGGAGTTTACTTCTGTAGGTGTAGTTGGATCGGAGACATCAAACAGGGATATCTTCAAGCCTTGGTACCAGGCAAAACCCAGTCCGTCCCGGTCTGTCGAGTTTTCGTCATCGATCGCCTCTTTACCAATGCCGAGGAGATAGTTTTCTCCTACGGGATGAAGGTATTCCGAATAACCGGAGATCTCCAATTCGCCTAGGGAGACAGGATTCTCCGGATCGGAGAGATCCAGCACATAGAGGGGATCAACCTTCTTGAAGGTTACCAGGTAGCCTCGGTCACCCAGAAAGCGACTGGCATAGAGGAATTCTCCAGGGCGTCCCAGGCCATCGAGCCGACCAGCCTCTTCAAGTCGTCCCCCATTGGTCGCTTCACGTAGCAGGCTAACGCTGGTTGAGCTGCTATCCGAGCCCGTTGAGCCTATGGATGTTGCGATGCGCAGAACACCCTGGTGCTCTCCCATGCGGAAGGATTTGTAATCGGCGCTGAAACCAAGATGTCCCCTGACCTGAACTGAACCTCGATACTCCGCCGCTTGTGTGCTCGAACTATCACTAAGCGCCAATTTATGGATCTCGGTTTGACGCGAGCTTACGTCCCCAGGCAAAAGAACTTGCATTGCGGAATCTGCCGCCAAGTAGATGGCCTCTTGCGAGGCGTAGAGCACCTCCGATGACCCTAGAAAACAGGTTGTGCGAAAACTGTCCGGTGCCGTCAATGAGATAGCAATAACAGTGATGATGGTGGGATCAGGATCAACGGCTGTGGCGCTTGGTGCAAGGTAGCATTTGTTCGCACTGATAAGGGGCAGTGGTGTCTCGTTACTGGTTGCACTTGGAATCAGTTGGGCCAGAGAGGCGTTCTCTAACAGAGTTCGATTGGCATCAAGCTCGGCTGTGGTATAGGCATATTGATCGAGATCTTCCAGGGTCGGGGTATAACGGGTAACCAAGTATAGGGTGTCATCGATCACTCGACTGGAGATCATTGCTCCATCGAAGCTTAAGGTACGATCATGTGTGGGGGTAGTGGCTGAGTCCAGCCTGAAGAGATTGACTTCACTCTTGCCATTTGACCAAAATCTTGGTTCCTCCCAAATCGGCATAGGCCCCATGACGCCAATAGATATATAGTCATTGGTTGCAATTCCTCCTGCTGTAACAATGAGATCGTCAAGCCCTTCGCCGCGCTCCTTGAGCAGATAAATACCATTAGCGGTTGTCTCTCCCGGAATATCAACTTCATTCAATAGTTGATTGCTAGGTGGGGATTCGGCAATGCTGTGTATGGCGATACAGTTATTGGTTGTACTGCTGCTGCAACTGCCCAGGGTATATAGATGTTGGCCGTCGGTTTTGATTAAATCCGCTTCATCGACCCCTTGCTCCTGAAGGTTGGTTTGAGATACAGGTGCAGGTATCCCCACACTTACACCAACATCAGTGCTGCCAACTACTGGGTTGTCCCGGTCAGCTCCATAGGCCTCAATCATTGCCTCCAGCAAGTAGTTTTCCAGCGTGGCTTGGTGACGAAACCGATGCAGGCTTGGATTGGCGGTATCGAACACAATGAAGGTCAATGGATGTTGGTTATAGACAATGTTGCCGTTGTTTGCCTCATATCCTCCATAGACTGCATATTCTCCGGGAGGTAAGGGTGCACCGTCATGGACGTCGAGGATTTCGGTTGCAGCGAGGGTCTTGTGTCTGAATGGAACCAGGTCGTCAACCAGGCCGCTCCAGATGCGCCATATGCCCTGGTCATCTCGCATATACCAGACATCCTCTAGCAGGGCAGCGAGGTAGAGATTGCGTTCAGCACCCACGGAATCGTCATCCACTTGGATGCTCAAACTCACTGAAACAGAGTCGTCTGTGTCGAAAAGGGCGGAGTAACCACTCAGGTCTGAGTTATCAACTGTCCAGGTCATGGTGGCGCTAGCTGTTGTGCCAGCGGTTGAAAGCGTTGCCTGGTTGGTGTGAATGGCTCTGCTATTGAATGAGGCAAGTGAAATTCCTGTCAATAGCAGTAGCAAATATGTAAATTTTTGGCTGGTCATGGTCAATCCCTCGAGTTCCATGGGTGCATCCATTTTAACTATCCTGTGGGCTGATTTCCATGTCTGGTTTTCAATTGTCCGGAATTACTAAACTGATTGCCTGGTCATGTATTTGATTGCAAAGCCTTCGTGGTGAGCTTCCATGCGCTTGTTTGTTCTGTGTAAACCCTGGCGCAGTCTATTCCTCACGCTATTCCACTTACCAATATACCCTGTACTGTTTGCTTTTGTGATAGTGTAGGGGTGTGGTTGATTTTGTAGATGTTGAGATTATTCAAAGTAGTACCATATTTCACCTTGTCGTTAAAAAGTTCTAAGCAGTTAACTTTACTCGGGGAGTATCGCATTGTTTTTTCTGCCATATAAAATGGATTCAGAACTGAATAAAATTCCATTTATAACGATACTGATATGTATTGTTTGTATTTTTGTATATTGGAATCAATATAGAACCGATGGCCGTTACTACGATGCGATCAACTCGTTTTGTAATCAAAGCATTGAAAGAGGAGATCTTATTTTAATTCGTAAAATCAGTCACAAACAATCTGGGAATCAATGCGAGCAACTTTTCGATTCTATACGCAGAGCACCAGTACCTGAAAATAAACTTACTGAGCTGGTCATGCAATCGGAACCCATCGGTAGTTTTGCAAATGACGAGGATGATTTTTATTACAGGATGTCACGATTGAAAGAGCTGTATAACGCATATGAAATTAAAGTTCCCAGGCATTTGACCGCAGAGTTGGCGTATGACCCGAAACAGATGGATATAGTAAAGATGGTGACATCCACATTCTCCCATGGGGATCTTCTTCACCTATTTGGAAACCTGCTTTTTTTCTACATATTCTCATCTTCCGTTGAGCTGCTTTTTGGAAGTCTATTGTATTCCGGGTTTATTCTTGTTGCGACATTGGGTACCAGTATTGCCTACAGCTATGCAATGATTGGAGTTGAGGAGGTGATGCCAACCATTGGCTTGTCTGGGGTGGTAATGGCATCGGTAGCGGCACTCGCCGCTATGCTGCCAAGTGCAAAGATTCGCTGTTTCTTTTGGTTCCTGTTTTTTTACAAAATCTTTAGGATTCCAGCCCTTCTGCTTGCTGTTTGGTATGTTGGTTGGGATATCTATGAAATGCATCTATATGGAAATAATTCCTATATAAATTATGTTGCGCATGTAAGTGGTGCTGCTATAGGAGCGGTTCTCGGGATTATCTTTTTTCTTTTTCGCAAGGAGCATATTCGTGCTTCTGTTGCGGTTTAAAAAATTTCTCTCCTAGCGGAATCAAAAGAATAATAGTGCCCGGATACTCTTTATCCATGTTCGTGATCGCTGTCCTGACAGTGCTTTTTAGGTTTAGCAGGCAACTATGGACTGACACCTCTGACACGGCACTCTGTCAGCTCAAGGGTTTGGCAAGAATTGTGTCAGAACACTCCTACTTCACCCGCATCCCAGGTTGTGCCCCCTCATCGGGATTGAGGATAAACAGCTCTTTCCCTCCCGGTCCAGCAGCCAGTACCATGCCTTCAGAGACGCCGAAACGCATCTTCCGCGGCGCCAGGTTGGCCACCATCACGGTGAGTTTCCCTTCCAACTCTTTAGGTGTATAGGCGATCTAAAGTTCGTGGAAACGCATTTATCTTAATTAAAGAACACCTATATGATTTAGAATAATTTTTGGTAAAAAATTCTAATCGAGAAGTGGCTTGTACGCTATATGCAATGATAATCTATCAGAAGTATGATAATATTATTACAATAATACTATCTTATATATGGATGCATTGAATCAATGAAGGACAATGATAAATATACTGCTCTTGTTATTGAAAACGAAGGCAAACAAGCAAAAGATAAACTTATCTCCTCCCTTATCCAGTCCGATTTATTTGATAAGTGTTATGCATATAAGTCCAGAGTAAAATCCGAGAAAAAGCTACTTGAAAAGAAAATTAGAAAAAGGGCAAAAAAGCCTCATTATGAACTAGAAGATATTACAGACGTTATTGGCATACGCTTAGTAACCTTATTTAAGAGTGATATGCCAAAGGTCTTCAATGAGTTACTTCGTATCATCTCTCATAAAACACTCCAACCAAATCCATTTAAACCCAACAGCCTGAAGGAAGTAATCGTTTATCACACAGGTCAATATGATGAGACGACGACAAATATAAAACACTGCCTCGAAGAATTATCTGATTTACCCAAAGATTACATTTTTGACGCACAGCAATCTAAGGAAGGCTATTCAAGTATTCACATTGTCGCTTATTTAAGCTACGCAGTAAGAAAAATTGAAAACTATGATATGCCCATTGAGATACAGATCCGGACTGTCTTTGAAGATGCCTGGGGCGAAATTGACCACCAGTATGGTTATGTAATACGAGAAGGAAAAAGTAGTACAAAACCAATACATAATGCAGAGCATGTACTTCAGCATCTGAAAATTTTAAAGAAGTTTTCTGATGCATGTTCTGAGTATGCAGATGCAATACATGAAGAAGCCCTGTTTAGTGATGGCGAAAAAACAACGCCAGGAAAAGTTATATCTGTTTCTGCCGACAACGCACTTATAGAACAATTTAAAAATATGAATGTATCTGAAGGCATGATCAGTAAATATGTTGAAGCGCGAGAGCGTCGAATACAAGGGCAAAGAACATTAGACAATGATAGAAAGAATGGCATCAAAATGTTGTTAGAAGCAGCAGAGTGCTTTAGAGAGATAGGACCAGAATTTCCACCGGATGGTGCATATGAGCCTAATAACAAGGATCATATTTTTCATTATTATGTAAAAATGAACGAAGCAGTTTGTTTATTGTCCACAAATATCAAAGAAAACATCAAGCAGGCCCTACATCTTTATACAGATTTAGAAAGCTGGAATAGTAACTTTTTGATCCTACATTTGAGGATTGGTCAGGCATTAGGAAAGCTTGGGAAGCGGCGTCAAGCTGCAGAGAAGTATGAATATGTTCGGAAAGTTGTCAAGACAGTAAATGCAGATAGGGAAGTATGGGATAATTATCTACCAGAAGTTGACTATAATCACATACAAAATCATCTGGGAACACTCCTGGGTTACCAATATTGGAAAATGTCATGTGACATTAATGATACTGAACAGTCTTCTGTGCAGAAGAAAGCTAAGTTTTTAGAATCCGCTTTTTCCGTTACTGAAGAGCAAGATAGTTGGCATGTTGACAATTCAGATAACGACCAAGCCTGTAAAACGGTTAATAACATGCTCTATTATGCACTTGAGATGTATCAACTTGATAAAGAACATAACTTATGCCATGACAATATAACCGATAAAATAGAAGATATGTGCACTAGATTTGAAAAGTGTATAGATGCTGAAACCTGTGATGACATAGAGTATCTAGATACATTGGCTAAGGCCTATACACATATCAATAAGTCAGAAAGCGCACTTAATGCACTAAATAAAATTCTCGATTTGTCGCTAACCAAAGAAAATGAAGGGTTAATTGACGATAGTGTGGTGCTAAGGTTGGCGCAAGAAGCTTATGAAATGAGGCAGAAGCTTGTGAATGGTAATCCTCAGGAGTGATTTACTTTCAATTGACTCTTATCAAATAGAGACTATATAGTACTGTAAGAATGAGCAAGGATGATGCTCGCTTGCAAAACATCAACGTTTTCAAGAGGTTAAAGAAATGACGCAACTGCCAAAGAACGACGGATAGCCAGGAATACTGCATTTAAGCACGAGTATTCCTTACAAAAAACGTGCTCTCGAGCACGTTTTTTGTTGTTCCCAGATTAATTCCCCCTGATGCATTTTGTAAAATAGACAAGAAGAAGGGTTCTGTTATCCCGTATCTCCTTTTCATTGTAAACGAAAAATTAGTTCAAATAGAGCCTTATGGGATGGTTGAAAGTATCTTCATTGATTCGGTCTAGAAGGAATCTTGGCATTAGGTCGTGAGGTAGCTGCTTTGAGATGTTTCGCCTCAGCCCCTGTTCTTCACTGAAAAATCAATTACATGGCGAAATGTTAATTTGAGTCACAGATGGACACTGTAGAGTTGCATCTGGTCTCTATCTATTTGGAGTCTAGTAGATGTATCCCAAGTTTTGAGTTACTAGTAATATTAAAAAACGAGATTTGATCAAGATCATCTCGAAGACATTGCTTTTTTACTTGTTAGAGTTACTTCACCCGCATCCCAGGTTGTGCCCCCTCATCGGGATTGAGGATAAACAGCTCTTTCCCTCCCGGTCCCGCGGCCAGTACCATGCCTTCAGAGACGCCGAAACGCATCTTCCGCGGCGCCAGGTTGGCCACCATCACGGTGAGTTTCCCTTGCAACTCTTCAGGTGCATAGGCCGACTTGATACCGGCGAAGACGTTGCGGGTCTCGCCCCCCAGGTCGAGGGTCAGCTGCAGCAGCTTGTCGGCCCCCTTCACCTGTTCCGCTTTGGCGATACGGGCGATGCGCAGGTCGAGTTTGGCGAAGTCGTCGAACTGGATGGTCTCGGCGATAGGATCCTTGGCCAGGGGTGAGTCTGCCGCAGGCCTGGTCGCTTGAGCCGGTACCTGAGCGGCCAGGTCCTCTTTCGAGTGCTCCAGCATCGCCTCGATCTGCTTTGGATCGACCCGGGTCATCAGCGGTTTGAATTTGCCAATGGTGTGGCCGGTCAACGGATTGGCCAGTTGATCCCAGCTCAGTGGCTCGATCTGCAGAAAGGCCTCCGCCATCTCCGCGGTGCCGGGCAGAATCGGACGCAGGTAACCGATCAGCAGGCGGAAGAGGTTGAGGCCGTCGCTGCAGATAGCCTGCAGTTCGGCCTCTTTGCCTTCCTCCTTGGCGACCACCCAGGGCTTTCGTTCATCGATATACTGATTGGCGCGGTCGGCCAGGGCCATGATCTCGCGCACCGCCCGGCTGAACTCCCGTTTCTCGTAGTGATCGGCGATGGTCTCTCCGGCAGTGACAAATTCATCGAACAGGTCCTGTTCGGCGACCTGCTCCGCCAGCTTACCGTCGAAACGCTTGCTGATGAAGCCGGCACAGCGGCTGGCGATGTTGACCACCTTGCCCACCAGGTCACTGTTGACCCGTTGCGCGAAGTCCTCCAGGTTGAGGTCGATATCGTCGACCCCTGAGCCCAGTTTGGCGGCGAAGTAGTAACGCAGGTACTCCGGGTTGAGATGCTCCAGATAGGTGCGGGCCTTGATGAAAGTGCCCCGGGACTTAGACATCTTGGCACCGTCAACGGTGAGAAAGCCGTGGGCGTAGACGGCACTGGGGGTGCGAAAGCCGGCGCCGTGGAGCATTGCGGGCCAGAATAGGGTGTGGAAGTAGATGATGTCCTTGCCGATGAAGTGGTAGAGCTCGGTCTCGCTACCCTCCGCCCAGTACTCGTCGAAGTCTAGCCCCTCGGTGCGGTCACAGAGGTTGCGGAAACTGGCCATGTAGCCGATGGGGGCATCGAGCCAGACATAGAAGTACTTGCCCGGATGGTCCGGGATCTCAAAGCCGAAGTAGGGTGCGTCCCGGGAGATGTCCCACTCTTGCAGCCCGGCCTCGAACCACTCCTCCAGCTTGTTGGAGACCTCACTCTGGACATGACCGCCACCGGTCCACTGCCGCAGCATAGTCTCGAAATCGGCCAGTTTGAAGAAGTAGTGGTCAGACTCGCGTTGCTCCGGCACCGCACCGGAAACGGCGGAGACCGGGTTTTTCAGTTCGGCGGGGGAGTAGCTGGCGCCACAGACTTCACAATTGTCGCCATACTGATCATCTGACCCACACTTGGGGCAGGTACCCTTGATGAAACGGTCGGGCAGGAACATCTGCTCCACAGGATCGTAGGCCTGGGTAATGGTGCGCTTGGCGATGTGGCCCCCATCCCGGTTGCGCTCGTAGATGGTGTTGGCACAGGCCTGGTTCTCCGGCGAGTGGGTGGAGTGGTAGTTGTCAAAGCCGACGCGGAAATCGGCGAAGTCGACCTGGTGCTCCTGCGCCACCCGGGCGATCAGGGTCTCCGGCTCTATCCCCTCCTGGCGTGCACGCAGCATGATCGGTGTGCCGTGGGCGTCGTCGGCGCAGACGTAGAGACACTCATGGCCGCGCATCTTCTGAAAGCGCGACCAGATGTCGGTCTGGATGTACTCCACCAGGTGGCCGATATGAATGGGGCCATTGGCGTAGGGTAGGGCGCTGGTGATCAGGATCTTGCGGGGCTTCTGGTTCATCTTCTGTCTACGGGCTTTGCGGAAAACGAGGAATTATCGCACAAAGGGTCGGCAAATAAACCTGGATGAGGAAATCGCTGAGTTGAGCTTTTCCCCATGGAGAAGAAACTGGACCCATGACGAGAGAGATCGGGACTTGCTCTCTTGGGTGACAGATAAAGAAAAGACCGTAAGGGGGGCATGCCAGAAACAGTGGTGCCGATGGCTGCCCTTCCCCTTACGGCTGCGGATAGAGGTCTTGGATGGGAATGTCGAATTACATATCGTACATCTTGTTTTTATCGAGTTTGTAGCTCCATGGCAGTCCGCTGTTCTTCCAACCATTGACAACCCGCTGGCCTTTCAAGTCACCGCTCTTTGCCTTGTCACCCTCAAAGCCATCGACAACGGTATAGACATTCGAGTAGCCGCTTTTCTTCAGCAGGTTGGTGGCCTTGGCGCTGCGACTGCCGGAACGACACATTAAAATGATGTGGGTCTCTTTATTGCCGCCCTTGACCTTTACCAAGTCATCTATTGAAAGCAGAAAACTGCTGTTTGGCTCGAGTTTGAATGTTTTCTTTTTCTCGTCCCAGTTGTCCCAGTCGCCAGGTATCGCGTAGGGAATATTGGCATCTGAAATCTGTGGCATGCCCACAAATGCAATCTCTGCGCGGGTACGAATATCGACGAATATGACGTCAGATTTCTCGGATTTTAGTTTATAGGCATCCGTAGCAGTGAGATAAAGTCCCAGCTCGGTCTGCTTTTTTGCTGGAATGCCGTCACTGGTTCCTGCATTTGCTGCACAAACCAGCGAGAGGGTTAATACGGTACTGAAGAGGATAGGGGTAAGTCTGCTGTCCATAGTCAAAAAGCTCCATTTTAGTATCTTAGGTATATTGTCGATTCAATATCCCTCGTAAATAAAGGCGGGGTAATTATAGAAGGCCTAATTTTCAGATACAATTGAAGAACCGATTCTCTCAATCTCCAATCTGCATAACAGTGAATCTACTCCTGCTGGACGATGATTACCCACCTTATTTGAACGGGTGATTGATTACAGATACAAGTTTCTATTTTAGGTGGCTTTTCGATTCCATTAGCTGGGGCATGATTGCTCGAATGGGATGGTTTTCGAATCAATTCATCGAATTGTCACTATTGCGCAATAGATTACTCATCTGCCGTCAAACTGTCTGTCATATCGAGTCGTTATGCTCTTGCTGTTGTGTGTCTTGGAGCAGATGCGGTGCTGAATGTAGAACAGGTTCTGATCGAACGATTTCCTGGTTTTTTCAACAATAAATCTCGGCTGTTAACCAGGCCGATGCTGACCCTCCTGCGGATGTTGTTCCATGAAAGGGAGATCAACCGTTTTTTGCAAGAGCACCGGGGTGTTCGTGGGCTCGATTTTATCGAGAAGGTGCTTGAGTATTTCGATCTGGACTATCTGGTCTCAAACAAGGATCTGGAGAATATTCCCTGCAGCGGTCGTGTGGTGGTGATTGCCAACCACCCTCTCGGGGCTCTCGATGCACTGAGCCTGATTCTGATGATCAGCCGGGTGCGCTGCGATATCAAGGTGGTGGCCAATGACATGCTCTCCGCACTGGAACCCCTGGGCGATCTTTTACTGCCGGTGGACAACATGAGTGGAGGCACCAGCCGTCAGGGGATTAAACAGATCTATTCGGCTCTGGAAAGGGATGAACTGGTGATCGTCTTTCCTGCTGGTGAGGTCTCGCGTCTGCGACCCAACGGTGTGCGCGACGTGCGTTGGAAGAGCGGCTTTTTGCAGTTTGTTCGGCGCACCGAGGCGCCGATGCTGCCGGTCTACATCGATGCCAAGAACTCTCCTCTGTTCTATGCTGTATCCCTGCTCTACAAACCCATCGCCGCCCTGCTGTTGGTGGGTGAGATGTTTCGCCAACGTTCCAATACCATCGGTTTTCGTATCGGTGAGCTGGTTCCCGCGGCCCATCTCAATGTGAAAGGGATCCGGCCCAAGGCAAGGGTGCGCATGGTGCGCAAACATTTCTACCGGGTGGCACAGCGCAAAGCGGGAGTGTTTACCACCGAACGCAGTATTGCCCATCCTGAATCGCGCCAGGCATTGAAGAAGGAGTTGTCGAAAGGGCGCCTTCTGGGCGAGACCCGGGATGGCAAGCAGATTGTCCTCATGGATTGGGAGCTCGGTTCGGCCCTGATGCGGGAGATCGGTCGCTTGCGGGAGTTGAGTTTTCGCAAGGTGGGGGAAGGGACCGGCAAGCGCAGGGATATTGATAAATACGATACCCATTATCGTCATCTCGTGCTTTGGGACGACAACGAGCTCGAGGTCGTAGGCTCTTACCGCATTGGCGAGGCGGGAACCATTATCAAAGAACAGGGTATGCAGGGGCTGTACACTGCATCGTTGTTCAAATTTGATGACATTTTCACCCCCTATGCGGAACAGGCGATCGAACTGGGACGCAGTTTCGTACAACCCCGCTATTGGGGATCGAGGGCATTGGACTATCTTTGGCAGGGCTTGGGGAGCTATTTACGCCACCATCCGGAGATAAAGTACATGTTCGGACCCGTGAGCATCAGTGCGCGATTTCCAAAGGCCGCCCGTGATCTGATGGTGGTCTTCTACAAGCACTATTTTGGCTGTCAAAACCGTCTTGGGGTATCGAAAATCCCCTATCAATTGGATAGGGCAAGCCAGGAAGAGTTTGCGAGGCATTTTCGTGGGGACGATCTGGAACAGGATCTGCAGGAGTTGAAAAATCAGCTGGCGCTCTACAATGTCACCATTCCGACCCTGTTCAAGCAATATACCGATCTTTGCGAACCGGGTGGTGTCTGTTTTCTCGACTTCGGCAAGGACCCCGACTTTGCCAGCTGTACGGATGGTATGATTCTGGTCTCCGTGGAGCGAGTCAAGGCCTCCAAGCGCAAGCGCTATATCGGAGCCTAGTGATGCTACTGTAGCCGCACCGGATGTTGCTCGGTATCGCAATCAAAGGTGGTGCATGCCTCGATGATGACATAGGCATCCATGGGCAGGCTGTCTACGATCTCGTCAACGTCGAACTTGGTGGCGTCATCCTCGTCACCGCAGAACATCACCAAGTCATTGGTGAAATAACACTCCTCGTCATTTCGCGAGTCGTGATCACAGGAACTGAAGGCGTCGCAGTCATCGAACCAGAAAAGGATGTCATTTGATTCATCGAGATTGCTGTTGACACTGAGATAGAATCTGATGTCATAGCCAAAGGCGCCGTTATCGTCTACTTTCCAGATCAGATCGAACCTGCCTTCATTGACCGCGGGATCGATAATGGCGCTGCCATCCTCCAGGTCATCGGTAGAGACGCTGACGTCGAACTCTTTTATCTCGACATCGTTGTCACCACCGCAGCTTACGATGATTATGCTGAGCAAGGATGTAAGTAATATGTGTTTTATCATAGTTTGAACCTCCTTCCATGATCAGGCCCTTTGATGCAGATAGTCAGTTTGTCACCGCGATATGGTTACTCGATTATAATTTATTCTCGACAGGCTCACTAGCTGCCGATTGGTCCATCTCCTGTATCAGGATATGCCATTTTGGTCTTTTCCAGCTTTGCCGAAAGCTCGCAAGATCAGATTTCAATGCAAGTCTGGTCTTTTCATGTCCATCTAAAAACAGCACCAGATCGAACTGCTGCCGTGGTGTGGCGTAATTGTGGTCGAACTGTTTGACAATCTCGTTGGCCGGTGTCGCAAGGCGCCCAAGAATTTCCACTACCGGTAGTTTGATTCCGGCCTTGTCGCCATTGGCTTCATACGCCTTATAGACCAGTTCGGTACAGACTAATTCACTGTCAGTGAGAAAATCAAAATTGAAATCATAAGGCCTACCACTGTAGTGAAAGGCCTGCAAGATCGCCTTTGCCTTGTCCAGTTTGCTCAATCTCGGGCGCAGGACTGCCAACGAATCGGCAGCGGCAGAGTGTTCCAGGGAGGTGAAAACGACCCCTTCGCTGACGGCTTCAATCACCCTTGAGGGGTGATTATCCTCCCGTGTTTCAAGGCTCTTCGAATATGCCTTGGGATAGCGTTGCCTGAGCAGTGACTCGAAGTCGCCGCTGGCAACTCCCTGTTGACCTAGCCATGCCTCGATATCAGCGCCTTGAAAGTACTTCTGACGCTGTTCAGGGGTGCCGATGAAGAGTGCTGCGTGGGGCCAGAACCCAGGTAACCCGATATTTGAGAGATACCACTCACGTCGCTCCAGCAAGACATCACCGGGTTCCAGGCGAAGTTGCAGGGATCTGATCTGTTGCAGCGTGATCAGGGATTGGTGAGATCGGTGGACCCGCACATCCCCCATCCATTCGGAGACCCCTTTCTGAATCGGAAACAGTGCATTGAAGCCAGTGTCCTTGGCGATCTGGAGCCCGTTTTTAAGCGTCTGCGTAATCCCTTTTCCCTTGCCATATTCCCAGATCTTGGCCTGATCCTCTTCGATTCCCCGCTTGAGGGGGAATCCGCTTGCCTCGCCATAGAATTGATAGAGGAGAGCCATGCGCGCGAACTCTGTGGCGATGGCGATATTCAGATAGTGAAATTTAACCTCCGCATAAGTGCCTTGCTCAAGCCCGAGCTCGGGAATGGGTTCATTCAGCAGGGTGTGAAACTGGGGATTGCGTTCTGTAATTTGCAGGAAATCGAGTACATAGCGGTAACGGGCGAGAAATGCGGCATATGCGGTTCGAAATGCGGCTTTGCGCAGCTTTTCATCGGCATGGGCGCGGTGTTTCTCATAGGACTGGCTGATCGAGTCGAGGATCAGCAGGCGATCGAGCAAGCTGACCCAGGTAGTCCAGATCTGCTGTCTCTGCTCCCTGGTGATCAGTTTATTGTCTGAACCCTGTGTGGGGAAAAGATCACTTTCGGTTCTCATGTAACGCAGTGTCTCCGCCAAGCCTCTGCGTTGGTAAAGCACGACTTCCTGGTTGTTGGCAAGCTGTTGTTGTAGATGCGTAGTCTCTACAAGGTCGGTGTTGGATGACACAGGATTGGCAGCGACTATACCGATCAGTAGCGCCAATAGTCGGTTTACTATATCCATTAGATTCTCTCCCTATGAATCGGGGGTAGCATCCCGGAAGCTACTGTCAGACCAGGAAAAGCAGAATCAAACCACCCAATACAAGGCGGTAGATGACAAAGGGCAGCATGCCAATGGTCTCGATGAAGCGCAAGAAATAGTGAATGCACAGATAGGCGGTGATAAAAGCCAGTCCGACACCGAGACCAATCGAGAGCCAATCCGTGGCGACATCGCTTTGAATGAGATCCAGGGTTAACAGCCCCCCCGACATCAATATGGTTGGAATAGAGATAAGAAACGAGAAGCGGGACGCGGCTTTGCGGTTAAGACCGAGGAAGAGCCCGGCGGTTATGGTGGAACCGGAGCGGGAGGTGCCCGGTATGATCGCGGCTGCCTGGAACAGACCGATGATCAGGGCGTCGCTCCAACGGATGTCATACTCATCCCGCTGACGTTTGCCGGTTTTATCGGCGATCAATAACAGGATGCCAAAGCCAATGGTGGTGATGGCGATGACCAGTGGCGAGCGCAGATCGGTCTCAACCAGGGACTTCATCAATAGACCGAAGATGCCAACCGGCAGCGTGGCGATTATGATCATCCAGCCCAGATGTGACTCCTTTGACCTGGCTTCAGCATTGAATCCGGCACGAAGAAAATCGGTGGTGATCGTCACTACCTCATGACGGAAATAGGCGATGACCGCCGCCAGGGTTCCCACATGTACAGCGACGTCAAAGGCCAGCCCCTGATCTTCATGGCCGGTAACAAGCGGTGCCAGGATCAGGTGGGCGGAGCTTGAGATGGGGAGAAACTCTGTCAGCCCCTGCACCGCGGCAAGGATGATGATCTGCAGCAGTTCCATAGCGGGCCAGTCAGTCCGTCAGCTGTTTGACCAGGGGGAATCGAGCTGCTTTCTCTCCCAGGCTAGGGCGGAGCGGGAGATAATCGCCAGGTCATCGTAACGGGGTTTCCAGCCCAGAACTTCCCGCACCTTCTCTGCCCCGGCGATTAGCTCCGGGGGATCACCCGCACGGCGTTCGGCTTCGACAATATTCAGCGGCGCACCATTCGCGATTTCCACCGACTTCAGCAGTTCCCGCACCGAGTAACCATGACCGTAGCCACAGTTGAGGGTGGTCGATTCTCCACCCTTTCTCAGGTAATCCAGGGCCTTTACATGGGCGTCGGCAAGGTCTTCGACATGGATGTAGTCACGGACTCCGGTGCCGTCCTTCGTCGGGTAATCGGTACCGAAAATATAGATTTTGTCCCGTTTGCCCACGGCCGCCTCGCAGGCCACCTTGGTCAGCAGAGTCGCCTTCGGTGTCGACTGGCCGATGCGGCTCTCCAGATCGCAACCGGCGACATTGAAGTAGCGCAGGGCTACATAGCGCATGTCACTGGCGGCGGCAAGATCGCGTAGCATCATTTCCGACATCAGTTTGGATGTGCCATAGGGATTGATAGGCTGGGTGGGCGCGTCCTCAAAGGCGATGCCCGATTCTGGCATGCCATATACCGCGGCTGTGGATGAAAAGACAAAATGCTTGACCCCGGCTTCAGCGCAACACGCCAGCAGATTTCTGGTGTTGCAGGTGTTGTTGGCGTAATACTTGAGTGGATTTTCAACAGATTCCGGGACCACCGTGTGGGCAGCGAAATGCATCACGGTATCGATTTTGTGTTCATTCAGTACGCGGCTCACCAGCTCGGGATCGCCGGTGTCACCAACCACGAGTTCACCATGGAGTACGGCTTGGCGAAAACCGGTGGAGAGATTATCGAGGGTGACCAGCTTTTCACCGGCCTCACCCAGCTGGCGGGCGGTATGGCTACCTATATAGCCGGCGCCACCGGTGACGAGAATCCCTTTTTGTACCATCTCAAACCCTCCATCTCGGGTGTGGAAAACCAAAATAAAAAAACGAGGCACATGATAGCCGGGACTGCTGCCTGAGTCATGTATTTGATCACCGATTTCTGGCCCTAGATGTTAAACAGGCGTCGTGTGTTGGCTGCTGTCTGTTGTGCAACCAGCTCCGGTTGTTGATTACGCAAATGGGCGACAGCACTGAGGACTTCCGGCAGAAAGGCGGGTTCGTTGCGTTGCCCCCGGTGACTGCTTCCGGGTTGGTCCGGTGAGTCGGTCTCCAGCAGGATGGCATCCAGTGGCAGTGATTTGATCAGGCGCTGGAGCCGTTTGGCCCGCTCATAGGTGATCGGGCCGCCGAAACTGAGGTAGAAACCCATGTCGATTAAACGACTCGCCTGCTGTTCACTGCCGGAATAGCTGTGCAACATGCCCTTGACATGGGGATAGCGACGCAGGGTATTGATCACCTCTTCCACCGAACGTCGCGCATGGATGATCACCGGCAGTTTATAATCTGTTGCGATCTGCAGCTGGGCTTCAAAATAGTGCTGTTGTTGTTCGGGTTTTGGGTCATCGATATAGAAATCGAGGCCGCATTCACCGATCGCTACTGGGAGTTCCTTGGCGACCCATTGTCGCAGCGTCTCCAGGTGTGGCTCCTGGTGATCATCGAGATACATCGGATGCAGACCGTAGCTGGGGTAGAGGCCGGCAGTTTGCCGGCATAACTCTTTGATACGTGGCCACCATGCTGCCTTGACCGCGGGGATGATCTGCTCGACAACCCCTGCTTCATGGGCCCGGCTCAGGGCCTGTTCACGGTCAGCCTCGAAGCTGGCATCGTCAAAGTGGCTGTGGGCGTCTATCAACCGCGGCTGAATACCCATTGGTCTTCCTTGGAGAGCCGCTTGTTATAGCGGTAGCCTTCAGTATCGAATTCCTGGATCTGTTGCGGGTGGCGCAACCGGTTTTCGATGATGAAACGGCTCATCAGACCCCGCGCCCGCTTTGCAAAAACCCCGATCATGCGGTAGTTACCGTCCTTCTTCTCCTTGAACTGGGGGGTGATGATTCGGCCCTGAAGCAGTTTTGGTTTAATCGATTTGAAATACTCATTCGAGGCGAGATTGATCAGGATGTCATCCCCCTGGGCCTTGAGATCCTTGTTAATGGCTTGAGTGATCTGTTCACCCCAGAAGGCGTAGAGGTCCTTGCCCATCTCGTTGGGTAGTTTGGTCCCCATCTCCAGGCGGTAGGGTTGCATCAGGTCGAGGGGGCGCAGTACGCCATACAACCCGGAGAGGATGCGCAGGTGCTGCTGGGCGAAATCGAATCCCTTCTGATTCAGGGTTTCGGCATCGAGGCCACCATAGACATCGCCTTTCATCGCCAATGCCGCTTGCTTGGCATTCTTCAGGTTGAAGGGTGTTTTCCAGTTGTGATATCGATCGAAATTGAGTTCCGACAGTTTCATGCTCAGCTTCATCAATTCGGCGAGATCCATGGCAGAGTAGTTGCGCAGGATATTGACCAGCTGCCGCGACTGCTTAAGAAACGCGGGTTTGGTATGGGTGGTGGTAACCGGCGGGGTCTCATAGTCGAGGGTTTTCGCGGGGGAGATCGTTATCAACATCTAATTCTACTGTCCAAATAGTGGTTAATTCCGCAATGATCCCCAGTGTGGGCGATAAATACAACCGTTCCATCCTCAGGGGTAAAATGTTGATTCGGTGAGCTTTTAAAGCGCACCTGTGAGATTGCGTCCGATTGATTAAAAAGCTGCCCCACCATTAACTGTTCGGAGGTTCGTCATGCCTATCTAATTCGCTACATACTCCCGCAAGGATGCAGTCAGATATGCTAGGCTTGTAACCCTTCCAGCCTTGCGGATTGAGACTGGATCAACCAGCTAAAGATTTAAGGCTGTCAGCCAGATGCCAGAACAGATATTTCAACGCTTACTCCAGGTGGTAGAGGAACTCCAAGCAGAAACGGCAAGCTTGGCAGCGCAGGAGAGTGAACTGCAACTCTGGTACAACCGAGGTTATGCGGATGGCATGATCGAGGCTATGCGAGCTCTGGGTTACAAGCAGCAGTTGGAGGATGCCGGTGTGTCAATTGATATGTCGCTGATCAGCGGCCAGGAGCTGCTTCCCTGGGGAAAGGCCTATCGGCATGGATTTGAAATGGGTGAAAAAGAGACAGCAGAGGTTTTGTAACAATTATGAGAGTCGTCTCCTTCAATACCAACAGTATTCGTACGCGGGAGCATCAGTTGAGCCAGCTACAAGCTGTCTATGATCCGGATATCATAGGCATCCAGGAGACCAAGGTGCAGGATGTGGATTTTCCCGTTGCCATGATCGACAGGCTTGGTTACAAGGCTGAGTTCCATGGTCAAAAGACACATTATGGTGTCGCTCTGCTTTCCAAAGATGGCCCCCTATCCATCGCAAAGGGGTTTCCGCAAGAGAGCGGGGATGCCCAACGCAGGCTGATAATCGGTCGCTACAACTCACCGAATGGCCAGCCATTGACCGTCATCAATGGTTATTTCCCACAAGGTGAGAGCCGATCTCATGAGGTGAAATTTCCCGCAAAGCGACGTTTTTATGCCGATCTGCTTGACTATCTGAAACAAGATCACGATCCAAATGAGGCGCTACTGGTCATAGGGGACATGAATGTAGCCCCCCTCGATGTCGATATCGGCATTGGCGAGGAGAACGCAAAACGCTGGCTGAAGACGGGTAAATGCAGCTTTCTTCCGGAGGAGCGGGAGTGGCTTCAGGCGCTGCAAGACTGGGGATTACACGACACTTTTCGTACCCTAAAGCCGAATGTCAGCGATCTCTTCAGCTGGTTCGACTACCGCAGCCGGGGATTTGAGCGTGAACCGAAAAGGGGACTGAGGATCGACCTGGTATTGGCAACAAGTCCGCTGATCGAGTGTTGTACCGATGTCGGCATCGCCTATGACGTCAGGGCGATGGAGAAACCCTCGGATCACTGTCCTGTCTGGGCCGACTTCGAATACTGACAACTGTATTAAAGGATTCAGGTGAAGTCGATGCCAGAGGCCAGCCTGCGATTTTATGAGGAGTTGAACGATTTTCTGCCTCTGAACCTGCGTAAACGTGACTTTAATCATCGCTATATTCAGGGAGAGTCCATCAAGCATGTGATCGAGACCATCGGCGTCCCTCACACTGAAGTGGAGGTGATACTGGTCAATGGCGAGTCGGTGGATTTCGACTATCTGCTGCAGGCGGACGACCGGGTCAGCATCTATCCGATTTTCGAGTCACTGGATGTCACACCAGTGCTGCGTCTTCGCACCGAGCCCTTGCGTAGACTGCGCTTTATCGCCGATGCCCAGCTGGGAAAACTGGCTCGTTACCTGCGCCTTCTCGGTTTCGACTGTCTCTTTTTCAACGATGCCGGTGACAGGAATTTGGTCCGCATTTCGGTTGACGAGGGAAGGGTGTTGCTGACTCGGGACCGTGGTTTGCTGATGCATCGCATCCTGACCCATGGTTGTTTCATCCATAATACCGAGCCGAGGCAGCAATTGAAGGAGATAGTTCGGCGGCTACAGCTGGAAGTGCTGTACAATCCCTTTACCCGCTGCATGGAGTGTAACGGTTTGTTGACGGCAGAGAATAAAAAGCAGATCGAGGATCAACTGCCTACTCATGTTAGGCAAACCCATGAGGAGTTCTGGCGTTGCAATCAGTGTGGCCGAATCTATTGGAAGGGAAGTCACTATCGGGATCTGCGGGCTTTCATCGATGACCTTACTCCCTACCTTGAGAAAGAGTAGCAAGATGAAGCTGATCCCAGGTTATCTACTGTTTATCCTACTCGGTCTTGCACCGCTTACGCTTACTGCGGAGACAATCCGGGACAGTTGCTTGAAACGCGTCTTCACCCACTACTGCCTGGGGGGAAGCATCGCCCAGCTGCTGCAACAACGTCCGTTGAAAATGGAACCCATAGTCAACGGCGAACGCATCGGCGTGATCTATCCTTCCGGCCGGGACAAGGTCTACGTCATGGCCTACCAGGACCATATCTACAAGGTGCTGCAGAGCCATGATTCTGCGAATCAGGTGACCCTGCAGAGACTGCTGCGCAGGCTGAGCAAAAAATATGGTACCCCCCAGGACCTGAGTTACTTTCCTGGCCGTATGCGAAACCTGACAGCAAAGATTGGAGCCGTACGCCGGGGTGAAGGCGAATTGATCTATCGCTGGCAGTCCCCGGGTTCGGTCTGGCGGATCGAGCTTGCCTGGACCAGGAAACTGGGTATCTCACTAGCCTATCTGGTGAATGAGCTGGACCGGCAACAGCGGGAAGCTGAAGAGAGTGGCCTTTAATTCTGATGCGTTTGTGACACTAACCAAATAAATGGGATCTTTAGCGGGTTGACGCAGTATTGAAATCATAAACCATATATAATCTGAGGGTTTTTATGATGTTGAGGAATAGAGGTTTAATCCCATGAAAAAAGTATCAACCCATTTATTCAGTCTGGTTTATTTGGTATTGCTGCTACAGGGTTGTGGTGGTGGCGGTGGTGATAGCGATGGTTCAACCGGCTCGGGAGATTCAACCTATACGGGAACGACTTCGGAAGCTGTCATCGATTCCTCAAATGCCAAGGAGATTGCCACAGGTGTGGCTTCCGGTACCCAACAGGCGGTGGTTTCCGATTCCCTGTCAGGTGTTGCGATGCGGCCGCAGGCCACCCCCGGCTCAAAGCTGGTTGAAGTGGCGCCCAGGATCGCCCAGTGGATCGAGCAATTCAACGGCTCCCTGGCCGCCAAGACAGTCAATGTGACCGCGGAGATCTGCGATGCGGGAGGCCAGGCGATAGCCAATACCAACGACGCCGAGACCCAGGGCAACATAACCTTCACCAACTGCGCCATGAGCGATATGCAGGGTGGCACGATTGTGCTCGACGGGGTCGTTGAGTTCAGCGTCAATACCGGCGCCGACACCCTAAGCATGGTTTTCCATGTAACGGTCAGCTATCTCGGAGAGACTGAGACAGTCAACCTGACCCTTGGCTGCAGCAATATCTCCAGTGCGTCTATATCCTGCACTATGACTTCCGACTTCACCGGAATCGACGGCAGGGTCTATCGCATAGATGATATCTCTGTCAGCGGCAGCGAGGCTTCCGGTTTCTATGTCGACATGACCTTTTACGATCCCGATCACGGACAGGTCGATGTGATTACCAGCCAGCCACTCACTTATGGCTGTGCCAACGGGGTGCCCGGCAGCGGTATGCTTAACCTCTATGGAGGCAGTGATACCTTCGCCACGGTAAGCTTCGATAACTGCAGCAGCTACACTGTGACAGTAGACAGTGTGGCCAACACCTATAACTGGTAAGAGAGTATATCCACCATTAGGCTGAACGCGCCATGCTGCGCGTTCAGCCTGTCCCTTCGAAGAATGGGTTGGTCGGTATGTCGCCGATTGCGGTCACGACTCTTCCTTGAAGCTGTAGCGCCTGCTCGTCCATAGCATCTATCGCAACATCTACGATGCGGTTTTGCAGGTCGATTCCCGCTTCGGATGTCGCGGACACACGCAGATAGTTGGGGGTATAACCTCCCCAGTTATTTTCATCACTGCCTTCGATCAATACCGGGAGGGTAGAGCCGAGAAAACGTTCCAGCATCGCTCTTTTCAACCCATCGTTGAGACGATGCAGCTGTTGACTGCGCTGCCGTTTAATCTCCCGGCTGACTGCGCCAGGCAGGGTCGCCGCCTTGGTGCCCTGACGGGGCGAATAGGCGAAGATATGCAGATCGCCAAATTCCATTTCGCTGACGAAATCGAGGGTCTGCCGCCACTCCTCCTCGTTCTCTCCCGGAAAGCCGACGATGATATCGCTGGTGATATTGATATCCGCAACCCGCTCTCTGGCGAGCGCCACAAGGTGGCGATATTCATCAACGCGGCAGCGCCTTGCCATGCGCCTGAGGACACTGTCTGAACCGCTCTGCAGGGGCAAGTGGAGATGGGGCATGAAACGGCTGTTCGCAAACAGCGGCCAGAGCTTCTGTGGCAGATCCCAGGGCTCGATGGATCCGATTCGCAGTCTGGGGATGGTGGTCTGCTGCAGGATCCGACGAACCAGTTCGGCGATGCTGCAACCTATATCGACACCATAGCCGCCGATATGAACCCCGGTCAGGACCGCCTCCTGTATGCCCTGGGCGTGGAGCCGGTTGATCTCGCTCACGATCTCCTCGATGGGTCGGCTGCGCTCCTCGCCCCGGGCCAGGGTGACGATACAGAAGCTGCAGCGATAACGGCAGCCATCCTGGACCTTGATGAAGGCGCGTTGGCGTCCGCGAGCGAGCAGACCTGTAGCGTCGGGCTCGGTGGCGCTCTGGGGCATCACCCGGAGATCGAGTCTTTGCTCGATAATCTCCACCAGACGCTCTTTCTCCTGGTTGCTCACCACCAGGTCCACCCCCTCGACCTCCGCGGTGGCTTGAGGATTCAGCGTTGCATAGCAACCGCTGACCACGAGGCGGGCGTCAGGATTGAGGCGGCTGCTGCGACTCAGCAGTTTACGGGATTTTCGCACCGCCTCTTCGGTTACGGCACAGGTGTTGATCACCAGCAGATCTGCCTCTTCCACAATCTGGGTCATGCTGTGGCCCCGGGCTTGAAAATCCCGGCTCCAGCTCTCCATTTCCGCTTCGTTGAGGCGACAGCCCAATGTCTTTAGGTGTATACGCATCTGAGATCGGTCCTGAAGCGGGGCTCTGAATGGGGGTGGCGGATTTGTAACCGGACGGCAAAGGTAATACCTCTCAGCTGCAGATGCAAGCAGGGACTCAAGTTTTGAGCCCCTGGATGGGGTATAGTGAAGTCAGATTGGATTCATGCTGAAAGGTCACTGCATGGAATGGTTTATCCAGGCCTCTGTGCCACTGCAACTGCTACTCATACTCGCTCTGGTCTGCCTGGTGCTGCTCGGCTGGGCCCTCTATTGGCTGGCACGTCTGCTCGACACCCAGCAGCGTGAACAGCGGGCCAGACTGCACCATCAGCAGGTGTTGCTGGAGGCCATGCATGAGCAGGAGCGCCGCTATGCCAAGGAACAGAATGATCTGCGTGAACTCATGAGCGATCGCATCGCCCGGGGTGCGCTGGCGCAGCAGCGTCTGTTACACGGGATGCAGCAGGCCCTGCTGGAGCGTTCCGACAAACTCTACCAGGGCATGGAGCGGCGCTATGGTGAGATGCAGCAACACCTCGTGGACGACAGCGGACGTCTGCGTCTGGAACTGCTGGAGCAGTTCGAGAAGCTGAAGCAGACAGTCGGCGAAAGCCTGGGAGAGGGCAGGGTGCAGCAGCAGGAGAAGCTGGGTGAACTGCGTGACGCCCTGACCCAGGCCATGATGCGCCACCGCGAGGCCTTTGACGAACGCCAGCTGGAGGCGATGCGCCAGCAACATGAAACCCTGCAATCCGGCATGGGCGAGGTGCGCAAACAGGTGGCGGAGGCGCTGCTGCAGCATGCCGACAATCTGGGGAAGAAGGTGGAGGGATTGACCGAGAGCACCGACCATCGCCTCAAGGAGATCAGCGGCCAGGTGGAGAAGCGTCTCAACGAGGGATTCGAGAAGACCACCGAGACCTTCAGCCAGGTACTGACCCACCTCACCCGTATCGATGAGGCGCAGAAGAAGATCACCGAACTCTCCAGCAACGTGGTCAGTCTGCAGGAGGTACTGGCTGACAAGCGCTCCCGCGGCGCCTTCGGCGAGGTGCAGCTCGCGGCCCTGGTGCGTAATGTGATGCCGGAGAGCGGTTTCGCCCTGCAACATACCCTGAGCAACGGACGGCGCGCGGACTGTGTCCTGTTTCTTCCCGATCCCACCGGCAATGTGGTGATCGATGCCAAGTTTCCCCTGGAGTCCTATCAGCGCATGCTCGACGATCAGCTGGCCGAATCGGAGCGGCTCCAGGCGCAGCGGCAGTTCCGTAGCGATATCAAGAAACATATGGAGGATATCGCCTCCCGCTACATCATCCCCGGCGAGACCTCGGATGGGGCGGTGATGTTCATCCCGGCGGAGGCGGTATTCGCCGAGATCCATGCTCACTTTCCCGACCTGGTGGAGGAGGCGTTCAGGAAGCGGGTCTGGCTGGTGTCACCCACCACCATGATGGCGATCCTCACCACCGCCCGTGCGGTACTCAAGGATGCGGCCACCCGGGAGCAGGTGCATATCATCCAGGACCACCTGCGTGCCCTCTCCAAGGACTTCGACCGCTTTCAGACCCGCATGGACAACCTGGCCAGACACATCGGCCAGGCCCACCAGGATGTCAGCGACGTCAACATCTCCGCGCGCAAGATCAGCAACCGATTCGAGAAGATCGAGAAGGTCGAGCTCGACGAGGAAAAGGGCCCGGACCTGCCGGTGTTTCGCAAGGCGGC
>JBEVVR010000004.1:162224-195227 GCA_040507035.1 Candidatus Thiodiazotropha sp.
CGCGCAAGATCAGCAACCGATTCGAGAAGATCGAGAAGGTCGAGCTCGACGAGGAAAAGGGCCCGGACCTGCCGGTGTTTCGCAAGGCGGCCTTGCCCGATGCTGAGGATGAATGACGGACCCTGGTTAGAAGGGAGGTAGATGGAAAGTTTTCTTATTTCCCAGGTCGCTCAGCTTTTGATTTTGAGTGGATGAGTTCGCTTCGCTCATGGGTTATTGGTTCCCCCTCTCCCTGGCCCTCTCCCGCAAGGGGAGAGGGAAAGCACGGATAAAGGTTGATCTATAACTGAAAGCTTGAGTCCACACAACTGGTGTGAGGTACGCGATGTACTCGATTAAGAACGTCCCCTCTCCCCTTGCGGGAGAGGGCCAGGGAGAGGGGGAATATTAAAACTGTGAGCGAAGCGAACCCATTCACCTATAACTCAAGACCCATGCCACCCAGAAGTCGTTGATGCAATGACTGTTTAGAGTGAGCAACCAGCAAATCCTTATCAAATGGGTTTCTTCTTCCCCTCATCATCCAGACAGACATAGGTGATGGTAGTGGAGAAGACGCTCTCCTCGCTGCCACTGTGGGGATCGTGGGAATAGACATTGACCAGGTATTGCACTGATGTCACGCCCTTGCGGCCCTGTTGAATGTCAAAACGGAGGATGGTCCCCTCTTTTACACTACGATGGAACTCGACCCGGTCCATGCCGATGGTGACGAAGCGCCGTCCTGGGTAGTCATGCACGGCGGCGATCCAGGCATACTCATCCACCCACTGCAGCAGATTGCCGCCAAAGAGGTAGCCATACTGGTTGAGATGTTGGGGAATGACCAGCTTGTGGTTTTCCATCACATCTCCATGCCGGGAATATGCAATCCGGGTGGCGGGGGTGTGGGGGAGTTCTGATGCATCAGCAGACGCCAGCCGTCAGTGTCTTTGCGGTAGATATTGGTGGCGTAGACCGGCTGTGTTTCGCTCTGTCCCGGGCTCTTCACCAGCTCCTCGATGAGATGGATGGCAAGCTTGGAGGTTTCGATCCACGCCAGGTGCTTGGTCTGGATATCGAGTCCGATCTCGTTTTGCATGAGTGGCTCCCACAGCCTTCTGATCGCCTCCTTACCCTGCTGGGCCGCCATCATCGGCAGCAGGCAGAGTATCTCCTCGCCATCTTCCCAGACTCTCATCAAGGCCTCCAGGTCCTTCTCCTCTATGGCGTCGTAGTAAGCATCCTCGGCTTCTTGTGGTGTTTTGTAGGGTTGATTCACAGTTTTTCCTGTTGGCTGGAGCGATTTCTAGGATGTTAACACCATTGATGGAAATCGTGGCAGGGGAGAAAATGCCGACAAGCAAACACCCCTGGCAGATCCCTATTCACTAAGTAACCGGCTTTTCGTATGATCTGGCCTCGTTTCCGGGATCTCAGATTTTGATAGAGCATCAGATTTAATGACAGACGACATCGACCACACCCTCGAAGGCATAGAGCAGCAACCACTCAGCCAGTTCACCGAACAGGCCTACCTCAACTACTCCATGTACGTGATTCTTGACCGTGCCCTGCCGAACATCGGCGATGGCCTAAAGCCGGTGCAGCGGCGCATCGTCTATGCCATGTCGGAGTTGGGGCTGAGCGCTACGGCGAAGTTCAAGAAATCGGCGCGTACCGTGGGTGATGTGCTGGGTAAGTTCCATCCCCATGGGGACAGTGCCTGCTACGAAGCGATGGTGTTGATGGCGCAGAGTTTCTCCTATCGCTACCCCCTGGTCGATGGCCAAGGCAACTGGGGCTCTGCGGATGATCCCAAGTCGTTCGCGGCCATGCGCTACACCGAGTCGCGACTCACCCGCTATGCAAAGCTGCTGCTCTCCGAATTGGGACAAGGCACCGTGGATTGGGTGCCAAACTACGACGGTGAACACATGGAGCCGTCGATGCTTCCCGCCAGGGTACCCAATGTGCTGCTCAACGGCGCCTCGGGCATCGCCGTGGGCATGGCCACCGACATACCGCCCCACAATCTGCGCGAGGTGGTCAAGGCCGCGATCAATCTGCTGGAGTCGCCAAAGGCGACGGTTGCCGAGTTGATGATGCACGTGCATGGACCCGACTATCCCACCGAGGCGGAGATTATCACCCCGGCGGATGAGCTGTTGAAGATCTATGAGAGTGGCAATGGCTCAATTCGCATGCGGGCGCGCTACGAGCGCGAGAACGGCGATATACTGATTACCGCCCTGCCGCACCAGGTCTCGGGGGCCAAGGTGTTGGAGCAGATCGCGGCGCAGATGCAGGCAAAAAAGCTGCCGCTTATAGAAGACCTGCGTGATGAGTCGGATCATGAGAATCCGACGCGCCTGCTCATCGTACCCCGTTCCAACCGAGTCGACGTGGAACGGGTGATGTCCCATCTCTTCGCCACCACCGACCTGGAGCGGACCTACCGGGTCAACATGAATATGATCGGTATCAACGGTCGACCGGCGGTGAAGGATCTGCGCACCCTGCTCAAGGAGTGGTTGAAGTTCCGTACGGAAACGGTGCGCAGGCGCCTGCAGTATCGCCTCGATCAGGTGCTGGAGCGTTTGCATATCCTTGAAGGCCTGATGACCGCCTACCTCAACATAGATGAGGTGATCGCCATCATTCGCCATGAGGATGACCCCAAGGCCGAGCTGATCAAAAGGTTCTCCCTCTCCGAGGTCCAGGCCGAGGCGATCCTCAACCTGCGGCTGCGACACCTGGCCAAACTGGAGGAGATGAAGATCCGCGGCGAGCAGGATGAGTTGGAGGCGGAACGAAAATCATTACAGCAGATCCTCGGCTCAGAGAGGCGCCTGCGCACCCTGATACGCAAGGAACTCGAGGCAGATGCGGAGGAGTATGGGGACGATCGCCGCTCCCCCATTGTCGAGCGTGCTGCGGCAGAGGCGTTGGCTGAGACCGATCTGACCCCCAGCGAGGCGGTCACCGTGGTGCTCTCTGAAAAGGGATGGGCGCGTACCGCTAAGGGACACGATATCGATCCGGCGGCCCTCAACTACAGGGCGGGTGACAATTTTCTCGCTGCTGCCCGCCTTCGCAGCAACCAGCAGGCGGTATTTATCGATTCCAACGGTCGCAGCTATTCCCTGTTGGCCCATACCCTGCCTTCTGCTCGCAGCCAGGGAGAACCGTTGACCGGGCGCCTCTCCCCCGCTGCAGGCGCCACTTTCAGGGCTGTTGTCGGGGGGGATCCGAAGGACGAATATCTGCTCGCCTCCGATGCGGGTTACGGTTTTCGGGCCAAGCTTGCGGATATGCTGGCGAAGAACAAGTCAGGCAAGGCTCTGTTGACGCTGCCGAAGGGGGCTCGGGTGTTGCATCCGGCCTTGGTCGAGGATGCCAAGCAGGATCGTGTGGTGGCCATCTCAAATGAGGGGCGTATGCTGGTATTTGCCCTCGAGGAGCTGCCCCAATTGGCGCGGGGTAAGGGCAACAAAATTATCAGCATAGCGCCGAAACGGGTCGCTTCCAGGGATGAGTTCCTGGTCGCAGTGGCGGTGGTGCCCCAGGGCGGCAGCCTGACAGCACATGCGGGCAAGCGCTATATCGTGCTAAAACCAGCCGATCTCGACAGCTACCAGGGTGAGCGTGGCCGTCGTGGCGGTAAGCTACCCCGTGGCTTTCAGCGTGTGGATCGGGTAGAGGTTAACAGCTAAGCTCGATCACAGATTCATCCCGGTTGCAGAGATTCACGTCTGTTTCCCGTGAAAGCAAAGTCGTGCGCTTGCTGTAACCGGCGGTACCAGGTTTGGGAGCTGGAGTCGAATCTTGCGCTGTGGTGTAATTGACGTAGAGACTTGCGCTTTTCACCGCTATAATGGCCCGTTCACAGCAAGGCTATGGTGGCTTTTCAGTCCCCTCCAGGCTGGCAGGCGAAAGTGGCGGAATTGGTAGACGCGCTGGATTTAGGTTCCTGTGGGGCAACCCGTGAGAGTTCGAGTCTCTCCTTTCGCACCAATTACTCCTGCTAATTGCCGATCACAATTTTCAGGATATTTTCCAATATATACAAAGAGTTAATGACAGTTTTGTCTGTCAGGAGAAGAGCATGCAAGTTTCGGTGGAATCGGGTGAAGGGCTAGAGCGACGCGTTACGGTCGAATTGCCGGCAGAGGAGATCGAGGTGGAGGTCACCAAGCGCCTGAAGCAGATCGGTCGTACCGCCAAGCTGGATGGCTTCCGTCCGGGTAAGGTGCCGATGAATCTGCTGCGCCGTAATTATGGCGGCCAGGTACTGCAAGAGGTCTATGGCCAGATGATCGAGAGCAGCTACCAGGAGGCGATCCAGCAGGAGAAGCTGCAGCCCGCCGGGATGCCGAAGATAGAGCCAAAGAAGGCCACGGAAGAGGGATTGTTCAGCTATGTGGCCACCCTGGAGGTGATGCCCGAAATCGAATTGGCCAAGCTCACAGGTGAAATCAAGAAACCGCTTACCGAGATTACCGATGATGATATCGAAGATATGATCGCCAAGCTGCGCAAACAGCGGGCTAGCTGGAACAGCGTCGATCGTGCCGCCGCCGAGGGTGATCAGGTCAAGATCAGCTTCAAGGGCCTGGTGGATGGTGAGGCATTTGAAGGCGGTAGTGCGGAAAATGTGGATCTGGTGCTTGGTTCAAAGCGCATGATTGAGGGCTTTGAGAGCGGTCTGGTGGGTATGGTCAAAGAGGAGAAGCGCACTATCGACCTTAAATTCCCCGAGGATTACCGGGTGGAAGAGTTGGCCGGTAAACCGGTAACGTTTGAGGTCGAGGTGAGTGAAGTCTCTGAAGAGGTATTGCCAACCGTGGATGACGATTTTGCCAAGGAGTTCGGTTCCAGTGAGGGTGTTGACAGGCTGAAACTGGATATTCGGGAAAACATGGAGCGTGAACTTTCCCAGCGGGTTCAGGCTCGGATTAAGAATCAGGCGATGGATCTGGTGTATGAGCAGAATCAGATCGACATTCCCAAGGCCTTGATCGAGGAGGAGATCAAAGCCTTGCGTAAACAGGCACAGGAGCAGATGGGAGCGAACGCCGGTAGCTTCGAGTTGCCGCGGGAGATGTTCGAAGAACAGGCCAAGCGGCGTGTTGCCCTGGGCCTGCTGATCGGTGAGATCATTAAACAAAATGGGATTCAGGTCGATAACGATCGTGTACGCAAGACAATCGAGGAGTACGCGGCCAGCTATGAGCAGCCGGAAGAGGTAGTCAAGTTCTACTACGGCAATCAGCAGCAATTGGCATCTGTTCAAAACATTGTTTTGGAAGATCAGGTAGTCGATTGGATCATGGAGCAGGTAGAAGTTGTGGACGATCAGACCACTTTTGCCGCATTGACAGAACAGGGTTGACCCTCAGGTAACGACAGACATGAAAGAACTATCTTCATCGCTAATGCCGGATGCACAAAATCTAGGGCTGGTACCGATCGTCATCGAACAGACCGCCAGGGGTGAACGTTCATTCGACATCTATTCCCGACTGCTCAAGGAGCGGGTGATCTTTCTGGTCGGACCGGTAGAAGATCATATGGCTAATCTGGTGGTAGCCCAACTGCTGTTTCTCGAATCGGAGAATCCGGACAAGGATATACATCTCTATATAAATTCCCCCGGTGGGTCGGTTACCGCGGGTCTTTCGATCTACGACACCATGCAGTTCGTGCGTCCCGATGTCAGTACCATGTGTATCGGCCAGGCGGCCAGTATGGGGGCGCTGCTGCTGGCGGGTGGCGCCAAGGGAAAAAGGTTCTGTTTGCCGAATTCCCGTATGATGATCCATCAACCCCTTGGCGGTTTTCAGGGCCAGGCGACCGATATCGAGATCCATGCGAAAGAGATTCTGCTGTTACGGGAGCGTCTGAACAGCATTTTGGCCCAACATACCGGGCAGTCCCTGGAGAAGATCGCGGAGGACACGGAACGCGATAACTTCATGGGTGGTGAGGACTCTGTGGCCTACGGACTGGTCGATTCCGTGCTCAGCGATCGCGAGGCAGCTGCAAGCTGATAGCCCCTTCCCGAGGCGGGTAAGAGGTGGATTTTTGGCCTGATACCCAGATCAGAGATTTGTGACAGGGTCCTTGCCATCTATGCGCAGTTAGATATGATTAAATTAAGAGCTGGTTGATTTCGGTTTGAGGAGCTAAATATGGGCAGTGACAAGAGCGGTAAAGGCGACGACGGCAAGCTGCTGTATTGCTCCTTTTGCGGCAAGAGCCAGCATGAGGTACGCAAACTGATCGCTGGTCCCTCGGTGTTTATCTGCGACGAGTGCGTTGAACTCTGCAACGACATCATCCGCGAGGAGATGCAGGATCCTGGGGAAGAGAGTATCAACAAGCTCCCCAAACCCCATGAGATCAAAAAGACCCTCGATCAGTATGTCATCGGCCAGCACAGGGCGAAAAAGGTACTTTCGGTCGCAGTCTATAACCACTACAAGCGGCTCGACAGCATCGGAAAAGAGAGCGATGTGGAGCTGGCCAAGTCCAATATTCTGCTGATCGGTCCCACCGGCTCTGGTAAAACCCTGTTGGCAGAGACACTTGCACGGTTATTGAACGTGCCCTTCACGATCGCGGATGCAACCACCCTCACTGAGGCGGGTTATGTCGGCGAGGATGTGGAAAACATCATACAAAAGCTGTTGCAAAAGTGTGATTATGATGTGGAAAAGGCACAAACGGGTATAGTCTATATCGATGAGATCGATAAGATTTCCCGCAAATCGGACAACCCCTCAATTACCAGGGATGTATCGGGCGAGGGTGTTCAGCAAGCCCTGTTGAAGTTGATTGAAGGTACGGTGGCATCTGTGCCCCCACAGGGGGGACGCAAACACCCGCAACAGGAGTTTCTCCAGGTCAACACCTCGAATATCCTGTTCATCGTCGGTGGCGCCTTTGCCGGCCTTGAAAAGGTCATTAAGGATCGCTCCGAAAAGGGCGGTATCGGTTTCTCCGCGGAAGTGAAGAGCAAAGACGACTCCCGCTCCATCGGCGACATCATTGTCGATGTGGAGCCTGAGGATCTGATCAAATACGGTCTGATACCGGAGTTCGTCGGTCGTCTGCCCGTGGTCGCCACACTGCAGGAGCTGGACGAGGGTTCCTTGGTGAAGATCCTCACCGAGCCCAAGAATGCCCTCACCAAGCAGTACAGCCGTCTCTTCGAGATGGAGGGGTGTGAGCTGGAGATCCGTGAAGATGCCCTGCGTGCCATAGCCCGCAAGGCGATGGCACGGAAAACCGGAGCACGGGGACTGCGTACCATCCTGGAACAGGTGCTGCTCGATACCATGTATGACCTCCCCTCGATGGATGAGGTGACCAAGGTCGTGGTGGACGAGGCAGTGATCGCCGGCGAGTCAGAACCGTTGATGATCTATGAGAACAGCGACAAGCAGATCGCTGCATCTGATTGACACACCTGTACTCAAATCCACTCTCTTCTCAAGGCGATTGATGGACCGTTTCACGTGTCTGTAAAACGCAGATATGTGCTTGAATTCAAAATATATCTGCTGCTTATTGAAAGCGTCCTTGGGTTGTTTCTGCTGTGGTGGTTGCATATTCGGCTTGAAACATACGGCTTCCACCCTTATATAATGTCTTTATTAAAGCACTGACCCGGATCGACCGGATATAATTGATACCATACCCGCCAGTATCAAATCCCTGAACTGACTCTCGTACCTGAGTTTGAAGTTGTTGGGCAGAGAGACTGCCGATAGAGGATAATTTATATGGGCCATGAGTACACAGATTCCACGAAGACACTCAGCCAGAGTAACGTCGTTCCGGTGCTGCCACTACGCGATGTGGTGGTCTATCCCCATATGGTTATTCCTCTCTTCGTTGGACGCGATAAATCGATTCAGGCATTGGATTCAGCAATGCAGAGCAACAAGCAGATTCTGTTGGCAGCGCAAAGGAGCGCCGATGTGGATGACCCGGATGTGGGTGATATGTATGCCATCGGTACCCTGGCAAATATCCTGCAGTTGCTGAAACTGCCTGACGGTACAGTCAAGGTGTTGGTGGAAGGCGGCGAAAGGGCGCGTATTACCGAATTCATCGATACCGATGAGTTCTTTACCGCAAGGCTGGAGACCTTGACCGATACCATCGATGTGGCGGGCCGTGAGAGCGAAGTGTTGATGCGTTCAGCCACCAACCTGTTCGATCAATATGTAAAACTGAACAAAAAAGTGCCTCCAGAGGTGCTCACCTCCCTCTCCAGCATTGATGATCCGAGCCGTCTCGCCGATACCATAGCGGCACATATGTCACTGAAGCTTGAAGAGAAGCAACACGTTCTCGAGATGCCCAATGTGCGTGAACGGTTGGAACACCTGATGGGACTCATGGAGGGCGAGAACGACATCCTGCAGATGGAGAAACGGATCCGTGGCCGAGTAAAACGGCAGATGGAGAAGAATCAGCGCGAATACTATCTGAACGAGCAGATGAAGGCGATTCAGAAAGAGTTGGGTGAGATGGAGGATGCCCCCAACGAGATAGAGGATCTGACCAAAAAGATCGAAACCGCGGGTATGACAAAAGAGGCCAAGGACAAGGCAACGAACGAATTGAACAAGCTTAAGCTGATGTCACCCATGTCGGCTGAAGCCACCGTGGTGCGCAACTATATCGATACCCTGGTCGGATTGCCCTGGAAGAAGCGCACCAAGATTCGCAACGATATCGGTGCCGCCGATGCGGTATTGAATGAGGACCACTACGGTTTGGAGAAGGTCAAGGAGCGCATCCTGGAGTACCTGGCGGTACAACAACGGGTGCGCAAACTGAAAGGACCGATACTCTGTCTGGTTGGCCCTCCTGGTGTCGGTAAGACTTCCCTGGGTCAATCCATTGCCCGTGCAACCAACCGAAAATTTACCCGCATGGCGTTGGGCGGGGTGCGCGACGAAGCCGAGATCCGCGGACACCGGCGGACCTATATCGGCGCTTTGCCGGGTAAGATCATTAATAACCTGAGTAAGGTGAAGACACGTAATCCCCTGTTTCTACTCGATGAGATCGACAAGATGGCGATGGATTTCCGGGGTGATCCGGCGTCTGCCCTGTTGGAGGTGCTCGATCCGGAACAGAACCATACCTTCAACGACCACTACCTGGAGGTCGACTTCGATCTCTCCGAGGTGATGTTTGTCGCCACCGCCAACACCCTGAACATCCCGCCAGCCCTGCTCGATCGTATGGAGGTGATCAGACTCTCCGGCTATACGGAAGATGAGAAGGTCAGTATTGCCGAACGCTATCTGGTACGTAAGCAGATGGAGAACAACGGCCTGAAGCCCGATGAGCTGATTATTCGGGAAGCAGCGATTCGCGACATTGTTCGTTACTTCACCCGTGAAGCGGGGGTGAGGAATCTGGAGCGAGAGATTGCCAAGATCTGTCGCAAGGTGGTTAAGGATATACTGCTGAAAAAGCCCAAGGGCAAGATTACCGTTACACCTAAGAAGCTCGAAGAGTATCTGGGTGTGAAACGTTTCCGCTATGGACGTGCGGATGAACATGATCAGGTTGGTCAGGTTACCGGCCTGGCCTGGACCGAAGTGGGTGGCGAACTGTTACGTATAGAGGCCGCGCTTATGCCCGGTAAAGGGCGCCTCAGTCACACTGGCCAACTGGGTGAGGTGATGCAGGAGTCTATACAGGCGGCCATGACCGTGGTCAGGAGTCGAGCGAATTCCCTTGACTTGGATGAGGATTTCCACCAGAAATGTGATGTCCATATCCACGTACCCGAGGGGGCAACGCCGAAAGACGGTCCCAGCGCCGGTGTCGGCATGTGTACAAGCCTGGTCTCCGCATTGACAAAAGTACCGGTCAGGGCCGACGTGGCAATGACTGGAGAGATCACCCTCAGAGGCGAAGTTTTACCGATTGGCGGACTCAAGGAGAAGCTCCTTGCCGCCCATCGTGGTGGTATCGCAACGGTTATAATTCCTGAAGAGAATGAAAGAGATCTCGTTGATATACCAAAGAATATTAAACAGAATCTTGATATCAGACCTGTCCGTTGGATCGATGAAGTGCTGCAGATAGCGCTCAAGGAGCTGCCGCAACCGAGAGAGGGGAAGGCGGCAGCAGAATCTCCGACAAAAAGTACTGAACAACGGGATAGTGAAGAGGTCAAGAAACGGGGCGCACCGACAAAACATTAGTATGTAATCTAACGCAGTAACTTTGTCACAACTGGTGCAATTGTAAAGAATCTGGCTCTAACGTTGCTTGACAGGGTATCTGGCAGCCGGTATAAATTCTGGCGTTTCAGGTCCCTAGCGGGCTACAACATAACGCATCTCAAGGCGGTTATTCCGTCAAGACATCACAGGGGAAAATGATTAATGAACAAGGCCGAACTAATTGAGGCAATGGCGGAATCTGCAGATATTTCCAAGGCAGCCGCAGGGCGTGCCCTTGATGGCATGGTTGAAGCAGTGACCAACGCAATGAAAGCAGGCGATACGCTTTCACTGGTAGGATTTGGCACCTTCTCGGTGAAGGAGCGTGCAGCTCGCGAAGGGCGTAATCCACAGACTGGTGAGACGATTAAAATCAAGGCCTCCAAAATCCCGTCGTTCAAGGCTGGTAAAGCATTGAAGGATGCAATAAACTAGCGCGCCTTCAGGTGTGGTATCTCTAACTGATTGACGATATACCTCACTAGGGTGCTTAGCTCAGCTGGGAGAGCATCGCCCTTACAAGGCGAGGGTCGCAGGTTCGATCCCTGCAGCACCCACCAATCCGGAGCGGTAGTTCAGTTGGTTAGAATACCGGCCTGTCACGCCGGGGGTCGCGGGTTCGAGTCCCGTCCGCTCCGCCAACTTAGTCATCAACGGGGTATCTGGCAGATACCCCGTTTTTGTTTTTAGATGTGTGACCCCTGGATGTTTTAGTTTCAGGTAGAAGATTAAAGAGTCATTAGTCATGCTTCAGGAAATCAGAGATAGAGCGCAGGGTTGGATCGCTTGGGCGATCGTCATTTTAATCTCGATCCCATTTGCGCTATGGGGTATTCAATCCTATCTGGGTGTTGGCGCTGAATCCGTTGCAGCGACTGTTAATGATTTTGAGATCACGGAACGAACCCTGGATAGCCAGTACCAACGTTTTCGTCAACAGATGCGCGAGCAACTCGGTGCAGCATACCGCCCAGAACTTTTTGACGACGCCAAGATGCGCGAAGAGGTATTGAACCGCTTGATCCGGGATGAGGTACTGCATCAAGCATCAGACAGGATGGGATTGCGCGCAGGCAGTCGAATGATTCAGTCCGCTATATTATCCATGTCGATTTTTCAAAAGGACGGGCGCTACGATCAGCAGACCTATGAACGGGCGTTGCGCCTGCAAGGTCTCTCCCCCGCTGGATTTGAAGAACGGGTACGCAGCTCATTGGTTGCGGAACAGCTGTCGCAGGCAGTGCAGGCGGGCAGTTTCATGACTCAGCGTGAAATCACAGAGAGAGAGCGCTTGTACGGACAGACCAGAGAGGTCTCCTATTTCGTGATCCCTGCCGCCGACTTTAAATTGAGTGAGGCGCCGCCAGATGATGAGATCACTGCCTACTATCAGGCCAACGAAAGCGCGTTTGTTTCTCCTGAGAGGATCAAGGTTGAGTATATCCTGCTTGATGCCAAGACCGCGGGTAGTACGATAACGGTGGATGAGGATCTGCTCCTCGGTTACTACGAGAACAATCAGCATGAGTTTGGTCTTCCGGAGCAGCGACAGGCAAGCCATATTCTCATTTTGGTAGCATCCGATGCGGATCAGGCTAGAGTGGATGAGGCGAAGTCGAAGATCGAGGCTTTGGCCGAGCGAATCAACAACGGCGAGTCCTTTGCAGAACTTGCAAAGCAGAATTCCCAGGATCCGGCAACAGCTGATTCAGGCGGTGATCTCGGTTTCATCGTCAAGGGTGACATGAATAATCCTGTTTTTGATGAGGCACTCTTTTCCCTCGAGGCAGGGAGTGTTAGCGAACCGGTGCGCACCGAATTCGGTTTTCATCTGATCAAGCTGACAGGGATCAAAGATGGCGATGTAAAACCCTTTGACCAGGCCCGGGCCGAGGTAGAGTCTGCCTATCGCAAGGTTGAGGGAGAGCGGCTCTATTTCGAGATGGCTGAGCAGCTTGCCGACATCAGCTATGAGGATCCAAACAGCCTGGAACCAGCCGCTGAAGCTTTGGGACTGGCTACCCAGGAGAGCGATTGGATAACCCGCGAGCAGGGTGCAGGGGTATTCGCCAAGCCGAAGGTGAGGACGACGGCCTTTAGTGAAGATGTCCTGCAGGAGCAGAACAACAGCGAATTGATCGAGATAGACGGCACCAGTGCCCTGGTACTGCGTATACTGGATCACCAGGAAGCCTCGGTACAGCCCCTGGATGACGTGAAAACAGAGATTATCGAAACCCTGCAGCAACAGAAGGCGGAACAGCAGGCCGAAGCAGAAGCGGAGAAGCGCCTGATGGAGATCGCCGCCGGAAAATCCCTTGCTGAGGTTGCAGCCAGCTATGCGGTGAACGGACCGGTGACGGTTAAACGCCAAGATCCCCAGATACCTCCAGGGCTTTCGACGGCCCTGTTCCGTGCTGAAAAGCCCTTGGCAGGAGGGTCATCCCAAGGCAGGGCCAGGCTGGCGGCAGGGGACCATGCCGTCTATCTGCTCACAGCGGTAACAGAGGGAAGTGCTGAAGAGGGTGGCAATAATCAGCAGCAACGGGAGGGTATGCGCAGGATGCTTGGCAGAGACCACTATGAGATGGTGTTGAGCGACCTGGAAGCCCGTGCGGACGTGGAAATCCTATTGAGTTCCGACAGCGAGTAAAACGGCGTTCAGTTCGGGGTGTCAGGCCATACCGAGAATATGGTAACCCGAATCCACGTAGATGATATCGCCGGTAATGCCTGTGGCGAGATCGGAGCAGAGAAATGCCGTGGTATTGCCCACCTCCTCGATGGTGACATTGCGGCGTAACGGATTTCGTTTCTCTACTTCGTCCAGCATGCCTTTGAAATTCTTGATACCTGATGCGGCAAGCGTCCTGATCGGACCCGCCGATACCGCATTTACCCGAATACCTTCCGGACCGAGGGATTCGGCCATATAGCGTACACTCGCCTCGAGGCTCGCCTTCGCCGCCCCCATGACATTGTAATTGGGCACTGTTCGTACCGCCCCGAGGTAGCTCATGGTGACCAGTGATCCGTTTCGCCCCTGCATCAGTGGTCGCCCTGCCTTGGCGAGTGCGGCAAAGCTGTAGGCGCTGATGTCGTGAGCCAGGGCGAAACCCTCTCGAGTAAGGTTGTCCAGAAAACCTCCCTCGAGATGATCCCGGGGGGCGAATCCCACCGCATGCACGATCCCATCCAGATAACCCCACTCTTTCTCCAGGGTGGTGAACAGATCGGTGATCTGTTGGTCGTCGGTGACATCCAGGGGCATTACGATATCAGCCGAAAACTTCTCTGCGGCGTCATCGACACGCTTTTTCAGCTTCTCGGTCTGGTAGGTAAGCGCCAGTTGAGCGCCTTCGCGATGCATGGCCTCGGCAACGCCCCAGGCGATGGAGCGATTACTGGCTATGCCGACAATGAGTATGCGTTTGTTTTCTAGAAAGCCCATGGAACAATTCCTTGCAGGAGTCATCGATATAAACACGGAGAGGGACAGATGGCCGCGTTCCGTTTGAAGTCAAACTGCGTAACTTACCGGAAATTGGCAGCAGCGGAAAGTATCGGGTGATTCGATGTCCCGGAAACGAGCTGGGTCTTCTTCCAACAGTGTGCGACCTCTTTCAAGTCCTGGGAAAGCATAATAGACTCTTTAATCCTTTGTTGAACATTTATCCTGGATCACAGGAGTAACTTCATGCAGCGACGCTTAAACGGTCAGGATATTCTCTATTTCGGTGGCCTGATACTGGTGTTGATCACCATTGTATTGGTGATGTATATGATCGATCGGCAATGGGAGAAGATGTCACGCATGGAGCAGCTGATGCGGGAGCAGGCCGGTGACCTGCGCGAGATCAGCAGTCAGGTGAGAAATCTGGGTAACCGTGTCGGCAATGGGTTGACCCTCTCCAGCGAGATCCCCGACGACAGCCGTAGAGCCACTCAAGCGGCCTTCAAGCGGGCCCACAAGGCCAGCCTGATGCCCGACTATGCGGAGGGCGATTGGCTGGTGCAGGCCTTCAGTGTCAACCTTAAATCCCTGACGCCTTTTATCTCCTCGGATGCCTACGCCTCGGATGTACAGAGTTACATTCAGGAGAGCCTGATTACACGCAATCCTGAAACCCTGGAGTGGGAGGGTCTGTTGGCCGAGTCCTGGGAGGTGAGCGAGGATGGACTGACATTCGTCTTCAAGCTGCGCGACGGATTGAGCTTTTCCGACGGCAAACCCCTGACCGCGGAAGATGTGGTCTTCTCCTTCGATTTTATTATGACCCCGGCGATCCAGGCGCCCCGGGAGCGGGCCTACTACTCGAAGATCGCCTCGGTGGAAGCCCTGGACAGTCTGACGGTGAAATTCCAGTTCGCCGAGCCCTATTTCAATGCCCTCTCCCTGGCCGGTGGACTGGCGGTGATGCCCAGGCATTTCTACGCACCCTATCTTGAGAGGCCCAACGACTACAACCAATCCAAGGGGTTGCTGTTGGGATCGGGTCCCTATCGACTGCAGGATCCCACGAGCTGGTCACCGGACAAGGGTATGGTGGAGCTGCAACGCAATCCCCGCTATTGGGGGCCGGTGCAGCCCTCCTTCGATCGCATCCTCTGGCGCGTGATCGAAAACGACAGCGCCCGTCTGACCACCTTTCGCAACGGGGATATCGATGCCTATGGTTCCCGCCCCGTGGAGTATCGCAAACTGGTAGAGGATAAGGCGCTGGAGAAGAAGGCGGCCCATTGGGAATACATGAGCCCGGTGGCCGGCTACAGCTATATCGGCTGGAATCAGGAGCGCGATGGGGCAGCAACCCGTTTCACCGATAAACGGGTGCGCCAGGCCATGACCTATCTGATCGATCGCAAGCGTATCATTGACGAGATCTACCTCGGTTATGCAGAGGTTGCCTTGAGTCCTTTCAACAGTACCAGCAAGCAGCACAACCCTTCGCTGGCGCCGCGCAGCTACGATGAAGCCAAGGGTATGCAATTGCTGAAAGAGGTGGGTTATCAGGATCGCGATGGTGATGGGGTGCTGGAGGATGCACAGGGCGAGCCCTTCGAGTTCGAACTGGTCTACTTTCAGGGCAATGAAGATACCGGACGCATGGTGCTCTTTCTCAAGGACCTGCTGGCCCGTGCCGGTATCCTGCTGAAGCCCAAGCCGACGGAGTGGTCGGTGATGATCGATCTGCTCAACAAGCGGGATTTCGAGGCCATTACCCTGGGTTGGACCAGCGGTCTTGAGACCGATCTCTATCAGATGTTCCACAGCAGCCAGATCGCGGATGCGGGCAACAACTTCATCAACTACCGTAATGATAAGCTCGATCAGTTGGTCGATGAGGCCAGGGCCACCGTCGATGAGGATAAACGTATGCCCCTATGGCAACAGGCTGAAGCTGAGCTTTTCGAAGATCAGCCCTACACCTTTCTGATGCGGCGTAAGAGTCTGGTGTTTATCGATCGCCGCATCCGTAACATCGTCAACACCAAGGTGGGCCTCAACTTCGGCAATCTGCCGATGGAGAACTATGTGCCGGCCAATGAGCAACGCTATCAGCAGTGATCGATAACGACTTCACCCTTGTGAATACCAGGATCTGAATGCTTACCTATCTGCTTCGAAGACTGTTGCTGATGCTCCCCACCCTGTTGGGAATCACCCTGGTGGTGTTCGTTGTCATGGCCTCTTCTCCGGGTGGCATCAGCGCCAAGAGCCTGGTGGAGGGCCAGAACCTCGACCCGGAGGCGAAGCAGGAGATCGAGGCCTACTACAACCGCCTCTACGGTCTGGATAACCCCCCCTGGATGCAGTACCTGCGCTGGCTGAATAACGTCTCCCCGGCAGGCTTTACCTTCGATGAAGAGAACAACCTCAGCGGCTTCTCCTTTAGCAAGGGTTCCGACCTGGGTCGCAGTTTTCGCTACGGCCGCCCGGTCACCGACCTGCTGGCGGAGCGGGTGCCGATCACGGTGTTGCTGAATGTCTTGAGCATCCCGGTGGTCTACCTGCTGGCCCTGCTGGTGGGGGTGCGGGCGGCGGTGGAGCGGGGGCGATCCTTCGATGTCAGCAGCGGCATGGTGATGCTCGCCCTCTGGTCGGTACCGACCATGCTGGCCGGTGTGCTGTTGATCGGCTTTTTCGCCAACGATCAGTATTGGCACTGGTTCCCCACCGCGGGCTTGAGTGATCGCCAGGTATTGGATCAGGTGTTTATGCCCCACTGGTCGAGTCTGTGGGATCTGGGGCTGCTGTTTCTGATGCTGGTGCTCTCCACCGCACTCTTCCTGTTTCTGGCCAACATGGGAGGAAAGATGATCCGCATGGCTCTGCTGGCCCTCTGCTGGTTCGCACTGGGACTGGCTATGGTGCAACAGCTGCCCGAGTCCGGGCAATCGGTCAGCCTATGGATCCTTATCCCGACGCTGTTTGCCTTGCTGGCGGCCTGGCTCGCCTCCACTGACTATCGCCTGATGCGACAGCTCGGTTTCGTCGTCACCGGTGTGCTGGTCGGGGGCCTCCTGTCGGTGCACTGGATGCAGGGGGAGTGGCTGCGGGGATTTCTCGTCGACCGTCTCTGGCATCTGGTGCTGCCGGTGGTCTGTCTCTCCTATGGCGGCTTTGCCGGACTGGCCAAGTTGACCCGCACCTCGGTGCTGGAGAATCTCCTCTCCGACTATGCCCGTACCGCCAGGGCCAAGGGACTCGCCGAGTCGTCGGTGTTGTGGAAGCATGTCTTCCGCAACAGCCTGCTGCCTCTGATAACCGTAGCCGCCAGCCTCCTGCCCAGCCTGTTGGCGGGCTCGGTGATTGTGGAGAGCATCTTCAGTATCGAGGGCATGGGTAAGCTGGCGGTGGAGGCGGTGCAGACCCGGGACCGGGAGCTGGTGCTGTCGATCACCCTCATCGGCGGCATGCTGACCCTGCTGGGTTATCTGCTGGCCGATATCCTCTACGCCCTGGCCGACCCGAGGGTCAGCTATGAGTAGTCGTCCGCAACGACAGAGCTACTGGCGCAGAATCTTGCGCCAGACCTTTCTGCGCTGGGGGGCGAGACTGGGGCTCTTCTGGGTCGCGGTGCTGGCCCTGGTGGGGGTCTTCGCACCCTTCCTGGCGAGCAGCTTTCCCCTCTTGCTGAGTGAAGGGGGAGAGCTCAAGAGCCCGGTGCTGGACTATCTGCAACCCGTGGATGTGATCTTCCTGGTCGGCTTCGTCGCCTTTCTCCTGCTCTCCCTCTGGCGCACGCTCTTCTGGCACAAGCTGTTGGTCTTCCTCGGCCTTATCGGGGTGACGGCGTTGCTGGCCTACGCCCTGGTCTCGCCACCCAAGCTGGTGATTTATGAGCAGTACCGGGTCGCCGAGGCGCAAGGCAACTACGATTGGGTCGTCTATGCCCCGGTTCCCTATTCGCCGAAGGACTATCAACGGGAGCAGGGCGATACCGGCCTTGAGGCGCCCCTATCCAACGGCGATCGCAACCACTGGTTCGGTACCGAACAGAACGGTGCCGATGTGCTCAGCCGCATGATCCACGCCTCGCGCATCGCCCTCGGTATCGGCTTTGTTGCCACCGGCATCGCCATGGTGTTGGGGATTATCATCGGTGGCCTGATGGGTTACTTCTCCGGCGTGGTGGACATGCTCGGGATGCGTCTGGTGGAGATCTTCGAGGCGGTGCCGACCCTGTTCCTGCTACTGACTTTCGTCGCCTTCTTCGGCCGCAGTCTCTATATCATGATGGTGATCATCGGCATCACCAGCTGGCCCGGTTACGCCCGCTATGTGCGCGCCGAGTTCCTGCGCCTGCGCAAGCAGGACTTCGTGCAGGCGGCGGAGGCGGCGGGGCTGCCGCTGCCCTCGATCCTATTCCGCCACATGCTGCCCAACGGCATGGGGCCGGTGCTGGTGGCGGCCAGCTTCGGTGTGGCCTCCGCAATCCTCGCCGAGGCGACCCTGAGCTTTCTTGGCCTCGGTCTGGTGGACGATCCCTCCTGGGGCGAGATGCTCAACCAGGCGGTGCAGTCTTCCCGCTTCAACTGGTGGATGGCGGCCTTCCCCGGCGGTGCCATCTTTTTCACGGTGTTTGCCTACAATCTGATCGGTGAGTCCCTGCGCGATGCCATCGATCCCTATCTGAGCAAGTCGGGCTGATGCTGCTCTCGGTGAAACAGCTCCAGACCTGGTTCCAGCACCAGGGCCGCACCATCAAGGCGGTGGACGAGATCAGCTTCGAGATCGCCCGGGGTGAGACCTTCTGCCTGGTCGGCGAGTCGGGGAGCGGGAAATCGATCAGTGCGCTATCGATCATGCAATTGCTACCCAAATCCAATCTGCAACGCCACCGTGGTGAGATCCTGTTTCAACCCCAGGGAGGGGAGAGGGTTGATTTGACATCATTGAGTGAAGCCGAGATGCAGCAGGTGCGGGGAGGCAGGATCGCGATGATCTTTCAGGAGCCGATGAGCTCGCTGAATCCCGTATTCACCATTGGCGAACAGATCCTCGAGGCGGTGCGGCTGCACTTTGCGGAGCTCTCCGAGGCAGAGGCCTGGCAGCGGGTGATGGACGCCCTGGAGGCGGTGCAACTGCCCGATCCCCAGACCCGGGTCCACAGCTATCCCCATCAGCTCTCGGGAGGGCAGCGGCAGCGGGTGATGATCGCCATGGCCATGGCCTGTGAACCCGACCTGTTGATCGCCGATGAACCTACCACCGCGCTGGATGTCACGGTGCAGCGGGAGATCCTGCGGCTGATGAAAGATCTGCAGCAGCGTACACAAATGGCGATTCTCTTCATCACCCACGACTTCGGTGTGGTATCACAGATTGCCGATCGCGTCGGTGTCATGCAGCAGGGTAAGCTGGTTGAGACCGGTGCCACCGAGCAGATCATCCATCGCCCCAGCCACAGCTATACCCAGGCGTTGATTGCGGCGCTGCCGGAAAACCTGGCCCTGCAGCAGAAACACGAGCTGCACGACAAAGAGAATCCACTGATCAGACTCTCTCAGCTGGAGATCCATTTTCCGGTGCGCAAAGGGCTCCTGCGCCGGGTTGTCGATCAGGTGCGGGCGGTGGACGGTGTCGACCTGGAGATACCCCGGGGCGAGATTCTGGCCCTGGTGGGGGAGTCGGGCAGCGGCAAGACCACCCTGGGGCGGGGGATTCTGCGCCTCACCGAGCCCACCGCCGGTCGGGTGGCCTTCGATGATACAGATATCACCGAGCTGAAGCGGTCACAGCTGAGGCGTTTTCGCCGCAATATGCAGATCATCTTTCAGGATCCGATCTCATCCCTCAATCCGCGTCTGAGCATTGCCGGGATTCTCACCGAACCGATGAAGGTGCACGCAATCGGCGAGAATCAGGAGGAGCGGCTTGAGATCGCCAGGGATCTGTTACACCAGGTGCAGATGGAAGAGGATACCCTGTGGCGCTATCCCCATGAGTTTTCCGGCGGTCAGCGACAGCGGATCGGTATCGCCAGGGCCCTCTCCCTGAACCCCTCCTTCATCGTTTGTGACGAGATTACCAGCGCCCTGGATGTCTCCGTGCAGGCGGAGATCCTGCGCATGTTGTTGGATCTGCGCGCGAAACGGGGCCTCACCCTGCTTTTCATCACCCACAATATCGGTGTGGTGGAGTATGTCAGTGACCGTACCGCGGTGATGTATCAGGGCAAAATCGTGGAACAGGGCAGAACCGAGGACATCGTCAACCGGCCGCAGAATCGTTACACCCAGCAATTGATTGCCGCGGTGCCGAGGGTTCCGGTCTGAAACGGCCTGACAAGACCAAGTGTAGGGTGCGGCTCGCCGCACCGACAGTATTGACTGATGATGGCTAAATCCCTGTTGAAGGTTAACGAGCTGCAGCTTGTGCTGAAAAGCAGCGGCGACAGGCACACCATTGTCGACGGCCTCGACCTGGAGATCGCTCAAGGTGAGACATTCGCCCTGGTCGGGGAGTCGGGGTGCGGTAAGTCGATGACAGCACTCTCGCTGATGCGGCTGTTGCCCCCCGCTGTCGCAGTCGATGGGGGTGATATCCTTTTCAACGGCCAGGCTATCCTCGGACTGGATCAAACGGCGATACGGCTGCTGCGCGGCGGCCAGCTCGGTATGGTGTTCCAGGAGCCGATGAGCTCGCTGAATCCGTTGATGAAGATCGGTCGCCAAATTGCCGAAGCGGTGGAATTGCACAGCGATCTGCACGGGGGGGCGGTCAAGCGACGCATCCTCGAGCTGTTGCAGGCGGTCGCGATTCCCGATCCCGAACGCTGCATGGAACAATACCCCCATCAACTCTCCGGCGGCATGAAACAGCGGGTTATGATCGCCATGGCATTGGCGGGAGATCCCAAACTGCTGATTGCCGACGAACCCACCACCGCCCTCGATGTCACCATGCAGGCGCAGATCCTGGATTTGCTGAAGAGGCTGCAACAGGAGAGGGGTATGTCGATCCTGCTGATCACCCACGACCTGGGGGTGGTGGCTGGGATGGCCGACCGGGTTGCGGTCATGTATGCAGGAGAGATCGTTGAAGCTGCCCCTGTGGCCACTTTTTTTCGAGAGCCCAAGCACCCCTACAGCCGATTGCTCTTCGCATCCCTGCCCGAACAGAGGCAACCCGGGGAGAAGTTGGCTGCGATCAAAGGTAGTGTCCCCCCCTTGGGTAGTGAATTCAACGGTTGCCGTTTTGCTGAGCGTTGTGATCAGAGCCGGCAGGTCTGCCACACCAAAACCGTGGCCTGGCTACCACTCGATAGACGTTCGGGCGTGCGTTGTCTGATCTATGCCGATGAGGGCCTAGAGCCAAGTTCGAGGGCAGTGGCGCGGGACTTTCATTCAGCCGCCCTGCAGAGGGGTGGCGAAGAGCTTTTGTCAGTGCAGAGCCTGCAGGTCCATTTTCCTGTCCGCAGCGGCCTGCTGCAGCGGGCGAGCCACCAGCTCAAGGCGGTGGACGGGGTGGATCTGCAGATAACCAAAGGCTCGGTGGTGGCCTTGGTTGGAGAGTCGGGTTGTGGCAAATCCACTTTGGGCAAGGCGATTTTGCAGCTTATCGAGATTACCGCTGGACGGGTCACACTCAATGGCAAGGAGTTGACCGGGATGAAGGGGAGTGAGCTACGCAAGCTGCGCGCTGAGCTCCAGATCATCTTCCAGGATCCGCTCTCATCCATGAACCCCAGGATGCGGGTGGCCGATATCATCGCGGAGGGATTGCATGCGCAACACAGGCATGGTCGACAGGCGCTGAACAGGCGCGTCGAGTCCCTGTTGTTGCAGGTGGGTCTGCCGGCCTCGGCGGCTGACAGATACCCCCATGAGTTTTCCGGTGGTCAAAGGCAGCGGATCTGCGTGGCGCGGGCATTGGCGGTAGAGCCGCGCATGATTGTCTGTGATGAACCGACCAGCGCACTGGATCTTTCGGTGCAGGCACAGATACTCAATCTCCTCAAGGGATTGCAGCAACAGCTCCAGCTCTCCTACCTGTTTATCTCACACGATATATCCGTTGTCGCCTATATCGCCGATGAGATCGCGGTCATGTATCTTGGTCGCATCGTCGAGAGGGGCAAGACCGATGATGTGATGCAGCGGCCGATGCACCCCTATACCCGTGCGCTACTCTCAGCGGTTCCGCTGGCCGACCCTGGTAAGACCCGTAAGGTGATTCGGCTCTCGGGGGAGTTGCCATCGGCGCTCAACCCGCCGAGTGGATGTCATTTCCATCCACGCTGTCCGCAAGCCGAGTCGGATTGCGAAACGACATATCCCGAGGAGGTCAGGATCACTCAAACCCATCGCGTGTGGTGCAAGTTGTTAACATAAGTTTCATAGCGGATTTGTTGTTTGCCGTGTCTGGGAAAATAGTAGAGAATCTCATCAACAAAAAAATTTGTTGATGACACGACGACAGCAAATTAGTAGCAAACGACATCTAGAGAACAGAGGCGCCCTTTCGGTCAGCTCTGCAAAGCATGCGATTAACCATACAAACCAAACTGTTCTTGAGCCACTTCATTGCGATCATTCTCGTCTCCGGTAGTGTAGGCACCTATTTTTATCAAAGTGCCAGTGATAATCTCATGAATGCGCTGCAGTCGAGGTTGAAGAACAGTGCAGCCCTGATCAGCCAGGGGCTGAGCGTCGACAACTTGGATCAGATTCGCGACGAATCGGATGTCAGTCATCCTGTGTATAAGCAGAACGTCAGTGCACTGCGTGAGTTCATCAAGGCCAATCCCGATATCGCCTTTGTCTACATAATGCGCAAACTGGATGACAAGGTCTTTTTCGTCATCGATTCCGATACCCAGGATCCGGCCCTCCCGGGTGAAGAGTATGAGCACGATATACCGGAATTGATGGAGGGTTTTATACGGCCCTCGGTGGATGAAACTATCACTGAAGACAAATGGGGTTTCTTCCTCTCCGGTTATTCTCCCCTCGACGGGGGTGAGGATGACTATATGGTGGGTATAGACATGCGCGCGGATGAAGTGCAGAGCAAGTTTGAAAAGATACGGCTTGCAGGCTTTCTTTCGCTCGCGTTTTCGATAATTCTGGCAACAGTTTTCAGTCGTCTGCTATCCATCAACTTCACCAAGCGCATTACCTACATGACAACACGTTTTGCCTCCATTGCGCCTATCGATGAGGACGTTATCGACGAACTCCGGGGTGATGAACTGGATCAGTTAACGCACTCATTCGATCAGATGTCACAGCGCTTGCGTATCAAGCAGCAACAGATTGATGCCAATCAGGTCGCGCTGCATAAAGCGCATGATGATTTGGAACAGCGGGTTGAACACCGCACGGCGGAATTGGTGCAGACAAACGAAAAGTTGCTCAAAGAGATAGCCGAGCGCAAAAACATCGAACGCATACTGGAGCAGACCTCCTGTACGGATTATCTTACCGGGGTGCTGAATCGAAGGGCAATGACCGATCGCCTGGAGCAGGTTTTGGCGCAAACAGCAAGAGGTGCTAAAAGTTTCTGCATCATTCTTCTGGACATAGATCATTTCAAAACTATAAATGATCAGTATGGCCACGATGTCGGTGATCGGGTGTTGAAGCATTGCGTTGAAACAATGAGTAGCTGCATCAGGGAAGCGGATGTACTTGCTCGCTGGGGCGGTGAGGAGTTTCTGATCTTGACTCCGGAAACCGAACTTGACGAAGCGGATAATTTGGCACAACGTGTGTGCCAACAGTTGGCTGCTGCCTCGATTGTTCTCCAGCAACATGAAATATCGGTCACCGCGAGTTTTGGTTTGACCCGGCATCAGTTGGGAGAAAACCTCAGGCGCTGCCTGAAACGTGCCGATGACGCCCTCTACGCGGCAAAGGCACAAGGTCGAAATTGTGTAGTGGTAATTGATGGGTGAGCCTATGTCGATCGATTGGAACAAGACAATTGCCGCAATCTGGCGGCCTGGCAAAGGCTATCTAAGAGCGATCGACAACATCGATCGGATCGGGCTTGCACAATTGATCGGCATCGACGGGCAAAAACAACAGCTGTGCCGCAATACTGAGCGCTTCCTCTGCGCAGAGGGTGCGAATAATGCACTCTTGTGGGGGAGTAGGGGTACAGGAAAATCTTCTCTCATCAAGGCGCTGTTGAACAACTATCATGAGCAGGGATTACGCCTGATCCAAGTTGACAGAAACGATTTGATCGAACTGCCGGAGATTGTGGATGAGATCAGAGAGTTGACACAACACTTTATCGTTTTTTGTGATGACCTCACTTTCGATGTTGGTGAGGATTCCTACCGCGCATTGAAGAGTGTCTTGGATGGTTCAATAGAGGAGCCGGCTGCGAATGTATTGATCTATGCCACCTCCAATCGTCGCCATCTCTTACCGGAGACTATGCAAGAAAACAGGGAGGCGAGAATGGTTGGCGAGGATCTCCATTTGGCTGACACCACGGAAGAGAAACTTGCACTGTCGGATAGGTTTGGACTCTGGTTGTCCTTCTATGCGGTGAACTGGGAAGGATATCTGAACATAGTAGATAGTTATTTTCCCAATTATGAGGGTGATCGCCAGGCACTCCATGAAGCGGCAAAACAGTTTGCCATGGCCAGAGGCGGAACTAAGAGCGGTCGTGCGGCAAAGCAGTTTTTCAAGGCCTACTCATAACTCATAATAATGGTTGAAACCGGTTGTTTAGCGGTATTGGCGTAAGTACCACCATTCAAAGAGTCGCTTCAGCCAGTGGAAGATGACCATGTTCGGCATCACAATGTTTCTATTCTCGGTTCGCGCAACCAGCATTCCGCTTGTTTGGCTGTCGACGATACATACCAGCTCGACTTTGAAGGTCTCAGTGGCTGTTTTATCCCTGAATTCCGCAGCCAGGTTTTTTGCCGCAGCAGCGGCTTGCAGGTCGGCCATATGGGCCTGCTTCGGCATCCAATCCGGGCCGGGAAAACTGCCGGAGTCTCCGGCCACGTAGACACGCTCCATGGCGTCCACCCGGCACTGGGCATCTGCCTTGATCAGACCCCCCGGTGAGCGCGGCAATTTGGTGTTGTCGAACCATTGGTTACCTGTCATGCCAGGCATGAAGAGAATCAGATTGGCATCAAAACTGCCGCCTTCTGTGACCACTTGGGACTCGGTGAACTCCACCATCTTGTGTCCGAGATGGGTTTCAATGCCGCGTTTCGCCATCTCTTGCATCAATCCCGAGACCGCTTTCGGTCCCAGCCTCTGCCCGGGACTCGCGGCCGGGGTAAAGAACACCAGCTTGAATTTTTCCCTACGCTTTTCCAGCCTCAATTGACGATCGATGCCGAAGAGAAATTCAAACATCGGGCCACCCCGCATTGCGCTCGGCTCTTTTGGGTTGCCGGCAAAACCTATGGCGATGGTACCGCCTTGCAGTTGCTTGAGCCGATCACGGATTCTTACCGCCGCCGCAATGCCCTCGCAGGGGGTAATGGCGTGTTCGATTCCCGGCAGTTTTTTTATGAAACGGCCTCCGGAGGCAATGATCAGGCCATCGTTTTCGATCTCGCCGTCACTGGTCAGCAGGACACGGCCGTCATCGCTGAGCCCACTGGCCTCAGCGGGCCTGTGATCAACCCCCATGCGTTGGTAGAAGGGATCCAGGGGAATAATCAGGTCCTGGGGTTGGCGTATACCTGAGGGTATCCAGATTGATCCCGGCAGATAGTGGAATTCCGCCTTCGGGCTGACGACGCTGATCTCCATCGATTTATCGTTGGATCTGAGGGTCTTGATGGCGGTCAATGCGGCGAAGCCGCTGCCAACAATGGTAACTCTATGCATGCCACAAACTCCAAAGGGATTTTGATCAGGTATCTTGGTTGCAAGCGCTGCTTGGGCCGAACCAGTTTGCTATGAGGTTCAGAATATACGTGATTCTGCGCTCTGCAGGAAACCCTGATCCATTGGCATGCCATGGGAGTTGCTGGCAACCACAGCCAGCTAGATCGACGGCCCTTACCGGGGTTAAAGACCGATCAGTTCCGCATGAAGCCCCTGAAAGTGGGTGATCGCCAGTAGATCCTGGCTGTTGACTCGATCGGGGTTGTACTCGATCACAAACAGATGGGGGCGCTTTGGGTCGACATGAACCGAGACCACGCCATCGCGTATTCGAAATGCATCTTCCAGCTGGGACAGGCCGGCAGCATCCAGGGTTTCATCGACATGTAGGGTTATATCGGCAAGATCGATGTTCATGGGTCCTCCCTCACTAATACTCGGTTTGTCTTTTGGGTTGTAGCTGAGCGGTTAATCGAAGCGCTGCTACTGCTGGGAACTAAAAAGCTCAAGCTATTGATTTATGGTCCCCAATACCAGGCCGTGCTGGTTGACAGTAGCCGAATCGACGATTAATCCATGCATTAAGTATAGGAAATGTTTTGTTTCAGGGGGTGTCACCAAGATAAAAGATGACACAAAGCGCGCCTCATATCGGTGTTATGATTCAATCCTGGTTGAGCGGCTTAGGGGGCACACCATTGGGTACATAGGGGTGATAGTGCTTTATCTTCCGTCCCAGGTTACGCTGTACGACAACACCCATAATCTTGAATTCACCCTCGTTGAGGGGGATGTCGGGATAACCCGGTTTAAGCGCCACCAAGCGCTTTTTAGACTCCCCCTCGGATATGTATTGACGGAACCATCGTTCCCCCTTGGCCTCGACTACGACGTAGGCACCGGTGGCACAGACATCGGCAGGCTCGATAACTATAATACACTTCTCGGGGAACTCCGGTTCCATGCTGTCATCCAGTACCTGCAAAGGGTAGAGTTCGTTGTAGCTACATTCGTTACTCATAAACAATCACTATCTTTAATGTAAAAGCGCGCTTCGGCGCCAATTTCTATAAAATTCCACATTCTATAAACGCTACGTTCAATATTAGCATGGTCTACAAAGCCAGAACTCAACCCCAAGTCCACAAGGATCGGCGAGACTACCAGAATCTGCGCAATATGTTGCCTTTCCTCTGGGAGTATCGCGGACGTGCCCTGCTGGCCCTGGGCTGCCTGGTGTTGGCGAAGTTTGCCAATGTGGGTATTCCGCTGCTGCTGAAAGAGATAGTCGATGCCCTCGACAAAGACGATCAGACGCTATTGGTGCTGCCGCTTTTTCTGCTCCTCGCATATGGCGCTTTGCGGCTCAGCAGTTCGTTGTTCAACGAGTTGAGGGATGCGATCTTTGCCCGGGTGCGTTATCACGCCATGCGCAATCTTTCCAACCGAGTGCTGACACATCTCCACGATCTCTCCTTGCGCTTTCATCTTGAGCGTCAAACCGGGGCTATCAGCCGCGATCTGGAACGGGGCACGCGCTCGGTGAGCACGATTCTCAACTACATGGTCTTCAGCATCATCCCGATGCTGGTTGAGTTCGCGCTGGTTGCGCTGGTCCTGTTCACCCAGTATGAGATCGTCTTCGCTCTGGTCACCTTTGGCACGGTTGTCGTCTATGTCGCCTTCACCCTGGCGATCACCGAGTGGCGCATGGATTTTCGTCACGCCATGAACCGCCTCGATTCGGAGGCCAACAATCGGGCCATCGACAGCCTTATCAACTACGAGACAGTTAAATATTTCGGTAATGAATCCCTTGAGTTGAATCGCTTCGATGAGACCCTCGACCGTTGGGAGGACAATGCGGTAAAGAGCCAGACTTCGATGTCACTGCTTAATTTCGGGCAAGGGGGGATCATAGCTGTTGGCGTTACATTCATTATGGTGTTGGCCGCAAACAGCGTGGTGGTGGGAACTATGTCGATTGGCGACCTGGTGCTGGTCAACGCCTTCATGCTCCAGCTCTTCATTCCACTCAATTTCCTCGGCATTGTCTACAGACAGATCAAATACTCCCTGGCTGACATGGATCTGATCTTCAAGTTGCTGGAGGAGCAGCCCGAGATCACCGATGCCAAAGACGCGGTTGAGCTGAAATTGAACAAAGGCGAGGTCGGCTTTGAAGCGGTGGATTTTGCCTATCAGGCGGAGAGGCAGATTCTGCATAAGGTCGATTTCACCATTCGCAACGGAGAAAAGCTGGCCGTGGTCGGCCATAGCGGGGCAGGCAAGTCCACCCTTTCGCGGCTGCTGTTCCGCTTCTATGATGTGACAGATGGGCGCATCACCATCGATGGACAGGATATCCGTGAAGTCACCCGCAGCAGCTTGCGCTCGGTGATCGGTATCGTGCCCCAGGATACGGTGCTGTTCAATGATACGATTCTCTATAATCTTGCCTATGGTCGTCCACAAGCGAGCCTGGAGGAGATCGAAGAGGCGGCAGCTATAGCCCACATCGCTGATTTCATCGAACAGCTTCCGGATGGTTATCAGACAGTTGTGGGTGAACGTGGTTTGAAGCTCTCCGGTGGTGAAAAACAGCGAGTCGCCATCGCCCGCGCGATGTTGAAGCGGCCGCGAATTCTGATCTTCGACGAGGCGACCTCATCCCTGGACACCAAAACTGAACAGGCGATTCAGGAGACCCTCAGAGAGGTGGCTAAACACCATACCACCCTGGTAATCGCCCATCGCCTCTCCACCGTGGTCGATGCCGACCGTATACTGGTCATGGAGGGGGGGCGTATTCAGGAACAGGGTACCCATCAAGCGCTGCTTGAGCTGGGTGGTCTCTATCGGCAGATGTGGCAACTTCAGCAAAGGGAGAGACAGGCCTTGGAGATGATGCCCATGACGGATACCCCGGTGTGAGTCTGCTATGAAGATCTACCTGGTGGGTGGTGCGGTACGCGACGGCTTGCTCGATCTTCCGGTTACCGAGCGTGACTGGGTGGTGGTCGGATCGAATCCCGAGGAGATGCTGGCCGCCGGCTATCGGCGGGCTGACAGCGAATTTCCGGTATTTCTCCATCCCGAGAGCGGAGAGGAGTACGCCCTGGCGCGTACTGAAGTGAAGACTGGGCCCGGCTACAAGGGTTTTCAGGTCGACTATGGTCCCCATATCACCCTGGAACAGGATCTGCGGCGAAGGGACCTTACCATCAACGCCCTGGCGCAGGACGATAAGGGTCAATTGATCGACATCTGCGGCGCTCGGGACGATCTTGACAAGGGCATGCTTCGCCATATCACAAACGCCTTCACCGAGGACCCGGTGCGGCTGTTGCGTGTGGCGCGGTTTGCCGCCAAGCTGGGGTGTTGGGGCTTCAGGGTGGCCCATGGCACCCACGGCCTGATGAAAACCATGGCCGCCTCCCCGGAACTGACGAGCCTGAATGCGGAGCGCATCTGGCGCGAGATGAGCGCTGCCTTCGCAACCCCCCAACCCTGGCGTTTTTTTCAAGTCCTGCATGCTTGCGGTGCCTTGCAGCGACTGCTGCCTGAGGTGGCCGAAGAGCTGGTTACAACTGCCCACGACAGCTCGCAAGACAGCGATTTCATGGCACCGTTGAAGCGGGTTACCAGGCAGAGCGAAGCGATTGCGGTGCGCTGTGGCGTGGCGCTCTACGCCGCTGCCCGTCGCCTTGACCATGCCGATCACTGGATGCGCAATTTGCGTATCGATAAGCAATCAACGCAGCTGCTACAGGATCTGTTGCACTTTGATCGGCTCTCCCTTGATGCCTCTCAGCGTGAATCCCTGCTGCGTTTCGTTAGCCAGCTCAAGCCTCAGCAGCAAGCCTTGCGATTCCGTTATTTTGTCGAGGCGGCAGAGGGACTCTGGCCACGGCGCATGCAACTGCTGCTGCCCTATCTGCAGGCAGCAGCTGAAGTGCTTGCCTCACCACAGCCCGAGGAGCTTGCTAAATCGGGGTTGCAGGGCAGGGCGCTGGGTGATGCCCTCTTTGCCTGGCGTCTATCCCGCTTAAACGAGTTGGCGAGCCGGTTCGAGGTCGCGAACTGAACCCTTTTTCAAGGTTCGTGATAGAGTCTGTTTATGCAAATCGAAGAGAAACAGCTGCCAATCAACGGAACCCCAGCTGAAACTGGGGAAAACGACCAGCCCCCGGGGAAGCTGACCTGGATCGAAGGTTTTATCGATTCCAAGCACTGGCCGAGTCTGAGAATCCTGTTCACCGGCAATCTGTTGATGCCGATTCTCTTTCTCGGCGGCAGCATGCTGGTGAGTCTGGCTGCGGTGTTACTGTTATTCGTGCAACAGCAATGGCATGCATCGTTACGGCTTTTGCTGCTGTTGAGTATCCTTTTCGCGCTGTTTTCCCTGATCCTGGTGCTGATCCGCCTGCGCAGTCAACTGCTGCGTCCCCTGGCGTCCCTGGAACAGACGGTGAATCAGGTCTGCCAGGGTGAACCGGTTGCCAGTAAGAAGCATGAACAAACGGGTGTGCTCAGCAGTATGGCCCGGGATATCGACAGTCTCAGCGAAGAGCTCACCGATATCTACGAGGATATGGAGGTTCGGGTTGCCCGCCAGACATCGAGACTGGCACAGAAGACCACCTCCCTGCAGGTACTCTACGATGTGGCGGCGGGTATCAATCAATCGGAAAACCTGGACGAGCTGTTGCTCGAATACATGAGTGTCTTCAAACGCATGGTGGACGCCCGCTCAGCCACCGTGCATCTGGTGCTGCCCGATGACAGGGTACGCCAGGTGGGATGCATCGATCTCCAGGGCAGGCTCTACAATGAACAGGAGATGCTGCCGATAAAACTCTGCCAATGCGGCATTGCCCTCTCACCGGGTGATATCCTCTGCAGCCAGGATGCCCGCATCTGCTCGCGCAGGAACAAGCGCACCATGTTCAGTACGGATCAGGTCGAGCGGGTATCCGTGCCCATGTGGTATCACGGCGATGTCCTCGGTTTCTACCATCTGTATGTGGATAGACCCGGGATCTACGACGGTCGGGAAGATGTCCTCGATATCCTCAATACCATCGGCAGTCATCTCGGTATGGCGGTGGCGAAACAGCGTTCGGACTCGGAGGCACGGCGATTGTCGATCGTGGAAGAACGCACCTCGCTGGCCCACGAGCTGCACGACTCCCTGGCCCAGACCCTGGCCAGTCTGCGTTTTCAGGTGCGCATGTTGGAGGAGACCCTGCAGAGTGATGGGATGTCCGAGAAGGCCCTTCAGGAAGCACAGAGGATACACAATGGTGTGGATGAGGCCCACGATGAGTTGAGAGAGCTGATCTACAGCTTTCGCGCACCCTTCGATCAACGGGGCTTGGTGCCTGCGCTGTCTAAACTGGTCGAACGCTTCAACCAGGAAACCGGCATACCCGCTTTTTTCCAGCCCGACTGTATCAAGACCGATCTGGATCCGAATCAGGAGATGCAGGCACTGCGTATCGTACAGGAGGCGCTGGCCAATATTCGCAAACACGCCAAAGCCCACACAATCCGTATCTTGTTGCGCTGCCGCAGTCAGGGTAGTTATCTGATTCTTGTCGAGGATGACGGTGTCGGTTTCGAGGGGGCGATACCCCAGGGAAATCCGGGGGAGCACATCGGGCTGTCGATCATGGAGGAGCGCGCCAGGCGAGTCGGCGGCGAGTTGTCGATTGAGAGCGAACCCGGTGAGGGCACCCGGGTTGAGCTGGTGATCCGCAATGAGAAGAGCGAAGCGAGTCTACAGAGGTAACACAAGATGCGGGTATTACTGATAGATGATCACGCGCTGTTTCGGATCGGCCTGCAAGAACTGCTTGAGCGTCGTGGCATCGATGTGATTGCCGTCGGTGATTGCCTGAAGGGAATTGAGACCGTGGCCACGGATAGGCCCGATGTGGTGCTGCTCGACATGCGCATGCCCGATATGACCGGTACCGAGGTATTGAGTGTGCTGCGTAAACACTATCCACAGATGCCGATCAGCATGTTGACCACCAGCCGCGAGGAGTCGGATGTAATCGAGGCCTTGCAAACCGGTGCCCAGGGATACCTGCTGAAGGATATGGAACCCAACGAGCTGATCGATGCGCTGCAGCAGATTAAACAGGGACAGACCGTGGTTGCCAAGGAGCTGACAGGTGTACTGGCAAAAGCGGTGCAGGGGGAGAGTCAAAGCAGCACTCCACCCACCTCCTCACTGGATGACCTGACACCTCGGGAGCGGGAGATCCTCTGTCACCTTGCGGATGGACAGAGTAACAAGGTCATCGCCCGCAACCTGGGTATTTCCGACGGTACGGTAAAGCTCCATGTCAAATCGATACTGCGCAAACTGGAGGTTCACTCCCGAGTAGAGGCGGCGGTAATCGCCGTGGAGCAGAATCTCTGTTCAAGGGGGCAGCTTTAGCTAGCTAATAAATTAATCTTCAATCCTTATCATTTATCAGTGCATGAAACTGAAAAGTGGGTTTATCTAAGCCCCATATTGTTACTCCCAGAAAACAACCGACCATCGAAGCTGGCCTAACAGATACGAAAAAACGATGAAAAACTTCCTGAATTTAATCAGCGACAGCCTGGGTGACGTTGCAGAGATAATGCCCTGGGACCTGGAGGAGAGGAAAGAGGCCAATCCCGATCTGCTGATCGTAGACGTCCGCGAGCCCTATGAATACGACGCCATGCATATAGAGGGTTCCCTAAGCGTCCCCCGCGGTATTCTCGAATCGGCCTGTGAATGGGACTACGAGGAGACGATCCCGGAACTGGTGAATGCGCGACAGCGTGAAACTGTTGTCGTCTGCCGCTCCGGATATCGCAGTGTACTTGCCACCTTCTCCTTGCACGTCCTTGGCTATGAGAATGTGGTCTCACTGAAAACAGGACTGCGTGGCTGGAATGACTACGAACAGCCCTTGGTGGACAAGGAGGGTAGGGTGGTGGATATCGAGGAAGCGGATGACTACTTCACCCCCAAGCTGCGCGAGGAGCAGCTAAGACCCAAACCCTAGCGTTTGCCCACCGTTAAGCGCTTGGATGTAACCCTGCCAAGCTGATGCGCCGCTTGTCGTACTGTTAAACAGTCACGGCGGCTGGTGTGCCTCTTTCTCCGCCGCCCCAACAGCACGTCCTTGTGCTGACGGGGCTACCGCGGCATCCCTGCCGCTGCTGCGAAAGAGGCACACCAGCCGCCTCGGTGCTGAAAGTTATGTGTAGTTTACTAGTTCCCATGCTCCTGCGTGGGAACTCATAACTGATCTTGATTAGCCCGCCGTATGCATTCCCACGCTGGAGCATGGGAACGAGGAAGATTTTTTCGTTTGTCGATTAATAGTCGACCGGCGAAGTGGCCCCCTGCTCGGAATGGAGCGGGGCCTCAAACCATGAGAGTTTC
>JBEVVR010000017.1:0-150531 GCA_040507035.1 Candidatus Thiodiazotropha sp.
GTCCAGCGCGTCATCGAGAAGAGGGCGGCGTGATGCGGGATCTTTACCGCCTTACCATTGGTTTTGCCCGGCATTGGTCCATAGCTGAAGTGACGGTTTGATGCGTCGTCTGTTCTGATTTTCTGCTCAAGGCCGGGCAGGCAGCTTGAGTATTCGCGTAGAGTGACTTTTTGCGCCAAGGAATCATCATCCTGTGCCAAGAGTACGGATGCATGGGCCAAAGGGCTGCCCAGGGTAATGAAATCGGTGACACGCCACTCACCATTGATCGTGTCAGGATCGGTAAACTCATTGAAATAGTCGCGTTGAGCTTGCTGAAGTGCATCGATATTCGCCGTATTACCCTCCGAGGCGTCCTGCGCAATCTTCTCCATCGCATCATGGGCTATATGGGCCACCCCGGCAGCCTTGGTTGGCACGTTATAGTTGTGAAAGGCATAGGATAAGATGTCGTAGCCAATGACACTACCCAGACTGTGTCCCACCAAGATGATGCGATCGTATCCGCGATCATGTAGCTGCTTCAGCAGATCCACACCCGCGGAGCGGATCTCCTGTCGCCTTTGAATATTCTGCGCCGCGGGCCGTAGATAGCGGGCCGCATCGCCCACTACCTCTTTCATCAAGAAACCCATGACTGCGATGGCTATGGTGCCGGCTATGGTCAAGATGACCGCAACCCAAATCGGCAGGCGCTCAAGCAATCCAGGGCCTTGCGGATTTGCCAGGCCATCACCGATCATAAAAACCCAACCGCCGACAGCGACACCGACGATAATCCAGAGCGTGTAGAAAGCGGATATCAGGCCGGGAGGCACGCTACTCGGCTTGCGCCATAGCAGGCTGATGAGCCAGCCGATCAGATGACCGTAACCCGTACCATGCATCAGGTGCGCCCAGTAAAACTCGAAGAAATCTGTCTTGATACCGGCTGAATTCTGCGGTGTGGTCAAGCGCCTCAACTCAAAGTTGTTGGAGACAAAATCAGGCTTGCTCCAGACATGGCTGCCAGCATACTCGTTATGGATTGCTTTGTGTTCTGACCAAACGGTCTCGACAAAGGACCATAAAGTCTCCATGGGCCGCTGATTTCCGATACCGTGGATCATCAAGACGGCCTGTTTCTCGATTGGCATGACGTGAAAACCTCCTATTTATCGCAAAAGATAACATTTTTTCTTCAAACCATCATGGTAACGAGATTGTTATCCATCTGTACCATATTGGGTATCTACGGTAGCCAGTTGAAATAATCCATAGCATTTTCGTAACGGACCTTTTGGGCAACTTCTGTTGGCAGTTGCCTCAACCACTCACGATGAAAGCCGAGGAAACGTGACAGATACTGCCAACCCGTATCGGGCTCGTCCCAGGGATTGAGTTGTTCCACCGGCCAAACCGGATCAGAGCCAATCATGAATCGGTTAGGGTGAGCGATCACGAGATCCCTCCATTTATCTTTCAGCACGCCCGTATCATCTACAATACGCTTCCCCACATGTCGCCACGGATCACGAGCCGACAGCTCCACATTCAGATTTGTGCAGCGTCTCAATGCGCGTGCAACCTCACCCGGCGGTAGAACAGAACCGGCATGTGCCCATAGAAAACGGGTTTTTGAATGTGCGCTGCAGAAGCCGATGAGATAGTCGGCCCGGGAAAATTCCGTGTGAACAAGGACGGGCAGATCAAATTCAGCTGCAAGCTCAAACAGACCGGAGATATTCGGGTGCTTCCAATCGGTGATGAAGCCGCTGATCATGTGAAGCTCACCGATACCGAAGTAGCGCCCCGACTCCAGTGCCTGCCGGACGCGTCCAAGTAGTTCTTTATCACGATACCAATTCGACCAATTGACAGAATCCTGATAGACCCCATAGATAGGGATCACTATCTCAGGCGCCAATTGCTGTAGCTCAAGGGCCAGCTCCGGGGGAGTGCCGGCGACTACCGCCAGCGCCACATTGTTGTCTCGCAGAATGTTAATAGCCTGTTGCGGTTCCGTGACCTCTTTTTGATTCCACTTCCAGTGCAGATGGGTATCGGCAAGCCTTGGCGGCCCTTCGCCGTTAACCTCAAGTGAAAACACAGCGAGAATTGAAAGCAGGGCAGCGAATGGTGTGCTTCCGATAAATCTGCTCATAATGGTTCTGTTCTCGAATCAGGGGCGTGCGCCTAGGAAACCCAGGCATCTTGCTCAACTTGACCTGTATATATTCACTTTTATTGTCTACAATCAATAGGATAGGGGGGCGCATATATAGCACCAGATCCCGCATAGAACCTAAAGATTTAGTCGGGATTTACGATATAGTATATATGCGCCGCATGCTAATACTTAACCGATCGTACGATTAATTTATTGCTATTTATATCAACATGTTGGAGTAAATATGAGTTCTAGTGACGTTGCTTTAAGTAGAAAGCAGATTGGTGGAGAAGTCCCGCTATTGACAACTGAAATCACCGATCAGTGTATCTATACCGGTCTTTTTGGAACTATCGATTCAGCGAGAATGGCGGCGATTACTGAAAAAATGATCAATCTGGCAGAAGACAGGGAGGTAAGCGTTGCCATAGTTGACCTGTCAAATGTTGAAGCTATCGATTCTTCCGTGGCGGGTTATATGGTTCGGCTTGGTAAAACACTTAAGTTGGTTGGAGTAACGACAGTATTTTGCGGTATCTCTGGCTCACTGGCTTCTACCATGGTGGCGGCCGGACTCGGTTTGGAAGAATTTATTACCACCAGAAATATGAAAGAAGCATTGAGAGTCAGCTTGGAATTAACCGGCTACAAGTTAGAAAAAGCAGCCTCGGAGATTTCATCAGCTCAAGCAAAATAAGTAGTGCAATAACCAGAATGATCAATAACTTTTGTATTTTATCTTGATGAATCAAATCGACTATGAAGTAGAGTCAGAAAAGGATTTCCGTCACCTCTTTAATCTCTCCCGGGATTTTATCCAGAAGATTGGAATAGACAGCCATCAAACCGCGAATGCAATTTTAGCCCTCTCAGAAATTGTAACCAACGCAATCAGATATTCTGGCAAAGCCAATGTTTATTTGGCTAGTACTGCCAACAAAAAAGGTGTTGAAATCGTTATCAATGATGATGGGCCAGGTATTCCCAATATCGACGAAGCCATGAAAGATGGTTTTAGCACGTTTTCTCATGCCAGTCTTGGCTTAGGGTTAGGCGCCGCAAAACGTTGTGTTGATGAACTATTAATCGATTCCTCAAGCGAAGGCACAACAATTACTCTAAGAACCTATCTAAGCGGCAACTTCTCAAAGACAGATGTTGGCGTTGTTTCTTACCCCAAGCATGGGGAAGTTGTTAATGGAGATAGATATTTAATCAAGGATTACGAGGGGGATAAGCTTCTAATCGCCATAATCGATGGTTCTGGTCATGGCGAAAAAGCACATATCGCTTCAAGTATGGTATTGAAAATTGTCGAGCAAAATTACAAAGTGCCTATTGAGAATATTCTTATTAAGGCACATGAAGCATTATGTGGCAGGGAAAAGCTGACATGCGCTGAAATGGCGATAGCCAGAATTACAGATAGCACCATCGAATACGGCTCCCTTGGAAATGTGTCTGGAGCCATACTATCCGACCCAAAACTTAGCTTTAAAATTAATAACGGACGGATAGGTATGACTCTGCCCGATACTCTGCAGATCAACCGTTATCATCGACCAGATGAATTCACACTGGTATTGCATTCAGATGGGATATCACACACCCTGAATTTAGAGGAGCTTTGTTCAGATAGTACGGCACAAAATATTGCAGAGTCTTTATTCAATCAATTTGCATCACCATCTGATGACGCTACGATTATTGTATTGCGTGGTTAGCTATGGATCAAAATGAAGAAACAGTCCATCTAAGAAAGTATCTGACTGGAATTGTCGGCAATGCACCCTTTGGTATTGTGACCTTATCCTCTGATCGTCAAGTAGGCATAATAAACAGAAATGCAGTACATTTGCTCGGGCATGAAAGTTTAGAGCCATTAGACATTGTAGATACTCACTCAACAATAGCTTTTGAACATGTACCAGAGCTGCTAGCAGCATTTCAAAGATGGCCAATAGATAGACAAATTACATCGCAAGAATTCAATAAGGTTAAAATCAAGAATCGAATAGTAAACATCATAATCAGAGCATTATTTAACGGCGCCCTTGTCATTATTGAAGATTTCACCAAGACGGCTGAACTAGAAGAATTACTAACAATTAGAGCGACTCATGACAAACTGACTTCTTTACCCAATAGAAGTGAATTTGAAGAGCGAGCCCATAGAGTAATCGCTCATGCGGTAAAGAAATCTCAAACAGGAGCGGTTTTTTTTATAGATCTAGACAGATTCAAACCAATCAATGACACGGCAGGACATGCTGCTGGAGATGCATTGTTAAGGAAAGTCGCGAATATACTTGAAAACTCAATAAGAAGCAGGGATATAGTTGCAAGAATTGGCGGTGATGAATTTGCTGTTTTACTTGAAAGCTGCCCAATAGAACCGGCGATTGAAATTGCAAACAAAATACGTAAAAAAATCCATAACTTTGTTTTTACTTATGAAGACAATATCTTCAAAATAGGTGCCTCGATAGGTATTAGCCAGTTTGGTAAACCTGGAGATGATCTAACAACGATATTGAACTCAGCAGACAATGCATGCCAAATAGCTAAAAGCCAAGGAAGAAATAATATACATGTAACAGATGTCGACCAAGATGAATACAAGAAACACAAGAATGAGGTAGGGTGGATACAGCGTGTTGAGAATTCAATCGAAGATAATATTTTTGAGCTCTACTCACAGAAGATAGTTTCACTTAGTGAAAGTGACGAAGACATTTGTGAAATTCTGTTGAGACTACCTGACTCAAATGGTGCTGTTCTGTCTCCAAACACATTTATACCTCATGCCGAACGTTACGGTCTGATTTTGGATATAGATAAATGGGTACTGAGAAATAGCTTCAAATTAGCACAGCCGCATAGAACCTACTCGATCAACTTATCTGGACTTTCGATTACAGACTCAAGATTGGTAAGTTTTATCCATAAAGTTTCAAGTAACTATAATATTGCCCCATATAATATAATTTTTGAAATCACAGAATCTGCCGCCATCAAGAATTTCGAAAAGGCATTACAATTTATCAGCCAGCTAAAAGAGGATGGGTTTAGATTTGCTCTGGATGATTTTGGTGCAGGATTATCTTCTTTTTCCTACCTGAAAAATCTTCCGGTTGATTTTATAAAAATCGATAGATCCTTTATCAAGGACATAAATGAGGATAAATCATCGGTTTCTATTGTTAATTCAATTAATGATGTTTGTCATTCTCTTGGTTTAGCGTCCATAGCAGAAGGAATTGAAGATAAGAGTACGCTGAAGATAGTGCAAGATATTGGAATAAACTACGCTCAGGGATACCTATTCGAAAAACCGCATCCAATAATAGAGCCTGCTAGCATTCAACCGCTGATGGAACACAGTCGTTCGGGCATCGATCTGTAGACAGCACAGAGATCTATACGATGTCTTGACAGTAGACGCAGCGCATTTTCTGGACGGAGTGGATCTTCACTAGACCTTTACCCTGGGATTAGAGGATATGACCTTGTCCCTTGACCCAACAAGAGATCATTAAATATACTCTTGCCGCTTGTGACATAGACCATGACCCAAATCTAGAAAACCTATTCATTGGAATTTTAAAATTGCATTAACAATGGAAGTAGTGATCAGTGAATATTTTTAACAAACTTAAGCGTGCTGTAGATCCGCGGACCAAGACGGTTACTGCGGATATGAAACGGCTCAATACTGTAGAGTCCGGCCTGGATCAAAAGGCTATAGATTACATCATTGATGGCAAGAATGAGACCGTATTATCCACGCTATCAAACTGTTGTAACGGGTCAGAGTTGGAAGTGACTAAAACTTACATAGAGCGCAATTCAGCCACCAGGTATCGCCGACAACTACTAGCGCAACACGCGCCTTACGATGTCGAATTTGCAGTCCGTTACACCAAAGTTTTATCAGCCTCCATCAAAGATATTCCTGATAATTGTGCGGGTAGCAGCAAGACTAACAGATTGGTGAGGGTCTTCTTTTCTGAAGTGTTTGAAGGGATCAAAAAGAGTATCAATACTTGGCCAGCACAGCCTGAAGAGATTCGTGAGAATGGGTTGACTATTGCAACGGCGCAGGATATTACCTTGTCCTTTGGCGGGACGATTGTCGACCTCGTCGATGTTTTATTCCATGAGAAAGGGCAATGGAGTTCCATAACTGGCGATCTCTATCGACAAGCTATTGACGTCAAACCTTTACTCAAAAAATATCCCAAGGAAACCATAGATGCGGGACGGAGGATTCACGCAATCTCGCGATCAAATCTGATTCAGGATCTACATCGTTGCGGATTGGCAGACACTTCGGAATATAGGGATTTTATTATCGAACTTGCCGGTGACAATTCCAAAGCTGTGCGAGAGGTGGCGATATCACTGATCAGTACATTCGATACTGGCTATCTTGTACCAAAAGCCATTGAACTTCTGAATAAAGGTAAGGTATCAATACGTGCAGGTATGGTTGAATTGCTTGCCAAGCTAGGGACGGAACCGGCATTACAAGCCTTGCGCTCTCATAATGAAAAGGAAAAAACCGCCCGAATAGTGGCCGCTATCGAAGCTGCTATGACAGTCTCCAAACACGTCCAAGCCGAGTCAGCGGAGCGCGACAATAACAAGCAATATCATGCCATCGACGGAACAGTTGTTGAGATACCCGAGCTTGGAACGATTGCAGATGGAGAACATCCAATATTTGGAGTAAATGACCGCGTTCAACTGGTAAAAATAATTCAGGAAGAAAATGATCGGATAAAAAAGCACAATGAAGAGAATAAAAAGGCAGGATATAGACATCGGTTATCGGCATTGAAAGAAAATCTCGCGGATAAAGCACTCGAGTTTTTTAATGAGGGAGAACGATCGAAAAATATTGCAAATCGGGAGTTAATTAATTTCCTAACCCGTGGATCAGGAGGGCAGTGGGCCCGGAATGCACTTGCAAGGCTGCCGCAAACAACCGCGCTTCGACTAGCAGTCCAAACAACCCGAAGTGCATATGCCGCTCTATCACCTTATGGACATGGTCCATTTGTGGACACTATACGAGATTATATCAGCGGTCCGAATGGTGATCTTAGAAATCTTGAAGCGATCGATATCGAGATGGAAGCTGAAAACTGGTTTGGCCATGGATCGAGCCGATTAACGAGAAAGGTACAAGCAGGTGACTTACTACGCTCTGTGATTCAAGACGATTACGCCTACATGGAGCCCAATCTCGATAATGTTCCTTCCGATTCTTTGTGGCCCTATCTGGCACAAAGTTTCGATGTGATCGACGAGGCATTTGGTCTTAAACCTCATACAGGTGTCAAGCTTAGCCGCGTGGGTGCAATTAAAGTTCTATATCGGCTTCCTAAGACACCATCGCGATATTTTGGCCAGCTACTTGAAGCAGCAACGGGTGAAACAAAAAGTGGGAGAGCCGAAGCACGCGCGATGTTGGCGAATGCGCCAGCGGTGGATGATCACATATTGGCATTGCTCAATGACTCTCGTCAGGCTGTTCGTGCAGGTGCTGCAGAATGGATTGCAGCAAGGAAATACACAGAAGGCATTCCGGCACTTAAAGCTCGCTTAAAAAAGGAAAAATCAGAAATTACCAAAGCAGCGCTCCTCACCACATTAGACGCGCTCGGAGAGGATTTGAGTGGGTTCGTCGGACCGAAAGCGCTGCTCGAAGAGGCAGAAGCCGGTCTAAAAAAAGCCAAACTGGATAAACTTGAATGGCTAAACCTCGATCATCTGCCCAAACTGCGTTACCCCTCAAATCGAGCAGTCCCGAATGAGGTGCTCAAGTGGTGGATCTTTCTCGCGGTAAAGTTAAAACAACCCGGAGGTAATGCACTCTTTGATATTTATCTTCAACGCCTGAATCCTCAAGATGCAGAGCACTTTTCAGCTTGGGTTTTAGATAGTTGGTATAACTACGATACCGCACAACCTTCGGACCAGGAAGGCAGCGCCTATGCAAAGCAAAATGCAGCCAAACACTATAACAGCATGAAGAAGTGGTATAAGGGTTATACCGAGGAACAAGCCTATGCCGACCTGAAACGGGACTTTATGTCGAATTATCTCAATAGCGGCGCTGCTACAAAAGGATTACTCGCTCTGGCAAGCCACACACCTGCAACCATCGCCGCTGATAGGGTGAGAAGCTACCTGAAGAATCATGGTTCAAGAACTTCACAGGCTTCCGCCTTACTAGAGATGCTTGCGAACAAAGGAGATCCAGTGTCGTTACAGGTCGTCATCGCAGCCGCAACTCGACTGAAGCAAAAAGGCGTGCAAAAGTTCGCAGCGACACTTATCGAGAAAGTGGCTGCTGCCAAATCATGGAGCTTGGACGAACTTGCTGACAGAACGGTCCCCAGTGCCGGGCTGGATGACGATGGCATCTTACGTTTACCCTGTGGACCTGATAATAAAATCTATGAAGCAAGTATCGGTGATTCCTTTATTTTCGAAATCCGAAACCCAGACGGTAAATCCGTAAAGTCTCTGCCCAGTGGACAAGACGATACAACGAAGGAGTCAAAGAAACAGTTGTCCATGTCTCGTCGCGAATTGAAACAAGTCATCACAATGCAGTCGTCCAGGCTTTACGAGGCGCTCTGTGCCGAGCGAAGTTGGCCACTCGAAGACTGGCGACGCGATATATCCGGGCACCCCATCATGCGACGACTTGCTGAACGCAGTGTATGGTTGGGCTTGGATGACAACGATACCATTGTCAGCGCGTTTCGACCGACGCAAGAAGGTGACTACACTGACGCTAACGATGAAGATATCAACATTGAATTATTTTCATCGATTTGTCTTGCCCATGGCGCACTGATCGATACCTCAGAGACTGAGGCATGGAAACGTCATCTTGACGACTACGAGGTTAAGCCACTGTTTGAGCAGTTTACCCGCCCTTTGTTGTCTATTGATAAAGAACAAGCGTCAATGACCACTATTGAAGATCGAAAAGGGTGGGTCACGGATACCTTCACGTTTCGCGGTGAAGCGTCAAAACTGGGATATGAACGCGGTGAAGCTATGGATGGCGGCTTCTTTAACGAGTACAAAAAGAACTTCCAAAGCGCTGGCATATTGGCAATCATTGAGTTTTCAGGAAACTGCCTGCCCGAAGAAAATGTTCCAGCCGCAATGATCTCACTTGCATTTGAACGCTACTCATCTGGCAGAAGAACCGGAGGAACCTTGAAACTCTCAGAAGTCCCGCCAGTGTTACTATCCGAGTGTTGGAATGATTATCGATCAATTGCGGAAAAAGGTGTATTTGAAGAAAACTGGGAGAAAAACATGCCATGGATGTAACACAAGTACAACGCGCACCTGCAGAAACCAAGTTTTCGGAGGAGTTAACGCGGCTGCAGGAAAATGATCGGGAAGCCAAACCAAATGGGTGGTCGTTATCGCCGAGATCGGTAAGGAGTTTTATTCTTGGTGATAAAACCCTCGATGTATCACAAAAGTTCTTTGGGGATGATCCGCTAGTTGACCGATGCATCGTTTCTTTGATGGGACACCAGGGATTGATGCTGGTTGGAGAACCTGGCACGGCAAAGTCTTTGCTTTCCGAACTATTGGCCGCGGCAATTAGCGGTGACTCAAATCTTGTGATCCAAGGCTCGGCCGGCATTCTAGAAGATCATCTTCGATACGGATGGAACTATGCGCTTTTGCTAGCTGAAGGGCCTGGTGAAAAGGCACTGGTTCCCTCACCTGTACTTTCGGCTATGCAAACGGGAAAAATTGCGCGCCTGGAAGAATTAACACGCTGTGCGCCAGAGGTTCAGGATGCGATGATTTCTCTTCTGTCAGAAAAGACAATCTCTATTCCCGAATTAGGACCTGGTAAAGAGGTCCGCGCTGTACCCGGTTTCAATGTGATTGGAACCGCAAACCTAAGAGATCGTGGTGTACACGACATGTCGAGCGCGTTGAAACGACGTTTTAATTTCGAAACCGTCAAACCCATAGCCGATGCCAATTTTGAAAAAGAACTTGTTGCTCGTCAAGTTGCCGAACGGATGAACAATCACGCAACTATCGCGCCTATCGATACCAATGTGATCGACGTATTGGTCTCCGTATTTCGAGATTTACGAACCGGTAAGACAGTGGATGGCGCCTCCGTAGCATCACCGAACAGCGTTATGTCGACGGCTGAGGCTGTTAACGTTGCGCATGCCGCTGCGCTTGATGCTTTATATTTAGATGGTTCCAAGGTATCGACATCACATGTTGCTCGGCAAATCCGTGGTGTTGTATTTAAAGATGACCTTGAGGACGCTCGACGTTTTCGTGCCTACGTTGATCAAATCGCCAAGGTTCGGATGAAAAAGAGCAAAGCGTGGTCTGAGTTTTACAAGACTGCGAAGAAGGATTTAGATGGATGACCTACCTCATCTGGAATCACTTCGCGAGTCGTTGATTCAGGAAGACTCAGGACTGTATTTCGCACCGATAAGACATCACTCACCCGCTTGCGCATGGGCAGTAGGTGAACTCATTCGTGAAATCAGACCCCGCCAAATCCTGATCGAGGCTCCTGCCGATCTGCAAAAGCACATCAAGTTAATTGTCGACAAAAACACGGTTCCGCCTGTCGCACTTGCGGCTTTTGTAGATCAAAAAGAACATCCTCGACTCGCCACCTACTATCCATTCTGCGCCCATTCACCGGAGTATGTTGCTTTGATAGAAGGGCATAAACTCAGGGCAAAGCTTCAGTTCATCGACCTACCTTCGGCCAATAAAGCCATGATATCGACTCCATCTTCGGATGAAAATTTAGTGGTCGATAGTGAAGAACATTTCAATACCGGCGATTTCGTTACCGCAATGTGTAAAAAAATCGGCTGTCGAAATGGCTATGAACTATGGGATCACCTGTTTGAATCCCGTCTTGGTCAGGAAAATTGGAGAGACTTTTTCGCTGACGTTGGCGCCTATTGTGCATCCCTACGAGATGCCACGCCTAAACAAGAGATAGAGCTTAATGGCGATCAAGTTCGTGAAGATCACATGAATCATGCAATCCTCGATGCATTAAAAAAACAAGGCCCTATCTTAGTAATTACAGGAGGATTTCACACCAATGCATTGATAAATAGAAAAAAAATAAAAAAAAGAGCCAAGAAAACCTCAACTGTACCTCAAGCAAATTCTTATTTGATTCGATATGGTTTTGAAGCGCTTGATGCATTAAGTGGTTATGGCGCAGGCTTACCACAACCAGGTTACTACGACTATTTATGGCTGCGGGCTAAAGACGCAAATGGTGCACCGCAGTGGCGCGAAACCGCATTAGATCTGATATCCAGATTTAGTCATAAACTGCGAGAGGAAGGCCATACGATTAGCGTACCAGCCCAAGTAGAGGTACTACGCGTTGCCGAAGCTTTAGCGGCTATGCGTGGCAGACAAGGGGCAGGGCGTCATGACCTAATCGATGCGGTCAGAACAGCCTTGGTGAAAGGCGAAGTAGGCACTCGTGAGATATGGACCGAAAGGTTATTGGACTTTCTTCGAGGGAATGCAATCGGAGATATACCTTCCTCAGCTGGATCACCTCCTATTGTCGACGATGCTCGATCTCGAGCGCAGAGTATGCGTATCGATGTTAGTGATGGTTCAAGAAGGCAACGCAAACTTGATATCCGAAGAAAGCCTTCACATTTATCTGTGTCGCACTTCTTTCACGCGATGTCCCTGTTGGAATCAGGATTTTCCGATCGCCTTGCAGGACCAGACTTTGTACTTGGAGTAAATACCGAGAGACTGTTTGAAGAGTGGTCTTATGCCTGGTCTCCGATGGTAGAAGGGCGCTTAATATCGGTGGCGACTCTTGGTGATAGCATTGATAGCGCCTGCATTGGCGTATTGAAAAAACACAAGTCTGAACTCCGAGAAGCAGGTAAAAGTCGCGATATCGTCAGCTTAACCAATGTGTTCATACAGGGCTTACTTGCAGGTCTTGGTGATAAACTACACGGCTTTCTCAAGGATCTTACTGCTGACATCAACGCCCACGGCGAGTTCTGTTCTGTGGCACAGACCTTGCGCAGGCTTCACACAATTACTAACGCTTCAGGTCCCTTACAAATATCGCAAGGTTTACCACTTGATGAAGTCCGTCAGGCCGCGTATCAAAGGCTTATTTATCTTTGCGACGACCTCCCAAAGACACCTGAAGAAACCATCCAGGAACACATTGAATCGCTGCGAATCATAATGGAACTGCTACGTTCACCTGGTGCTCAAGTGTTCGATCGAAGTCAATTCGATGATGCGGTTAATCGCGTTGCTGATGCTAAACCGCCACCTGCCATACTCGGATCGGTCTTGGCAATTGCCTTCGCTGCTGAGGTAAGAACGACTAAAGATATATGCCGCGCTTTAGCCGGAAGTTTTTATGGTAGCTCCGATAATTCAGTGGATCGCATAGGCATCTTAAGGGGGTTACTTTATACAACGCCTGAAATCATCTGGCGTAACAGGGAAGTGTTAGTACAAATTGATGAGTTGCTGTGTGATCTGTCTGAAGACGAATTTCTTGAATTGTTGCCCCACCTTCGGTTGGCATTTACGGAGCTTAACCCGCGCGAAACCGATCGGGTTGCCAACCTGCTTGCAAATATGCATGGAGGTAAGGCATTTGAATTCCTCGATTCTCAACACGGACTTTCGCAAGGAGATCTACAGCTAGGGATAGAGATTGAGCGCAAGTTGAGAAAAAGCCTGCAGTCAGATGGACTGGAGGCATGGTTAGAGGAGGGTGCATGAATAAAAACACGCAACGTCGCTGGCGCTTGGCCCTCGGAAGATACGCCCGCGATAACCTCGGAGCGCTTGAGAAAGGTGATCAGGAAATTGATCGTACCCTGGATTTCCTATACTCACGTGAATATGCAAAACGAGGTGTGAAAACTGGTCGTGGCCCAGGAAGCCTTGACCCCACCCAAATGAATGCTGTCAATTGGCTCGGCAAAGCGAGAAGTCTTTTTCCTGAAACCGTTTTTGAAACCTTACAAGACCATGCCCTTGATCGATACGGACTAACCGATTTACTTAATGATCCAAAAACTCTGGAATCGCTAGAGCCAAATCAGAATCTACTTAAAGTCCTCCTTGGATTCCAGGGACGCGCTCAACCAGCCATCAAGAACAAGCTACGTGAAATAGCGGAACAAGTTATTCGAGAAATCGTTGCGCGGTTGCAAACAGAAATTCAACGAGCATTTTCAGGTCGCAAGAATCGTTTCAGAAGATCAAACATAGCATCAGCTGCTAATTTCGACTGGCGAACGACAATTAGAGCGAACTTGAAAAACTATGATCCAAATCGAGAACGTATTATCGCGGATAGAATATTTTTCAATGCTCGTGAACGGCGCCATCTTCCTTGGAGAGTCATTCTATGTGTTGATCAATCCGGCTCAATGACAGACAGCATAATCTACTCAGCAGTAATGGCGGCAATTTTGTCAGGATTGCCAGGCGTTAACGTTAACATGGTGCTTTTCGATACCTCTGTAATCGATGTTTCTGATCGACTTACAGATCCTTTGGAAACACTGCTATCGGTACAACTTGGCGGCGGCACAGACATCGGCAAAGCAACAACTTATTGTGAGAATCTCGTTGAAGATGCAGATCGGACGGTATTTGCACTCATCAGCGACTTTGGAGAAGGGGCTTCACCGCGTAGGCTATATGCATCCGTGGCCCGTCTTGCTGAACAACGGGTAAAACTCATCGGTCTCGCGGCATTAGACGACGCAGGCGAACCGGTTTATGACCACGTCATAGCAGGCAAATTGGCAGACCTTGGTATGAATGTCGGGTCGATGACACCAGACCGGTTTGCTCAATGGTTGGCAGGAGTCATGCAATGACACTCAGGTCGATGATGTTAAGCTACGACAGACTGGCACTTGAATCATTAACATCAAAGGGTTTGTTAAGACGGGCTCAAAAAGACGTCGACTCAGGCCTGGTCAGAATCGACAAAGCTGACGAGAAAGCAGCCACAATCAGTGTAGGAGAAGAGACTGTAGAGGTTGACGAAAATGGCCCAAAGTCCGCCTCTTGCACCTGTAAAGCACATGGTATATGTCGGCATATAGTTGCGGCGGTTCTGATGCTTCGCACGCAGCAATCTTCAGTTGAAGAAACATCAGACGAATCCCAGTCAATCTCAGCGTCAAAGGAGATCTGTGCTCTAACAGAAGAACAAGTCATCAAATTTTCCGGTGCTGACTGGAGTAAATCCCTCGCGCTAATGTCCGGCAACCTCCAGGTTAACATCCATGAGGAAGGGCTTAACGTCGCTGTTTTGTTTGAAGACATGGACGCCAAAGTCACCTTTATTGGTGGGAGCGGTCTAAAGGGTGCCGCTTATAAAGGACCGAAAACGCGCAAGCGGCTTTTGTCTACCGTAGCGGCACTACTGGTGCGGCAAAATGAGGGCCTGCAACTTTCGGAAAGTTCGCATATTATAGGAGATGATTTTAGGATTGATGACGATTTTATCAACAACGCTCAGCAGATTATCGAACAGGCGGCATCCGTCACCTTGTTGAGCAGATCTCCAATTGGACAAGACCTGTTATTGGAGCTCTCAATCTCTAGCCGCTGTGAGTCGCTACCAAGACTTTCTGCCGAACTGAGGGCCTTAGCGCAACAGTCTCGAGCTGCGAGTGAAAGAAATATCAATTTTGATACTTCGACCTTCTTACTGCAATCTTCCCGTACCTATGCCTTATTGGAAGCACTTCGAGTAGATCCATCGAATCAGATTTTAACCGGTTCAATAAAACGCGAATACAAAATCGCTAAACCGATGGAAGTATGGCCATTAGCGGTATCACGCTGGCGAAGTAGAACAGGGGCAAGGGGACTTAGTGCTTATCTATTTAATCCAGTGTCTTGTGAATGGTTAACCATGCTTGAAGGCCGAAGTGCTGGTACCGATCTATCTTTCGACGTGTCAACTGCCTACCAGATGTCTGTTTTGGGTTCTAGTACGTTAAGCGGCATTATGGGTAGACGAGTTCATTTGACCAATCCTATGATTGCAAGTGATGGATCCATTTCGAAAAAGAGCCAGGATAGTCGCATCCATAAACAGGCGTTAACACTGGAAGAGATTCTTAAATCTAAGGGATCTCACAACGAATGGAGATCCTTTAGGAATGATGTGGAAACTCGAATAGGCCAGGGGATTTGTAGGCGCCAAGTCCCGCTTCCTGCTTTGATTATTCCCTCTGGATATGGCCGGATAGGATTTGATGATGTCAACCAAATCTATACTTACGAGGTACGCGATAAACATGGTGATTCTCTCATCTTAAGCATTCCTGCTGATGACAACCAAACGGCGATTCGCCTAGGGAAGATGGGTAGGGAAGTTCAGGGTATTGTCGTTGAAACATCGCTGGGAAATGACGGCATTCAGGTAAGGCCAGTTTCATTTTTTGTCAAACAATCTTCGGGTATATCAATCCATAACATAGACTTTGACTATTGGAAGAGTGAACGTGGCATCAAAAAAGTGATCTCAAAGTTCCGTGAAAGCGTAGCTAATAAACCATTATTGGCATATCAAACCAATAAGAGCAGCCCGTTCAAGCAGACCCTATCTGATTCGATTGACGAGTTGGTGAACCTCACCAGTTCTTCACCCATAACAAAAGAGACTAGACTCTTGGTTAGAAGACTCGAATCTATCGGATGCTCCACATTCGCAGACTCTTTTGAAAAAGCAATAAGACTAAAAGATTTACGGTCGATATTTAAAGCAGGTTTTCTCGCAAGCGAGATTGATGCAATGCTCAAGTTTTAATTTTGTTTAAACGGGATTATTAGACGACAAAAGCTTTTCTGGTTTGATTTTGATATCTCGGATGCCTAAGAGGGCATACTCCTACGTGAAATGTAGGACGCTCATGTTGGTATTGACCGCTAGATTTCAAGCTGAGTAAACCCGATACATCTCAAATGAGAGAACCTGCCGGCGATAAACTGCCTGAGAGCATTTGGGTCACCCCTAGGCAAAAAGCGGACAACTCGGGCGGGGGATCTTTAAATTCACATAACGGTTCCTTTTCGCATCTAGACTATTTAACATAATATACATTATGCATCTTTTATATATATCGGTCTATTTGTCAATTACGTTGATATCTTGGCGTATAATTTACTTTATTATATAGCTGTAACTTTCTGAAATTATTTTACTTAATTGTCATGCCTAACGCTTTGCAAGGAAGCGCACCCTATCGTGAGCACTCTGCCACCAACAAGACTCTAAATGGTCGCTAGATAGGTTTGCAGGCCTTCCATCTCCTGATCGGTGTTACTCCCTTGATGAAAATCCATCAGACCGCGACCACTCTCGCCGAGTACAGGTTAGATATCGCTAGGACCAGAAATTCACAAAGACTGGCGACTGAAATAGCATCAGCTGGTTATCAAGCGGTGATCCATGGGGTCGGCATCAACCATATCCTGGGCACAGGCCCGTAACAGCAAACGCATCAGACAACGTTTCGATTCGCAATCGAGACAGTGCATGTCCGAAGCACAAATACGTCTCCCCTTCAGCAGTTGCAGAAGCGTGGATGAATCGATTTCAACCCGCACCAGCTGCGACTCATCGGCATTGTGTGCGCCCTTTACCTGAGTCCCAACCGTAGGATGTTGGCGCATTATACGAAGAGTCGGCTCGATATCCGGCCTTTGTATGACCTTATCATTTTGTTCGCAGGGATACATGTCTACCTCCCGGGAGCTCAGTGGGTGGCTGAATTTCTATAAATAATAATGCTTATCATTTGTATTAGCAAGTCGGCTTTTGCTATTTACCCCATTGAATAAATGGGCTTATGGAGAATAGCTGCTTTGCAGCAGTGAAAGTGTGCTTTTGCGCCTTACTACTTTATTGATAGTGTGCGCTCAGATCTTGTGCGAGACGGCTGAGCCAAAGAATGCGAGTACGGTCAGGTCTTCCTCAACCTCGAAGAAGGTATGTTCACTGGCTGCCTTGACATAGAGAAGCGTCCCCTTCCCTACCGGATGATCATCATTTTCTATGCGCAGGCGCCCATGCCCTTCAAGGACAAAATAGAGTTCATCTTCAACATGGGCACTCTGCATCTCCTTCGAACCGGCTGGAATGTGGTAGACAGAGCAACTTCTGATCAGACATATGCCTTACTCTGGTGAGACTTGATTCTATTGTGTTACACAAATTATGTGATTTCTATCTGAATCTTATCATCTAACACAAGGATATCGGTGGCATCCAAGGTCTGCCGCTGAATCCAGGGGGCGCTTCAGCTCTGATCACACTCCAGGGTAAGGGCTTGCAGGTTTCCCCGTCATGGCTTTGCGCATTTTTATTCAAAAACCTGCAGATTCAGTGAGATAGTCGATCAGACCGTGAAGCCGCAACCGCTCGAGGGGTTACCCCAGTCGATAGCCGCTAATAGTTATCATTCTCAGCTTCATGGGGGTGGCAAGTCAGTTTTCGCGTGGCCCGGGAAAGCATCTCCAGGATCTGCCATAAACCCCGCTAATTAAGTCACAAGGACCCTTAATTAGTAAACATTAATATAAACCCATATTATTGCTGTCCGCGACCGTACCCAGGAGAGAGGAGACGCAGATATGATTAACCCCTTCAGCGAGCTATCCAGCTTTATCTCGCCAATGGCTATGCAGATATACGTAGTCTTGATGATTGTAATGGTAATCGGGGGCACTATCCTCGATATGATCCATAAAAAGAGTGCCCAGTACTTCTTTGAGAATTCCAAGAAAGCCGAGAAGAACGCAAAGCGCACTGTCAGCAGCGGTGAGAAAATGTCGCTTGCGGTGCAAACTGTTACCAGTGAGGTTCTAACCTCATCGGAGTTTTGCAACCCGCAACGCCGGCTTTCTCACCTCTTGACCATGTACGGATTCATTATCTTTGTTGTTGCCACGGCAACATTGATATTTGCCTATCCGACTGAGGCATCCGCTGGCATCTGGCCCACGCTGTGGCATCTGGGTGCCGCCATGCTGTGTGTCGGCGGTTACTGGTTCTGGTTCTTTATCCGCGTAGACGTGTCTGCCGAAGGCAAGTCCTGGTACCAGCTGGCGAAGGCTGATCTGTTCATTGTTTCGCTGCTGACCACCGCCACCTTCGGTCTGCTCTGGTCTTTCACTCAAGGCAGCGGCCTCGGCTGGCTGTTCTTTGTGCTGTTCCTGATTTCCAGCACCTCGCTTTTCGGAACCGTGTTGTGGTCAAAGTTTGCCCATATGTTCTTCAAGCCCGCCGCGGCATATCAGAAAAAGCTCACCAAGGCCGATGGCTCGCAAGAGAATCTGCCTGACCTGGGCGAGCTCTCTGATCCTGCCCTGCAGGCACGCTATCCGGACATCCCGGAATACATGGGTACCAATCCGCCCAACATGGGACTTGGCATCAAGCGTGAAGCGCCTCAACACTACTAAGTCGTTCCAACCGAATTATAGAGAGAACTGATATGCCAACATTCGTATATATGACCCGTTGTGACGGCTGCGGACACTGTGTCGATATCTGCCCATCAGACATCATGCACATCGATCCGACCTACCGTCGCGCCTACAACCTTGAGCCCAACATGTGCTGGGAGTGTTACTCCTGCGTCAAGGCCTGCCCTCACCACGCCATCGATGTGCGTGGTTATGCTGACTTCGCCCCGCTGGGCCACTCGGTTCGAGTGATCCGTGACGAGGAGAAAGGTGTTATCGCCTGGCGCATCAAGTCGCGTAATGGCGAGACTGACCTGAACCTGCTGGCGCCCATCACCACCAAGCCCTGGGGTAAACACATTCCTCAGCTTGCTGATGCGCCTGCTCCGAGCCAGGAGATGCGTGACAGCCAGCTGCTGTTCAACGAGCCCAAATACATTCGTATGGACGATGGTGATATCCACACCCTAGAGTCCAATGGCTTGCATATGGAAAAAGGGGTGTACTACTAATGGCCTACAAAACTATCGTAGAAGACAACATTGATATCCTGGTTGCAGGTGCTGGCCTCGGCGGCACCGGTGCGGCTTTCGAAGCCCGCTACTGGGGTAAAAACAAGAAGATCGTTATTGCAGAGAAGGCGAACATCGACCGTTCCGGTGCTGTTGCCCAGGGTCTCTACGCGATCAACTGCTACATGGGTACCCGCTTCGGCGAGAACAACCCGGAAGATCACGTGCGTTATGCGCGTATCGATCTGATGGGCATGGTGCGTGAGGACCTGCTGTTTGATATGGCGCGTCACGTCGACTCCGCGGTTCACCAGTTCGAAGAGTGGGGCATGCCGATCATGCGCAACCCCAAGACCGGATCCTACCTGCGTGAGGGTCGCTGGCAGATCATGATTCATGGTGAGTCCTACAAGCCGCTGGTGGCTGAGGCTGCCAAGAAGTCTGCCGACAAGGTCTACAACCGTATCTGTGTGACCCACCTGCTGATGGATGAGGCCAAAGAGAACCGCGTTGCCGGCGCTGTTGGCTTCAACGTCCGTACCGGTGACTACCACGTATTCAAATCCAAGACCGTTGTTGTCGGCGCCGGTGGTGCTTCCAACATCTTCAAGCCCCGCTCCGTTGGTGAGGGTGCCGGTCGTGTCTGGTATGCCCCCTGGTCTTCCGGTTCCGCTTACGGTCTGATGATCGGTGCTGGCGCCAAGATGACCCAGATGGAGAATCGTATCGTTCTGGCCCGTTTCAAAGATGGTTACGGCCCGGTTGGTGCTTACTTCCTGCATCTGAAGACCTACACCCAGAACTGCAACGGTGAAGAGTACGAGTCGAACTGGTTCCCAGAGCTGCAGAAGATGGTCGGTAAAGAGTATCTGGACCCAGAGCTCTCCCATGCCACCCATCGCCCTATTCCGACTTGTCTGCGTAACCATGCGCTGATCAATGAGGTCAATGCAGGTCGTGGTCCTATCCACATGGTGACCATGGAAGCCTTCCAGGATCCCCATCTGGAAGAGATCGGCTGGCACAACTTCCTGGGCATGACCGTCGGTCAGGCCGTACTTTGGGCTGCAACCGATGTTAACCCCAAGTATGAGAACCCTGAGCTGACCACCTCTGAGCCTTACGTCATGGGTTCCCACGCCACCGGCTGTGGTGCCTGGTGCTCCGGTCCTGAAGATCTCTCACCTGACGAGTACTTCTGGGGCTACAACCGCATGACCACCGTCGAAGGCCTGTTCGGCGCCGGTGACGCGGTTGGCGGTACACCCCACGCCTTCTCCTCCGGTTCATTCACCGAGGGTCGTCTGGCCGCCAAGGCTGCCTGTAAGTACATCGACGACGGCAAGGCCGCGGGCATCCGCGTCTCGGAAGAGCAGATCGATCGTCGCAAGGCTGAGATCTACAAGCCGATGGAACACTACAAGATCTATCGAAACGAGATCGTTGCCGGCAGCGTTAACCCCAACTACATCAACCCCCGTCAGGGTCTGGACCGTCTGCAGAAGCTGATGGACGAGTATGCGGGTGGTGTAACGGTCAACTACATGACCAACGAGAAGCTGCTGCACATCGGCCTGAAGAAGATGAAGACCCTGGAAGAGGATCTGGAGAAGGTGGCCGCCGAGAACATCCACGAACTGCTGCGTGCGTGGGAGTTGAAGCATCGTCATCTCGCTTCCGAGGCTGTTATTCAGCACACCCTGTTCCGTAAGGAGACCCGTTGGCCCGGTTACTACTACCGTGGTGACGCGCTGAAGGTGGATGACGACAACTGGCATGTACTGACTGTCTCCCGTCGTGATCCGCAGACCGGTGAATACACGATGGAAAAAGCGCCTCTGTATCACCTGGTCGGTGATATCGAAGATAAAGCGCTGGCAGAACTGAAAGCTAAGGAAAAGGCGACTGCCTAGCCAATAAAAAATACCAAACAGGAGTCCCCCATTGGGTCTTCTGTTTGGCTTTAATTAAAGAGGCCAATATAATTGTTGGCCTCTTTTTTTATTTGTATGTCACTGGATTTCTTGTATAAAGAGAGAATCGTCCATCAATAGCATGCCTGAGAAAGATGGGGCATCTATATGAAATATCAGACTTTTGTCTTCTTTAACGGCGAATTATTTCTGACCTTTGCGAAACACAGAGCAACAGATGAATATAATTGACAACACAGACGAAGAGCTTCTGACCTTGGGTATCCCCTGGTGGGAGGACCTGATCAAGTATTCCAACAAGGGGCAGTATGGAAAATTCATCCAGAACTTTTCCTACGATCTGCTCCTCGGCCTGAATGAAGTGGAACTGGGTAATCAGTTTGCCAAAAGCGAACTTACCCGGAATCTCGATAGCAACTACGATTTCCTCGGCTTCATCCGCCGCGGCGAGCATGTGACCTTTCTGTTCAGAGTCCGCAGCACCAAGCGCGAAGGTGAATGGCTGGGCCGGATGGTGGTCGGTTATGAAAGAGGCGAACCGAAGATATTTGCAGCATCGATTTTTTAAGCGGCCATGAAAGATATCATACAGCATAACAAGCTCGTGGAACTGAACTACAAGGTTCTTGACGAGAAAACCGGACAGCTTTTATCAACGGTGGAATACCCCATAAGCTACGTGCATGGCGCGGATCAGGTGCTCGCCACCCAGGTCACCGCCCAGCTGGAAGGCAAGGCTGAAGGGGATGTCATCGAAGTTCCCATCGACGGTAACCTGATCTACGGTCCCCGTGACGAAGGCCTGGTGTTTACCGATCACATCGAGAACGTGCCGCAAGAGTTCCGCGAAATCGGCATGAAGATTCTGATGGAAAACGACAAAGGGGAACCCCGGGAGTTCATCGTCACCCGCATGGACGACAAAACCCTCACCGTTGACGGAAACAACCCTCTTTGCGGTAGAGATCTTATCTTCAGATTGGAAATCCTGACCGTCAGAGATGCCACCGAACAAGAGATTGAAGCGGGAACCAAGGTGGTTAACGGGCCGGATATCGATGTGGACAGTGACAAGATCGTACCGATCTAGTACTCCTTCATCATAATATTTACGCTTCCAGAGCCCACCCAAATGGCCACTAGTAAGTGTCCGTCCAGAAACCACATGAACACTGGTAGGCGACTGACGGTTGTCTTTCGGAGTAGCGGCATGGATGCCGCGTAAGCCCCGTCAGCACAGGGATGTGCTGTTGGGGCGTCGGAGAAAGATAACCGTCAGGCGCCGGGGGAGAGTGAAATACTCGTAGTTTATGGCCGGACACTAGTTACATATTACTGAACGGATCGTCATAGAGCAGGATGCTGACATAGGGTGCGTAGGTCAAAACGGCGCCCTGGTATGGGCCCAGTTCATTGAAGGCATGCAGCACCTGCATCAGTAGCGTGTCGCTGTTGGTGTCCGCTTTCAGCGCCTCCAGGGCCGAGACCAGAGGCCTGATATCATCCAACTCCAGATGTTGCTTCAGCAGTTGAATCGTCTCGTCGATTCTCTCCGCTTTTATATGCTCCCGGTTCTTTGTTAGCTGGACCTGCTCAGCTTCATCGAACTCCGTGGGCTCACCGTATTGACTCGGACTCTTCGCCGCCGGCCCGGGGCCGGACTGAAGTCCGGCAAAGGCGTTGAATTCCTCGAAAGCCTTCTGCTTGAGTGCGTTGACAAACCCGTTGAATGCTTCGGTATTCGGTTTGCCCAGGAAGAGTGATAGCAGAGGTTCAGCGTTGACGCGGCTATTGAAATGCAGAAATGACTTGCTGATCACCGGCTCTGGATCCAGCACTGTCAGCATCACCGTCAATGTCTCCTCTTTTTTGAATGGCGCCTTGATACGAACCTTGACATGGTCATCGACCAACTCAAACTCCTGAGTGCCTTTAATAAGATCTTTCTGTATGAGCTTCATTGTCATATCGATGTCTTTACTAGGGCCTGTTAACACTATTTGAAGAGTTGACTTATCAAATCAGCGACATACTCGTGACCAAAAGAGTTTTCGCCACAATGGATGATCTCCCGCTCTGAACCGATAAAAGCGAGATAGGGATGAACCTCAAGGCCATCTTGTTCGATATTCGCCTGACCATCTATGGTGCTGGTGACGCTGAATGCGATCTCACCGGTCAGCTCTCTTAATTTATCGCCGGTCACCCCGCCCTGTGCCAGTTTGAATCGAATCTGTTCGATGAGTTCCCGCACCAGAATCTCTTGCAGCTGTTCAAATTTCTCGATATCAAGTATTTGTTGCATATTGGATTTCTTTAAAATTCGCAAAAAGATTAATTATACACTTTCTGTTTCAGGCTTTTCAGCACTCCCCAAAGCGCCATCATTGGATTGAACGCCCTGCTCTCTTGCGGGACATTGTCGATGCAGCTCAATCGCCAGCGCTGACGGCGCTCCGACATCCAGTCCTGTTTGTAGGCGTCGTTCCCCATGAGAAAGTCGATCTCTTCGACCCTATCGACGTCGATCACATGCTGCATGAGATAGGCGATCAGAATGGAGCCGGGAGAGTATCGCTTCCATGCCTCATCATAGGCCAGTTTGAAGATGCTCGCCTTGCCGTGGGCGACGAACCAGAATTGAGCGGCCGCAGGCTTATTGTTGATATAGAGAATTGCGAGCCTTAGCCATCCACACGCAGAAAAACGCCTGGCGAGACCATCGACAAAGGGCTCGAAGACTTCATTGGCCTTCCAACTGGCATTATAAGCCGTGCGAAAATCGGCCAATGCCTGATCCAAGTGGTTGTCGGTAAAGAGACGAATCTCATAACCCTGCTCGCGATGCAGTTTACGCTGCTTGCGCTTGACGGTGTTTCTGACCCTGGATGGACGGGTCGCCATATAGTCAGCAAACGATTCGCCCTCTGTGCGGTGGATCCAGTTATAGAAGCGGAAATACCGATGACATGCATAGCCGCAAGACTCCATCGCCTGCTGCAGGGCATCTAGGTTTTGGTCATCATCGGCAACAGGGTCCAGTTGCAGAGAATGAACTGGCAACTGTCTCAAGCCTTCAATCAGGCATGCCAGTATCTGCTGCTGCCTGTTCGTCTCGAGCAGTAGCGTGTAGAGCGACGTATATAGATGTTTCAGTGGAAAACAGTGCTCACTATCCTGTTGTGACAGGGGCAGCAGGGCAAGCACCCTATCCCCATCGACCACACAGGCCAATAAGATCGTCTTGCCTTGTTCGAGACCATTTTCCCGCAGGTTCTCAAACCATGGCCGGGAAAAAAAGATGCTCTCTCTTTCACTGCTTGCAAAAAGCTGGTCGACACTGGCCGGCAGATCACGCCAGTCAGGATAACAGATGAATCTCATTACTGAACTTTGCCATGCTCCTGTTTCGAACCGCCTGACATCTCAATCATCTCTGATACTTCCAGCGTGCCGCCAATCTCCAGAAACGGACATGCTTGCGCGGCAGCGAGGGCCTCCGCCATCGAGCCCATTCTGATAATACTGAGGCCGGACATCGCCGTTACGCTGCCTGGCGCTGCACTACCGTCATTTTGTACCGTATGGGTATCTTTGAAGGGGATTGCCGGACTCACTACAGCGTCACCCAGGGACGATAACCACTGTTGGTACTTTTCGAAATGCTTTTGCCCCTCTTCGGGGCTGGAAGGATAGTTGCCTCCCAAATAGACAAAGATATACTGCGGCATAGCTGGCGCTCCTGTGTTTAACGGATAAGGGCACAAAAAACCATGGATTTTAGCGGAAATCAGCGCCTGGATCAGTTATTTTATGTTATGGATAAGTACTATTAATTCAATAACCTGGCTTGCAAACTGTGGCTGGTTACCGGTTAAATTATCCTATATAATCCACTACCCAAAATGATAATTTCATTGCTGTGATTCACGAGTCATTGTCATCTGCAAATAGTTGTAGTGAATGTCTCGAAAACTTAACTATAAAGGTGATTTATGAGTGGACAAACCAAAACTAGACCTAAGGTTCCTGAAGGTAAAGCGCGTTTTGTAACAACCCGCCAGAAAGAAGCCAATGAAAAAGGTTTCGTTGGCTACGAGACCATCTGGGACTCCTTCCAGAAAGAGGTCGACTACACCACACCGAAACGGCCCTAAACTCGACCTTGTGTCGGGCGATCTTTTATAGTTCGCGCCGACACGAGGTTTTTTTACCACAGCCCGCCTTGGTTACGCCCGCACTACTCAGCCAGATCTATACCATCAATTTCAATCACCCGCTCCAGTGAAGCCTCGATGATTGAGCGTGCCCGTGCGGTGGCCGCATGCAGCATGGCATGTAAAGCTGCATCATCCCCATTTAGTATCTCGCACTGTTGACTGTACTCTTCGAAAGCACTCAGACTCGCAATGATATCGACCAGATGATGTGGGCATTCGCAACGCACACTGACCGATGCCGCAGCCACTTTGGCCAACTCAGCATCGTTATATCTACGCGGCGGTATGTCTCCACTCAATTCAACACCCTCCACCGTACTCATGCTCGATACTTCAGGCCGAGCATGAAGCGTGTGGCACAGACGCCTGATCTCGGGGATGGCCACTGGCATGCGTAGCGGTATTATGCGCTCCGACTCGAGTTGCGCTAATGTGGGGCTATTGGAGAAGCCGTAGACAATCAATGCCCTTGTGGCCCCGGACTTTTGCAGTAACTCCCCTATCTCTTTTACATGGACCGGCATCAGGGTTGAGTACTCGAGAATGATCAGGTCCACTTCCAACCCGGACACCTCTTCAAGAAAGCGCTCCTTATCTTGATGGAGAGCTGTAACAACCAGACCTTCGTCTTTTCTTAATTCGCTGGCTAGCTTGTTTGCCTGGATATCACCCAATAGTGCCAAACGATAGGGTTCGTCCATGCTAGCCATGGCGGTCGGTGTCCCGGCTTGAGTGACCCTTGCCTGTAATTGCTCCAGAGTCAGATTGGCAACGCTGCTAATTGCGTCACCTCGATCCACCAAACGCTTGATCAGGGTGAGTCGCGAGATATCGTCCTGACTGTAAATCCGTCTTCCTGCCTTCGATCTCGTAGGAACCACCGTGCCATAGCGACGTTCCCAAACCCTCAATGTGTCTTGCGCCACACCGGTTAGTCGAGAAACAGCGCCTATTCTGTAGGTCTGGTTTTCATTGATCTTGCTGATATTGTCCATATTTTGTCCAGTTATAACCACTTAGTATTCGTGGAATTGGTTGTTTTCGCTGAATATTTTCTTGAATAAAACGAATTGTAGTTTATGTTACAAACATGTCCAGTACAAATTATGGACAAGTAAAGACACATCAAGACTTAACAATTCCAGATGAGGATACTACCGATGTCTACAACTACTGCTGAAATGCAATATCTACAAGAGCAATCCCGACAACCCGAAATGACCGCCCATCTGGGTGCGTTGACACCATTTCAATGGCTAGGTGCGGGGGTCAACGATTTCAACAAGGCCCCGGGGCTGAGTCTGCTCTACGGCGCTCTATTTGCAGCTGCCACCGCGGGGGCGTTTTTACTCGCTCTTACCCTGCCCTGGTATGCAATCGCCTTTCTCACGGGACTCGTGGTACTTGGGCCATTTATGGCATCCGGACTCTATGCCGCCAGCCGGGACATGGAGCAAGGCAGAGCACCCACAATTCGCGGAAGTGTCAAGCTGCTCATGGAACGGGCATCTTATCTGGCACTGTTCGCTCTCATGCTATCACTGGTGATGGCGGCATGGGTTCGCGTCTCGGCACTGGTATTCGCCGTTAAATTCAACACCCTGAGTCCGTCAATAGAAGCCTACACAAGTATGCTGAGCAGTGCCGACGGCTGGATCACCCTCTCCTTCTTTGCCGGCATGGGATTTCTCCTGGTGTCCGCCGTCTTTATCGTCAGTGCCGTGGCAATACCCATGATTCTTGACAAAGATGCAGATTTTATCACCTCTATGCAGACCAGCTATCGTGCGGTTACTGCAAATCCAGGTGCTATGACCGTGTGGGCATTGGTTATCGTTGCCTTGACGGCCATTGGCATTGCGACCGCCTTTATCGGCCTGGCTGTCATCTTCCCTGTTTTAGGTTACGCAACCTGGCACAGCTATCGCACATTAGTGAAATAGATGAAAAGACTCTTCATACCCCCCCCTCCTCTTAGGAGCGGGGTCTGAGGAGGGATAAAGTTGTTAACATGTATGAGGAGAGCACGATGAAAATCATACTGCTTCTTATAGTGACACTCTCTTTCGCGTGGAGTTATATCAAGGCAGGTCAGCAACAGGACATTAGGCTAGTCTCGGGCCAGCAGCAGGCAGAATCCTCGACTCAATGCCCGGGAATCAAAGATGTCGACACTCAACCAGTGGATGGTTGGAACCATATCATGGGCAACGAGAAGACACCTGAGTTTTTGCTGCGTGATTACCATCGCAAAGGGCGTAATGCCTTTGGTGTCATCAGAACCATATGATGCCCCAACACGCTTCGATTAAGGTTTGGTTTGATGCCGACTGCCCTTTATGCCGGCGAGAAATCAGCTTGTTGAAAAAACTGGATACCCATCAACAAATCGAATTTGTGGATCTACAAACCACTACGAGTTGCCCTGTGGACCGAAGATTAATGCTTGAGCGGCTACATGCTCAGGAGTCGCAAGGGAGTGTACTCTCCGGTGCGGAGGCATTTGCGCTTATGTGGCGAGCAATACCACTGCTGCGTCCGCTGGGCATGGCGGCAAAATGGCCTCCCGTCTTATGGCTTTTGGAACGCTTTTATATTCGTTTCTTGACGTTGAGACCAAGTTTGCAACGGATTGCAAACAAGGCCGGACTCTATTGAAGGCAAGTACCGATTAAGGATGACTTGGGGAGCTCGGAGCATCGCTCACCTGACGAGACTGTTCTTTGAACTTATTCTAATTCTGAATACTTAGAAACTGATTGCTGCGCTCGTTTTTTGATATCTTCAAAGTTACTTTAGATGCGATCCAATATATTCGCCATCAAGGTAATGCTTCGCACTATGCGGTTGAAATACTTGACATCACTGTTTAATTGACAGACTCTTCAAACCCAATCGTAACAGCGAAGCATACCCGTTCTGAACATGTCTGTTTCAAAAGAGACCATCAGATCATATTGCAACAAGCACTATGTCATTCCTGCTCGCGCTCGCGGTGATTCTCACCTCACCATCAGATCTGCAGAGGTCGCAAAAGCACTTGATCTTGAAATCGACAGTCATATCGTTTACGAGGCTGTATGGACAACGGAATTTGAAGTGGAGAATAACCTTTTCAGGGTAACAAATAGCTATCCGAGAAACAGTAAAGTGCCAAACATGGTTTTCAAGGTGCTCTCCTGATAGCCCCTATGAAGAACGAAAGTCATGTAACCCGGACTATTCTGTGAACAAGTTCAAATTATCCCAAACCAAGTTCATTCAGAAATAATTGTGGCCAAGTGTCCTTGCTATATTGGTTATCACCCATCGAGTGATAGTAATAACGACCTGATGAATCAATGAATATCGCGGCTTGCCTTCCAGTCCCGGTCTATTAACTATTAGGATGTGTTGTTGCCATGACCCCTGAGGATCTTGTTGAAGGTATCGATAAACTGGTATCTCTTCCTGAAGTAGCTATTCAAGTCAATCAGATGATGGAGCAGCCGAACTGCTCATCTGCGAAGCTTGCAGAGATCATCTCCTCCGATGTGGATATGTCCGCCAGGCTGTTGAAGCTGGTGAACAGCCCGTTTTTTGCTCTCAGGTCTGAAGTGGATACCATCTCCAGGGCTGTCACCCTCACCGGTACCCATGAACTGCAGAACCTGGTACTGGCAACAACCGCTGTCAGATCATTTGGCGGGATTCCCGAGAACCTGGTCAATATGGATGACTATTGGCGCCATGCGGTCACAACCGGGGTCATGTCGCAGATGTTAGCCGGCTACAGCAATGCCTTGCATAGTGAACGACTTTTCGTTGCCGGTATGCTGCACGATGTAGGACGCTTGGTTATCTATCTCACCCTGCCCGATCAAGCCATTGAGATTATGCAGATTACCAGTGGTGATGAATGGATTCTCGCGGAGACGGAAGAGCGAGTATTGGGATTCAATCACATGGACGTAGGTGCTGCGCTGATGAAGTCCTGGCACCTTCCGGATAGCTTGATATCCGTTGCCAAAAACCATCATCGTCCGGTACATGCGACTGAATCCGAACTCGATGTGGCCATTGTCCATATCGCTCTAGCTATCGCTCGCGGTGAAATGTCGGGGCTGTCGATAGACGAGATGCTCTGGGCCATAGAACCCGGGGTTTGGGATGCCACCGGCCTAAGTCCAGAATATATATCTCCACATGTTGATCAAATGCTCAGCGTATCACTCGATACCATGGCAATGATCCTGGCACCGGCTGCGCAAAAGCGGGCCTAGCGGAGACTAGACTGACAGAAATTCCAATCGTTTAGCAGAATCCATCTTGAAACAACCGCCAAATGCCTTGGTACAGGTTTGCGAACTACTGTCGACTACCCCTCGAGATTTCACGCAATAGTGTGTGGCATCGATTTTTACCGCCACGTCATCTGTATCCAACAGGGTCTGTAAGGCAACCAGTATCTGCTTGGTCAACCGCTCCTGAACCTGTGGTCGCTGACTGAAGAAGCGAACAATACGGTTTATCTTCGACAGACCGATGATTTCGTTGCCCGGCACATAAGCGACGCTTGCCTTGCCGTCAATAGTGACAAAATGGTGCTCGCAGGTGCTGGTCAGTTCGATATCACTCACCTTGATCATCTCATCGCTGCCCATTTTGTTTTCGATCAGGGAGAGCTTGGGAAACTGGCTGTAATCGAGCCCTGAAAAGATCTCGCTGACATACATCTTGGCTATTCGATGGGGTGTATCCATCAGGCTGTCATCATTCAGATCGAGCCCCAGGGTTCTTACCACATCTGTCATCAGGCTTTTGATGCGTTCATACTTCTGTTCATGATTAAGCCCGTTTTCGATCATTGGTGTTTCCAGGCCGTTTTCCAGCAACGCATTGCGCACCAATTCGGCTTCTGCACTGATTCCGGGGTGTTTGGTTAAGCGTACAGGGTTGTTCTGCATTGTCGTTTCTCGCAATTTTTCGATTGGTTTGTTTTTAGTAACCGAGATTGGAGACCCTGAACCGGTGAGGAGCTTAGTCAATCGGACTACTTAAACAGGTACAAATGAATGGATTCAGATCAAATCATAGGATGTGACTGGTCTGAATAAAACGCACACTTATTGTAGATAATGGCGTTTATTCACAGAGAAACTCGGGATAATTTCCCTGTTTTAGCCAATTTGAGCACCCCTTCACTATTGATCTAAGTGATTAGATAACCTAAAATATGTATCGTACGATACATAATATACTTTTATGAACTCACCGACGCACAGTTTCTATCGATACCTGGAAGCGGCTTACGACCACTTCAACAAGTCATTATTTAACGGACGGCTCCCTACCTGCTTGCTCACGGTTCAAAGAGAAAAAAATGTCATGGGGTACTTCTCGGCAAATCGATGGACAGACACAGGGGGCCAGATCGTGCATGAGATAGCGGTTAATCCCGCCTACTTCGCCCGACACAATCTGCAAGAGGTGTTGCAGACCATCGTTCATGAGATGGTGCACAACTGGCAATACTGCTTCGGCAGTCCCAGCCGTAATGGTTACCACAACAAGGAGTGGGCCGAAAAGATGGATCTCATCGGTCTCATACCCAGTAGTACCGGGCAACCTGGCGGCAGAAGAACGGGACAAAAAGTAAGTGATTACCCTAAACCCGGTGGTCCATTTGAGCGCGCCGCCAAAGCCTTTATTCAGCAATCCAAGGGCCTGCCCTGGGTCGATCGCATCGCGGCACTATCCCCTTCCTGTCAGCCGAGAGAAAAGGATTTGACCTGGGAGGTCGATTTTGAGCGTGAGGAGAGGCTTGAAGATAACCAGGTAGCCACCCTCCTCCACTCGCCCATTAAAGAACTCTTTCAAGACCTGGTGCCAAGTGAACAACTGCAACTTGCCGCCAGGAAAAAGGTCAAGGCTCGCTATAACTGCCCACACTGCCAAACCAATGTCTGGGGAAAACCGGGCCTGAAGCTGGTATGTGGTGAATGCGGCGATGCTTATATGGAAAACGAGACAGTTTAACCCATATCAGATACTGAGATATAGGAGCCCACAATGAACCGAGTCTGGATCAATCAAGAGAAACGCCGCTACTACCGGGCACATCTGCAGCCTGATCTTTTCGGCGTCTGGACCCTGACCCGCAGCTGGGGAAGCCTGGATAGCAACCATGGCCAAGTGCGCAGGGAGCTGGTTGATAGCCAAACCAAGGGGCAGCAGATCCTGGCGGGTATCAATAAAAGAAGGTCTTACCATGGCTATCAACTGGCGCATACAGCAAGCTGAAGTATTTTGCTACCTGCTAGACCAGCCACCTTCTATCCACTAAAACTAGACCTTCAGTTTGTATTTGCTCTAAATAGCCAGATGTTGACACTCTTTCATATGCAATACGCTTTAGTATTCTTATATAGAGATAGAACTCTGACAGCCAAACAGCCTATTGGATGCTGCAATTGAGCAATAATCTCTATCTTATCTTTGCGAGAAAGCGTTTCAGCCATGGAGCTGAGCGGCCTTTCCTGATGACCCCCGGCAGAGAATCACTAATGTATGCGGAACTGGATAGCATTACCGGCCGTATACAAAGTCAATTGATTAAACTCGGCATCAAGCCCGGTGACAGGGTGATGGCGCAGGTCGATAAGTCCTACGAGGCGGTACTGCTCTATCTTGCCTGCCTGCGGGCCGGTGCCATCTATGTCCCATTGAACACCGCCTACACAGTCGCCGAGGTTGCCTATTTCATGGAGGATGCCTCTCCCCGGCTCTTTGTCTCTACACCATGGAGCTATGACAAGCTGGCATCGGTTGCAAATCGTGTCGGTGTGCAACACCTGCTGACGCTGGATTGTGACGGCAGCGGTTCCTTGCTGCTTGGCCTGAACACCCTTGACCCCGGTCCGCCCGTGGTCGACTGCAAGGGTGATGATCTGGCAGCGATCCTCTACACCTCCGGCACCACAGGACGTCCCAAGGGCGCCATGTTGAGCCACGCCAACCTGACCTCGAATGCGCAGGTGCTGCATAGCTACTGGCACTGGCAGGATGGGGATGACGTGTTACTGCATGCGTTACCGATTTTTCATGTGCACGGGCTCTTTGTCGCCCTGCATTGTGCCCTGCTCGGCGCCTCGCCGGTTTACTTTCTGCCAGGCTTTGATATCGACACCATTATCGGGCTTCTACCTCAATGCACCGTCATGATGGGTGTGCCGACCTTTTACACCCGGCTACTGGATAGTGAGGGCTTCAACGCCAAGCTATGTCGCAATATGCGTCTCTTCATCTCAGGTTCCGCACCCTTGTTGCCCGAGACTCACCACAGCTTCGAGGCCCGCAGTGGCCATCGCATCCTTGAACGCTATGGCATGACTGAAACAGGTATGATCGCCTCCAATCCCTATCTCGGGGAACGGGTTGCCGGGACGGTTGGTTTCGCCCTGCCCGGTATCTCGGTACGGATTGCAGATAAACATGGCACTGAACTGCCCCGTGGCGAGACCGGCGTATTGGAGATGACAGGTCCGAATCTGTTCAAGGGCTACTGGCAGATGCCGGGGAAGACCAGGGAGGAAGTGCGTGACGACGGCTGGTTCATTAGCGGTGACCTGGCGGCGATGGATGATGAGGGTCGAATCACAATTGTCGGTCGTGCCAAGGATCTTATCATCAGCGGCGGTTACAATGTCTATGCGAAAGAGATTGAGCTCGAAATCGATGCTATCCCCGGGGTCAGGGAGTCTGCGGTCATCGGCGTGCCCCATGCCGATTTCGGCGAGGCCGTTGTCGCGGTTGTGGTGCGGGATGAGAGCCGAGAATTGACTGAACGTGACATCATCGCCGCGTTGCAGGATCGCCTTGCCCGTTTCAAACAGCCCAAGCGGATCTATCTGGTGGCAGAGCTGCCACGGAATAGCATGGGCAAGGTAGAGAAGGCTCAACTGCGTGAGACATATCAAGCGACTTATAGGAGTTGAAAGGCGAGCAGTATGCTATCAGCTGAAGAATTGGAGAAACGTATACGTCAGGGAATCCCTATTGCCGAGCAGATGGCATTCCAGGTCCGCGATCTGCAAGCCAGCAGTATCGCGGTAGTTGGCGGTGGCAGTGAGAACATCAATCTACACGGCACTGCGTTCGCCGGTTCTCTATACACCATCTGTACCCTGGCCTTGTGGGGTTTGGTTACGGCGAGGTTACCTGAGGGAGCGACCCTGGTGTTGGCTGAAGGGAACATTCGTTATCGTCAACCGGTGGTCGGCGATATCGATGCTCGCTGTAACATTACACCAGATGTAATGGAAGGGTTTCTATCTCAGTTGCAAAAACGTGGCCGCTCGAGCCTTGAGGCAAGGGTCGAGGTATCAGGTATCGAGGACCCTGCCGTAGAGTTTAACGGCAAGGTCTATGCGAAACTGGCTCGTGAATAAAAGTTGAGCTGTCCCTCGGATACGTATGAAAATAACCTAGTACTTTAAAAATTCTATAAGTTGCTCGTGATGAGTTATCACAGACAATTTGCTATAAATCGGGACAAGGCTCACCCCGTTTTATACGGCTGGTATTTACCACAGGTATCTCATCCTGATTATCATGGTAGCCTTTTGTGTTTGGTGGATCGTAGTCGCAGCGCTTAAGTTGCATACGATCCAAGACCGATTGATGGATCGCCTCGCCATCGTTTAAGCGTTTCCCGATCTGCCGCTCGTAGGGCCCCATAACCTTGTAGGCGATGGTCATTGAGTCATTTAAGACTGAATTGAAGCAGGGCCAGAAGTGGTCAAGGTACTCCTTGTCGCAGTCGAGCCCCAGTGCTTCCGCCTTTTCCACCATCCAGTGAAGCGCTTCGTTGGCCAGACCGTCGGGGGAGTAACTGCCGCCCACGTTGCTGTGTACGCCGGCAAACCAGGCCTGTTGCAATTCACCCTCCCAGGACATGGGTCGGCTCCAGAATGAAGGTTTGAAGGGTTTTCTGCGCTCATCGATCGCGACCGCATGCATGGCGTTTTCTATATTCGAATTCAGATCGATATCGTGGTACTGGTATTTGTTCTTATTGAAGATCTGACCAATGACGCCAGGGGCACCGAGCGCACCCACGGTATCCCAAACCCCGATTAACTTGATTGGCGGGCATGGGCGAGCCCCATTGACGTTATGAAATGCCTTTTCCCACTCCGCGGAGCCGGGTCCCTTGCTCTTTTCATAACAGTGATAGATCTCCGGTACATAGTAGTCGTCATCCTTTTCGATCAGGCCGATCAGATTCATAAACCCGGCGAGGCTTCTTACCGTGAAGGCACCACGGCTGAAGCCGAAAAGGAAGATCTCGTCTCCCGGCTCATAGTTGTATACGATAAAGCGGTACATGTTGCGGATATTCTCTTCCATGCCCTTGCCAAAGGCCCCGCCGGTGACTTTGTCCAACGGGCCGTTGGTGCCAACGCCTTCGTGGTAGTAGACCACCTGATCCGTACCGTCGCCGCTCTTGGGACGTATCGCGCGCGCAATCTTGGTGACATTGGTCGGATGGCGACGCCCCGTTTTCTTGTCGACCTGGTCCCTGATATTCCAGGTGCCGTCAGCGCAAATTACGATTCTTTTCATCTGACAAACTCCTTCTTATTTTAAGGTTCTGTGAAGGTTTATCCGCGAATCAAGTGTAGTGATGGAAGGATGGTTGTTGCAACCTAAAAAAACGGTGTCCATCAGGCCGCCGCTTCTATCATATATGGATTACTAAGCCCGTTTAGGTGTATTCGCGATTTTCTGTAGACTCATTCAAGCTCCCTGAGTACTTTCTCCGGTATACGAATAGGCTTGCATCTGACAGGTATACCTGTGTCATCCTCTTTTATATATAAGTAAATTCTTAATATCTCAAATAGATATTACCGATTTAACAAAGGCACACTCATTGATTGGATCTATTAAGCGTTTACCTCAATAACGCCGCCCAGGTCACAGCCTGAACAGCAGAAAGAATGTATATCGAAGGGGCCAAGGATGAGCCAAGGCGTTTAACCCGAAAAAACATGGAACAGAGGAGCGCGAATATGAAACAAATCATCACTCTCATCGCCATCAGCACAACCCTGACGCTGACAGCCTGCAGTAATTCAGAGAATGCGGAATCGTCGAGAACGACCGGTACAGCGGAAACGGTGGTCGAACAGCAAAATCCAACCCTTTCCGGACAACAAGAGATGCCCTCAGACCAGGCCGCCTTCGAAGCGGGCGGTGCAATGAATGAGAATAGAGAAGAGGTCGAGAGCACAATCAGCAACATGTCTGGTGAGCAGACCGAGACAACCGACCGGTAATGAGTAATTCGGCGTAATTTCCCGATTAAACTAAGCTGCCCCTCCCCTCTCCTGTCTCAAGGGATAGGATAGGATGGGGCGAAGGCTCCGTGGTGCCTTACTCCGCCATCATCTGATCCAGGTCGCGCACCATGTAGCCGGCGGCACGCAACCATGCCTGCTCATTGTCTCCTCTGAAGTCATAGGCCTTTCTGATCAGCGTCTTCCCGCTCTCTACGTCTTTGACTTCGATATGCATGGTCAGTACCAGAATGCTCATCTTGTAGATCCAGCCGGTCATGACCTTATCACCTGCCATCGATTTGGCGAGATCGTATTCGCAGCGATTACAGTTGCGTATATAGGTGCCGAGCTGTGCAGCATCGACAGCCTCATTGACCTGGGATTGTGAAACCACATCAAAGATGCCTTTGTCATTGATTGATTCGCCAATGAAGTTGGTAAGCATATCCAGCATTTTCTGATTACGCTGTTCACCACCCGGGGCAGGTGTGTTATCGACTATTTCAAAGGGGAGTACGACCAATCTTTCGTTTTCTATTGCAACTGCTGACGCTGGTAACGCCGCAAGCATGATTGTGAGCAATATGCTCATGAGAATTTCGAATCGCACATCGATCTCCCTATTAGTCGTTTTCACAGGGTAAGAGATAGAGCCGCTCATCAGTTGTCTCCAGGTGGGATTGCTTGTCGATTGGGTGAAGGCCGACTGATGAGACTTCCAGTTGACCCAGGCTTCGAATCCAGTATAGCTGACAGCCCTTGTTTCACCATCTGCGGCGGCTAGCTGAAAAAGGGAATGTGTCGGATTTTTTCCTATACTGAGATCAGGGCCTGTTAACAGGCCCCAGGAGACAAGAATAAAAAATTGACCCAACCCAATCAGGGATATCGTCATGAAAGGAATCACCATTCTCTTCAATGCGCTGGTTTTTGTCGCCTTCACCTTCACCCCTACCCTGTCACGAGCGCAACAGGATATCGTCTATAGTTTCGGTGCCGTGCCACAATTTGAACAGCGTAAATTATTCAGTATCTGGCGCCCCATCCTCGATGAGTTGGAGCGGCGTACAGGACTCGGTTTCAAGCTGGTGGGCAGCCCTAAAATCCCCATTTTCGAACAGAACTATATGCAGGGGGATTATGATTTCGCCTATATGAATCCCTATCACATACTCAAGGCATACGACTCCCAGGGCTATTTGCCACTGGTAAGGGATGGTGGTCGCATGCTAAAGGGCATTCTGGTCGTCGCCAAAGAGAGTCCGATTCAAACGCTGCAGGAGCTTGCGGGAAAGACCGTTGCCTTTCCGTCTCCCAATGCCCTTGGCGCTTCGCTTCTGATACGTGCCGAGCTGGCAAAGCTCCATGGGTTAAAGATCCATCCACGTTATGTACAGACCCATAGCTCTGTCTACCTCCATGTGGCACTGGGGATGACTGATGCGGGTGGAGGTGTGGCCTCAACCCTGAAATCCCAGAAACCGGAGCTCCGAGACAAACTGCGGATCCTCTATGAGACGAGATCGATGACGCCTCATCCGATCAGCGTACATCCCCGGGTTCCAGAGACTCACCGCAAACAGGTGCAAAAAGGCCTACTGGAGATGGCACAGACAGAAACCGGGGCAGCACTGCTCTCCAAGATCCCCATGCGCAGGGCGGTGGCCGCCAGCCTGGAGGATTATACCCCCATGGCCTCTTGGGGCTTGGAAGCCTTCTATGTCTCTGACAATCAGTCGGCAAACCCATGAAACTGAGAGTCAAGCTATTTATTCCTCTGTTGCTGTTCAGCCTGTTGTTCGGACTCTATGTCCGTCTTCTCTGGCTTCCCAATACAGCGGATTCGATGCTGCAGCAGTCAAACCGAAACTGGAACAACCATCTTACAAGTGTGGCCGAGGGCCTGATTCCCCTATTGCTGGAAAACCAGTTGGCTAACGTTTATGAAAATTTGGATGCCTTGTTGCAGCAGAACAAAAACTGGCTCTCCATCGAGCTTGCAGATAACACCGGAAAACGGATCTATCCGCTGGGTAAACTCCCCGACCCCGGTAGTTTTCCTAGCCATGTACAGACCAGCCACCTCGCCGTGGGTTTCGCGGATCCAGCCCTGGCCCAACTCAAGGTAACCAGGGACATCAACCCCCTGTTAAGCGATATTAATGAGATGGAGCAACGCCTCACCCTGGTGTTGCTGTTGCTACTGCTCATCTTTATGTTGTTTATCGGGAGTACACTGGAGTGGCAAGTGCGCCGTCGTCTGACGAAACTCTCAAATGCGGCCAAACGTCTATCAAACGGGGATTACAAGGCAGGACTTCCAGAGCAAAGTCAAGATGAGATCGGGGATCTGACCAATGCCTTCAATAGCATGCGGGATGCACTCGCCGTCTACCATCGGCAGTTACAGGGTGAGATCGACAACCACCGGCGCACCGCGGAAGCCCTTGAGGAGGAGAAGGAGCGGGTCACCTACCAAGCCACACACGATCCGCTCACCGGCTTGATCAATCGTCGGGAATTCGAGCGCCGCCTTGCCGAGGTGCTGCGTCAGGCCGATATAGACGGCAGCCACCATGTGCTGCTCTATATGGACCTCGATCAGTTCAAGATCGTCAACGACACCTGCGGTCATATTGCCGGCGATACCCTGCTGCAGCAAATTCGCATCACCCTGCAGGAGCGTATTCGTCAGAACGATTCCCTGGCCCGTCTTGGTGGGGATGAGTTCGGTGTGCTACTGAAACATTGCACGCAGGACGATGCCCTGAAAGTGGCGGAATCCCTGCGTCAGGCGATTCTGAATTTCCATTTCGTCTGGGAGGATAAGACCTTCAGGGTAGGGATCAGCATAGGTGCAGTCGGCATCGACAGGCACAGTGGTGATATCAGCAGTCTGCTCAGCGCCGCCGACTCCGCTTGCTATATGGCGAAGGAACGTGGCCGCAACCGGGTGCAGCTCTACAAAAAAACGGATCAGGACCTGGCTCGTCAACATGGCGATATGCTCTGGATTACCCGCATCACCGAGGCACTGAACAGGGATCTGTTCGAGCTCTATTGCCACCCGATCGTTGCCGTAGCACCCACCAGAGTGGAGCAAAACCACTATGAAATCCTGGTTCGCCTGAGGCAGAAGAACAGTGATCTGATACCACCCGGGGCATTTATTCCCGCCGCCGAGCGTTTCGATATGATTACCCTGGTCGACCGCTGGGTAGTCGACCACGCATTTGACTACCTTAAGCAACACCAACAAGAAAAAAGACTTCGATTCTCCATCAACCTCTCCGGCAAATCCCTAAGTGACAAAGGCTTACTGGAACACATTGAGAAGCGGATAATAGATGGTGATGTGGAGGGGCATGAAATCTGTTTCGAGATCACCGAGTCTGCCGCTGTGATCTCCCTTGGAACGGCGCGCCGATTTATACAGTCTCTGAAAGCATACGGCTGTTATTTTTCCCTGGACGACTTCGGCAGGGGCATGTCCTCGTTCTCCTATTTGAAAACCCTACCGGTAGACTATATCAAGATCGATGGCTCCTTTATCTCTGACATAGTCATCGATTCCCTGGGCCGTGCCATAGTCAATAGCATCAACCAGATTGCCCACACCTTGAAACTGCAAACCATTGCGGAATTTGTCGAGGACCAGGCCACATTGGAGGAGTTGCAAAGGTTGCAGATCGACTATGCCCAGGGTTTCCATATCTGCAAACCCTTCCCAATCAGCGAGCTCTCGAAACACGTTGAATGGAAACAGCTGGATTCCCAGCTTACCGACCCTTCCGCAGAGGAAGCGTGCAAGCTTTCCGGCCAATCGTAAACTGCACTCATTTAAAGTATTCTGGCGCTCCATCATTTGTTACCCTCTTGCATTCATTAATCATCAGCTTTGCCCATGCCAGTCAGATCGAGCAACCAATAAGGAGGCAATCACTATGCGCATGCTGCATACCATGATTCGGGTCGGCAACCTGCAGCGTTCCATCGATTTCTATACCCAGGTGCTGGGCATGAAACTGCTGCGTCAGCAGGACTATCCGGATGGTAAATTCACCCTGGCCTTCGTCGGCTATGGAAAAGAGAGCGACCATACCGTCATCGAATTGACCCACAATTGGGATACCGACTCTTATGAAATGGGTAATGGCTTTGGCCACCTGGCGATCGAAGTGGACGATGTCTATGATGCGACGGCGCAGATCCGTGAACGCGGGGGAAAGATCATTCGCGAGGCCGGGCCGATGAATGCCGGTACCACGATCATCGCCTTCATAGAGGATCCGGATGGTTATGCGATTGAGCTGCTGGGTCCCAAATAGGCATTACCCGAAGCAGAGTTAAGCTAGCGTTTGGGTACCACCACCTTGATATACTCATCTGTCGCCTCCCGGTCGGTACCTATGACGATACGCAAATGGCCGAGGGCCGAGACCTCCAGCTGCCCTCGAATCTCCACACCTTCCCCCTCCTCGGCATGCCCCAGATAGGTGGCGGTATAGCTCACTGCCTGCTTAACAGAAGGATGATCCAAGGTGTAACGCGCGGGATAGTCGAAGCTGTGACTATCGCCGGTGATATTCGCCTGCAACTTGCAGCGGCTTAGCTTTCTATAGTGCAGCAGATCTTGCCATCTTTCGGGTGTGATAAGCGAGATATCGAATTTAGTCTGCTTGATCGCCGCCTTGTTGTATTTGCGTCTCTCGTGCCAGAGGTATTCCTCAAATGTGAGTGAGCAGCCCCGCCGCTGATAGGCATCTTGCCAGAGACTCTCGTCCAGGGGCTGTAGAACCCCTCTCTGCAGCAGAGTTTTAATTATCTCCCTGGCCTTGTGAAATTCAGTGCGGCAGTAGAAGAGCAGGTCAATATCGGATCGGTTGTTTTGTGCCCCGATCAGCAGAGAGCCCGTCACACCCAGTTCAGTTGCATCGATCCCCTGCTGCGAAAACAGAGCAACCAGGCGTTGCAGCTTCTCCTCGATTTCGTCACCAGGCGTTCGCGACAGCAGCTCCCTCAATCGCTTGCGGGGTTGATGGTGAATTTCAATCCGATCGCGATGGACACCGTGCAGCGCCACATCCCGAGCCAGGGAGAAGTGTATGTAGTCGGGATGGCGGCTTTTCAGCAAGCTATCGGCATCCCGTGTGGAGAGCTTTCGATACCCCTCGGGGGTTCGCCGATAACGCAGAAAAGAGAGCACTCGTTGATCTTCCAGCTCCGCCGTTACCACCGCGAAGATCAGACCCTCGGCGGTCTCGATGAAATCCTTGGGCAGATAGCTGCTCAATGCCTCTAGCCTACCCCTTGCTGTTTCGCCGACTGTTGTCCGCTTTCGCTCTCGCACCACTGACTGCGGTAGTCATCGTAGTCGTATCTCTTCATCAGGGTCAGATCGCCGTTTTCCTCCAGGCGATAGATCGAGGGCAGATTCTGCCCATTGAAGCGGGAGGCCTTTACCAGGGTGTAAGCGCCGACATTTTTGAACACCACGCGATCGTTGATCTCCAGGGGGTGTGAAAAATGGTATTCACCAAAGAGATCGCCGCTGAGGCAGGTTGAACCTGCGAGGATGGCGCTGTGTTTTCCCTCTCTCTCCTCGCTCAGCAGTTTGGGAGCAGCCTGATACTCAAAGACCTCCGGCAGGTGGTTGACCGAGGTATCGAGCACGGCTATCGATTTGCCATCGCTTTCGAAACTGTCGATCACGCTCGCCACAAGCATAACGGCATCGCCCACCACTGCGTTGCCTGGTTCCAGATAGACTTGGGCACCCCACACGCGCTGGATATGATCGATCACCGTGAACAGTGTCTGCAAATCCTCTGTCTCCTGATACAGGTAACCGCCACCCAGATTCACCCAGTCGATTTCACCAATCAATCCTTGCAGTTGGGCCTCCAGATGAGCCACCGTCATCTGTAACGGCTTGAATGAAGTCGAACCAAAGTTGGTATGCAGATGCAGGCCGCTGAGGCCGCTTGCAGAGAGCCGTCCCGAATGCCATTGGGAGACAACTTGCGGCAGGGGTGTACCGAGCTTGGAGTGGCAGCGGCAGGGATCGTAACGGGAGTCCTCGAGGTAGGAGAGCTGGGGATTGATCCGCAAACCGACCTTGGCCCGTCCGCCAAGGTGTAAGGAGAGACGCTGCAACTGGTTCAATGAGTTGAAGCTTACACTGTCACAGAGTTCGGCGATCTCAGCCATCTCTTGCCGCCGCAGTCCTGGTGTGGTGATGTGCAGGCCGCCCTCGTCTGACATTACCTCATGAGCCAATCTGGCCTCGTACAGGGAGCTGACTGAAAAACCATCCACCAGTCCACGCATTCGTTTTAACACTCCGCTGAAGGGGCATGCCTTAATCGAATAGAGCATTCGACAACCGCTGACTGATCTTATTTTGTTCAGCAGCTCGAGGTTCCGTGCCAGGCGTGTCTCGTCGACAACAAAACTGGGGGTGGTCGGCAGGTTCTCGAACCAGGCCTGATGATGGTATGAGTTCTGCACTTTTGGCTGTGTCAGGTTGAGTGGCATTGATTAGCCTCCAGCGACCACCTGGTCAATCTGCTGCAATGAAAGGGTGAGTGTGTCACGCACCTCAAGTAATCGGTGAGGAGCGATACGGGAGATCCGCTCACCCCGTTCACAAAGGGCGCCGCGAAAACCGAGATAGTCGGGTGCCAATGGAAGCAATTTTGGAATGGCGGTGCGTTGCAGTGAGCCGGCAAGACCATTGAGCATACCCAGAGCCCTGGCCTCCCCAACGAAATCCTCGATTTGTCTTAAATCGATCTGCTGAAGCAGTCCTCCGCCACCCTTGCCCGCCGTGTCCAACATAATGCCGCGAAAGCCGGCGTTGGCGAATTCGGCCAAGCGCCACAACGGCGGATCAAGATCGGCAAAAAGGACCGCGACAATGGAGTAATCCGCACCGAGGTCGGCGATGGCTCGCAGGCACTCGGTCAATTTGCGCTTGGAGAAGAATCCGACCTTGACGTAGTCAACGCCACAAGCAGCGGTCTGCCGGATGGCACTGGTCAACTGCAGTGGTTCCGCCGGCAGATCGCCCACCGTGGCACTCACCGGACAGCGGCCGTCAGTGCGTGCCACCAGACTCTCTATCTGCGCCAGGGGGAGTGCGCCGAGGGCTCCTGTCCTGGGGTTTTTCAGATCGATGATATCCACCCCCGCGTCGATGGCGAGTTCCAGTTCCCGATCATCGACCACACTGGCCAGCAGCTTTGTCACACCGCACCCTCCCTCGATTGACCCTCGCGAAAGTCGTCGACCCGGGCCATCAGCCACGCCCAGGCCTCGCGCTCACGCTCCCCTGCCGTCTTCTCGATAGCGATGGTCAGATAAGCTATCTCACTCTCGATCTTCTGCGCCGGCAGGCGCTGCAGACGGCTGACCAGAATCGCCAACTCCAGCACCGCCGATTGCGCCCGGTTGAATCCCTGAAAACAGCGGTGATTGGCCTCGTGGACCGGTTTGCAGATCAGCCGGGGGCGCAGCGGATCCTCCTCCACCCGCAGCAGGCGCACCTCGCAGTGGGCCAGGGCATCGGCAAGTCGCGGTGCCGCCACCTGTTCCGCCTCGACCAGGGGCCAGTCGTAACGTCCCGTGAGGCAACCGGCGAAGACCCTGACATCGTCACAATAGTTGATCACCGCACACTCCCCTGCAAGGATGTTCTGCAGCGTCCTTGAAGGACGAAAGGGTGCGATCACCACCTCCCCTCCCTGCCAGCTCACCCCCATGGGAGCGATCTGATTCTCGCCTTGGTTGCTGCGGCAGGTGACGATGACTTCGTGGATCATGAGTGTTTCCTGGTTTTGGTGGGCCCCGGCTCATCCTGTCGGGTCATATCCTTCTCTCTCTCCGGCAGGGCCGAGCCCCAGCATAGCGGCTGATCCTGCACATAGCGCTTCCCCAGTTGATGGGCGATTTGAGCTCGGGCGAGCTCAACCCCCAGATAGAAGGCATGACCACCGTCGCTTTCCATCTCCAGTTGGGGAAAGAAGTCGAAAGGGTCGTCGTGGGTGAGAAGACCGTCCCGGTTGTAGAGATGTATGCCCTGGTCACTGACCTGGACCCTGTAGTTGGGATCGCGGATCTCCGCGGCCAACTCGCTGATCTCGGCAAATGAGTAGGGAAAGGGTCTTATCTCATGCAGGGCGGTGAGGCTGTTGTCGACCTGTTTCGGCAGGGTATTCTCCCGGCGCGCCCAAAACATGATACGGCGTGCCGCATCCGCCTCACGCACTGCACTGCTGCAGTGGGGGCTGACCTGGGTGGTCAGAATATTGGTAACATGAAGCTCCGAGATGATGCCCATCATCACCGCATTGATACCGGTGGTATCCGCCTCCGTCAGCTCGGTGATATTGCCCACCCCCATCATGATCTCGACTTTCGGCTGCAACTGCCGCAGACGCTGGTAGCGTAGGATGGATTCGGTAAAACCAAAATGGATGGGATCGAGTATGGGGTCGGCGATATAGCCACGTCCCTTCTGCTCAAACTTTTCCATGACCCGCAGCAGGGAATCCATATCTCCCGGTTTGGCGGGAATCAAAACCGGCGTCGACGCCACCTCGTCGCCAATCCAAAGGTTATCCTCGTGCAGACTGAGGAGGAAATCGGCGCCGGCCTTGCCCCCGGTCAAGAGCTCCTGCGGCTGCATCGAATCGACGCTGACCCGATAACCCGCCTCCCTGAGGGCCTGTATGCTCTCTGCAAGATGGGGAAAAGGGGTCTCCGGCAGGCAACCGAGGTCGATGACATTAGCGCCGTCGGCGACATAGGCCGCTGCCCGCTGCAGGATTCCATCGACAGTGAGATTGGGAGCGTCGACGATTTCAGCGAAGATACGCACATCGTACTCATCCAACTCAGGGGCCTTGCCCTGCTTGCCGAAAAAGCGCGGCAGATCCATCAGCTCTTCCGGGCCCCGCTGCACCGGGATGCCGAAATGCTGGGTGAGCAGATCCAGGTCTCCGCGGCAGCGTCCGGGCACCAGAATCCTTTCGGCATCGCCGAAATCGTTGAGCCGGCGCTTGATCATATCGGCAGTCATTAGCGCCGCCACTTTGAGCCCGAGATTGTGCACCCGCCACTCAAACTCCTCGGCGGCCATCTCCTGCAGTACCCGGGTCAGCTGCTTTTCAGCCAGGGAACCGGTAACAAACAGAATCTTTTCAACCACGGGTCAGCTTCCTCAAAGACACCACTTCAGTCTCCGTCGCTATTTATCTCTCGCCGACAGATACCCCACTGACGATCCGCCTCCTCTACGGCCACCTCCAGGCTCTTCACATGGGTCAGGGCCGAGTGTGATTCGAGCATCGGCAGCAGGGACTCCATGACATACCAGGCCAGCATCTCCGCCGTGGTGTTTGCCACCGGCAGTATCAGACAGTTGACCGCGGGTAGTGAGAAACGCTTGTCATAGCTTGCGATCTCAACCTGAGTATTGACCTGCTTGATTGTCACCTCATTGCTCTCTCCCGGGAGCAGTATCTTGTCGTGAAGCTGCAGACAGATCTCCGCGGCGAGTCGGTTGAGGAGCACGAAATCGATCACAAAGGCATCGCTATTGTTGTCGCCATAGGCCTGAATACGCAGATGGAAATTATGGCCGTGCAAATTCTCGCAGCTGTTATTGAAGGTAATGAAGTGGGCGGAGTTGAAGTGCAACTCCCCCGGGGAGACATTGACCGCATATGTTTGAGTATCTTTTTGCAAGGGTTGGCTCCATCTATTACTTGGTATCTAGGCGGTGATGCAGGTCAAGCAAGTATCCTGGGGCACCCGCTAAGCGTCAACCTGCTTCTCAGGGTTATGCAAATTTGGCTCCAATTCGATAATTCACGGGATTTAAAGGCGCAATGGTTACTATAGTCGTTGCATCAACCCGATTATGACCTCAACCCAGGTTGAAACTTCGCGGTTTTTCGCCAGGGTTGGCAAGCGTCATCTTAATCAAGGGACATGAGTGTCAACGATACGTGACAGCCCAATGGGAGGGCAGGTGCAGGATAGTCAGTGTGGTGAGTAGTGGAAACTCAAATGGGGGCTCATGGCCCCCATCGAGGATATTCTATGTGTAGACCTGATTCTAACTACGCTCTTTCTCGGCGGAGTCATCGCATTGCAACATCGGCAATACTCGACCCACCGGATAGTAGGTGCCGTATTCGACCAGAAAACGGCTCTGTATAGAGTAGGCTTCACGCTCCGCCTCGATGCTCTGCTCACAGTTTTCGAGCACCGCGCCCCGCTTGCCCTGGAGCCAATGGACCAATTCGTGGAGGGCGACGGAGGTATGGAAGATATTGTTCTCCAGATCCATGCGATCGTCGAGGTAGACCACATCCCCCTCACCCGGGTACCAGCCCAATACCTTACAGGAGCGTCCATAGCAGGCACGCTCTTCGAGCCAGCTGTGGGAGACCATCTCCATAGTGGGACATTCGTTATCAATGCGCTGATAATCCGACAGCGTAAAGACCCAAGAAAGCAGTACAGCGCACAATTCCATGATAAAACCCCTATTCTTTGGTCGCCTAAGGCAACACGCCAGGAATATGGACGACCTATCCAAGGGAGGATTCCATGCTGCATCTGCAAGGCCATCAGTAGCCTGATGCTTTATATATCGGCCCCTGAAGCTGGTACTTTAGAAATGTCTAATAAACCCATCTTCTGCGCAATAATACATCAGATTCTACTAATATTCTGCATGAGCCATGCCAGGCTTGCATTGATAATTATTAATTACTTTATATTCAGAGAATTAAAAGATTTATATAAAAAATGTCTAATCTTTGAGGAGTTTCGATTTAACGAAAATGGTCAAAAATCTGTCAGTTTTGAACAGTAGAAACCCTGAAATGCCTCCTTATTGTGCAGAGACGGCTTCAGTCATATAGATTCATTTCTGGCGGTTTTGCGTGGAACCCAGACCCTATGCGGTGACAATCTCAGTGGCAAATGAGCCATCACCCTGATGCAGTGCCGGGAAATGGCTGTAATCCCTTGCCGTGATCACCCAGGCATGAATTGGAAACTGTTTTAGATAGGCGCCGAATTGACTATCGACTATGCCCCTATCCCTAAGGCTCTTGACAGAGATGCTCTTTCCCTGAATAGGTGTCGATTTCACCAGCAGCAGTTTTTCGGCACCCAGTTCGTCGCCGAGCCATAGCGCCAGGGAGTCGGAGGTGACCTCCCAACTGTGGCCGATTGCGGGCTCGGCAATGACCATGGCGCTCGGTAGCCAAACCGGCGTATCCCCCCTTGCCAATACCGCCTGGATTTGGGAACGACTCGCGGCGACAGCCAACCCATTCTGCATGCCGCACACCATCCTGCCGAACTGCTCCATGGCGAGCAGTGCCATGTGATGGGCCGTGGTTTCGTCGAAATGATAGCGCTGTTGTGCGCCTCGCACCTGATCGGCGAATGGGCCGCCACCCGGAACTATGACCACTGAATCGGTCTTCGCCAGGTGGGCCAACCAACGACTCAAAGACTCGGAATTGAAGAGGCTGCCCCCCAGCTTGACTACCCACATCTCTCGTTGTTCATCTGCTCCAGTCGCTGCAGTAGATCGAGAAGCGCGGAGGCCTTGTGGTAGGTCTCGCGATACTCCGCCTCGGGATCGGAATCGGCGACAATGCCACCCCCGGCCCAAAGGCGGATGATACCTTCCGAGTGCACCAGGGTCCGTATCGCGATGTTGCTGTCCATGTCGCCGTTAAAGCCAATATAGCCGATGGATCCACAGTAGAGACCGCGCCGGTGTGGCTCAAGCTCCTCGATAATCTCCATCGAGCGCAGCTTTGGCGCACCGGTGATCGATCCACCGGGAAAACAGGCACGCAACAGCGAGAGTGCGTCCTTGTCCGATGCCAGACGGCCGCGCACCTTGCTCACCAGGTGGTGCACCCGGGCAAAGCTTTCCAGTTTAAACAGCTCAGGCACCTCTACGCTGCCGGTGGCGCAGACCTTTCCCAGATCGTTTCGCAGCAGATCGACGATCATCAGATTCTCCGCCTGATCCTTGGGGCTGTTTTTCAGCATCTCGGCGAGCATCATGTCCTCTATTGGATCCTCTCCCCTGGGCGCTGTTCCCTTGATCGGTTTGGTCTCCACCAGACCTCCGCGGACCTCGAGAAAACGCTCGGGAGAAGTGCTCAAGACCTGACAATAAGGCGTATTCATATAGGCGGCATAAGGCGCAGCATTGAGCTGGCGCAACAGCCTATAGGCATGCCAGGGATCACCCTCGGCGGCGGCCGAGAAGCGTTGCGCGAAATTGACCTGATAGCAGTCTCCATCAAGTATGTAGCGCTTGATCTTCGCTATGGATGCGAGATACTCCTCCTTGGTCATATTCGAACAGACTTCACCGAGCACCCGATACGCCTTTACTGGCCGGTTTTTAACGGGGTGCTCCACGGCCCGCAGCAGGAGCCTGCGATAGCGCTCGAGACGAGCCGGATGCTTGCCGACCAACCAACTTCGTTGCTGCTGATGATCCACCACCAACGCCCAGTCATGGATACCGATGGCCATGTCCGGGAGTTGTTCCATGTCCTCAGCGAGGCTGGGCAGACGTTCGAGACGGCGCCCAAGATCGTAGCCGAAATAGCCTATCGCGCCACCACAGAAGGGAATCCCCTCGATACCTTGCTGCACGGGCCCGAGGGCTTTGCGAACCAGTTGAAAGGGATCTTCCGCAGAGAGCTGCGTGGTGCCATCCTTGCTCTCGATTCGGGTCTGTTCGCCGTGACTGAGGATGACGCATTCAGGGTCCGCCGAGATGATGTCATAGCGTCCCTGCTCACTATAGGGATGGCCACTGTCGAGAAACACCGCCCAAGGCTGTTGCGCAAGGGCATCGAACAGTTGGGCACTATCCTCGCGGTAGGGAAAATCGATGACAGCCGGGCTCATCCTGCATACTCCTTGGCCAGACTGGCGACGGCCACGGCTGGGGCGCACTCGGCTACTTTCGATTCCACTGGCTGGGCATAGCTGAACAAGGTCTCGAATCCGATATAGGGCCTCCCCAGACGGCGACAGACACGTTGCACCAGGAAGCGGCCGACGCCGGCACCCACCAGAGGCGCGGTATTCGAGAGCCCTGGCCGGCTCAGAGCACGTTCGCAGGCATCCGCCACCAAGCGTAGTTGCTGCTCCGCGATATAGCGGGAGACCCTTCGCCATCCATCGAGATCGGTGGCCTCGAGATCCAATCCCAACATGCGTGCCAACCTGCGAGCACTGCCGGTCTGGCTCTTTTCACCATTGTCGGCACTGGGCAGCAGATCGGCTCCATCGGGCAGTTCGCCGTTGAGTCGATAGATATCCGCAGTGGTTGCAAAATGCTCAGCCATCAAATAAACCCAATTTCCTGCAAAAGGTACCTTTTCTGTTATCGCCATTAAGGGTGTTCGAGCAATACCGGTATAGACCAGGGATTGACCGCTCAAACGCTGATGATCGCTATAGTCGCATGTCAGCACCCGCTTGTCAGCGAAGGGGATCAGGTCGGTCGTGGTGCTGCCCACATCGACCAGTAACCCCTCCTGCAAACAATCGGCCGCCCAGGAAGCGGAAGCGAGCCAATTGGCTGAAGCCACCTGTAACACCTGGTTTGCCGCGTTCGCAGGATTGAGAAACCCCGCCGAGCCACCGTAGATGGAGAGGTCCGCATCGGGAAGACGGCGACTCATGGTATCGATGAGCGCCCTTACCCCGGTCGCGCGGTCGGGGAAAAGATCCACCAGCTCTCCGGTCATGGTAACCGCGTGCTTTAGACAGCTCTTATCACCGATCTTCTGCAAAACCGATGCTATGCCTGCCTCGAGATGATCGATTCCCTGCCACAAGGGGCAGGCTATCTGCACCACGGAACCCACCCTGCCATGGTTGTCAACCAGCGCCGCCTTGGTGTGGGCGCCACCTAGATCCCATCCCATTATCGCATCATGCGGCACCGGCATACTCCAAATTCACATCCACCACGGATGCCTTGAGTATCTGCTGCGACAAAGACAATCTATCCCCAAGCAGATCCAATACCAGTGCTGCGGGGTTGATTCCGGTGGACTCCTTCAAGCCCACATAGGAGGTGGTTATCCTGGGATTGACCTCCAGCACGTGCAATCCATCCTTGGTGTCAAAGATATCCACGCCAATGATGCCCCACAGGTCAGGGAGCGCGGCCACCACCTGACGACCCAGCTTGTGGAAACGTGCGCGATGTTTCAAATGGCCGTTGACCACGCAACCGAGCAAGACAAATCCGGTGTCAGTCATCGCGATACGTTGATGGTTGACACTCAGCACCAGGGCCTCGCCATGGCAGGCCAAAATATTGAGGCTGGTCGGAGTGCCGTGAATGAAGGGTTGTATCACATACTCGCTAGACAGGGGTAGTGCCTTGAATTGTTGGCACAGATCATCCCGGTCACGACAAACCCTTATACCCTGACAGCCAACCCCGTCATCCGGCTTCAACACCCAGCTGCCATTGTGATCTGGTACGCCATCTTCGAATCTATAGGTCGGCACCACGGATATGCCGTGTTCCGATAGACGGTTCAATGTCTCCAACTTGCTGGATGTGGTCTCTACTGCCTGGGGCGGACTGTTGAGCAGTACCTTACCCTGGCAGATCACCGTTTCGCTGATATGCTTAAGCACATTGGAAAACTCCGGGGCGACTGGCCAAACCGCATCGGCGGATTCCATGCACATCTGCCACGCCTGTGGAAAATCCTCGAGAGAGTGGAGCATATGACAGACAACCGGTGACTCCAGCTCGCTCAATCTTGCGTCACGCGTGGTATGGACCTCGATACCATCGATCTCAGTGAGATCGGAGATCAATGCCTTGAGCATAATATCCCCCTCTTCCGCGAGAGAAGGCGGCAAGGGGCTGTCCAGCATCCCTCCTCCCGTAATATACTCAAATACAAAGACTCTCATGATTATCTATCCGCGTTGATGAAGCTTATACCCGTCATAGATCTATTGAACGCCCGCGTGGTGACAGCAGTGAGCGGCAAGCGACATGCCTATGTACCCTCCAACACACCACTCTGTGACTCCTCTCAACTGCGGGAGGTGCTGTCTGCGCTGTTGAATCTCTACCCATTCGATACCCTCTACATTGCCGATCTCGACGCAATCAGTAAAAAAGGATCCAATCTGCAACTGATCCGCAGCCTCTGTCACGACTTTCCCGATATCAGCTTTTGGGTCGATAACGGGCTTTCCGATCTTCAACAGCTGTGCGAGTTCGCCCGTCCGATAATCGGCTCCGAGTCGCTTGTCAGTTACCAGCAGTTCGTGCATCTGATTGCCTCACTTCCCCAACCAATTCTCTCTCTGGATTATGTCAACGATCGTTTCGATGGCCCCGCCTCTCTCGAATATAAATTCGACAGCTGGCCAGACGACATTATCGTCATGTCCCTGTCACGAGTCGGTATGGCGTGCGGTCCTGACCTGACTCGACTTAAAGCGTTTACAAAACAACTGCCCGAGAGCCGTTTCTACGCCGCCGGTGGTGTCCGCAACCTGCAAGACCTGGAGTTGCTTCACTCAATTGGTAGTGCAGGTGTACTGTTGTCCACCGCCCTGCATCAGAGGGCTATCGACGCTACAGAGATAGATCGACTCATCAACTCACAGCACGCTTGATTGTCTATCTCTAGTGCGACGACTTGGCTACCACTTCCAGGGCCGGCGGCCTATTCGTAATGAGATCACGCAGTTTCGACTCACCCAGAGTTTGGTCGTTGAAGTGGGTCATGAGTCTGTCACTGCCCGATTCTTGGAACGCCTCCAAGGTGGGTCCACTGTAGTTACACCAGGATTGGGTGGTTTCGTACAACTGCAACTCAACCAATCCCGGAAGATATTCAATCAACTGTTCCCAGATAAAGACACACAACATCTCGGTGCTCGAACGCCATGCCAGCTCGCTTGCAGCATAGTTCAGGTTATGATGATCAAACCTGTCGATCACCTGTTTGCTTGCTACCCGCTTGAGGTAACCGTAATCCACCACACAGCCTGTCACCGGATCGACACGACCCCTGACTCTGACATGCAGCGCATATCTTCCACCATGCAGATTCGAACACTTGGCCGGATGGTCGGTGATGTAGTGTGCGGCGTCGAATACCAGCTCCTTTGATACCGTCATCTCAGGCGTCTGCTGTTCGAATCGTTGTATGGCGCCTGGTATCCCAGTCAGCATATCTCTGACCAGGGCTAGCAGCTTTTCTGTGTCTGCACAGGTCAGGGTACGCAGCAAGACGCCATCAGGATGGTCGGCCGCATCGAGTTCTTTGAAGCACAGACCGTAAGCGGATGTCTCCGCCATTATGGTCTCCGCAACCGCCCGTTGCGGTAACTGCAGAAACAGATAACCCGCCTGCAGCTCTCCGATATGGGCGATCAGCACGGCCAGACTCAATACAAAGTCAGGCGGTGGGACCGGTGACAGATGTACCTCGGCACTCTGAGCCAAGTATGCGGTGGGTACCTTCAAGCGATTCACCGCCACCACCCGGTGGCTGGCGTCAGCGTAGTCGTACTCCTGGCGGTAGAGGAATCCGTACTCCCTTAGCCAGCGCAGATCCCACAGCAGCAGGTCGAGCCGTCTGATCTCTCCGGGGACGAAAGTAAATTGCTCTTCACTTTGCAGCAGTCCACCCCACTTCAGACCTCTGAAGACGGCGCGCGCATGCTCTGATGGCAAAGCCTTGGATCGTGAATAGTCATCGATGCTATCCCTTTTGCCCAGCAGCTGCCGATCGACAATCAGATCCAGAGGCAGATGGTGACGAATGGCATACTCCTGGAGTGTCAGCGAGCAGCAGTGAAGCAGATGATCGTTGTCAAGAGATGCAACTTCACTACCACATTCAAGACATCGCATATTCAACCTCCACGATCGATTGATAACTAACGCTGGAAACGTTGGTAACTGCCGCTATTGTTTTTTTCATATATCCGACTACAGCGGATTGCAGTCCAGATGCTTCCAGTTACTGCCAACTTCCTTGTCTAGGACTCGTAAAGAGAACCTTGTCAGTCGTCTACACATCCCTGTGATGACGACAACATAAAGAGTCCTCAGTCGTGCGCAGCGAAGGGGTGAGATGCTGATCCCTTCTGCGCGACCACATCACTGGCCTTGGGTTCACCGCTAACGGCGCGCTTGATCGACTCCTTGGTGGCCTGGTAGTTGTAATCCTGAATCTTGGTGTCATCTTCGGCTTCCCAATGAATGAAGACACCAACACAGATAAAGACATCATCGGCCTCGTCAGCCGGGATGGTACCGTCTTCGACACAATCCGCCACCGCCATGGCTACGCCTCGCTGCGCCGGGCCGAACATCTGCACAGCCTGTTTGGCGCCCTTGATGGTCACTTTGTTGAACATCATGGTGCTTGGTTTACAGGCCAGGTTGGGCGCAACAACGGCAAGCAATGCGGTGAAGCCATCCTTGTTGTTGACCAAACCGTTGGCAAATGCTGTTTCTGCAGCGGATCCCCTTGGACCGATAAGCAGATCGATATGTGCAACTTCGTTGCCATCTCCGACCAGCGATTCTCCGACCATCGTTCTATTGATAACTGGCATTTCAGTTTCTCCTTACTTGTTATTGAGAGTTAGTTTTGTATCCCCACCTCTTCCGGGCGGGAATCGCGGACACGGGTATATCCCGTATTTAGTCCAAACGCGGGAAGTATCTGCTCCAGGTATGAGATAAAGAGGGTGGCGACTGTCAAATCGGCCGTGGTACCTGGATTGATACCCTCGCGTTTGAATTCGTTGTCTGCTTGAAGCAGACGTAAATGGCAATGTTCGGGCATCTCAGCCTTATCCAGCACCTGAATCAGCTCGGCGGCATGAAGGCTGGTGGCAACAGCCTTGTAGAGCCCCTTCTTGCGTCGTATGTGGCTGTCGGGAAAGCGTGCCAGAAGCGTGAGATAAAGCGCGGTGATCGTCCACTCGCTATGCCAACGCTTCTCGAAACTGCGTAGCACAGGCAGTGCAAAACCGAATAGATCTGAAAACCCAGTTGCATATTGACGGGCGACCAGATCCCGTTCCGCCGCATGTGTCATGACTTCGATCAGATCGGCGTTAGCTGTTTCAGAAACATCATACTTATCAGATTTGCCAAGTCCCCCGGGAGCTGCCAGTTGAATGGCGCGAAATAGCCAGACCACCTGATCCAGTTCGGTCTTGGCCAACACGCAACATAGCCTGTCATGCAGCGAATCATGGGGCTGGGTTTCATCGAGCATTGCCTGGATCAGCGGCGCACACAGCATTAAAATACCCAGATTGGTGTTACAGCCAACCGTCTGCTGGGTGGCATCGACAGCCCTGTATATGCGTTCACCAAGTCCCAGGCCGGGTTGGGTCAGCGGGTCCGCGCTGACGTTTGCACTGCTAATGAAGTCCTCAAGGGTCATCCCATGACCGTCTGAAAACCGGTGTACGTTACCCGGTTTCAGCGCATCCAGCTCGCAAAGACAGGCCTGACGATAGGCGGTTGCCAGTTGTGAACGCAGCTCATCTTTGCTTGCAAGGTTGGTCATCAGATCACCTCCGTCAGTGGAGTGAAGTGAGAGCAAGCGAGGAAGTCGTCCACCAAGAGTTTGGTCAAGTCGAGATGAGTGACTTGCTGTAAACCTTTCCATGCCGGAATGCTGTTTACCTCGATAACATAGGGCCGCCCCTTGTCGTCGCGCAGGATGTCGACCCCGGCATAGTTCATATCCAGAGTATTCGAGGCGGCTTCTGCCAGTTCCCGCAACTCCTGCTCGAGCACTGCCGGGTGGCAGCGAGCACCCTGGGCAAGATTACTGATCCAACCCCTTCCTCGACGCAGCATGGTGGCAACCGCTTGGCCGTTGATGACAAAGACACGCCAATCATGGGCATCGTCAGAACCCGTGGAGATGAACCGCTGCAGATAGTAGATGCCGTTGTATTCGGCCTGATCGGGAAGGCTGTCACCTTTGGCTATCCGCCGCAGTCCATTACCCTGGGAGCCGAACAGGGGTTTTACGACCAGTTCGTGGCCTGCGCCGAACTCCTGCATCAAGAGCTGGGATGGATCCTGATCCCCAAGCACCCAGGTAGGTGGTGTTGGAATGCCGGCGCTGTGCAACAGAAAGCTGGTCATACCCTTATCCACACTGCGCTCAATGCTTCGCCCATTGTTGTATACGCAAACACCAAGATGTTTCAGGGCATGCAAAATATCGAGATAGTGCACCACCTGCTCAAGGGAACCACCGGGCACGCCGCGCACGAAAACCCCATCGGGGAGCTTTTCGAAACCGGGAATTCTCAGGCTCTGACCTTCGCCGTCGATTTCAAATCCACACTGTTGCAGTGAAACGAACTCAGAACTGCAACCGTGACTTTCGAAGGCTTGCCGAAGGCGCGCACCGTGCCAACCGGGATCGTCGGTGAAGATGGCGATACGTCTGCTCATGGCCCGATACCGAAGGAGGTTGTCAACAGCGTCGCGTCGAGATTTCCTGCCGAAAAACTGTTGCCGCTGTCGAGGGCACTGACCATTACCCGTGCCGGACTGAAGAGCATGGGGTCGATCTTGAAGAAGTCGTATTCGTAGGACTTGAATATCTCGCCGAAGGGACGGCCGTAGTCCCGCGAGGCGCTGCTTGGCAACTCGCTTGCCAGCTTCTGTGCCTGATCATCCTCCCCGCTGACAAAGAGCTGTACCTGACCGGCGAAGAGGATGGCGTCGTTGGTACGCCCCATGGCGGAGAGAAAATCCGGCGCCGGCGGTGGCAGCGGAGCACTGCCAAATCCATCCCGAATCGAGTGCAGATCGAAACCCAGCTCATGGGCCTTGTGCATAGCCACCTCAAGTACTCGGGCGACGATCTGTACCGTGCCGGCAAGGCTGCTGGTGGGTGTCAGGATCAGGGTCAACGCCTCTGCATCGACGGCGCAATCCCTGGCGATCTTTTCACATAGGGGTAGCGGTGGCAGACGATCGACTTCAAGCACGAGAGAGGTCTGTTGCGCTTGGTCTCGATAACCCAGTTCTTTAAATAATGGCTCTTTGAGAGATAACGCCCGACCAGGCCCGGACCCCAGCGCATTAAAGCCTTTTTTCCCCTCTTCCTTGTGGGATAGGCTCCATCCTGCGTATTGACTTCCCAGGCATGCGATTAGGGGATCGACGGTATGCACATGGACGGAAAGCGGCCAACCGGCGACCGGACCGCTACCGCTCAGGCTCACACTGCCGAGTCCGCCGAGGCAGATCTCGGCAATACGTCGACCCGCCTCCAGTGAGCCAGCCACCTTAATTCCGGCATCTACCAGACGTGTGCCGTTCTCCAGACGCTGCACATCAAGACGCAACATCTCGGCATCAGCCACCAGGGACTCCACCAGGGGTGCCGTCAAAGTATTGATACTGGGATGACTCATACCGCCACCTTGCGGGCCATGTATTGATAGTGAGAGATCCCGAGGATCTCCAGAATCTGATCCTGGTATTGCTGCAAATTCGTCTCCACCTCCTCTACACTCTTGCCCTTGGCGTAGAGGCTGCACAGGGGCTGGCCCTGGAGGATTCTGCTGCCGGGTAGAGGCCGATCCTTGACCCATGGCTGCCACACCACTTCACTGGGCATGTTGAAGGTTCGTGGCGAATAGACAATCTGATGTCCGTGGATCACGGCGGAACCGATGATCGGCAGTACGGGCAGCTCTCCCTGACACGCCTCGATGTGGCATTTGATCCAGCCATCGGGCATCAGATGTTCGTAGAGTTCAAGGGTCGCGGTGGGCCTGGGATTTAGATCGATAACAAAGACCCCTGCGTCGTTAGCAACGAAATCGAGGCTATTGATACCCTTCATTTTGAGCTCTGACACCAACTTGCTGACGATCAGCTCAATGCTCGCTCGATGCTCATCAGACGATGAAGCCTGAGCGATGGCGCCAGTATAGAGAAAGGGTGCGGGCGGCACGGAAGAAGCCATGCCCAGCCGGTTGTAACCAATGGTACGATGTCTTTCACCATCAGCGATAAAGAGGATCGACATCACCTGACCGGGTATCTGTTTTTGGAAATAACAGCTTGCATCAGCAGCGGAATGTTGCGCATCGAAGTAAGCCACCCCCTGGCCTCCGCAACTACCTGCGCGCTTGATCAACCAGCTTTTATCACCCACAGAGTAGGGAGGAGCGAAACTCACCTCCGGGTAGGGTATGCCCAATCTGCTGAGTAACGAAAAGTAGCGCTGAGGCCTGCGCAGCAACTCCAGCAGCGAAGGATCGTTGCCGAAAATACGATGCTTTTCGGAGAGGCGATTGAGTAAGATTGTCGACTCCTCCAGCCCAGCCCCGTATACCACCCCATAGGGTTGCGTGGGAAACAGGGATGCCATCTCGTGCACAAACATATCCACATCAAGGTGGGGAAAGCCTTGAGTGACCGACCAGCAATTGGCCACAGCCAGGGTGTCCTGATCACAATAACCATCGAGTACCGTGGCCCGATAGCCGCCACGGCGGGCCGACTCGGCAATTGCGCGGCCGCTGTTCGCCAATATCAGAAGTGGGCCTTCATTAGCCGACATAGTTGCGCGCCACCTCGAATGCGGAGTTGAAATCGAGATACTCGGATTCTGCGTACTCATACATCCGTTTCAACAACAGATGCTGGGTCTGATACTTGACGTTACCGACCGCCAAGGCACCGATGCCGACAGCGCCGCTGGCTAGACCCTCGATCACCACCCCATCGTCCATGACACCCACGCCTTCGATACCCTCCGGGGGCACCGCGTTTACATCGCAGGCCACCTTCAGTCTCTCCGCGGCCATAAGCTGACTGCGATTGAGTACCTGAACACCCTCGGTCGCCGCGTTGAAAACCACATCGGCCTGGGTTACCAACTCGGTGATGGCTTCATTGTTGCTGCCATCCGCGCCTGTCAGATTCGAGCCGTAACGCTGGTTGCAGAGATCGACGATGACCTGCGCCTTGGCAACAGACACATGACTGACGATCACCGCTTCGGCACCTGCATCCGCCGCCAGCATGGCCGCCGTGGAACCCACGGGGCCAGTACCACCGAAAACCATCACACGCCTACCTTCAAGACCACTGCCATCACGCTTTTTCAGTTCCCGCTCCACACAGGCAACCATACCGGCGGCGGTAGTGAAGGCGCCGCTGGGATCGGCGAACAAGGAGACCTCGAAGGGTGGAACCATCGACTTCTTTGCCGCCTGCATCATCTCCATGGCGAGATGGGTATCGCGGCCGCCGAAAAATATGCCTGTCCGCTTCACCCCCTTGGGACCGCGGGAGAAGATGGCATCCTGCACCAGGTCGCGAACCTCATCGATTTCCACCTGGATATAGGGCGTGCAGGCCGTCCACCCGGCATCGTAAGCCATGTTCACGTCGAACGGGCTGAGATTCTTGGTGGCGGTCAACATATGTAGCAAATAAGGCTTTTCCATCAACGGGCTCGCTTCTCTTGTCTTAGTCTTGTCGGTTTGCGTAATAGAGTTACCTCCGCTCCCTGATTGCGTGCCGTTACCAGCTGACAGCGGAATGATGAGAACTCTCCAAAGTGTTGCTTCAGATCTTGGGCTAGCCTTTCTCCCTGAGCGGCATCTTTAAGCAGCACAAAACCTGTCGGTCCCCAGGAGCTTTGACCAATTCCGGGATGACCCTGGGCTTTGATCCAATGCAGCGCCGCGGCAATGACCGGACTGGTAAAACGCCCACCCTGAGCTGGGGAGAAGTGGTCCCCCACCACCCGTTGAATCTCACCGATTGCCTGGGTCACCGGTTCCAAATGGCTTTCCAATACACCAGGCAGCACCTGCATTAACACCAAACGGCAGAGATGAGCTGCTGCCTGTTCCGGAAATTCCGGCAGTTCGGAGAATGCGCTCAACTCCTCTTTGCCGTGCAGCCCCTGATCTCGCGTGTCAAACAACAACAACACCCGCCAGTTTTCAGGAAATGGCAATCTGACCGCGACTGGTGGTACCTCTCTCTCCTCTCCGCGGCCACTATCGAGAATGAAGCCACCCTGTTCAAATGCGCCTATGCCTATTCCCGAACGCCTGCCTCGATTCAGCGTCCTGGCAATGGCCGCACTGTCACGCTCACCTCGGTATAGGCGCTCAATCGCGGTACCCACCGCAAGCGCCATCTGTGTACCGGAACCCAGTCCTATGTGGTCGGGGATGGTCTGCAGCAGGTTGATATGGACGCCCCCTTGAATCCCCCGCGCATCAATGTAGGAGCGGGCATATTCGAGGGCTCGCTGCGCACCCTGACCGCTGGCTGTGATCTCGGCCGATGGCTCGGCATGTAGATGGGTTGTCAGGCTGTCAATGGTCAATCCGATACTGCCAAAGCGTCTCCCCAAACCACCGTGCAGATCGAGAAAACCGAGATGCAGTCGAGCCGGTGCATCGACTTCTACGGTATATTCGCTGGTGGGGTGATTCGATCTGTCTGTCATAATTGACCTTGGTCCTGTTTCATAATCCATTCCTACTGCAATTTACATGCCCGAGATACCGTGTCACCCTTTTTGCTTCCTTGTTCTGCCCTTCATACCACTGTGCTTAGGTTTGAGTTCAAGTTTCAGTGGGTACCGGATTTGCTGAAAAAGTAACTTAATGCGACCTTATTTGCTGTCAGCTGAAGGGGGTCGGGAATAGAGGTGGTGGGAAATTGCTCTCGATCCATGAACTATCTACCTAATTAAAAAGCACTAATATGTATGCACCTGACTTGAATCAATGTGTCACCTGCCCTGCCCCAGCAGTTAACAGTTACTTGGGGCCGCTATTGTGAGAGGGGGAGACTGAGCGCTGTCGACACGCCTGGTTGGGCAGATGAATTATGAATATAGCAGCCGTGATAAGATGTCGATAGGACGCATAGCCTCAGCAGTGCAATCCCTTGCGGCTGATTTATTAAACAGCACTCATTGCCAGCATTTAAACCAACTTATCTTAGCTGGCACAGTTTCTGCACCCTCCCGTGAATTAGTAATTTCGACATTGATTATTGACAGGATTTTCAACCAGGCATGTGGAACAACAAAATCGATCAGACAACGCATACGGTTACCTGCCCCAGTTGCGGTTTAAGTTGTGATGATCTGCAAATTGAAACCAATAACGGGCATCTTAAATCGATGCGTAATGGATGTGATAAGGCCCATGCCTTCTACCAAACCGCGTTCAGCAATATCGATAAGTCACCACTGATCGACGGCACCCCGAGCTCACTGGATGAAGCGATTGAGCGCAGTGCCGAGCTGCTGCAGGAATCTTCTTCTCCACTCTTCGCGGGACTGGCAACAGACGTCAACGGCATGCGCAGCATCCTAAGCTTGGCAGACTGCTGTGGCGCCACCCTTGACCACATGAATGGTGACGCCTCGTTGCGTAATCTTCGTGTTGTGCAAGATAGCGGCTGGTTCACCACCACCTTCACTGAAGTGCGTAACCGGGCCGACCTGATTCTCTTGGTGGGCAGCCAGTGCATGGAACGCTTTCCTCGCCTGGTGGAGCGCGTGCTGCATCCCACGGAGACTCTCCTCGATCAAGCCAGGGAGCGAAAACTGGTACTGCTCGGTCCTTGGGGCAGCGATCCCCTGCCCGAAGAGTTGACACATCTGAATACCCTGACGATTCCACTCGACCTGGAGAGGCTTGGCGATGCTGTCGCCATGTTGCGTGCACTTATCGCCGGACGGCCTGTGGATCTGGATCGGCCCGACGTCGGTGATGGTGATGGGTTGAAGGCCCTTGCCAGTGAACTGAAAGCGGCGAAATACAGTGTCATCTGCTGGAGCGCCGCGGAATTCGATCTGCCCCACAGCGATCTCCTCATCCAGGGATTGGCGGAGTTGGCGAAAGAGCTCAATAACGAAAGCCGAAGCGCGGCCCTCCCCCTCGCCGGCACCCAAGCCGACATTACCAGCAACCAGGTCTGCACCTGGCAACTCGGCTACCCCTTGCGCACCAGTCTGCAGCGTGGTTATCCACAACACGACCCTCATCTCAATAGATGGCAGGACCTGATCGAACGAAATGAGAGCGATTTTTTGTTATGGGTCTCCTCCCTGTCACCCGATGCATCTCCTCCTCCCTGTGATCTGCCTGGCGTCGTGCTGGGCCATCCAGGAATGGCTTTCGAAGCTCTGCCCGCGGTCTATATTCCGGTAGGCGTACCGGGTATAGATCACCAGGGCCACTGGTACCGCAGTGATGCGGTCTGCTCTCTGCCACTGGGAAAGTTGAGAGAGATCGGCCTGCCAGCGGTCAGCCATGTGGTTAGGCTGCTACACCAGAAGCTGCGCTCGAACAGCGCCTGTCTGCACGGAGGCGCTGCATGCTGATCAAACTCGAAGGCGCGAGAATCTACGATCCCGCCAACAACATAAACGGCGAAATCGGGGACCTCTATGTTCGCGATAATATGATCGTAGCCAAACCGAGCGATAGTGAAACCATCCATAAAACCTATGCCTTGGCGGGTAAGATCGTGATGGCCGGCGCCATCGATCTACATACCCATATCGGTGGCGGCAAAGTCAATATCGCACGCACCATGTTGCCTGAGGATCAGCGTGACAATGTCATGCCCAGGACCGAGCTGACCCGCTCCGGTGGCGGTCATGCCGCACCCTCCACGCTGACCGCGGGTTATCGCTATGCCGAGATGGGTTACACCAGCTGTTTCGAACCTGCCGTGTTACCGGCCAACGCACGCCAGGCACATATGGAGATGGCGGATACGCCGATGATCGATACCGGTGGCTATGCCATGCTCGGCAATGACGATCTGCTGTTGCAATTGATCGCGGAAGGGGCCGAGCAGCAGACCATCAACGACTATGTCGCCTGGACCTTGCAGGCCACCCAGTGCATCGGTATCAAAGTGGTCAATCCCGGCGGCATCAATGCCTTCAAATTCAATCAGCGTGCTTTGGATGTGGACGACACCCACCCCCACTACCAAATTACACCACGGGAGATTGTGACCAAGCTGAGTCGTGCGCTACATGAATTGGCAGTGCCCCATCCACTTCACGTCCATGCAAGCAACTTGGGTGTACCGGGCAACTACCTCTCCACCCTGGCCACCATGGATGCGGCGGATGGGCTGCCGATCCATCTCACCCACATTCAGTTCCACAGCTACGGTACCGAGGGTGATAGAAAGTTCTCCTCATCGGCGGCAGAGATCGCTGAGGCGGTCAACAAGCGGGCCAATGTCTCCATCGATGTGGGGCAGATCATGTTCGGCCAGACCGTCACCATCTCCGGCGACACCATGTCGCAGCATGCCAACCACATCCATGCCCACCCCAACAAGTGGACCTGCATGGACATAGAGTGCGAGGCCGGCTGCGGCGTGGTCCCCTTTCGTTATCGGGACAAAAACTTCGTCAACGCCCTGCAGTGGGCTATCGGTCTGGAGCTGTTTCTGATGGTGGATGATCCCTGGCGGGTCTTTCTCACCACTGACCACCCCAACGGTGCCCCCTTCACCAGCTACCCCCACCTGATCCGATTGTTGATGGACCGCAGTTTCCGTAACGATCTATTGGCGGAGATCAATCCCGACGCCGGCTCGTTGAGCCACCTGAGCTCACTGCAAAGGGAGTATTCCCTCTATGAGATTGCGGTTATGACCCGGGCGGCGCCGGCACGCATCCTTGGCCTCAGCGACCGCGGCCACCTGGCGCCCGGCGCCTTGGCGGATATTACCGTGTACCACCAACATGAGGATCCGCAGCAGATGTTCGCCAAGCCCATGCTGGTGTTCAAGGCTGGCGAACTGATCGTCGAGGAGGGACGGATCAGTAAACCTGTGAATGGTACGACCCAGGTGGTTCGCCCTGAATACGACCCTGGAATCGAGAAGCAGATAGGTCGCTGGTTTGAGCGATATCACACCATATCCCTGCCCAATTTCGCTATCTCCGACGATGAGATGGCGGAAGGAATCGGCAGTCCGGTCAGCGTCCACCCCTGCCGGGAAAACCGCCCATGATCATCAACGGCACAGAGATCGATGAGACCTTCGCCGAGGCCTTCGGCATGAGCGCAACCCGGGTCATCATCACCGCCATCAATCGACATTGGGCGCGCATTGCCGGCGAGACCATGACCGGTTTCGCCACCTCGGTGATCGGTTGTGGTGTGGAGGCGGGTATAGAACGTGAGATCACCTCCGAGGAGAGCCCCGACGGTCGTCCCGGCATCAGTGTGCTGCTCTTCGGCATGTCGGGCAAGGCCCTGGCCAAGCAACTGGAGACACGGGTTGGGCAATGTATCCTGACCTGCCCCACCACGGCCATCTTTGCCGGAATCGAAGGGGAAAAACGGATCCCCCTGGGGAAGAATCTGCGTTTCTTTGGTGATGGCTACCAGATCTCCAAACAGATCGGCGGTAGGCGTTACTGGCGTGTTCCGGTGATGGATGGAGAGTTCCTCTGCGAGGAGACCGTAGCCAGGGTATCCGCCGTGGGTGGCGGCAACTTTCTGGTGCTTGCCGAAACCCAGGAGCAGGCACTAATCGCCTGTGAGCGGGCAATCGAGGCAATGCGCAAACTGCCCAACGTAATCATGCCCTTTCCTGGTGGCATTGTTCGTTCCGGTTCCAAGGTCGGTTCGAAATACAAGGCGCTGATGGCCTCCACCAATGACGCCTATTGTCCAACCCTAAGGGGCCTGGTCAAATCCAACCTCGACAGTAGCATCGGATCAGTCATGGAAATAGTCATCAACGGCTTGAGCGATGTCGATGTAGGCAATGCCACCCGCACCGGGATCAATGCAGTCTGCGAATTGGGCGCCGCCGCCGGTATCAAACGCATCTCCGCTGGTAACTATGGCGGCAAACTGGGCCAGTTCCAGTTCCATCTACGGGAGGTGATGGCATGAGTGCCCTGACCCTTACATTGCGGCATACCCTGTCGCAGCGTATCGACATGTCTCCCTTCACCCCGAAGCTTATTGCCGGTAAACAGGTCGATGAGATTGCACGCATTCCCCTGTGGTTGGGAAATCGTCAGGTCGACACGGGGGAGCTGTTCACCATCAATGGGAATTCGACCGGGCAGATCGTTATTCAATCCGATAGCGACAGACTCGATCACATCGGCGCAGAGATGAATGGCGGCACTATCAGAGTAGAGGGTAACGCCGGTGCCTACCTGGGTTGCGGCATGCGGGACGGCGCCATACAAGTCAGTGGTGATGTGGGTTTGGCGGCAGGTTGCGGTATGCGGGGAGGCCGCCTGAAGTTGGACGGCAACGCAGGGGATTTTCTCGGCGGAGCCCTCAGCGGAGAACGCCAGGGAATGCGTGGCGGCAGCATTATTCTCAAAGGCAATGCGGGTGATAGGGCTGGCGACTCGCTACGTCGCGGCATGATTCTAATTGCCGGTGATTGTGGTGATTATTGTGCCTCGCGCATGATCGCGGGAACCATGGTGATTTTGGGTCAGTGCGGAGCACAAACCGGCACGGCAATGCGCCGAGGTAGTCTGATATTAACCAAGGAGCCAAAATCTCTGCCGCTAACCTTTAATGATAACGGTAGACATAGACTAAACTTCCTCACCCTGATGTTCCACGATTTCGAGGATATTCCGACCTTTGCCTCCCTGGCCGACAAGGGCAACCAGGTACAACGCTGGCTTGGTGATTTGAGCTGCGACGGCAAGGGAGAGGTCTTGATAACAACGGCTGTGTAGACTGCTCACTTGTAGCGGTTGGGCCTCTGCCCTTATGTTGGCTTCGGAATCATTCAGTTTTTTACCTGACTTGGCGGGTTTGTTTCATTTTGTATTGGCTATCAAGTTGATAGCCAAGCTAAATCAATGCACTGCTCGCGGCCTACAGACGCTTCTAGCGTCATATATTTTTTATTGATTATAATCAATAATTTATCAATTTTATCTAAAGTATTATCTGGATAATATCACTTAGAGTGTCACCCTCCTAGCACAGTGGTTGTGCAACAACTTGTTCCCTGGTCACAGGGGGCGGGAAAATTTCCCAATGTTTTTTTGCCATTATTCCTAACGAGCCCATGCATGACGCATGAAATAGACGGGATTACCAGTAGTTGAACATGACCATGTCATTCAAGGTAGCTTTTACCCGGCTTCAATTAGATTCGGCAGGCAGAGCTCTGACATTTTCAAAGACTAGCTTTAACTTACAGGAGTGAAACTTCGATGAATTGGTCAACACCTTCCTATGAAGATCTTCGTTACGGTTTTGAGATCAACCTCTATATCAACAACCGCTAAGCTGTAAACACTCGAGCCACCTGTTCTACAGGTGGCTCCCATACTAAGAATAACGATTCATGCTCATTCATATACTAGGTTCAGGAGCGGGTGGCGGATTTCCCCAGTGGAACTGCAACTGCACCAACTGTAAGGGGGTACGGGCAGGAACCGTTGACGCGATACCCAGGACACAATCCTCCATTACACTGAGTGCAAACGGCAAGGATTGGGTGCTGTTCAATGCCTCCCCCGATATTCGTCAACAGTTCGACGCCTTTCCCCCACTGCAACCAGGCCGGGCCATTCGCGATACAGCGGTCAAAGCGATCGTACTGGTGGATGCGCAGATTGATCACACCACCGGCTTGTTGCTGCTAAGGGAGCACACCGAACCCTGGGATGTCTACTGCACTCAGGCCGTTCATGATGATTTGACCACGGGTTATCCCATCTTCAACATCCTCGGCCATTTTCGCGGCGTCAACTGGCACGAGATCCAAACCGATCTGACGCAATTTACCATACCCGGTATCGACGCTATCACTTTCACCGCGGTACCACTGAAGAGTGAAGCGCCCCCCTACTCGCCCCATCGCCACAACACGGTTCCCGGTGACAATATTGGATTACGGGTGGATAACCTCGAGAGTGGAAAAAACCTTTTCTATGCGCCGGGGCTCGGCGAACTGGAGCCCCATGTCATCCCCTTCATGGAAGACGCAGACTGCCTGCTGGTGGACGGTACCCTATGGACCGACAACGAGATGATCAGCGCCGGCATCAGCGAGAAACACGGCAAAGAGATGGGGCATCTCGACCAATCAGGCGAAGGGGGCATCATCGAGATTCTCAGCGGCTTGTCAAAGCCGAGGAAGATACTCATTCATATCAACAATACCAATCCCATCCTGTTGCAGAACTCCCCTCAGCGCCATGCCTTAAACAAGGCCGGCATCGAGGTCTCTCACGACGGCATGGAGATCGAACTATGAACAGAGGAGTGAACATGGGCAGTGCAATCCAATTAGATACACCCTGGTCCAAAGAGGAATTCGAACAGAAGCTTCGTGAGATGGAGAAGTACTACCACATTCACCACGAGTTCCACCTCCTGATGAACAGCGGCAAACTCGATAAACCGGCCATCCAAGGCTGGGTCGCCAACCGATTCTATTACCAGGTAATGATCCCGGTGAAAGATGCGGCAATCATGGCCAACTGTCCCGACCGGGATGTGCGCCGGCACTGGATACAGCGCATCATCGATCACGACGGCACTGAAGGTGACGAGGGCGGTATCGAGGCCTGGCTGCTGTTGGGTGAGGCCGTTGGACTGCCCAGGGAGGATCTGCTGAGCCATAAGCACCTGCTGCCCGGGGTGAAGTTTGCCATCGATGCCTATGTCAATTTTGCCCGCCAGCAGCCCTGGGAGGTCGCGGCAAGCTCCTCGCTGACAGAGCTCTTCGCCCCTACCATTCACCAGAAGCGGCTGGACAATTGGCCTGAGTACTACCCCTGGATCGACGAGCGAGGTTACCACTATTTCCGTAAACGCCTGACTGAGGCACGACGGGACGTGGTCCATGGCCTGGATATCACCCTGGATTACTACCAGACCCGGGAGCAGCAGGAGAAGATGCTGGAGGTGCTGCAGTTCAAACTCGATATCCTCTGGACCATGCTCGACTGCATGTGGATGGCCTATGTGGAAAACAAACCGCCCTATCACAATATCACGGCCTGAACCATGAGCAGCCACTTCAGCGCCGAGGATATCCCACAGATGTCGCCCAGCTTCCGCTTTCAGTGGGAAGAGGCGCAGGGGTGTCATGTCATCCTCTATCCCGAGGGGATGGTGAAGCTCAATCCCGCCGCCGGCGAAATCCTCAAGCGCTGCGACGGGGAGGCCAGTGTCGCCCATATCATCGACGACCTGAATACGGCCTTTCCCGATGTGGAGCTGGAGGCCGACGTCTATCAATTTCTGGATACCGCCTATGACAACCAATGGATCCGACACAAGCACGCCTAAACCGCTCTGGCTATTGGCGGAGCTGACCTACAAGTGTCCCCTGCAGTGTCCCTACTGCTCCAACCCCCTCGATATCGCTCGCTATAAGAACGAGCTGTCGACAGAGGAGTGGATTAGGATCTTCCGCGAAGCCCGCGCCCTGGGCGCTGTGCAGCTCGGCTTTTCCGGGGGCGAGGCATTGGTGCGCAAGGATCTGGAAATACTCATTGCCGAGGCGCACCAGCTCGGCTACTACACCAATCTGCTCACCTCCGGTGTCGGCATGGACGAGGCACGGATCAAGGCCTTCAAAGAGGCGGGACTGGACCATATCCAGGTCAGCTTCCAGGCGAGCAGCGAAGAGCTTAACAACTTCATTGCCGGCAACAACTCTTTCCAGCACAAGCTGGAGATGGCGCGCTTGGTGAAGAAGTACGACTACCCGATGGTGCTCTGTTTTGTCCTTCATCGTCACAATGAGGATCAGGTGGAACAGATCCTCGAAATGTCCCACGCCCTGGAGGCCGACTATGTGGAGCTGGCCACCACCCAGTACTACGGCTGGGCCCTGCAGAACCGGGAACAGCTGATGCCGAGCCGCGCCCAGGTGGAGGCCGCGGAGGCGGTGGCCCACCGCTACCAGGAGAAACTCAAGGGCAAGATGCGCATCTTCTATGTGGTGCCCGATTATCATGAGGATCGCCCCAAGGCGTGTATGAGCGGATGGGGCTCTGTATTCCTCACCATCGCACCGGACGGCACCGCCCTGCCCTGCCACGCCGCCGGCGAACTCCCCGGACTGACCTTTCCCAACGTGCGCGACCACAGCGTCGAATGGATCTGGAACGACTCCCCCGATTTCAACAAATTTCGCGGCTACGGCTGGATGAAAGAGCCCTGCCGCAACTGCGACGAGAAAGAGAAGGATTTCGGCGGCTGTCGCTGCCAGGCCTATCTGCTCACCGGCGATGCCGCCAATGCCGATCCGGTGTGCAGCAAATCACCCCATCACGGGCAGATGGTGCAGCTGGTCGAACAGGCGAATACCCAACTGGAGCCCGGCGCGGCGCCCCTGGTGTTCCGTAACATGCGCAACTCAAAGAGGCTGACTGCCGATAAGTGGCCCAAAGCGAGTGGGCAGTAGTTTAAAACGATTCATGGGGTGTTCGCTGCGCTCATGTTTCAATATCCCCCTCTCCCTGGCCCTCTCCCGCAAGGGGAGAGGGGAAGCGTATTTCCAGTATATCGAAAGCTGCCTATCAGGTCGTAAAATCAAGCCTTGTGTTCACGCCGACTCTTGATCCATGAATCCCCTCTCCTCTCGCGGGAGAGGGCCAGGGAGAGGGGGAACAAATAATCGCTGAGCGAAGCGAACTCATCACTCACCTTATTTAACCCGCTGTATGCATTCCCACGCTGGAGCGTGATGACGAGGAATCATCAAAGAAACCATTTGCGTTTATTAGCGTTCATTTGCGGACTTCTTTTCTTACAACAACTCCCGCATACGGTCGGTCTCCATGACCAGGGCCGAGATCATCGCGGGATCGTCTATCAGATGCCCGGCCTCGGCCACCTCGACCAGTCGAGAGTCGGGAATGGCCCGATGCAGCAACCAGGCGGACTCCATGGTGCAGGTGAGATCGTAGCGTCCATGGATGATTGAGACTGGCATTGTGGGCAGGGATTCCAGGCGCTCGAGGATCTCGTTTTCCCGAATGAAGTAGCGGTTACGGGCATAGTGTGTCTCAATCCTGACCTTCGCCAGCATCTGTTCCCGCTGGGTCTCGGTTTCAGCGCCTTGGTCGCTTTTATCCCGGCTTTCCCCCTTGTTCCAATTGACCACCTGGCTGCCCCACTCGCTCCAGCGGCGTGCGGCGTCGAGTGAAAGCGACAGATCATCGCCATGAAGCGCGGCGTGGTACCAATCGATGAGAGAGTCCAGCCCTTCGCGGACGGGGATCCCTTGGGTCATCCGCTCCCAGGCTTTGGGCAGGAGACGTCTGATGCCGAGGAAGAACCAATCCAGATCCGCCTGGCGTGCGAGAAAGCTCCCTCTGAGCACCATCCCCCTGGTGCGGTCGGGATAGGTCAGGGCATAGAGAAGGGCTAGGGTGGCGCCCCAGGATCCACCAAACAGTAGCCACCCCTCGATCTGCAGATGGTGGCGCACCGAATCCAGGTCCGATAGCAGATCCCGGGTGGTGTTCGTCTTTGTCTCCCCCAGCGGCTTCGATCGTCCGGAACCACGCTGATCGACGAGTAGGATTCTATAAAACGCGGGATCAAAATAGCGCCGATGCTCGATGGAACAGCCAGAGCCAGGCCCACCGTGGAGAAAGAGCACGGGGTCCCCCAGGGGATTACCACACTCTTCCACATAGAGTTCATGGGATTTATCAACGGCCATACGGTGTACGGCATAGGGTTCAGCGACAGGATAGAGGGCGATTTTCATATCTTTGTAACAGTCTGACCAACTAACGTCTTTGGATTGGTTTTTCTATTTAGAGTCAAAAACCTCAACCGGGAGGCCTGATAAAAGTGTCACGGCGGTGACACACAACATAATTCCACAGCAAAAAAATGAATCACATCTTTTTCCCTGCTAGGGATTATTTTCGCAGTTGCAGCATAGGATTTCTTCATCTCACGGTAGTTTACGATCAGCATGATCCCGTTGCGGTATTCGCCAGGTTTCGACAATATCCGCGAATGCACAGTTAACTCATTGAATTAATTGGCAATATCTTTGTCGTTGGTGAGTAAGGCAAGGTCCTGCAAGGGTGAATAAAATAATAATCCGAGTCACAAAAACACATACTTATTATTTCAAAAACAGTGGGTTAGCTTGATATAAGAAACCACACTCGAAACACAATCGGTTTACCCATGTAAAAATTGGGAGTAACCCTGATAAGGGCGAATTTTTAATCCTGGTGAGATCTAAATAGGCATGTACCTTGTCAGCCGCATTCGACTGTTACGGCCAGGGACTGCCATTTTTCATGCCTATATCCTGCATTGGAAGCAACAGGTGTAACACGATTAGTTCGTTTGGCACACAAGTTGCTCTCTTGTCATTGTCGCTAAAGAAGACTGCCTGTAATCATGCGACAAGAAATATTTAAAAGTACCAGATAAGAGGAGATTTAGGTTAGCAATGGAAGAGCAAAACCCTGTGTTTTCGATTCGTTTTAGCTGTTTTTAGGATCGATTTTGTTTTCCTGTTTGAGGCAGTCCCACTAACAAATAAACCCCGAGGATTTACTTATGGTAAAAGCAAAGCGCAAAGTTCTAGCGATCTGCTTCACTGCCTCTGCCATGCTTTCTGCTGCAGGTGCCGTGACAGCGAATACAGAACTTTTGAAGATGCAGACGAACCCCAACGACTGGGTGATGCCGAACGGTGATTATGCGAGTACGCGCTATAGCAAACTCGACCAGATTAACGCAAAAAACGTCAAAGATCTGAAGGTTGCCTGGACCTTCTCAACCGGCGTACTGCGTGGTCACGAGGGTGGCCCCCTGGTAATTGGCGACACGATGTATATTCATAGCCCATTCCCCAACAAGGTATTCGCCCTCGACCTCAACGACGACGGCAGGATCATTTGGAAATATGAGCCAAGACAGGACACCAGCGTTATACCAGTGATGTGTTGTGATACGGTAAATCGCGGCCTGGCCTATGGTGACGGCAAGATTATCCTTTCACAGGCCGACACCACCCTGGTAGCACTGGATGCAAAAACCGGTAAAAAGGTCTGGTCAGTGAAGAATGGCGATCCGTCTAAAGGCGAGACCTCTACTGCAGCGCCGATGGTTGTCAAGGACAAGGTCTTTATCGGTATCTCCGGTGGTGAGTTCGGTGTACGCGGCTCCATGACTGCCTATAACCTCAAAGACGGCAAATTGGCATGGCGCGCCTACTCCATGGGACCCGACAGCGATACCCTGCTGGATCCGAAGAAGACCACCCATCTCGGTAAGCCGGTAGGTAAAGACTCCGGTATCAACACCTGGAAGGGTGACCAGTGGAAGATCGGTGGCGGCGCCACCTGGGGTTGGTACTCCTATGATCCCGACCTCAACCTGATGTACTACGGCTCCGGTAATCCTAGCACCTGGAACCCGGTACAGCGCCCAGGCGACAACCGTTGGTCGATGACTGTATTCGCCCGCGACGTTGACACAGGTATCGCCAAGTGGGTCTACCAGATGACTCCCCACGACGAGTGGGATTATGACGGCATCAACGAGATGATCCTGGTCGACAAAGAGATCAAGGGCAAGATGCGCAAGGCCCTGGTGCACTTTGACCGTAACGGTTTCGGTTACACCATGGATCGTGAAACTGGTGAACTGCTAGTCGCCGAGAAATATGACCCGGCGGTCAACTGGGCGACCCATGTGGATATGGAAACCGGTCGTCCCCAGGTCGTAGCCAAGTACTCGACACATCAGAATGGTGAAGATGTAAATACGACTGGTGTTTGTCCGGCGGCCTTGGGCTCGAAAGATCAGCAGCCTGCCTCCTACTCACCACGTACCAAGCTCTTCTATGTGCCGACCAATCATGTCTGCATGGACTACGAGCCCTTCCAGGTCTCCTATACCGCAGGTCAACCCTATGTGGGCGCGACCCTCTCCATGTACCCGGCACCTGGTAGCAATCATCTGGGTAACTTCATCGCCTGGGATGCCGACAAGGGCAAGATCGTTTGGTCCAACCCCGAGCCATTCTCGGTATGGAGCGGCGCACTCTCCACCGCTGGCGACGTGGTCTTTTACGGTACCCTGGAGGGTTATCTGAAGGCGGTCGACGCCAAGTCGGGTAAAGAGCTGTACAAGTTCAAGACCCCGTCCGGCATCATCGGCAACGTCAATACCTACATGCACAACGGCAAACAGTATATCGCTGTCCTCTCCGGACTCGGTGGCTGGGCCGGTATCGGCATGGCGGCAGGCCTGACCGACCCGACAGCTGGCCTGGGTGCGGTAGGTGCCTATGCATCGCTCAGCAACTACACCCAGCTGGGTGGCACGCTGACTGTATTCGAGCTGCCTGATTAATGGCTTGATATTCCTTAAACCCCGCGCCGCCACCCACTCAGTGTGGGTGGCGGCAATCCACAACAAAGCTACATTTCCAATTAGGTTTCCATGAGGCTAAACATGCGGCATTCGAAATTCAGTAAATCTATAATTTTGGCGAGTATCGCCCTAACCTACTCAATCTCAGGCTACTCAGCTGCATCCAAAGCCGACTACAGAGAGTTTGTACCCTCCCCGGAACAACCCTACTACTTTCAAGACGGCAAAGTGGATTTCGGTACCTATAACGGTTTTCGCCGTTACCATGCCGACTGCCACGTCTGCCATGGGCCGGCAGGTATGGGCAGCTCCTATGCACCGGCACTGCTTGAGTCGCTGAAGATAATGTCCTATGGTGATTTCGTTAACGCAGTGGTCACTGGACAGCAAGGAATGGACAACAGGATAATGCCCTCTTTCGCGAAGAACGTCGATGTGGTGAAGAACATCGCCGACATCTATGCCTATCTCAAGGCGCGCGCAGACGGTGTCATCGGAGCAAACAGACCTGCCAAGTTTCCAAAAGTTAAAAAACTGATTGCAGACAATTAGTCAAACTCAGGTCAATATTCATCGCTCTGGTGATATGACCACGATTAGGGGAACGGCAGCCGTTGGAAGGATGTCGACAACATCTAACCAAGCTATCAAGAGCCGAGGTGCAGCAAGATGCCAAAAACAGGTTCAACGGTCTATTCCAAAGCGCTGAACCTGTTTTTTTGCATCATTCTCCTGACACTTGGACCACTATCCGCATCGGCAAAGGCCACCAACGAAGCCAGAAACAAGGACTACCTCACGGTCTGTGGCGATCCAAACCATCTGCCCTTCTCCAACAAGGCGATGGAAGGCTTCGAAAACAGGATCGCTCAGCTCATCGCCGATGACTTGAATCGAACCCTGCGCTACCACTGGTGGCCACAGACCATCGGGTTCGTACGCAATACCCTGCGGGTACGCCTCTGCGACCTGGTGATGGGCGTCACCTCGGTCAACGAGTTGCTGCAGAACACCAACCCCTATTATCGCTCTGTCTACACCTTGGTATACCGTGAGGATGCGGGACTCGACATTAACAGCCTCGACAATCCAGCCCTCAAGACACTCAAACTCGGTGTTGTTGCCGGCACCCCGCCAGCCACGCTGCTGACCAAGTATGGACTGATGGAGCAGGCTCGACCCTACCAACGCACGGTGGATACCCGTCTCTTTTCACCCGCCACACGGGCGGTGGAGGATGTGGCCAACGGGACTATCGATATTGCCGTGATTTGGGGGCCAATCGCCGGCTATGCGGCCAAGCAACAGAAGACGCCGCTCAAGGTTATACCACTGCCGGCAAAAGTCGATTCAGTTCCCCTGGCCTTCAATGTCTCAATGGGGATCAGGCGTCGCGAAACCAACTGGAAACATGAGTTGAACCTGAAGTTGGAGGAACTCGCACCGCGCATTGAGCAGATCCTGCTCGATTACGACATTCCCCTGTTGGACGCGGATGACAGACTGATACAACGGTGACACCCGTAAGCAGACAAAAATCAGCCCTGGCTCATGCCTTTGGCACAGTGTTGATGCTGACCCTGGGACTCATATCAATGGCCGCTTATTCTTCCCAGGCTGCAGATGAAACCACCCTGTTCTCATTCGACGGCTACCGCATCGATCAATTCCGTGCCCCCGTTCCCGACTCGGTCCCGTCCGGCACCACCCTCGACACCGCACAGCTACAGACCCTTCTCGAGGAGCGGGATCTGTTGCTGATCGATGTGATGCCGGCACCGATTAAACCCAAGGATCGCCCTGATACCCTGCTGTGGTTACCTCCCTCAAGGGATAACATTCCTGGATCCCACTGGCTGCCCAATGTGGGTTACGGCGCCCTCTCCGATGAACTGGAGCGATACTTCAAAGGTAACCTGGAGAGACTCTCAAAGGGTAATAAAAACAGAGAGATCGTGCTCTACTGCCTCGCCGACTGCTGGATGTCGTGGAATGCAGCGAAGCGAGCGGCAACGGAGTATGGCTACACCGCAGTCTATTGGTATCCGGATGGCACTACGGGGTGGGAGGCGGCGGGATTGCCGTTAGATAAGAGTGAACCCTTACCAATGCAAACCAATAATTGAAAACGGTGCGGCTTGCCGCACCGATCCGATCTCGGAAGATTGGTTGCGCTTACTTAATTAAATATCGAGTTTCAGTCTAAGTAGTAAGCAATAGTCCGCGCCAACACCCCCAGCCTCTCCTCAATCACCCGCGGCCGAGTACAGAGGTGCTGAATGAACGCCTCGCGTTCATCGAACATGCGCTGTTTGATCTCCATCTCCTGCTGCATCAAGGCCAAACGCGTTTGGGCGGCCTCGGAGGGGTCGTCCTGGAGCGTGACCATTTCATCGAGTTCCTGGCTCAGCCTGTTGGCCCGCGCGGACTGCCCACGAGCATAGCGTAGAATACCAACGTGTTCCTTGTTGCGTCGCTCATTCAGCGACTGGATGACACCGGCAAACAGCAGGGTCAGTTTATGCTCCTTCTCCGTCCCTTCAAGTTTCGATGAGAAGGCGTCGATCGCTGCGTCTGCGCCATCCACATCATAGTCCGGGGCGGTGAACTCTCTGACCAGCCTCTCCACCTCCTTCTCCTGCTCCCAGGCCTGCTCCATTCCGTTGATCGAGGGACCGTCCCAAACCACTGCCGCGGGCACTTCGTGTACCAGGGCCTGCTCGCATGGCCAGTCAGGATTCTGCTGCCGTGGTGATCCGTCCGCCAGCGCGCTCAGAGTGGGATTGCCAAGACAAAACAGAGAGCCAATTAACACACCTTTGTTCATCGATCTAAACACCTTTTAACCTCCACCCTGTTTACGTGTCATCAATCCCCGCGCCGGATCGTAGCCGTAGATCGCGCCACCGAGAAACAGCAACAGTGAAGCCACAACGGCCATCAGAGCGATCCAGCTCACCTCGCCATAGAGTGAAAAGCGGATCAACTCGACGGCATGGGTAAAGGGATTGAATCGACAGATCTCATAGAGAAAAAGACTTGAATCCTTGATCCGCCACAAGGGATAGAGCGCGGATGAGGCAAAGAACATGGGAAAGATGACAAAGTTCATCACCCCGGCGAAATTCTCCAGCTGCTTGATCGCTGACGAGAGTAGTAAACCAAGCGCACCCAGCATCAGTCCCGAGAGCATCAGTGCGGGAAATACCAACAGATAACCCAACAGCGGCGGTTGCACATCCCACCACCAGGAGATGGCCAGAAACAGATAGACCTGGGCAATGGAGACCAGGGTACCGGCAACCAGTTTGCTCAATAGCAGATACCAGCGTGGGAATGGACTCACCATCAACATGCGCATACTGCCCATCTCACGATCGTAGACCATGGAGAGGGAACTCTGCATGCCACTGAAGAGCAGTATCATCGCCGCCAGTCCCGGCACGATATACTCCTCGTAGAGAATATAGGTTTCGTAGGGCGGTATGATGGAGACTCCCAGTACCGAGCGGAAACCGGCGGCAAAGATGAAGAGCCAGACCAGGGGACGCACCAGGGCGCCGAAGAAACGCTCCCGCTGATGCAGAAAACGCAAGGATTCACGAATCACAATACCCCATAGGCAACGAAGATACTGCAGCAGGGTCATTGCTCTTCGCTCCGGGTCAGGCTGTTGAAGGCCTCTTTTACACTTGCCGTGGCGGTCTGCAGCATAATCTTACGGGCACTGCCCCTGGCGAGCACCTTGCCGTCATGCAACACCACCAGGCGGTCCTCCGGTTCGACCTCGTCAACAAGATGGGTGGCCCAAAGCACGCCGATGCCTTCCTCGCGACAACGATCGCGCACCTGCTGCAGAATCGCCTGGCGACTGTGGATGTCGAGCCCCACCGTGGGCTCGTCGGCGAGCAGCAACCGGGGCTGATGCAGCAGCGCCCTGATCAGTTCCAAACGGCGACGCTGTCCGCCGCTCAACGCCCTCACCTTATCATCGATACGCTCACCCAGGCCGATCCCGTCGATCGCTTTGCGCATGCGGCTATCCAGGTCGGTGGCATTCAATCCCTGCAGCGCGCAGTGGTAGCGGAGGTTCTGCATCAGGCTCAGATCCAGGTCCAGGGTGGGTTGCTGAAACACCACGCCCAGCTGGGCCAATGCCTTACGGGTTTGGCTTTGCAGGTTATGGCCATAGATCTCGATGCTGCCACCACGGCTGACGAAGAGTCGAGTGATCAAGGAGAAAAGAGTCGTCTTGCCGGCTCCGTTGATGCCCAGCAGGACACAGAACTCGCCAGGCTCGAGGACAAAGCTGACGTCATCCAATACCTGGCGTTTGGTATAGGAGAAACTGACGCCTTGCAATGCGAGGGCGGCTTCGCTCATGGGCGAACCACAACCCCCCAGGGCAGCCGTCCAACCTGAATCGACTTTTTGACCTTCAGCCGCTCCACATCGATCACCGAGACATCGTTGCTCACACCGTTGGTGGTAAAGATACGCTTCTCATCGGGGGAGAAATCAAGGTTCCACACCCGCTGACCCACCAGAAGATATTTTTCAACCTCCAACTTGGCGATATCGACCACCGCCACCCTGGCAGCGGGTCCCAGGGCGATGAAGGCCTTGCTACCATCCTTACTGATCTTGATACCCACCGGTTGAATCGCCTCTTTGTGAATGCCGGGAATCTCAAAACGGAGCTTTTTGATGATCTTGCGGCTCGACGAATCGATTACGCTCACGGTGCCGCCGATCTCCGAGGAGACCCAGACTTGCTTGCCGTCGTTGGTGAATTGAGCCACCCGGGGGCGCTGATCGACCAGCACGTTATCCTCTACTTTCAATGTCTCGAGATTGATGAAGTGGGCCATGTTGGTGGTTTCTGAGGTATTCACCAGCCACTTGCCATCGGGGCTGATCCCCATCCCTTCGGGTTCCACTCCAACCTGGATCTCGGTCACCTTCTGCCGCTTTTCCACATCCACCACGGTCACCATATTGTCGTCTTCATTGGCGGCATAGAGATACTTTCCATTTGGGCCAAGCACAAGCAGTTCAGGATCGGGACCGGACGGCAATATGTGGGTTACCTTCAAGGTCTCGAGGTCAAGCACCTCGATATGGTCGGCATCGCTGGTACAGATATAGAGGATCTTGCCATCCTTGCTCAGGGCGATACCCCGGGGACGCTCCCCCACCGACACCTTCTCAAGCACCTTCAAGCTCTCGCCGTCAATCACAGAGATGGTGTTGTCCTTTTCGCTGCTCACATAGACCGTGTAGGCCTGAACCGTTTCACTTGCCAACATGGCAAAAGAGAAGAGCAATGCGATTAATGTAAGACGGATGCCGAAACAGCGTCTCGAAGCGATAGCTAACATATTTAAGACTCCTCCAACGTATATAGCCTGGGCAAAGGCCTGACCTATTATCGATCCGATGAGTTTTATGCCAATGGTCACCTGGGTTGCTGTTGTTTACAGCTGCTCTCCGCTCGGTCGTAACCCAGGGTATCCAGGGTGGAGTGCTGGTGCAGAAAACCCTTCTGCGGTGATACGGAGATCATCAATCGTGGTGAGGTAACCAACAGGGGCTGACGCAGTTGACCGTTCCAATCCCGATAGGTGACCGGCCTGCCCTTGAAGGCCGCCAGGTTGAAATCCTCACTCATGATGAAACCTTTCAACCGTCCCGCCTGGTCACTTGAGGTGCGTGTCGCCGCCTCACCGATGGAGCGCACGGCCAGCCAGGCCGCATAGTCGCGATCGGTCATCCAGCGGCCATTCTGTTCATGGAAGCGGCGTTGAAACTGGGTCGCACCCCACTGCTCATGGACTCCGCTCCAGGCCGCCGGAGAGAGGCCATGGGTCCCGCCTACGGGTCGAGGCAGATAACTGCGGTAGCTGAGGAACTCGCCGAACTCGTCCACTTCATCGGCCACGATCAGAATGTCGTAATCCCCCACCTGGGTAAAGGCGTTGACCTCTTGCTGCTCTCTGGTATGCCCGGAGTCTGTGCGGCGAGCGCCTGGGACGAAGGTCCAGGCTTTCTCCTCGACAATTTTGTGCCCGAAGCGTTTTGCCGCCCGCTTAAGCGCCTTTGCATAGGCCTTGTCCCGGGGATGGCGTCCAACCACAAGAAACCACTCTTTCCATCTTTTCCACGTCAGGTACTGTGCCAAGGCATCAGCCAGCATGGCCCGACTGGGGATGGTGTGCAGCAGGTTCGGGCGGCAGTGCTGGGTTCTCAAATCGTCATCCATGGCGGCAATGTTAAACAGCAGACTCTCTTTGGCCTGGGGCAGATCCGCAAGTTCAATCAGCTTGGCGGCGGGAAGATTGGCAAGAAACAGTCTGATACCCTGCTCATGCAGCTCGATAAAGACCTCGGCCAATGAGGTATCGGGTTTGACCTTTTTCATCGTCAGCGTGAACGACTGTCCGGTGAATTGACCGGTGGTGTTGTTATCGCTGATAGCCTGCTCGGCTCCCATCTGACCCGTATCGTCGATTGTCGGCACCAGTAACGAGAGCGGGATATGTTTCTCCTCCTCCATGGAGAGCAGTGCGATATGGATATCCATGTCCGCTGCGACACCGGGGGTGACGTAGATAAGAAGTCCCATGATCAGGGATGAGATGAGAACCGGGAATCTATGGAATCTCTTGTTGTTATTCTTAAGTTCCAAACTACTCAAGACAGCTCCTTCCACATTGTATCGGTATATCGAGTTGGGTGTATAAATTGCAAGTTCCATACCATTGAGTCGAATATCAGGATATCCACTGGCCGCGTGCAGATTCGCTTCATCAACCACCCCGACTGACTCACTCAGTGTCAATGGTGACACACTCTACTGTTTCAGGCCTTCCACACAGATTAGTATTTGGACCACGACTGATTTCCGGTAATTCCATCTTAGTCCAGTTTGGATTACCAAGATAACAGGTTTTCCACACACTTCTTACGGTTCTGCTCTCAAAGAGATGAAAAATCGGGCAGTGTTCACGGCCCTTCCAGGGTTTCCAAGGATGTCAGGCATGATTATTGCTCACACTGGTACCAACTAGTGCGTCATGCTGTGCCATAGCAGTTCAGCTCTCATTACACTGCCAAGATGAAGAACCCTTTGGAGGTATCAGTGAAGAAAAACGTCTTACTCCTCTGCTGTCTAATGCTACTGTTTGCCACAGCCATCCACGCCCATGGTCCCACTCGACAGAAGGTGGTCATCAAGCAACAGATTGCCGCGCCACCGCAAACGATCTGGAATGTTGTAAAGAATTTTCACGATATGAGCTGGCACCCGGCGGTGACAAACACCGAAGGAGATGGCGGAAATAGCGTCGGCGCCATGCGCACACTGACCCTGACCAACGGCGGTCAGATAGTTGAGAAGCTGGAGAAATACGACGAAGAAAAGCACAGCTTCTTCTATCGCATCGAGTCGGTGGATGTGAAGGTGCTGCCGGTCACCAACTACTCCTCCTGGTTCAACATCAAGCCTAACGGTGAAGGCGGGAGTCTGGTGACCTGGAAAGGGGCCTTTTATCGCGGCTATCCGAATAACGATCCGCCACCGGAACTCAGTGACCAGGCCGCCAAGGATGCGGTAACCGGAGTCTATGAAAGCGGTCTCGCCAAGCTGAAAGAAATGGTGGAATAGGACGACCCATAAACACGAGCTGACAATGAACACAGATCGGGTCTCAATGCGAACTCTATGGATATGCCTGGTAGGCTATCTGGTCGCTATAGCGGCGGCTGCCACCAGCCAGGGAGTGATTGCCGCTGAATTCGCATTCGTCACCAATCAGGGTGATGATTCGGTTTCAGTGATCGATCTCTCGAGCCAGCGTAGAACTGCCACGGTCCAGGTCGGGTCCAAACCCGCAGGCATCGCGGTATCAAGTGATGGCAGACGTATCTATGTCACCAATCCGGAGAGTCGTGATGTCTATCTGCTCGATGGTGTTGATTTCAAATCCCTTAACCATAAAGGAGTTGGCAAGGGTCCCCTGGGGATCGCCTTGAGCCCGGACGACTTACGAGTCTATGTTGCCGACTGGTACGAAGACAGGGTCTACGTGCTCGACGCTGGTGATCTCAGCGTTATCCAGCGGATAGCGGTGGGTGATTCACCTTCCGGCCTAGAGGTCAGTGGTGATGGCAAGAGACTCTATGTGGCGGACAGGGACGATAACATGATCTCCGTCGTGGATACCGACGACTACCAGCTGATCAAGCGTATTGCGGTCGGCGAGCGTCCCTTCGGCATCCGTCTCGATCCCGATGGCAAGCGGCTCTACGTCGCCAATGTGGCGAGTAACGATCTGAGTGTCATCGACCTGGATAGTTTCACGGTCATTGCCACGATTGCAGTCGGAAGCACACCTTATGGGGTTGCGGTTACCCCGGACAATCGACGAGTCTTTGTGACAAATCAGCATGAGAATACACTTTCCGTAATCGATGCTGACAAACTGCAGGAGACCCACAGGCTGGCTATCGGTGAATTCCCTGAAGGCATTATCGTTCACCCCAGCAATGGACGGGTATATATCGCCAACTGGTTCGATAATGAACTGGTGGTGCTCGATAGCAAGAGTCTGCAAATCATCAAGCAGATCCCAACCGGTGAAAGCCCTCGCGCTTTTGGTGTTTTCGTAGCCGGCGGCTCTTGAGAGCAGTAATAATTTATTAACCGAATTTAATGGATTAAATGTATGCTTTGACGGACCGAAGCAACTTATGGAAGAGCCAAGAATCGTAATTGGACCATGGGAAAAAGCAAAGTGAAGGAGGAGCGATCCATGAATCTCCCAACATTTCCAGAAGATTCCGTGCTCAAGCGTCATTTCGATGCGAATGTCGAGATGAAACGGCAGAACTGGTTGGAAAGTCCACCAACCGATTCAATCCTTAACCGGCATAGTTCGAACAGCAACAGCTGGCCACAATCCAGACCGAGGGCAAATCCGAACAGCGTGAGGGCTTCGGCTTCGGCTTCGGCTTCGGGAACGCCACGCCAGGAGACGGAAAACAGAGGTTTCTTCGCCTGGTTGATGGGGCTGTTCACAAGCAAGGCTTGATTGAAGTCATGCAATAGATGTGTAGTATCAATCCATAGAAACGGATCTTGTGTTAGCGGCAAGCGGGTGCTTAACGCATACGCTGACCGTGTTATGTCTGACGAAGTAGGAGTTCTTGAATATGCGTATCCGCAGTATCATCGCTATCATCGTAGCAGCACTGATATATTCGTCTCTGCTGTCGGCTGGAACCAGTATTCAGCCACCACCAGATCTGAATCAGGCGCAAAAACTGATTTTTTTCCTGGACCATCTTAAAGGCGTTCCCAAAGGCAGCCTGCTGGTTTACGATTTCAAGAACTCAACCCAGGGCGAAAAGGGTTTCCGTGACAAGGTTGAAATCAAGGTCACCGATGTGGTTGCTGAAGGTAAGCGGGATCTGGAATTCAATTTCCTAAGCGGTGAGAATCATATCGATTTCACACCCGCCAAGGCCTACACAGGCAACCCGGTAATCATCCATTTCCTGGAACGGGATATCTCCTTGATGACGAAGGACACTGACGGATCAATCGGATATTTCCGCAATCGTATTCGCAACTCCTTCAGGGATCCGGCCCATGTTCGTGACATCAAGTTCCAATACAATGGCAAGCAGCTTGAAGGTACTGAAATCGTCGTCATCCCTTTCGTCGGCGATCGCAATGCGGAGAATTTCAAACTCTATGTCAATAAACGCTACGAGTTCGTTTTCTCGGATCAGGTTCCAGGCGGCATCTATCGCATACGTACCCAGGTACCCAGTGAAAAAGGTGACACGATTTTGATCGATGAAAATATGACCTTCAGCAAGGTCACGCCAGCCATATAAGGTTAGGGGCGTTAACTCGAATCAATTAGCCCTAACTAAAGAGGAAGAAATTCAGAGGACCAGATCAACTATGAAGATTCTCAAGTTTCCCCTAATACTCACCGCTATCACGCTCTCTTGTTACTCAATGGTCTGGGCGGAAGAGACGTCTGACAAGGCTGAACACAGCAATGACTATCCGACATCGGCAAGAGTTGATTATGTGATTGGCTGTATGGCATCCAACGGTCAGACCCATGAGATGATGTTGAAGTGCTCCTGCAGTATCGATCTCATCGCCAAGTCCATACCCTACGAAGAGTATGTTCAGATATCCACACTCCTGAGTCTGCAGCAGATGGCCGCGGTAGGCAGGAACGCCGCCTATAAAAGCTCGACCTGGTCGCAGAAAGCCATCGCCAAGTTAAGAGACGTGCAAGCCGATTCCACCCTGCGCTGCTTTTGATCAGAACAGAATCAGCTGAAAGACTTCCAGGGAGGCCCTAATACATTAGCTTTTGTCCTGCGAAGGCAGATCCATACTTTGGCTGTGGGAAAAGCTTCTTCCCTTGGAATCCTTCACATGAACCTCCAACACACCGCTCTCTTGCGGTATAAAACCGAAACGGATACTGGGGTCTTCGCTGATTGAGATGTCGGTATCGGCAGTGAATACCTCTTCACCGTTATAAGTGACCTGGATGGTTCTGACGAAATCCGCGGGTATGTAGAAGCGAGAGACCTGGTCGAACTGCAAACCAGAATTGTTTGGATGCTTGATCAACAGCTGAGTCGGCAACAGATCGCCCTGATTATAGTCCTCAGGCATACGGAATTTGATCCTGCCCAAATTCGCCATAGCTGCAGAGGGGTCCTTGAGCGAAGGTGCCGAACATCCTCCCGATGCCTTGACATAGTTGTTAACCATGTAGAGCTTACCGTCACTCAATTCAGCGACAGCGCGAAGATCGGTATAGGCGTTGATACGCACCCTGGTGGACAGGGTCTCCCAGCTATGTTTGCCGGGAAAGTGAAACACAGCCGCCACCGGCGAAGGATTGTTGTCGATCACCAAATAGAGGCTCTTGATGAAGCGATCCGGTGTCTGTTCGAATTTCGAATCGATTGTGATCGGGACTATAGCCGCATCCATGGCCCTGGCAGGTGTATCCAGTCCAAGGATCGCTGCACCGCTCTGGATATTTTTATCCCCAAACAGGGAGCTCTTTATCTGAAACCAGCGATTTCCATCGTCCTGTGCCCAGCTTGAGCTCGTGATCAGGCATAGACACAACAGGGCCAGGGTGTACTTAAGGCGGGCGTTCCCTCTCCAGCCTGTATGCTTCTTCATTGAGACAGCTGTCATTGCAATCATCCTCTAGATGAGAAAACAAATTACCGGCCCAGCAAACAACGCCATGTATTAAAAATTAGATCGAGATATCTGGCTGGTGTTCAGTATCAAAACCGTATCAACTGCCAATCTTGATCGATATCCTGCGATAAACTCTCTACGATATACACAAATTCACCATTTGCATCTACCACAAAAAGTCTGTCACTTTAGGCGCAAACCCATGCGCCACGGTAAATATAAGCATTACTACTACTCCCATTCCAATTCCGCAAAAACTGCAGTGACATTTCTGCCATGGTATGCATCGAATAAGAGCCAGTTTTCCCGCTCTTCCAAACCCACACTTTTCACTGCCTGGGTGATGGTACCTCCCTGTTTGATGATCTTGCGGACACCGTTTGCAATAAGATCGAGGTAGCGGCGTTGCTTCTCGAGGGCCTGTTTCCATTGGCTGACTACGGGACCATGACCGGGCACGATGCGCTCCACTTTTTTACAGGGCGCTGTTTCATCGCCGGTCGCCACACAATCCCGGCTGCCAAGCTCGTCGATCACCTTGAGCCAGCCCAGCAAACTGCCATCCATCACCGGAATGCGCTCAACGAATAACAGATCCGAAAGCCATAGTGTCCCCGTTGTTTCGTCATACACACTCAGGTCGTTGTTGGTATGTGCCGTTGGATAGCCGCGCAGGTGGATGCTGCGTCCACCCAGATCGAGCTGCAGCGTCTCTTCGCTATCAACCGTCTGTGTGGGAAGCACCATTTCCGTCCCCTTGGCGAGGTATCCGAGTATCTGACTCATCCGCTGCAGATAGACCGATTCGCGTGATAGCAAAGCCTGGGCTAACTGCTTGTGGCCGATATATTCCGGATCATCCTGTGTGAAAGCCGCGGCACCCAGTGAATGGTCGGGATGCATATGGGTGATAATCACATAGGCGATGGGAAGATCGGTTACCTCCCTGATTGTCTTTCTCAGCAACAAACCCTCATTCAGGGTGCTGCCGGTGTCGATAACGGCCACCCGTTCGCTACCCACGATAAATCCGATATTGGCGATGTGGCCGCGATTGCGAGGTGAAAACTCCGCTTGAATCCCTGACCAGAGAAAGATCCCGGGCGCTATCTCCTCGGCGTCGACACCGCCTGCCGTACCTTCATGTGGCAATGAAGAGAGGACAATCGATAACAGCAGAGAACACAGGACAGGGAAATCCGGCCTTCTCAGGCCATTTATGCTCGGCATGGTTGTACCACGGTTGCCATCATCTGCATTTCACCTCATTACCATCCATTCCTCCAGGGCCTGTCAACACTAAGACATGCATTTTCATGGCCAACTCGCGAACGCCTGCTCTATAGTGGATCCTGGCAGGATCATTGTCTTGTTGCAGACACATGGGACGATCAATGTGCTAGAAAACTGGTGCACTCAGCCGGACATCTTGGGTCTATAACAGAACCCCTACCGCTTTGTGACTATGGCACATGATTTGCAGAATACATGGATCGACAGATCGACTAAAAACAACTCACACCCCAATCACAACTTCCCAGGAATAGACAGTTGCCATCAGAAGTGAAATCAGACAAGAGACGGCCTGGTCGAAATAAAGGTCGTAGCGTAAAACCCGCAGCAGTGGCAGAGATACGGGAACTGCTGGGAGAGACGCCACGAAAACCTGAGCTGCTGATCGAAATGTTGCATCGAATACAGGATGCACATGGGTATATCACAGTCGATCAGGTGACTGCCCTCGCCCGTGAACTCAACCTCTCCAGCGCCGAAATCTATGAGGTGGCCAGTTTCTACCACCATTTCGATCTCATCGCCGAGGGCCAGACACCACCGCCACCCTTGACCGTGCGTGTCTGCGACTCCATCTCCTGCAGCCTGGCCGGTGCAGAATCCCTGGTCGCAGACCTCCAGGCGAGCCTGGGTGATGGCGTTCGAGTGCAGCGGGTGCCCTGTATCGGGCGCTGCCAGGAGGCCCCACTTGCCGTTGTGGGAAGACGGCCCGTACCACAAGCCGACAGGGAACAGGTCAGGCGCTTAGTCCAGTCTGAAGAGACCGAACCCGATTTGCCCGACTATCTGGATTACGCCGGCTATCTGGCGGCCGGTGGCTATCAACTGCTGCAGAGCATCGGTGGTAGCCAGGAACTCTCGGAAGACGCGGTCATGGCCTGTCTTGAGAGTTCCAATCTCAGGGGACTGGGTGGCGCCGGTTTTCCTGCCGGTCGCAAATGGCGCATCCTCAGGGAACAACCCACTCCCCGCCTGCTCGCCGTCAATATCGACGAGGGTGAGCCGGGCACCTTCAAGGATCGGCACTACCTGGAGACCGACCCACACCGTTTTATCGAGGGGGCGCTGATAGCCGCGCGGGTGGTCGGGATCGCTGAGATCTATATCTATCTGCGGGACGAATACGCTGCCTTGCGCTCCGTACTGGAGAAGGAGTTGCACGCCCTGCAGTCCGATCCCCCCTGTCCGCTACCGCCGATCCACCTGCGGCGAGGCGCCGGGGCCTATATCTGCGGTGAGGAGTCGGCCATGATCGAGTCCATCGAAGGCAAGCGCGGTATGCCCCGTCAGCGCCCCCCCTATGTGGCCCAGGTGGGACTCTTCGGTCGCCCCACCCTGGAACACAACATGGAGACCCTGCACTGGGTACGGGAACTGCTTGAAAGGGGCGCCGACTGGTTCAGCCAGCAGGGTCGTAACGGCCGCCATGGCCTGCGCAGTTTTTCCGTGAGCGGTCGAGTCAATAAGCCGGGTGTGCACCTTGCCCCTGCCGGCATCACCCTGCGCCAGCTGATCGACGAGTATTGTGATGGTATGCCCGCGGGCCATGAGCTCTATGGCTATTTCCCCGGTGGCGCTTCCGGCGGCATACTCCCCGCCTCCCTGGCAGACCTGCCCCTCGATTTCGATACCTTACAACCCTACGGCTGCTTCATCGGTTCAGCAGCCATCATCGTGCTCTCGCAGCAAGACAGTGCCCGCGAGGCGGCTCTCAACGCAATGCGCTTCTTTGCCCACGAGTCCTGTGGTCAGTGCACCCCCTGCCGTGTCGGTACCGAGAAGGCAGTGGCCTTGATGCAACAGGATCGATGGGACCGGGATCTGCTTGAAGAACTCTCGAGTGTCATGATCGACGCCTCCATATGCGGTCTGGGACAGGCAGCGCCGAATCCCATGTTGTGTGTACTGAAATACTTCCCCCAGGAGCTGGAACATGGCGAGTGATCCTCAGACCACCCAAGGCATCAATTTCACCCTCGACGGTGAGCCGCTCAAGGCCCAGCCGGGAGAGACTATTCTGCAGGCTGCAAAACGGTCTGGGGTCCAGATCCCCCATCTCTGCTACAAGGAGGGCTTGCGTGCCGACGGCAACTGCCGTGCCTGTGTGGTGGAGATCGAGGGCGAACGCACCCTGGCCGCCTCCTGTTGCCGGGTACCGAATGAGGGAATGGCGGTCAACAGTCAGGGCGAACGTCCCCGCAAGTCGCAGCGTCTGGTGCTTGAGTTGTTGCAGTCCGATATGGCCGAGAGCCAATACTCCCATGACAACGAACTCGACCAATGGTCGCAGAAAATGGAGCTGGGCAAGCCCAGATTTCCGCCCCGTAGCCAACCCCAGGCGGATAGCTCCCATCCCGCCATCAGCGTGAACCTGGATGCCTGCATCCAGTGCACCCGCTGTCTGCGGGCCTGTCGGGAAATTCAAGTGAACAACGTGATCGGTTACGCTCGACGGGGCGCTGCATCGAGCATCGTCTTCGACGCCGAGGAGAGCCTGGGAGAGAGCAGCTGTGTGGCCTGCGGCGAGTGTGTTCAGGCCTGCCCCACCGGTGCCCTGATGCCGGCGCATGGCGTGGGTCTCGAGACTATCGAAAAAGAGGTCGATTCGGTCTGTCCCTACTGCGGTGTCGGCTGTCAGCTGACCTTCCACGTCAGCGACAACCGTATCCGCTACGTCAGCGGTCGGGACGGCCCCGCCAACAACAGCCGTCTCTGTGTCAAAGGGCGCTATGGTTTCGACTATGTACACAACAAGCATCGCCTGACGGTTCCCCTTATCCGTCGCGATGACGCACCCAAGCAGGGTGAACTGGGACTCAACCACGACAATCCCTTCGCCGGCTTTCGCGAAGCCAGCTGGGAAGAGGCCCTGGCGTTTGCTGCTAAAGGACTAAGCGAAATCAAACAGCGGCACGGGGCCGCAGCGCTGGCCGGTTTTGGCTCCGCCAAGGGGTCCAACGAGGAGGCCTACCTGTTTCAAAAACTGGTGCGTACCGGATTCCACAGCAACAATGTGGATCACTGCACCCGCCTCTGTCACGCCTCTTCAGTGGTCGCGCTGCTGGAGATGATCGGCTCAGGCGCCGTCTCCAATCCGGTGGCGGACGTGGACAAGGCCGAGGTGATCCTCATCATCGGTTCCAACACCACTGAGAACCATCCTGTGGCCGCCACCTTCATCAAGAACGAGGTCGCATGCGGAAAAACGCTGATTGTGATGGACCCCCGCCGCACCACCATCGCAAGGCACGCCAGCCACTTCCTCCAGTTCAAGCCCGATACCGATGTAGCCCTGCTCAATGCCATCATGCATGCGGTGATCGAACAGGGGCTGGTGGATAAGAGGTTCGTCGCCGAGCGCACCCATGGTTACCAGGCGCTTGAGGAGCACCTGCGCCCCTACACGCCTGAAAAGATGGAAAAGATCTGCGGCATCGATGCGCAGACGATTCGCGAAGTGGCGCGGGTCTACGCCACCTCCAAGGCCTCCATCATCTTCTGGGGCATGGGGGTCTCGCAGCATATTCACGGTACGGACAATGCCCGCGCCCTGATATCCCTGGCCCTGATATCGGGCCAGATCGGCCGTCCAGGTACCGGACTCCACCCGCTGCGGGGTCAGAATAATGTCCAGGGCGCCTCCGATGTGGGGTTGATCCCGATGGTCTTTCCCGACTACCAACGGGTCGACAATCCGGATATCCGTGCCAAGTTCGAGGCCTTGTGGGGCATGCCCCTGGATGCAAAGCCGGGACTCACCGTGGTCGAGACCATGCACGCCATCACCGATGGCACCATCAAGGGCATGTATATCATGGGTGAGAACCCGGCCATGTCTGACCCCAATCTGAACCACGCCCGCAAGGCCCTGGCGAGCCTGGAACACCTGGTGGTGCAGGATATCTTCATGACCGAAACCGCCTGGTACGCCGATGTCATCCTGCCGGCCTCAGCATTTGCCGAGAAGGATGGCAGTTTCACCAATACAGATCGCCGGGTTCAGCTGGGACGCCAGGCGATCGATCCCCCGGGGGAGGCCCGGCAGGACCTGGAGATCATCCAGGAGATGGCCAGGAGACTGGGCCTCGATTGGCACTACAGCCATCCCAGGGAGGTCTTTGATGAAATGCGCAAAGGCATGCCCAGTATTGCAGGCATCACCTGGGAGCGCCTGGAGCAGACAGGCGCCGTCACCTATCCCTGCGAACACGAGGAGGACCCGGGAGAGCCGGTGATCTTCACCGATCAATTCCCCACGGCATCGGGCAAGGCGAAGCTGATCCCCGCGCCGTTCACCAATGCGGATGAACTGCCCGACCAGGAGTATCCCTGGGTTTTGATCACCGGGCGTCAGCTGGAACACTGGCACACCGGGGCCATGACTCGCCGCGCCGCGATCCTCGATAGCATCGAACCGGTTCCGGTGGCCAGTCTCCACCCCGACGGCTTGGCCGAGATGAATCTCGAACCCGGTGGCCTGATTCAGCTGCACTCCCGGCGTGGCACAGTGACCGCCCATGCCCGGGCCGACGAGGGGGTCTCTCCAGGGCAGGTATTCCTCCCCTTCTGCTACCACGAGGCAGCAGCCAACCTGTTGACCAACGAGGCGTTGGATCCTGCCGCCAAAATACCTGAATTCAAGTTTTGCGCAGTACGGGTGACAGCGGCCACGGGTTAGATGTCAATTTTGAGAATCAGAGCAGAAGGTGTGGCACATGTGTAACAGCCATTGCGGACGAGAGGGCCATATACGCTTTCTGAATGCACAGTCAATTTAGGGTTGTTATTTTTTTATCTTATTTTCATCAAGTTAAAAAACACTATTTGTGATTGGCCCGTATTCTGCATTAACGAAACCATGTCCTGGTGTTACGAATAAGCCTCCAACGGAGAACAAAAGCCATACATTAAAATCTTTCTGAAGACTGTGCAGAGATCATGGATCGATCACGGAGTTTTGTTGAAATCTTTCCTCCACCCTTGATGCCCTTCTTGTGACTATCCCCTAGTCACAGAGGGCATTTTTTTTCTCTGCTCCTGAATGGCCCAAGCCACATCCGCCGCCTGACGATTTTGCCAGACATCATGCACGCGGAAAATCTTCACTCCCGCCATTACACCGAGGGCGGTAGAGGCACAAGTGGCAGGCAAGAGTTGTTCGGGTTGCTGCTGTTTGCATAGTGATCCCATAAACCGCTTGCGACTCACCCCCAGCAACAGAGGAAAACCAAGATCCCTAATCTCTCGCAGCCCTGCCAACAGCTGCAGGTTGTGTCGTTTGCCTTTGCCAAAACCTATCCCGGGATCGAGCACCAGTTGCTCCTGTTTCATACCCGCCTTCAATGCGGCTTCAATCCGTTGCTGCAGAAATAACTTCACATTCGAGACCACGTCACTATAAACCGGTGACTGTTGCATGGTTTCTGGCGAACCGCGCATGTGCATCAACACCAGGGGGACACCCAGCGAAGCGGCCAAACCAAGAATCTCTGGGTCATCCCGTCCTGCGGAGACATCATTGATCATGGTCGCACCCTGCTCGATCGCACTTTGTGCCACAGTGCTCAGGGTAGTGTCGATACTGATGGGAAAGCCCTCAGGCAACTGATAACGCAACATTTTTATGGTTTCCAGGACCCTGCGCTTCTGTTCATCGGCATCGATCCTCGATGCCTTTGGGCGGGTGGATTCACCCCCGATATCGATGATATCCGCCCCCTCCTCGACCATTTCCAGACCTCGGGCCACCGCGGATTCGGTCATGTAAAGGCCGCCATCCGAAAAACTATCCGGGGTCAGATTCAGGATTCCCATGATTAGAGGATTAGAAAAATCCAATATTGACATAGGGTTACCCCTAATTTCCTGGTGAATTGATATTTGTCAATTGGCCGATATTGGCATAAACTCATGCAAACATAATTAAGAAACGATTAATTAGAATCAATTTACCCCGTAATAATAAGAAAAGGATGGTCATGGAAGTACCTCAAACGGGGGTTTCTTCAAGACCAACCAGAGGTATATAAAGTTGGAGAGATCCATCCTGCACAACGATGCATCCAATCATGAGGACTTCGTGCGCGCCGCCCTTGAAGGCAGCCACATCATTCACTCGTCTGAAATCGACGACCTGACACTCAGATCCTGGCGGCGTTGCCGTGACGAACACGGACTCGATCCCGGGATGTCACCCGACCCGGTTATCATAGACCGGGATGACCTCCGTCAGCGCCTGAACACCTATGAGCGTCTGCTCGATATTGCGCGGGTGGAGATGACCGACCTCTACCAGCAGTTGGCCGGTTCGGGTCACGCCATCATGTTGACCGACAAGGATGGCATCCTTCTCAACTTTATCGGTGATCCCCAGTTTACCGATGCCGCCGCCCATGCCGGCATGCAACTGGGCGCCGTCTGGAGCGAGTCGGTCCAGGGTACCAACGGCATGGGTACCTGCCTGGTAGAACAGAAACCCCTGGTGATCCACAAACAGTCCCATTTCTTCTCCCGCAACGCGAGTCTGACCTGCTCCGCGGCACCGATTTTCGATCCCCATGGCGAGATACTTGCGGTGCTCGATGCCTCCAGCGAATCCAAGATGGCGCAGCAGCACACCATGGTACTGCTCAACATGTCGGCCCAGGTGATCGAGAACAGGGTCTTCTTCTGTGCCATGAAAGAGGCCTTCGTGTTGCGTTTCCATTCGCGCTCCGAGTTCCTCAGCACCCTGGGGGAAGGCGCCATCGCCTTCGATCCGGATGGTAAGATACTGGCCATCAACCGCAGCGCCATGTTTCAGCTCAACCTGGAGTCGCCGCAACAGATTGTGGGGCACCCCATCAATCAGCTCTTTACCACCTCCTTCTCGTCGCTGCTGAAGAATGTTCACTCCCATGCCTTCCCTATTCGTGAGTCGCAGCATGGCAGGCGTTTCTTCGCCACCCTGCAGGCACCGGAAAAGGGTTGTCGTAGCAACGTCACTCCGCCTTGGGCGAAGTCGACCACTGTCTGCAAGGGCGATAATAACGACTACCTGGGCAGCACGGATTCCCTCGACGCTCTGCATTTCGATGAACCGCGCATGAAGCGCAATGTGAAGACCGCGGTAAAACTGATCGAACGGGATGTGCCCTGTATGCTGTTCGGTGAAACCGGTACCGGTAAAGAGATGTTCGCCCGCGCACTGCACAGCGCCAGTTCCCGTCACCAAAAACCCTTTGTCGCGGTGAACTGCGCCTCCCTGCCCGAGTCTCTGATCGAGAGTGAACTCTTCGGCTACCGGCCGGGGGCATTCACCGGCGCCAGCCGGGAGGGAAATCGCGGCAAGATCGTGCAAGCGGATGGCGGCACCCTGTTCCTGGACGAGATCGGCGATATGCCGCTGCATCTCCAGGCCCGCCTGCTGAGGGTGCTGGAGGAGCGGGAAGTCACTCCGCTGGGCGGTGAAAAACCGATCAAGGTCTCCATCAAACTGATCAGCGCCACCCACCACAACATCAAGAACATGGTAGAAGACGGAGATTTTCGCGAAGATCTCTACTATCGCCTGCATGGCGTCTCCCTGACCATGCCACCCCTGCGGGAGCGCACCGACAAGCTACAGCTGATTAAGCATATCGCCCAGCTCGAGGCGGAAACCGCAGAGGATCTGACCTGGGAACCGGAGGCACTGAAGCTGCTAGAGAACTTCCCCTGGCCTGGTAATATCCGTCAGCTTCGCAATGTACTACGCACCACAACCGCGTTGTGCGAAGACCACATGGTGACAATCAACGATCTGCCGGAAGAGATTCGCAACATCGTCTACGATGACGAATTTGCCGACGGCCCGGAAACCAACCTCAATGCCCTGGCGATCGCCGAGCGGGATGCCCTGCTGAGCGAGCTGGAGGAGATGCATTGGAACATCAGCCGGGTTGCCAAGAAGCTCGGGCTCAGTCGCAACACCCTCTATCGGCGGATGAAGCGATTCGGGATTACCCCACCTCGCTGACCGTTTAAACCAAACCCAAACAACAGAACCCGGGGATCGACCGACTCGATCACCTGGGTTTTGTTTGCCCGCATCTGTTTGGCTGAAAATCTCCGACAGATCTTTTACCATGATCCAACATGATCGCAACCAAAAAACAACACACTGTACAGTCAGGTAAACTGCAGCTAGCGAGCGAGTGAGTGCATATGGGCAATGTTGAAAAGCCAAGGGAAGCCTGGGCAATCACGGGATCGGGGCACTACCTCAAGGAGTGTCTGGAATTGGTACAGCAGCGACCCGATGTGGATCTCTTTCTGAGCAAGGCCGCCGCTGAAGTGCTGCCGATGTATGACGTCGACCTGAAGTCGATTCGACAACAGATGACCTGTTTTCGCGACACCACGGCCAGTGCCTCACCGGTCGGCCTCTTCTATCAGGGACGCTACCGCCGCTTGATCATCGCCCCCGCCACCTCAAATACCATAGCCAAGATGGTCTGGGGTATTGCCGACACCCTGGTGACCAACATCTATGCCCAGGCCGGAAAGTGCAGGATTCCCAGCATCGTCTTCGCCTGCGACACGGAACCTGAAATGGAGACGGAAGCTCCGGGGGGCATGGTGATGGTCTATCCAAGACAGGTCGACCTGGAGAATGTAAGTCGATTGCAGGAGTTTGAGTACACATCGGTGGTAACCAGCTTTGCCCAGCTGGTCACCAGCCTTGATGAGCAGGATTAAGTTGTAGGGGTGCGTTTTACCGCACCAGTGATGGCTTAATTGTAAAGTCTGGTGGGGCAGGGCCCCACCAAAAAGCTGTTAGCCGCTGTTTTTCTTGAGCAGTGGCTCAAGCAGATCCATCGGTAAGGGAAAGACCAGGGTATGGCTCTTATCCCCGGCAATCTCGGTCAGGGTCTCCAGGTATCGGAGTTGTATCGCCTGGGGCTGCTCGGATAGGGTCTTCGCCGCATCGACCAGCTTCTCCGCAGCCTGTTGTTCACCCTCTGCATGGATCACCTTTGCCCGTCTTGCCCGCTCCGCCTCGGCCTGCCTTGCAATCGCACGGATCATACTGTCGTCCAGATCCACATGCTTGATCTCCACATTGGAGACCTTGATCCCCCAGGTGTCGGTCTGCTGGTCAAGAATGTTTCTCACGTCGTTGTTGAGCCGTTCACGCTCCGCCAACATCTCATCCAGTTCGTGTTGTCCTAGCACAGAACGTAAGGTGGTTTGCGCCAGTTGGCTGGTGGCGGCCATATAATCCTCCACTTGGATGATAGCCCGCTCCGGATCCAGCACGCGGAAGTAGACCACCGCATTGACCTTCACCGAAACGTTATCCCGGGAGATCACATCCTGGGAGGGCACATCGAGAACGATGGTTCGCAGATCGACCCTGACGAACTGCTGGATCACCGGAACGATGATGATCAGTCCCGGCCCCTTGACCTTCCAGAAGCGTCCCAGCATAAAGACCACACCACGTTCATACTCGCGAAGAATCTTTAGCGCCGAGGCTAAAAAGGTGACGATCAGAAAAAGAATAACCGCATAGAAATAGAGCGTCATGATCACTTCTCCTTATCAACCGGCGTAACCTTTAGCACCAGACCCTCTCTGCCGGTAATCTCCACCAGTTGATCTTTCTGCAGTGGATGTTCCGAGCGAGCCCGCCATATTTCACCATGTATCCTGATATCACCCTCAGCAGCGAAGTCCTCCACCACCACGCCTTCGCTGGTCAACATCTCCTCGCGCCCGCTGACCACGGGGCGGTTGCGGGATTTAATCGCCATACCGATGACAAATACCATGAGAAATGCGCTGCCCACCGCAACAACCAGGATCAATGGCAGCGATATGCCAAATCCAGCCTGGTCGGTATCGATGAGAATCAGTGAACCGATGGTGAACGCCACCACCCCGCCTATACCCAGGGTACCAAAGCTGGGGACAAAGGCCTCCCCCACCATCAACGCCAGCCCGAGCAGAATTAACGCCACCCCGGCATAGTTGATGGGAAGCATATGGAAGGCATAGAGCGCCAACAGCAATGCAATGGCACCTACGGTTCCGGGCACAATGGCACCGGGATTGGCAAACTCGTAGATCAGCCCATAGATACCCACCAGCATGAGGATATAGGCCAGATTGGGATTGCTGATGATGCTCAACAACTGACTCTGCCAATCGGGCAGCAGTTTTTCGATAACAAGATTCTCGGTATTGAGGGTCTTGCTGCCGCGGGGAAGCGCCACCTCGGTGCCATGCAGTTCGGCAAGCAGGCTGTTGACGTCTGCCGCGATCAGATCGATCACGCCCAGTTTCAACGCCTCTTCCGCGGAGAGGCTGGCGGCATCCCGCACCGCCTTTTCCGCCCACTCCGCATTGCGCTTACGCATATTTGCCAAGCTGCGTATATAGGCGGCGGCATCGTTGACCACCTTGCTTGTCTTGGCATCCTTTACCGGCGCCTCTTCGACCTCATCCGCTTTTTCAGGTTTTGTCTTGTCAGGCGTTGAACCCGGTACGCCACCCATGGAAACAGGCGTGGCGGCCCCCAGATTGGTGGCCGGCGCCATGGCTGCGATATGGCTTGCATAGAGTATGTAAGTCCCGGCGCTGGCGGCACGTGCACCGCTGGGAGCTACATAGGTAACCACGGGAACCTGGGAGGCGATGATGCGTTTGATCATGGCCCGCATCGAAGTATCAAGGCCACCCGGCGTATCCATTTGCAGGACAACCAGCTCCGCGCCTTCGCTTTCGGCCTTGGCCAGGGCACGCTCCAGATAGTCGGCGGTTGCGGGGCCTATGGCCCCAGAAACCTCGAGCAGGAATCCCTTGGGACTACTCCCCTCGGCATGCAGCTGAGAAAGCCCGCAGCCGTAGAGGATGACAAGAAGTAACAGTGACACCGGATTTCGAGACACAACCCACTCCGCTATGTTGTTATCTATATTCTAGACCCTGATTAAGCGATTAAGTTTACCCCGGCACAAGAAATTTGGATTTATATTTATTTAATAAGCAAGCAGTTAATAATTATTATTAATGTAATTTCTATTAATAGATTCGGTAACAGGATCAAGTATAACGCCCCTATTCCATAACTCAATTCTCCACCTGACGCTTTGATCGAAATTAATTTTGATTCGACCCCGAATTGTCACAATACTGTAATATTACGGGAATATAGTTGTAACGTTATTGTAATATTTAACCCGGTCTTCAGTAGATAACAGTCCTACCACCATAAACAACGACAAGTTAAAGACAAACAAGGTTGTGCTGATGTTCTGGGTTGCTGTTTATTTTTACTGCAGTTACTGAATACCAACCTATTTGAGGGTGATCATAATGAGTAAATTCTCTTTTGCCACATCTATAGTGGCCACCGGTCTGCTTTGCATTTTTTCCGCCCAGGCGGCGGATCGCACCGTCATCCAAAACAAGGGATCTGACACCCTGGTCAACGTTGCCCAGGCCTGGGCGGAGGAGTATGGCAAGGTCGACGCCAATGTGGCGGTTGCGGTATCCGGGGGCGGATCTGGCACCGGTATCGCCGCCATGATCAACGGCACCGTGGATATTGCCAATGCCAGTCGCCAAATGAAAAAGAAAGAGCTCACCTTGGCGAAGTCGAAGGGCCAGGACCCTATCGAACATGTGGTTGGCTATGACGCCCTCGCCGTCTTTCTGCATCAGAACAATCCGGCTGACACCCTCACCTACGAGCAGATAAATGCGATCTACAGACGCGGCGGCAAGGCCACCAAATGGTCCGATCTGGGTTTTGAGGTCCCCGGCTGCAAAAACGGTGAGATCGTTGTCGTCAGTCGCCAAAACAACTCCGGCACCTATGCCTATTTCAAGAAAGAGGTACTCGGTAAGAAAGGCAAGTACCGTCAAGGCACCTTGGATATGCATGGCTCAAAGGACGTGGTCGATCTCGTTGAGAAGACGCCGTGTGCGATCGGCTACAGCGGCTTGGCCTATGCCACCGACCATATCAAGATGGCCTGTGTCTCGAAACAAGATGGAGAGTGTGTCACGCCCAGCGTAGAGACAGCCAGCGATCGCAGCTACCCCATTGCAAGGCCTCTGTTTATGTACACCAATGGCGAACCCAAGGGGGCTGTCAAGGCCTATCTGGACTGGGTCAAGAGCGATGTCGGCCAGTGCATTCTGCTGAAAAAGGGCTATGCACCGATTCGTGGTGTAACTTGTAATTAAGAGGCACTGCATTGAAGCTGTTTCGCAGGTTACTAGGGCTTTTCCCAATTCCGGTGAGTAAAAAAGGATACCGGGGTTGGGATCGGCCGCTTGGATTTGGCTACAGCTTTGGATCTGCAAACAACAACTGCCAGCCTTTAATAGGTTCTCAAAATAAAACTACATAAAAAATCGTTGTCACCTATGACGGCGCTCAATGGGGAGCATTAAACAATGGGCCATCTTGAAGAACGACTGGAACGCGACCTGAAAGACATACACGATCGTGTGGCGAAGATGGGTGCACAGGTACAGGAAGCTGTGAGGAATGCGGTAAAGGCCCTGCAGACGGGAGACAGCAAACTCGCCTATGCCACGGTGCTGAATGACAATCCCATCAATCGCAGCATGCGCGAGATCGATAAGATCTGTCACCGCTTTTTCGCCATCCACATACCCAGTGGCGGTCACCTGCGCCTGCTCTCCTCTGTGATCCGCGCCAATATCGAGCTGGAACGCATCGGAGACTATGCCGTTACCATCGCCCGCGAAGGGGCACAACTGTCACAGCCACCCAGTGGCGGTTTAGGCAAAGAGCTCGAGCGTATCGCCAGCGAAACCATGAATATGTTGCAGTTGGCGATCAGCGCCTTTACGGATCTAAATGCCGAAAGCGCCAAAAGCACCATGACCCTGGCAAAGGAGATGGAGCATAACCTGGACATCGTCTACACGGAGATGATGGAGAACGACGATCGCGCCAAAGTCGAAGAGGTGCTGGCAATCTTTGTCGTCTTCACCCAACTCAAGCGTGTGGCGGATCAGGCGAAGAACCTCTGCGAAGATACCGTATTCGCGGTAACCGGAGAACAGAAGCAGCCTAAGACCTTCAATATTCTGTTTATCGATGAAGACAACAGCAGCCTGAGCCAACTGGCTGAAGCCATTGCCAGATTGAATCACCCGAACGTCGGTAACTACCGAAGCGCGGGGCGGGTAAAAGCCGATGCGCTCAATCCCCAGTTAATCAAATTCTTGGAAGAGAAGGGTATTGATTACGATGACGCCAAACCCACCGTCATCACTGAGCTAACGCCCAAGGAGATATCCGACCAGCATGTGGTCGTCTCGTTGCGGGGAGAAGTGGCGTCCTACCTGCCACGCATCCCCTTCCATACCTCTGCCATCGAGTGGGGCTTGGGTGAAACTCCGGAGGTCGAGGATTTTCACGAATACGAATCGATCTATCGTGAATTGGCCATTTTGATCAAGGATCTGATGGAGCTGTTACGTGGTGAAGGAGCGAGCTAAGATGTCTGAGCCGCAATCGCTACAACAGACCATGCCCGCCGACTTCGATAGCCGCAACCTGGATTGGTACATCGATAAGCTGGTCCAATCCATCGTCTTCATCGCCGGCATATCTGCGATCATCTTTATCATCGGCATCTTCGCTTTCATCACCATTGAGGGCTTTGGTTTTCTCCTCGAGGACTTCACTTTTAAAGAGTTTTTTCTCTCACCCTTCTGGGAACCCTCCGATGAGGATGCGCCGGAATACGGTATCCTTGCGCTGGTGGCGGGCACCGCCAGTGTCACCGGGCTGGCGATGGTGGTTGCCATCCCCTTCTCCCTCGGTGCCGCCATCTTTATAGGCGAATTCGCCACCGGTAAGCTGAGGGAGTCCCTCAAGGTCCTGGTCGAGCTGCTGGCCGCCATCCCCTCGGTGGTCTGGGGCTTTATCGGACTCTCCATCATGAACCCGTTGATCATCGATCTCTTCGATGTGCCCGTCGGCCTGAACGTACTCAATGCCGGCATCATTCTCGGCTTGATGGCGGCGCCGATTATGACCTCCATCGCGGAGGATGCGCTGAAGGCGGTGCCCGATCGCTATCGGGAAGCGGCAGAAGCACTGGGGGCCACACGTTGGCAGGTGATCTTCAAGACTGTGCTACCCGCGGCAAAGAACGGCCTCCTCGGCGCGGTACTGCTGGGGGTTGGTCGTGGCTTTGGCGAAACCATGGCGGTGCTGATGGCCACCGGACATGCGGTGAACATTCCTGACAGCCTGTTCGACCCGGTACGTGCGCTGACCGCCACCATCGCCGCGGAGCTGGGAGAGACCGCTGTCGGCTCGCCGCACTACCAGGCGCTGTTCACCATCGGCATCTTCCTCTTCATCATCACCTTCCTGATCAACCTCACCGCGGATCTCATTGTTCGTGGCATTCGCAAGGGGTAAGTCGCCATGTTCGCCGAATCTGAATTGAATCTACGCAACAAACGGGTTCAGAACCTGTTTCGCATCCTCTTCCTGATGATGACCATCCTGTTGGTTATACCGGTCATCATCATCCTCGGCACCCTGATCGCCAAGGGCGGCAGTATCATCTCCCTCGATTTTCTGTTTACCGATCCCACCAACGGGATGACCGAGGGCGGCATCTTTCCCGCACTGCTGGGTACCATCTGGATCGTTGCGGTGGCGCTGCTGGCATCGGTGCCCCTGGGTGTGGCGGCGGCCATCTATCTCAACGAGTATGCCGGCGACAACTGGTTCACCCGGCTCATCCAGCTGGCGATCATCAACCTTGCCGGGGTGCCCTCTATCGTGCATGCCCTGTTCGGTGTCGGCGCCTTCGTCATCTTTTTCGGTTTCGGCACCAGCATCCTCGCCGCCAGCCTGACCCTGGCGATCATGACCCTGCCGGTGGTGATCGTCTCCACCCGGGAGTCGTTGCGCGCCGTGCCCCAGGCCTTCCGCGAGGCCTGCTGGAACATGGGCGCCACCCGCTGGCAGACCATAAGGCGCGTGGTTCTACCCAATGCGGTTAGCGGTATCCTCACCGGTGTCATCCTGGAGGTATCCCGCACCACCGGCGAAACCGCACCCATCATGTTCACCGGCGCCGCCTTCTTCCTGCCCTTCCTGCCCCAGAGCGTCTTCGACCAGACCATGGCGCTGTCGCTGCACCTGTTCGTGGTCTCCACCCAGGTGCCCGGGGTGCCGGACAACCTGCCCTATGGTGTCGCCCTGGTGCTGATCGCCATGGTGCTGCTGATGAACAGCATCTCCATCGCCTTCCGCATGTATCTGCGAGGTAAAAAGAAATGGTAGACATGAGCCTCAACACCGCGACTGTTGAAACAGTGCAAAACGAGGTGGTCGAATCCCCCGCCCAGATCAAACTCGGGGTCAGTGACCTTACCATCAAGTATGGCGGAACAGCCGCACTGAGCGATGTCAATCTGACGGTCCGCGAGCATGAGATCTTCGGCATCATCGGACCGGCCAACGCGGGTAAGACATCCTTTCTCAAGGCCCTCAACCGCATGGATACCTTCAACACCAACATGAGTGTGGAGGGCCGGATTCTCTTCAATGGCCTCGATGTGCATAAATTAAAGAACATCTATGCCCTGCGCAGCCGCATCGGCGTGGTCTTCCCGCTGCCCGTCGGTCTGCCGCTGACGATCTATGAGAATGTCGCTCTCTCACCCCGCCTGCGCGGTATCAACAAAAAGAGTGAGTTGGACATCATCGTCGAACGCTGCCTCACCCGGGCTGCGCTCTGGGACGAGGTAAAGGACAGGCTCAACTCCCTGGGCAGCCTTCTCTCCGGCGGTCAACAACAACGATTGACCATCGCCCGTGCCCTGTCACAAGAGCCGGACCTGCTGATGTTGGATGAGTTCTCCATAGCCGTCGACCCGGTGACCACCATGCGCATCGAGGATGTGCTGAAAGAGCTTAAGAAGGACATGACCATCATCCTGGTCACCAACCTGGTACAGCAAGCAAGGCGACTGGCCGATCGCACCGCATTCTTCCTCGAAGGCGAGTGCGTTGAGATCGGCGAGACCGAGGATCTCTTCACCGGCGAAGTAAAAGATCAGAGAACAAGAGACTATGTAGAGGGGAAATTCGGCTGATGCCCCCCCTACGAAGACATCATATTGAACGCTGGTGGCGCCTGAGGATTGTCTTTCGCAGTAGCGGCATGGACGCCGCGTAAGCCCCGTCACGACAGGGATGTCGTGTCGGGGCGTCGGAGAAAGACAACCCTCAGGCGCCGAGGATTAGAAAAGTACTCCATGCAGCGAGAATGAAAAACACCTACATCGAGAAAAATTCTGCTAGTTACTAACGAATACAAGCAAATACAATGAACACACCAACCCCCGAGTACGCCATCAAAACCAGCCAGCTAAACCTCTGGTACGGCACCTTCCAGGCCCTCTTCGATGTCGACCTCAACATCCGCAACGGCATGATCACCTCCCTGATCGGCCCTTCCGGCTGCGGTAAGTCGACCTTCCTGCGTAGCGTCAACCGCATCAACGAGCGCCTGGGTTATGTACGCATTGAAGGCAACATCGATGTCCTTGACAAGAACATCTACGATCCTGATGTGGAGCTGGTCCAGGTACGCAAACAGATCGGCATGGTCTTCCAACGTCCCAATCCCCTGCCCATCTCGATCCGCGACAACATCCTCTTCGGCCACAGAATACACACCAAAAACAAAAGATCGGCAAAGGCGGAACAGGAGGAGATCGTCGAGTCATCCCTGCAGCAGGTGCTGTTGTGGGATAAGGTAAAAGACCGCCTCAACCAGAAGGCAACGGAACTCTCCCTGGAGGAACAACAGAAACTCTGCATTGCCAGACTACTGCCGGTAAAACCGAGCGTACTGTTGATGGATGAACCCTGCTCCGCCCTCGACCCGAAAGGCACCGCCGCGGTGGAGGAGCTGATCTGGGAACTTCGAGGTCAATACACCATTCTCATCGTCACCCACAACATGGCCCAAGCCAGGCGTGCCAGTGAGGAGTGTATCTTCATGTTGATGGGTAAGGTGGTGGAACATCAAGCCACTGAGGATCTGTTTGTTACCCCGGATAAGAAGGAGACTGCGGATTACATCGAGGGGAGGTATGGCTGAACAAGAGATATCATGCCTTGCTTTATAACCATTTCTGATATCGAGCAACGGATTTCCCGCCGATCAATTTCTTTACGCAGGCAATTCACGTAGTATATATGCCAGAGTTTGATGTTTTGATGGCTCTCATGAATTGATATGTCAATACCATTGCAACGCGCGCCATTACTGATGATTGCTATGCTACTCTTTGCATACACCATCTTGTTTCGTGCATCCCCTGAATCCAACTACAGATATACAAAGGTTCATACACCCAACCTGTCGAATACAGCCAGGCAGCTTGATTACAAGACACTGGAATATGCTTTTGCATCGCTTCGCTTCGATGAACAGGGGGTGGCAATTCCGAATGCAAAGTTTGCATCACAACTCAGCGCTTTCTTGGATAGCAACGATATTTTACAGCCACCTGTGATCGAAAGAGTTGAGTTTTTGCTTGAAAAGCAGACATCGCCCAAGGCGTATAAAAATGTCGTTGCCCTATTGCGGCATTTTCTGATTTACAAGCAGCGGCTAGAGGCAATTAACAAACACACCCCAAACAGTATCGAGGAGCATAATAATCATAACCATCGAATTGAGTCCCTGCAAAATGATATTTTCGGACATGATTTAGCCGAGAAGTTATTCGCAGTCCAACGACGCATGAGAGAAATCATGTTTTTTGAGAACCAGCTAATAAAAGATAATATAAGAACGAAGATACCACATTGAAATCAATCCATCCTGATTTCGCCTATGTCAAGTAATAACAATGATCATATTTAGGCCAGCCAGGCAATCGGTTACTCTATATCTATATGCATCAATCAGTGGTATCTTGCTGGCCATATCGTCTTTGTACCCCTCTTTCTTCTTGTTGACCTGGATTGCCTTCATACCCTTAGTTTTCGCAGTACAAAACTCCCAGTCTCTTCTTAGTGCCTACATACTGGGCCTTTGCTCGGGTTTTACACTCTATTCAATATCCACCTATTGGTTGGTGGACTTTATCATGATATTCAAGGGATATGGCACAATAACCTCAGTAGCTTTGTCATCGTTATATTGGATTTACTGTGCGCAGATGTTGGCATTGGTCTCTGCGCTTACGTGGCATTATAAAAAATACTACTCATTGATATGGCTGTTTCCTATCCTCATTACTATTGCATTCGCTTATTACCCCACTTTATTTTCAGTTCAAGTTGGTGAAACGCAAAGCAGATTTCTGTTGGCGCTACAAGGTATTTCTTATACTGGCGTTCATGGTTTGGATTTTATTGTTGCACTGGTCAATATATTGATTTTGCAGGCGATAAATGGAAGATCAGAAGTTCCAAAACACAGTACAGCACTTGCTTACGGCCTAATCGTTTTGTGGTTTGGCTATGGAATTTATGGCTTACAAACCTGGGAACCATTGTCAAAGAATTGGCCAGCACTCAATGTTGGCATCGTCCAGTCCAACCATCCTCCACAGGCTTTTTCTGACGGCCCTCAGCCAGGGTACAGTCTCAGCTATCCATTGGAAATGGCGTTGACGGAGAAACTGGTTGAGCAGGATGTCGATATTGTTATTTGGCCTGAAACCACATCTAATCATTACTATGCTAAAGAGTTTGTCAAAACAGCCTTTCAAAGACACATAAGTGAATGGCAAACCCCATTGATATTTCAAGATTACGAGTCCCTGGTTATTCAGGGGGAGTTTCAGCACTACAGTACATCAACTTATCTTGACAATAAGGGTGAACTAGCCGGTCAATACCGTAAAATAAAACGCATCCCTTTCGCCGAATATCTCCCATGGTTGGATGAATCGTTGGCTTTTAAAAGGTTGCTGAAGAGATATTTAGGTGATTTTTTTAGCAATCTGATGCCGGGTCCTGGGGCTAAAGTCTTTCGTACAGACAGGGCCGCATATATGCCAATGATATGCTACGAGGTCATGTTCCCAGAATTCGTAGCCAATAGTGTTGTAGCCACTAAAAACCCGGATATATTGGTCGTGCAGTCCAATAACAGCTGGTTTGGCGATACGCGCCAGCCTTTTCAACATTTAGCAGCCTCAGTACTGCGCAGTGTTGAAAACAGACTACCGTTGGTGCACGTTATAAATAACGGGCCTGGCGCCATAATAGTGCCGAGCGGTCGCCAACTTATGCAAACTGATTACAAAGAAACCGCCGCCTATGCGGTTGAGGTGCCTGTTCTCGATACAGAGCACCCGAGCTTTTATACCAAGCACCCTCGATTATTCATACTAGGCATAACAACTGTTTTTTTATTGATGATGTTGCAGCCTGGCCTCAGAAAGTTAGTAACCAGATATTAATCGTCGGTCTTGGGTTGTTACTCATTGATTACGGATTCAAGCTCAGTCGCTTCGAGGCGCTCCATTTCTTCCTCAGAAAAGTAAACTCTCCGTAACTGCCTTATCTGCTCCAGCTTGTCCTCTTCACTAAGCCCTGCCGTAATAATATATTGCCGTTGCCGCCAATAACCCTGGAATCTTTGTTTCCATTCACTGCCATTTACCATCTTGTCCATGGGCGGTTCGTTCAAAGCGTTGACTGAAATTGTCTGATTATTTAATCCATCCCGGTTTATTGTTACTGGATCAAATTCCTTTATTGTTGCTATTTGTCGCTGTATTTCTCTTTCAAGAATTCTCTGGCGTTGTAATTTCTCCTCCTCGCTCAAACCGGTGTCCCTTGCCAATTCAACCAACTCCAGCATATGCCGAGTCACTATCTCTTCTTCGGCAAAGAGCTTGTCAGCCATCTTCTGCCCGAGATAGGCGCGTCTCATCTGGACCAGATCTTCAAAGTCAAGTGCTGAGTCACTATCGATTAGGCTTTTGTTTTGATTGATTATCTCGTTTTCAGCAAGCCTATATTCATAGTAGTTTGCCAGCAGATTTGAAGCCTGCTCACCTGCCACACCAGGCAACTCCAAACGTATCAACTTCTGCAGTTCAATGACTGCCTGTTCGTCGTTCAGACGTGTAAGCGCTATGAAAGCATTTTGCAGTATCTTCTTAGCAGCTAAATCGATGACCAGGTTTCCATCATCGTCCAAATTAATTTGACTTATAATTTCTATAACCTTGGCTTTGTCAAAAAAGTTACTGTTTAAACTCTGATTACCTAGCGATTGAAATGAGCCTGATTTCCCATCCATATTCAGTTCTGCTTGTTCAATATATCGCCTGGATAGCCCAACATCGTTAAAAGATGGTTGTTCTGTTGCGATGGCCTGCTGATCAGTCCTACCTGCCTCATATGCCTCCTTTTTTAGAAACAATTGCGCTGGCCTTGATGAATACCAATAGAGTAAGGCACCGAAGATAATAGCGACAAATAAAACACTGGCAAGAGATGAAGGTTTAAGTAAATTCATCAGATTATCCGTTCTACGCATACAATATATATCTTACCCATACCCGGCATAGGCGGAAAATTATCACTACCACTCATGAACATAGTTTAGGCTAACCAGGCATTCATGAAAAAGGCAGATGCGATAAATCAGGCCCATCAATAGTCCATCAAAGCGGATCTTTATATTGAACAGAGATTAAAGAGTGGGAATGAAGAGCGCTTTACTGCAACGCGGAAACTGTTCTCTGGTAGTGGATCTGAGCGAACCCCCCGCTGGAATTTACATTGAGCCATATGTAGTTTGTGAGCCTCCGGTAGAACCAGAGGCAATTTGATTGCTATCCACATAGGGCTTTCCAGGGCACGCGAAAAGTGGCGCACTACTCAGCGTGATGGATTTAAAACCGCATCCGGTTTATCAAAAGCCTTTACGCTGGACGTCCCAGCCACTCGCTGTACAAAAACCACAGTTGGCACCTTCAAACAGCGAGGCTGTTTCAGTGTCACCTTGCAATTGATACAAAAACCAAGCTGTCGTAATGCCACGAAAATCACCGCCATCATAGGTGGGTTCCATGTGGCCCGCGCCACGGCGTGTAGCCCAGAAGACCGGTACATTTGCACCATTGTAAATCGGTCGCTGATGCAGAGAGGGCGCCACCACGGTATCGGCACTACCGGAGAGTAATAACATGGGACCGTTCTGCTGTCCGAACGATGAACTTCGAACGCCAAAGCCAGAGGCATTGGGTTGAATTGGTGCTGTGGCATCGACTCTTCTATCGGTCCCGGCCATAACCGAACCGCCGCCACCCTGGGAGTGGCCGGTCGTTGCAACCTGATCACTCAATTGACTCCCCAAAGAGTTGTAAACCCTATCCAGACAGTCAATCATCTCACTGCCTGAGCCCGCATTGGATGTATTAGCCGCGACAACAACGAATCCCCATGAAGCCCAATGGCGAAGCAAGCGGGAATATGATGACGGTAGTGTACCTGTGCCATTACCCCAAACTATAACGGCATGGTTACTTGTGAGCGAAGAAGGCCTGTAGAGAGTACAGCTGTTTCCCAGGCTCTGCCGACTGACGGATTGACTACCGGTATTGGCGTACGCACTGGCAGGGTCACCATTATTACCAGGGGGAGGCGTAAATGCTGTAGCGTTGGTTATTACTAACAGGCTTGATGCAATGATTGACAATATTGAAGTTAAATTAAAGTATTTATTCACTACTAGTATCCTTTATCTTACATCACTGATACTGACAATTATGAAATATGCAATCTACTCATATAGGTATTAACGTAACAAACCTAATCTGCTTGTTATGTTGAATTTAGCTAACGTCAGATCACTAAAATACATCACAGAGCCCGATTGAAACATTAACCAATTCACAGATAGTTAAGAGTTCTATCGTGAAAATCGAGCTACCAACTTATATTGAAATTAAATATATATATGTTTAATTAGCTGTTTTTAAGTAATCATACCCTCCACCACACGAAGTAAAGCCAAAACAATCAACACAACCAGATAAATACCTGCCCCAGCGATAAATACCTGCCCCAGCATTTATTTGATGATTATTATTTGAATTGACTTACATCATAACCATAATTTATCTCGGCACTGCATATCCACATCAAACTATCCATGGGTACTCTCATGGTTTTCCTTTTACCATTGAATCTCGCCTCAAACTGCATCGCATTCTCAAACCAAGTAAAATTTGATATCGCTCCAGGTGAGATATCCAAAATAATCTTGTCATCATTAATGTACTTCTTAGCGAGGCCACAATCCTCTTTTTTCGCATCAACTATGATGCGGACAGTATCGCCGACAAGCAACACATCGTAATAACAATACTGTAAATTTTGCATTAAATCCGACATGGGTTCTATTTGTGTAATAGACAGGTATACTTCATACTCGCTTTTGCTAAGTCTCTCATGTATATCGAGTAGGTTTTTTGTTGGGGTTTCGTAGGGATTGGGTTGGTCTGTATCGCTCATACCCTGAGATCCTATCTGTAATAACTACTACTAGTCCTTTGTATTGTTAATTTTAGGTAGCTCTTTTCGATTGACAATTTTTAAAGTATCAATATCGAACAGGGCAGAATAACCAATACCAGATTCTTGGTAGACTAAAAGTACTTGTTTGGTCTTTTCGATGTATGATTTTGTGACCATTTTATCAAAAGACTCTAATACAACCTTGTAATCAGTACCTATGGGTGTTGACACCCCTAGCGTTTGTTTATCGTCACTATTCAGGACCCCATCGTTGTTTGAGTCATTTTTTACAATTTCATAAAATATGACTTCAGTATCCACTTTGGCATTTCGATCTGAAAAATGGGGACATTGCTCAGTCCTTAAAATGATTTGTTTAATATCTTTAAACAGCCAGGATGAACTGTTCTCTTGCGAATTAACGAACAGCAGATTTTTCGATGGATTAGTAATAGAACTATCATATATACCGGATGATGCCAAAGCGAAGGACTGAGTCTTTACTTCTGCTTTTTCCGAAACCAATGGCAACATAACATACTCGTAGCCATATATACCTCTGGGATAGCCTAACACCCAATTCTCTTCACCTTTTGGATCATCGGCAACACTTAGAATCACCTCTTCTGGATTGTGCCCCCTTGTAGTACTGCTATAGATATCGATAAGAATAGTAACTCCAGAAAATACCAGGATTAGTAAAATAAGTAAGCCGTTAAGACGCCAGATCCACCTAAAAAATGCATTTGATTCCATTTTAAATCACACCATGATCCACAAGAAATATTATCAATAAGAACATCGACACTATTATTGTTAGCGCGATTATATTGCATTTAGTTCGATGAAGTTTTTAGCTGAATACTATTTATGAAAGTACTTATTGCAAAAATCCTCCAGCTCATTCGTGCATTCATGCCACTGCACATGAAGTTTATCTCCTAACTCCTTGTTTCCTTTATCGTATGCTTCTTCCGATTTAATCTGTAGAGATTGCTCGCGCTCCATTAGCTCGAGATGACGCGCGTAGGGAATACCCAGTTTATGCTCCATAACTTTTGCATACCACTCATTCTTCGTCTTTATCTGTTCTTCGGTTAGCGTAAAATTATACCTCTCCTGATCGTGATAAGTTCGGCCCTTAAGACTGGCTAAAATCTCGTCATATTCTTTCTTGTCAATTGTGAATGGCTTCCACTCGGCACCTCCACTCATTCCTGCTTCATCTCTTCCCCCAGCCAAGAACAGATTGATAATATCCAAGGGTGGTACGTAACCCATGTAGAGCAAGTGAGGTAGGGATATTAGGAAGTCGTCCAGTATATCTTCGGATTCAACTGATGCGGGGCCTATGGGAGGTAGATATTTGTAATTGATTTTTTTCATGGGGAGCTTGGCTGCCTAACGCCGCCAGCACGCGCGGCTTTGTAGTGGAGGCGAAGCCGCAACGAAAAAGCCGTCGCTGTGGCTGGCCTTGTTAGATGCAATTCGCGTCCTGCTATATTGAAACGAGTTCTTCTCTAGCTGCTTTGGCTAGAGACTCCCTGTCAATTCCTAAAACTTTAAACGCTCTCGGTACCACACCATGCTCTATGGAAGCAGCCACAATTATTACATGGGCACCTTGTAGAGGACGATTTTTATCTTCTTTTTTTAGAGTATAAATGGATTTCATTAAATCTTGGCCAGAAGGCTGGGAATCGTGGAGGATTTTGTCTGATTTTATTGGCTCTACTTCAAGCTGAGTACCTTGCCGATGGATACCGACAGAGCTTAGCGCCTCATCATGCTGTGCTCTAATTGCATTTTTGAATTTTTCGGAATCGATTCCAAATTTGTTAAATACTCGCTTAGCCGTACCGTCTTCTAGATTAAGCGCAGAAAGTACAAAGTGCTCGGCTCCTGGCTTTTCTTCACCCATGATATTTGCCTGCTCGTCTGCTCCGGGTATTAACTTTCCAATGGTTTTCATATCTTGAAAACGTAATAGCATGCGCTTAAACATCGCTTTTTCCTTTTCGGCCCGTTGTGTTATGAATGGATGCTGCGTGGCGTTTATGAGCTGCCTGCTTTGAAATACCCAGTGCTTGGGCGACTTGCGACCAACTCCACCCTTGGGTAATAGCTTCTTTGACGGCCTTTCTTTCCAGCTGCTCTGCCATATGGCGAAGGGCAACAACAGCAGCCAGTGCATCTTCAGGATTGTTCGGTGATGGAAGTGATTTTATATCGGTCATGCGTCAACAATAGTTGACGAAGGAGCGATTGTCAACTAATGTTGACGATCCAAAGTCGATGGTAGAACACTGCGGGCATCTAGCGCCTGGTTGTGCTGCGCCGTCAGGCGTCGGCACGAACCACTTGTTATGTTTTCTGACCCGCACTATAATGTGTATATAGTTATCTCTTATACACACAGGTGCATTATGCGTACAAACATAGTAATAGACGATGACTTGATGGCGCAAGCATTAAAAGCCACAGGCCTAGACACCAAAAAAGATGTCGTAGAACAAGGACTTAAGCTTTTGGTGAAAAGAAGCAAGCAGCAATCTATCAGAAGCTTGCGAGGCAAAATCAAGTGGGAAGGTAACCTAGATGAGATGAGGGATAATGAGTGATCCTAGCGGATACCAGCGTTTGGATTGACTACCTCAATGGTAAAATCACTCCACAAACAGATTTACTCGATGAATGCCTGATAGAGGGAACTCTCGCAATGGGAGATCTAATTTTTCTTGAGATCCTTCAAGGTATTCGCGATGACAAGCAATACAAACAAGTGAAAACCAAGCTATCACTATTAGATCAATATTCAATGTTTAATCCATCGATGGTCGTTAAGTGCGCAGACAATTTTCGCTCTTTGCGCAAGAAAGGGATAACAATCCGAAAGACTAATGATGTAATCATTGCGTCTTTTTGCATAGATAAGAAAATGGGGCTTTTATATACGGACAGAGACTTTAAACCGTTCAGTAAACACCTTGGTTTGAAATCGGCATATCGTGAAACATAACAGTGTCTTATGTGGACGGCACAAATAATGACTTATGACGCAGGCAACAAATATTGTGTTATGCCGCCAAAAGTACTATATATGTTCTCTGATAAGCCTGATCCCATGAATCGCCCAAACTGATGAAAAAATGAGAGTCTGCCACGGTCCTCAGAAACAGGTTGGCAAGGAAATTCCTGGATAATTGGCGCCTCCTGCTTCCCCTCCAATAACCTTCCCTTAGAAATCAACTGATATTTCATGATTAGGTATACCTTCAATGCTTACGACGCGCTAAACGGGATTACTGCAAGGTGACGCCACACCAAATATAGCGTCAATGCATCTTTAGAGATTAATTCACCCAATCAGTGAAAAAACCTTGGCTTGACCCTTGGAGATAGACAAAAAATGTAGCAAAACTGAAAGCCAGTTTATGTTTACAGGAGAAAAGGATGGCATCCCTGATGCAATGCTGGAGTGTGGATGCCATCCCTGGCAATCGCTGAGTTATCCCTACCCCAGCATGTCATTGATGACGTTCTTGAACCAACTATGGGCATAACTCACCTCGCGCTTGCGCTGCTCCGCCGACGCATCCATGGGTGACAGCCCCCCCGCCCCTTTGATGGGGAGTATGGTGTTGTTGGCTTCGTCCAGTTGGTAGACCGCGGCCACGGATATGCCGTGGGCCTCGCCGAGGATGCTGTAGCAGGTGTTGACGTAGGTGGGATCGCCGGGATCGGCGCCGGCGAACTTGGCGACGATGGCGGCGGCGGCGACCTTGGCCTGGGAGTTGGCGGCGTAGGCCGATTTCGGCATCTTGGCGGCGCTGGAGGCGTCACCCAGGACATAGACATCGGGGTGTAGGGTCGATTCGAAGGTGCGCTTGTTGACCGGGCACCAGTCGCCCTCGGTCAGGTTGGAGGCGAAGGCCACCTTGCCGGCCTTCTGTGGCGGGATGATGTTGATCACATCGGCGGTGAACTCCTCGATCTCCGCCTGCAGGGTGCGGCTCTCAGGATAGAGCTCCTCCACTGTGCCACCCCCCGCGGCGCCGACCCACTCGATCATGGCGTTCTCGGTGCCGAAGCCATAAAGCTGGGACCAGCCCTGCTTGAACAGCCCCTGCTTGGAGAAGGCGTCCTTGGGATCGAGGATCAGAATCTTTGCCTTCGGCTTATGGTGCTTGCAGTACATGGCGATCTGCGCGGCCCGCTCGTAGGGTCCCGGGGGACACTTGTAGGGATTGGGCGGGGCGACGATGATCACCTTGCCCCCTTCCGGCATCGACTCGATCTGCTTGCGCAGGGTGATCGTCTGCGGGCCGGCATTCCAGGCATGGGGGATGGTCTCGGCCACCTCAGGATTGTAGCCTTCGATGGCCTCCCATTTGAAATCGATCCCGGGGGAGACCACACAGGCATCGTAATCGAACCTGCCGCTCTTTTCGGTGACCACCTGTCTCTTGTCCGCCTCGATGGCGCTGACCCTATCGATGACGACCTCCACCCCATGCCCCTTCAGGCCTTCGTAATCGAAGGTGATGGAGTCGATAGTGCGGTCGCCGCTCAATACCTCGTTACTCATGAAACAGGAGGTATAGTGCTTCTTCGCCTCGATCAGGGTGACCTTGATATCGGGATTCAGCTTGCGCAGGTATTTGGCGGCGGTACTGCCCCCTACTCCGCCACCCACGATCACCACCCTGGGGCTGTTGGCCAGGGCCAGGGTGGGAAGCAGCAGGGAGCTGCCTGCCAGAGTGAGGCCGCCACCGACACGGATGAAGTCTCTGCGATTGATTTTGTTCATTGTTTCCTTCTCCGCGATCAGTGCTTGCTGCCGTAGTAGTGAATCAACGCGGGCACAGCCTGATCGCCCTGCTCCTTGATAGCGGCCTCCACCTTGCGTTTCATCTTTCTTGGGTAGGGGCGTCTGCCTTTGAGAAAGTCCTCCATGCTGAACTCGAGATAGGGTATCCACTGCCCGGCCAGGGTACCGGAGTCCCCCGCGCGGCCACCCTCTTCATGGCACTTCTCGCAGTGGGCGTCGTGCAGTTGCTTGCCGAGTTCCACCATCTGCTGATCGGTGGTCTGCACATGCAACCGCAGCCTCTGCTTGGCAAAGAACCAGGCCATGGCCTTGATCTGCTCGTCACTGTAGCCCTTGGCGATACGGTTCATGATGGTGGAGTTACGCTGGTCCCGCTTGTAGGCATCCATGGCATCGATGAAGATATCCGGGTCCATCGCCGCGATGGAGGGGCTGGAGGGGCCGACACTGGAGCCGTCGGTACCGTGGCAGCCGGCGCAGGTGAAGGCCAGTGCCTGGCCCGAGGGTCCCGACTGGGCAGCCAACGGCAGCGCTGCCAGCACGATCAGGAGTAGATTGCGAAAGTTGTTGCTCATCCTAGTGTTTCTCATCATCTTCTCTACCCCCATCAGACCGGTTTGGTCATCACGCCGATCAGTACCAGGGTCAGCAGGGCCAGACCGCTCATGATCAGCACGGTGGTGATGAAGGAAGCCGCCAGATCGGCACGCCGCGAGGGGCGCCTGACCAGGTGTTTGTCCAGCTCACCCGACTCGACCAGCCGGTCGTATTCGAGACGGTGGTCGTGCTTGAACTCCTCGATGGGGATCTTACCGGTAAAGATGGTGGTACTCATGGGGAAACGCTCGGGCCTGAAGTGCACGTTGAAGAAGTGCACCGAGTTGAGGAAGATGGCCGCCAGCAGCGCCTCCTCGGCATGCACCAGGGTAGCGATATTGAACATCCAGCCCGGCAGGATAATGGCCGTCGTCTCCGGCGCAAACAGCATCAGACCGGATGAACCGATCACCGCCGCACCCCAGAAAGGTGCCCAGTAGTCGAACTTCTGCCAATAGGTCCAGTGTGTGAACTCGGGCCGCTCGCCGCGACCGAGGAACCACCTGAACATGCTCTTCAGGTCATCCCAATCCTTCCAGTTGGGCACCATGGAGGTGCTGCCGAACCACTTGAAGCTCTTCCGTTTGCGCCAGATATTGCCGATGGCGATGGATAGATGGGCGAGGAATATGGCCAGCCAGATAACCGCCGCGGTGCGATGGATAATACCCTCCATCTCGGTACCGCCGAGGAACACCACCACCGCCTTGGCCCAGCCGGTATGGGAAAAGAGCAAGGTGGTACCGGTGAGGATCAGGGTCATGGTGGCGATGGCGAAGAGCGCATGGATCCAGCTCCAGATTACCGGAAAGCGGCGGAAATAGATCACATCGGGGTGATCGAGATCCTCGATGAAGCCCTTGCCCTGGATACGGTCCATCACCTCACGATAGAGCCACAACACCACATGCACCCAGAAGAAGGCCATCACCGCGAAGATCAGCGTCTGCATGAAGATCTTGAAGAACCAGAGCCCCGGGTACTTCTCCCGATCGTCCGCGTCGCCGTGGGGCCAGAATGTGAGGAAGTTGTCGTTGGCATCCTCGTGGCAGACCCGGCAGTTCTCCAGGCGATTGTTGGGATGGATCTCCGAGGTCGGATCGTCTTCGCCCTTGATCTCGTGACTGCCGTGGCAGTCGTGACACTTGGCAGTATTGGTATAACCGAGTCGATGCACCTGCCCATGGTAGGAGTCGAAATAGGTGCGCTGGGCCTCCTTGTGACAGTCCCCACAATTCTTGGTGATCGCCAGTTTGGCCTTATCGGTCTCGGGTGAAGCGATGTTATGGGTTGTATGACAGTCGGAGCAGACCGCCGATTCGCTATCGCCCTCTTCCAAAACCAGCTTGCCGTGGACTGACTCGCGGTAGTGGTTGAGCTGTTTCTTGTGGCACTCGCCACAGACCTCTGGATTCTTCAGGCGGTGCTCTTCCCGCTGATGGCTGCCCAGGGTGCCGACGTTATGGGCCTCGTGGCAGTCGTAGCAGGTGGCGTTGGTCTCCGACTGGTCGTGCCGATTTGGCAGTGCGTGCACCGAGTCATAGTAGGCGTCGATGGTATCCATCACCACACCGAGGCGTTCGTACTTCTCATCGGGGTCGTTGCGGTGTTTGTCCCAGGTCTCCCGGTGACACTCCACGCAGCCTACGACCACCTCGGGGGACTCGCGATGGGGTACCCTTTCTATGGTGGCATGACAATGGGTGCAGTCCTGCTCCCCATGCACGCTGTCTTTAATCACATCAGGGTCGGCGAAGATATCGACAGTGGTGCCGTCATCCCGGGTATCGGTCTTCTCGTGCGCATCCCCATGGCATTTGAGGCAACGCTCATTGGGAATGATGCGCTTGCCCGAAACCGGATCGAATCCAGGGGGTGGTGTCTCCCCCAAAATGGTCATCTCACCCGCTACACTCTGAAGCGGAGCTAGAAAAGAGAGGCTAAACAGAAAAACGAATATCCAGACTGGCCATCTGAATGCCATATACCACATTATTATTTCCTCGCTGGTCAAGTGCACAACCGCTAAAACGAGGCTTATAGGTTATTGACAAACAGAGCCAAAAGCGGGACTACAGTGCCGAACGGACCGACCATCCATGTAGGTCGAATATCTCGTCCAGTATTTGTTACATATCATTATCGCTTCTACGACGCACAACAAGTTAAGAGAAATTGAACATATGTGTATTGATCTTGATCAATAAAAAATAAATTACTGATAATGGTTTTCAAATATTTCACAAGATGCTAATATTGCGCGCGAGATTGTAAGATGTTTTCAATTTCAGATTGCTAGTAGGAGATCAACATGAATGTAGCACCCATCTTGATCATGGCATCAGCCGTATTTGTCTTTGCTGTCGCAGCTTTGGGCATTGCCACCATTCTTGGTGTAGGCATCAGTCAAGTACGAGATCTATTGCATAAGAAAAGCCAGGCCTGATACCCGCATAATTTTCCCTTATTAGGGAAACATCATCTCCATTCACGGGGCGGCACGATACCCTGTCGCGGCGTTTCTCACTTTTGAAAGGTGACGGGGGTACTTGATGCTCTCTCAAGTATTGTTGTAACTCTATATTGTGCTTTGTTTAAAATTCCCTCGCCTTTGTAAAATCGGTACAGGCAGTCATCTCTGTATGTCATGCGTACTACAAATTCGCGATTATTAACATGAGGAAAAAAACAGCAACGGCTATTAGCATAAACCAATAACCTAACTCTCTGTTTCCCTGCAGTTCATTTTCTCTCTTCTCAAGCAAGGCCTCTAGACCTCTTTCATCAAGGTCGCCACAGTGAGGACATATCTCTTCTTTCTTTGGATCGTAGAGTAGACCACAGCGTTTGCATGGCTTTTTTTTCATCTGCTCTGCAAGCAATGCGGCTCTGCCAATTAATCCCCCGATGTTCATTTGTCACCTCTTAGATTGGTAGACAGCATTTCATCGAAACATAGTACTATATCTTTTTCTTCAAGATCCTTAGTGTAATTTGAAATAGTGTATTTGCGAAATCTTAATGCGGGAATCATTTTTGCCGAATTCAAAATCAGGAAGATTAAGAACAAGAACGTATACATGGGCTTTTCTGTCTCTACAGACAAGAATAGCGCAACCAGACAAAGCAAAATCCATGTAATAAAGTTAATTACAACTTGCAGCATACCTTTTGTAAGTGAGCTACCATGGAGGTACTCAAACTGGTCTGCATATGTATCTTTTGTCAATCGATACTCAAGCTTTACAGACATCCTGCATTACCAAACAGATTTCTGTATGACACACCGAGAGTTTCCGAGCCATTTAACTTGGGAGATTGATTTAGACGAAAGCCGCTGACTAATCTCTGAAGATAGAGAAACAATGGCCTGCTAGGATTGGTGGTTGTGGTTAGTTCCATCCTGGAACCCATCCCTGTGACTATATAAATATTACTTAAACTCGATCCATTCTTAAGTATTTTGTCACAAATCGCAAGTTCCGAAATGTGATTTCCGTTTAAATTGACTGGAAACGATCTCCACTAGGTTGGCTGGGTGGGCAACTATACCTAGATGTACCTTTTTAGTTAGTCAGCGCTTTCATCGAGAAGCGCCTTGAACTCATCCAAGTCCAGATCCTCTGTTGAGTTGGAAAAGCAGTTAGACATACCAAACTCATCCGGCGTAATTTTCTTACGCATGGTCTCAGCCATCTTCACCAGTTCGAGATTGTATTGAAGCGAGCGATCCCTGATCAGGAATCGTTGATAGGTACGCACGATCAGTTTGTCACTTTCGGTGACCGGCGGCGTGTGTTCCGCGATTTTCTGCCTGTAATAATCGCATTTATTTTGTTCGAGAGGAGAATAAGATTCCAGTCCGTTCATAATGCCCCACCCATAGTCAGTGTCGTTTTTAATAAACAAGCAGCAATTATGCCAGTCCATTCAAATCAGCAGCTTAGTAATTCCCCAGTAAAAAACCTGTAAACTATGTCGACGATTTCAGAATTTTATTCTGAGAAATGGAATCCATAAGTATGAAAATCATTCCTAACGTATATATCTTTGTGGGTAGCACTGTTCGCAGTCAATTTGTACATGTTCGCTTTGATTTACGTTCATAGTCAGTTTGAATAGAAGACAATAAAAAACCCCGGAGCATTACTGTCCGGGGTTGTGTTAAATGAAGATTAGATGGGTGTTTGTTCAGCTGTTACGAACCTCTATTTTACGCGGCTGGTACTGTTCACGCTTTGGTATCCTTAGCGATAAGACACCATCACTGAGGCTAGCCTCTGCCTTGTCGCCATCCAACTCGTTGCTCAGGGAAAAACTTCTCTGGTAACGGGTTGCACGGACATCCGCATAAACAGCCTGCATCGCCTCGGGCATGTCGATCTCAGCCTTACCGTCGATCGAAAGGGTCTCTTTATCGACCTGGATATCCAAGCCCTCTTTGGTGACACCGGGAAGATCCGCCTTCAGCGTTATACCGGTCTCGTCTTCATAGATATCGACTTCGGGTCGAATGCTTCTTTGTGGCAATTCACGCTGTTGTGGTGATTGCACGTCGCGTTTGGTCATCTCTTTACTGTTAGTCATAAGATTAGCCTCCTAGCGATTACTGAACCGTTATCTGGCGCGGTTTTGAGGACTCGCGGCGCTTGACCACCAGGTGCAACACACCATTGTCGTAGCGGGCTTCAACCTTGTCCGCATCCACATCTTCCGGCAGATTGACCAGTTTGTGAAAGGCGCCGTCGTAGCGCTCTTTCCTGAAGTAGTTGGTGTTATCATCACGCCCCAGACGACGCTCGCCTTTTATAGAAAGACGGTTCTCATTGATTGTGATATCCAACTTCTCGCTATCCAAGCCGGCGGCAAACAGGTAGATATCGACCTGATCGGGGGTCACTCCCACATTGATGGGCGGATAGCTGTCACTGGCGACGGAGCGCATTGTGCCAGGCCAGAAGCCCGCACTGAAAAGCTGATCCATCTCCCGTTCCAAACGCCTGAACTCGTTGAACAGGCCGCTATCAAAGCCATGAATTCTTGGCAACATTTTCTCGTCTCCTTGCATTGGTCATGCAACAAATCGTTAGCTTGCCTAGTAGATTGGGATGGGCTTTTGGTTTTTCAAGTCGAGAAGTGAATGCCCGTTTTTTTATTCAACGGTTATTGTGATCTTTTCTGAGACCAGCGGCGGATCGTGGGGTTCGTGGGTTTCATCACCCAACAGGAGTTGCAGGGTGTGACGGCCGGGGGCGAGTTGTAAGTCAACTTCTGTCTCTCCCTGATCAAAATGCAGATGCTGATCATCCCTGGGAATCGGCTCATCCAGGTCAGGCGGTTGTTTTAGATCAATCAAGAGATGGAAATGGCCCGCGGTATGACGACGCTTGCCCTTGGTACCGGCCGGAGTGATTCCAAACTTTTCAATACCGAATTTCACTGTAAACGGAGAACTTACGACAGCACCCTCCTCCAAACCGATAAAAAACACCCGCGCATCTTCTGGTGGAGTATGTGCGGCAATGATAGTGGTGATGAGGCAAAGAAAACCAGCAACACAAAACCTTGTAGGTGCCCTACTCACTCGGTACTCCAGCTTAAGTCTGATCAGTAACTTGAATAGACCTGTGTCTTACCCGCCTCATCGAAGATTAGAACGTCGTAGTTATCCTTTCTCGGTCCCTCCATGCCAGGTGAACCCATTGGCATACCAGGGACACTGATTCCCTTCACTGCCGGTTTCTCACGCAACAAGCGAACTATGTCATTGGCAGGCACATGACCTTCGACCACATAACCGCCAATTACCGCAGTATGGCAGGATTGCAGACGTTCGGGGACATCGAGGGTGCGTTTCACCCGTTGCATATCTCTTCTGTCATGGGTCTGTACCGAGAAGCCGTTGCTCTCCAGATGCTCAACCCAGTCGTTGCAACAGCCGCAGGTGGGGCTCTTGTAGACTACGATATCGGCAGCGATGGACAAGGGTGATACTAGTAGTGCAGCAAAAAATGTCAGGATATGAAATAAGCGGTTGGCCATTTGCTGGTGAATCCTGTAGTTGTTGGATTTACGGTTCTCTGTTTGCATCATGTTTAACCTTAATCTTGAATTCAGAAGATTTTCACCCTTGCCAAACACAACCGTTCTTCGTAAAGCCGAAAGCGGATGGTGCCAGGTATGCGCTGTGCCGTTGAGGGGTGGAGGCGGATAGTTGCCCTTTGCTAGGAAAACCAATCTGCCCCTGACCATCAGAGACATCTTCTTCAATCGTAACTATATGGACAATCTTCGATCTAGATAAATTCGATACAGATATCAGTTACGTAGTGGGATGATATCGGATTATCTGATATTTTCTGGTCGGAAAACCTCAAATTTCTTAATAGATACCTCTTTTTTAGAACGATTCTTGAAATAAGTATAAACAGACATACAACAAGCACGATTGGCCCTGATCTATAGCCCCTAGTTTCAAGGCCAATTTACTTGTGACATAATTACCATGTAATGTTTGTGGGTATTGATGTGGCAATAACTTACGATCAGTTAGCCCTTCAAAAAAACAAGTTGTCTATCTGTCAAGAAAAATAGAGCGCCAATGACGGTATAACTCAAACATGGAGTATCAGAGTGAAACACAATAAATCCCAAAAATCGTTTCCATTCCCAACTTCTCTTTTACTGACAAATCAACCAGATAAAACTACAACAAGAATTTTCGCGAACTTAAAACAGCAATTCATCCAACCAAAGCATCGGGCTTTATGCTTCACTCTCATAGCTATTGGCGCCCTCAGCTTTTCGATTCCCGCGAAAGCACATGAAGAGGATCTTGTCTCTTGGCAATCGACTTATCCAAGCTCAACCACAGACAATAAATTGTATGACAAGTGTCAGGTCTGCCATGCATTCAGCACTGAAGAACTAAACAGCTACGGCTACGATTATATGTTGGCAGATCACAATTTATCTGCCATTGAGTCACTGGATTCTGACAATGATCCGAGTGGTGCAACCAATCTGGAAGAGATCATCAGCAACAGCCAACCCGGCTGGACAGAGGGCCCATACAACGCCATAAACAGCACTAGTCCCGTTGCAGTATCACCCTCAGTCACAACCGCCCTACCACCCGATCTTATAAACGGCACTTACGATCCGGCTGTCACCAACCAACCACCTGTCGCGGATATTGGTGGCCCCTACAACGGTACAGAAAATATTCCCCTGACATTTGACGCCTCCGGCTCGTCGGACGCAGATGGCACTATCACCCAATATCTTTGGGATCTCGGTGACGGTAATAGCAGAAATGGCGCCGTTGTCACCCATACTTATACAGACAGCGGCGCCTACGATGTGACTCTAACCGTAACCGATGATGATGGTGACAGCACAACCGCTACCACATCGGCCATCATAGGCAGCGGCAATCAACCTCCAGTCGCGAATGCCAATGGCCCTTATACCGGTGATGTGGGTGAGACTATCCAATTCAGCGGCAACGGATCTGCCGATGCGGATGGCTCTATCGTCAGTTATGACTGGACCTTCGGTGACGGCACCAGTGGTGTAGGACTAAGTCCAACTCACACATATACATCACCGGGCACTTATAACGTAACCCTAACTGTTACAGACAACAACAATGCCGTGGACTCAGACGACACATCAGTAAGTATCGAGCCAGGAAATCAGCCTCCAACTGCGAATCCCTCCGGCCCTTATGCAGCGAATGTGGGTGAGGAGCTGTTGTTTGATGGCACAGCCTCCTCCGATGCCGATGGCGACATCATCAGCTACGAATGGGATTTTGGCGACGGCACGACCGCTACCGGTGCCACTCCTTCGCACACATACCTAGCTGCCGGTAGTTATAACGTAACCTTGACAGTAACCGACGATGGCAATTTATCAGGATCAGGTGTAACGACAGCCACCATAGGCGCTGTTAATAAAATGGCACCTAAAGCGGTAGCCAACGGCCCCTATTCAGGTACTGTAAACATCGAAATGACCTTCAACAGTGATGGTAGTAATGACCCGGACGGCTCCATCGTCTCCTACAGCTGGGATTTTGGCGATGGTAATACGGCCACTGAAGCGAACGCCTCTCACACCTATACCGACGAAGGAACCTTCATTGTTACCCTTACGGTGATAGATAACGATGGCCTCATGGATACTGATACAACCAATGCGGTAATTGGAGTAGGCAATCTATCACCTGTCGCTGATGCTATGGGACCTTACTGCGCAAAAGCGTGCACCGAGGTTCAATTCGATAGCAGTGGTTCGTTTGACCCAGACGGTGCTATCGTTGCCTATGAGTGGAATTTCGGCGATGGCAGCGGCGATACACAGCAGAATCCTACCCATAGCTATGCTAAAAAGGGAGTCTACAATGTGTCCCTTACGGTCTATGACGATAGTGGAGCGATGGATTCGAACGCCACCATTGCCATAATCAGAGGTGAATGTCAGCCAGTTCCTCCCCCTGAGCCTACGCCGACTCCAGGCTGCAAACCTAAGCCAGATTGCAAATCCAAAAAAGGATGTAAGCACAAACCCAAACCAGACTGTAAGTCCAAGAAGGGATGCAATCACCAACCCAAGCCAGACTGCAAGGCCAAAAAGGAATGCAATCACCAACCCAAGCCAGACTGCAAGGCCAAAAAGGAATGCAATCACCAACACAAACCAGACTGCAAGGCCAAGAAGGAGTGTGAGCAAACAGATAACTCAGAGTACGACACCAAACCACACTGTAAACCAACATCTGAAGATCGTGAGAATTCGGAAAGTTGGGGACATGACTTTTTATTCAAAAAGACCCATGACATACACAACACAAAGAAAGGATCGCTCCACTGGTAAGCAAGGGAAGTGGAATAGATCCATGAAGATCGATTTATGAGGCTCTAGATCGGCCCTCTCCTTGTTGGAGAGGGCTGATTATCTTTCAACAAATACCTTTGAGACGATTTCTAAACCTAGTTAATCAACTCCACTGCAACGGTTGATGCAAATGATGAAATTGAACCATGTGGGATAACAGTGTGATTCTTTAATCAAAAATAATGCGATTTAACTTGACTTGACCGACCGGTCTAATATAATCCTGTCACATGAACATTGCCGTAGACACCAAAGAGCGCATTCTGACCACCGCCCGTGAACTCTTTCACGGCCGCAGCTACGCGGATGTGGGCATCAAAGAGATCTGCACCGAGGCCCAGGTACAGAAGGGGAGCTTCTACCACTTCTTTCCCTCGAAGCGCGACCTGGCCATGGCGGTCATCGACGACATGGCCGACGACTGGGCCCACGGTTTCGTCGCCGAAGCCTTTGACGAGGCCCTACCCCCCATCGAGCGCCTCGACTACATGGTCGATGCGGTCTACTACTGGCAGAAGGCGGCGAAAAACCTGGAAGGCCGCATGCCCGGTTGCCTGTTCGGCAATCTGGCCCTGGAGATCAGCACCCGGGACGAGGTGATCCGGGCCCGTATCAATGCCATATTCACCAAGGCCAGCGACCGTTTTCACGAGGCCCTGGAACAGGCGGTGGAGCAAGGTGATATGCCCCCCCTGGACACCCAGGCCACCGCCACGGCGATGCTGGCCTACCTGGAAGGGGTCATCCTGCTGGCGAAAACCCGCAACGACCCGGAAGTGGTGAGAGAACTCGGCCCTGCCATCAAGAGCATCCGCATTGAGCTTAAGACACCAAATTGAGGCTATATTTTTTCAATAGCACTTGACCGACCGGTCATCTATTTTGATGAAAACTGTATAAGGAGCGTTATCATGAGTGAGACTACCCACACCCTCGATGCACGAGGCCTTAGCTGCCCCCTGCCTATCCTCAAGACCAGAAAGGCGATCGCCACCCTGAACTCGGGGGATGTTCTCGAGATCATCTCTTCGGACCCCGGTTCGGTGAAGGACCTGGACGCGTTCTGCAACCAGACCGGGCACCAACTGATGACCAGTGAAGCGCAAAATGACGGTTTCTTCTTCAGAATCCGCAAGGCCTGAGTAATACCCACAGGAGCCTAACATGACTACCTCAGCACCCCTCGTTGACCTTCCGAGCAAAGATCTGGATAGCTGGTTTGATCAGCGCTTTGCCGAAAAGATGGCGGAACGGGAGGCCGCGCATATCCCCTCGATGACCATCATCGCCACCAAGGGCACCCTGGATATGGCCTACCCTCCCTTCATCCTTGCCTCCACGGCGGCAGCCCTGGGATGGGATGTCTCCATATTCTTCACCTTTTATGGCCTGAATCTTTTGAAGCAGGAACTCGACCTCAAAGTGACGCCCCTTGGCAATCCCGCCATGCCGATGAAACTGCCTGAGGGACCCACCTGGATCAAAGGCAAGGCGCTGCCTATGCCGACCTCAGTCATGACCTTGATGCCGGGCTTTGAGTCCATGGCCACCACGATGATGAAAAAGACCATGGTCAATAAAGGCGTCGCCTCCATCGAGCAGCTTCGGGAGCTGTGTCTGGAGGCGGATGTGAAACTGATCGCCTGCCAGATGACCGTGGATCTCTTCGACTATGGCAAATCGGACTTTATCCCCGAAGTCGAGGAGTGGGTCGGCGCGGCCAGTTTTCTGCCCCGGGCAATCAAGGCCGACGTCAATTTGTTTGTCTGATGTTTCTTTTACTCCCCCTCCGGGGGGGGTTATTTCTTTTCTACCAGTCTCCTCTAGCTTGCTCCATGACCGCACCACAATTCCATAGAAAGTTTAGTGTTATTGCAGTATATTGCTCTGTTTATTAGGGGAATATTGTTCATCGTTCATTTAAACAGCCGATGACTACTGTAATTTCCATACAATATGTAAATTTACATTGATAGGTTAAGCCCCTGGTTATGTAAGGATACTTGTTTGCATAGACGCGTTAATGGAAACAATAATGAACTCGAAGGAAATCTCGATAATAAAGATAATTTCATGGATAGGACTGGAAGTTGGCATACCAATATTGTTTGTTTTTGCTCTATGGCCGATTTCTCTTTATATACTAGAGTTAGAGTATGCGTTTGAACGCACTTTATCCAGTGCAGACCTTATCCCACTTGGAGCAATGATATTGATAGGGGCCGGGGTCAACACTACGTTTGATGAAATCGCGAGGGAAAAAAGATCCATCAAGATAATCATTAATATTATCGGGGTATTGTTCTTCTCCCTTTTTTTTCTGTTTATATATGGTTTTGTTAAATCGGTATATTTGACTTATTCATTCCCAATACCTCCAAACTTGGTTGAGACAAAAATCACCTATTTCGCCTATTTATCTATTGCATGTATTGTATTTTCAATTACCTATTCATTCGCGCTTAGAGCCATGTCTTTTTATACCAACATTATGAAGAGGTGACCTATGGCCAGTCTGATTATTGGATTGTTCGTAGCTCTGTTTATTGGTTCGTTAATAAGCATCGTGGTTGCTGTAAAATATACAGTGGCCATAAAAAATCATATCTCCGCCGTTGCCGGGACACCTAGTATCCCTGCCAATACCGATTTCGTTATTCACGATTCATCCTCAGAGATTGAGAGCAGAGTAAAAACCGATGTTTTGTTCCATGATGATGAATCCTTGGATACGCTCAAGAGTATCTATGAGAAGATCAATCACTTCTCAAATTTGATGTCAGTGGAGATCGAGGCGAAAAGTGTGGTCGACATGCTTGCGCAGTTGACAGATTTCGCCACCACCATCAACAGCCATCCCGTGGTGCTCCGTCGTCTTCAAAATGCAAAAGAGTTATGGGGATACTTCGTCAACAATCCATTGGGTTTACCGGAAATCCAACATCAGCACACACTTAAATTTGGGCCGCATTTAAAACACGAGCTGGAACAATGCAGTATTGAACTTGGCAAGAGTATATCCAGCGAAGAATTTCAGATTAATTTTCTACGCTACACTGAAATCCTGGAGAATTGGGGAAAATTCAATAAATCATGGCTGATGCTGCGCGGTGAGACAGAAAAAGGAATCAAGGAGATCACCGATGATGTGATAGATTCTGGAGATAGCGAAAAACTCAACAGTCAGGAGGGATTCAGCAAGAATTGGGGATGGCTGAAGCATCCGGTATTACAAAATAGATTTGATCTTTACACAATTAGCGGTGAAAAAAGAACTTTTTCGTGGTCACCCTGGAATATATTGACTTCCTCCGAAAGATTTGAAGAAGTGTGCATGCTGGTTGAGAAAGAGATCATCGACAAGCAATGGAATTTTAAAGCAGTCTGTGCCCTTTCTACATCCGGCTTTCCCCTGGCGCTGTTTATAGGAAAGGCCTTTTCCAAGCCGGTTATCGGATTTGATCAAGAGTCGCAAACCTTCTTTCCGCCGCCGCCAAATCTGAGAGGAAAGATATTGTTGGTTGATTTCTCAGTTCATACTGGAAGCACACTTTTAAAGGCGATAACTCACCTGAGAAAGATAAGTGAGGACTATGAAGGAATCATCACTGTTTGTTATAACGACTATTTGGAAAAATACAAATCCAAGGAGAAAATCAGGATTTTTGACAACCGCAAAATAGTTCATCTTTTTCGAATGTCGGATTTTAATGTTCTCCCCCCGCATCATGAGTTAGATAAGACTACCCTATAGTCATTGGCTCGCTTTTCACAACCCGATTATCACTAGTCGATACGCGGTCAATAGTGGATAGTGTGGCTGTATGCTAGGACCAGCCAATAAGCGATGTATGTTTTGGTTTAGGCCGGGGTTGGTTATTCAGGTACCTTTAGTGAAGGAGTACACTGGTTAAATTGGATAGGAATTAATACCGAGAAACAATCGAGGAGTATGGAGATGCCAAAGGGTACAACTGTAGCCGGGTGCTTGATGGCACTTTTTACTGCATGGCCCCTTATTGCTGACACATCAGCAGAAGCGGAATCACATCTACTATCGAATATCCGTCAACTGACCTTCGAGGGCCGTCGCGCCGGCGAAGGCTATTTCAACGCCGACGGTACCAGCATGATTTTCCAATCCGAGCGTGATGACGCCAATCCCTTCTACCAGATCTACCTGATGGACCTGGAGACAGGGGATGTGGAACGGGTCTCCCCGGGGTACGGCAAAACGACCTGTGCCTGGATACACCCTTCCAACGACAAGGTGCTCTACGCTTCCACCCATGAGGACCGCGAAGCGCGGATCAAGATGCAGCAGGAGCTGGAATTCAGGACATCAGGCAAAACCCGTCGCTACAGCTGGGACTACGATGCGAACTTCGATATCTACGAACAGCATGTCACTTCGGGCACGACTAAAAATCTGACCCGGACTCACGGCTACGATGCGGAGGCGGCCTACTCCCCCGATGGGCGACGAATCGTATTTGCCTCCAACCGTCGCGCCTACACCGGGGAGATGAGCAAGGCGGAGAAGAAGATTTTCGAGCACGACAAATCGTTCATGATGGACCTCTACCTGATGAACGCAGACGGCTCGAAGGTGCGTCGATTGACCGATTCCCCCGGTTATGACGGCGGTCCCTTTTTCAGCTTCGATGGCAGCCAAATCACCTGGCGCCGCTTCTCCTGGGATGGCAGCCAGGCAGAGATCTACACCATGGATCTCGCCAGCGGAGAGGAGCGGCAGCTCACCCGTACCGGTGTGATGTCCTGGGCGCCCTTCTTTCACCCAAGTGGCGACTATCTGATATTTGCCTCCAACCAGGAGGGCTTTGCCAATTTCGAACTCTATCTGGTGGATGCCCAAGGCAAGGAAAAACCGGTGCGGGTTACACACACCGATGGCTTTGACGGACTCCCCGTTTTTTCACCGGATGGCAACCGACTCTCATGGACATCGAAACGGGGGTCGGCCAACACCAGCCAGATCTTTATCGCCGATTGGAACCATACCGAAGCCCGCCGTCTGCTTGCGCTGAATGAAAAGGCCGGGCAGGAAACCAGTGGCGTGAGTAGCATCGATCTTACTACGACCACATCCGCCATCAGCAGTGAGGATCTTCGCCAGCATGTCACCCGCCTCAGCAGCGACGAGATGGAGGGACGACTCACAGGAAGTGAAGGCGAGCGGCTGGCGACCCGCTACATCGCCTCGGTGTTTAAACAGTTGGGGTTGCAACCGGCGGGTGACGACGGTTACTTTCAAAGCTTCTCTTTTACCGCTGGTGCAAAGTTGGGTGAGGAAAACAGTCTCGATGCTTCAGGCCTCTCTCTGTCGCAGCCGTTAAAGCTGGAGCAAGACTGGCTCCCCCTGGCAATCAGCCAGAGCGGGCGGTTTGAACAGGCCCCTGTGGTCTTCGCCGGCTACGGTATCGACGCCCCCGGCCTCGACAAGGTCCCCGATTACGACGCCTACGGGGAGCTGGATGTGAAGGGCAAATGGGTCATGGTTTTCCGCTTTCAGCCTGAGTCGGTGCCGCCGGATTGGAGACGTCACATGCTCCACTACTCCGATCTGGCCTACAAGGCAGCGGTCGCCAAGCGCAGAGGGGCGATAGGATTGATCGTGGTCACCGGACCCAATGCCGAAGCCAAAACACAATTAATCGAGCTGGAGTTGGAGGCGAAGAGTGCAAGCAGCTCCATCGCGGCGATCTCCATCAGCGATGATCTGGCATCACGGATCCTGGCTGCAGCGGATAAAGACCTGGCAGCACTTCAGCTTCAACTCGACAAAGGGGAGCCTATGCAAGGTTTCGCCATCCCCGGTATTGAGTTGGCCGCCGAGCTAACAATACACCGCGAAAAGGGCCAGGGCCGAAATGTCGTCGCGAGATTGGCTGCCGACCCACCCTCGACTAAGGCGCCTGTGATTATCGGCGCCCATCTTGACCACCTGGGCCGTGGTGAGGTGTCGGGATCCCTGGCGCGGGAGGATGAGCGTGGCGCAATCCATCCAGGTGCGGATGACAATGCCTCCGGGGTGGCCGCGCTGCTGGAGAGCGCCCAATACCTTGCCGGTCTGAAAAAGGCAGGCAAGTTGGGAAACAAACGGGATATCCTGTTTAGCGCCTGGTCGGGCGAGGAACTCGGCACCCTCGGTTCAAACCATTTTGTCGATCAATTTGCCGGCGGCGATATGTTGCACGACAGAGTAAGCGCCTATCTCAATATGGACATGGTCGGGCATCTGCAGGAGAAGCTCTATCTGCAGGGAACAGGATCGAGCAACACCTGGTCCCGGGAGATAGAGCGGCGCAACGTGCCTGTGGGTCTCGCCATCGCCACCAAGGCCGATCCCTACCTGCCCACCGACTCCACCCCTTTCTATATGAAAGGGGTGCCGGTCCTCAATGCCTTTACCGGTGCTCACGAAGACTACTCCACTCCCAGGGACAGGGCCGAGCAACTCAACTACCTGGGAATACAGAAAATCGCCCGCCTGATGGCCGGCATCACCCGCTCCCTGGCAAGATCCGAATCCGAACCCGACTATATTGAGGTCGCCCGAAACAAGAGCGGTCTCTCACGCAAACACCTGCGGGCCTATCTGGGTACTATTCCTGCCTATGGTCAGGATGAGGAGACCAAGGGCGTCAAGTTACAGGGGGCAGTGAAGGATGGCCCCGCGGAAAAGGCAGGCGTTCAGAACGGCGATATCCTGATCTGGCTTGCCGGCGTTGAAATAGAGACGATTCAAGACTTCATGACTGCGCTGGCAGGATTGAAACCGGGAGAAGAGACCGAGATGCGGATCATCCGCAAAGGTCAATCCCTGACACTCAGTGTTGTCCCCACATCAAGAGAGTAGATGCACCAGGATTGCGGCAAACGCACCCTCAGCGCCTGGCTTCGCGCCCGACCAACATCTCAACCAGATAACCCAAGGGCTTTTCACTCGTCGTCAAAGACATGTAGAGATGAACGGGAATAAAACAGAGCATCGCAAAGGCGCCAATGGTATGGATCAGCGCCACGAATCCCAACGGTATGCCTTCTAGCCCGATCACCGGCCAGTAGAGATAGAAGAGATAGAGCAGTCCACTAAGCCAGATGATCGGCGATATGACCATGGTCAAAATCAGATACACCAGTCTTTGTATTGGGTTGTGCTTCTGCGCCCGCCTTCTGTGAAATGGCTGTGGGCTACCGAAAAAGATACCAACTGCATAGTATTTGGCCATGGACAATAGGGTATTGGCATCGCTTGGCACATATTGTTGCCACTCCCCTGTGGTTGTATGCCAAAACAGCGCAAACACCCAGAGTCCGATCAATACCCATGCCATGATCGTATGCAGATCGATGGCCCGCTCGAAACCCAACAACTGATAACTGCCGTGAATCTCGAACCCGGTTATCAGCATGCCGAAAATCAACAGCGCTTGGGACCAATGCCAGAGGCGCTCGAAGAGAGTGAAGTAGTAGGTTTGGCTCATGAGTTATCTCCGCTTGGCTTTCATCAGCATGCGTCCCAGACCGTGCAATGAGATCCCGCCCACGGTACCCAGGAACGCTAACCACCCTATCAGGTCGACCCAGTAGAAGCTGTCGCGGCCTGGCATATAAAACCCGGTAAGCTTGCTTAGTCTCCCCTCCCTCGCATGACATGCCTCACAGCCGAGCGCCTCCTCTTTGGGCGCGACCATATGCGCCAGCGGCCAGTGGTAGGTGGTTTCAATAAAACCATACTCCCCGCTGTAAGGTGCATTACTGGCCTCCATGGCTGCTTTGATTGCCCGGTTCCAGTCAAAGGATTTCCAATAGGCATCGCTATCCTTGCCGAAGAGGTGGGTCGTTACCAGGGTGTTGTTGCCTTTGTCGTAGGGCTGCCTGCCCCGCATCACCTTGAATGGCCAGATCCTGGCATTGGCATCGTCATAACTCCCTTCGAAGCTATTGATCGCAACGATGCTGCTGGGATCGATCTTTTCATCAAGTTGTTTATAGCGGATATTGCCGGAGAACCAGGCATATTCCGGAACCAGGTTTTCCCCCCATTCGAAGGTACCTTTCTTGGTCACATAGTTGACATAGCCTTGCTCATCCTTGGTCTTGATATGCTTGCCATCATTGCTCATACGCCCTGCGCTGGACCAATCCCACCAGGTCTTGGTCGGCTTGCCCCCTCTTGCGTAGGTGGGAATATGGCAAGTAACACAAGCGACCTTGTTGGTGTGATCGTTCAGCTTGTTGTTAACCGTCACTGGATGCGGCTCGAGGCCATGACAGGATTCGCAGGTCGAGCGTATGTTGTCGCCACGGCCTGGTATATCTATACCCTGGGTATCCTTGGCTTGCGTGGTATAGCGGCTGCCCGATACATCATGGCCATCTTTTTGGTGGCAGGTGCTGCAGACAAAATCCAAACCATCCGTCCCCATGTGGACATCCAGGGCTTTATTCGGATCGGTCATGCTTGAATCGAGATCGCCATGTTTGATGCCATCACCGCCCCCGCCGTAAAAATGGCAGGCACCACAGGTGGCCCGGCTGGTCTTACCCACCTGTTGGGCTACATAACTAAGATCGGGGGCCTTCCAGATCTTGTTGCTTTTTGGCGGAAAGGGCTTATCCACATAGGGTGGATGACCTGCCCCGGTGGGGAATTTTTTGTAACTTCCCGTTGTGTCGTGACAGACCAGGCAATCAACGCTCGTTTCGGAACTGAAATCAAAGCTGTTGTCTTTCCAGCCGTAGCCGATGTGGCAGCTGGTGCAACGAGCATAGTTGGTCTCTATGGCACCGCAGAAATTATTGACGATAGTCTGCTTGCCCAGCTCTTCACCGGTATTCGGATGGGTGAACTTCCAGTTCCAATGTTTGGTTTTGTGGATCTGCCTGGCGGCTTCCGTATGACACTCAAGACAGGCTTGTGTTACTTCCGGTCCTGATTGAAAAGCCTTTTGCAGTGCTTCGAACTTGGTGTGATCGGCCGTTGAACTGATAATCTCATCAGATGCCTCCAGCACAACAACAAACATCAGCAGTGAGAAAAACTGCAACAGTAAGAACGGACGCAGTGTACTAGTGTATGAACACATAACGCCCCCCAAACCAGATTGTATAAAATGCCTCACATCGGCGGTTACCGATGTGAGGACTTTTTGCTTGGTTAGAGACTAACCTCTGCAACAGCGATCGACGCTGGTGCCACCAAATCTTCCGGTAGATGTTTGAATTTTTCTACGAGTACCGGCCACAGCAAGTTATAGAACAGCTCCCCACGCACCAATACCGCACCCTTGGCGGGTATGGTGTATGAGAGGACCCGCTCTTCATAGGGTTTGAGCCGTGAATCGACACCGAGCTGGGTCGCTTTCGGCGGCATTGCCGGATCGCCCTTGTCATCGGCCAACAGATAGGCGAAATAGGCCTTGGAGTCGCTACTCGCGGGATGACCTTCAGCGTTTTCCCAGACAAGGTTGCCCGATGCATCATAGGCTGCGAGTTTCAGATAGATATTTCTGAACGGCGCGCCGGTGGGCAGACTATGGGGCTGCATGTTTTTCAGCTTCACAGTGGCATTCAGGTTATCACCATTTTTAACCGCATCCAGGGTAAAGACCACGCTGCGTTTCAGCATGGCGTGATTGTGCCCGCCACCCATGCCGTGATCCACCATGCCGCCGGCAACCGGCATATGGCAGGATTGGCAGTTGACGTTGCTCCCCGCATACTCGTTGCCTGTCTGGCAGAGTGGGACACCGTGGGGATTGTTGCGCTTGTCATGACAACCCATGCAGGCTGCATTGGTCTTCATCAAGCCTGGATTGCCAGCCATCGGCAGGGCCTGGATCTTCTTGCCATCCAGCTCCACCTCGCCGTCAGTATGAGGGTTGGGTTTAGACTCATCGTCCGCGGCCGCGCCGCCGAACAGATCATCACCTGCTGTTAATTTTGTCAGCCCCTGATTGAATCCCTGAGGACCCTGGAGTTCGTTTTTCCGCTCATAGGCCTTGAGTCCCAACAGCAACTTACCATTCTTGCCAGTGGTACCTTTGAATTTTGCCAGGGTGTGGCAGGCCACACAGTTGACCCCTTCCGAGTAGGCGGGTTTGGCATCGAGCTTGGTTGTCTTGTCGACAGCCGCATTCGGTGCATGACACTGCAGGCAGATCGGGTATTTACCGGATGCCTTATGCTTCACCCCCTCTTCCACAGGACTGCCGACAACCTTCTTGTAGAAGGTGGCATGGATAGGGTCTTTCAATGCGGTGCTCTGGGCATGCATCGAACCCTTCCACTGCTTATAGATCTCTTTGTGACAGTTTTTGCAAACTTCCGCGGAGACCTGATGCAGCGGTTCTTCTGAGGCCGCAAGGGTTGTTGTTGATGTGAATAAAATCAGTGACGAAAAGAGTAAACTGAAGATGTGAAATATCCTTGAAGCGGAGACTGCTTCCATGATTTTCCTCCGAATTTTTTGTTGGTGGTTGAGAGAGAATCGATCTACTTCTTGTTCTTCTCTCAAGGAAATATTACACATTATGATGTGGATGCAAAATAAAAAAGCGGATTGTTATTGACTAAACGCAGAAGATTAATCTCATTGATCGGTAATTACCTGGTAATTTATTGGTAGTTTTCACCCGCAAAACCGCCCTAAATATCTTACGCTGCAGAGATTGCTTGGAGATTAGCGAATTCTAAAATGACATATGTCATGAGAAAGCTGAAACATCATGCTAGGATAAGTGGGCAACCCACACCCTGGTTTGGGCTGTAAAATAACAATATAGACGGACTGTCAAACAACTCCACACATAACTAAGCCTCAAGCAGTATCTGGCTAGGATGCACGAATTGACACGCCGACTAAAGGAGATCGTGTATGAAACTATCCTGCTTTAGGCTCTTCCTGTTTTGTATCTTGACCTCGAACCTGGCGCAAGTCTACGCCGCTAAGGTCAGTGTGGATCCGAGTCAATGGGGTGATCCACAAGGTGAAGAGTGCATCAGTTGCCATCAGAAGAGTTCAGCGGGATTGACCAAACAGTGGCGCAACAGCGCCCATGCCGAAGCGGGTGTCAACTGTCTCGATTGCCACAAGGCGTCGGTAGACGACAACGACGCGATCACCCACGAAGGCCAGGTTATCGCCACCATTGTCTCCCCCCTGGACTGCGCCCGCTGCCACACCGTGGAGTATGAACAGCAGAAAGGCTCTGTCCACTCCGAGGCCGTCAGCATCATTGAAAACCGGCTCCCGGCACTGGCGGGACATGTGGGAGGCGATGCCATCGTCGCCGCAGGCTGTGACCAGTGCCACGGCTCCAGGGTGGTGGTCCGCGGCGATGGATCCCTGGATCCGCGTAGCTGGCCGAATTCGGGCATTGGACGCATCAACCCGGACGGCTCCAAGGGCTCTTGCTCCTCCTGCCATGGCAAACACCGCTTCTCCAAGGCCCAGGCCAGAGAGCCCAGCGCCTGTGTCCGCTGCCACTCCGGCCCCGACTCCCCCGATAAGGCGATCTACGAGGCCTCCAAACACGGCATGCAGTACGATGCCCATCGGCATGAGATGGCGATGGATAACGACAGTTGGATAGCGGGCAAGGACTACGTGGCCGCCCCCACCTGTGTCACCTGCCACATGGGGGCCGCCGGCAAGCTGAAACCCAATCATGACGTGGGCATGCGTAATATGTGGAGCCTGAACACACCGGTATCGGAAAAACAGTATCTGGTGGTGTTTGAGGATGGAGAGAAGATGGAACTTCCCGCGTCTCAACCTGCCCCGAAACGAGGCAGTGAAATAACCAGGACGGATGGCACTATCGGTAAGGTCAAGGTGGTTGCAACGCCGAAACGCAGACGCCAGGCGATGCAACTGGTCTGTCTGGAGTGCCACAGCAAGGCGTTGACGAAGAGTTTCATGAATCAGTTTGACGACGTGGTCAAACTCTTCAATGAGAAGTTCGGAATACCCGCCAAACAGATCATGCAGGCCCTCTATAGCGAAGGCCTGTTGACACCCACCCCGTTCGACGAACCGATAGAGTTCATCTATTGGGAGTTGTGGCACGACGAGGGCGCGCGGGCCCGCCATGGCGCCTCGATGGCGAGCGCCAATCATACCTGGTGGGAGGGAATGTACCTGGTTGGCAGAAACTTCTACGCCCACTTTCTGCCGCAGGTGGAGAAGATTGCCGGCAGTGATAAGGCCGCCAGCCTGATCCAGACCTATGTAAAGTCCAGCGATCATCACCAGTGGTTGGAGCAACCGCAAAAGACCAACCCGATCCTCGGTTACGACGTCGGAAGGGAAGCCGATGAGTAACTGGAAACTGCCCTACTTCATTACCAGACATGTGCTCATCGCACTTGTCATGGGCGGTTTGGCCGGGATCGGATTCATGCTGTTTCTGATTGAATTCGATGACATCACCAGCTCCGAAGCCTTCTGCACCACCTGTCACTCCATGGAGATCGCCGCGCAAACCTATCGCCAATCGACTCACTATAATCCGGTCTCGGGGGTTCGCGCGTCCTGCGGAGACTGTCATGTCTCCGAAGGTGTCTTCGCCGCCACCTGGGATCATATTCTGGGCGGTAAGGACCTACTCAGTCAGATCACAGGCAAGCTCTTCGGCCCCGATTACGATGACCCTGTGGTCAACGCCCTGCATCTGCCCCAGGCTGCATTCGAGGCCAGAAAATGGTTCAGGGCGAAGGATTCAGCCACCTGCAAACGTTGCCATCTGCTGGAAGCCATACAGGGTAAGCGAGCCGACACCAATGCCATCCATCTGGAAGAGACCGGTGGAAAAAGCTGCATCGACTGCCATATAAATCTGGTACACAGAAAAGTGCCGGATGAAAAGACTTTCAAACCGGCCCGCTGGCAACAGATGATCGAGGAAGAGTTCGGATTGACGCCGGGCAGCGCGCAGACCTATTTGGCTAAATAGCTAAACAAACCCACCCACCTGGATCCCGGCCGTTATTGAATACAATCCTTGAAACTCTTACCTGGAATCAGGCTGATCACCATAGCAATCAACATCACCAGGGGGCTGATCAAGACCATTCCCAAGGCAATGGGCTGAATGATCAGGAGGATAAAGTTGGAAGCGGTCCAGTGGGCTAGAACCTCCAGCAGGATACCACCTATCAGAAGCACGCCGGCCAGTGTGACCACTCTGCGCAGATGTCTGCAGTTAAGAAATGACATGATACACCTCACTACTCGCGTATTAGCCATTACTAATATAATGACGAATAAACTGTTCAAACTCACTGACAATTCGCAATCGCTGTCGAATATCAGTGAAAAATGACCTCTCTATGTCTTATGTAGCGTCTATATTAATAAATTCTTAAATTATTATATACGATCTTTTGTCATTTTAATAGTAGTTTGTGATAGAGTTCAATTTTTTCAATGCATTGTTGTCGAACAAGATTATTTTCTTATTTTTTTCAGCTAGTTATCTAATTTGCAAACAAACACATGCTCATCGTGATCCTCACCATTTCCAGCGCTCGTATGCCGTTTCACTCAGCATCCCCCTCCAGATCCACATAATCCTCAGGCTTGAAACGGGGCGTGCAGAGGGCGAAAAATATCAGCTCCTCCTCCCCGTTATTGCTGATTCGCTGTGATCTGCCGGGAGGGATAAGCACCACGTCACCCGCCACAACAGTCCGGGGTGGCAATCCCTCAACCTCCACCTCCCCTACGCCACTGATGATGCAGTAACGCTCGGTGCTCTGGTTCAAACGGTGGAGTCGGGTTCTGACCCCTGGCTCTACCCTGGCACGGGCAATCGACAGGGCAGCATCCCCGTCATGATTGGAGAGCTCATTGATAAAACAACCTTCTTGGAAAAAGTACTCCTTTGAAGCATCATGCTTTAGGATTTTCGCCTGCATTCGACTCCCCTGATTTAGTTATGCCCTGGCCAACTCGACAAAGAGGTAAATTGTGTCACTGTTTTCACTCGATCCCTCCATGATCTATCTCAACCACGCCGCTGTGGCGCCCTGGCCGCAAACCACTGTGGCAGAAGTCGTGCGCTTTGCACAAGAGAATGGTTACTCTGGTTCCTCTCACTATAGCGAATGGATGCGGGTCGAGAGCGAGTTGCGCAGCCTGATGGCAAAGTTGATCAAAGCCGACTCCAGTGACCCTATTGCCCTGCTTAAGAGCACCTCGGAGGGGCTGTCGCTGGTTGCCCATGGCCTCGATTGGCAGCCGGGTGACAATATCGTCTCCATCGCCCAGGAGTTTCCCTCCAACCGCATCGTCTGGGAGTCACTCAACAGCGCTGGCGTGGAACTACGCTTGCTGGATCTCGACAACAGCAGTGAACCCGAGCAGGAGTTGATCGCTCTCTGCGATGAGAACACCCGTCTTATGTCGGTCAGTTCGGTTCAGTATGCTGCGGGATACCGTCTGCAACTGCCGATTTTAGGCGATTACTGCAGGACCCATGAGATACTCTTTGTGATCGACGCCATTCAGAGTCTCGGTGCGGTGCCATTCGACATTAATGAGTGTCACGCCGATGCGGTGGTGGCTGACGGGCATAAGTGGATGCTGGGCGCGGAGGGCGTCGCCCTCTTCTACTGCAACCCGGCGCTGATGGAGCGCCTGAAACTGCATCAGTTCGGTTGGCATATGGTGGAGCATATGGGGGACTACGAGCGAACCGATTGGCAACCGGCCCAGAGCGCCAGGCGGTTTGAGTGCGGCAGCCCCAACATGCTCGGGATACACTGCCTACATGCGAGTCTCGGCCTGATCCATCAACTCGGTGTCGATAAAATTGCAGCTGACATCCGAAACAATGCCGAATCCGTTATCGAGCAGGTGGACAGGGCCGGCTATCGTTTACTGACCCCGAGAGAAGCGTCGAAGCGGGCCGGGATCGTGACCTTCCGAGTGCCGCAGAGGGACAACCGCACCCTCTACCAAGGTCTCATGCAGAAGCAGGTTATCTGTGCCTACCGCGCCGGCGGGATTCGTTTCTCACCCCATTTCTACAACCGTGAAGAAGAGATAGTCGGCGCCTTCAAACGTCTGGCTGAACTGCTCTGAAAACTGAATATTAAAGAACGGTAATTTAGTGATTTAGATCAAGCAAAATAGAAAATCTCTGGCATATTATATCTATGAGGTTCAAGGAGTAGCGCCACCACAGGCCGTGAACCGAAACAACAAAAAATGGGGTGTTAGACCGGGTGGTCACTCACCACTCGACGAACTATTAGAAAGTATTACGAAGGAGACTATCTGCCATGAAAAAATCCTTAAAAACTGCTGCTGTAGCTGCCATTGCCGGAACCGCTCTGCTGACTGCTCTACCCGCACAAGCTTTCTGGGGTCCTTTTGATTGGTTCGATGATGACTACTATGGTGGGCCATGGGGTCCCTACGGCTATGGTGGTCCATGGGGGGGCTATCCTGGCTACGGTTACGGATATCCCGGCTACTATGGCTATCCAGGTTATGGTTATGGCTATCCCGCTTATGGCTACGGCTATCCTGGCTATGGCTATGGCTATCCCTATGCCGCACCGGTCGCACCGGCAGCGCCTGCCGCAACCACACCAAGTGAATAATAGAAACCATTAAGAAAAAAAATTGCCCCGTCCCTGCGACGGGGTTTTTTTATCTCAGCTCATCAGAACCCTGTCTCTGCCTCTACAATGCCCCCATAATAGGCAATAACTTTGGTGATTCCGTAATACGACAATGACACTTCTGGACAGACACATCTCCCTTGCCCACGGCAATGGCGGCCGCTATATGCGGGAACTCATCGAGTCCCTTTTCGCCCGCCATCTGAAGAATCCCAATCTGGATATCCAGGCGGATGCGGCACTGTTACCCGGATTGGACGGCGGTGATCTGCTTTTCACCACCGATGGTTTTACCGTTCAGCCCCTGGAGTTTCCCGGAGGCGATATCGGTTCCCTCGCGGTGCATGGCACAACCAATGATCTGGCGGTGAGCGGTGCGATACCGAAATACCTGAGTCTCAATGCCTTCATTGAGGAGGGTTTTGAAGTCGCGCTGCTGGAACGGATCATAAAGAGTATTGCCGAGGCTGCGAGTGCCGTTGAGGTCGATGTCGTTGCCGGTGACACCAAGGTGGTGCGCAAGGGAGAAGGTGGTGGCATCTACCTGGCGACAACCGGTATCGGTATTCGCGATCAGCGATTGAAGCTGGGTATGAAGCAGATACAAGCTGGTGACAAAATATTGGTAAGCGGTCCGGTAGGAGACCACGGCATTGCTGTCATGCTGGCCAGGGAGGCGTTCGGTCTGCGGGGTGATCTACAGTCCGATGCAGGATCGGTTCTGCCCTATACCCAGGCCCTGCTCGATCTTCCTGGCCTGCGCTTCATGCGCGATCCGACCCGGGGTGGCGTCGCCACGGTGGCCCATGAGATCTGTCACGCCACCGGGCTGCAGATTCGCCTCGATCAAACGGCTATTCCGGTACGCGATCCCGTCAACTCTGTCTGCGACATGCTGGGGTATGATCCCCTCTTCCTGGCCTGTGAGGGACGGGTGGTGGCCACCGTTGACACCAATCAGGCTAACGAGGCCTTGTTCCGCTGGAAGAATCTACCGGGAGGGAACCACGCTGCCTTGATCGGTGAGACGCGTCAGGATGATCCCTATGTCATCCTGGAGACGGAGTTGGGTGGCGCCCGCATCCTGGAAGAGTTGGAAGACGACCCGCTGCCTCGCATCTGCTGATCCAGGCGCTGTTCGGCGCTATATAGTTCGCTCTCTATAAAAGGTAAATATTTCACAATCTATGTGTGAAATGCCTAACTATCCATTGTCTTTGCAAAACCTCAAACTCCTAAGGGAATGAGAATTTGCTTCCTGATTGACCAGGGCCTAATGGAAGCAATGGGGGATCATCGGTCAAACGTTGAGGTGAACCTTTGTCCATACTCACAAGCGAACCGATGATAGATGACTGAAAAGAAGTGTCCCAATTGAGTAGGAGTGGATCACCAACCTGTCAATTGGACATCATTACAATGGATATGAGGAGGGTGGGCCATGCTTTTCTACTCATGCATGTCTACTATCGGTGCAAGTTCCAATCGATGGGACAAGGGTATTGAAATCAAAGCTAGCGATGCTCCCCTTGTCAGCACAGTTTTTCGGAAAATCCTAATCGGCCTGCTACTGATCTGCGGTTTTTATTGCAGCACAGTTGAAGCCAACGACGTGCGGTTATCAGGGCTCACCCAGAGACAAGCAAATCCCGTCCCGGTTGGCACATCCATCGACTATAGCCTGAGAATCAGTAATGTTGATGACGGCTTCAATGACCCCGCCAGGATAGGCGTCGGTATCAGGGTTAGTGTTGATGGTACTACCATCAGGGCAGATTCCGGGCAGCTTGAGGTGGCAGGATGTTCTGTCGACAACAATTTTCCATCGGACTTTGCTTGTAACGATCTCGGTGTAGGAGGCTCTCAAACAATTACAATCTATTGGCTGAATCCCACACCGGGAAATCACACAGTAACCTTTACCGCCTCCTGTCAATGGCTCCCGGTTGGGGCTGCACCCGTCTATTGTTCATCTTTTGGCACCAGTCTGTCGACGACAACGATAGTAGGTCTTAATCCGACAGCGGTTTTAAATCCCGCGGGGCCAGTTGTTACCACCATGGATACCACACCGACCGTCACTTTTGATGGTCGTTCATCAACAGACCAGGATGGAACAATTGCCAACTGTGCATTCAGTCTGGATGGCGGACAGTTTATCGTCTCACAAACCTGTAGCGTAGGTTACAATACACCTGCGCCTGGTAATCATTCAGTTGAATTGCTGGTGACCGACAACCACGGGCTGACTGACAGGACAAGCCTCACCCTCAGAGTGCTCTCATACCCGGAAGCTGTTGCCGGTCCTGATCAGCAATTAACCGATAGCGATAGCAATGGCACAGAAGATGTAACCTTCGACGCTTCCAGCTCCAGCGACGTAGGAGGGAATATCGTCAGCTATGAGTGGTTTATCTTTGATATTTCGGGGGCCCCGATTGCAACTGGGGTAACTGCAACCGCCCCCATAGCGGTTGGCACACATACAGTCACCCTTCGTGTTACCGATGATGATGGAATGGTTACAGAGGACCAGATGACGGTCACTGTCCAAGCTGCTCCAAATCCTCCCACTGCAAACGCGGGTCCCGATCAGGAGATAACCGATGCCGACAACAACAATACAGAAGATGTCACCCTGGACGGCACAGGTTCAAGCGATTCGGATGGTACCATTGTAAGTTATCAATGGTTTGAGTCAGGCACCGAGATTGCGTCAGGCGTTTCGCCCAACGTCAGCCTATCCGTAGGCACCCATAACCTCACCCTTCGCGTCACTGACAATGACGGCATTTCCGCTGAAGACCAGGTCACAATCACCATCCTCGCCGCTCCCAACACACCACCCACAGCGAATGCCGGTCCTGATCAGCAATTGACCGATAGCGATAACAATACTACTGAAGATGTCTCCCTTGATGGAACGGGATCCAGCGATTCGGATGGAACCATTGTGCGTTATCAATGGCTGGAGGCCGGTACCGAGATCGCATCCGGGGCCTCACCTAACGTCGCCCTTTCTCTAGGCACCCATAACCTCACCCTCCGCGTCATCGACAATGACGGTGCAATAAGTGAAGACCAGGTCACGATAACCATTCTGGCCGGACCCAATGCGCCCACAGCGAATGCGGGTGTCGATCAACAGTTAACCGACAGTGACAACAACAATGCTGAGGATGTCCAACTCGACGGCACCGATTCCAGTGATGCGGATGGAACCATTGTGAGTTATCAATGGCTGGAATTTGGCACCGAGATCGCATCCGGCGCCTCAGCTAATGTCACCCTTTCTGTAGGCACCCATACCCTCACCCTTCGGGTTACAGACAATGATGGGATTATCGGTGAAGACCTGGTCATAATTACCATTCTGGCAGGACCCAACGCACCCACCGCAAACGCCGGTCCCGATCAGCAGCTGACCGATAGCGACAACGATAATACAGAAGACGTCACCCTCGACGGTACGGCTTCAACCGATTCGGATGGCACTATCCTAAGCTATGAATGGCTGCAACAGGGCACTCAAATCGCCACCGGCGCCACACCCACAGTTGCGATGGCAGTGGGGATGCATACCCTGACATTGAGAGTGACCGATAACGATAGTCTGTTTGATGAGGATCAGGTTGTCATCAGCATCGATACTGGGCCAATCGCACTGCCGGTTGCCGACGCAGGCCAAGATTTGACACTCACAGATACGGATGCCGACGGCAGTGAACAGGTCAGTCTCGACGGCAGCAGCTCATTCGATAGCGACGGCACCATCCTAAGTTACCAATGGTTTGAGAACGGCACTGAGATCGCCAGTGGCGCAACAGTGACAATCGACCTCCCGGTAGGCATTCATACATTGATCCTGCGGGTTACCGATGATGATAATTTTATCGCCGAAGACCAACTGACTGTCACCATTGCCGCCGTCTCGGCGCTACCTGTCGCCGACGCCGGAACAGACCAGACACTGGTTGATGTGGATGGTGACGGATCGGCATCAGTGACCCTGGATGGCACCGGCTCCAGCGATTCTAACGGCACGATCATCAGCTATACCTGGTACGAGGGAAACACCGAAATCGCAACCGGTGCCACACCCACGATTGTGCTCAGCGCTGGCGTCCACATACTAACCCTGGAGGTCATGGATGACTCGGGCCTGACCCATCAAGATCAGGTAACGATCAGTGTCAATGGTGATGACACTCAATTGCAGATCGTCTCCGGTAGCAGCATGACCGGAAGCGCCGGAGACACCATAGGCCCCTTCACCATACTGCTTGCGGATCCCAACGGCACCCCGGTAGCAGACAGATCCATTCTCTGGCACCTGGTACCAGAGAACGCCGCAACCCTGAGCGAGAGCGAATCTATCACCGACCAGGAGGGTCAGGCCTCCACCACCATGACAATTCAGCAGACCGGTGTCATCAAGCTGATTGCGACACTCAACAGCAGAAACGTTGAATTCGTCATCAACAGCATCGCCGAAGCACCAGGCTTGACCGCCAATCAAGAGGCCGTGGGTAGATCCATGGACAATCTCTGTCCGTCACTAGCCGATAAACAATCTGTGACGACACTGACCGCTGCCGAGCAGGATCTGCTGATGACCTGTAACAACCTGGTCACCGAGCCCAATGCAGCCGCCACCCTGTCGCGACTCGCCCCTGATGAGGTGGCCGCTCAAGGCACTGCCTCCATCGAAGCCGCCGGTACTCAACTTGCCAATATCAATACACGCCTGGTGGCACTGCGCAGCGGTGACACAGGCATGAACCTCAGCGGCCTGACAGTCAATTACGGAGGCATAGCCTTTAACCAGCGACTCTTTGACGGCATGCTCCCAAAACAGAAACAGGCTCGCGGCGGCGGCGCCGGTGACATCGATGACCTGCTGGGTCGCTGGGGCGGCTTTATCAATGGCAGTATCAATTTCGGCGACAAGGATGGAACCGATCGAGAGACAGGCTTTGACTTCGACACCAGTGGCGTCACCTTTGGTCTCGATTACCGCTTCAACCGTCAGTTCGTCGCCGGTGGCGCACTGGGCTTTTCAAGATACGACTCTGACTACAGTGACTCAGCCGGCAATCTGGAGATGGACGCCTGGAGCCTCTCCGCCTACGGCACCTATTTCAAAGACGACAATGTCTATGTCGACGGGCTGATCCAGATCAGTACCAACAACTACGACACACAGCGTCGTATCAATGCCTTCGGCGCTCCCGATCAGTTCGGCCAGGGGGATACGGACGGCATGGAATACTCCTTCAATCTCAGTGCCGGCTATGAGTACCGCCGCAATGCCTTGACCCTTACACCCTATGGCCGACTCTCCTATACCCGAGTGGATATAGACTCCTACACGGAACAGGCCACCAATCCGGCGGCACCCGGTATTGGTTCAGTGCTTCATATCGAGGATCAGGCACTTAAATCGATGGTGCTGGCCCTGGGCGGAAATCTCTCCTACAACATCAGCACCGCAAACGCCGTATTTGTGCCGCAGCTGCGTTTTGAGTGGGAACATGAACTCAAAGATGATTCACGCCTGATCAATGCCAGATTCGTCCACGATCCAACCAGCTCCATGTTCGCCTTGGAGACCGACGAGGCGGATAGAGACTATTTCAGTCTGGGTCTTGGAATGTCTGCGGTTTTTTCCCAGGGAAGATCGGGCTATATCTTTTATGAAACCCGCCTCGATCAGGACGATGTCACCCTGCATCGAATAAATGCCGGCGTGAGAATTGAGTTTTAAACCGAGGTTCCCGCCCAAGGCGGGAACCCCTAATCAGGACCGGGGAACAGCATCGACCGGCATGACTCTGCCTGCGCTGATATTCAGCGCAGGTTTGGTCCCATACCCAGCCCGGTGATGGTTGACAGCACCTCCGCCGCACCGGCGCCCATGTTGCGCGCGAGGCGCTCAAACACATCCTCTTTCGGGGTGAAATCGACGATCTCTTCGGCGCCGATTATTTCGCGGGCGACATAGCTGCTGCTGCCGAATTCATCGATAAGCCCCATCTCCTTGGCCACCTCACCGTTCCAGAAGAGGCCGCTGAAGAGTTCCGGGTGGGCGTCCACATTGAGCCGCTCCCCCCTGCCCTCTTTCACCGTATCGATAAACTGCTGATGCAGCTGATCGAGCATCTGTTGGATATGCTGTTTGTCACCTTCACGCAAGGGTGAAAAGGGGTCAAGAATGCCTTTATTATCACCGGCGGTGAGCAAGCGCCGTTCGATGCCGAGTTCCTCCATACCGTCGACAAAACCGAAACCGTTGATCAACACCCCGATCGATCCCACGAGACTCCCCTCGTCGGCATAGATCTTGTCGGCTGCAGCGGCTATGTAATACCCTCCCGAGGCACAGACATCCGCAACCACGGCATAGAGTGGAATCTTCGGATACTTCTCCCGCAGGCGGGTGATCTCACGATTTATATAGCGGGACTGAACCGGACTGCCTCCCGGCGTGTTCATTCTCAGGATGACACCTTTGGTCTTCTTGTCCTCAAAGGCGTTACGCAAACCGGTGACTATGTTATCTGCACTCGCCTTGGTCTCCGAGGAGATCAATCCTTTCACCTCGACCAGTGCGGTATGCTCCTCCGCTACACTCTGCGCTACCTTCAGTTTGTCCCCCCAGAGAAATACACCGAGGATCAAAAACAGATAACCGAAGGTGAGGAGTTTGAAGAAGATGCCCCAGCGTCGACTGCGACGATTCTCGGTCACTGTGGCCATTACCATTTGGTTGAGCAGGTCCCGTTCCCAGCGACTGGGTTCGGACTGACTACGGTGATCTCCATTCTTGTTTTCTGACATGAGAAATACCCTTTAACTATTTTAAGGACTTAAGCTGTTATAGAGAAGGAGCCTAATCAAGACAGTGATTAAATTTTACTCGCTGTTCAACCAGACAGGAATCTCTGTGACTCGGTCAATACAGGCCAGCGGGTTGTGTTTCAACAGACGCTCTCGACTGTGGGTACCATAGGTCACACCCAAGGATGGCATGCCGGCATTGACGGCCATCTCCAGATCATACTCCGTATCTCCGATCATCAGCGCTCGCCCTGGCGCTATACCTGTCTGATCGAGGATTTGATTGAGCATTTCAGGATGGGGCTTGGAGAAGCTCTCGTCGGCACAGCGGGTGAGGTGGAAGTAGTCGCCCAAGCCGGTGCTCTCCAGGGCAAGGTCCAATCCCCTACGGCCTTTGCCGGTGGCGACGGCGAGCAGATAGCCCTGCTGCTGCAGCTCACCCAAAACCTCGCGCACACCGTCAAAAAGTTCTGAAGGCGTACCATTCTCACTGAAAAAGTGGGCTCTATAGCGGTTCGCAATCTCAAGATGCAGATCGCGCTCACTGCCGGGATAGAGCCGACTGAGCGCCTCGTGTAATCCAAGCCCGATGATATCCCGAATCGCCGCCTCACTCGGAACGGCCAATTGCAGATCCTTAACCGCGGCTTCGACGCAGGCGATGATGTGGGCCTCTGAGTCCATCAGCGTCCCATCCCAGTCAAATATCAAGATTTCAAACTTCATCTTCTGTTTTTAAGTTTTTCCAATAATCCAATCAGCTCTTGCGGCAGGGGCGCATCGATACTCAAGACCTGCGCTTCCCCGGGCCAACGAAAACTGATTCGATGGGCATGCAGAAAGAGTCGCCTCAACCCAAGCTCACGCATGGCTCTATTGGCATCGTCGTCACCATATTTGGTATCACCCAACACCGGTGACTCCAACCAGGCACTGTGTACACGAATCTGGTGGGTACGTCCGGTAACCAGCTCCACCTCAACCAAGGTCGCTTCCGTGAAGCGCTCTTGGCGTGTGAATCGGGTCTCTGCCGGTTTACCCTCGGCATCCACCCTGACCACCCGTTCACCACCCTGCAGGGTGTTCTTTTTCAGGGGCATGTCGACAATCTGCACCCCTTTACGCCAGCTCCCGGCCAACAGCGCCAGATACCGCTTATCGACCCGGTTTTCGCGAATGAGTTCATGCAATATCCGCAGTGTGCTGCGGCGCTTGCTGATCATCAGACAGCCCGATGTCTCCCGGTCCAGGCGATGTACCAACTCCAATTGGCTCTCTTTGGGCCGCAGCATTCGCAGCGCCTCAATGATGCCGCTGCTCAAACCACTGCCGCCATGTACCGCCAACCCAGAGGGTTTGTTCAACACCAGCAGGCGCTCATCCTCGTAGATCACGGCCTGTTCAAGGGTATTGCGCAGCTGTTGCGAAACCCGGGGCGTGGTGTCTGATCGCTCCCTGCGCAGCGGGGGTATACGAATCAGATCCCCCGCCTGAAGCTTGTAGGCGGCCTTGATCCTGCCCTTGTTGACTCTGACCTCGCCCTTTCTCAGGATACGATAGATATAGCTCTTCGGCACCCCCTTCAGATGGCGCATCAGATAGTTATCGATTCGCTGTCCGGCATATTCGGCTGCCACCTCAACGAATTGAACTGATGGAGAATTCTTTTTTGATTCTGACATTTAGCGCCGATTCATATATACTAATCGATTGATGTTCGTGTTGAAGGTTGTTATATTCTTCAACAGTTTTTTAGGTACTGGCCGGTGGCATGCCACAAGTGCCGGTACCCGCGCGGTTTCTTAACCGCCTGCGACCGATAAAATTCCTTCAGGCGCAAGCGGTTATCCAGCCAAGCGCACAGGTGCCCTTAGGATATCCGGCTTTAATCTGAATCCTTCGCGCCAAAGCTTTCAGACGAGTCTGCGTCCCGTAAATGGGAGCATGCTCCGGGAATAGATGCCGGGCCGACCTATATCGGCCGTGTCGCTCTCCCCTTGCTTTAGGCGTCATATTTCAGTTCGAACAGCAGCCGATTCCAAGCGGCGGACTTTAACAGTTTTTCAGCCATCCGAGCTAGTTATCTAGCCTGGAATCGAAAGCGATTCCAAGGATTTGCGCAGTTATGCTCTGAATTGCAGGTGAGCAGGCGGTATTATTGTCTGTTCCGAAATTCGAGCCAAGGCCGCAGATCAAGGCAGTGACGCCGGACGGCTACGGACACACAATAATGAAGCGTATGTTAATCAACGCAACTCAACCAGAAGAGTTGCGTGTAGCCATCGTTGATGGCCAGAAACTATTCAATCTTGACATCGAAGTCCCCGGCCGTGAACAGAAAAAGGCCAATATCTACAAGGGACGCATCACCCGTGTCGAGCCCAGCCTGGAAGCCGCGTTCGTCGACTACGGCTCCGAGCGCCACGGCTTCCTTCCTCTCAAAGAGATCGCCAGGGTCTACTTCTCGGATAAGGCTCGCTCCTCTTCCGGCAGGGTCAACATCCAGGAGGCGATCAAAGAGGGCCAGGAGGTGATCATCCAGGTCGAAAAGGAGGAGCGTGGAAACAAGGGAGCTGCCCTCACCACCTTCATCTCCCTGGCAGGCCGCTATCTGGTATTGATGCCGAACAACCCCCGCGCCGGCGGCGTCTCACGCAGAATCGAGGGCCAGGACCGCACCGAACTGCGCGAGGCGATGAGTGAACTGACGATCCCCGATGATATGGGACTGATCGTGCGCACCGCCGGGGTCGGCAAGAATAGCGAGGAGCTGCAGTGGGATCTGGACTACCTGATTCAGCTCTGGCAGGCGATCGAGCACTCCGCGGAGAAACCCGCCCCATTCCTGATCTATCAGGAGAGCAACGTAATCATACGCTCGATCAGGGACTATCTGCGTGCCGACATCGGTGAGATCGTCATCGACGACAGGGAGATCTTCAACCAGGCCGAACGCTTCATCAACCAGGTGATGCCCCAGTACAGCCAGAAACTGCGTCACTACGACGACGAGGTACCCCTGTTCAGCCGCTATCAGATCGAGAGTCAGATCGAGTCGGCCTTCCAGCGTGAGGTCAGCCTGCCCTCGGGGGGCGCCATCGTTATCGATCATACCGAGGCTTTGACCTCTATCGATATCAACTCCGCCCGTGCCACCAAGGGCGCGGACATCGAGGAGACCGCGCTGAACACCAACCTGGAGGCGGCGGACGAAATCGCCCGGCAGCTGCGTCTGCGCGACCTGGGAGGGCTTTTCGTCATCGACTTTATCGACATGACCCCTTCCCGCAACCAGCGTGAGGTCGAAAACCGCCTCAAAGAGGCTCTGAAGCAGGATCGCGCCCGCGTTCAGATCGGTAGAATATCCCGTTTCGGCCTGCTGGAGATGTCACGGCAGCGCCTGCGCCCCTCCCTGGGTGAGGCCAGCGAACAGGTCTGCCCCCGCTGCAAAGGCCATGGCACGATCCGCGGCGTGGAATCCCTCTCACTCTCTGTACTGCGCATCATTGAAGAAGAGGCGATGAAGGAGAACACCGGCCGCATCGTGGCCCAGCTGCCGGTGGATATGTCCACCTTCCTGCTCAACGAAAAACGCCAGGCCATTCACGATATCGAGAGGCGCCAAGCCATCGATGTGGTGCTGGTCCCCAACATCCATCTCGACACCCCCAACTTCTCCATCGAGCGGGTGCGCCAGAGCGAGTTGCCTGCGGATGAAGAGGCAGTCTCGAGTTATAAGCTGGTAGACGACGAAAGCGAGCAGAAGGTTATTGAATTCGCCAAGGCGAGACAGCCCCAGGTGGAAAAACCGGCGGTAAAGTCGATCGCCCCTGCAAGCCCTGCCCCGCAGCGAGCTGAACCGGTCCCCCAAGAGGCAGAGTCGGAAGATGGTGGCTTTTTAAAGAAGATCTTCAGCATTTTCACCGCGAAGCCAGCGGAACCACCGCAACAAGAGACGCCGAAAAAAGCGACCAAACCCCGTCAGGGTTCTACCCGCTCCAAAGCACCCTCTGGTGGTAAGGGCCGTAGGAATCAGCCTTCATCTGGCCGTGGCAAAGCAGCCTCTGGCGATAGTCGTCGGAGTGAGCGGCGTACTCAGGAAAACGCCCCGTCGGGCAAGCGAAAAAGTCAAAAGGCGTCCAACAAGGGCAACGAAAAACAGAAGGCGGAGACCAAGCCTCAAGAGAAATCGGCTACTCAGACCGAGAAGGCGAATGGCGAGGCGCCAAAGACAAAGGGATCACGCCGTGGTCGCCGTGGGGGTCGTAGACGTCGCGGGGCGGCAGAGAAAACGGCTGAACAGTCTGCAGTGAACACTACCGGCGAAGCCCAAAGCACGCCCCCCAAGGGAGCAGAGGCAGACGAAGCAAAAGCCAGCTCCAGCAAAAAAGCCCCTCGAGAGCCTCAAGCAAAGCAGGATAACAAGTCTGGCGGTGAACCTGAAAAGAGCCCAGCCAGCCGCAAAAAGAAGCCGGCAGAATCCAAGCCTGCAAAGGAAAAACCGGCTGCGGATGCTGCGGAGTCTAAACAACAAGCCGAACCGGCAGCTAAAGCTGAGCCGCGTCAGCCGGCTATTGAAACCAAAAAGCAAGCAGAGACAAATCCCAAAGCCGAATCGGTTCAAACGGCTGCGCAAGACAAACAGAAAACGGAAACAAAATCCAAACCTGTGTCGGATAAGCCGGTTGCGGAGGTCAAACAGAAACCAGAACCGACGCCCAAACCCGAGTCAGTTCAGCCTGCCAAGGCCGATACCAAGCCTGAAAAACAGGAAGCGCCGAAACAGCAGAAGAAGGCAGCCGACAAAGGCCCCAAGTTGGTTCAGGTGGAGACCAAGGCTCAGCAGGCAGCTGCGAAACCGGCAGAACCCAAACCCCCGGCTGCGCCAAAACCTGTGCAGACCGAAGCACCCAAACCGACGCCGACTGCGGAGAAAAAGAGACAACCGCCGAAGCTACAGCAGGTAGAGACCACTAAACAGGCGGAAAAAGCGGTTGTGGTCAAAAGTGATAGAGAGAGGAGTGTCGACCCCGGGAATGGGGATTGATTGTTGGGTGGGGCCCTGCCCCACCTTGATATGTCTAATCAGACTTTAGGCGAAATGACGGCTCACAACGCTGTCCAGCAATCCCCGTGAGGCCTCCTCAACCAGATCGAAGACCCGGTCAAAACCCGCGGGACCGCCATAGTAGGGATCGGGCACTTCACGCATTGGCTGATCGGGGGCGAAATCGAGGAACAGATGCAGACGCTCCTCCCTGCCCTCGGGACAGATCGCCAGCAGATCGGCATAGTTGGACCGGTCCATGGCAACCACATAGTCAAATAGATCAAAATCATCAACAGTGACTACCCGAGCACGCAGATCACTCAGATCGAGTCCACGCTTGACCGCTGTCTCCCGTGCCCGACGATCCGGTTTCGAACCCGCATGATAGTTGATGGTGCCGGCTGAATCGGTTGCAATGTAATCACTTAATCCCTGTTGCGCCACCAGTTCGCGAAACACTCCCTGTGCCGTGGGTGATCTGCAGATATTGCCCATGCAGACAAAAAGAATGGAAATCTTGTTATCGTCACTCATAGAGTTTGCTAAAAAACCTCTTAGATTAATCCTGCTACGGTGAGTCGCGCGACTCAATATGCCCTATTCTAACCTATTCAAGACTTTTGACATCTGTCGTGAGCAAAACCGTCCACGGCTCAATCTTGTTTATGAGCTGAACCAACCCAAGAGTACCAATCCTCCGCTCACCACCAATGCACCGACAAGGCGCTGCCGCCAATGCTCGCGCTCGCCGAATACCAGGATCGAAAGCAACACCGCGAGGACGATTCCACCGTTGGTGAAGGCGACCACATGGGCCGCTGGCAGTTGGCTCATGGCTCTGACTACCAATGCGTAGGCGGTACCGATAAAGAGACCGCCGATAAGGATATAGGTCATCGATGGGCGGGCCTTAGGTATCCAACTGCCGGTCTCTGCGCGTTGCAACAGGGTAAGTCCCAGAAAGGAGGTGGCGTAGCCTATACTGATGAAACCCAACTGCTCGGCAAAACCCGGAAGATATTCGACGGCCACTTTGTCGCTCAGGGAATAGACACTCGTCGAGAGCGCCGCTAAAGCTGCCCAGGGCAAGGCATGCCTGGTGTCACCTCGCTGTGATGAAGCGGCGAGAATCCATAACCCAAACACGCTAATAGTGATTGCGACAAGTTCCCAGATCGAAACAAGTTCGGAAAACAAGAGCCAGGACCAGAGAAGAATGAGAATCGGGGAGCTGCGTGCAAGGGGATAGACCAGAGTGACGGGGGCAAAATGATAGGCGCGTCTGAGAGCGATAAAGTAGAAGGTATTCGCCAGCGATGTGCAGAGCAGTGCAATTATCAAAGGCATTGTCCAATGTGCATTGT
>JBEVVR010000017.1:150631-184352 GCA_040507035.1 Candidatus Thiodiazotropha sp.
GTCAGGAAAATAGCGTCAAAGGTACCCGGAGGAAACCTTTCACAGAGGTTGAACTGCCCGGCATCCAGCAGAAACCGCTGCGCCCCCGAATCCAACATGGCACTGGAAGCTGTGCGCCTCAGCGCGGTATCCCTGCCGGCGGCAGCGCAGTGACTGCAGTCACAGCCATACAGAGGAATGCCGGCTGCATCACCGCTGCCAAGCAGGGTCAGATGCATAGCCGCTCTTTCACGCCGCTGATCAACTCGATCAGGCAATCTCCCGCCTCGGCCAGACTACCGTCATTGCTGAGTTTCACCAGCCGGGGATGCTCAATATTGCGCTCCAACAATGCAGCCTGGATCAGCCTTTTCTCAATCTCTTCAGCACTCTCCCGTCCACGGGACAATAGTCGAGCGCGAAGTCTGTCCACGCTTGCCGAAACCAAAACAGGGGTCAGCTGAGGATAGCTGGACTGCGCTACCTCAAGATAGGCACGAGAACCGTTGATAACCACACTCAACCCCAGCTCCAGCCACTGCTCGATCTCTATACCGATCGCGTACCAGGTATCGTGACTGTGCCAGCGCATGGCAAAGCAACCCAGTTGTGCGCGACGGGCGAACTCACCCCGGCTCAATGCGATGTGGTTTTCCCCCCCCGCATCGGCAGGCCGGGTGATGTAGCGATGGGCAAACACCACCTTGGCATCTGTTTTCATACTTTGCCGCGCATAGCTGATGAGGCTGTCCTTACCCACACCGGACGCGCCGATGAGGTAGAAGAGTTCAGCCATGATCGTAGCGTGCACAATAGGCCAATTTGCCATGCACCCACGCATCCGTGACCTGGGGCAAACCGCCTGGCTCCCCCACTGCAATCAGATCCGCCCGTTTACCGACTTCGATAACGCCACGATCATCAAGTTTTGCGGCCTTGGCGGGATTCGCTGTAACCAGGCGCACAGCAGATGGCAGATCCAGATCCGATTGCCCGGGTAGCGCCATGATCGCCATGATCAGTGTGGCGGGAGCATAATCGGCGCAAAGGCAATCTGCCACACCCTCTTGGATGGCATCGAGCGCGCGCATCGATCCGGACTGACTTTTGCCACGAATGATATTCGGCGCGCCGACTATGGTCGACATACCGGCAGCCTTGGCCGCTTTGGCCGCCTCGATAGAGATCGGGAACTCGGAGATATCGGCACCGATAGCACTCATGGTCTTTATACGTTCCGCTGAGTCATCATCGTGGCTGGCAACCGAGATGCCTTCGGCATGGGCCGCCAGGGCCAGTTCGTACATACGCGCATAGGCACCGCTGGCGGCCTCGACCTTGCGCTCGACGATCACCTCCACTTCGTCAGCGGTTTTTTTATAGGTCCGTGTCAGGTAATCCCGGTATGCCGCCATGTCTTTGAACTGGCCCTGTCCCGGGGTATGGTCCATCATCGATATCAGGTGCATGGACTGTTCGGCCAAGAGTTCCTTCAGGATCGGCAGGCCGGTCTCATCGGTAATCTCGTAACGGCAGTGTACCCGGTTGTCCACCAGGCCATGGGGATGCCAATGATGCACGGCACGGGCGATCTCGGCGGCAAAGTGATTATTGCGCACCCCCAACTCGTCATGGGCAAACGAGAGCGCATGATAGACAGTGGTGATCCCCGCAGCGGCATTGCGCTTATCCGCCTGAGCACAGGCAAAGGTCAATGGAAAGTGTACATTGGGGCGTGGTTCGACCTCTTTTTCCAGGGCATCACAGTGTAGATCCACCATCCCTGGCAACAACCACTTGCCCTGCAGATCGATGCTCTGATAACCATTACTGGCGAGGGGGTCGATTGCGGTAATCATACCGTCTTCGATAAGGATGGCGGCATCGCTCAATACCTCGTCGCGCAGCACGACCCTCGCATGGGTAAGGCAGGTTTTCATCAGGCAATCTCCTCCAGGGGTGAATCGGTGGTAATCGGAGGCTGCAGCTCGACCACAGTATCGGCAATCCTTTCCACCAACTCCGGTTGATGGAAGATGGCCAGCATGGCAACGCCCTCCTGTTTCAGTTTCTCTATCAAGCCAAGCACCAGGTCGCTGGTCTTGAGATCAAGGCTCGCGGTGGGTTCGTCCAACAGCAGCAGTCGAGGCTTGGCAACCAGGCCCCGCGCCAGGTTGACCCGCTGCTTCTCGCCACCGGAGAAAGTGGCCGGGGAGATGCCCCACAGGCGTTGCGGCAGGTTCATCGCAGCGAGCATCTCATGGGCCAAGGCCCTCGCCTCCTGTAACGGACGACCACGCTGCACCAGGGGTTGAGCCACGACATCTTCAGTGGCCTGGCGCGGCAAAAAGTGGAGGAATTGGGTAACGAAGGCGATCTCGTCACGACGCAGTTCCAAAATCTGATGTTCATCGACCTGAGCAAGGTCGATAGCTCGGCCATCGGCAGTTGTATAGTTCAGAGATCCGGTACTCGGCAGATAGGTGCGATAGATGCCCTTCAACACGGAGGACTTGCCGGCACCGGTTGGGCCGATGAGTGCTGTCAGGCTGCCACTGAACACTTCGAGATCCACGTTGTATGAGGAGGGTATGACCTTCTCCTGCTCATGCAGCACGAATTGCTTGGAGTATCCCTGTACACGCAAGATGGCTTGTTCTCTCATCGCTATCTCCTTACAAGGCCGAAGCAACCAGGCGTTGCGTATAGGCGTGTTGCGGGTCCTCAAGGATCTGGTCGGTGAGGCCGGTTTCGATCACACGGCCATATTTCATCACCAGGGTGCGATCCGCCAGCAGGCGGATCACCCCAAGGTCATGGGTGACCACGATCATCGCGGTATGGGATTGCTGCTGGATCTCCAGGATCAGGTCGAGAATCGCCGCCTGCACCGAGAGATCGAGACCGGTAGTGACCTCATCCAGAAACAGCAACGGCGGATTGGTCGCCAACGCCTTGGCGATCTGCACCCGCTGCTGCATGCCGCCGGAGAAGTTCTTCGGCATCTCATCCATGCGCTCGGGCAATACCTCGGTTCGAGACAGCAGGCCGATCGCCCGCTGACGAATATGGTTGTAGTTGTCCACATCGGACATCAACAACCGTTCGGCTATGTTGCCACCGGCGGAGATCTCAAAGTTCAATCCCTGATGGGGATTCTGGTAGACCATACCGAAGCGCTGGTTGACCAGGCGACGCTGCTCCGCCTTGTTCAATTCAAACAGTTCGAACTTATCACCCTGGTCGTAAAAGGTTGCACTGCCGCTGTTCGGTTCCTGGTCGAAGTAGAGACACTTCACCGCCGTCGACTTACCCGATCCGGACTCACCCATGATGCCGAGAATCTCGCCGGCATAGAGATCGAAGCAGACATCGTAGGCGGCTACCACGCTGCCGCAATCGGGACAGATGTTGGAATCGAATTCAGGACCTGTCTTCTGGTAGCAAGCGGGACAGCCCTTGCCGTAGCGCTTGCTGAGATTGCGTACCCTCAGCACCCTATCCATTGATCACCTCCGGTGCAGCCTGCCCTGCCAATTGGGTATCGCACCAGTCTGCGTCGGAACAGCGGTAGACCTGTTCACCGCTATTGGAATCGACATACTCGTCGAGATAACTGTTATCGCAGCCGCAACGTGCACAGCATCGACGCATGCCCCTTTCATCCAGGAAGGCTTCGACACGAAAGGGTATATCTTCGAAGGCAAGGGGCTCTGCCTTGGTATAAGGCGGTACCGCATAGATCTTTTTCTCCCGACCCGCGCCAAGCAACACCAATGCTTTCGACTGATGAAGCCTGGGCACATCCCAGCGTGGAATAGGCGATGGATCGATTACGTAGTGGTCGTTGATCCGTGTTGGGTAACGGTGAGAGATGGTTATCTCATCATACTTGACGATATCCTCGTAGAGCTTGACCAGCAGGCGGGAGTAGTCCGCCTCGCCATGCAGTTGTTTGCGCTTCTCTTCCGAGGCCTCCACCACCACCAGGGCATCGGGGTAAGGCACCTGCAACACCAATAACTGGTCTTCGCGCAGGGGTTTTTCCGGTATGCGATGGCGCGATTGAATCAGGTCCGCCTCCTCGGTGATGCGGGTGGTGTCGATGCCGGGACAGGTCATCTCGATAAAGGAGCGCAGATTGACCGCATTAACCGAATCGTCCGAACCCTGATCGATCACCTTCAGGGTCTCCCCCTCTCCGATCAGCGCCAGGGTGAGTTGCAGACCACCGGTACCGAAACCGCGACCCATAGGCATCTCCCGGCTCGAATAGGGCACCTGATAACCCGGTATCGCCACCGCCTTGAGTGCGGTACGGCGTATCTCCTTCTTTGCATACTCGTCGAGAAAACCAAACTGTTGTCCAAGACTCATTCACTCTGCTCCCGGGATTGTTTTGCCTGGGTGGCACGCAGGCGATCCATATCGGACTGGAAGGTGACATAGTGCGGCATCTTGTAGTGGGTACAAAAGCCCATCGATTCGATACCATCGACGTGCAGCAGCACAAACTCCGGATCTTCCGATGGATTTCTCGGTCCATGCTGGATACCGTTCTGCAGCGAACGATCAAGAATAGCCATACTGATGGCCTTGACCTCGTTGTGTCCGAAACAGGCACCGTAACCAAGGGTAAACATCGGCTTGCCTCCCTCCTCGTCGGTTTCGTACATGGCGACAACCTCGCACTCCGTCATCTCCACCTCACCCACCTCCATCGGTTTGCCGCTGATTGGATGGGGCAGATAGATCGGCAGATAGCCAACCCGCAACTCAGCCACAGTGGGGTGTACATCACCATAGCCACGCATGTTCGAATAGGCGATTGCCAGTAATGATCCCTGTTCTCCACGGGCCATAGTTGCCAGCGCGGCGGAACGGGGCAGGGGAAAAATCATCGGTTCGCGAGTGATATCGAAGGGGATCTGTTGAGCCCGTTGCTCGTCCAGCGGCGCCAGCAGACCATCCCCGCGCAACTGTTCAAGTACCTTGGGAAAGCTGTCGGGTATCTCATCCAGATCGAGATCACTGAACCACTCGCTGGTAACGGCGCGAAACTGATCAGGGGATTCATTAAGCAGTTCCATGCGCATCAGGCGCAGGTGGTAATCTGTGGTTGCACCAAGCATCTGCCCCCCAGGGATATCCTTGAAGGCAGAGGAGATACGCCGGGTAACCCGCATATTACGGCTATCGAGCAGCTCGGTCTCCGCCAGTCTTGGCACCGTGGAACGGTAGGCACGCAGGATGAAGGAAGCCTCCAGGCTGTCCCCCTGGGCCTGTTTTATGGCAAGGGATGCCAGCCGCGGGTGGTAGACGCCCCCCTCGGAAAGCACACGGCCGTGCAGCAGACGCAACTGGTTTTCGATAGTATCGGTCTGCAGCGGTTGAGCGTTCTCCCCTTGGCGGGTACGCAGATATTCGAGCACCGCCTTGGATCCCTCGATGGCCTGCCCGCCACCCTTGATCGCAACATAGGCCATCAGACCACCTCCACCTTGGTAGTCCTCGGCAGTGCGAGCACAGCCGAGTCGTCAACAAACAGCAGATCAACACCCAGGGGATAGCTGCAGACCCATCCGTCCCGCTGGCTGAGCCAAGCAGGATCCAGTCCAGTGATGGCACAGGCTCTCTTGCCGTTGACACCTGGGCCGCTGAGACTGAGTTTCAATTCACCCCCATGCAATGATTCAACGCAAATAATCAAAGTTGCCGATTGTTCGGGACTCGGCAGACTTCCCAACTTGGGCTGAAACTCTGCCGCTTTGCTGCCGGCACAGAGGATATAATCGGCTTTATCAGGAGCTGCGACAGCGGCCTGAAGCAGCGGCCAATCCCCCTCCTCCAAGAGCCCATTGGGATCGGCCAACGACACTTCGGCATCGAGCAAGGTGGCAAGCACCGCGTTACTTGCCGGACCCTCATCGTCATGCTGTATGTTTTTAATCTCCCCGGGATAGGATATGGCATCGAGCAGTGCACGATAGTTCTGCTGCTGCACCTTTGTTGTCCAGATAGCTGAGACCTCAAGCATCTTCATCCCCAACATCATCAAGCAAGGAAAAATCAACACGGGTTCGCGCCAGAATGGACTTGCGCTCGAGACTCTGCTTGCTAAGTATTTCCAGCCCTTCATCGATCAGCGCCTCGACTTGTTCCCAGCCAGGCAGGTGTGCAGACAACACTGCGTCACAAAGTGCCATCTGCTCAGCCCGTTCAACCCTATCGTCCATCACCAGAGCACAGCCTTCCGCAGAATCTCCCAGCTCAGTGGTTATCCTCAACCAGCATGTTGCCAAGGGAAATTCCCCAAGATAGAAAGCATCACCCTGGGTTGTCTCACGCAGCTTGAGCATGCCCAATCCACTCTGAGGCAGCGCCTTGGGTTTCACCTTCCAACTTTGGGGGAAGCTATCGGCTAGCCTTGTTAATCGCTGTTCGGGTACGGCACTCAGCGCGCTCACCCATTGTTCTCGCGGTAAATCAGTCATTGATCCAGATATCTATACAAATCAAGTTTCGTTAGTGCCCTATACAAGCGCACTTCATAATGTTTTGGTACGCAATCTCTGAGAGACCATCTCCAAGGCGACGACAGTGATAAAGATCACCAGCAGGATGGTGGAGACATGGCTGTAGTCGAACAGATCCCAACGCCCCTTCAACTCCATACCTATTCCCCCCGCGCCAACAATACCGAGCACGGTTGCGGTGCGGATATTACGCTCGAAGATATACTGCACGTAGGCAATCCACGCAGGCAGCACATGGGGAAAGACAGCAAAACGCAGCACTTTCATGGTATTCGCACCTGAAGCGGCCAATGCGGTTTGCGGACCCGGTGGGGCATTCTCTATCTCATCGGCGAAGAACTTGCCGAGTACGCCGCTGGTGTGGATGGCCAAGGCAAGTACCCCGGCGATGGGGCCAAAGCCATACATCAAGACAAGAAACAGGGCGATGATCAGTTCGGGCATGGCGCGGTGGAAACTGAGCCAGCCCCGGGCGATGGTGTAGACGATCTTGTGAGGCGTATAGTTGCGGCTGGAGAGTATGCCCAGCGGTAGCGATATCATCACCGAAATTACCGTACCCCAGAAACCCATCTCGATGGTTTCCCACATCTTCGCCAACACCCTGGTCAAATACCCGATGGGTTCGACAAGAAACTCGGTGGTTTCACTACTCCAAGTATCGGTCAGGGCATCGTACTCCTTGTCTTCCGCGACCTCGATATAGGAAAACATCGGCAGATTGTCGCGATCAAATCCATCCAGACGATTCACAGCAGTGCGATCTGAGATCTGGATTGGAAATGCCTTGCTGCCGAAGCGAATCGCACCATCGAGCACCTGCGACTCACCTATTCCCACCATGGAGAACACCGCTTTGCCTGTCTCAACAAAGGCCTTGTCCATCTCCGTGTTGTGGGCGGAAAACGACAGCAGGACAATCGCGACAAACAGAATAAGGATGTTTTTCGGAGTAACGGTACGATGCAGCTCCCACTGCTCCCAGGTACGACTGGGCAGATCGGTGCTCATGCGGCCACCTGCTTCAGGTGATCGGGTTTGGCCAACTCATACAACTCCGCCTGAGTCGCCTCGTCCATCGCATTGGGATGGCCGTCAAAGAAGACCTGCCCCTGGCGCAAGGCAACGATACGATCGGCAAATTCCAGCGCATACTCCATCTGATGGAGGGTGCAGACAACGGTTGCCTCATGCTGTTTTGCCGCACTCTTGAGGCTATCCAAAACACTGCGACTCATTGCAGGATCGAGACTTGCCACCGGTTCATCCGCCAGTACCACTTCTGGCTCGGAATGAAATGCCCTGGCTATGGCGACACGCTGCTGCTGACCGCCGGAAAGGGCTGATGCGCGCCGATAGAGATGCTTCTCCTCCAGACCCACTTCATGCAGCAGTTGGCAGGCTCTGCGTTGTTCCTGCAATGGAAACGATTTCAGCAAACTGCGCCAAAAGCCGACCTGCGGCAACCTTCCTGTCAGTACGTTATGCAGAACAGACAAACGAGGGACCAGATGCAGCTGCTGATGGATCATTCCCACCTTTCTTTGAATCGCGCTTCTGGTTTTACGAGTCAGCTCGGTATCACCGATGATTAGGTTACCACTGCTCGGAACCACCACACCATTGACCATGTTCATGAGGGTGCTCTTACCGGCTCCGGAAGGACCGAGCAGGACACAAAACTCCCCCTTTTTCACATGCAGAGAGACATTGTCGACCGCGCGTGTACCATCGTCGTAGATACGGCTTACCGAATTGAACTTCAACATCTTGACACCTCGAAAATTGGAGGCATGGGGTGAATGTTCCACCCCATGCCAGAGGGACGACTGGACTTAACGCTGACCGGCCTTACCGATCATCTCGGCCTTGACCTCTTTGGTCACCGCGGAGAGTTTGCCCAGAGCATCGAAGATCTTCTGCACATCAAATTGAGTATCGTAACGATCGACCTTCTTACCACCGTAACCACGGATCTTGGCAGGATCGATCTTGGTGTGAATCTCACTGAAGGCCAGACGCAACTTTGCCTTCTGCTCATCGGTGAGCCCCTTGTTCATCGCCAACGGCGGATTGGGGATTGGTTGGGATTTGGCCAACGGCTTGAACTTGGCAGGATCGATTGCACCTTTCTTCACCGCCTTACCGAAAGAGTTGTAGGAAGCTGCCGCGGCATCCACCTTGCCTTCAGCCAATGCCGCCAAAGAGGCGGAGTGAGAACCGGCAACAATGACCTTTTTCAGATCTTTGACCGGGTCAACCTCACCGGCAATCAGCATTGCAACAGGAAAGTTGAAAGAGGATGTGGAGTTCGGGCTGCCAAAGGCCATACTTTTGCCTTTGAGGTCGGCAATAGTGTTGATGCCGCTATCCTTGGCGACGAAGATGCCAGAGAAATAGGAGGCATCACCTTTTTTCACATCGACAGCGAGCAGATCCACGCCACACTTGTCGTTGGCCTGGCCGAAAGTCACAGCACCATACCAGGCGATATCGGCCTGGTCGTTGCACATACCTTCGACAACCGCTGCATAACTGGCTCCGGCACGCAGATCGAAGTGAATACCGTAGTGTTCGGTAATACCGTTGAACACCGGCGCGTAATCCGCAGTGATGTCATTGGTACCGGTATCGGCAGGTACCATCAATACTCGTAAGGGATTGTCCTTTGAGCCGTCAGGAAGGTTGGCAGCCAAAGCTGTACCAGATAACATAGCTGCGGCGATGCCCGCAGTTACAAGCTTGATCAATTTCATTACTTTTCCTCGACAGTTGGGTAATGTTGATTAGGGTTTGACAGATAATTGTGTGGCATCGCCTCTAAACCGCGTTACCACATACTCAACCGGTTTCTGGCTATCGATTGCCACGTTCACACTTTTGACCCGCAGTACCGGCATATGGCGGGGAACATTCAGCAGTGACGCATCATCCGATTCGGGAAGTACGGCACTGATCAAACTCTCACTACGCTGTAACTTTGTTGCGCAGTGTTTTTCCAAGAACATGTGCAGCGAACCACCGTTGTAACTCTCCAATACTTGGGGACAGGCGGCCAAAGGTATGAAATGGGAAATCACGCAAAAAGGTTTCCCTTCCACCTCTCTGAGGGTTTCCAGGAAAATGACCTCACAACCCTCCGCAAGCTGTAAGCGAGTCGCCACGCCGCCACTCGCCAATACCAGCTGTTTACGGATAACCCGGCTGTGGGTGGTTACCCCAAGGGCTTCCAAGGTCTCAGTAAAACGAGTTCGGGGATTGATCGCATAGTCGATTGCCGGGGCAAGTACATAGACACCTTTTCCATGACGACGTACTACCAAACCCTCGGCTACCAATTCGTCAACGGCACGACGCAGTGTATGACGATTGACGTTGAAGCGCTGGGCCAGTTCCGCCTCGCTGGGCAGGACATCACCCGCATCGTAAAAGTTCTGTATCTCCTGACGTAGCAGCTGGCTGATCTGTCGGTAAACCGGCAATGAACCATCACCACGTTGTATATGCTGTACAGACATCTAGACGACCTCGTTATTACGAGGCGAACGATACGTGGTAAATATTACAAACTAGTGGCGGTTGTTTTTACGGTTTTGTGAAGGCTTGCAAGAACCCCGTGAACTGGACGCACGCAACTGTGATCCTGAATACTAAAGTTATCATTAGAAATGGTTGTTATGTGGTTATTTAAGGCAGATGACAGGAGATTTCTTACATTTGAGATTGATTTTTATTGTTTATAATCTGTATCTTATCGGATATTCAAAGAAACAACTTCAATTAATAAAGGTAGTGTAAAAGCAGCTTCTTGCCACCCCAGAACACAGCGCCAGATCAACGCGTTGATGGCCTGAAAGGAAGCCCTCGCCTCGGCTGTTTACTGCTGTTGGTTGTCTCCTCTTCGATTTCCAACTTCAACTCCAGTCTTTCACCCTTGCGCAGGATGGTTGCACTCTCACTGTCAACAGACTCCACCTTCCAATCGTTCTTGTTCATACCCTGGGAGACACGGTGCAGTTCATTGGTACTCAGATCGCGAATGATGGCAACCTTGTTATCAGGCATCATGGCGACGCCTTCCAGCTTCAGACGAAGAGGTTTGTACGCTCTTCTTGAGTCAACCTTCTCTGGTTCTGGCTCCGCGGGAGGCAGCCTGCCTTCAACAAACAATGGCCGCTGTGTTATCTCGTCATAGGCCTTTATCGATATGGGTACGAATCTAACCATTCCGTCGCTGTTTTTATCCTGCTCGGGAATATCCTGATCGGCTATCATTTCCATCTTGGCAATCTTTGCGCTGATGGGTGAACGCCACTGAAAATAGAGGTATGCGCCGGTAGCGGCTATTGCCAGTATCAGCAACAGGGTGGTGATATTGAGTCTGTGTTTCCAGCTGTTCACGAATCGCCACTCTTGATATAACCGACCAACAGAAAATCCAGATCCAGCATTTTTATGGCATCAGTGATCTTCTGTTTGCTTGGCAATCGCCTGCGCGCAAGGTTCCTGCTGCGCAGCGTGAGATTGTCGATGAAGAGGTAGGGTTGCTGAGTCTCCAGTTGATGCAGAATCTTCTTAAGGTTTTCCAGGGTTGCCTTCATCCTGACTCGAATAGCAACCCTGTTCAGCTTGGCATCCTGGGATAGCTTAACCGTCTGTGTGCTTATTATTTCACCCTTCCCTGCCGCAACCACCTGCTTGATTCTGCGCTGTAGTTCAGCATTCGCCAGGGAATCGGTCTTGCTTTGCAGATAGCGCTTGTCGGATCTCTGGCCCCGCTTCAGATTATTGAATTCAAGCTGATACCTATCGTTCTGAATGGCAATCCTTTGCAAGCGTTGAATCTGGAATTGGGTATCCTCGATCTGCTTGTCATAGCCTCGGCTCATCGACCAAACCGGGTAAATCACCAAACTCAAGATCAGAATGACCAATAACAGCAGTAACGCTACGGCGAGCATTCGTGACTGTTTTGGTGTCAATGAGCTGAGCATCTAACCCCTCTCCTCCCGCTCAGTTACCAGTTCCGCTGAGATATGGAATCTTTCCGTGTTGCTCTTTTTACTTCGGGTAACCGGAGACCTGAAAGTGACATTTTGAAATAATTTCGAGGTCTCCAAGATCGGAATCAGGGTGGCGGAAGAGGCAGATTGTCCATGTATATGCAGTACATTATCCCTGACTTCGAAGTTATTGACCCAGGTATCATCGGGCACCAGCAGGGTCAGTTCCAACAATATGTCGAGTACAGTTACCGATGTCAGTTTCTTCTCTTCCAGAAAAGTGTTCTCATCTCTTACCAAGGAAACCCGCTCCCGCAGGGCGGCAACTTGGTTTGCTTTTGATCTGTACTCTTCGAGTTCACTCTGCAGTTGCTTGACCAAAACCGATTTTTGCCATACCGGCAAAATCATGCTAGCGGCCAATAGCAGCAGCAGGGTAAAGAACAGCATCAGGTTGATCAGGCGATAACGTTTACGCGGTTTCTCACGTTTTTCCGGAGGCAACAGGTTGACGTCGTTTAGATTGGGGTCAATCTCTTCGCAGGGCGAGATGGCATTAATGCGTATGCTGTTCTCCTCCAGCTGTTTCAATGCCATCGCTATCTTATCGATAGGCGCCAGAATCAATGTGATGTCCAGGGTACGGTTCTGCTTGTCCCGGGCGTTGATCACATAGTCGTAATAGACCTGGTCGGCACTGAACGGGGTCTGTCGATCCATTTCAAAGGCGAGCACCTCACGCAGGTTCTCTTCCGTCTCTATGGGTAATGAAACCTTTTTGAAAAGATACTTCTTTTGCTCCAGACAGAGCCTGATTTCACTGGCCGAATTGAGCACTCTTCTGTGCTCTGTATCCCCAAAATCGAGGAATCGAAGATAGTTTTCCGCAACCTCCGCCCCACTCGATCCCTGGTTGACTATCCGCAGCGTCTCATCTTTGAAAAGCAATTGGGCGGACCGGCCGCCTCGAAGCAGCGTGCGCATCCTCTCCGGCATCAGTGCGGTGATCTCACCACTCCACCAGAACCAGAGATTTTTCAGTTGGTATATCAGGGACTGCCTAGCCATCAGATGATTCTAACGGGTTTTTTTGCTCATAACGAATCATGCCAGGAACGAATGGAATAAGGTGAACCATCATCGCTTCTAAGGTCGATATCGACCAGCAATTGTCTCCTGGCACCTGCGCTGGTGACCGCTTCCACCGAAATTCGATAGACTGAAGCCAATGCCTCACCGTCGCTTTCGGAGATCTCAAGATCCGCAAGATCGCTGTCAATGTAATCGAGTGCTTGGGAGAGCGCATCAGAGCTCTCCCGTTCACCTTTGAGTAGCGATTTCAATAGATCCGGAGCATAACGAATATCCACATTATCCATACCGGAATAGAGGGTGACATAGGGTCGCAACCTACTGACCTTGGCGCTATCGAAACCCATCACATAGGCGAGTTCATCGATACTTGTGAGATCCCGTCCGGCCGTATCATAGGAATAGCCGGCGCTTCGATACTCGGCGTCCTCCGCTCCATTGAGGTGACGCAGATTGTCGCTGTCTCGCCAATCGCTGAGTCGATCGGCGAGCGCTTCCCGTTCCTCGGTGTCCTCACTTATCAAGGCAAACAGTTTGACCAGCTGATCCCTGCTCGACTTATTGAGATCCAATAAACCTGAAGAGTTGCGTATCGAGATGCTCAATCTGCCCTGCTCCATCTCGACTTGATGGATCAGGCCTTTGCTGTCCCACCGCTGTTCAGGATTGCTGACCATTAGCTCAACAATCGCCCGCTTGACACCACTCTCAGCCAACAACCGCGAACGGAGCGCATCGATTGCATTCGTCGTCAATCTTGTTTCCACTTTTGAATGGGTGGCAAAACTGGCAGCGATGATAGTCAGCAGAGCGACAAGCCATAACACCAAGACAAGGGCAAATCCCCGTTGTTGATATATTGAACTCATCGCTCTCATCTTTGCTCTCTCCGCACCACCACAGGATAGTCGCGGTGAATCTTAAAAAAGCTCTCCTTGGTGGCACCTTCGTCGCCATGAGAACGGAGCGTCAATCGAATCAGATCGGGATAGTGGGCGGAGTTTGACTCCCAGCTGTTATGCCAGGCAACACTCTCCCGCTCCTGTTTGCTGCCGAAATACGCAAACTCTACCGCTTCCAATCCCGTGATCAGTACTCTGCGGCTGCCATTTTCGGGAAGATAGAGTTGTGAAGCGTTCGGATCCATCGGCGCATAGTAGAGAACCAGGCTCAAGCCCTGTTGCGGCGAGCTCTCCTCTATCAGCAGATATTCGAAGAGACCTCCGGGTGTGTACTGTTGCGGGGATTTCGATATGAATTGAAACTGCTTGGACTCGCCTCTCATGGCCAGCAGGCGCTGTTTCGGATCACGCCAAACCAGTGGAGTAAGGTGCTGAACCATGTTCGTTACTCTGTTCTGGACCAGATGCTCCTGCAGAATCTCATCACTATGGCTGGCCAGGCCGTCCCAGCCTTTGAGGTTAACGAACAACATGCTAACCGAGGTGGTCATGATGATTGCCAACAGTAACAGTGCAACCATGACCTCCAACAGAGTGAAGCCACCATTAACAAGGCCATGTTGTCTTAAGATCGAGGCGTTATGGTTTGACATAAACGAGTCCGAAACGGGTGAACGACACCTCTCTTTCACCTCCCGGTGCCGCCCATGCGATTGTGATCAACTCTTCGATGGGAATCAGGGGTGCCGCCAAAGGTTTGTTATCGATCCAATCACTATGGGGTTGCCGCAGGTAGTGCCATCTAAATCCTCCAGCTTCGCTGCCTTGCTGATTCAAGTTGCTGTTGACGCTATCAGCCGCCATTTGATCAAGCCGCGTCTGGGCAATCTGCACGGCTTTGATATAGTCGGCCGATACCTGGTGATTTCGCAGGGTGGTGGCGTTGATCCTGAGGATCACGCTCATGGTCATGCTGAGAATGACAAATGCCACCAGCACCTCGATCAAGGACATGCCTTTAGACCTGGAACGGATCATTGACCTTGATCTCCTGAGGATCGACGACTCGAACCCGGCTTGTCAGCCAATCCACCATAATGGCAAAACGTCGACCACCGTTATCGAGTAGCAACGAACCGCCGTTTGAACTGCCATCGGGAAAAAACTTAAAAACCAGGATCTGCCCATGATTTACCAAGGCGCTGCTTGGTTGCCGTGTAAACTGCAATCCGTCAGGGAGATGTCTGACTTCGCCACTATTGACCAGATCACTTTGGTAGGCATTGTTCTCAAGATCGAACTCTATCTTCGATGGTTGACCGCTGAGGATTGCGGTCTGCTGGATATATCGTATCTCTTGTGCAAGGTCCCTTGCCGCAGCCTTCAGTTTCAGCGCTGGGAATGCCCTCTCAAACAGCGGCGGGGTAAGGCTGGCAAGCAGTGCCATCAACACCAGCACCAGCATTAGCTCGATCAGGGTAAATCCCTGCGACGGTTTTCGTCCCGGGTTTGCTTGCGTGCTCATTGCCATCTCACAACGCAACCAATGAATTCACACCCAGGATGGCAACCAGTATCGACATCACCACCCCGGCAATGATCAACCCGAGTACCAGTATCATCACCGGCTCCACCAAACTCAGTGCCCGCTTGATCAAAGTCTGTGTCTCTTGATCCAGGATCTCGGCGGTCTGCATCAGCATCGGCTCCAACTGACCCGACTCCTCACCCACTCGAATCATCTGTAGCGCAAAGGGTGGAAACTGCCCATGTTCGCTCAGTGGATCGGCGAGCCTATGCCCGGATTTGAGACGGTTTACCACATGATCCATGCCATCGGCGATAACATGATTGCTGATGGTATCCTTCACAATCGACACCGAGTTGAGCATGGGCACGCCGTTTTCCAGCAGGGTTCCTAGGGTACGACAGAAACGTGCCGCCTCGACCTGACGAATGATAGGACCGATGAGCGGCAGGCCAAGCCATCTCCCATGCCACCGTTTTGCGCTTGTCCTGCGACCCATCTGCCATTTGAAAAAGATCACCAGCAAAACCACCGCCAAGCCCATGATCCAAGCGTAATCCTGAAGAAAACCGGCAACCCCCATGGTGATGCGTGTTGACAGGGGTAGGGCCTGTCCCATATCGCTGAACAGCTCGCTGAACTGGGGGATTACATAGGTCATTAGAATCAGGATCGAAGCAATCGCAACAAACAGCAGGATCGCCGGATAGATCAAAGCTGAAATCAGCGAACTGCGTACCTCCTTGGCACGTTCCAGGTGGAGCGCCAACCGCGCCAGGACACTCTCCAGGGCGCCACCGGATTCTCCCGCCCGCACCATCTGCACATAGAAGTTACTGAACAACCCTCCCTCTTTCGCCAGGGCATCGGCAAATGAGTTACCGCTTTTTAGACTGTCGCGGATGCTGGTGAGATGTTGGCTGAACAGGGTCGATTCACCCGCTATGGTCACCAGGATTGAGAGCGCACCATCCAGTGGTTGACCCGATTTCAGCAGTGTCGACAACTCGCGGGTAAAGGAGCTTATCTGGTCACTGGAGACCGATCCGCGCTGCAGGCCTCTACGCGGCAGTCGCTTGCTCTTCTGCCGACTCTCCACGATTCGAATCGGTACTTGTCCCTTGAGGTGGATCTGGTTGACCGCATGATCCCGGCTCACGGCCTGCAACTCCCCTTCAACCACCTCACCATCCGTACCCACAGCCTTATAGAGGAACGAGGCCATGCCTAACCCTCCTGGGTGACGCGCAGCACCTCTTCAAGGGTGGTGATGCCCTGCATCACCTTCTGCAGGCCATCCTCATACATCGATCGGGCTCCCTCACGTTTCGCGCAGGCGGCCAATGCATTCTTATCCTTGCCCTGCAGGATCAGGGAGCGTAATGCTTCAGAGAGTTCGATCATCTCGATGATGGCACTGCGACCGCGGTAACCACTGCCGTTGCAGTACTCACAGCCTTCAGCCTTGAACAGGGTTGCCGGGCCGGGGTACGGCTCAAACCGGGCCGCAATCTCCGGCGGTGGGTGGTAGGGAACCTTACATTCGGGGCAAAGATTCCTCACCAGGCGCTGGGCTACCACGGCATTCACAGTCGAGGTGAGGAGGAATGGCTCTATGCCCATATCGAGGAAGCGGGTGATACTGCCGGCGGCATCGTTGGTATGCAGTGAGGATAGTACCAGATGACCGGTGAGTGCCGATTGCACCGCGATCTGTGCCGTCTCCTGATCGCGTATCTCACCGATCATGATGATGTCCGGGTCCTGCCTCACGATTGAGCGCAGCGCCGAACTGAAATCGAGACCGATGCTCGGTTTGACCTGGATCTGGTTGACCCCCTCGATGTTGTATTCCACCGGATCCTCAACGGTAAGTATCTTGCTCTGAGGCCGATTGAGATAGTTGAGTGCGGCGTAGAGGGAGGTTGTCTTACCACTGCCCGTGGGACCGGTCACCACCACAATGCCGTGGGGACGATCGAGTATCTGCAGCAGCCGCTGTTCAAGCCTGCGGTCAAATCCGAGGCTGGCAAAATCGAGATTGACATGATCCCGCTGCAACAACCTAAGCACCATGCTCTCGCCATGCAGGGTCGGTACCGTGGATACACGCATATCGAGCGTGGAGCCGTGCACTCTGACCTTAAAGCGACCATCCTGAGGCAGCCGGCGCTCCGCGATGTTGAGATTGGCCATTATCTTGATGCGGGAAATCAGCGCCGCAGCGAGATTTACCGCAGGGGTCTCAGTATCACGTAACAACCCATCGACCCGGTAGCGAATCTTCAAGCTGTTTTCAAAAGGCTCGATATGAATATCCGATGCCTTGGATGTGACCGCCCGCTGAATGATCTGGTTGACCATCTTGATGACAGGGGCTTCACTGGCCAGCTCCTTGAGTTGCTCTACATCATCCAGCAGCAGCTGATTTTCCATGCCGGCATCGTCGCCTGCCCCCTCCTCCTTCATCAGCTCGCTGAAGAGGGTCTGGATGACCTCGTCGATCTCGGAGGCGATACCAACCGCCAATCTTACCTGCTTGCCGCTGATCAACTCCAAGGCTTCGATCACATAGAGGTCGGTGGGATCGACCATGATCGCAAGCAGATGCTCCTGCTGCTCCCCAAAGACGACCAGGCGATGCTGTTTCAGGAAGTTGATGGAGATGTTCTCGCTGATATGAGAAATATCGGGGTAAGCTTTTTGTTCGATCACCGATATCTTGCAGAGGTTTGCCAGGGTAGCGGCAAGATCCCGGTCCGAGATCAACCCCAGCTGCAACAGAATAGTGCCGATAGACGGGTCGCCCTGCTGTGTCTCTTTGAGGCGCACAGCCCGTTCAGCATCACTGGCGCTGAGCCGTCCCCCATGCACCAGGGAGACACAGAGCGGATACTTCGTATATTTTAGGAGCTCTGCATCTTCTTCCGCAGAAGGGTTCTCGCGGACAATCTGGCTAATCTCCTGTCTCACAAACATGACCTCTAGATAACTGGCATAACTCTATTTGCATGGCGGATAGGGGCAAAAACAACAGCGCTCACCACCGGAGCAAGAATCCCAGTCTTATAAAGCTATTAGTTCCTGGATGCCCGACGCCTTTGAAAGTCATCGTGAAACAGCGTGGCGTCACGTATCTTTTCTCTCAGTTCCTGAGATATATCGTAGGCCTCTTGCGGGTTACGTACCACTTTTGGTGTCAATGTCACGATCAATTCAGTGCGACTCACATCCTTGGTGGTGCTGCCAAAGAGGTTGCCGAACAGAGGAATGTGCATCAGGCCCGGAATGCCCGTCTTGCCCCCTGAACTGCTTTCGCGAATCAACCCGCCAAGCACCACCGTCTGCCCATCGTGGACGATGACAGTACTTTCGATGGTACGTTGGGATATGGAGACATTGCCGCCACCTCCGATTGCCGGGGAGGTACCCGGGGTACTGACCTCCTGGCTGACCTCGAGGGTCACCATTCCACCTTCGTTGATGCGTGGCGTGACCTGCAACAGGGTGCCGGTATCACGGAACTGCACCTCGGAGACGATCGGCGCGTCGGGATCGGTAGTACTCTGCGAGGAACGGGTCACGATGGGTATCTGGTCACCGACCCGGAAGCTCGCCGTTTGGTTGTCAATAACCATGATCTGGGGCGCGGAGAGAAACTTCACCGAAGATTCATTCTCCAGGATGTCGAAGAAGACCTTCAGATCGCTGGCCGTGTTGAACAACCCGAGGGCGAAACCGTCACCACCAGAGACACTGTCGGGTAAGCTGCCCAGTGCACCTTGATAGGGCCGCCCACTACCGGTGCTACCGTTAAAAAACCAGCGCACTCCGTAGCTCAGGTTGTCGCTCAACTGCACCTCGGCAATAGTGGCCTCGATGAGCACTTGTTTTGGGGACACATCAAGGCGGTTGATGGTTGCCTTGATTTTCTGATAATCCTTTGGACTGGCCATCACCAGAATGGCATTGTTGTCGGGGTCTGCAATGATGGTCGCAATAGCATCACCAGCTTGTGACGCCGCTCTGACGCCACCGGTTTTGCCCGCCACTGCGGTGGCAGCCGCCGCCGGCTGATCCTTGGTCAACGCGGCCTCACTGTCCGCATTGCTGTTCTTCAGGTCGATTCCACTGGCAGTGGGTGAGCGCACATTGGAACGCAACAGAGGATCACTACTGCTCAAAGGAGCTGAAGATGTGGGTGTGGAGACTTCATTGCCGAATATATTCTGCAGGATTGCGGCAATATTCTCCGCCTTGCCGTTTTTCAGATGGTAGACATAGAGCCTGCGGTCGGGGGACTTGTCGCTGCCCTGATCAAATTGTTTCACCAGTCTGCGCACATCTTTGAGATACCGGGGTTGTTGGCTGATCACCATAACCGCGTTCAGGCGCTCGATGGGGATCAATTTAATCATCCCCGCCAGAGGAGAGCTCTCACTCTCCCCGATGATATGTTTCAGCTCTTCGCTAATGGTTTTGGCATCCGTGGCCTTAAGTGGGATCAGCGCGAAAGACATGCCGCTGAGCCAATCGACATCGAACATTTCGATGGTCTGCAGCAGATTGTTGATCTTCTGGAAGGAGCCGGTGAGGATCAACAGATTGCGGCCCTTGTCGACCCGGATCTGTTCCGATGGCGAGGCGAAGCTCTCCAGAACCTTCTTCATCTCGGTGGCAGTGATGTACTTCAAGGGTACTATCTGCACACCCTGACCCGCCTGCATCCTCGCCTTGCCCTGGCCAACCGATGGTTTCAGGGCCATACCCTTGAGTTCTGCGGCGGGCAGGATCTTATAGAGCGCACCGTTGCGCACCATCACCGCACCGTTCATCTGCAGTATGTTCTCGAGAATCGGCAATACCGCCTCGGTGCTCACCGGATAGGTGGTATGAATGGTCACATTGCCCTGCACCTTGTCATCGATCAGGTAGTTTTCCTTCAGGATCTCCTCGAAGATCACCTTTACCACTTCACGCAGATCAACCCCTTCGAAGTTGAGTGTGATATCGCCGCGTGCCGGTTGTGCTGTTTTGTCAGCCGCCTGTTGCCGTTTGAGAAAGCTACCACTTCCCTCGCGAACGAAGAATTCAGGTTCTTTGATAACCTGTTCGGAGAGTACCAGTTCATCTTCACTGTCTGTCCCGGCTGGAGTTGCGAGCGGCCGTTCTGCTGGATAGGGCGATATCAATCTACTGTTGTCGCTGGGCTGATCGATTGCAGGTTGCTGGGCGCAGGATGCCAACAACAACGAAATCACCATGGGTACAATTCGCATCAGCAGGTTGTTTATTCTCTTGCTCATCAGATTTCCAATAACGCCTAGAACACCCATATCCAGCCCTTTTCAAGATTGCAGATATGGCTCTTAACAATCACAGCAGATTTCTTCGAGTAAAGAGATTGATGGGACGGTGTATTTGCTGATGGGGTAATCCCATACCTTTGATGCATAAAAACCCTACCATGCCATCTACTGTCTCTATCACCCTGCCCCATCGACTGCTGAGTAGGCGGTTAAATCCTCAATAAATAAAAAGGAAAATCAATCCTATAGAGGTCAGCAGAGTCACTTTTTTCAGGGCTGCAAAACAGCTAAACAACAGTCAGTGGTGCATAGGCAATCGATCAAGCAAGCGGTTGTTACGCGCTGTCATGGTAGTAACTTACCTCATCGACAGGTAGTAATAACACGCATTACCCAATGAGGTGATAGGGAATATAGTAGATAATCAGATGATTTTGTTGACTTTTTTACCTTTTAATTCCTGATTTGCCGGGAATGAAAGCATCATCAGGCGCCATATCAAGATGCTGAAACGACTTATCACCGCCATAATCTGGGCTGGGCTGGGTTATCTACCGGCACTCCATGGTGCAGCGGCGTTGACGGCAAACGTGGACAAGCTGGTTGAACAGGCCAATTCGACTGCCAGAATTCCGGTCATTATAAAATTTAAAAAAACTATAGATATCAATGAATTTAGAGAATTAAATAATAGAAAACATCAATATGAGCCGACACTGGGCAAAAGCCAATCTCAGCAAAAAAAGCTATTTCGCCAACGCTTGCTGAGGAGTCTTAAAGACCAAATCGCCGAACCCAAGTCAAAGCTGCTTAAGCGATTGCACCAGCATGGTATCAAGGTACAGCTTAAATCTCTCTGGGCGATCAACGCTGTCGCTTTGCAACTGCCTGCCGACCTGGTGGACGATATCGCCGCAATGCCCGAGGTGGAACAGATCACCGTGGATATGCGCCTGAGCATGAGTGAAAGCCGCGTCGATGAGGTAACGGTCGATCCGTTATGGAATCTCCTCAACATCAACACCGACCAACTCTGGCTCCAGGGCGTGACTGGCGAGGGAGTTACCGTTGCCATCATGGACTCCGGTGTTGAACTCAACCATCCCGACCTTACCGAAAACTGGCGTGGTGGTAGTAACAGCTGGTTCGATCCCTACCAGCAACATGAGCTCCCTACTGACACGGCAGGTCACGGGACCCAGGCCCTCGGCATCATCCTCGCGGGTGATGAGAGCGGCTACCAGATCGGCATGGCCCCCGAAGCAGAGTGGATTGCAGCGAAGATATTCGATAACGCCAACGAATCCACCCTGAGTGCGATCCATGAGTCGTTCCAATGGTTGCTCGATCCGGACGGGGATCCGATGACCGATGACGCCCCTGATCTGGTCAATAACTCCTGGGGGTTCTCCAATACCATCAATGAGTGTTATCAGGAGTTCAGTGAAGACATCCGCTTGCTGCGTGAAGCCGGCATCGGTGTTGTCTTCTCTGCCGGCAACTTCGGCCCCGCTTCCGAATCCAGCATCAGTCCGGCAAACGACCCGGGGGCGCTCTCCGTGGGTTCGGTGGATCAAAGCAACCAAATCGATCTACTCAGCAGCCGCGGTCCCGGGGCATGCGACGGTGGTGTCTTTCCGAAACTGGTAGCACCGGGTAGCCTGATTTTTACCACCGATCTGCTGCCCAGCGCCTATAACATCGTATCGGGCACGTCGTTCTCGGCACCCCACGTCACCGGTGCCATGGTGCTGTTGAAAAGTGCTTTCCCCGAAGCCACGCTTTCACAACTTGAAACCGCACTCTACGATTCGGCTCAGGATCTTGGAACGGCGGAGGCGGATGATGAATACGGCTATGGCTTGATTGATGTGGCGGCTGCTTATCGGCTGCTTGAAAATCTCTTTGCATCGAGTGAGAGCGGCAGGATCGAGTTTAGCGAGGCACTCTATTCAGTGGATGAAGATACAGACAAGCTGATAGTCACGGTCAGGCGCTTGGGGGGCAGCAAAGGGGAAGTCAGCGTCGACTACAGGACACAGCAAGACAGCGCCAGGCAAGACCGTGACTATGTTGGCAGCAAAGGTACACTGCATTTTACCGAGGGAGAGACACTGCGCAGCTTCGAGGTGCCGATAAACGATGACAGCCTTGACGAGGAGAATGAATCCTTTTATCTCTCCCTATCCGACGTCGAAGGCAACGCCACCCTTGGTGAGATTGCAGAAGCAGAAGTCATCATCCTTGACAATGACGGCGCCGGTTCGATTTCATTTGCCACCATTGCTTACGCCGTCAATGAGTCTAAACAGAAGGCAATCGTCGACATCATCCGTACCGAGGGAAGTTCCGGAGTTGTGGATGTGGACTATCAACTACTGGCTAAAAGCGCCGATGCCGGTATCGATTTCAACGATGCCAGTGAAACCGTCCGCTTCCAGCCTGGCGAAACCAAAAAGCAGATTCATATTGAACTGATCGATGATAAGCTGTTTGAGGGCAATGAGACCTTCCAGTGCCTGCTCTCATCGGTCAGTGAAGGCGCCTCAATCACTGAACCCGCCTCCACCACAGTGACGATTCTCGACGACGATCCCAACAGCGAGAAGGCTTCAATCTATCTTGATGCCGTGAGTTATGAAGCCAACGAATCGGTCGGCAAGGTTACGCTGACGGTGATCCGCTCAGGAGATCTTGAAGCAAGTCTTTCAGTTCACTATGAAACCCTGGACGGTTCGGCGAAAAAGAGTGAAGACTATCGTCAAACCAGCGGCATGTTGAAATTTTCTCCGGGCGTCACGCGCCGAACAATCTCTATCGTGATCCTCGATGACGGTCTCTATGAAGAGGAGAGCAGTTTTACCCTGATGCTCAGCGATGCCAGTGCAGATGCCACCATTACCACACCCGCGGCCGCGATCATCAGAATTACGGACGATGATGCCCTTCCCTTTGTTTCTATCAACGCATCATCAAGCCGCAACACGGGAGGGCTTGGGTCGGGATTTTCGAAATTCGGAGATTCTATAAAGTCGAAAGGATCCATAACAAGCAAAACTCGGAACGGGCCCAACAGTGGTACATCGCTTCAGATTTACGATCTATCACTGAAAGCATATCGGACAGATACCCTGATTGATCAACTCAAGCTGCAAGGCTTACTGGAAAACTCGAAGCAGCAGCCGAAAGATGACGATACTAATGACAAACTGGAACAACATGAGCGCTCGGAATGCAGCTCTGTCACAAACTCATCAGCCGCCGGCTCCTGTACGGCCGATGATGGAGTGGAGTCAAAATTGGGCTCACAAGACATCGATGACAGGCCAGTAGAATCTCCACATAGAGGGATAGAGAGTAGCAATAGTGCGGCCGATGTAATAACCGAACCTGACCAGGCGGATTCCCCCCCCATCAAATAACACTGCAAGTTACTCAGGCCAAGTTCAAAACTCCCAGACAGATCGAACTTCTATTGTATTGTTGAATCTGGGTATTGTAGAAAACTCACCACCAGAGAGAATTGTTCTTTCCTGCATCAATTGAAAATATCCGGGCAGCTTGTCATGATAAAGCTCATGCAGTTTTTCACTGACCACCAGCGCTCTCATAATCAATCCTCCCTCTACCCGCTCGAAGATAAACCGCATCTTGCCTGTTAGTTGTTTGTCGAAGCAGACGGAATGCAATATATCTTTTATCAGACGATAGAGAATTGCCTTGCGTTCGGCGGATATACTCTCATCCGCGAGTAGAAATTCGATCTCTATTTCGAGGCCGGTTGTTACCGTGTGGCACTCCGATATCAGTGAATTCAATGCCGCCTTGAGGCCGAAATCGTCAAGGCTTGGCGGGCGCAAATCCATGGCCACTGCCCTGATCTTATGTGCGGCATTCTGCAACATGGGTACAATTTCCGTTGACAGCTGGTTGGCTTCGCCTTCATTCTCCTTCTTGTCTATGGTGTGAATATATTTTTCCAGTTGCATTTTGACCCCGGAAAGGGTCTGCACAACATCCTCATGCAGATCAAATGCAATACGCTTTTTCTCATCTTCCTGGGCATTTATCATCTTCGCGGTAAGGAATTCCAACATCACCTTTTTCTCTCTGGTGATGCGGTTCTGGTTCTCAATGATCCTTTCGGAACGCTTGATGTGCATGAGAAGAAACATATAGAGAAACAGCATCAACAAGAGGGTGGTCAGCATTAATATGGTGATTGTCCTCATTGCATGATCGATATAACCGCTGATGTCGTAATATATCTCCATAACACCCAGCACTGGCGTAGACTCGCTCACGCGTATCGGCACATATGTTTGTACCAGATTGACATCTCGATCATTGGTATTGAGTAAACTGAAGCTGTCGCGATAGTTTAAGACAGTTCTCGGCTTGCCCGCCAATGCGGAGATAAAACCATCGTTGTCCTCGTCGTCATCGTCATAGGCTTCGGATTTGGAAGAATAAGCAACCCGCCCGGTCGTATCATAAAGCTTAATCCTGTCAACATTGGTATCCCTGATCATTTTTGCTATGGCGCGGCCAAGCAAGGGTTCGAACGGCATCTCGCCCGGCTTTATCTTATTTAATTTAAGAAGATTCAGATACATCACAAAGTGATCATTGAGCGCATACTCTGTAGCAATGGTCAACGACTCGTTACTCTCTTTTGCAGTATCTTGAATGATGCGCGAGGTTTCGTAACGAAAAAGGAATAGGATGACGATAGCGATCAGAATGATCGCGATAAAGCTGGTGACACCATAACGCTTTGCTAGCTGATAGTCCTTGTTGTGGTTGGTGGTATGCGCTTGATTGTTGTTTTCCATTGTTTAAGCTGTATTGAGCTTCAGATAACCGCATACTACATCAGGGTTTACGGGGTCGTCCAATCAGTCAGCTTCCTCAGGCCTCCCTTTCCGTCCACCCCTGCAATATAAAATCCCCTCGATACAAAGCGTTGTTCAGGTGCCATGCTGACCCTGGGATAGATGGATGTATAGGTCAGATCATCGATCATGTGTTCGATTTTTTCTATGAAATAGTCGCGGTAGAAGTAACCGCGGATATGCTTTACGGCGTCTCCCGCCACTTTTAATGCGAAATAGGCATTTGCCTGTATCTCCTTTGCACCGGGATTATAGATTCGCTTTGACTTGAACCAACCGGTCGACCGCAGAATCAATTTATTCAGCTTGCCGGGCAGCTCAGAGCTATGCACAAATGAGACTGATCTCTCCAAAGCGCGTGGTATTTGGTTGGTGTCAATGCCGTAAAACTGGGTTGACAAAACAACCCGTGGAGAGGTTTTCAATATCGGCACACTGCTGAGCAACTGGTCCGAGCCCTGTTTATCCAACCAGATTACCGCTGTTTTATTGGTATCGAGCAGTCTAGACAACCGATCCGCTTCAATCGGCTTTTCCATTACCACATCATCTATCTTTATACCTTGCTTTTTAAGCTCCTGCCTCAAAGTTTCGGCCGCAATCACACTCTGTTGATTTGTATTATCGAAAAACTGTACGACAGCATCCGCTGGTTGGGTTTTTTTGAGATAAGAAGCAACGGCCTCGGCTTCGTGTACCACCCCCTTGGTCATGTATATTGAGTAGTAATCGTTTTCATCCACCACGGGTAGCTGGGTTGTCGGAAACAGGCAGGGAATGGCATGACCTTGGCAAAACTCGTTGACATGTTCCCACCCCGTAGGTACAAGCCCGTTGATCAAGGCGAATACAGGCTGCTCGGTATAGAAGGCGCTGAGCTGTGCTGGCCATGTCTCTTTCTCACCTTTCAGTTCCCAGGCATGGATCTTCCACTTTCTATAGGGCTTGAACAACCACTCCTTGTGCCAGGGTGCGTTCTTCGCCCGCTTGCTCTCATATCTGGTTTCGATATTTTTCTGTTCGACGAATTGATCCATAACGTCGAGCAGCGCCTTGCTCTCCGCTTTGCCATTGGTGGCCAGGGTAATCGTTGCGAAGTGAATGGTATCATCCGTAACACCTGGTGATGGGGTAGCGGATAGGGTACTGACATAGGCCATCAACCCATCCAATGCCGTTTCATCGATCTCATATCTGGGCATGAATGAATCCAGTGGCTTTCCATTGGCATCAATGCCATCCCTGATCGCCGCCATCAATGTCTCCCTGGTATAGGCTTGGCGATAGATTGGCGGTTCGGGCGGTTTGCTGATGGGTATCTTGAGTGGATTGAAGAGTACGTTACCGGCAACCGCCGGCACTACCTGCTGACCTTCAGTAGAGCCCAGACCACTCCTGCGATGGCAGGTCTCGCAAATTAACTGGTCCCCTTGCACCTCGATGTCACCCTTGATCGTCGCTTTTACAAGCTCCCCATTGGGCAGGATTCCTTTCGTGTAGAGTTGTTTCCCCATCACATAGGCGTGGGAATCCACTTCCACGTCATTCAAGGTTACTGTTGAGTAGAGATAACTACCAGCGAAAATCGAAAGCGACACAATCCATTTGATATTTTTGCTCATTGCTTTTCTGCGTTTATTATTTTTCGATACTCCCTGACGATATCATCGGCACTGGCCAGGCCGTTGATCCGCGTCCATAACTCGCCTTTTTGACTGCGTATAAGGGTGATCGGTTCATGATTCATTTTCGAACCGCGGAATATGTCGAATGCCTTCTCAACACTCACCACATCCTGATAGCTACCGGTGAAGAATTGCCACTGATCTCCGGCCTTGAAGCGCTTTGAATATTTCATCAGCTGTTCAGGTGTATCGTAGTCAGGGTCGATGGTAATCGAGATCATGGAAACCGAATCGCTCTCTTCGCCGAGGATTTCCTGTACCTGGTGAAAGCTGGCTGAGAGTACCGGACAAATAGTGGTGCAGGTGGTGAAGATGAAATTCAACATCACCGGCTTTTCGGTATCGAGAATTTCACCAAGTGGCTGCTGCTCACCTCTGTGCGAAGTCAAGGTTACTTGCGGAATGGCATAGTCTGCCGTCTTCAGCTGATACTCCCTGCTCTCCATCATGCTTTTGTGATGGGCATGCTGATCATGAGTGTGGCCGGTATGGAGATCACTATTTGTAGCCACTTTCAGACGCTCAGCCAAGGATGGCGATTTGGTAACACAATCATACTTGAACGGGGGTACAAACTCTGCCTTGTCATCAGCAGACTTGACGATACTGGGCAACTCACCGGCTAGGGCGCTAGCAGCAGCGAACATATGCAGCGTAAGCGCCAGGATCAGGAACGGAGTTAGCAATCCACTGCTACACCACTCAAAATTGCAAACAGATTTCGACATCATGACCACCTTTGTTGAATACCTGCATCTGATCCTGACAATCGCTCCATGACTCTATAACGAGTGCCGGGACATCCTAGTTCGAGAGTACTGAAGTCCATAACCCAGCAACAAAAATATTAGCCACAGCGGATCAAGACTTCCTCCGCCTCCACCACCGCCACTGGATCCGCTGCCGGAACTCGATTCATCATCGACGATGGTCAGCGTCAAGGCTCCGTTGTTGGAATCGATGACGGCGGTACCCGTAACATTGCCAAGGGAGAAGGTGATTGTTCTGTTGCCGTCGCTAAGGGTATTATCGAGGATCTGCACAGTTATGACCTTTTCCGTCTCCCCTGAGTTGAACAGCAAAGTTCCCAATGTCACGTTGTAATCGGTACCCGCCACGGCGTCTGAAGAGCTTGCTGAAAGATCAATGGAAAGACTGCCCGTTGTGACCACGGAACGGGTAATGGTAAGGGTTGCGCTCCCCGAGTCTTCGCTGACAGAGATCGCATTAACCGAAAAGCCCAGTACCGCTGATGAGGATTGTGCCTCGTCATCGGTTATGGTGATGAAGGCTTGACTCTGCGCCCCCAACACAGCCCCCCCCTGCACGTTGGTAAGCAGCAGCTTGAGCTGTTCATTCGTTTCCAGAATATCGTCATCGATGATCTGAACGTCGAAGGTTTTACTCCCGGATTCACCGTCGGCAAAATTGATAGTGCCGGTGACGAAGCCATAATCAGAGTCTGCAACAGCGCTATCATCCATCGTGGCATAGTCGACTGCAATCGCTCCAACAGATCCCCCGCTTCGGGTAACAGACACCGTTACGCTGGTCCCATCTTCGGAGACAGTGTAGTTGCCCGTTGAGAAATCGAGGGCACCGGCTGCCGGCGGATCGTCATCATCATCCAGGGTCAAGATTGCCGTGGCTGGGGTGCCGAGCACTGCGCCGAAGGGATTGCTCAATGTTAAATTAATGGTTTCGCTACCCTCGAAGTCGAGATCGTCGACCAGTGTCACACTAAAACTCTGGGCGTCAACACCGTCCGCGAAGGTGAGGGTTCCACTGGCGACCGCATAGTCTGCACCTGCGGTGGCTGAACCGTCGCTGGTGGCATAATCGACTAAAGCGGTTCCGGTGCTTCCTCCCTGGCGCTCCACATTGATGGTGGCAGTGCCGTCAAATTCGCTGGCGGAGAAACCGTCAAGGGAAAATACCAGGGTGCCTGAGACAGGCGCCTGCTCATCATCCTCTATTGTCAATTGCGCCGTTGCCACGGCTCCAATAACAGCGCCGCCACTCGGATTACTCAATGACAAAGTGAGTGTTTCATCGCCTTCGAAAGCGCTGTCGTCAAGGATCGAAACCTGGAATGAGGTCGATGTCACCCCATCCGCAAAGGAGAGTGTGCCGCTGGCGGCGGTATAATCGCTGCCGGCAGTGGCACTGCCGTCCGCTGTGGCATAGTCGACACTCACACTTCCGCTGCTGCCGCTGCTGCGGGAAACGGTGATAGTAGCCAGTGCCCCGTTCTCTACCTGTTGGAAACCAGAAAGACCGAATTGAAGACTTCCTGCCGCAGGTACGGGATCATCGCTGACGATGGTGACGTTTGCAGTGGATGTCGTACCCAATACGGCTCCACCGCTTGGGGCGCTGAGGGATACCATGAACTGCTCATCGCTCTCGAACTGGCTATCGTCGGTGATCGGAACACTACAGGTCTGTTGGGTCTCGCCATCGGCAAAGCTGATGGTGCTCTGGGTTGCCGTGTAGTCACTGCCAGCAACCGCACTCGAATCGGTGGTGGAACAGAGCACGCTGACGGCGCCCATGCTACCGCTTATTCTAACTACAGGTATGTCTAGTGTAGCTGTACCCTCGTCGACACTGAACGCAGCACCGCTGAACTGAAGAGTGCCCATTGCCGGCGTGGCTTCATTATCCTGAATATGGACCTCGGCGAGATCCCTGTTTCCTAGTGTGACGCTGGTCGGATTACTCAGATTGAGAATAATCGATTCGGTACCCTCCTGCAGCGCATCCTCGAGGATATCGATGGTGAAACTGGCGCTGATCTGACCATCGGCAAAGGTCAGGGTTCCCGATGTCGCGGTATAGTCGCTCCCGGAGGTGGCTGTACCGTCGCTTACGGTGTAGTCCACAGAGCCGCTACCGACGCTGCCATTGACCCGTTGCACGCTCACCGTAAGAGCGCCCCCATCCTCATCGACCTGATAGCTGCTGCCACTGAATTCCACACTGCCGAAGGGTTGGGCATCGTTCTCTGTGATCGTCAAGGTGGCGGTATTGAGCGCACCCACACTGCTGCCGGTCAACACCAGGGCGACGGTTTCGTCACCTTCATAAGTGGCATCGTCGAGCAACGGCACCGTGAACTGCTTGCTGGTCTCCCCATCTGCGAAATCGAGGGTGCCGGAAGTTGTCGTGTAGTCCTGGTCTGCTGTGGCCGTACCGCCGCTGGTGGTGGCGTAATCGATGGAGAGTGCCCCGCTGTCGCCGCCGGAGCGGGTTACCGTAATCGCCGCAGAGCCACTATTTTCAGCAGCGCTGTAGCTGGCGCTGTTGAACTGAAGATTCTGTCCGGGAAAGGCACCAGCCTGTGCGGCGATGGTAAAATCATCGGAGAAGAAAATCTTTATATCGTCACCCACGATCTCTTCGGTTTCGATACGTAGTGTTGAGAAGCCGCCGTCATCGATGAATCCGAGAAATGTCCAGTCAAAAACGGTGGAGTCCTGTCCTGTAAAATCGATAGCACCCCCGTTGCTGGTAAACATCATCTGGGCACCACCGGAACTGCGGAACCAACCGCCCACGCCATAGAGGGTTATACCGTTGGCCGTGAGGGTGACATTGTCCGGTGTCAAATGGGTATTGTCTTCATCCACGGCGAACAGGATATAGCTGCCCTCGTGGGTATCTCCACCGCCGGTGCTGGTTCTGATACCCGCGACACCGGTAGCGGTAGCCCCCCAGGTGATACTCTGGTTGGTGACGGTCAGTTGTGGCGTTGTACGGGTATTTGCCCAGGCATCCCCCTCAAAACTCTCGGTAGCGAGATCGACCGAGACCGATTGCAGCGCGTTGAGGTCCTGGATGTACTGCGCTTCCGCGGTGGCATCACAACAGTAGACGGTGACCGCCGCCTGGCTTTGAAGCGGTAGCGAAAAGAGTAACAGCGGCAGAAGATGAACGACAGATTTGATATCAGGCATTATTCCATACTCTTGGTGAATCACTAGTGGACGATTAAATGTTCGGCTTTGAAGTCGCCGATCACCATGGTCACCTTTTCACCCGACTTGACATGGGCATCGGGATTGCCGAATACCATATAGTAGGTTTTGTTTGAGCGAATATTCTGGCCCCGGTTGGTCGTCCGAAACGCGCCTACCTTGGATGCCATGGGTACAGGTAGTTTAGCATTGGAACGCTCAACCACCAGCTGCGGTTTTATCCTGTGATCGAAAAAGGTGCTTGACTTTTCCACATCCAGAACACGAAAGCGAAAATCGATCATATAGCCCCCAGCCGTGAGCCGCAGGCTAACCAGCTTCACACCCCATTTATCAGCAATTGCCTTTGCCTGTTCCCCATTCACCATGGGGGGCAGCACTACCTTTTGCGCGACTGGAGGCTGCCATTTTTCTATCGAACGGGACTTTGGTTCGCCACCCGTCTCAGAGGTGCTTGCTGCCTTGGTTATGGTCGATGCAAATGCCATTAGGAAAAAGGCGAGTATCACTACAGTCAGGATAATGATGATCGGACTTCCCTTGAGTGGAGCATCGCAATCCTGCTCGTAGGAATCACCGGAGTTTTTCACTTCGTCTAGCTTCATGACTAAAAACTACTCTTAACTTGAACTGTTGGCTCGCTACCCCTGAGAAGGGGTAGCGAGCCGATCACTTACGGCAGAATATAGACAGGCATGTCACCATAGGTTGCATTCGCAATCGGGTTATCATTTTCATCGAGAACCTCTACGCGGATGAAATCCCCCGTCGTTGCCGGTCGTGGTCCGGCGTTGTTGACGTTGATACGGAAGGCGCCATTATTCAACACCACGCCTGTATTATTGACGTTGTTGACATTGGGTACGATTGGGATGACGTTACCGCTACCTGATTGCACCAAGAAGGCGTTGACCTGACTGCCAGCTGGTATGACCGTGGTGTCCACATTGCCGCGGATACGCCAGTCGTCGTTCGCCGGGTTGTTATCCTCGTTGAGCCTGAACTCGGCCATGGTGATGGTCACCAGGCGGATATACTCGGCGGTGGCAATGTTACTCACCAGATTGGTGGTGTCGGTGGCGGTATACTCCAATGTGGCCACCACGCCGACCCCGTTGTCTTCGATAGTCGCGGAGGTAGAGCCGTCACTGTTCACCGAGGGGCTTACTCCATCCGTATCGTTGACTTCAGTCGCCGTTAGCGCAGTGTCGTCGACGTCATTGTCCAGGACACCCAAAGCCGGGAAGTCGAAGGTGGCGGTTAGAGGCTGGCCCTCACCGTCGACCGTTATCTCCGTCGCATTGGTGAGATAGAAAGTGTCGTTCAACGCCAAGGGCGCGTCGTTCTGCGGGGTGACAGCGATGGTCACTGTGACCGGACCGCTGGCAACTGTGCCGTCGCTGACCTCATAGGTGAAGCTGTCGGCACCGCTGAAGTTGACATCAGGCTGATAGTGGAAGGAGCCGTCCGCATTGAGGACAAAGCAGTTAGGCCCTGCGGGTGCGCCCGGACATGCGCCGGGTAGTGCACTGCTCGGAGCGGTTAAAAGGACAGCCGTCAACGGATCGTTGTCTATGTCGTTGTCGTTGGCCAATACGCCGGGCGCAGCCACATCCAAGACACCGTCTTCGGTCACAACATAGCTATCGTCCACGAACTCCGGAGCGTCATTCACCGGCTCCACATCGATGGTCACGGTTGCCGGTAGGCTGTCTACACCGTTGTTGACCAGATACTGGAAGCTGTCCTGGCCATTGAAGTTGAGTAATGGGGTGTACTCAAAGGAGCCATCCGCATTGAGCGTGAACGCAGCCGCGTTCTCAGGCCCAGATCCCGCTACCAGAACGGCTGTCTCGGTACCGAGCAACGGATCGACACCGTTGCTGGTGTCGTTGGACAACACACCGGGTGCGGCAACCTGCAGCAGGGTATCTTCAAGGGCACCGTCAACAGCGGCATAGTTATCGTCAACTGCGACAGCCGCGCTACCCGTGACATCCACCGTAATGGTAACAGTGGCTATCGGTTGATTGGCCAGGTTAACTCCATCCGAAACGGTGTAGGTGAAGAGCTCGTCGAATGGAATGGTGCCCGGCAGCGTGGCTGGCGGTGTATAGGTACAGTCGCCTGCTATCAGATCGGGACAATCCACAACACCCAAAGTGGTGGTGGCATCGATCGCTGTCACCTCCAGTGTATCACCTTCATTATCGATGTCGTTTGGCTCTACAAGATCGGTATAGAGATTGAAGTTGAGCGGTGTCAGCGTATCGGCAGCCAGGGCATCGTCGGTCAATACCGGGGTCAAATTCTCCACTACGGTGATGCTGACCGTTCCCAGGGTATCCGGGGTGCCGGCATCGCCGTCGCTAGCCGTATAGGGGAGATCCGTGGCCACCGGTGAGGTCCAGGGATCGGTTGTACTCGGCGTAGCCGTGGCGGTACACAAAAGAGGGTCTGCCGTGGCTGGACAGGTCAGATTGACATCTATATTGGTGCCAACAAAATCATTGTTTGAAGCAAGCAGGCTCAGTGCGGCACCCTCGGGATCGAAATCGTTATCCAGTACAGCCACATCGACGGAGACCGGATCGGTAGTGCCTTCCGGTATATTGATCACAAGCTGATCCGGGACAGTGACGGGGGACTGATTGGTGCCTTGAGCGACATCGATGAAACGCAACATACCCCCCGTGGTATCACCGACACCAGGATTGTCCGGATCGCTGGGATTGGTCATATAGCCGTTGCCGTCGTAGATCGCATATCTGCCGGTTGCTGAGGGATTGACGATCACATCCTTGGTCTTCAG
>JBEVVR010000001.1:0-172728 GCA_040507035.1 Candidatus Thiodiazotropha sp.
GAGGGCAGCAATAAACTAAAAGGCACATCATCCGCCTCTTCGAGGTCGCCAAAATCACCGATTCGTGCAAACAGTGACAGGTCGTCTTCCCGTGTCTGTGCCATCATGAATGATTTTACCGGTTCAGCGGCGGCCTGAAGCGCCTGCACTGTATCGAGCTCCTCCGCGAGATAGGGTTGCAGCGCGACTTCGTTAACCTCGGTGAAGACCGGCATCATGATAAACAGGGTGAGGAACAGGGCGAGGCCGATCAAGATCTGATTCGAGGGTGTATTCTGAGTGCCCAAGGCCTGTCTGAGTATGGCCAATACGATGATGATGCGGGCGAAGGAGGTCATCATCATGAGGGCGCCAGGAAGCAGGGTCAAAGCGGTCATGAAGAGTAAGACCTGGATGGTCAGGGTATAGGTTTGACCGCCCTCCCCGTCTGGTGCCACGGTGAATGCGTCCACCCCGGGTGCAGCCTGTAGCAGGGTGCTGGAGAGAAGACCGATGAGTAATATCCAGGTCCTCATTATCCATGCCCCTGACTGCCGTCGGTGGCAGCGATACCGCCCTTTTCACTCTCCAAGTGTTTTTCAAAACTCTGTTGCGATCCTTGCAGTACATGCAGGGTTCGTACTTGACCCGGTGCCACACCTAACAGCAACCGGCTATTTTCGACTTCAACCAGAACCGCACGCTCACGAGTGCCCAGAGAGACACCCCCAATGACCCGTACCAAACCCTTGCCACCCATTGGCAGCTGCGCATAGCGCTTGAACAACCAGGCTCCACCAACGATGATCGCCAGCACCAAAAGCAGACCGCCCGCGGTATTAAGCAGGCTCTCCGCACCCAGTGGAGCAAGATTCGAACCCAGCTGTTTCTCGGCTGAGTCGGCCGCATTGAGGGTGTGGCAGAAGAGGAGTGAAAAGTAGAGCCAGAGGCGCATCTCAACTCAGCCTCTTTACCCGCTCTGATGGACTGATGATATCGGTCAGGCGGAGCCCGAATTTCTCATTCACCACCACAACCTCACCCTGTGCGATCAGCGTGCCATTGACCAATACATCCATGGGTTCGCCCGCCAATCGATCCAACTCAACGACAGAGCCCTGGTTCAACTGCAGCAGATTGCGAATGTTGATCTTGGTGCGGCCGATCTCCATTGAGATTGTTACCGGCACATCCAAAATCGCATCCATATTGACCGCTTCATTGACTGCCGACTCATCCTGCAGTTCATCGAAGGAAGCGGCTGCAGCCTTATCTTCAGATTCGGTATCACCCTGCTCATCCAAGGCAGCGGCCCATTCGTCTGCTAATGCTTCATTCGGATTACTTGTTTTCTCTTCACTCATCATTACGCCCTCTTGGGGTATCTTTACCAGGCCTTCTTCAGGCGACGCTGTGTCGCAGCCATCTATTCACTTTCACTTGCTGTGGCCTCTGCGGCCCTTTTTTCCATTTCCAGAAAATCGTGCAGCCCTTTACTCCGGTTTCGTAGAATCCACTTATTGATTTTCAATGCATAGTTGCCGTCGGATACGCCCAGTTTGGCTTTGAAGACCGGAATATCAGAGGCCTCAACCTCGACCTCTTCGGGCATATCGATGGGAATCACGTCACCCTCTTTCAACTCGGCAAGCTCCTTGAGACTCATCTGTACCTCTGTCAGAGAGCTGGAAAGCTCGATCTTCGCTGCCAGGATCTCCTCCTTGAGCGAACGCTCCCAGCGCTCATCTCTCTCGCCACGATCACTTTGAACACCCGCATCAAGCAGTTCGCGGATCGGCTCGAGCATCGAATAGGGCATACAGACGTGAAAATCACCCCCACCACTCTCAAGGTCCACATGAAATGAAGTCACCACAACCACCTCGGAGGGACTCACGATATTGGCAAACTGAGGATTGACTTCGGAACCGCTGTACTCGAACTTGACTTGAAAAACCGGTTTCCATGCAACCACCAGATCTTCGAATGCACGGCTCAACAGGAGTTGTATGACCCGATTCTCAGTCGGTGTGAAATCGCGCCCTTCTATCTTGGTATGGAAACGCCCGGAACCACCGAAATAGTTATCGACAACACTGAACACCAATTTCGGATCGATAACGAAGAGCCCCTTTCCCCGCAGTGGCGGTACCCGGATCATGTTTAGACTGGTGGGTACAAAGAGGCTGTGGACAAACTCGGAAAACTTCTGCATCTGGATTCCCGATACCGAGAGATCCGCGGTGCGGCGCAGCATATTGAACAAGCTGGTGCGAAACAGCCGAGCGAAACGCTCATTGATCATCTCCAGGGTAGGTAGACGTCCGCGAACGATGCGGTCCTGGCTGGTGAAGTCATAGGAGTTGACGCCATTGCTCTCAACCACATCCGTTTCGGTCGCGACATCACCATTATCGACCCCATGCAACAGGGCATCGATCTCTTCTTGTGAAAGTAAGTCGTTTGCGCTCATGATTATTGCATTACAAAGCTGGTGAAATAGAGGGCTTCAACTTCGCCCGGCCCCTCGAGTTCCTTGACCACCCGATTGAGTTCCAGAAGCATCTTTGACTGCAGTTGTTCCTTGGTCTCACGGGCTTTCAGTGATTTTGCGTCAGCCCCGGCAAGCAGATTCAAAAGATTGTGGCGAATCATCGGATCGTTGTGTTTGATGAACTCCGCCATTTCCTCGGATCTAACCCGAACACTTACACCTATCTGCAGCAGGCTGGGACGCCCGGGCAGATTGACAACGAAGGCGGGTTTCATATCGATATACTGGGGCGGGCCCTTCTCCACTTCAGCTTCGGCGATCTGCTCCGACGCAACCCCCTCCTCTTCGGTCGCCTCATCACCACCCATCAACAGGAAATAGGCAGCCAGCCCCCCCCCGATGAGTAACACAGCAACCGCTGCTATGATGATAATGAGTTTGGATTTACCCGGTTTCTCTTCACCCAGATCGAGTTCTTCCGCCGCTTGTTCGTTTGCCATATAAGCTTCCTCAAGATTTCTATCCTAACGTATGCAATTTGAATGCCACGGAACTTTTAACGAATAACTCCTTTAAATACAGTAAGTTAAAACAGAACCCTTGGTGAGAGACAAAATATTGACTCGCCAGAAATCGTGCACCAGGCAAAATCTCGTCATCCCCCGACTTGAGCTGCCGACTCCCGGCATAGCAATTGACCTTGAGCAGATTCAGGCCACTGATGAAAAAACAACTTTATCCGTGGCTCATTAAGTGCTATTAATTACATCGTTAACCAACTGTTAATAATATAATTTTTTTAGGATTTCAGTGCCTACTCAAACGGAGCAAAAGCCACCGCTAGGGAAGTTCAGCAATCTCCCTAGTCCACCAGCGATCCTTGTCGAGCTTATCGATAGCTGCAACAGCCCCGATGTGAGTTTCAAACAACTGGCCGAGACCATTGAGAAAGATGCAGGGGTCTCATCCCAGGTCATTACCGCGGCCAACTCTCCCTTCTACCGCCAATGGAAAGAGATCAGCGATATACAACGACTGGTCGTTGTTCTTGGTATTCGCAGCGTCAGAACCATCGCCATCAACAGTGCAGTCCAGCAGTTTTTCAACCAGCTCAGCAAACAGGCGGGACCTGCCCTCGACAAGATATGGTTACAATCATTGATATGCGCCCAGGCCTCAAAGGCGCTGGCCGAACTGACCGCCTATCCCTCACCGGAAGAGGCCTATCTGGCGGGACTCCTGCATCGATTGGGGCAGCTTGCCCTACTCCAGGCCTATCCCGACAAATATAAAACGCTTCTCGATCAAGGTTTGACTGCAGAGGCGCTGGTCAACGCGGAAATCGAGAAATTCGATTACTCCTCACCACAGATCGGGTCCCATATGATCGAGAGTTGGGATCTGCAATCATTTCTGGCCGACGCCGTGCTCTACCAACAGGAAGCGGCAGAGAACATCCTCGACTGCTCTCATCTGGTGAAACTGGTCAATCTTGCCAGCCAACTCTCGCAAGACCCGGGGGATACGCAGAACGAGACCCTGGAACGGGCCGATACCTTGTTCGGACTGAATCAGGCAATAGTTGAAGAGTTAATAGCAAAGGCCACAGCGACGGCATCGAAAGCGGCACAAAGTCTCGGTATTGCGCTGCCGTCAGAGAAATCCAAGGATCAGTCGCAAGATCACCAGAATGCGTTGGCTGAGCGTGTGAAACAGGCGGCTCTTTTTGGCGGTGGCCTGGAACCGATACCCGAAACACCCGACATGGTCACCACCCTGCAGCAGATTCAACGTGACCTCGATCTGCTCTTCGGTATTCATCAGATCAGTTACCTGCTGTTTGATGAGGATCGTAAGCTACTCTCCCCGGCCAGCCCACTTGCCCATCAAAATGCCCTGCTTGATGAGATAAAGATCACTACAGAATCGGAACGAAGCCTGGCTGCAAGCGCGTTCATTCATAATCGCAGCCACTACTCCCTTGAACAAGAGAATCTATCGAAACTCAGTGCGGTTGACCATCAAATAGCCCGTATTCTCAAGCAGGAGGGGCTGCTCTACCTACCGTTGAATTCCCAGGGTACCCAACTTGGTTTGATCGCAATCGGTATCGATCAGGGCCAGTGGAAAGAGCTGAGCGGTCAGAGAGATCTACTCGCCCTGTTTGCCGGAGAAGCAGCGGAGATGATCCAGCGACAACGCAGCATGCTCAGCCACCAGCAACAGATGATCGAGGATGAAAGGGCCTCCTTTCACCTTGAAGCCAGAAAGATCGTACACGAAGCCAACAACCCCCTCGGAATCATCAACAACTATCTACACATTCTTGGCATGAAGCTGGGGGAAGAGCACGAAGCAACTCAAGAGCTGGATATCATCAAGGAGGAAATTACCAGGGTTGGCAAGATCATACTTCGCATTCGTGACATTCCCGATGAACTTGAACAGCAGGTAAAATATGTCGACATCAACCAATTGATTGATGATCTAGACAAGCTGTTTCAGTCCTCCCTTTTTCCACTACACAAGATCTCCGCAGATCTTGATCTCGACTCAAACCTGCCTAATCTTGCGACTCAGCGGGGTCACTTAAAGCAGATTTTGACCAATTTGATCAAAAATGCAGTAGAAGCGATGCCAGAAGGGGGAAAACTAAGTATTGCAACTCGAGCCAACGCCTATATAAATGGCAAAGAGCATATAGAGATTCAGATAACCGACAATGGCCCAGGCATAGACAAAGAGATCATGGACCAGCTATTTACACCTGTGACAACAACAAAAGGCAGCGCTCACTCCGGGTTGGGGCTAACCATCGTAAAAAACCTCGTTGACGAGCTCTCCGGATTCATCAACTGTACCTCGAACAGCGCTTCGGGTACGCGTTTTCAGCTCTACCTGCCTAGGGCGGGGTCGTAAGGAGTCCTTCGGCATGCATCCCTACTATCCAGCACCCTGGCGAGGTATTGAAGGAAATTTCGAATCCCTTCCCAAGGCCTTTGACAGCAAGCCTCCGAAACAGACCAAGAGTGCGCGTATCTTGATCGCTGATGACGAACCGAGAGCGCGTGCCAGCTTGAAAGAGATCCTGCGCTTCACTGGCTACGAGACCACACTCGCAGAAAACGGCAGTGAAGCAATCGAACTGCTGAATACCCGAACTTTTGACTTGATACTCCTCGATCTCAATATGCCTGACCTACACGGGCATAAGGTTATGGAGCATATTGAAAACTACAACCTCAATTGCGACATCATCGTGGTCAGCGGAGAAACCACATTCGATCACGCTACCGCGGCCCTGCGAAAAGGGGCACAAGACTTTCTGCGCAAACCCTATGCACCGGACGAGTTGCTACGATCCGTCTCAAATGTGATCGAACGCCGCCATCTAAGGGTTGAAAACCAGTCCATACATTTGCGACTTCAAGAGTCGGAGTCGCTGCACAAGTTCATCGTCAACAACTCTCCTGACATGATCTACCTACTCGATCAGGAAGGCAGGTTCGCCTTCATCAACGAACGCGTACAATCACTGTTGGGTTACAGACAGCATGAGATCATCGGCGAACATTTCAGTAAACTTATCCACACTGATGATATTGATCGAGCGAAGTTTACCTTTAACGAACGCCGTGCTGGAGAACGCGCCACACGCAGTACAGAACTGAAATTGTGCAGCAAACGTAATGGTGGCACCCGCTTTTTCGAGTCCCGTGCGGTGCCCATTGAGCTGAGTTCCATTGGCATCTACACCACCAACGGTGACAAAACCAAATCTTTCATCGGCACCTACGGTGTTGCCCGCGATATCACTGAACGCAAACAGGCGGAAGAGCTGATCAAATACCAGCTCTACCACGATCTACTGACCAATTTGCCGAATCGAAGCCTGTTCCGTGATCGCTTAAACATGGCGATGGCGCAATCCAAGCGCTCGGGCAAGAAACTCGCGGTAATGTATCTCGACATGGACCGTTTCAAGATTATCAACGACTCACTTGGTCACTTCGTCGGCGACGAGTTATTGAAACTGGTCGGCCAGCGGCTGCGCAGTGAACTTCGTGAAGCGGATACCCTGGCGCGGGTGGGTGGCGACGAATTCAACCTTTTGATTCCTGAAATCAATGACATCCATGACGCGAGAAACCTTGCGGAAAAGATTCTGCGACTAACCAGTGAACCCTTTATCATAAAAAGTGAAGAGATCTTCATCAGTTTCAGTATCGGTATATCGATCTATCCCAGCGACGGTGACACCAAGGATATGTTGATAAAAAATGCCGATATCGCGATGTATAAAGTTAAGAACGCCGGCAAAAACGGTTATGCGTTCTATTCGGAAAAGATGAAGACACATTTCTCGCAGTCACTGGATATAGAGAATGGATTACGCAAGGCAATCTCCACCGATGAACTCTGTCTCTACTATCAGCCCCAATTCGACATCGATAGTGGCCAGATAAGGGGAGTGGAAGCCCTGGTGCGCTGGCAGCACCCGGATAAAGGCACTATCCAACCAAACGAATTCATCAGTGTCGCTGAAGAGTCCGGCCTGATAATACCCCTCGGTGAGTGGGTGCTACGCAAGGCATGTACTGACATAAAGCGCTGGATGGAAGAGGAATCACTCACCTTAAACCTCTCTGTCAACATATCCATGCAGCAACTCGAGATGGATCAATTTGTCTCCAAAGCACTGAAAATCATCAAACGGCACGAGTTACCGAAAGATAGTTTGGAACTGGAAATTACAGAGCATGCCATCATGCAGGATATGGATAAGGCAATAGATGCCTTGACCCGGTTTTCCCATAAAGGCATTCGTATCGCGATTGATGATTTCGGTACCGGCTACTCATCCTTGGGCTATCTGCAGCACCTGCCTATCAATACACTGAAAATAGATCGGTCATTCGTGCAGAGCATCAAGATCTCAGAGGATAACTCAATCATTGATGCAATTATCGCCATGGCAAAGGGACTCGGGCTGAACCTGATCGCGGAAGGTGTTGAAAATCAGACCCAGATCGACCACCTGAGCAAGGCAGGCTGTGGATTGGCGCAAGGTTTCTACTACTCCCACCCCGTGCCGGAAAATGAACTGCTGAAATTTATCAAGGCGGCGCAAAGCGTAGATTCACCTAGCGTTTGATTTTTGCGTGGTAAGCACGCCATGCAGTTAGGCTAAGAGATTACTCAAAAAAGAAACCCCGCCGTGGCGGGGTTCTGTTGGCTCTATTGAGTAGAACGGAGCCTCCTTGTTTGCATCAAACGTCCCGGTTCCGATACGCAGCTCGCAGATTCAATTGTGACGTGTCTAATTGATCACACTCTTCCCTTGCGTATACCTATATCCGGCTGTTCAATCCAGTAGCAGGAAGGCTCCATCAGACTGAATACCTAGTCTCCTCTGTTACAAGTTTACAAGATACCCACGGTGGCCATCAGCAGCCTGTCTAAACCCTATCAGGCAGATCAAACATGATGACATCACCATCTCCAGCTGTTCTGCATTGCGCGGCAACTCGAAGGCCGCTGTGCAGTGGCCATATTTCGCTGAAGACAGTAGTAAGTGTAATCCAGAATGGGTGTTTATCAAGATCTCCAGTTATTAATTTCCCAGCCTAGAGTCTGTTTTTGCGACCAGTCGGGCATATTGGATGAGTAATGACAGGCCCTAGATATAAAAACCCTGTCTAATAAACAAGTTGCATTTCAGAACCCGGGATTACCATGTTAGGATGTGATGTTTAGTTAGCCGCAAAACACCTCTACTACACAATAATCGATAACCATCCATGGCCCAATATATCTACACCATGAACGGGGTGGGAAAGATCGTCCCGCCCAAAAGAGAGATATTACGCGATATCTCACTCTCATTTTTTCCCGGCGCCAAGATCGGTGTGCTCGGTTTGAACGGCGCCGGTAAATCGACACTTTTACGCATCATGGCGGGGGTCGATAGTGAGATAGAGGGTGAGGCACGACCACAAACCGGTATCCGTGTGGGCTATCTTCCCCAGGAACCCCAGTTGGACGAGACCTCCGATGTGCGTGGCAATGTGGAAGCCGCGCTGGCGGAGGTCAAACAGGCCCTTGAACGACTCGATCAGGTCTATGCCGCTTATGCGGAGGCGGATGCCGATTTCGATGCCCTGGCAAAGGAACAAGCGGCTTTGGAAAATATCATTCAGGCCACGGATGGACACAATATCGAGCGCCAGCTGGAGATCGCCGCCGACGCTCTGCGCCTACCTCCCTGGGAGACCGATGTCAAAAACCTTTCCGGTGGGGAAAAACGACGTGTGGCCCTCTGCCGATTGCTGCTGGAAAGGCCTGACATGTTGCTCCTTGACGAGCCCACCAACCACCTGGATGCGGAGTCTGTCGCCTGGCTGGAGCGCTTTCTCCACGAGTACAGCGGAACCGTGGTCGCGGTCACCCACGACCGCTACTTCTTGGACAATGTTGCCGGCTGGATACTTGAACTGGATCGCGGTTACGGCATTCCCTGGGAAGGCAACTACTCCTCCTGGCTGGAGCAGAAAGAGCAGCGCCTGGAACAGGAGTCACGGGAGGAAGCCGCCCACATCAAGAGTATGAAGGCGGAGCTGGAGTGGGTGCGGTCCAATCCAAAGGGCCGGCATGCCAAAAGCAAGGCGCGACTGCAACGATTTGAAGAGCTGCAGTCTCAGGATTTTCAGAAACGCAACGAGACCAATGAGCTCTATATTCCACCAGGCCCAAGGCTGGGTGATCTGGTCATCGACGCCTCAGGTCTAAAAAAATCCTTTGGCGACCGTCTGCTCTACGACGACCTCTCCTTTAACCTGCCAAAAGGCGGTATCGTCGGCATCATCGGCCCCAATGGTGCGGGTAAAACCACCCTTTTCCGTATCATTACCGGCGAGGAGAAACCTGACGGCGGGGAGATGCGTATCGGGGATACGGTGGAGATCGCCTATGTGGACCAGAGCCGCGATGCCCTGGATGGCAGTAAGACCGTCTGGGAGGAGATCTCCGACGCCCAGGATATCATCACCGTAGATCGTTATCAGATGCCATCCCGTGCCTATGTCAGCCGTTTCAATTTCAAAGGATCCGACCAGCAGAAACGCATCGCTGATCTCTCTGGCGGTGAGCGCAACCGGGTGCATCTGGCAAAGCTGCTGAAGAGTGGGGGCAACCTGCTACTCCTCGATGAGCCGACAAACGACCTCGATGTGGAGACGCTGCGTGCTCTGGAAGAGGCCCTGCTCTCATTCCCCGGCTGCGCTGTAATCATCAGTCATGACCGCTGGTTCCTGGATCGTATTGCCACTCACATCCTCGCCTTCGAGGGGGATTCGGGGGTGGTTTGGTTCGAGGGAAACTATGCCGACTATGAAGCGGATCGCAGACAGCGCCTCGGTGCCGAGGCCGATCAGCCTCATCGGATAAAATACAAACGTCTCAGCGGTTGAAGTGAAGGTTAACCAACTCAGATTGTGAGCGGTTGCAGTATCTCTTGATTGCTGGGTGGAATCTCAGAAAGAATGCGTCCCGTCTCCAACCAGTTGATCAGAATCGACCACTGCAGGTTGTCTTTTTTATAGATCGGCTTTTTCATTTCTGTGATGGCACAACCCGCTTCGGCGGCATAGACGTAGTTTTGCGACTCCCGCAGAAAGGCAACCAGGGGCACATCCATCTCCTCCAGCGATGCCTTGAGCTTCTTGAAGGAGCGGGTATTGATCCGCACCCGGTTGGCGACGATCCCGATTGGCAGCTTGAGCCTCATCTGTCGACATAGGTCGCTAAGCTGCTTGAGAAAATCGAGGGTGACATGGCAGTCGATACCGGACGGAAGCACGGGTACCACAACCGCCGATGCGCTGCGCAGCATATCCATCATCTCCAGGCGTTTCATCGAAGCGGGGGTGTCCACAATGATGCGTTGGGTATCGTTGGGAACCCGTGTTGCAAAGGATCGGGTTACCGCACCCTGGGTAGTTTTGGCGGCGAAGACACCGTGGATGTTGGGAAAATGATCCGATCGCAGCTCCAGCCAGCGCTGACTGGATCCCTGAGGATCGTAATCGAATAGTGTTGTCGACGTCCCGGAAGCAGCGTACAGACCTGCTAGATTTGTCGCTATCGTTGTCTTTCCACAGCCTCCCTTGCTGTTCAGGATCAAAAGCCTTTTCATCACACGGAATCCACTTCAGTGGTCAGATTGGGGCATATTCCTCCTATTGGGAGACAATTACAAGGGCTAAGGCCACCGATCCATTCACCCCTCCAGACCTGCAGTCGTCTTTAAAGAGCGCAAACAATGGCTGTGGATAAAACACTATGCTAGGGCCTGTTTACAGGCCCTAGCAGGCTCAGCAGCTGTTTGATCAGATCCGGGTGGCTGAACTCGCGCCCCCCCACCGCCTCAAAGGCCAAGTTGCCGTCGGGGGCGACCACAAAGGTGGTCGGTAATCCCCTGACCCTCCAATCCGAAAGCGTGGAGGAGTCGCTGTCGAGGAGAATGGGAAAGCTGGGTGGGGGTTCTAAACTGTCGAGAAAGGGCAAGACGGTGTCGAAATCTTCGCCGATATTGATCGCCAGCACCACCACTCCCCGCGCTTTTGTCTCCTGATAGAGGGCTTCCAGAGAGGGCATTTCCTGTCTGCAGGGGGGGCACCAGGTTGCCCAAAAATTGACCACAACCACTTTACCCTTGAGTGATCCTATGTCGATCATCTCATCATCCATGCTGAGCAGTCGTAACTTGGGGGCCGGTGTAGATTCCGCTATCGCTGTCAGCTCATGGGTCAGCGCTGGAAGATCGGCCTGAGACGGCACAAACCAGAGGCTGAGCCACATCAGTCCCAGCCATCTCAGAAGGTCAATTCGCGCCTTGGACATTTTTCAGGGTCCCTACATGGTTGTGGCCGGCAGCATTACCAAGCGGCGGCGGACTCGTCTCACTTCAGACTGTATTGCACTGTCTTGCCGATCTCCGCGGCATTCTGCACCACACTGACTCCCAGTTCCGCCAGGCGCTGCATCTTTGCCTGCGCCGTATCCGATTCGCCTGAAATGATCGCACCCGCATGACCCATTCTACGTCCCGGAGGCGCTGTAGCACCGGCGATAAAGCCAATCAGGGGTTTGTTAAGGTGATCCCTCGCCCAGGCAGCCGCCTCGACCTCTTGTGCACCGCCGATCTCACCAATCATCAACACCGCTTCAGTCTCATCATCATCGGCAAACTGCTTCAGCAGAGTGAGAAAATCGCAGCCGTTGACAGGATCGCCACCGATGCTGACACTGGTGGAGACACCCAGGCCCAACTCACTCATCTGCTCCACCGCCTCATAGTTGAGGGTGCCTGAACGGGAAACGATACCGATCCGCCCCTTGGGGTAGATATGGGCCGGCATGATCCCGACCTTGCACTCTTCCGGGGTGATCACCCCGGCCGTATTGGGACCGACGATGATGGCATCGTGGCCGATCAGATAGCGTTTCACCCTGACCATATCCTGTACCGGGACGCCATCGGTGATCACCACGATCACCTCGATCCCAGCCTCGATCGCCTCCATGATGGCATCGGCGCTGAATGGAGGCGGCACAAAGACCACACTGACATCGGCACCAGCCTGGGTGACCGCGTCCTGCACAGTATCGAAAACCGGCCTGTCGATATGGGTCTGTCCACCTTTGCCCGGTGTAACCCCGCCCACCACCTGGGTCCCTATGCGGATCGCCTCCTCGGCGTGAAAGGTCGCATGCTGGCCAGTAAAGCCCTGAAAAATAACTCTCGAATCACGATTTACCAGAATACTCACGCCATCACCTCACTCACCGCCTGCACCGATTTCTCCGCCGCATCGCTGAGACGATCGGCATGAATATAATCGAGTCCCGATTGCTCCAGGATCTCCCTGCCAGCCTCAAGATTGGTGCCCGCCAGTCTCACCACAACCGGAACCGTAACTGTCAGCTCGGCCATCGCCTTGACAATACCCTCGGCAATCCAGTCACAGCGGTTGATCCCCGCATAGATATTGAGCATTACCACCTTCACATTGGGATCTTCCAGCACGATGCGGAACGCATTGGCAATCTTCTCCGGTGAGGCGCCACCCCCCACATCGAGAAAATTGGCCGGTCTGCCACCGTAGAGACTGATCGCATCCATGGTCGCCATCGCCAGACCGGCACCATTGACAATACAGCCAACACTGCCGTCGAGAGCGATATAGTTGAGATCGTGGCCCGAGGCCTCGATCTCCTTTGGGTCCTCCTCGTCAAAATCACGCAGATCGGCGATATCCCCTTGGCGGAAAAGCGCATTTCCGTCGAAGCTCATCTTTGCGTCCAGGGCCAGGAATTCACCTTTCACGGTTCTCACCAGGGGATTGACCTCCACCATCAGGGCATCGCTATCGCGAAAACAGCGATAGAGGTGCTTCATGATATGGACCACCTTACCGATATCCTTGCCCCCAATACCGATGCCAGCGGCCACTTTTCGGCATTGAAAATTCTGCAGGCCCACCGCGGGATCGACGGCTTCACGAATCACTTTCTCCGGGGATGCCTTGGCGACCTCCTCGATCTCCATACCCCCGGAGGCAGACGCGATCAGGGTAATGCGTTGCGTGCTGCGATCGATGACAATACCCAGGTAGTACTCCTGTTCGATATCATGGATCTGCTCTACCAGCACCCGATTGACCAGACGCCCGGCCTCACCGGTCTGCTTGGTGACCAAGCGCCTACCGATCAGACTCTCGGCATGATCCTGCACCGCCTCCAAGGTCTTGGCCAGTTGGACACCGCCCGCCTTGCCCCGGCCACCGGCGTGAATCTGCGCCTTCACCACCCAGCCGTCACCACCCAGTTGTTCCGCCACCGAGAGAGCCTGGTTGGCGGAGTGGGCCATGCGTCCTTCGGGCACAGGTATCTTGTAGCTGCGAAACAGCTCTTTGGTCTGGTATTCATGGATATTCATGCCACCGCCTCCCGCTTACTCTGCATGGCATCGATCTGCTCAATCTTCTCAAGCACGACCTCGGCCTGGCGTATCGAGGCGGCATCAATCATACGGCCGTCGATACTGGCAGCCCCCATGCCTTCGGCAGCGGCTTGTTGCATTGCCTCAACAACCTTTCTGGCATGCACAACCTCCTCCTCACCGGGGGTGAATACCTGGTTGGCAAGGGCGATTTGCGAGGGGTGGATGGCCCACTTGCCTTCACCGCCCAGGGCGGCGAATGCCTTGGCCACCGCCAGATAACCATCCGGGTCACTGAAATCGCCAAAAGGCCCATCGATGGGTCTTAGGCCATAGGCACGACAGGCAACGATCATACGCGACATGGCAAAGTGCCACTGATTGCCGAGATAGGTCTTGCGCTCCCCCTGGTCATCGGGATGACCGAGCACCAGATAGTCGGGATTGGTTCCTCCCATACCGATGGTCCGAGCCTGGGTTGAGGCTGCGTAGTCGGCAACGCCGAATACCAATGCCTCGAGACGATCGGGACAACTTTGTGCAATCGCTTCCACGTTCGCCATACCCATGGCGGTCTCGATCAAGGCATGAAGATTGATCGGCTTGAAACCTTTCGCCGCCTCGATCTGTTCCAGTAGCAGGGCCACAAACTCCAATTCCGAGGGCTTTCCAACCTTCGGTACCAGTAGGGTGTCCAGCTTGTCACCCGCCTGTTCAACAACATCGACGATATCCCGATAACAGAATTGGGTATCCAAGCCATTGATGCGTACGGATACTGAGCATTTCGACCAATCATAATGGTTGAGTGCATGGATAACATTCTGCCTCGCCTCTTCTTTATCAGATACGGCTACCGCATCTTCCAGATCCATGAAGACCAAATCTGCACCCGCGTGGGGTGCCTTTTCCAGCATCCGTTTATTACTGCCAGGTACAGCCAGCTCGCTTCGATGCAAGCGATTCTTATAGGCCATAGATGATTACCTCCGTGATTATATTTAGATTTTTTCTAACTCTGCCCATGTGTGGAGAATGATTTCCACAAACAGGGCACGTATTTACCACAGGAGGCTGTCAATTGACAGATAGCATTGTTTATCCGCATATCCAAGCAACTGTTTTTGAAAAGAGATTTAAATTGAGTCACCTGTAATCAAAATAGTAAAAATTGCCTATTTTATGTAAATAAGCTGTTAAAATTCACTAACGATCAGAAAACGGAGCCTATCCCCCAACCCTGCCTTTGTATTTTAGGTAAACGGTTGCTGACGGGTTTTAAGGGAACATAGGCACTAACTGTTACTACTTTTTTAATAGGATCAACGTGATGGCATGGGAAGGTTGGTTCGTTCTACTCATTATTGCTGTCTGTTTCGGACTCATGGCCACCAACCGGTATTCTCCGGACTTGATATTGATGGGAGGCCTGACCCTGTTGCTAGTCAGCGATATCATTTCACCCACCGAGGCCCTTTCGGGTTTGGCGAATGAAAGCATGGTGACGATTGCCGTGCTCTATGTTGTGATTACCGGCTTTCGCGAAACCGGGGGCATCAATTGGATCGTCGACTCGGTATTGGGAATCCCCAAAAGTCTCTCAGATGCACAGATAAGGTTAATGGCTCCCGTGGCAGCAATGAGCGCGTTCCTCAATAACACACCTATTGTGGCGATCTTCATGCCCGCCGTTGATGAGTGGGCAAAGCGTCACCGACTATCAGTCTCTAAGCTTCTGCTTCCTTTAAGTTATGCCGCAATTGCCGGCGGAACATGCACCCTCATTGGCACAAGCACAAATCTGGTGGTCAATGGCCTTTTGAGCACACAGACTGAACTTCCAGCATTTGGCATTTTTGATATCGCCTGGGTGGGTATACCGGTTACCTTGGCCGTTTTCGTTTATGTCATAGTCAGTCAACACTGGTTGCTACCAGAGCGTCGCCCAGTAATCAGCACCTATACCGACGCAAGGGAATATACCGTTGAGATGGTCGTTGAAGACAAGAGCCCCCTGGTTGGAAAGAGCATCGAGAAAGCTGGCTTACGCCAACTTCCTGGTCTCTTTCTAATAGAGATAGAACGTGAAGGACGTATACTGACTGCAGTACCTCCATACGAATGTTTGCAAGCTGGTGATCATCTTGTATTTGTCGGTATCGTCGATTCGGTCATTGACCTGCAGAGGATTGCCGGCCTAAAGCCCGCCACCAATCAAATATTCAAACTAGAATCGAAGCGTATTGACCGCTGTCTCACCGAGGCGGTTATCTCTAACACCTCTCCCCTGATAGGCAAAACAATCCGCGAAGGCAGATTCCGAAGTAATTACAATGCGGCAATCATTGCTGTCGCGAGAAATGGAGAGAAGATAAAGAAAAAAATTGGTGATATAAAACTGCAGGCCGGAGATACCCTGCTCTTGGTATCCCATCCTGACTTTTTTCAACGTCATCACAATTCCCGTGATTTTTTCCTCGTAAGCAGCTTATGTGATCTACAGCCTGTTCGACATAAACGTGCACCCATTGCAATGACCATCATGTTGTTTATGGTTGGCGTTATCGCCTTTGGCTGGTTGGGTATTCTAGAAGCGGTCATGCTTGCCGCAGGCCTGATGATAATTACCCGCTGTACAACCGGTCCCATCGCTCGTCGTGCCGTAGATTGGGGGGTACTGATCGTCATAGCTGCATCATTCGGTATTGCCAAGGCACTACAAAACAGCGGTGCTGCAGCTGTCATTGCGGATTGGCTGTTATCCTTCACCCTAGGATCGCCGTGGATGGCCTTAGCAGCCGTCTTCATATTAACGGCGCTGTTCACCGCATTGGCAACAAATAACGCCGCCGCGGTCATTATGTTCCCCATAGCTCTGCATTCCGCTCACAGCCTCGAGGTCAGTTTTCTACCCTTTGCAGTTACAATTATGGTTGCTGCATCCGCAAGCTTTGCAACCCCAATCAGTTATCAAACCAACCTTATGGTCTATGGTGCAGGTGGTTATCGATTCAAGGATTATCTCTATTTTGGCGGACCACTCACCCTGCTGATAGGCATCTTGACTATCGCCCTCACTCCCATGATATGGGGTTTTTAACAGATTGGAGTCTTTTAGGTCTAGGAATCAGCGGCGGGCAATGATGTACCCGGTCGTACAGTGATGAATCGGTAGGGTACGGCGATCAGGCCCTGTTTGGTCTCTATCAACACCCTGGCTTCCCACTCCATGGCATCCCAAACACAGACAGGTAACATTGCCTTGCCGCCAAATATCCCCTCTTCTTGATGGCTCAATTTAACCCGGTTGAAGCCCATATTCATTTCAACACCGCTAAAGTCGACCTCAATGGCGGTTGCAGAAATTGCTTCTAAATTCACCTGCAACGCCAAGGGCGCCACAACCGGAATCTCTCTGGGAAGTATGGAAAAAGTGACACTAGCGCCATTTTCCAGTCGGGTTGTGCAGGGGCCGGTTCGCAAGTCACATGCCGGATCGACGGTGGCTAACAGGTCCGCTTTAGGGAAGAGCATCGGCCAGCTCTTGTAGATGGCGACAATGGATATTGCGGCAAACAGCAACCCGAGTATCGACCACAAGAGTGGATTATTGTCATTTGAGTTGTGCAACTGTCATTCCCGCAAGGTTGATTAACTAAATCCCGCTACCACAAAAAATCGATCATGATGCCGAGAAAGATTAAAAAAGGCGTTACCAGGGTCACTATAACATTCCTACCCAGGTAGGGTATGAGCTGTTTAATATCGCCATTGTAGTGCCGTACACCGTTAAATATCCTATAGGCCATTGCCGCAGTGAGTAGACCGAGCAACGCACTGCCAGGCAGGCTTTCGATGATTACGCCGAGGATGACCGTCATATAGGCCAAGAGGGAAAACACCAGATATAGCCATGCGCTCTTCACCGGACTCCATGCAATGGCAAAGTTGTCGCGACCCACACTGCGGTCCGCATCCACATCGGGAATTTGGTTGAGCAGCAACAGATTGTTGACCAAGAAGAAGGGCACCATTGAGAGCAACACTGCAGTCATACTGTATTTGGCCGTCAAGGCATAGTGGGTGCCAACCACCATCAATGGCCCGAATCCGAGTCCGGGGGCGATCAACACCAACACTCTATGACGGTTGATCCAACTGGTGTAGGTGAGAATGATCAATACGCCGAGAGCTCCTATCGGCACAAGCCCCCACCCCGCATGCTGAAGCAGATAGAGACCTGACAACAGGGTTATCAATAGAGAGGCCAAACCAATCCCCAGGGCATAGGGTGCAAGACGAGGCTGAATCACCAAGGTGCCGCTACCACCACTGAATGGGGTGCGATCGGTTTTAAAATCGAGCCCGGAGTGATAATCGGTGTACTCATTCAGAGCGTTTACACTGATATGTGCCGCTATCGCACCCAGGAGGACAACAGCAAAAAGCTTCCACGCCACGGTTTCACCACTCAACAGAACGCTGGCCAATCCAAGCGAGATGCAGATCGGTGTGAGAATCAAAAAATTCGGTCGAGTGACTCCAACTACGGGGAACGGGATCATCGCTTAACCTGGGCTAGTAGAAGAATCAGGTCTACAGCCTACTGTAAAACACCAATACAATAAAAGGGATGGATAGTTAACAACCATTAAGAGTAGTGCTGTAGTGACGTCAACTCCTGATAATGGCTCATCGCAGATCAAAGCTGAGATTCAATAGCTGACAAAATGAGCACATGATCAGCGAAGCCATAACCACGCTTTTTACATGGATTTCACTGGTTCATCCATGCCAGAAAGTAGACGCCCAACAACAAACCGTTGTTGGGCGTCAGCAGTGGCCCACCGGTGAATCCATCTCAAAAAAAATCAGATGCTATTCACTCAGTGACTGATGCACCACCAGGAGAGATCAGAACTTAACCGAGCCTCTTACCCAGACCTCGCGACCGGGTTCATTGACCTGTATCGCTTCTGGATTGAAAGGATCGACATTGGCTCTGTTTACATGATAGGCAAAGCTCTTGTCCAAAAGATTGTCGACACCAAAACGGATTGAGCTGTTTTCGCTCAGCCTATAGCTGCCATAGAGGTCGATGACCCCCCAGCCCGGTGTCTCCTGTGCATCCTGACCGCTGCCGTTATCCAGATCCGCACGGGTCTGCTTGGCATTTGCGCGCAGGGCTCCCCCAAGTTCCCAGGCATCGCGGCTATAGTCCAGTCCCAGGCTCAGGTCGAGGGGGGCAATCTGTGCAATTGGCCTGTCGTCAGTGGTGTTCTCGGCTCTGACGTAGGCCAGACTCGCCTTGGCCTTCAATGCATTCGTTATGCGATAGTCCCCCTGCCACTCGATGCCGTAAAACTCCGCATCCACATTGCGATAGATGGTGGCGGTACCGTTGGCGACAACTATACCCTCCTGTCCTCTCGCCTTGTCCCTGAGAATGAAGTCGGAGACATCGTTGTAGTAGAGGGTGAGATCGTTGCTCATGCCCCCGCTTTGCCAGGTGTATCCCACCTCCAATTGATGGTGTTGCTCAGGCTCTAGCTCTGGATTGCCGACCCAACTGTTATCCATTCCAGTCATCATGTTACGCATGAAGCTGGCCAGGTAGCGCTCCGTGGCGTCGGCGGTACGGATGCTGCGGCTGAAGCCCGCAAACAGGGTGCCCCCGCCGAGCTTGTGTCCATAGCGTATAAATCCGCCCACATTGTTTTCGCTTTGGCTGTCTGATGTATCGCTATAGTAGGCCGCATAGAGATCATTGGGTGTCGGACTGGGACCCATATCCGGTTTTTCGTCACCCCGAGAGATCGAGGCATCGACCTGGTCATAGCGCAACCCGATCTTGAGGCTGTTTTCGTTTCCGACCGGCATCTCGAGTTCCGCGAACAGGCCTGTCTGCTCCAGATCGGCCCCGGGCCACATGATCGACTGCAGGGTGGTCGGCTCCATGCCGGGCATGCCGGAAAATCGGTCCGCATCGCGTTCATTCTTCTGGTAGTCGATACCGACGGTGAGGCTGTTCTGCCCCAACATCAGATCACCATAGAATCGGCCGCCGGTTGTATCCGAGGTTGTCGGCACACTCATGCGCATTGGCGCGGTAAACTCTCGCAAGGAGTAGTTGTCCATCAAGTGATCTACCTGAGTGGAATAGATCTCCAGATCGACACCGCTGAACGGTCCTAGGTTGTCATTCTGCTCATACTTAAATCTCAGATTGTCGGCATCACTCATCGGTGAATCCATACCCGCCCCCGCATAGAGGACATCATCCTCCCTGGTGGCCTCGACGTTGAGCTCCAGGCGCTTGTCCTGGTCTGGGGTGTAGCCCAAAATCAGATTACCGCTACGGTTCTCGTAAGCGGAACGCACCTCGTTACCGTCACCATCTTCATAATTGTCGGCATCCTTGTAACCGACCACGCCGCGGGCATAGACCGTTTCTGTACCCGCAGCGAAATCCGCAGAAAGCTCCTTGGTCTTGGAGTTGCTTTTGTAGCCGGCATCGATCTCACCCTGATAGTGCTTACCCGCTTCGAAACGGGGCGGTTTACGTTCGAAGAGTACCGTGCCGCCGCTGCCACCACCGCCATAGATCACGGTTTGAGAGCCTTTGATGACGGTGACACTGTCGTAACTCTCCATCGCCGAATAGGCGGTCGGAGGATCCATCCGATTTGGGCAGCCGCCATGGATATAGGCCCCGTCCATAAGGATATTGAGCCTGGTCTGACTCTGGCCACGAATCACCGGATCGATCCCGTGCCCCCCCATGCGGATGCCCGAGACACCGTTGATATCGCGCAGAAAGTCACCGCCATCCGCAGGCAATCCCTGTGAATTACTCTCTACAGGCTGCATGATCACGGCAGGCGCCGTTTCAACCTCCCCCTCAACGTAGATATCACCAAGTTGTTCCGCCTGCTCTTCCGCCAGCAGATAGGGCGTGGCCAACAGGGAGCCAATTGCCATGGATAAAGCACTAAGTCGCATCGATTCACCTCATTCTCGTTATCTGAACCAAGTCATCTATGCAATCAGCGATCCAAACCAATAAACTATTGATTTATAATAAAAAAGATAAATAGCCATAATGAACCAAACGACTAAATCAAGGGATATGACTCATAGCCTCCGGCATATGACACGGACAGTAAACTATCTCCCAAATGCCCCAATTACCGCGCGATAACTGTAATCGATGTTAAAATCACCTCTTGATTCAGCAGTTAATCTCAATCGGTTTTTTTGCAACAATCCTCACTGAGCCGCCGTGCAGAGATTGATCAATACGGCCGTGATCGATAACCGGCCTATCAGAGGTAGACCAATGCATGATCGCCTGACCCTTGCAGGGGAGTTCCGAAAGATGTTACCCGAGGAGTGTGTCATCTTTCGCGAAGAGGAGTTGATTCCCTATGAGTGCGATGGCCTCTCCGCCTACCGCAAGGTCCCCCTGATCGTGCTCCTCCCCTACAATGCGGAGCAGGTGGAGGAGATCCTGAAATTCTGCCACCAGCGAGAGATCCCGGTGGTAGCCCGAGGCTCGGGGACCGGCCTCTCCGGCGGCGCCCTGCCCCACGAACAGGGTGTGCTGCTCAGCCTGGCAAGACTCAATCGAATTCTTCAGATCGACAGAGAAAACATGCAGGCCAGGGTACAGCCCGGGGTACGCAACCTGGCGGTGAGTGAGGCTGCCAAACCCCAAGGTCTCTACTACGCCCCTGACCCCTCCTCCCAGATCGCCTGCTCCATCGGCGGTAATGTGGCGGAAAATGCCGGCGGCGTGCATTGCCTGAAATATGGCCTCACCCTGCACAATGTCCTGCAACTGACCATCATCACCATGGATGGCGAGAGACTCACCCTGGGAGCTGGCAGCCTGGATGCCCCGGGTCTCGATCTTTTGGCCTTGTTCACCGGCTCAGAAGGGATGTTGGGTGTCGTGGTCGAGGTCCTGGTCAAGCTGCTACCCATACCCGAACGGCAGCAGGTGGTGCTTGCCGCATTCGACGATATCGAAACCGCGGGCAACGCCGTGGCCGAGATTATTGCTAAAGGCATTCTTCCCGCGGGATTGGAGATGATGGATAACCTCTCGATCCGTGCCTCGGAGGATTTCGTCCACGCCGGCTACCCCACCGATGCCGCTGCGATCCTGCTGTGTGAAGTGGATGGCGTGGACGCCGAAGTCTCGGAGGAGATCTGGCGGGTGAGGGAGATACTGCAACAGTCGGGAGCCATTGAGGTCAGAACCGCCAGTGATGAACAGGAACGTATCAAGTTCTGGGCGGGGCGCAAGAACGCCTTTCCCGCGGTGGGACGCATCTCCCCCGACTACTACTGCATGGATGGCACCATTCCGCGTCATCAACTGGGCAAGGTATTGAAGATGATCGGTGAGATGTCCACGCGTTACGGATTGCGCTGCGCCAATGTCTTCCATGCCGGCGACGGCAATCTGCATCCGCTGATCCTCTACGATGCGAACAATCCGGGAGAGCTGGAGCAGGCAGAGGCCTTCGGCGGTGAAATCCTCGAACTCTGTGTCGCCGTGGGCGGCACCATCACCGGCGAGCATGGGGTGGGCCTGGAGAAGATCAACCAGATGTGCGCCCAATTCAAGGACGAAGAGCTGGAGACCTTCCATGCGGTCAAAAAGGTATTCGATCCCCACACGCTGCTCAATCCCGGCAAGGCGATACCTACCTTGAACCGCTGCGCCGAATTCGGCGCAATGCATGTCCATGCGGGCAAGTTGCGTTTTCCCGAGCTGGAGCGCTTTTGATGAGCAACGACCGCGACTGCAGCGAATCCCTATGCACGGCGGTACTCGATGCTGCCCGTGATTCACGCCCCCTGAAACTACTGGGACATGGCAGTAAGGCCTTCTACGGACGAGAGAGCGTCGGAAAGCCCCTATCCCTCACAGAGCATAGCGGTATCATCAGCTACGCACCGACAGAGCTTGTAATCACCGCACGTGGCGGCACACCGCTCGAGGAGATCGAGCAGGCCCTATCGGAAAAGGGACAGATGCTCCCTTTCGAACCTCCCCATTTCGCCGCCAAAGGCACCATTGGCGGCGCCATAGCCTCAGGGCTCAGCGGCCCAAGACGCCCCTGGGGCGGTTCACCAAGGGACCTGTTACTGGGTGTGAAGCTTCTCGACGGCCGGGGCCAGATTCTACGATTCGGCGGCCAGGTGATGAAAAATGTCGCGGGTTATGATCTCTCCCGCCTGATGGCCGGTGCCATGGGAACCCTCGGAATTCTGCTCGAAGTCTCGATCAAGGTATTGCCCAAACCCCCGCAGGAACACACCCTGATGCTCCCTGCAGGGGATTGGAGTGTCACCAGGCCCTTGCTGCACAAAATGCTGATCGAGGGGATACCCGTGACCGCAAGCTACAGCCTGGGCGAGGAACACAAGCTGCGGCTGGCCTGTAGTCAAGCAAGATTGAAACAGATTCAGCAGGATTACGGGGTTGAGTCAGTGGAACACCAAGTCGATTTCTGGCAGGCACTCAGGGATCAGCAACTCGACTTTTTTCAGCAGCAAGGCCCGCTATGGCGACTCTCCATACCAGCGGCGGCAAATATAGATCTCAAGGAACCGATACTCTGCGAATGGACAGGGGGCCTGCGTTGGCTGGTCTCGGAACGCCCGGCATCAGAGATACGTAGCATGGTGGAAAAAACGCGTGGGCATGCCATACTTTTTCGCAACGGCGATCCCGCTGGGGAGGTCTTCCATCCGCTCCAGCCGCGACTTGCGGAGATGCAAAAGGGTTTGAAACAGGTATTCGATCCTGAGGGGATATTCAATCCCGGCAGACACTACCCAGATTACTGAAAAGGAACCGGGTATTGCCCTACTTTTTGTGCGGAATAAGATCTAACAGAGCAGCGCTCAGCATCACTATCTTGATGTTAGCGGTCTGCTGGCTGCCAACTGCGAAGGCCTTCTTCTGTTTCTCATTTGGCGGCAAGGCAAAGTACTCATCCCACCACTCACTCGGTCGCTACCCGTTGCCACCACCCCCGCTGATGCCCTACTACACGCATCGCCCCTGGCTTGAACCTAAACGGGATCAAGCGGTAATCGCAACGCCCAAGGAGACACCGGTCATCATTCAAGGCTATCGTTTCAGGCCGCTACAAAACACACACCCTAACGAACAGCTTCTGCCCGCGGTAAACCTGCAGAAATAGCTGCATGAAACAGCAGTGGGGTGCTTATATCATCGGACCAACAACTACTGTTTGGGCCTCGCAGCCTGCATGCAGCTCTGCATCTGATCTGCTGTGGTGCTTGCGGTAAAACACTTCTGCATGGCGGTGCCGATCATGATCGAGCGCTCGAGAAAGGTCAGCATGTTCTGCTTCGTCTCGGGGCTAAACTTAATATCCTTAGGCCCTTTAGTCGGCCCCTTCTGATCCTCGGGAACGCCGGGTATAGGCCCCATCTTCTCCTTGATCTCCTTCTCCATGGCGACCATGATCTCAGAACACTTCTCAAAGGCTGCCTGGTCCTCCGCCTTTTGCAGACAGCTCTTGGTCTTTTTCATCGCAGGAATACTCTTTTCCATCATCGGCAACATCTTCTGTTTCGACTGTTCGAAGAACTTTTGCGGATCCCGATGCGACTCCGGCGGTTGGGCAACAGCCAACGACGGCAGTAGCAGTAGCAAGTGCCACCATTTCATAGTCATTCTCCCCCAATTGCTTTGTTGTTTATGCATTTACAATCTGTAAAGGATGACCATACCGCATTCGGCGTAGCCGAAACAGCCTCTAATCCGATTTCAGCGAGTATTGTTTCGATTCCCGCTTAATCTACGCAAAAGCGCTGTGTCGGCTGGAACCGAGATAGGCCTCAGATAGGAGACGACAATAACCTCTATTCAAGAGGCTGTATTTTAAGAGGCTAACCGTTAGAATCTCGAACTGCAGCAAACATCGCAGGAGACCTCCGTGGCAGAAAAACATGTAGACGTCGTTATCCTTGGATCCGGAACAGCTGGACTGAATGCAACCAGCAGGGTCGGGCCAAGCGGAAAGAGTTTTCTTCTGGTCAATGGCGGCGAACCCGGCACCACCTGCGCCCGGGTCGGCTGCATGCCTTCAAAAGCCCTGATTCAGGTAGCCGAGGACTACCACCGCAGGACCCACCTCAACCGCTATGGCGTCGACGGACATACCGAATTGACCATCGACATTCCCGAGGCGATGGAACATGTGCAGGACCTGCGTGACAACTTCGTCGATCGCGTGCTCTCCAACAGCACCGATAACATGGGTGAGAGATTTATCGAGGCTTATGCCAAGTTCATCGATCCGCACACCTTGGAACTCGACAATGGCGACAGGATCATCGCTGAAAAGATCGTCATCGCCACCGGATCCCGTCCAGTTGTACCAGCTGCCTGGGAGGCCTTCGGCGACAAAGTGCTGACCACCGACAGCTTCTTCGAGCTGGAAGACCTGCCACAATCGGTCGCGGTGGTGGGGCTGGGTGTAATCGGCCTCGAGCTTGGACAATCATTGAGCCGTTTGGAGATCGATGTTCACGGCTTTGACATGGCGCAAACGATTGGCGGCACCACCGATCCAGAGGTATCAGCGATGGCGCTGGAGACCATGCAGCGGGAGTTCCCCATCCATCTGGGCGAAGCCGTCGAGATCAGCGAAGAGGGTTCACAACTGCGGGTTACCGCCGGCGAACAGTCGGTGGTCGTCGACAAAGTATTGGCGAGCTTGGGACGCACGCCAAATGTTGAAAGCCTGGCACTGGAAAATGCCGGCATCGAGCTCGATGACCGCGGCATCCCACGTTATAACCCTAATACCATGCAGTGTGGTGATTCCCATATCTTTATCGCCGGCGATGTGAATGGGGAGCGTCCGATCCTGCATGAAGCAGGTGATGAAGGTAAAATCGCCGGTCACAATGCTACCCAGGATGAGGTTGTAGGATTCAAACGGAAAATACCTTTGGCCATCAACTTTTGTGATCCCAACATCTGCCTCGTCGGCAGAAGCTATAAGGATCTCGACCTGGATAATAGCGCTATTGGTGAGGTCAAACTTGCCCCCGTGGGGCGTGCCCAGATAATGGGACAGAGTCGCGGCATCATTCGCGTATATGGCGACAAGGCAAGTGGCATCATTCTGGGTGCTGAAATGATCACCACCCGGGGTGAAAACCTTGCCCACCTTCTCAACTGGGCCATCTCTCAGCAATTATCTGTCGGTGACCTGATCAGAATGCCCTTCTACCATCCAGTGATCGAAGAGGCGCTGCAGGCAGCGCTGAATAATCTCTATGCACAAGTAGATATGAAGAACGAAGGGCCGGTAAAAGAGCTCTATCCATTATAGGAGTTGAATTAACATGGAATCGATACAGGTCAGCTTTGTGGGTGGAAAACGTATCCAAGCAAAAGTCGGTGACTACACCGTAGAGACAGATCAACCGATTAAATACGGTGGCCAAGCCAGCGCCCCAGCGCCCTTCGATCTGTTTCTCGCATCATTAGCAACCTGCGCAGGAATTTTTGCCTGGAATTTTTGCGAATCGCGAAAGCTCTCGACCGAAGGTATAGATCTACAGATGGATTGTGTAGAGGACGAAAAGAAAAAAATGATCGTTAAAGTGATATTTCGCCTTACGTTACCAGCTGATTTTCCTGACAAATATCGCAACGGTATCATCAAAGCAATGGAACTCTGTGCAGTGAAACGGCATATGCAAGAGACACCGGAATTCTCGGTTGAACTTGCTTGACCCAGAATCCTTACTGCCGAGAATCGATGCTTACTCATACGAGTCAGGATTCCTGATCGAGTGCAAATTGTATGGCTTCCATTCGTATTGAGTGATCTTCAATGCTGTTTCTTTCCCTTTTTAAATCTCGCAGACGCTGACCTGCCCATACGGTTGCAGACGTTTGCCCTTTCGATTTGTACTCAATCAGGTAGTTAAACAGCTCTTCCACCATATGCTCAATTCCGTCCTGCGAGCCAGCCACGAATGAGCTTTCATCGCCTTTGTTTCGATCAGTTACCAGAAGTCTCTGCGCAACAAATAGCGCAAGTGCCTGCTTGGCCTGCTTCAAGTCATGGTATGGCCCCAGTTGCGTGCCTTCGCGGGTATCGAAGTACCACTGCCCGTTTTCAGAAAACAACCGCTGGGTTCTGAATGGAGGATAGCCCTCTTCTCCGTAGCGATTTGCAATCATCTATTTGCCTCCCTCGATCCATAATCAGAGCGTCGCACTCTCTACATTTATTTTTAAGAACTCCATGAATCCAACAGCTCAAACAGATGAGCAAGTGGAATTATAACTACAACGACCTTGAACAAGTACTTATGAAAACCCGAAAAAAACTATGCTTTTTTTTGTGAGATTCGTCTGTCCCAACTATTCATATAACCAGATTATAGGATTACGATCGAAACAGATTGGCCTAACATGCAATGGAAATGTAAATATTCTCAAATTGGATCATGGTATCTTGATTATACTGGTGAGCAGGTGTTATTTGAGATTGGAGCAAGAAGATGGCAGAGACAGAAAATAATTTAGCCGGTGTGGATTGGCTCAAGGCGGAACTGGAAGACGCTCTGGACGAAGATTATGAGCTCGAGATGTCTGAACCGGCACTCTCCATTGAATTGCGTCGCATCTACAAGAAAAAACACCCGCCGACACTGGAGCGTCGTGAATACTTCAAATCTCTACTGGGTCTTCAGGCGGAACTCATCAAGTTACAGGATTGGGTTGAACATAGCGGTGAAAAGATTGTTGTCATTTTTGAGGGGCGGGATGCAGCCGGCAAGGGCGGTGTCATCAAGCGCATCACACAACGCCTGAACCCCCGGGTATGCCGTGTTGTCGCACTCAACAAACCGACTGAAAAAGAGAGGACTCAATGGTATTTTCAGCGATATGTCGCGCACCTTCCGAGCGCTGGCGAGATCGTGCTCTTGGACCGTTCCTGGTATAACCGCTCAGGGGTCGAGCGGGTAATGGGCTTTGCCACAGCCGAACAGGTGGAAACGTTTTTCAACGATGTGCCTGAATTTGAGCGTTCTCTGGTTCGTTCGGGTATCCGTCTGATCAAATATTGGTTCTCGATTACCGATGAAGAACAGCAATTGCGATTCCTGATGCGCATACACGATCCGCTCAAACAGTGGAAATTGAGTCCGATGGACCTTCAGTCCCGTGTACGTTGGGAGGATTACACCAAGGCCAAGGAGGAGACACTTGCACGCACCAACATCCCCGAAGCACCCTGGTTTATTGTAGAGGGCAATGATAAGAAACGGGCTCGGCTAAACTGTATTCATCACCTGCTCGAGCAAATTCCCTACATGGATAGTGATGACGATTCCATCTCACTCCCTGACCGTGTATTCAATCCGAATTACGAGCGTCAGGTGCTGCCTTCTGAGCTCTATGTACCCAAACTGTATTAACTGGGATGGGAACAAAAATCCGCCACCAGGTCGAATTGCCAAACCTAGAGTCAACATTCTTAACTTATTGATTATACCCACTTAAATCATGGAATTTCTGCAGATTTTTCGTTTCCATCTACAGATTTGGGCAGATTGGTGAGCTGATCTGGACTTTCCCTAGAAGTGGGTTAAGCTAAGAGTCACAAATCGGCGCACACAACAACCTAATGAAGGTGATGGATTGAATCAGGGCATCTCCGGCGAACGTACCACGGATCGGCGTTCCGGTAATGAGCGCCGCAAATCCCAGAATGATCGACAAGGGTCTCAACACCGTTTGTCTTGGGAAGACCAACGTGCACAGTATTGGACACGCCTGCTGTTTTGCGGCCTGGCGCTCCTCTATTTCAATTTTGGCGGCCCGGAACAGGTGCGCGATTGGACCAGCCTTCCTGTAGTCAATCTGGTATTCATCGCCTTCGGCATAGAAATACTCTTCTTCATGGGGCACGCTTCGCGGGTACCTCACGCACCCTGGCGCCGACGCCTGACCATGTGGGTGGACATAGCCGCAGCCTCATTTGCGGTATTGGCGGATACCACCGTCAGCTCACCGGGCTTTCTGGTTTTCCTGATGATTATCCTCGGCAACGGTATGCGCTATGGCCTGCGTCTGTTCGGTGAAGCTGTAATCGGCAGTCTTGGCGCCGCGTTGTTAATCGTCAGTGTGCGATTATATGACTACATTGATCTGTTTTCGGTCAGCGCCATCTTCTTTCTTGTCTTCTTCACCATCATCGTTCTCTATGCCTACTCACTTACGGCAAAAATTGAACAGGGTCGTGCCAAACTGGCTCACGAACGCAACATCGATGCCTTGACCGGACTGTTGAACCGGCGCGCTCTGATCGAGCGCTCCACAAGCCTTTTCCAAGCACCACAGGACGATAACGGCGTGGTGGTGTTGTTCGCGGATCTCGATGGCTTTAAGACCGTCAATGACACCCATGGTCACCATGTGGGTGATCGTGTACTCTCTGCAGTGGCCGCCTGCATCGCCAAGACGGTACGCAGCGATGACCTGGTTGCACGCTATGGTGGAGATGAGTTCCTGCTATTACTACCCTCTGCCACCAAGGACGGCGGGGAGTTTGTGGCTCGGCGTATACGCCAGTCGATCGATGACTATGCTCGAGAAAACGGCATCGACATCAGCATCTCAATAGGTTTGGGTAAATATCCCGAGCATGGCATTGATCTTGAGAGCGTTATCAGCTGCGTCGACAAGGCCATGTATCGCAGCAAACTGGAACATGGCGGAGGTGCTATTTTACATGTGGAAGGTAGTGAAATAGAGTCCTCTAGCCAGGCTTGATAAAGGCCTAGAATAGTCGATTTAGAGGGGTGCCATAATTGAAACTGTTAGCATTTGCAGCGAGTAGCAGTAAGAGATCGATAAACAAACACTTGGTGACCTATGCTGCCAGTTTATTGGATGGCGCCGAAACCGAAGTCTTGGATTTAAACGATTATGAATTGCCACTGTTCAGTGTCGATAGAGAGGAACAATTGGGCCAACCCCAGCCGGCGAAGGATTTCTTGGCCAAAATAGAGGCCTGCGATGCGCTTATTATCTCGTTTGCCGAGCACAATGGATCATACACCGCGGCCTATAAAAATCTCTTTGATTGGTGCTCCAGAATCAACAAAAAAGTCTACCACGAAAAACCGGTTGTACTGCTCTCGGCATCCCCTGGTGCAGGGGGGGGAGCGAGCGTCCTCTCCTTGGCTATCGCTTCAGCCCCCTTTTTTGGGGCGTCGGTGAAGGCAAGCCTTTCGATACCGAACTTTCACCAGAACTTCGACCTGCAAAGCGGCGTACTGACTAACCAAGACCTGAATGCCAAATTGGTTGAGGCGGTAGCTTGTTTGAAGTGACAGTCTATAAATAATTACCGCCTGGCAATAAAGATAGCCCTTCGTGGTGCAGGATAGCCCTCGATGGTCAAGTTGCTGTCATCCGGATCAAGATAGTCCCGCAGTGATTCAAAGCGCATCCACTCTGTCGAACGTTGCTCTTCGATTGTGGTAACCGAAACATCGACCAGTTTCACATCACGAAATCCCACCCGTTTCAGCCAATTGTGAAGCGTCATGGGGGTAGGGATAAACCAGACATTACGCATCTTGGCATAGCGCCCCTTAGGCACTAACACCTCGTTTTCAGCGCCTTCGATCACCAGGGTTTCCAACACCAGCTCACCGCCCTCGCACAATGCATCTCTAAGTTCAATCAAGTGTGCGAAGGGTGATTGTCGATGATAGAAGACACCCATCGAGAAAACACTATCGAAGGCCTTGAGGTTGGATGGCAGTTGCTCGATGCCGAGGGGAAAGAGGTGTACCGGGTGTTGAGCACCAAGAAAGTGTTTAATGGCTTCGAACTGGATCACAAACAGCTGGGTAGGATCGATTCCGATGACAAGCTCAGCCCCCTCGCCCAGCATGCGCCAAGCGTGGTATCCGTTTCCGCAGCCGACATCGAGCACGATTCGACCCTGTAACGGTTGGATCTCCTGTCTCAACCTCTCCCACTTAAGGTCCGAGCGCCACTCTGTATCCAAATGGATACCACAAATCTCGTAGGGTCCCTTGCGCCAGGGGTGCAAGCCGGATAAAAGCCGCATCAAACCATCTCGTGTGGTCTGATCACAATCGCCCGGTTCCCCTGCCCTTACCTTCGCTGTTTGAAGGTCGATGGATGAGACCGATATTCGAGGCAGCTCGTAAAGCATATCATGCCATCGCTCCAAGTCACCATGAGACCTCTCACGCCAGATCCTCTCCACCTCTTGGGGCAACTGCTGCAACCACTTACCTAGCGGCCGCTCCATGAAGGCCTCTCGCCAAGCCCACTGTTGTTTCATTTGATCGCCAACAGGGATACGAAATTAAAACATTGAAACCAGACCTCCACGGTGGAAAAGCCAACTGTTTTCAAGCGATCAGTATGGCATTTCAGGCTCTCGGGTATCAGCACCTCTTCTAAGGCGGAACGTTTTTGACTGATCTCCAAATCAGAATAACCCTGGGCCTTTTTAAAGTTGTGATGCATCTCGGTAAAGAGTTGCTGGGAGGTCTCGTTGGGCAGGGATATCTTCTCAGACAGTATCAACTGTCCCCCTGGCAGCATACCCGTGTGAATCATCTTCAACACCGACATCCGGTCTTCTGCCGGCACAAACTGCAGGGTAAAGTTGAGTACCACCATCGATGCCTGTCGAATCCTCAGATCGCGAATGTCCGCGCAGATCAACTCAACCGCCGGATCCTGGCAAGATTCAGCAAGTCTGGCCTTGGCTCTGGCCAACATTGCCGGCGAGTTGTCGATCCCGACCAAATGTACATCTTTTGCCTCGATAGCGGAGTGTATCACCAGCAACGCCGCTCCCAGGGAGCAGCCGAGATCGTAGCAGTAGGAACCCGCCTGAATACGCTGCGCAGCAAGGGTGCCGATCATGTTGATGATTGTCCCGTACCCGGGGACGGAACGGTTAATCATGTCAGGGAAGACTCGGGCTACCCTCTCATCAAAGATAAAATCGGGAACAATATCCTGGGCCTCTGTATATAGCCGGTCTTTATTTGATTCTTCCGCCATCGTATCTTTTGTGCAGCCAGGTCTTATGCCTGCCTACTCCTCCAACCTGGCAGCCCGTTCCCCGGCGTCGACATCGACGAAGTTCAGCAGAACGCCACCAATGATAAAGAGTATGCTAACGGAGAGGATCGACAATCTAGTATCTCCGGTAAGCACACCGATCCAACCCATCAACAGCGGCCCCAGCACTGTCGCAAATTTACCAAGCATGTTGTAAAAGCCAAAGAACTCCGCCGATTGATTGGATGGAATCAGTCGTGCATAGAGGGAACGGGATAGCGCCTGGATGCCACCCTGCACCAAACCAATCGCGATTGCCAACAGATAGAACTCCCATACCGCTTCCATATGATAGGCCCAGAGTAAAATCATCAGGTAGATGAAAATGGCGATCATTATGCCCTGCTTGGGACCACGCCGGTTACCGATCTCACCAAACACGATAGCGGCGGGAAAACCGACGAATTGGGTAATCAGCAGGGCGATCATGAGATTGTTGGCATCGAAACCGATGGAAAGACCAAAATCGACGGCCATTCTTACAATGGTATCGACACCATCGATATAGCACCAATAAGCAATCAGAAAGAGGAAGGTCATACGCAGCTGTTTCAGTTTACCGAAGGTCTCGAGCAGCTGACGAAAGCCTGCAACGAGCCACGACTTTTGAGCTTTCCCCAACTTTGGCTCTTCAACCATCAGGAACAGCGGTATGGAGAATAGTGCCCACCACAAGGCGACCAATACGAATGATAGCTTGACAGCCTGAGAGGCATCGGCGAGACCGAAAAACTCGGGGAACAGAGTCATCAATACATTAAAGGTGAACAACAGCCCGCCGCCGAGATAACCGAAAGCAAACCCGTAGGCTGAAACCTTGTCATAGTGCTGTTTTTGGGTCACCGACACCATCAGGGCGTCATAGAAGATATTGCCACCGGAAAATCCAAGCACAGCCAAGCCGTAAAGCACCAGGGCCATGGCCCAGTTTCCCATGGCCACCAGATAGAGGGAACCGGTCATGACAATGCCCATAGCCGCAAAGAAGAGCAGAAATCTCTTTTTTGCCCCCCCTTGGTCGGCGAGGGCTCCCAGCAATGGCGCCACACAGACCACAATGATGCTCGCCAGCGAGTTGGCCAGCCCCAAGCGGAAGGTGCTTTCGGTTACCGCAACATCGGCACTCCAGTATTGCTTGAAGAAGATCGGGAAAAAACCGGCCATCACCGTGGTGGCGAAGGCGGAATTTGCCCAATCATAGAGGCTCCATGCGAGAACCTTTGGCTCCCTTAACAGGTTGCTGGGCAATTTCAGTTACTCTTCGCTGCTCGACTCACTGAGAGTGAGATTGGCATTGATTGCCATTCTAACCAATTCAGCCAGCGAATTGGCCTGCATCTTTTCCATGACTCGGGCACGATGCGCCTCGACGGTTTTTGCACTTACCCCCAAACTGGAGGCGATCTCCTTGTTCGCCTTGCCGTTGGTCACCATTACCATCACTTCGTGCTCCCTTGGTGTCAGGCGTGCCAGGCGGGTGGCGATCTCTGCGCGCTGCGCTTGCATATCCCGCTGCTTCACATCCAATGCCAAAGCATGACGGATGCTCTCGAGCAATAATTCATCATTGAAAGGCTTTTCGATGAAATCGACTGCTCCGGACTTCATCGCTCTCACCGCCATGGGAACGTCGCCATGACCGGTAATAATAATCACCGGTATGGCAATCTGGTTTTCTCGCAGGTACTCCTGCAACTCCAAACCACTCATTCCCGGCATACGAACATCCAGCAACAGGCAACCGGACCTTCCTGGATAGTAACTGTTGATAAAGGCGTCCGCCGATTCGAAAGTCTCCACCTGCATGGAAACCGATTCGATAAGCCATTTAAGCGAATTCCGCATGGCTTGATCATCATCAACTACAAAGACTGTTGGTGGATTGGTCATCTTATTCAAAATCCCGGTAATTCAAGTTTAGGATCAGATGGCAGTATGACGTGAAAGGTTGAGCCTTTGCCAAGCTCTGAATCAACCTCGATCGTGCCATGATGATCTTGCATGATTTTCTGGCTAATCCGCAACCCCATTCCCATACCGCTTTTCTTGGTTGAAAAGAAGGCGTCAAAGAGGTGATCAAGCGTCTCTTCTGCTATACCTGGGCCGGAATCACTGACCAGAACTTTCACCTTCTTGCTATTGATCCGCTGTGCTTTCAGGTTGAGCCTACGTTCACCCACGGCAACCTGCTTCATGGCATCGATGGCATTGCGAACCAGGTTCAGCAGTACCTGCTCGACCTGAACCAAATCAACCATCACAGGCAGAACTTCATCACTCAAATCCACACTGATTTCCACCTTTTGGCGATTGGCCTCGAATTCTACGAAGGAGGCGACCTCGAGGACCAGGTGATTGAGGTTGGCCGCCTCACGCTCCTGGGGTCGTTTGCCTACAAGCGCGCGCAACCGCTTGATTATCTCTCCTGCCCTTTCGGCCTGTACGGTAATCTGTGCCATGGCATCCAACAATTCCGCCTCACCGCCTGCGCCCGATTGAATACGTCGAACACAACCACTGGCAAAATTGATTATCGCGGAGAGCGGTTGATTAAGTTCGTGAGCCAATCCTGTTGACATCTCTCCCATTGTACTGAGCCGGCAAACATGGACAAGCTCAGACTGATGTTGTCTGCTTTGTAGTTCCGCCATACGCATCTGGGTAAAGTCCCGTCCATAGATATTGACATAATCCAACTCCATGATGGGAGCCAGTTGCAGGGAAAAGATCTGCTCCTCTATACTGATTTCATAAACCTTGTCCCCCCCCTCCCTAAGTACGCTAGCGACCAGATTACGCCAGTAGAGAGGCAGCGTCTGACCACGCTCACAATCCCAATAAGTCAGCAGTGGATCGCTGGCGTCATTTGCATACACAATGACCCCCCTGTCATTGATGCGCATCACAGGATTGGGATTTTCGCTGGCGAGTTTCGCCAAACTTTTGATCTCACGCTCGGCCTGTATTCGCTCGCTGATATCTCGAAGATAGACATTGAAGACGGTCTGATTTTGTAGATGAATCGAAATTACCGAGCACTCAATCTCCTTCTCCTCGCCTCGGTTGGTTACCGCCATCATCAGCTGGTCCTGACACATATCTCCTCTGGTGCTACGCTTCATACACTGCCCCAACATATCGCGGAAGCGCTGGCGATCATCGATTTTGATTGCGATCTCTTCAAAACGTCGTCCTATCAACATCTCCCTGGAATATCCAAATGTATTGCATGCCGTTACATTGACCTCCACAACCACTCCCTGCTCATTCAAGGTGACAATCGAAACCATGGAGTTATCGAATAGTGCGCTTTTCAGAACCTCGGTCTCCCGAATCCGCTTCTCCTGCTTGTCATGCAACTTGTCACGAGCCGTAATCAACTGTCTGAAAAACCGCTTTACCCAATCCTCCAGTTGAAGCAGTTGATTGCCTTTTTGAATAACCGGTTGCTGCACCCCCAGTGCCTGCTGACCATAGCGGGAGATGCGCTGTAAGACCTGATTGATCTTGGCGGATATCAGGTAGATGATGAAGGAGAACGCAATCACATAGACCAGGGCTGCGAACAGACGGTCCAGCTGAGCCAGCTTGGTAATATTACTAAGTGTCTGCTGTACCATGTCCTGTGACACCATGGTGGTAAAAAGTGGATTCTGCTCCAATGACTGATCATGGGTAATGGCCTGGGATGTCAGCAGATAGCTGTCACGCCAATCCCGCAAATAGGAACCCCTGGGGATCTGCTCGTTGTCACTGCTGACTAATAATCGCTGATCATCCGAGTCAACCAGTGCAATCAGGGTATCTGTGCCATGAGCCATCTTCTGTGATTCTGCAAGAAAATGCTGATTGATTTCGACGATCAACAGTATTACTGCAGGATCCGTCTCCTCCTGATAGGCGATATTCGACCACACCAAGAGATAGGGAGAGCCATTGAGCAGAACAATGTCCGTGACGTCGCGACCGGTATAAAGTTCAATGACGCGTTCCACACTGAATGGCAGTAGTTTGTTTTGATAGATCTCCCGCGCATTACCGCGGGTATCCAAGAGTACGACTTGGCTTGGCTCGATCAAACTTACCCTGGGGTGGCCCGGCTCGAGCCAACTCGGTGTCTCATTGTAGTATTTCGCCCGCTGCGCCGACTCTTGCCAGGAGAAGGAGTTGAGATAGGTAATCAGCTGCCAATGATTGGAGAGGCTGTGCCCCTGAAGCTGCCACTCCCGTAAAAACTCCTCAAATCGACGGCGGGTCTCCACTGCGCGCACATCCAACCGGCTTACCAGCTCATTGTGAAACACCTGTTCAAGATGCCTTCCCTGAATCGGATCCAGCAACAGCCAGGTAACCATACCGCATATGATTCCTGCCAGGAGGGAGAGCGCAGGTAGCGGGATATTGACCAGCCTGGCCCGCCATTTTTGTGTTTTGAAAATAGTCATAATGCGGCAATCAAGGTGGACGGCAAAAAAATCATAAAATCAAATCGAAAGCCATCCATATAAACAGATGGAAGCATGAGCCGACCATGGCACCCTTTTTACCCTTGTTATTGTCACGATTCCAGTTTAACCGGCAAAATAGCGATGACGGTGCGGAAATACCGGCCGGGTTAGAACAACCAAACTATGCCAGATGCAACAGGTCATCGGCCAGTGACAGCGAGGAATCTAGAGAGATTTTGAAAACAAAAAAAAGACGCAGAACGCGTCTTCTTAAAAAATTGGATTCCAGCTAACTGGAAATATTATAATTTTCAGGAGGTTCGGTCAGGTCAGTAGGCGTTGACCTGTTTTGGCAGGTTGTGGGTTGTATCACTGTAGCCATGATACAAATAGGCCCTCTCCGCCACTGTGGCATAGCCATACAACATCTTGCGCAGCATCTGTCTGACATCGGCATCGAGTTCACTGAACATCAGTCCCAGGCAGCCCGATTGCTGATGCACGATAAATGCCTTCGCTTGGCAGTGCTTTTGACCGCCACAATTCGCAACAGGAAAAGTGACATTCACGATAGGATTCAGTTGATGTTGGTCGTCACCGATATCGACTAACATACCACTCAAGCTGATATTTCTTATTTTACCCTCTATTTCACCGTGATTCCGGTCAATAATTTTAATTTCTGAAGATAGCAATTTGCGATGGTCACGTCTGTGTTCCATGCTTTCGCTCCCTATAAGAGCTCTGTAGTATTGGGACCTAAAATTATGGACCCTGACAGGAAAAATTCAAATCGGTAGTAATGCTTCCAAAGGTTAGGGTTTATCCTAGGTTCGATCTCTTCAAGCAGTAAAAATCCACAGCTCAGTGAATCAAATCAGATGTCAAATAAACCCACCATGAATCTGAACCATGCCCCTCTGCCAGGCATTTTTCGTCGCCTTGCCGCTATCCTCTATGATGGTTTATTGTTGCTTGCACTCATCTTTGTTGCGACCGCCGCCATCACCTTGCCATTCGGTAGCCCGAGTGGTTCGATGCTTCTGATATTTCAGTTTTTTATCTTTGAAATCATACCATTGCTATTCTTTACCGGATTTTGGACCCGGGGGGGCCAGACCCTTGGCATGCGCGCCTGGCGACTCAAGCTGGTAGCCATGAATGGTGAAAAGGTAGGCTGGCAGCATGCTGTCAAACGCCACTTTGCCGCACTGCTCTCGCTGTTGGTTTTTGGACTCGGTTTTATCTGGATCCTGGTCGACCGGGAAAAGCTCGCCTGGCATGATCGGCTGTCTCAGACCCGATTGGTTTTGGTCGATTAATTGATTCAGATCACGTTTTAATCGACACAGTTTCTCGCCTCAGAGAATCCTGTATGGGGCAGCCAAAATGTCGAGATAGCAGGTTGTTATTTTCGATCCAGAATCAGCATCCAATTCTCTACTCCCTATGGGGTAGAGAAGTGGACGTGAGAACGCTCTGCCTCAGTTCGAGCCTCAGTTCTCAAAGGGGTGACGGCGAATAATGGTCTCGTTTCTATCGGGACCGGTGGAGACGATATCGACCGGGGTAGCGCACAACTCCTCAATCTTCGCGAGATAGGCTTTTGCCGCCTGTGGCAATTGATCAAACTCGGTGAGGCCGACAGTGGACTCCTGCCAGCCATCCATCTCAATATAGATCGGCTCGCACTCTTCAAATCGATCAGCACCGGATGGGGGTGACGAAACCTCCTCCCCAGCAAGATTGTAGGCGATGCATATCTTGACCTTTTGAAGACCATCGAGGACATCGAGTTTGGTGATACAGATACCACTGACACTGTTGATCTCCAACGAGCGGCGTAATGCCACTAGGTCGAGCCATCCACAGCGACGCTTGCGCCCGGTGGTGGCCCCAAACTCATGACCCTTGACACCCAGGTGATCGCCGACCTCGTCAAAAAGCTCTGTTGGAAAGGGACCTGCGCCGACTCGCGTCGTGTAGGCCTTGACGATACCTAACACATAATCGATATAGCGGGGACCGACGCCAGTGCCGGTAGCCGCGCCTCCCGCAGTGGTATTGGACGAGGTGACATAGGGATAGGTGCCATGATCGATATCGAGCAGGGCTCCCTGGGCACCCTCGAACATGACACTCTTGCCTTCCCCCCGGAGTTGATGGAGAGTAGCGGTGACATCGTCCACCATGGGCTGCAAACGCTGCGCCTGCTCGAGTAGCTGATCGAGGACCTGTTGATAGTCGACCTCATCAGATTCAAACAGATGTTTGAGGGCAAAGTTGTGGTAATCCATCACCTCTCTCAACCTCTCGGCAACATGCGCCTGATCGAAGATCTCCCCGAGACGGATGCCCCGCCGCGAAACCTTGTCCTCATAGGCCGGTCCGATGCCGCGACCCGTGGTGCCTATGGCCTTTTTACCACGTGCCTTCTCCCGCGCGGCGTCCAGGGCGATGTGATAGGGCAGGATCAGGGGACAGGATTCGGAGATCCCCATACGGCTGGAGGCCGGTACACCACGCTGCTCCAGGGTGTCAATCTCCTCCAACAGCGCGTCCGGTGCCAGCACCACACCATTGCCTATCAGGCAACGAACGCCCTCGCGTAAAACCCCGGAGGGGATCAAGTGCAGTATCGTCTGCTCACCATCTATGACCAAGGTGTGACCCGCGTTGTGGCCACCCTGGAATCTGACTACGGCAGATGCCTTGTCAGTCAGCAGATCAACGACCTTGCCTTTACCTTCGTCACCCCACTGGGTTCCTATTACTACGACATTTTTGCCCATGGCACTCTCATACTGTCTTTCCGAGCGATGTCGGATCTAAATTACAATGAAGTTAATGATTCTTGCAGAAATTATTACAGAATCAAACAGAAATCAGCTGCCACTGACCATCCGTCAACACCAGCTGTTGATTACAACCCATCTCCTTTGCATCGCCGCATTGACCGGGCAGTGCACAGATAACCCTTCGCCCCGCAGCCCGCAGACTATCGATCTCCCGCTGCAGCTGCGGATCGTCCGACCAGGGTGCGAAGATGGCGGCTTGGCTTGCAGCCTGCTGCTTCTGGTTTGCTACCCGTATCAGTGTTTTCAGGTCAGTGCTGAAACCGGTTGCCGGTCTCGCCCTACCGAAAACGCTGCCAATAGCGTCATAGCGTCCACCGCGGGCGATCTCTTTTCCACTACCGGGTACGAATGCGGCAAACACGACGCCGGTGTGGAAGTGGTAACCCCGTAACTCCGCAAGATCAAAATGGACCGGAATCTGCGGCAACCAGAGCGCGATCTGATCAGCCATCATCTGCAGATATTGCAACGCCTCCTTGACGCTACCCGAAGCGGCCTGTAGCGACTCTGTTGCCTGCTGCAGCGCGTTCTCACCGTTCAACGATCCCAGGGCTGTGAACATGGCGGCGTGTCCTCGGTCGATGGAAAAGCTATCAAGAAGCCGCTCTACTTCAGGCATTGCCTTACGCTGCAGCGCAGCGAAGAGTTCTCGCTCCTGATAGCTGTTGAGGCCTGCCTGCTCCGCCAAGCCCCGATATATACCCACATGGCCCAGGTCGAGATAGAGATCCTCGACACCGGTTGACCTCAGCGTCTCCATCATCAACCGCAGCACCTCAATATCACTCTCGACACCACTGTGTCCGTAGAGCTCGGCGCCTATTTGCAGTGGACTGCGGGTACCGGCAAATCCATCCGATCGCGTATGCAGCACCGTCCCCAGATAGCAGAGCCGGGTGGGACATTTGGAACGGATGTGGTGGGCATCGATACGTGCTGCCTGGGGGGTGATGTCGGCACGAATCCCCATCATTCTCCCGGAGAGCTGATCGGTCAGTTTGAAGGTATTGAGATCCAGATCACTACCGGTGCCCGTCAACAAGGAGTCGAGAAACTCAACAAACGGCGGGATGACAAAATCATAGCCCCAGCTAGCGTAGAGATCGAGCAGTTCACGGCGTTTTCGTTCGATGATGCCCGCTTCAGGCGGAAGCACTTCATCGATACCATCAGGTAGTATCCAGCGTTCGTTTTCCATCTTTTAAATTGTTAGTACAGGGGCCTGTAAATAGGCGTCAGAATCAATTCACAAAATAGAGCAGGGCGACTCCGCAAACCATGCTGATCAGGCCACTTATTCTCAATGAGCGGTTATCTTGCTGCGCTATCATCACCAGGGCTTCGCGCATGCTCTTTGGGCTAAGGAAGGGCCAGATACCCTCGATCACCAACAACAGCGCCAATGCCACAAGCAAATCATGCCACATCGATGAATACCCCATAAAAAAACCGGGGATCATCCCGGTCGTAAGCATGCGGTCCACCAGGACCGCAGGTAATTGTCTCAGAGCTGGAGAGCCTTGTCCATTGAGGGATTGGCATTCAAGCCAATCCCTATGTCTCAAAAGGCCAGGGCAGTGATCCCTGGCTTGCTTGAGTCACTTCATCCTCGCCCAGCTATCCTGCCGGTAACGGCTGAATCAGCCTATTGATCCCCTTTGTTCTTCAAATAACGGAAGAAATCGGAGTCTGGTTGTAAAACCATCACATCCGAGCGGTCCTGGAAGCTGTTTTTGTAGGCGTTCAGGCTACGATAGAAGGAGTAGAACTCGCTGTCCTGTTTATAGGCATTGGCGTAGGTCTCCGCTGCCTTACCATCCCCCTCACCGCGCAATGTCTCGGCTTCCCGATAGGCATCAGCGACAATGACCACACGCTCACGATCGGCATTGGCGCGTATCTTCTCAGCGGCCTCTGCGCCCTTGGCACGCAGGTCCCTCGCGACGCGTTCACGCTCTGCGCGCATCCGCTGATAGACCGACTCACTGACTTCTGGGGGCAGATCGATCTGCTTGACTCGCACATCGAGAATCTCGACCCCCAGTTCCGCCGCCTGGGCATCGGAATCCTTGGTCAGTTTGTCCATGATCTCGGTACGCTCACCGGAGATAACCTCCTGTACCGTGCGTTTACCGAACTCATCACGCAGGCTGGTATTGATCCGCTCCTGTAACAGGCGAGCGGTCTTTTCCAGACTGCCGCCGGTGGAACGATAGTACTGCGCCACATTGGCGATACGCCACTTGGCGAAATAGTCGACGATCACATCCTTTTTCTCGGCGGTGAGAAAGCGCTCCGGACGAGAATCCATGGTCTGGATCCTGGCATCGAAGGTCTGCACATTGTTGAGGATCGGCACCAGCCAGTGGAGTCCCGGTTTGTAGTCGGTGGAGACGATCTCACCGAGTCGCAGTTTCAATGCGACCTCCCACTGATTGACGATGAATGCGGAACTGTAGATGATGATTGCCGCAATCGCAGCGAATGGGATCATTAATTTAACAGCTTTCATCATCGACTCCCCCGAGTACGGTCGACATTGCGTATCGGCCCCGAGCCACTTTGGCTACGGCTACTCTCCTGGGTGGAGAACTGCTGCTGAGGCGTTGTTGTACTCTTACCGTCACTCTGTATCAACTTATCAAGAGGCAGATACATCAGGCTGTTCCCGCCCTCTGCTGTGTCCAGCATCACTTTACTCGATTGGCCGAGCATCGACTCAATGGCATCGAGATAGAGGCGCTCCCGAGTTACCACCGGCTCGCGGCGATACTCTTTCAGAATCGCCAGAAAACGGCTCACATCACCTTCCGCTTCGGCAATCACTCTATCCCGGTAAGCATTGGCATCGGCCAGACGTCGTGCCGCCTCGCCTCGCGCCTTGGGCACAACTTCATTGGCATAGGCCTCGGCCTGGTTTTCCAGCTTCTCCTTGTCCTCACGCGCCTTGATGGCGTCATCGAATGCGCTCTTAACCTGCTCCGGCGGCTTTGCGGGCTGCATGTTTACACTGGTGATAATGAGGCCTGTCTTGTAGGTATCCACCAGCCCCTGGGCGCCGGTCTTTATTCGATCCGCAATGGCGCCGCGCCCCTGGGTGAGGATAAAGTCGAGATCGCTTTTACCGATGATTTCACGCACCGCCGTCTCGGTAGCATCGCGTAAGGTCTTGTTTGGATCCCGGTCCTGGAAAAGGAAATCGGCCGCGTCCTGAATACGGGACTGGATAGTGAACTCAACATCGACGATATTCTCGTCACGGGTCAACATCTGCGCCTTGTGACGGAACGAAGATATCTGGTCTACGTTGACCAGGATTCGACGTTCGATTGGAAACGGGATATGCCAGTGAGGTCCCGGTTGGGTGGTCTCGGAATAGGCACCGAATCGCAATACAACACCACGTTCGGCAGGTTCGACGATGTAGATACCACTGGCCAGCCAGACAAGCAGCGCGATAGCTAAAATCGCGCCGATCGATTTGGAGCCCGGCCCTGAACCACCACCCGACGATGAACCGCCACGGGAAGGCTTGCCGCCACCGAATATACCACCGAATTTATCCTGAAGTTTTTTTACTACCTCATCCAGGTCTGGTGGACCCTGATCGCCACCTTTACCGCTCCAGGGATCTTTACCGTTTCCACCCGGTTCGTTCCAGGCCATTGAACACTCCAACTAAGTTACTGGTTTAATCCGCTTATCATTCAAACAATCGAGTCATGAATATGGGGTCGACTCAAGCCAAACTCAATCCATCTTCTCATAAAAAAGCGGGTTTTGGAGATCTATCCCGCCCCATTCAGGCGACATTCTATCAGTACCCAGGGATTGAGTGTACATCGTCATGGATTCTGTGACATCAAACACTAGCCGATAATGCAATCTTGCAACACAGGCTCCTCTTTCAGCAGCCGCAGGAACTCCCGCTCCGACATGTCGATATCCATCTCCCAACCGCCTTCCTCGGTACTCGACTCATTGAGTACAGAGCCGCGCTCGAACAACAGGGCATGCAGTCGGCCATCGCTTGGATTCAGTCGCAACCGCTGTTGTACATGGTTTTTTCGAAAGAACTCGGCAAGCGCCTCAAGCAATAGCTCGATACCGTCACCGCTGATCGCCGAGAGCCAGACTCTGGTAACATGACCATCCTTGTCACGGTCTATTCTTGGTTCGGCATTGGTCAGCAGATCTGTCTTGTTGAATATCTCTATCTGATGAACCTTGTCCGCGCCGATCTGTCGCAGCACATCGTTGACTTCTGAAATACAGGTTGCCCGCTGATGGCTCGATGCATCCACCACATGCAGCAGCAGAGAGGCATCCGTGGTCTCCTGCAGAGTCGACTTGAAGGCAGCGACCAGGTCATGGGGCAGATTGCTGATAAAACCGACAGTGTCGGCCAATACGACCGCTCCCTCTGCTTTCAGTTCCAATCTCCTTAGTGTGGGATCAAGGGTAGCGAACAATTGATCGGCGGCATAGACGCTGGAACCGACGAGTCTGTTAAAAAGTGTTGATTTACCGGCATTGGTATAACCAACCAGGGAGACTGTGGGGATATCGGCACGCTCACGCCCCCTGCGCCCCTGCTCACGTTGCGAATCGACCCGTTCGAGTCGCCGTTTGATCTGCTGAATACGCTGATTCAACAGTCGACGGTCGCTCTCCAACTGAGTCTCGCCGGGTCCGCGCAGACCGATACCGCCTTTCTGTCTCTCGAGATGGGTCCATCCCCTTACCAAACGGGTCGACAGATGTTGCAACTGCGCCAGTTCGACTTGAAGCTTGCCTTCGAAGGAGCGCGCCCGCTGACTGAAAATATCCAGGATCAATCCGGTACGATCGACAACCCGACATTTAAACTCCCGCTCCAGGTTCCGTTCCTGGCTGGGTGAGAGGGTATGGTCGAAGATCACCAGGTCGGCACCCTCCTCTGCAACGATCTCCCTGATCTCTTCCGCCTTGCCGCGACCGACAAACAGTTTGGGATCGGGCTGCTGGCGACTACCTGAGATCAGGCAGACTATCTCGGCACCTGCGGAGTTCGCCAGATCACGAAACTCGTCGATCTCATCCTGGTCCCTGGCTACCCCCAGATCAAGATGGACAAGTACGGCGCGTTCACCCGCTTTGGGACGTTCGAACATATCGGATAGGGATCGCTTGGAATCTATAGCGCTAGGCCATCGGGCATATCCAGACGATAGGCCCGATAGCGAAGTGTGTGGAAAGGACTAGAAATTACCCGTACCGGAGGGTGGCGCAGGCTCGTCACTCTGCCCATTTCCATGTTGAATACGCACATTCCTCGCAGGAACAACCGTCGAGATGGCGTGTTTATAGACCATTTGACTGACACTGTTCTTCAAAAGCACCACAAACTGGTCGAAAGATTCAATCTGTCCCTGCAGCTTGATGCCGTTAACCAAAAAAATCGAGACTGGGATACGTTCCTTCCTCAGTGCATTCAAAAAAGGGTCTTGTAGACTTTGCCCTTTAGACATGGAGTTTCTCCTTATTGTGTTTCTATTTTAAGCAGTAATTTCAAGCGCATGAAAAATCTGTAGCACAGTTAAACGGCCCACAGGCAAAAGTGTAGCACAATGTTTTTTCTACCTATATTCAAAATTTCGATACCAACGGGGTGGGAAATACTATCCGAACCCACCGCGAAAGGCTAGGTGCTATTGCCAATCACCGGGAAACGTTCAGCGATCAATCCCAGGGCCTGCTGAAGTAGATCCCCCTCTTCATCCAGCCAGTTGCATCCATCGCAGCTGCGCAACCAGGTAAACTGCCGTTTCGCAAGCTGACGAGTGGCGATGATACCCCGTTCGATCATGCCGTCCCGGGTCAGCTCACCGAGCAGATAGCCGAGCATTTGGCGATAGCCTACTGCCCGCATCGAGGGCATCGCAGGGGAGAGATTACCCCGGCTCATCAATACCTTGACCTCCTGCTCGAAACCCTGCGCCAACATCTCATGGAAACGCCGTTCAATGCGCGCATGCAGGACCGCCCTCTCCCTGGGCGCCCGAACCAGCTTGAGCACACTGTATGGAAAAGTATGACCAACACCACCCTGTTGAAGTTCAGTTAGGGGTTTTCCCGTAATCTCAATCACCTCCAGTGCACGCAGAATACGTTGGGGGTCATTGGGGTGAATCCGCTCAGCCGCCTCGGGATCCCGATCCGAGAGGCGTTGATGGAGCTCAGGCAAACCAAACCTTTGCAACTCCTCCTGCAACCTGCTCCTGACAGCCGGATCGGCTTGCGGTAGATTGGATAGTCCCTCCTCGAGCGCTTTGAAATAGAGCATGGTACCGCCAACCAGAAGAGGCACACTGCCCGCCGCGGTGATCGCCGCCATCTCGGCGAGGGCATCCGCACGGAAAGCGGCTGCCGAATAGCTCTCGAAGGGATCCCTGATATCGATCAGTCGGTGGGGGGCGATCCTCAGCGTGGCCCGATCCGGTTTTGCGGTGCCAATGTCCATGCCCCGATAGATGAGCGCCGAATCGACACTGATGATCTGCAGCGGCAGATGTTTGACCAACTGCAGCGCGAGTTCCGTTTTTCCCGAAGCCGTAGGCCCCATCAGAAAAATGGCGGGTGGCAAGCCCCGGCTATCCTCTTCACTCTGCATTCAACGTCCCCGCAAGAAGAGTCGATCCAATTCGCTCAGGGTCAGCTCTACCCAAGTGGGTCGGCCGTGATTGCATTGATCTGCCCTTTCGGTCCTCTCCATGTCCCGCAGCAAAGCGTTCATCTCATCCAACTCGAGACGCCGGTTCGCTCTTACCGAACCGTGACATGCCATGGTGGCCAATACCTTATCGATCTCCAACTGCATGCGGTTGCTATCGCCATATTCCGCCAGATCGGATAGCAGATCACGCAACAAGCTCTCCGCATCAGCTCCTCGAAGCAGGGCCGGTAGAGTACGAACCGCCAGGGAATCTCGCCCCATGCGACTGACCTCTATGCCGATTCGTTTCAGTAGCGGTTGAAACTCTTCAACCCTATCGGCCTCGGAGGGACTGACCGCAACACTCACCGGAACCAGCAACGGCTGGCTGGTGATGCCGTGGTCGCCATAGGTCTGCTTGAAACGCTCATAGGTGATCCGCTCGTGGGCCGCATGCATATCGACCAACACCAAACCCTGACTGTTCTGCGCCAGGATATAGACACCGTGGAGCTGTCCCAGGGCGAAACCCAAGGGGGGACTGTTCTCCGTCTTAGGCAGCTCTTGCTCCCCGTTTTCTTCAATCCTCTGGGGGCGCTGTGCCGCAAATGCAGCCCGATAGGCGGCGGGCCGCTCCGCCAGACCCAAATTCATTCCCTGCTGTTGTGGTTGCCCTGATTGCCTTGGATTCACCAGGGTCGGGGTTTCGACCACTGGTTCCTGGGCGGCTTGGGGTCTTGTCTGCGCCAATAGACGATGCAGGCCGCGATAGATGAAATCGTGAACCGAACGACTGTCGCGAAAACGTACTTCATGTTTCGTCGGATGGACATTGACATCCACCATGCGCGGATCCAAATCGAGAAACAGCAGATAGGCCGGATGACGGCCATGGTAGAGAACATCCTGATAACCCTGGCGGATGGCGTGGGTCACCAGCTTATCCCTGACCATGCGCTGATTGACATAGAAATACTGCATATCGGCCTGAGAACGGGAAAAGCTGGGTCTTGCCACCCAGCCGCTCAGACGTAGCTCACCAGCCTGCTCGTCGATGGCAAGGGCCTGATCAAGGAACTCCGCTCCCAGTATCTCAATGATCCGCCGCTCCCTCTGTTGGTGGTCACTGCAAGGCGCGAGGGCAAAGATTCGCCGTCGATTGTGGTGCAAAGAAAAGCCGACCTCGAAGTGGGCCAGTGCCAAGCGCTGAACAAGGGTGTTGATGTGGTTGAATTCGGTCTTCTCGGTACGCAGAAACTTACGCCTGGCCGGAGTATTGAAAAAGAGATCACAGACCTCGACACTGGAGCCTTGGGGATGGGCGGCGGGTTTGCTTTCTGCTACCTGGTCCGATCCATCACCAGAGACCTCCCACGCTTCCTCGGCTTGCTGATGCCGTGAAATCAGTCTGAGCCGGGAGACAGAACTGATGCTGGGAAGGGCTTCCCCCCTAAACCCCATGCTGCGCAGTGACTCCAGATCCCTGAATTCACTGACCTTGCTGGTGGCGTGTCGCGATAGCGCCAAGTCCAACTCCCGCTTTGCGATGCCGACACCGTCATCGCGAACCAGAATGCGCTTGATGCCCCCCTGCTCGATCTCGATATCGATCTGACGCGCCCCCGCATCGAGACTATTCTCCACCAACTCCTTGACCACGGAAGCAGGACGCTCCACCACTTCACCGGCGGCAATCTGATTGATCAGTTGTGGCGGGAGAATACGAATAGGCATTTTGGGCGACAGTTTTCGTGACAATAGACTATTGTGCCATCCATCCCCTGCGGGAACCATGGCCTGGTGGGTAGGAAGCGGATCAAAGAGAGCAGGTTGTTGAGAACTCAGCCGCCAGGTATCTGCAGCACCTGTCCTATGCGGATGGTATCGTCCTTCAACTCATTGGTTTTGCGCAGCCGACTGACACTGACCTGATAGCGATTGGCGATGGCGATCAGGGTATCACCCCGGGAAATCACATGCTTACGCGGACGCTTCTTGGCCTGATTGGAGGCAAGCAGGGTACCTGGAGGTGGTTGATACTTGAAATAGTCACGAATACCCTTCATCAGGGCAGTCGCCACCTTTTGCTGATGTTTTTTATCCCTCAGGCGGCGCTCCTCTTCCGGATTGGAGATATAGGCGGTCTCTACCAGCATCGAGGGGATGTCAGGTGATTTCAATACCACAAAACCCGCCTGTTGCACTTTCCGTTTGTGCGTCTTGCCAAGCTTTCTGAGCTGCTTGAACACCCGGTCAGCCGCGGTTGAACTTGCCTGCAGTGTACCTATCTGGGAGAGATCCAGCAGCACCGAGGCGAGCATGTCGTCCTTATCCTCGAGGGAGACACCACCGACGAGATCAGCACTGTTTTCTCTCTCCGCCAACCAACGGGCTGCCTCGCTTGAGGCCCCCCTTCGTGACAGGGTGTAGACTGAGGACCCTGTTACCCGGGGGTCTTTAAAGGCATCGGCATGGATCGAGACAAAGAGATCCGCCTGAGCCTCCCGCGCCTTGGCGATACGCTTGCGCAGGCCAAGATAGTAGTCACCATCGCGTATCAACACCCCGCGCATGCCCTTTTGCTGATTGATCAGGGCAACCAGCTTGCGTCCGATCGCCAGCACCACATCCTTCTCGTAGGTGCCTCTTTTACCCCGGGCACCGGGATCCTCACCACCATGACCTGGATCCACGGCAATCACCACATCCCGCTGTCCCAAGGCTTTGGCGGTCTTCACCGGTTGCGAACGACCACTGGCAGTCACCTTGCCGTCATAGAGATCGATGACCAGGCGATGGCCATATTCCCGGTTCGGCTTGAGGGAAAAACTCTTCGGTTTGACCGCGCTGGTGAGATCGAACACCACCCGCATGTCCTTTTTATTGCGCACTGCCGAGCGCATCCCGCGGATGATCTTGTTCTCTTTTGTCGGATCGGGGAGATGCTTGGTGAGCGAGGTATTCTTCAGATCGAGAACCAGTCGATCGGGGGCCTTGAGGGTGAAGATCTTGTGTCTGATCTGGCTATTGGCGTCAAACACCAATCTCACATGATCGGGAGCGGACCAGATACGCAATCCGGTGATTTGAGACTGTTTCGCATAGAGAGGGAAGCTGCTGAGCAACGCGAGTAGCAGCAGTAACCAACTTTTCCTCATTTCCCCATGACCTTTGAATCCGAACAAATTCATCCTAAAAATAGCACGCATTAACCATTTTTCCAAGGTTTTCTGGAAGATAGCTTGCTTTCCTTTAAAAAACTTAAACTTTTTCCAGGGCTTTCTTCAGCCGCGGTAGCAGCTCGGCACCCCGCTCTGTATCGGCGCTCAACCTGAGTCCACGCGCTGCTTCCCGGTAGCTTATCTGAATCCTGAGATCGGCTCGGGGCAACAGACCCGCGCCCTTTTCAGGCCACTCGATCAACAGCAGCGCATCCTCGCCCAGCAGATCTTCTATGCCCAGATAGTCCAGCTCTCTGGGATCCGACAACCGATAGAGATCAAAATGGTAGTAGGATCGCCCACCGAGTTCATAGGGTTCGAGGAGTGTATAGGTCGGACTTTTGACCCTGCCCTGATAACCCAGCTCTCTCAAAAAGCCTCTGACCAGGGTTGTCTTACCGGTTCCGAGCTCACCCTCGAGATAGACAATAAAGGGTGGTGCGCAGTTCAACGCCAGGCAACCGCCAACAGCCTCCTGGCGATCCTCACCCTCAATCTCGATCTCAAACACCCTCACTCCCCGGATTCAGGAGGCCCCGAATCTGCGGCAACAGGTCACTGGCCAGGAGGCCGATTTCACCTGCCAACGCCGCTCTGTCTCCTGCCGCGGCATGCAGGCAGACACCCAATTCAGCCGCATCACGCAGGGCATAGCCCTGGGCAAGAAAGGCGCCGACCATCCCGCTCAACAGATCTCCGCTTCCTCCGGTGGCCATCCCGGGATTGCCGTCACTACAGAGCGCGGGAGGCTGAGGCGAAGCGTCCCTGATCAGGGTTCCGGCGCCTTTCAGTACCACCACACCGCCAAAACGCTGCTGCATGGCCTCACAGGCGGCGAAGCGATCACTCTCAACCCTGGCGATATCCCACTGCAGAAGTCTGGCGGCCTCGCCGGGATGGGGTGTCAGTACCCAGCTATCCCGTCGCCGTGGTTCCTGGCTCAACCAATAGAGCCCGTCGGCATCGACCAGGGTAGGAAGCGGGCTGGCCTGAACTGCTCCATAGACCATTGCGCCCCACTCCCGGCGGCCGAGGCCGGGACCAAGGACCAGGGCGTCTGCCTGCTGCATCAAACCAGCAATCTCTTCCGCTTCGGTCACCCCAGAAACCATCAGTTCGGGGCGCCCCAGATTGAGGTACTGGGCATGATCCGGGTGGGTCGCCAAGGTAACCAGACCCGCGCCACTCCTGGCAGCGGCTTCGGCAGCCAGCCGCGCGGCCCCCGGGTATCCCCTGTCACCGGCGACAACCAGCAGATGGCCGAAATCACCCTTATGGGCCGAACGCCTGCGGGAAGGGACCATGGCGGAGCGTTTGTGCCAATCGATGCGCTTGCAGGCAAGCCGCTGTTGAGCATAGACCCGGGCCGGCACCTCGAGGGCGTGGAAAACGATCTCGCCACAGCAATCGGGGCCGCCCGCGGTGAACATCCCCTGTTTCAGTCCGATGAAGCTGATGGTGGCCGCCGCCTCGATGGCACATCCCATAATCCGACCGCTATCGGCATGCAACCCGGAGGGTATATCGATGGCAAACACCTCCGCCCGATGGCTGTTGATCGCTTCAATGGCCGATGCCCAGTGAGCGCTGATATCGCGTTCGAGCCCGGTACCCAGGATGGCATCCACGATGAGCTCGGGATTACCCAGGTTTTCAAATGGCTCGATGGCATGACCCAGCGCTCTCCAGGACTCCGCCATGGCCAGGGCGTCTGCCTTCAGTTTCGACGCATCCCCCAACTGCAACACCCGTACCCGCAGGCCGGCCTGACTCGCCAGGCGGGCAAGCACGTAACCATCCCCGCCGTTGTTACCCATACCGCAGACCACCAGGATCTCGGATAGATCGGGCCAGCGCTGTTGCATGAAACGAAAGGCACTGCTGCCGGCGCGCTCCATCAATTCCGCCCCCGGGATATTGAACTCCTCGATGGCGATGCGATCGAGCTCCCTCACCTGGTCGGCCGTGTATAGCGCGTAGGGCAATCCCTCGATTTGTGGCATGACTCGCATTCGGCAACCATACCCTGTTGCCCAGGTGGGTTCAAAATCTCTTCGCCCTGAGTAATAGGAGCGCTTCGACAACTGGGTTATAGTGGCACTCTGATACTCATTCCGCTTCAGCCTTTCGCTACCATCGATGCCAGCCCAATACCCACTGCAAGATGCTCAACTTGCACAGTTGACCCAGAAGATTAAGGCATGGGCCCACTCCCTGGGATTGAGTGCCATAGGGATCACCGACACAGACTTGGGGAGTACGCAAGCCAGGCTTGAGGCATGGCTTGGTAACGGGCATCAGGGTGAGATGGCGTACATGGAAAAACATGGTACCAAACGCTGCCGTCCAGCAGAGCTGGTACCCGGTACCCTGCGGATAATTTCGGCCAGATTGGACTACCTCCCGCAGACCCTTGAACAGTCTGCACAGATTCTTGCGGATCCCGAGCTCGGTTTTGTCGCCCGCTATGCCCTGGGACGTGACTATCACAAGGTGCTGCGCAAACGCTTGCAGAGACTGGTGGAGCTAATACGTGGCGAGGTGAATGACGCCCTGTGCCGGGTATTTGTCGACTCCGCGCCGGTGATGGAAAAGCCCCTGGCGCAAAAAGCCGGACTGGGATGGATCGGTAAACACACCAACCTGATCGCCAGGGATGGTGGATCCTGGTTCTTCCTCGGGGAGATCTACACCAATCTGCCCCTGATCTGTGATAACCCCGCAACGGATCACTGCGGCGATTGCACGGCCTGTATCAGCTGCTGCCCTACCCAGGCCATCATCGCCCCTTATCAGCTCGATGCAAGGCGTTGTATCTCCTATCTGACCATTGAGCTCCAGGGAGCCATCCCTGAAGCGTTCAGACGGGATATAGGGAACAGGATATTTGGTTGTGACGACTGCATGCAGGTCTGTCCATGGAACCGTTTTGCCACACTTAGCCGGGAACTCGACTTTCTACCCCGCGCCTCCCTGGAGAGCTCCACCCTGATCGACCTGTTCAACTGGGATGAAGCCAGCTTCCTGAAACGAACCGAGGGCTCTGCCATCCGCCGTTTGGGCCATACACGCTGGCTGAGGAACATCGCCATAGCACTGGGTAACGCCCCCCGGGATGATGGGATTGTCGCTGCCCTGCAGAAACGCCTGCAACACCCGTCGCCATTGGTCAGGGAACACGTGGAGTGGGCCTTGCGACAGCAGGGCGTGAATAACGCTTGCTCTCGATAACAGGCAGCAGCGGACCCCGGAGTGAGGTCAGGGCAGGCGCAGAAAATGGTCGCGATAGTAACACAGCTCGGCGATTGAATCCCGGATATCGTCCAGCGCCAGGTGCTTTCCCGCCTTGCTGAAACCCTCACTCAGCGATGGTGCCCAGCGATTGACCAGTTCCTTCAAGGTACTGACATCCAGATTCCGATAGTGAAAGAAGCCCTCAAGGTCCGGCATCAGCCTGGCGAGAAAGCGCCTATCCTGGCAAATCGAGTTACCGCACATGGGTGATGCCCCTGGAGGCAGATATTTCTGCAAAAAATCCAGGGTTTCAGCTTCCGCCCTTGCTGCATCATAGTCACTCCGCCTTACCCGTTCGATCAAACCGGAGGCACCGTGTTGACGCTGATTCCACTCGTCCATTGCATCCAATCTCTGCTGGGGCTGGTGAATCGCAAGCATCGGCCCCTCGGCGAGGATATTGAGGCGCATATCGGTGACAATGGTGGCAATCTCGATAATCTCATCATGCTGGGTATCCAGCCCAGTCATTTCCAGATCGATCCAAATCAGATTGGAGGCATCTACAGGCATCTTGTTATCCTTGTTTAACTACAGCTTGCTGATTCTAGCAGGAAGCCGCCTCTCTCTGTATTCTAGGGTCTGTATTTATAGAAAGAGTGATTTTTTTCAACCGCTGGTATCTAACAGAGAATAGCGACTCAATTCACGACTCAAACAGGATCGATGCCACTTTTTAGCCAAATTTTTCTCCTCTTCCTCTTGCTTGGCACCCTGCTCCAGCTCTGGTTGCTGCTGCGCCATCTCGGGCATGTGCAGCGACACCGCAGCCAGGTACCCGGTGAATTCAGTGACAAGGTGAGCCTTGCCGATCACCAGAAAGCCGCGGATTACACCCAGGCAAAAGGGCGACTCGCAATCATCGAAACGCTGTTGGGGGTAGCTTTACTGCTGATCTGGACCCTGGGCGGTGGGATAGACCTGTTGCACCACTATTGGCGCGGCTTTGAATGGCATGAGATCCTCATCGGCATGCTGTTGATCTTCTCTTTCTTCCTCATCAACAGCCTGTTGGAGATGCCTTTCAATCTGTATCGTACTTTCCGTCTGGAAATGGCATTCGGCTTCAATCGCACTACCCCCCTCCAGTACCTCAAGGATCGGCTGCTTGGCTTGCTGCTCTCGATCCTGTTGGGCGCCCCCCTGCTCTGGATCATACTGCAACTGATGCAGAGTGCGGGCCACTACTGGTGGCTTGCGGCATGGGTCGTGTGGATGGGGTTCACCCTCACCTTGAGCTGGGCCTATCCGAAGTTCATCGCTCCGCTGTTCAATAAATTCACGCCCCTGGATGAGGGCGAAATGCGCAGCCGCATCCAATCACTGCTACAGCGCTGCGGCTTTATCAGTGACGGCATCTTCGTCATGGATGGCTCAAAGCGGTCGAGTCACGGCAATGCCTATTTCACCGGATTCGGCAAGAGCAAGCGCATCGTCTTTTTCGATACCCTGCTCGAAGCCCTGACTATCGATGAGATGGAGGCGGTCCTCGCTCACGAACTCGGTCATTTCCGCTTCAAGCATATCCTCAAGCAGATGTTACTGATGGGCCTGCTCTCGCTTATCGGCCTCGCCCTACTCGGTTGGCTCTCCCAGCAACCCTGGTTCTACAACGGCCTGGGAATCAGCCAGGCATCCAACGCCGCCGCCCTGCTGCTGTTCATGTTGGTACTCCCTGTGTTCACTATATTCTTCACGCCTCTGGGGAGTTATCTCTCACGTCGTTACGAATTTCAGGCCGATAACTTTGCGGTAAGCCAAACCAGTGGGGAGTATCTTGTACAGGCGCTGGTCAAGCTCTATCAAGACAATGCGAGCACATTGACACCGGATCCGCTCTACTCCCTGTTTCACGACAGCCATCCACCGGCGCCGGTACGCATTGCCAATATCCGCAGTCGTTAACACCGAGGCATATTGATGATAGTCCTGGATCCACAATGGTCGTTGAGCAAAACAGACGTGGATGGTCGAAAGTCGGACTTTACCATTGGCGTATTCACAACGACACTATTCACTGGTTAATGGAGATAGCAGATGATGAAAACCCTGATCCCAGCAATTATGCTGACTTTAACATCAACCACCTCACTCGCGGGCGACCCCGCGATGGGTAAAGAGTTGACCGAAAAGCACTGTGTCAGATGCCATGGCAGCGAAGTCTACACGCGGGAGAACAGACGCGTTACCAGCCTGCCGGGATTGCACAAGCAGGTACGTTTTTGTGAACAGAATCTTGGATTGACCTGGTTTGATGACCAGATCGAAGACACCTCAACCTACCTCAACCTTGAATATTATAAATTCGACACGACTCCCTGAGACACGCATCTGATGGCCAGACGCCGCCTGAGCAAACAGCAGAAAACCCGTATTCAGGCAATCCAGGAGAAACGCCGCAGTCGTCTCGATTCCAAGGCCAGGCAATCCCTATCGGCGGCGGGGGAACTCCCTCCCCAAGAGGGACGTGTCATCATTCGTCACGGCGCAACCCTCGGCATCATGGATCCTCATGGCAAGCTGTTTCGCTGTCAGACAAGACAAAATATCGGCCACCCTGTCTGCGGCGACTGGGTAATCTGGCAACAGGTGGATGAAACCACTGGTGTGGTAACCGCGCTACTTCCTCGCAACAGCGTCCTTAGTCGTCCCGATTACAGTGGCAGACAAAAACCGCTGGCGGCAAACATCACCCAGCTGGTGATCGTACTCGCTCCCAAACCCGAACCCAGTGGTTATCTCCTCGACCAGTACCTGGTCACCGCGGAAACCATTGCCATACCACCGATTATCGCTATCAACAAAATTGACCTGCTGGAGGGTGGATTGGAGCATGAGTTTATCAAGCGCTTCGATCCCTACCGCTGCATTGGATATCAAATGATCGGTGTCAGTGCCAAACGGGAACACGGACTCGATCTGCTGATCGAAAAACTCAAGGACAAAACAAGTATACTGCTTGGTCAGTCCGGGGTGGGAAAGTCATCCCTGGTCAATGCATTGTTACCAACCATGAGTGTGGAGACCGGACGACTCTCCAAGGCAACCGGACTGGGCAGGCATACCACATCGGCGGCAACCTGTTACAGCCTGCCCCAGGGTGGCGAACTGATCGACTCACCCGGTGTTCGCAGTTTTCGTCTTACCGATCTCTCCCAGCAGGAGTTGGAGCAGGGATTTACCGAATTCCGCCCTTTCATCGGCCAATGCCGCTTCCACAACTGCAGCCATGATCATGAACCCGGTTGCGCCATTCAGGCTGCGATGCAGAACGGTGATATCAGCCCGCACCGGCTGCAGAACTTCCTTAGATTGAGCCAAGCGGTGGGCCGCTGATCCTTCTTTCTCTAGTAGACAAGCTAGAACATTCTAGCACTCGATCTCTCATGCTTTGCTATTATCCAATAGAAGGCTAATGAGTTTTGAGTCAAGGTTTTCGCTGTGCTCATGGATTTGATATCCCCCTCTCCCGCAAGGGGAGAGGGGACGTCCTTAATCGAGTACATCCTTTGCCTCATGCCAGTTGGTGGACACAAGCTTTCAGTTATAGCTCAACCTTTATTTGTACTTTCCCTCTCCCCTTGCGGGAGAGGGCCAGGGAGAGGGGAAATCAAAATCTGCTGAGCGAAGCGAACTCAACCGCTAAAAGCTTAAAAGAACTATAAAAGGCCACTGCTGAAAAAACTGAAGTGGATAAGTAGTAAAGGTTAGTAGTATTCCTCTATAACCCAGGAGTGGTGTGGAAGAATAAATCGTGGCAATCGAACTAAAACTGCTTTTACTTTTATTGGTGGCCAACGGTGCCCCTATCCTGGCAAGGTATCTGTTTGAAGACCATTTTAGCTGGCCCCTGGATGGTGGCCATGTCACCGCCAACGGTCGCTACCTGCTGGGACCATCGAAGACGATCCGCGGTGTTATTGCCAGCCTGATAGCCACCGCGATCGTTGCTCAAATCATCGGCATCGGTTGGCAGTTGGGGATAGTGATTGCTGCCTTTGCCATGCTGGGTGATCTCTGTGCCAGCTTCATCAAACGCAGAATCGATCTGCCACCGAGCAGCCAGGCCGTGGGCCTGGATCAGATTCCCGAATCACTGATACCGCTGATACCCTGCGCGGTGGTCTTTGAACTGCCCTGGTGGAGTGTTCTCTATCTGGTATTGGCGTTTTGGGTCCTGGTTGCCCTGTTATCCCGTCTACTCTTCCTGTTAGGTGTCCGCCGGCGACCTTACTAGGGTATGCAGCGCAATCTCCGGGGGACAGTTGATACGCACCTCAACGATGGAGGTGCCGGCCCCGGCCGAGGTATAGCCTTGCATCCCACCGTATAGCCAATAACCGGAACCGAGGCGCCGCGGACAACGTGCGTCCAGGGTTAGTGGATACCCCCCCGGCAGACAGATCTGGCCGCCATGGGTATGCCCGCAGAAGAAAAGATCAAAGCCACTGTGCGCTGCCTGGCGATAGATCTCCGGGGTATGGGAGAGAATGATGGAGACCTCATCCAGAGGGATCCCTTCCGCCGCCTTTTCGATATTGTCGACCCGGTAGTAGTGGGCATCATCCACACCGGCCAGGTGAACCGCCTCACCCCCCCTGGTCAAGGTAACCGACTCGTTTAGCAATACCTGGACATCCATCGCTTCCAGTTCAGGTACCATGCGGATGGTATCGTGGTTGCCTAACACTGCATAGATGGGCTTTTTCAACGCCCTACAGAGGTCACGCATACCCGACATTGAGGCTTCGATGTCGCCAAAGGTCCAGGCACGATAGTCGCCGGTCAGGATGACCGCATCGTAGCTCATTTCAGAGACCCGTTCGCTCAGGGCCTGTATGGCCGGGGGGTGCATGTCGACATGCAGATCGCTGAGATGCAGCAGGGTAAAACCGTCGAAGCTCGGTGGCAGCTGGGGCAGCGAGAAGCAGTTGCGGGAAGTGCGAAACTTGAGTGTGTTGTTACGACCGCGCCAATAGAAACCACTCACCTTCAACAACGAGCGCAGCAGGCCATGACTCGAATACCAATTCTCCGGATGGAAGAAATTGATCCCTTTGCCAAAGACACTGGGCAGCGACTCCTCCTCAATGCCGACACGCAGACGTGTATGCACCGATCCCAGACGTCTCTCCAAGCTGGTTAACAGATCCATATCCATAGACAGAGTATATTCCTGAATTGGGAAATCCGCAGCCGGGGGATGGGGAGTCCGGAGAAATAGAGAGTGTTTCAAGGCAATGGAAGATAGAGATGAATCACTGCACCTCCCAGCTCTTGCCCTGTGCCAATTTCAACTCGCCCGCCATAGGCGATAGTAATGTCGGCGGCTACCGAGAGGCCTATACCCTGGCCCGGCTGCTGTTGGTCGGCACGATGCCCTCTTCTCAATACTGCCTCAGCCTGGTCCGGCGGGATACCGCTGCCGTTGTCCTCGACGCTGATATGCAGACCCCTGTCTCTCTGCGCGCATACGCGAACCCGGTCTTTGCCGTATTTGCAGGCATTTTCCATCAGGTTTCCCAGCAGCTCCATCAGATCGCCCTCATCGCCAGGAAAGTCACAACCCGCAACAATATCGAGTTCCCAGTCTATTCCCTTTTCCCGATAGACCTTGTCGAGGGACCCCACGATACGTTCCACCACCGGCTTAACCGGTACTGTTTGGGTCAACACTGTGCGCCCCGAAGCAGCCGCCCGCTGCAGCTGATGACTGACAATCTGATTCATGCGATCCACCTGCTCGCGCAACGCTTTGCGCATCGTCTGCCCCTGCTCGTTATCGCTTTCGGAAATTCCTTGCAACACCGCCAATGGGGTCTTCAGACTGTGGGCCAGATCACCGAGGCTGTCGCGATAGCGCTGTTGCCTGGCCTGGGCATGACGAATCAAAGAGTTGATGTTCGAGGTCAAGCGGTTCAACTCCTTTGGGTAGTCACCGAGCAACTGATCCGCGCTGCCCGACTCGATGTCAGACAATCCCTGTGCCACCTCCCGCAGTGGGCGCAATCCCCAGCGTAACACCCAACCCTGCACCAACAGCAACAGCAGTGCAGCGCCTCCAAGCCAGATAAAGAGGGTATCGCGAAAGGCAGCCACCTGTTCCTGCAGCGGTTTCAGGTCCTCGGCCACCATCAACACGTAGTGCAGTTCGCGTCCTTGAAAATCCTCCCAGGCGACCCCGAAGCTCAACCCCATAACCGTACTCTCATCGAGCTTGAATCGATCTATTTTCGACTCGCCCGGCTGCATCTCCCGCTGCAACCCAATTGAGTGCCCCAGGGAAGAGGGCGATTGCCAGAAAAAGCCTTTAGATTTAGCTCTAACCTGGGCGTAGAGTCCCGAATCGGGACGATTGAAACGGGGATCGGTCAACACATCCGGCATCTTGAGTCCCCCAGCCTCGTCCTCCTCTGCCGCGGCCAACAAGGCATACACACTGCTGAACAGGCGGGCCTGAAAGGCCTCTTCACTGGCGGAGCGAAATGCCTTGTCGAGGGCCAATCCTGTTAATCCAAGAAAGGCAGTCAAAACCAGGCTGGCCGCAATCAGGAGACGTTGATGTATGGAGAGGGTATGCGCTGTTCCCATGCCGGCCTATCAATTCCTCTTCAGCGCTGACAATCGTGTGGATCAAGGTTCGAGGGCAAAGCGATAACCTCTCCCTCGCAGGGTCTCTATCGGTTTGTAGCGCTCATCGGGATCGAGTTTCTTGCGCAGACGGCGCACGAAGACCTCGATGGTGTTGCTGTCACGATCCCAATCCTGTTCGTAGATATGCTCCGTGAGATCGCTCTTGGAGATCACCTTGCCAGCATGCAGCATCATATACTCAAGCACCTTGTACTCGTATGCCGTGAGCTCCACCGGGCTGCCATCGAGACTGACTGTCTGGGTACGGGTATCGAGTTCCACCGGCCCCCCGGTAAGTACCGGTTGAGACCAACCGCCAGAACGTCGCAGTAGCGCGTTCAGCCGCGCCAACAGCTCCTCCACATGGAACGGCTTGACCAGGTAGTCATCCGCTCCCGCCTCCAGGCCCTCGACCTTATCCTGCCAGTTACCGCGGGCGGTCAGGATCAATATGGGAAAGTTCTTGTCCAGCTTTCGCAGCTCCCTGATCAGTTCGATCCCTGACATCTTTGGCAATCCTATATCGATTATACCCACATCGATACCATACTCCCTGCCCAAGAAGAGTCCGGCTGCACCATCCTCTGCACTGTCGACGGTATACCCCTGTTTGCGCAGTTTCTCCGCCAAGGGTTCGCGAATATCCGTCTCATCCTCTACCAAGAGCACACGCATCTGAACACCTATCACCCGGTTTGTTTACCCGCTCATTCAAAGATTTCTTTCAAGGGGCTGTTTTGTTAATCATCTATTCTCACTGCTGATAAAAACAGCGCTAGTGGAATAACAATAGCAGAGGATCAACGGCGACCATTGTATGGGCGGCGGCCACCTTCGGCATTGATCCGTAAACGTCGCACCTTGCCCTCCTTGGTAAGAATACGAATATTGTGAACCCGCTTGCCGTCACGCTCCCTAGTCTCCGCAGAGATGACTCGCCCCCCCAGGCGCTGCTTGGCCTGCTCCACCGCCTGGTCGAGGCTCATATCGGCATTGGCATAGAGGCCGGACATCAGCAACAGCACACCGATAAGCAGCTTGGGTAAGAATCGAGTTCTATCTGTCATTGTTATGCATACCTGGCCCGGGATCCGTTAATTCTAATCACCTACCGGCCTGACGCTTACCGCAATCGGTATCCGCTTGCCGGGATGATTCCTGGTACGGGTGGTGAATTCACGCCCCTTGTAGCGATATGTTACATCATAGCCCACCAACTCTTCCTCATATCGAGTCTGGTGGGAAACTTCACAACGGCGTTCAACGGATGTTGTGTAGTGCCCACCCTTGTGCTGGTGGCTGATATCGTGACCGATGGCACCGCCAAGCAGGGCGCCGGCCACAGTGGCGGCATCTTTGCCCCGCCCCCGACCGCGGCTGATCTTATTGGCCACCACACCACCGATGATACCGCCCAAGACAGTGGGGGTATATCGTGATCTGTCCGGATGGTAGTGATCGACCTCTTGGTCCCAACACTCCCGCTCTGGATAGGAGATCTCCACGCTACGGTAGATCGGATCAACATCGATGACCTTGGCGGTATCGCGATAGTGGTCGCGGTGGCCTCCGGCCGTGGCGGTTACAGAAGCGATCATCAGTGCTGTTCCGATTGTCAATGCTGTTGTTTTCATCTTGTTTTCTCCCGGTTCTCTAGCTTTAACCTTGATCTCTGTGAATCTCTGTTTATGGCTAAAGCTTACGAGGTCAAAACTGAACCTTGCCTGAACCGGGCGCGTGTATTATTTATTATTATTTTTCAAGGAATTATACAGAATTTCCATTGTCTTCAACAAACTATAACTGAAGCTGTGAAGTTAAATGAGTTCGCTACGCTCACGGATTTACTCTCCCCCTCTCCCTGGCCCTCTCCCGCAAGGGGAGAGGGAAAGCGTTTTTCAACTGGGTCGTATGCTTGCTGTCAGGTCCTGGACTCAAGCCGTGTATGCACTCCGGTCCCTGATCCATGAATCCCCTCTCCCCCTTGCGGGAGAGGGCCAGGGAGAGGGGGACACCATAATCCATTAACGAAGCGAACACCCCTGGGAGTGATATACCGCCTATGAGTGAACCCTGCGCCACACCAGAATCCTATTGTTGACCGGCATCTCCAGATCTTCGGTGAACTCAAGTCGATTCGAAGAGGCCAGCCCGTTGAGTGCCTCGAAATCACGAATACCGCTCAAGGGATCACGGGATTTCAGCCACTGATCAAAGTTTCGATTGCTCTCGCTGCTATAACCACCCTGGTAGTTGAAGGGACCGTAGAGAGCAAAACACCCCTCCGGCTTCAATACCTGTCCGATTCCTCTAAACATCTTCTCCACTTCTGGCCAAGACATGATATGGGTGGTGTTGGCGCTGAATACCCCATCATATGACTCACTGGGCCAATCCCTGTTTACATCGAGCAGGATAGGATCCCGAGTGTTGGCCAGGGATGCGCTTTGCAACCAGGCTCGTATCCCCGGGTGATTCTCCATCAGATCGCTGGTGTGCCAGATCAGATGGGGCATGGCGGCGGCAAAATGGACCGCATGCTGTCCGCTGCCACTGCCGATCTCGAGTACACTTTGCCGATCACGAAAGAGCCTCAGCAGGACTTCAAGAATGGGGGCCTTGTTCTCTTCGCAAGCTTCGCTGAAGGGCTTCATGAGCGTTTAATCCAACCAGTCCCTGGGTTTGAGGTAGCGCTCATAAAGCAGTGCCTCCGCACTCTCCGGCTGCGGATGCCAGTTGTATTGCCAACGCACCAGGGGCGGCAGCGACATCAGTATCGACTCGGTGCGTCCTCCAGACTGCAAACCAAACAGGGTGCCACGGTCGTAGACCAGATTGAACTCCACATAGCGACCGCGGCGATAGAGCTGAAAGTCGCGCTCGCGCTCGCCATAGGGGCTTTCGCGACGGCGTTTGACGATTGGCAGATAGGCGAGCAGATAGTGGTCACCCACGCTCTGCATGAAGTCGAAAGATCGTTGGAAACCCCACTCATTGAGGTCGTCGAAAAAGAGACCGCCTATACCCCGCGGCTCCTGACGGTGCTTGAGGTAGAAATAGTCATCGCACCAGGCCTTGTACTTATCGTAGACCCCCTCACCAAAGGGTTGGCAGGCCAGGTTTGCCATCTTGTGCCAATGCCGGCAATCCTCATCGTTACCATAGTAGGGGGTGAGATCGAATCCTCCTCCGAACCACCATACAGGGGCCTTGTCCGGCTCTTCGGCGATAAAGAAACGGACATTGGCATGAGAAGTCGGCACATAGGGATTGGCTGGATGGATCACCAGCGATACCCCCATGGCTTCAAAGGCCCGCCCTGCCAACTCCGGTCGCTGCGCCGTCGCCGATGCAGGTAGTCGACTCCCGGTCACATGGGAAAAATTGACCCCCGCCTGTTCGAAGACACCTCCCTCCTGGAGCACCGCGCTGATACCGCCGCCACCCAGATGTTCCCCCGGCTCCCGCTGCCAGCTGTCCTGGAAAAAGCGGGCCTTGCCATCCTCCTCCTCAAGGGCGCAGCAGATGTCTTGTTGCAACTGCAGGAGATATGCTTTGACCTGGTGTTTATCGGGTTTATCCATGTATTGACACTCAGTGAATCATGGGTACTGGTAGGCGATCGCCGGATTTAGAACGCATACCCCTAAAACATATAAGCTACTTAATTTTCTATCTGACTACGGATCTTCAGATGTTATCCAAGCCGCTTCAAAAACACCCGCATCTCTTTAGCCGCCTGCACATCCCCCCGATCCTCGGCAACCTCAATCCCCCGCTGATAGACCTGCCGGGCCTCCTCCTCCCGATCCAGGGCAACCAGGGCCTTACCATAGAGCTTCCAGCTCGCCGAGTGCTGCGGATCCTGTTTCACCGCCTCGGCCAGGTGATGCGCCGCCATCTCCGGATCCTTCTCCTTGAGACAGAGTGAACCGAGGGTGTAGCGTAGCAGTGCATTGTCGCTACCCTGTTCCAGCATCTTCTCCAAGGCGCTACGTTCCATATCGGTTTCTCACTCGAGTAGACCAGAGGCAAATTTGACGGTGATGGTAACAACTCTCTATCTGAGTTTTGACCATTCAAGCACAGCCTATAGCTTATTCCAATGTTATCTAAATCCCTTACTTTTTCGCATTGGTTGAGCTATCACTTGTGGCTCATGATTGTGATTTTGATGATTTCTGCGCTACCAGCATTGCCACATCCCGAACACCTTGCTTGGTGTCTCCCAAGCGCTTCTCCTCACGGTAGTAGCGCAGTTTCAAGCCGGAAAAGAGCTGCAACAGTTCATTGTCATCCAACCTGAATAGAGGATTCCGCGGTCCGATGTCGGTAACCGCCACCTGGGTAAATGTCTGATAGTAGATCAGGCCTCCCGGAAGAAGGGCGTCGATCAGCCTGGGTATCAACTCCCTCTCCAGATAGTAGCTGACGATGATCAGATCGAAGTGGTTGGGTGGCGGAGGAGACGTCTCCACATCACGTACTTCAGCGCTTAGATTGTTTAAGCCGGTTTCAACGGCATAACCGTTGAGCCGCTGGATGGCAACGGGGGAGATGTCCCAGGCAACAACATCCAACCCCTGTTGCGCAAGGGTAAGTGCGTTACCACCAAGACCGCAGGCGAGATCCAGGGCCAAGCCCTTGGCAGGGAGCAGGTGAAGATTTCTCGTCAGCACCTCCGCCGCAAGCGGCCGTTTTTCCGCAACGGCATGGCGCAGGTCCCATTTGTTGCGCAGGGCCTGATTAGAGTCCGGGTTATTGTCGTTCACAAAGCCTCAAGACCGCGTGCCAGGTCATTGCGGATATCCTCGACATTTTCCAATCCCACAGCGACCCGCACCAGGCCATTTTCGATTCCGGCCTGGGCCCTCTCCTCTGGCGTCAGCCTGCCGTGGGTGGTCGTTGCCGGATGGGTGATGGTGGTCTTGGTGTCACCGAGGTTGGCGGTGATGGAGAGTACCCGCGTGGCATCGATGAGCGTCCAGGCCGCCGGCTGTCCACCCTTCAGGGTAAAGGAGACGATACTGCCAGGGGCACGCTGCTGCCTCATTGCCAATTCATGTTGAGGGTGGCTCACCAGCCCCGGAAAATAGACCCGTTCAATCTGCGGCTGCTGCTGCAGCCACTCTGCCAGTATTTGCGCGTTGCGCGAATGGGCGAGCATGCGCAGTTCCAGGGTTTCAAGCCCCTTGAGAAAGACCCAGGCATTGAATGGACTCATGGTTGGACCGGTGGTCCGCAACACCCCGAACACCTCCTCACCCACCAATGCCCGGTTTCCCACCACAGCGCCACCGACACAGCGACCCTGACCGTCCAGATACTTGGTAGCCGAGTGAATGACGATATCCGCCCCCAATTCAAGTGGCTGCTGCAGGGCCGGCGTACAGAAACAGTTGTCCACCACCAACAGCGCATCGTGGCGATGTGCCAACTCACTCAATGCGCTGATGTCCGCCACATCGGTAAGGGGGTTGGACGGGGTCTCGAGAAATAGCAGCTTGGTTTGCGGACCTATTGCCGTCTCCCAGGACTGTAGGTCGTTGAGGTCGACAAAGCTGGTTTCAATACCGAAGCGGGAGAGATACTTGGTAAACAGCATGGTGGTCGAGCCAAACACGCTCTGCGAGGAAACGATATGGTCGCCGGTCTGCAACAGACCGATGCAGGTAGCCATGATGGCGGACATACCGGACGCGGTGGCTACGCAACACTCACCTCCCTCCAGAGCAGCCAGGCGCTCCTCGAAGTTTCTTACCGTGGGATTGGTGAAACGTGAATAGATATTGCCCGGCTCTTGATTGCTGAACCTTGCCGCCGCTTCCGCAGCGCTGCGGAAGACGAAACTGGAAGTGGGAAAGATCGGTTCGGCATGCTCCCCCTCCGCCGTACGCTGGTGTCCTATGCGTATGGCTTGGGTGGAAAAGCCCCAATCTCCATCATGCTGCTGCGCCAATTTTCCATCCTCTCTTCATAATCGGTTGTATGGTTGTAGTTCCGCACCAGGCTCATTCTACAACTCAACGCACCGATATGCTTCTCTTTTCAGGTTCCGGGGATGGTTCTACATCGATCTTTTGCGAGAAGTAGTCCTCGAGGAATTGATCGAAACTTACACTATCAGCAGCTTCTATCTCCTTTTGACGACGCCATGAATCGATCGCTTCCTGCTGTAACAGCTGCTGATCCTGACTTGAGTGCTCCTGTTGCATGAAGGTGTGCTGGTGCTGCTTCGACATGCGCTGTGCGAACTGGAAAAAGCTCTCATTCCTGTTTCGCATCTCCGCCAGCATGCGTGCCGACGGTGTCAGGTTCGCATCCTGCAGACGATAACGTTGCAACATCAGGCTTTCGCTGTAGGGTTTGCCCGGCATCCCCTCCTCCAAAATCTCGCATATCGGCAGCATGGTGTCGCAGATCTCCAATCCCCAGTCACGCAGGGGAACCCCCTCGCCGTTGCGTTGCAGGGTCAATCCGGGCTTTCTTCCCTGGTGAGCCGCGGTAAGTTCATTCCAATCGATCTCTTTCTGCTCCGCGACATTGATCGCCGGACTTGCCTGCAGCAGACACATCAGCATCAGCGCCTCGATGAAAAATATCTGCTCTTCGGCGATACCCAGGGGATGGAAAGGGTTGACATCCAAGGAGCGCAGCTCGACATAACGCACTCCACGCCGCTGCAAAGCGTGGATCGGTTTCTCCATCATCTCTGGGATCTGCTTTGGACGCACGGTACTGTAGTACTCGTTTTCGATCTGCAGGATGTTGGCGTTCAGCTGTTCATAGCGACCATCGACCTTGACCCCTATAGCCTGATAGATCGGACAGGGGGTTTCAATGGCGCGGGAGAGGGTTTCGATATAGGCGTTCAGGCAATCGTAGCAGGCCTTGATGCCGGTGCCTTGCTCTTTACTGTTCTGGTAACCGATATCGCCCATTCTCAATGATGTGGCGTAGGGTGAGTAGTAGCTGTAGTCATCGAAGACCTGCAGTGTGGTGGGCCTGCCACCGAGGAACGACTTGCAGACAGCGGGAGAGGAGCCGAAGAGATAGGGAATCAGCCAACCGACCCGCTGCAGATTGCGCAACATCGCGAAATAGGATTCCGAGATAAAGTTCTGCACCGGTGTTTCATCCTGTTCCAACTGTTGAAACCGCTCCCAGAAGGGTAAAGGTAACGAGTAGTTGAAATGGACCCCGGCAATCACCTGCATGACCCGGCCATAGCGATGTCCCAGGCCGCGTCGATAGACGGTCTTCATTATTCCCGCGTTGGAGTTGCCATATTGCGCTATCGGGATCATGTCGTCGCTCTCAACCACACAGGGCATGCTGGTCGACCAGAGGATCTCGTCATTAAGGTGTCTGTAGAGGAAGTGGTGTGCCTCGAATAGAAACCGCAAGGGTTCCTCTCGATCCGCCGATGGAGGCGTGATGATCTCGGTCAGGGCCTCAGAGTAGTCGGTGGTGATATAGCGGTTGGTCAATGCCGAGCCCAGCACCTCGGGATGGGGATTTTGCGAGATGCAGCCAGCCGGGGAGACACGCAAACCCTCTTTTTCGAGGCCGATAAGCCCCCCCCTTAGCAGCCCGACCTGATCCGCTTGTTGCAGTTTCTCCAAACGTTGTTCGAGTGTTCTATACAAACCGATTGCAGTCCGTTAATAAAGGTAATTGGATCGAGCTCTGAAACAAAGGAGAGTTTCCAGTCAGTTTGTACAACATGCCGATGGATAAAAAGGCAGGCCATGTAACCGGCACCGCAAAGGGCACCTAACCGATGGTCATGATACCACCGTTGAATCTGTCTGGAAGCATGGGCTTAACGCATCACTGCCATAGGAGCCTGCATTTGGATCGAGTCGGTCAGAATTCGGGCCGCTTCGTTTAATTCTATGCGTTGTGCCGCCTCAGACTCCTTCTCATCCACTTCATCATCCATGTCTGCCTCATCGAGGGACTTGATTGTCTCAAGGCCCTGGGAAGCCCTGAACCGGTTCTTGTGCAACAGTTGTTGCTGTTTCCGGTCATCCCATTCAGAACGACGGCGACTCTCCAGAAGACTCACCTCGGAACGCTTCTCCAGCTCCTGAATATGCATCTCCTGATTGACTAGCATCTCGAATCCGGGATCCTTATCCACCCGACTGATGTGGTTTTCAATCAGATGAGGCATCGCCCATTTACCTCTCGCATTGAAGTTGGCCGGCCTGATCTGTGCCCATGGGAGTGCATTTTCCAGGGAGCGCTCACCATACTCCTCTGAGTATTTCGCAGTTGGAAACTGGATGTCGGGCACTACACCCCGGTGCTGGGTGCTGCCACCATTGATGCGGAAGAACTGGGCCATGGTCAGCCTCAACCTGCCCAGGTCTTTCTTGCGCCCCGGCACGAAGCGTCCCAGATCAACCAATGTCTGCACCGTACCCTTGCCGAAGGTGGGTTCACCGATAACTATGCCTCGCTTATAGTCTTGTATCGCACCGGCAAAGATCTCCGAAGCGGATGCGCTGTTGCGATCGACCAAGACTGCGAGTGGCCCCTCGTAGGCGGTACTTTGATCGGGATCCTGCTCAATCTCTACCTTGCCGAAGGCATCCTTGATCTGTACCACCGGTCCGGAATCGATAAACAGGCCTGTCAGCTCCGTTGCTTCGGAGAGCGAACCGCCACCGTTCTCCCGCAGATCGATAACGATACCGTCGACGCCCTGCTTCTTGAGCTCAACCAGCAGGTTGCGTACATCCCGGGTGGTACTGCGGAAGTCCTCATCGCCTCTCGCCTCGGCGGCGAAATCCCGATAGAAAGTGGGTACCTCAACGACACCAATACGAGCCTCTTTTAGCCCGTCCAGCTTTTCCAGGATGTAGCTCTTTGCCGCCTGCTCTTCGAGTTTGATCTTGTTGCGCACCAGAGTGATGACCTTGCGCTTTGCGCCTGTCTCATCACCCTTGGGCATGATGTCCAATCTGACGACAGACCCCTTGGGGCCACGGATCTGTTCAACCACATCCTGCAGCCGCCAACCGACGATATCGACGATCTCTTCCTCCAGTCCCTGACCAACACCGATGATGCGATCACCGGCATGCAGCTGCTCGCTCTGTTCCGCGGGGCCTCCAATCACGGTTTTTTGGACTACGGTATAGCCGTCTACATCCTTGAGTACCGCGCCGATTCCCTCAAGGGAGAGTCGCATGCTGATATCGAAGTTTTCCGATGTACTCGGTGACATGTAGCTGGTATGGGGCTCCAGGCTCAGGGTATAGGCATTGATGAAGGTCTGAAACACATCATTGCTATCGAACTGCTCAACACGGTTCAACAGGCGTTTGTAGCTGTCATGGAGGGTCTTGCGAATCTCCTCGTCCTTCTTGCCTGCCAGCCGCAGGTCGAGGAAATCGTTCTTGACACGCTTACGCCATACCTCTTGAAGCTCGGTGCGGGTCTGGGGCCAGGGTAGTTGATCCCGCTCATGGTGATAGCTCTCATCCAGGGAAAAATCGAACTCGCCATCAACCAGCTTCTGGGCATGGGCCACAGCTTCTGCCACTCGGGTCCGATAGAGGCGAAAGATCTCGAAAGCGGGTTCGATCCTGCCGATTTTCAGATAGTCATCCAATTTGTCCTCGTAGAGTGAGAAACGTGCAATGTCCCTGGCACGGAAGAACGAGCGGTTGGGATCGAGGGCATCGAAGTAGCGATCGAGAGTCATCTTCGACATGCTGTCATCGAGCTCGACCTCCTTGTAGTGGTATTTCTCGATCACCTTGACGATGACATTCGCCGTTTGTTGCTGCTCGGATGTGGGTTGTAGCTCGCTGATCGGCACCGCTTGGCGTTTGGCCCAAAGCGCCGTGTTGCCAAGGAGAAGCAAAAAGCTGAGCAGAATAACCTTGAAAATATTCATGTAACTACCTGGTCATTGTTCACGCGGAATCTGGGTTCGCATGACTATCATCATAGTAAATGGGACCTGGTTTGGACTGATATACCACTCCCCAGGTTCCATTTACTCACGAAAAGGTCTACTGGACCGCAAGATTCGATCAAAACAGTTTCATATATTTTCATGCAGACCCTGTACCAGATCCAGATAACCGGGCGTTTCGGGATTTATAATCCCATGACGCACTAAAAAGTCAATCACGACAAGGTTGCAGTTGAGCTTGAATTCATCCGTCTCTGCAACCAGCCGTGCCACCTCTTCCACAGGCAACAGCATAAATTCGGCCACTTCGCCATCGCTGTTTTTCGGCTGGAAATCCGCCGTGAGTTCGAGATCGTAGCAATAGAGCGTATCGGGTTTCAGACCCACGGCTGTCTCTGTACAGTAGGTCAAGACACCCACAGAGAGCGCACGATCCGCCAGCTTCTGTGGAACATTCGCCTCTTCCAGACACTCCTTGCGCAAGTTCTCTCCAAGGGAGAGATTGTGAGGCAATCCCCCTGCCACCATGTTGTCCAGGCAACCGGGAAAGTTGCGCCGATCTGCAGCACGCCTGGCGATCCAGAGTTTCAGGGCATCGCCGTCACGGACGAATCCGTTGAGGTGCTGGCCATAGGCGCGCAGCCCGAAATAGGGGGCGCTTGCCCGATCCATGGTGGCGATGGCTGTCTCCCTGCCGTGGTGGGTAACCGGGTACTGCTCGCCGTGTATATGGGAGATAACCCCCTCCTCGACCAGCGTGGAGACAACCTCGGCGAGCAATCGGCTACGCGCCTCGAAGCTGTCATAGCCCTCCTCGAGATGGACTCCCTGCCGATCCTGACGGAATGCCTGAGGCCAGCCAGCGAGGGCCTCCCAGAGGGGGCGCTTGAGCCGTCCGATACGCTCTCCCCGGTAGAAGAGTGATCTGAAATGTCCTGGATCCCAGCTGTTGAGACGCTCGATGTGGCGCAGATAGCCCTGTAAATTCTCTCTCATCGGGTGATTCCGCTCTCTCACTTGGTATAGGATCTGAGTAGCCCTCGCAGCACACCCTGAATCCGTACCTGTTCCGGTTTAAAGGTCAGCGCACTCATCGAGGGGTTGGCAGCATGGAGTATGACCTCTCCCGGAAGTTGTTCAATTCTCTTCAGGGTGGCCTCCTCGTTGTCGATCAGCGCTACCACGATATCCCCGTCTCGCGCCTGTTCCTGGCCCTCGATCACCACATAGTCGCCGTCATATATACCCTCGTCTATCATCGAATCCCCCGACACCTGCAGCACATAGCAGGGCCCTTTGCCAAGTAGTAGCTCGGGAACCTGCATCAGCTCCGGCTGATTGATGGCTTCGATGGGCCTGCCAGCGGCTATTCGGCCGAGATAGGGTATGCCTTCATCTGTGCTGGGTTCAACCAGGCGAATCCCCCGCTTCAGCCCTTGCATGGGTTCCACCAGACCGGCCACTACCAGTGCCTGTATATGCTTGTGCAGCGAGCCCCGGGATTTCAACCCCAATAGACCGCAGAGTTCATCGAAGGTTGGCGCAGGTTGATAGTGCTCAAGATTCTGTTGCAGGATTCGGTAGATCTCCTGCTGGCGCCGGGTCAATTTCATTTTACACCTTGATTTGTTCTCCACTTGTTCTCTATTCTACACCAGGAGAACAGAGAGAGAACAGCCATGAGCATTCCCGCGCCATCCTTGACAGCGGCCGCCCCCGCAGCACCCCTTGACCCGGCCGACCGCGTGGCCGCCAAGCTGCGCGACAAATACCCAGACCGGATCACCGGGGAGTTGTTGCTTCCCGCCAGAGCCGGTGACTACCGCCCCTTACCCGAGGATCTCGATCCACGCCTGTGCCATGCCTTGCGGCAACGGAGTATAGATCGGCTCTATAGCCACCAGGCCGCCGCCTGGCGCTCTGTGGTGGCAGGACAACATACGGTGATCGTCACCCCCACCGCGTCGGGCAAGACCCTCTGCTACAACCTGCCGGTACTGCAGGCGGTGCTGCAGACCCAGGCCAAGGCCCTCTACCTCTTCCCCACCAAGGCGCTGGCCCAGGACCAGGTGGCCGAGTTGAGCGCCCTCAACCGGGCTGCCGAACTCGGCGTGCGCGCCTTCACCTTCGATGGCGATACCCCCGGCGATGCCCGCAAGGCGGTGCGCACCCGTGGGGATATCGTGGTCTCCAATCCAGACATGCTGCACCAGGGGATACTCCCCCACCATACCAAGTGGGCCCAGTTCTTCGAATCACTGCGCTATGTGGTGATCGATGAGATGCACAGCTACCGCGGGGTGTTCGGCTCCCATGTGGCCAACGTGTTGCGCCGCCTGGGTCGCATCTGCCGTTTCTACGGCAGTGAGCCCCTCTTCATCTTCTGCTCAGCCACCATCGCCAACCCACAACAGTTGGCGACGCAACTGATCGGTGAGGAGGTCGAGGCGATCACCGACAGCGGCGCGCCACAGGGCGCCAAGCATCTGCTGTTGTGGAACCCGCCGGTGGTCAATCCCGATCTGGGCATCCGTGCCTCCGCCCGTTCCCAGACCACCCGAATTACCAAACTGGCACTGGCCCAGGGGTTGAAAAGCATCATCTTCGCCCAGTCCCGGCTGATGGTCGAGGTGCTGACCAAATACCTCAAGGAGAGCTTTGACAGGGATCCCCGACGCCCGGCACGGGTCGCCGCCTACCGGGGCGGCTATCTGCCCAGCGAACGGCGTGACATGGAGCGGCGGCTGCGGCACGGAAAACTCGATTGCGTGGTCTCCACCTCGGCCCTGGAGCTGGGCGTGGACATCGGCGCGCTCGATCTCTGCGTGCTCAACGGCTATCCGGGCACCATCGCCGCCACCTGGCAACGTCTGGGCCGCGCCGGACGTCGTCAGCGCACCGCGCTGGGGGTTCTGGTGGCCAGCAGCCTGCCGCTGGATCAGTACATCATTCGTAATCCCGACTTCTTCCTTGGTGCCTCCCCGGAGCAGGCGCGCATCGATGCGGACCAGCTGCTGATCCTACTCGATCATGTCCGTTGCGCCGCCTTTGAACTCCCCTTCAAGGATGGGGAGGCGTTCGGTAAGGAACCGCTGACAGAACTGCTCGCCTACCTGGAGGAGCAGGGCATCCTGCATCGGGAAGCTAGCGAGTGGCACTGGATGAGCGACAGCTACCCTGCCAACAGTGTCAGTCTGCGTTCAGTGGCGGAGGGCAACTTCGTGGTCGTGGATACTACAGGTGGCGATAAGCGGGTTATCGCCGAAGTCGACTACAGCTCGGCGGCGATGACCATCTACGAAGGGGCGATCTATATGGTCCAATCCTCTCCCTATCAGGTGGAACGGCTCGACTGGGAGGGCCGCAAGGCCTTCGTCACCTCGACCCGGGCCGACTACTACACCGACGCCATCGACTACACCCGGCTAAAGATTCTCGACACCTTCGAGGAGCATAAACAGAGTCGCCATGCAGTGGCCCAGGGGGAGGTTCACCTGGTAAAACGCATAACCGGCTATAAAAAGATCCGCTACTACAGCCATGAAAATGTGGGCTACGGCAAGATCGAACTGCCGGATCAGGAGATGCACACCAGCGCCGTCTGGTGGCAGATCAACCCCAAGTCCATGGAGCAGGCCTTCAGCGCCCGTCAGATCGCCCTGGACGGCTTCCTCGGCGCCTGCCACGCGTTGCATATTGTCGCCACCCTACGCATGCTCTCCGAACCCAGGGACATCGGTAAGGCGGTGGGTGACGGCAATGCCCGCTGGTTCGCCACGGTGGCCCCAAGCGGCCGGGGTGAGCTGCGCAGCGGCGAGGAGGAGACCATCGATCCGGATTGCCTGGAGCGATTCACCCCCACCCTCTTTCTCTATGACAACTACCCGGGGGGCATAGGACTCTCGGCCCCCCTCTGCGAAATCCGCGACACCATCGTCGACGAGGCGAGGCAACTGGTTGCCGAGTGCGACTGCGCCCAGGGCTGTCCCAGCTGCATCGGTCCCATTCTGGCCAGTGACGAAACCCGGGGCTACTCGCCGAAAGAGGCGGCGCTGCGGGTTTTGACCCTGCTGAGTCGTGATGAGCCTTAGCGCAAAACTTTGCCGCCTGCAGCAAGAGTCGGGAAGCAGTGCGCCACAATCCGGCGGATCAGATTCGAAGCTACGCCAGCGTCTGACCAGGATCGACAGAAGAGGTCCTGCCGCCTTCAATCATCAACCCAACCTCGCAACCCGGGATGAGGCCCTGGCGCAAGCACTCAGGGGCTATAACATGGGCGATGGTCTCATCCAGATCTCCCGGCGTATCCCGCTTCAAGGCGCCATGGGCAGGCTTCCCCTGTCGCTATTGAGAGAGCCGCCAAGACTTCCTGGTGAGAGGGCTCAGAACCAGCGCCGTCAGATCTATTTCGACACCGAGACCACCGGTCTTTCAGGCGGTAGTGGCACCCTTGCCTTCCTCATCGGCATGGCCTATGTGGACGATGATACGATTCGGGTCCAGCAATACATGATCACCCGCTTCGCCGCTGAAGGGGCGATGCTGGATGCCTTTGCGGGAGTCCTGAACGGGGAGGATCGCCTGGTCAGCTACAACGGCAAGTGTTTCGACCTGCCCCTGCTGAAAAGCCGCTACCGCATGCAGGGCCGAGCTGAATCGCTGCAGACCCTGCCCCATCTCGATCTGCTCCACCCCATACGCCGACTCTTCTCCAGCCGCTGGCCCGATTGCCGCCTGATCACCCTGGAACAGCAACTGCTCGGTCTGCACAGGCACAACGACCTGCCGGGTTCCGCCGCCCCTGAGGCCTGGTTCGATTTTCTGCGATCGGGGACTCAGGCCCGGCTGATCCGGGTGGTGCAGCACAACCACCAGGATCTTATCTCCCTGGCCATGGCCCATAGTGCCCTGGCCCAGGCTATCGAACAGCCGCAGCGCCATGGCGCAGACATCGTCGCCCTCGCCCGCTGGCTGACGGACAGTGATGAAAAAGCAGCCTATGCCCTGCTGAAGAGAGAGCTGCAGAGACTCCCGCAAGCGGGCAAAAAACTGCTGGGGCTACTCGCCAGACGTTCAGGCGATTGGGAGCTGGCGCAACAGCTCTGGGAAGCGCTTGCCGGGAGCGGCTGTCACGACTCCGCTCAACAGCTGGCAAAATTTCATGAACACATCAGTAAGGATCTGGAGATGGCAAAAAAATATTGCCAACAGCTCCCCGCCGACGAGGAACAGCAACGAAGATTGAAGCGCATCGAAAACAAGATCTTTCGCCGCAGCATACAACCGGACTTGAGATAGAGCAGGATCTCACTCTAATGCCTGGTTCGCCTTGGTTGTCAACTCAATGGCCTGCCTGACATAGTCTTTGTACCACTCATTGACGGTTGCGATAAAGTCGTAGAGTGATTGTGGATCGTCATTCTGTTGCAGATGCTCGCTTACCCTGAAGGGTGGAAACACAATCGCCGCGGTGGTGGTACGGGTCAGCCGTTTATCGAAATTAGCCACGGCGATGGGTACGATCAAGGGTTCTGGATCGGCTTCCAGCGCCATGCGAAAGACCCCGGACTTGAACGGGCCGGGTGACTCCTCCGTGTAGTAACAACGCCCTTCCGGACAGACGATGATATTCTCCCCCTGTTGCAACCGCGCCACTGCCTGATCCATGAATTGACGGTTGCGCTGCTCCCGGGTCAGGTGATGATCCCGATCCTCCTCATCGACCTCCCCTGGATAGACATAGAGATACTCAAGACGGTCGAAATATTGCTGGAAACCGTACCAATCGAGTTCGGGCTTGCGGATTACCCTGATCGGCGCCTCGTGGTATTTCGAATAGATCAACATGCTTGAGACGAAATGGGTATCCAGGGTCAGGCGAAAGTCGTTGGGCAGCATGTTGTCGGTGTGGTTCTCGAGATGGTTCATGATAAAGAGATGCCCGGTGGTATCAGGCAGATGCTCCTCACCCGCGAGCCGGTAGCGGGTCTGTTGAAACAGGGTCTGAAACGCCTGCATACAGTGGTGCCGCACCTCCCTTGAAGGTTGATCCAGCGGGGCATTGGCGACACTTTCGTAGATACGTTGCAAACCCTGATAAAAGTGGAGTTCCTCATGCACCTTTTGCAGAATATCCAGAGACAATCTGGCCAGGTAGCGTTCATTCTCATCCTCGCCATGATTGCGGATCAGTTCCAGGGTGCCGAAGGCATCGGAGAGGGTCAGGCGGTTCTGTAGCAGATAGGGGATTTTATAGAGTGGCGAGGTGACATGCAGGGTATCGGCATTCTGCTCCAGGAGCGCTGTTACCGCCAGTGTCTCTTTGTGATAGCGTCTTGCAATCAATTGGGTTCGAGCCATACGCAGACGATTGCCGATCAACCAGATCACCCGCTCCATCAGTTCCCCGGCAAACAGTGGATCCTGGCGACAGAGCCTGGTCAGGGAGTCGGCACTGAACACCAATGCGCAGACCGAATCGCTGGCGATTGCAGAGACCTGATAGTGACGGGGATCGACCAGTGCGGACCAGCCGAACGCCTGCCCGGGATTCTCCAGGCTATTGAGAAAAAAACAGACCTTGCCTTCGCTGCTGCAATACCAGAGTTCGATGCGGCCACTGACAAGCAGGTAGAAGGCATCCGCTTCATCACCTTGCTGGAAAAGTGTGGTGCCAGGTGTTACCCGCACCATGCGCCCAAGGGAGAGCATGGCGTGCAAATGCTGATCGGACATGGCTTCGAAAAAGGTGGCGTGACGTAAAAAGCGGAAGGTCGACTCCTGGTCGCTTCCCAGGTTTTCATAATCGATGACCGGGCTTGCTTGCCGGGCTGAAATCGCCGCGCTGGGCTCAACCAGCGCCTTGCCCTCCACGCCACTGCTGGCGATCAGGCGGTCCCTGTTATGCTCAAGTCGACCAGCAAGAACCTCAGCCACACGGCGCAGCAGGGTGTAAGCGGTGAGCGGCGATTGCTGCATCAGCTCGGTGAGTACGGTTCTTGGGATGCGTAACAAGCTGCACTCGGTTTCACAGCGCACGCTAACTGTATGCCGATAGGGCGCGCGAAAAACCGACCAACCGATCAATGCCCCCGGCTCGTTGTCGGTGCCCACCAGGAGATCATCCATGCCAGCCACATGGATAAGAAACTGCACCTTTCCGCGCAATAGAAAATAGAGCGCTATAGCCCGATCGTGTTGATGCAACAGAATTTCGCCTTTTTCCAACTTTCGGACTTCTGACTCCATCGCGAGTCTTGCAATCACCTCCCTGTCGATTGACTGGAAGAATGCGAGATCAGCGAGTTCAGATGCTTCCACCATTGCGGTTGCCCTTTTTAATGTCTTTCATCTCAGAACCGCATGAGTTGTTGTTATCAGGGGTTATGCTTGGTCGATTTGAAGCGCTCGACCAACAACTGCCTATTACTAATCTATAGTAGAATCATGCGCCGCCATTTCAAACCCGATCACACAAAACCAAAGGATTTTGACCTCTTCTGGCAGGAGACACTGAACAAACTGGATCGTATCGATCCTGACCCGATTGTCATTGCTGAAGAGTACTCCCCCGACCACCCCGCGCTTGTTCTGCGCTACATAACCTTTGTATCCCTTGGCGGTTTACGCATTACCGGGTTGCTTACCCATTGGCGAGACGATGTGCCACGACCATTGGTGGTCTACAGTCACGGCTATGGTTGCCAATGCGCGGCGCAATGGTCCTGGGCGGAATCGGGACTGAATTGCTTCGGTGTGGATATTCGCGGTTTTGGCCGTTCCCATGACGCCCTTGATGCACCCTCCCATTGGGGTTGGGTTTTGACCGGTATCGAATCACCCGAAACCTCGGTGATCCGTGGCGCCGTCTGTGACTATATTCAAGGCGCCAAGGTTGCCGAGGGTATGTTGCCCGCAGCGACCGCGCACCATACCTTTCATGGCGTCAGTTTCGCCGGCGCTTTGGCCCTGAAATCGGCATCGGTGCTTGGCTCTCCCGACCTGCTGGCAGTAGGTGTGCCCACATTCGGCTGGACCGAAGGACGCTATATCTTCGTCAAATCGGGATCGGGGGCGCAGATTAACCACTATCTGGCCAATCATCCGGAACGTTTGGATGATGTGATGCTGGTTATGCGCTATTTCGATCCCGTCAACTTTGCCGACGGGATAGCCTGCCCGACACTGATCGGATTGGGATTGAAAGATGAGGTGGTGCCGGCAAAGACCGTCTACGCCATTGCCAACCACATTTCAGGGCCAAAAGAGATCATGGAGTTTCCGGTCAGCCATACCGATCTGCCTGAGGAGCGGCTTTGGGATCGCTTTGAGCACTATTGGTTGAGCCTTAGCGTCGAGGGAGTCGGCAGCGGTTTTGGTTCACAAGCCTTTTCCAACAGGTGAAGAGCTTGCCAATCCATGCTGAGCTATCTGTTCACCCGTTTGACTGCATGTTCTTGTATCGCCTCCATGAATAGAGTGCGGGGGCCGATTGCAGTAAGAGCATCAGTACCGAAAACGCTTGCAGACGCTGCTTCGAACGGATGTAGAGGGTGAAAAAGAAGATGGGGCTCAGCCACGCTCCCTGGCGATACTCCCCAGCACATAGGAGCAGAGCACCAAGTGCTGGAACCGATTCAAACCGCGAAATTCCAAACCGTGGATATAGCGTAGCTGACCATCCTTGGCCTCGGTCTTACGCACATTGCGGATCACACTCATGAGTTTCAGGGTATCCTCACCACCGCATACCGAAAGGCTATAAGTTACCTGAATAGCGCTGCCAATATCCCCAAGTTGTTGCGTGTCAATAACACGGGCGCCGGTACTGCTGATATCGGTGATGATCACCGGACGCTGCTCCTCCGCTGCCGAAGCTCCATGAGGCCAGACCACAACCGCCTCGATCTCGGTATCTACTCTAGGTGCATTGCGCACCACTGCGCTCTCAACATCTTCCGGGTAGGAGAGATGGATATGGGGATAGGGTTTTGAGGATACATTCAGCACCTGAGCGACAAAACCGAAGATATTGCTGCCCTGGAGCATTCTTACGGTAAAGCTCTGACCATCACGAACGATAAGGGGCTTTCCCTGCTTGCGTGGTGTGGTGATAACCAGACTCCGCCCTGGTAGGAATCCGATCAGGGTGGCGGCATAACGCTCGGTATTTTCACTGGGTGGTGCCCACTGCAGTTGCAGTACGTCACCGATCTGCAAGTATCTGACTCTGTCTTGCAAGGACTCACTCCCATGCGGCTTATGTTAGTATTGAAGCATAAATCGGTTGCAACCAACCAGGGCCTGTTAACACTAAGCCAATACGCCCTGTTGCATCAGAAAAAACGCCAATCAAGGCGCACCCCGAGGGCACTTCCTTCGGGGTGTATCGGATTCGTGTTAACAGGCCCTAGTGTGATTGACCTCTATAATAGTCAGTGACAAGCACTCGCACCGACTACAAATATGCGTACTTTTTATCCGTAAAAACAAGTAGCTGTTAAGGTTACTTTAAGTCCTTTAAATCAGCAAACGATGATTTTCGTGCTCGACGACAATCCGAATACGCCGTTTCCCGATGTCTCCCTGGCGGAGCGTGAACCCGACGGGTTGCTGGCGGTGGGCGGTGATCTTACTCCCAAGCGGCTGATTCAAGCCTATCAGCTGGGCATATTTCCCTGGTTTACCGAAGGTGAACCGATCCTCTGGTGGTCACCCGATCCACGCACAATACTCTACCCGGAGAAGATAAAAATCAGCCGCAGCCTGAAAAAGGTGTTGAGAAAAAAGGTCTATAAAGTCTCCTTTGATCACGATTTTGATGGGGTAATCAGGGGTTGCGCGGCACCACGGGACAACTCACCAGGTACCTGGTTGGTGCCTGAGATGATCGATGCCTACCATCAACAGCATCGGCTTGGATTGGCCCACTCCGTCGAGGTCTGGCAGGACGACAGGCTTGTCGGTGGACTCTACGGTATGGCCATTGGCCGCGTCTTTTTCGGCGAATCGATGTTCAGCCACGCCACCGACAGCTCCAAAATAGCCCTGGTTCACCTGAGTAGAAAACTGAGTCAATGGGGATTCAAGATGATCGACTGCCAAGTCTACACCCAGCACCTGGCCAGTCTGGGTGCCGAAGAGATTCCCCGGGCCAGCTTCTGCAAAGACCTGGCAAGCTGGACCCGCCTTGAAGGGCGTTCGGGAAGCTGGGCCGAGGAAGGCAAGCACTATCCTGAGGCAGACAGATGCTGAACTCACCACCTGGATTTGAACAGGAGGGGAGTTACGCACTCTATCTCAGCCAGGTCCACGACTGCTCCTATCTGCCCGGTAGGGAGGCGCGCAACCTGTTTCTCGATCCCAACGCCAAGGTCAACTCAAACATCTATCAACAGTTGATTGACCGGGGGTTTCGACGCAGTGGCTGCTATCTCTATCAACCGGCCTGCCCCCTCTGCAACGATTGTATCTCGCTGCGCATACCGACAGCGCGATTTCAAGCGTCGCGCAGTCAACGCCGCATCTGGAAGCGCAATCTGCCCCGCTACGAGGTTATCCCCCGTGTTGCCGAATTCAGGGATGAGCACTACCGTCTCTATCAGCGCTATCTGCTGCAACGCCATCCGGATGGTGCCATGGTGTGCAACAGTCCCGGTCAATATACTCAGTTTCTCACTTGCGATTGGGCGGAGACCCGTTTCATCGAATTCCGCAAGGCGGGAAAGCTGGCTGCTGTTGCCGTCACCGACCTGCTTCCCGAGGGCTCTTCCTCGGTATATACCTTCTTCGATCCAGAGATGGCGCGGGAGAGCCTGGGTATCTTTGCCCTGCTGTGGCAGATTGACTATTCAAACAGACTTGGCCTGCAGTGGGTCTATCCCGGTTTCTGGATCGAGGCCTGCGACAAAATGAACTATAAGTCACGCTTCCGTCCTTTTGAGGCTTGGACCGGGCAGCAGTGGATAGACCACAGCAAACTCAAAGCCGGCGGCAACAGCACGGATGAGGAGTTATGACATCTCATTGTACCAATCCGGTCACAGAACCAGCGCTATCCACTTTCAGTTCTTCTACGATCCTGATATCAGTGGTGCAGTAGAGCACGCTTGGTCGCGCAACGATCACTGCCGGAGAGATTGATGTCAAAACAGCATATCGACGTTATCTTCAGCGCCATCTTCTGCCTCACTGCTATCCTTCTGAGCGGCTGTAATTCATCCAGCAGTAGCGGTGACAACAACGTCGCGCAAACTGATGTGCAACTGAAACAGTTCAACAGCTGCGATCAGCTGAAGTCCTATCTGATCGATACCAATGATAAACAGACCGCACTTCAAAACATCGCTCAAATACCAACGGATGATCTACTCGACAGCGCACCTGCAACCCTGGTGGGAGTCAGTTCCGGGTCACCGCAAACACAACCCGAAATAGAGACCGTCAGCGGCACCAATAATCAGGTAGTCGGGGTCGATGAGGCCGATTTCGTCAAAACTAATGGCGATCATACCTACATCCTGTCGGGCGGTAATCTGGTGATTCTGCAGACTTGGCCGGCGGAGCAGACCCAGGAGCTTTCACGAACGGAGATAGACGGTTATCCCCGGGCACTCTTTTTCGATGATGATACCGTCTGGGTGGTGAGTGACCTCACTCGAGCTATCTATCCTCACTACGACGTGAGCCTGACTGCGGATATCGCACCCCGCATCGACCAGATAACCAAGGTCTCTCTGTTTAACGTCACCGATCCCAGTCAACCCAGCCTGATCAGGGAGACGGTGTTGGAATCAAGTTATGTGGATGCCCGCAAGATCGATCAACAGGTCTATCTGGTTGTCACTGCCCAACTCAACCTCGACCCGGTACTCGACGACCCTGCCAGTGTGGTTATCGATGAACTGCTGCCCATGCTCTCCGACAATACCGATCCTGCGACGAACAGCCAGCCCACCACCGCTCTGATCTGCGAATGCGAAGCGATCTATCAGCCTGAAATTGAAAACGGCACCGGCACCTTGACCGTCCTGGATTTCGATTTGGCCAACCCCCTGGCAGAGATCTCCAGTCAAACAATCATTGGCAACAGTGGCATGGTCTATGCCAACGAGGAGCATCTCTACATCGCCAGTATCGAGGATATGTACTGGCTCTGGCTACCGGTGATGGAAGGAGAAGAGTACCCCACCCCAAGCACAACCATCCACAAATTCAGTCTGCAATCGTCACCCCAATATCTTGCCAGTGGTCGAGTCGATGGCCACCTCCTCAACCAGTTCGCCATGGATGAATATCAGGGGCATCTTCGGGTGGTGACCACGGAACAGGCGTGGTGGCGTAATGCCGACCCTGAAAACCGCCTCTATGTCATGCAGCAGAGCGGTAACGAGCTGATACCGAGAGCGCAACTGGAGAGTCTGGGCAAACCGGGAGAGAGCCTGTTTGCGGTACGTTTCGATGAGGAGCGGGGATATCTGGTGACCTTTGAGCAGATCGATCCTCTGATCACCCTCGACCTCAGCAATGCCGACAATCCGTCGGTCGCGGGTGAACTCGAAGTGCCGGGATTTTCCACCTACCTGCATCCCATCGAGGGGGATATGATTCTTGCCGTCGGTGTCGATACGGACACTTGGGGTATTAAACTGAGCCTGTTCGATATCAGCAATTTCTCACAACCTGCGCTGTTGTCTGAACATCTGGTCGGCGACGGAAGCTACACCGAGGCAGCCTACGACCATCACGCCTTCACCTGGTTCGAGGAGGAGAAGATGCTGGCGATTCCGGTGACACAATGGAGGGCTCCCCTGGCCGAGCCTATTTTCGATGCCACCGATATATTCAACGGAGTGGAACTGTTTCAGGTCACTGCGCAACAGGGTATTGAGTCATATGCCGCCATCGACCACGACATCTTCTATCAGGATCAAAATAACGGGAATTGGTTCTATCCCGAGGGTGTTCGCAGAAGCTTCTTTGTCTCCGACGATACGATGAACAGCTATATCTACTCCATCAGCAGCCGGGGATTGCTGGTCAATGACCTTGCCGCTCCCGATATCAATCTGGCGGCCGTTGAACTCCCTGCCGACAACAACGACTACCTCTACATCGCAACCCCCGGTCTCTGATAGCAATCCCTTGATGGCCATAACGGCGGGTTCAGGGCGCAAATAGGGCATATGACACCCTGGTGTGTCATATGCCCTATTTAGCTACCGGCCATTTCCAACTATCTGCTTTTAGCTCAGTAGCCTATCAATTGGTCCACTATTTGCTCACTAATCTGGGATCACTGTTCATGGACGCACAAGTTTACCCTGGGGCAATGGCACATTGAGGTGGCACTGCGCCTGTTGAATTTTGGATATTTAGCTGTATGAATCTTTCGATGTTGTTTAACAAAATCAAATACCCTCTCCTCTCCTCCTTACTCCTTTTCCCTCAGAGCAGTTTTGCCGAAGAAGATGAAAACAGCGAGCAACCAGCTGTCGATGAGGAGTACGATGTCATCAGCGTCACCGCATCCCGTGTCGAACGTCGCACCCAGGATGTGGCCGGCTCCATCGATGTTATCGATTCAGAGCGCATCGAAAATGAAAAGATGTTCAATATCAAGGACGCCATTGAAGGCAGCCCCGGGGTCCTGATCAACTCCAAGAACTCGGCCTATGACAGCCGCCTGATCATTCGCGGTGCAGGCCAGAAGGCCAACTACGGTGTACGCGAGATCATGGTCATTCGCGACGGCGTGCCGATGACCGATCCCGACAGCTTCTCCCGCTTCGACTTTATCGATACCCAGGATATCGAACGCATCGAGATTACCAAGGGACCTGGCTCGCTCTTCGGCGCGGGCTCAGCCGGTGGCACCATTCAGATCATTTCCAAATCGGTGTTCGATACCGACAGCAATCGGATCAAGTTGGGAGCAGGACAGTTCGGTCAGGGCAATCTGCATGGCCGGCTCGCCGGTGACATCAATGAGAGTCACGCCTTCTCGCTCACCGCCTCCTATCGCAAGACCGACAACGACTGGCGGGAGTGGAACGAGTTCGAGTCGAAACAACTCGCCTTCAAGCACGGCTATCTGCTCGACAATGGCGCCACCCTCGAATCCGAGCTCAGCTATCACGAAGCTGATCTACAGCTACCCGGGTCGATGGATGAGAGCGAGTTCGAGCGCTATCTCGATACTGGCGAACAGAAAGACACCACCAGCAGCCCCTGGCAGCACAGCGGCCGCTACTCGACGATCTGGTTCTTCAACTCCCGCTATGAGCAGGAGATGGACGACCTGACCCTTAAACCCCGCATCTACGCCAACCGTTGGGATCACTACCACCCGGTCACCGGCGCCATCAATGACAATCCCGGCACCACCGTGATTGGCACCGACCTGGAGCTGGCCTACAAGCACCAGCTCTGGGGACCGAGCACCCTGGTTGCCGGTGTCACCGCTCGCCGCGACGATACCGAGGGCTCAAAGAAGTTCACCTATGGGGATGTGGAGACCAGTCCACCACCGCCCTGGAATCCGATGGGACCTGAAACCATCCTCCGCACCAACTCCGATGAGGCCGGTGAACTCCTCGAGGAGGAGGATGCCAGCAACACCCTGTACGGTTTCTTTGTCCAGGAGACCCTGCAACCAAACCGGCGCACGGCGATCGATATCGGCTTCCGCTATGATCGCAACAACTTCGATATCGACAACACCGCCTTTGGTGAATACAGCTACGGCGCCGGCAGCTACACCTTCTTCGATGCCCCTGAGATCACCGACACCGACAAGACCTTCAACCTCTTCTCCCCCAAGTTGGGCGTCACTTATGAACTCAACAACCAGTTGAATCTCTATGGCGTGGTCGCCCAGTCGGGACAGGTCCCCTCGGAATCTGAGATCCAGAGCAACCCGAAACTCGATGCCGCAACGGCACGCAATATCGAGCTCGGCTTGAAGGGGCGCGCACAGGCCTGGTCCTTTGATCTCGCCCTCTACCGCACCACGGTCAGCGATGAGATCGTCTCAGTGCTGAATGAGGATCTGACCACCGAGTTTCAGAACGCCGGCGAGACCCTGAAGAAGGGTGTGGAGCTGAGTGGCCGCTACGATCTCAGCCGCCACATCTGGATGGAAGGCAGCTTTGCCTACAGCGACTACAGCTTCAGTGATTTCGAGGAACTGGTGCGCACCGGTCCGACCCAGACCCCGGTGGATCGCTCCGGTAACCAGCTCCCCTTCATACCCAGGCAGCAGTATGGCCTCTCCCTGGGTTACAGCCATCCGAGTGGTTTCAAGGCGGTACTGCGCAGCAACAGCTGGGGCAGCTACTATGTCGACAACGCCAACACGGAGAAGTATGACGGTTACGACTTTGTCACCAACCTGCTGCTGAGCTATCAGAGCGGTCCCCACAATATCTCGCTGAATGTGGAGAACCTGTTCGACAAGCTCTACGCCCTCGAAGTGAAGAAGAGTACCAGCGGTGACAAGACCTATGCGGCGGCCTCACCACGCAACGCCATGCTGAGCTACAGCTACAACTTTTAAGGAATGGACCAATGAACAGGCGACTGTTAGCTGTCTTCATATCCGTCTCTCTTGTGTCGCTTTTCGGGGTGGCATTTGCGGCGGATGGAGAGAACCCGGCCCCCGAACCCTCCCACAACCACCGCGGGGAGGGAAAACGCATCATCCTGGAGAATGGCCATGACGCGACTATCACCCTGTGGAAGCCCGATCTCTCCACCGAGCCACTCCTCCTGGAACACGGCGGGGTAACGCTCCCAAACACCGGCATGGACAACTATCACGCCATCCTGGCGGAGAAGGATTGGGGCGACCACAAGGAGGCAGTGATCCGTTATGAATACCGCCACGGACCTCCCAGCAAACAGAGCCCTTCGAAGCTGGCCGCCAAGCAGAAGACCGAGTTTGAGATCGTCCCCGATCCAATCCCGCGGGAGCACTATCGCTACCATTCGCGTCAGGAGTGGGGATTTCTGTTGCGCTTCCAAGGCCAGCCCGTTGGCGACCACGAGGTCGAACTGCAGACCGCCAACGGCAGCTATCTCTCGGCCACCACCGATGCGACAGGCCGGGTGGTGTTTCGCATCCCCGACGACTTTCCCGATTTGGTGGAGGGAGAACGGGATCGAAGAATGGGGGATTTTTCCATCAGTAGCGAATACCTTGAAGGTGAGCGGCGCTACACCACCCAGCTCAGCGCCGGCTATCGGGTCTCCCCCGAGCATTGGAAGTCAACGCGGCTGGGGCTGCTTGTGGTCGGTATCGGATTTATTGCCGGTGGTTTTATCGGCCGTGTTAAGCGAGCGGGAGATGGGAAATGAGCAGTCTGTTTAACCTCTCCGTGCTGCGCAAACTGGTACAGATCGGCGCCTTCGTCTTTTTTGTCTATGGCGGCCTGGTCACCGGCTACTACCTGGAAGAGAAGATCAGCCGCTCACTGCCTGCCTTGAGCTGTGCCTATGATCAACTGGGTGCTGATCTCTGCACCCTGATCCCGATCCAGCACCAGATGGACCACCGACTGGGTGAGGCAATCGCCAATGGCGGCAACCTGATGATGGGTATACTGCCGACGCTGATTACCCTGGGGACCTTCCTGATCCTCTTCGTGGTCCTGAACAAGGCCTTCTGTGGCTGGATCTGTCCCCTGGGTACCTTCCAGGAGATCCTGCAGATTATCGGCCAGAAGCTCGGTCTACAGCGTCATGAGTCGCTCTCCGAAGGTCTGGTCAAACGAATTCGCCCGGTGAAGTGGTTCATCCTGCTTCTGCTCGTCTTCGCATTTCCCCTGCTAACCGGCATGGGCATGTTGAATCACGATCTGGGCGATCCTTTCTGCCGTATCTGCCCCAGTCGCATCCTCACCACCCTGGCCACCGGGGATACCTCTCAGGTCTACCTCGACACCGCCAATACAACCACCATCGTGACGTCGCTGTTGGCCGATTTTCTCTTCGGCCTGATGATCGCCCTGGCGTTGACCGTGCGCCAGCCCTTCTGCCGCATCTGCCCGATGCTGGCGATGCATGCGGTATTTCGCAAAATCGGCCTGTTGCGTCTGGTCAAGAACGGCACCCCCCGTTGTGATCGCTGCGCTCTCTGCGCCAAGGCCTGCCCCATGGATATCCGCGAGATACACACCGACATGGAGAGCCGCAATGTAACCTTTGAGGACTGTACCCTGTGTGGGCGCTGTGTGGAGTTCTGTCCCGACAAGGATGTGCTGCAGCTGAAATACACCTTCTTCCCTGTTTTCAGCTCCAGCCCACAATACTTCAAAAAGCGTAAGAAACAGCAGACCCAGTGGGAGAAGAGCAATCTCATCGCCTGGTTGAAGAAAAAGCCGGCAACCCCAGAGACCGAGTCGTCATGATTCCCATTGAGCCGGTCAGCCTCAGTTTTGGCGCCGCGTTGCTGCTGGGGCTCAGTTTCGGTGCCGGACCCTGCAATATCGCCTGCCTCCCCTATCTGGGACCGGTCTTCACCTGCAGCGACCAGGGGATAGGTGATGCCTGGCGAACCCTGGTGCCATTCTCCCTGGGCCGCGTCAGCGGTTACACCCTGTTGGCGGCTGCAGCCGGCTGGATGGGACTCTGGGTGGAGGATCTGGTTGCCGGTCCATGGGTTCGCTGGCTCCTGGGGGGAGCTACGATTGCGGTAGCACTCTCCATTCTGCTTCGCCGTCGCCATGGCGAATGTTCATCGACCTGTCAGACCAGCCAAGTTGTAGAACTCACCAAGAACAGAGTACCGACAATAGGCACCATGCAAAGAAGCAGCCTGCCCGGCGGGCTCTACCTGATGGGACTGGGCATGGCATTGAATCCCTGCGCCCCTCTGACCACGTTGATACTCGCCGCGGCCACCAGCGCCAGCATCATCACCGGTGCCTCCCTCGGTGCGGGCTTTGCCCTGGGAGCGGTATTTCTGCCCACCCTGATCTTCGCCTTCGGCGTCGCCCACTTCGGCCAGCAGATCAGACTCCACCTGGCACACCACCGCATCGCCCTGGAAAATACCAGCATCGGACTGCTTGTCCTGATCGGTTGTGCCACCGCTTTAGGATGGATCACACCATGAATATCACTGAACTACTCGCAAAGGGCGGGCCGGTCATCTGGATTCTCGCCCTCTACTCCTCTATCGGGCTGGCAATCGTCCTGGAACGCTATTTTCTCTATCTACGACTGCGCCAACTGCCAAGAGAGTGGCAACAGAGACTGGGCCAGTTGCTTGACGACTCCACGGCTCAACAGGAGTTGAGCCAACTCCGAGGCCCCGAGGCGAATATCATCCGTGCCGTCGCAGAGGCCAAAAAGGAAGGCATCAACGACCTACGCAGTGTCGGTGAAAGGGTGAGGAGTGAGGAGATCCAACGCATGGAGTTTGGCCTGCGCACCTTGAGTATTCTGGGAAATACCGCCCCCCTGCTAGGCCTTCTCGGTACTATCACCGGCATGATCAAGGCCTTCATGGTGATCGAGCAGGCAGGTGGCAAGGTGGATGCCCAGGCCCTGGCCGGCGGCATCTGGGAGGCGATGATCACCACCGGTGTGGGACTGGCGGTAGCCATACCGCTGCTGTTGATGCTCCACTTTCTCGAAGGGAACGTTGAACGCCGTGCCAGGAAGATGAGTCGCTGTATTGCCCTCCTGCTGGAGAGAAGAAGTACAGAATCGGAACTATCAACAGAGACGCAGCAGACGCACAAGTGGGAGAACATCACCGATGGAGTATGAGTTCAAACGGCGCTCCAGCCATGTACTCAACCTCACGCCGCTGATCGATATCGTCTTCCTGCTGTTGGTCTTCTTCATGCTCACCGCCCACTTTATCGAGGACCAGGCCATAGATATTCAGCTGCCAGAGGCACAAACCAGCCAACCCAGTGAGGAGGATGATACCGTCGAGGTCGTTCTGCTACCCAATGGCAATCTGCTGGTGGATGAAGAGGCTGCCACCCTGGAGACCCTCGAGGAGAGACTTCGCGGCGCCCTGCATGCCCCCAACAAGCGTTATGTCAGGCTCAAGGGTGATCAAGCCGCTGCCTTTGGTGCCGGGGTAAGGGTCATAGACGCGGCGCGCAGGGCCGGCGCCGAATCTCTGGATATCCTCACTGAAAAGCCATGATCCGAAGCAACGCCGGCTGGCGAATGCTGGCGCTATCCCTCTCCCTGCTGCTGCATCTCATGCTTGTGACCAATTGGTCTGAGAAGATGATTGCCACCGCGGCCGTGGAAGAGAAAATGCCGCCCATGCTGGTACAGCTGTCGTTTCAACGGCCACTTCCGGAACCCATCCCCGAGGTCGTAACACCCCCGGAACCACCGCCTAAAAAGGTGGTGAAACCAAAGCCAAAACCCAAACCAAAGATCAAGAAAAAGCGTAAAACCAAACCCATACCAAAACCGGTAGTGGTAGAGAGACAACCTGCCCCCCCGGCAGAGGAGAAACAGGTTGTAGCAAAACCACCTCCACCCCGAGTTCAACCCAGGGTGGATTTAAGGGCGCAGTATCTGGCGAAGTTATTGGCCAAAATCGAGGCAAATAAGTACTACCCCACGGTTGCGCGTCGCAGACAGATCGAAGGCAAGATAGAGGTCAGCTTCAGCCTTGCCTGCGATGGCAAGGTCAGTGAATTGAAGATCAGCGGACGCCACGGCCTGCTGCGCAAAGCCGCGGGCAAGGCCATAGATGCCGCGCAACCGTTACCACATCCGCCTTCCCAGGTCGAATGCCCAATGCCCGTCAACTATGCCATGGCCTACACCCTGGAGAAATAGGTGATTACAATCGATCCAAGCCTCTGTTCCGTCTCCACTCTGCGATGGGCCTCGACTACCTCTTGCATTGCGTAGACCCTATCGACTACCGGTTTGATCTCACCCGCCTCTATCATCTCCTTGAGGCTGTGCAACTCCTCCTCGGTCTCTCCCGCAAACGCGAACATAGCCTGTTTGTCTGTAAACCGTGAGATCCAAAGCGACCTCAGCATATCGCTGACACGGGGATTTGCCATCAGGTAACGCCCATTTTTATTGAGCCGGTTGATGACTTTGGCAAACGGTGTTGTTGCCACCATGCTGAAGACGACATCGTAGCTTTGGCCGCTTTCAGTGAAGTCCTGCTTGGTATAGTCGATAAAATGGTCGGCACCGATTTCGCGCAACATGGTCTCCTTGATAGCACTGTCTACCGCGGTCACCTCCGCGCCCATCGCCTTGGCTATCTGCACACCAAAGGTACCAATACTGCCACCCGCGCCATTGATCAGGACCCTCTCCCCGGTTTTGATCTTCGCCTTGCGCATAAAGTGGAGTGCGTTCAAACCACCCAAGGGAACAGCCGCCGCCTCGGCGAAGCTGAGGTTGCTTGGTATAGGCGCCAGCGTGTAGCTCTGCGTGAGGGTCAAGTACTCTCCGTAAGCGCCAAGACGCAGCCGGGTCGAGCCGAACAGGGACTCCCCCTTTTTGAACCGTATTACATCTTTTCCGACTGCCTCCACCTCACCGGCGAAGTAGCCCCCCAGTATCCTTTTTCTCGGCCTGATAAGGCCTAGCATCAACCTTAACGAAGGCATGAACCATTTCACCTGGAAATTGAAACCGCGCATTTCACAATCGGTCTTTGTAACCTCGGCGGCATGGACCCTTATCAGCAGCTCATCATTCTTGGGAACGGGTCTGGGCAACTCTTCCAGTTGGAGCACTTCCGGCGGACCGTAGTTGTTGTAGACAACGGCTTTCATGGTCGATATAGATCCTTTGAGGGTCAGATAGTCTGTCCGCAAATGAACGCGAATAAGCGCAAATCAAAGCAAAGTGTATTTTGCTATCTTTAGCATTGACTCGATTGTTTTATTACACAACGCTGTAACCATACAATAAGATGGAATGTGATTTTATTAAATACTTAAATTACAAAATCCAGATCATTTGCGTTTATTCGCGTTCATTTGCGGACTCTTTCTCAACGACTCGAGACTTACTCAACAACAAGATGAATAATGTTGTTCGGCCCGCTAAGCCAGAACCCCTTGAACCCCTCTGGAAGCGGTTCTATCTCATCCCTGATTGCACACCCCTGATCAGTTAAATATTGTTTAGCCGATTCGATATTATCAGTCTCAATCTCCAACCATACTTCGGATTGACTCAACCCGGCGATCCTGTCGATCCAAAGATTTTTGTCTCCAAACTCGAAGCTGACTGACTCGAATTGATCCGCAGAGTTGGAGGGTATTCGTTGCAGGCCGAGTATCTCCTCGTAGAACAGAACTGTTTGGTCATATTCGTGGGATGGCACTTTGACTGCGATATTTTTACCGGCATGGAAATTGGGTTTCATGAGTTCTCCTTACACACCACAGGTCTATCGGTTGAATATCATGTACGGCAATAACTTCTCTAACCATTGATATGGTCAAGTTGTTTACCTGATTACTCACAATACTCAGCCATTGAGCCAGTTCTTGATTTAAGCATCGTAGTCTCTGTGGACTTGAGATGTCGAGGAAAGCGTTGGCCGCAGGGAAGCGGCCATCGAGCGCCCACGGATGGGTTTACAGCGACTTTCCTCGACATCTTAAGTCCACAGAGACGGGCCCAAATCACCTACCGAATTCCCGAGTGATCAAAAAATACAATAGCTTTGCGTATTGTTCGCTTACCGGTTTCATAGCTGAAAATCGCGGGTGATCAGGATTGTTTAAGCCTCCAATTATGGCTCTTTCCCTTACAAATGGGTAACTGGAATTACGAGGTGGAGAGCTGCCGATGCAGTAACATTCGCTGTCATTGTTTGAAAATTGAAATAACGACCGTTATCCTCTTGGCTATTGTCTTGAAGGAATAGGTAAAAAGAGATTACCATGAGACAGGATTCAGTGAAGAGAGAAGAGACACGAAATCGGATACTCCGGGCCATAAACAGAGGATTTCGTCGCAAAGGTTTTAATGCGGCAGGCATCGATGGCCTGGCCAAGGATGCAGGGGTTACCTCTAGCACCTTTTACAAGCACTTCGGATCCAAGGCCGAGGCCTTTAAGGAGTCCGTTGCCTTGGGCGTAGGAGAGTTTCGCACCGCGGTTGAAGGATTTCAGGAGTCCCATGGTGATGACTGGCTGCAAGCGTTCGCACGATTTTACCTTGGTGAAAAACGCTGCACCGATCTGGCAGAGAGTTGCGGGCTGCAGAGCCTTAGCCCGGAAGTCATGCGCTCCGACACCGCAACCCGCAAACTCTACCAATTGGAACTGCAGAGAGCGGCGCACAACTTCAACCAGGGGCTGCACGGGAGCAGACAACAGGATGGGCTGGATAAAACATGGAGTAAACTGGCGCTACTGATTGGTGGGGTTACCCTCGCCAGGGCTGTTCATGATCCATCACTGGCCGACGAAATTGCCGATGCGGTATTCAAGGCAGTGGTGCCTAAGTGAACTATGGTGCTACTGCAACTTGGAAGACACTGCATCATAGACTGACATCTCCAATGCATGTCTTGCTGAATCGGGATCCTGCACCGTATCAATATTGCGCAGACTGTCGATGTAAGAGTTTGGCAGCTCATACTCCAATGCACCAGTAATGACATGATGTCTATACCAGTCAAACGGCTTCAAGGTGGCATCGATATGGGTTGCGTAATAGGTATAGGCAGCCAGCGGTTTTCCCAGAGGGGTGACAATTTCAACCGCTTTCCTCTCATAGCCCTTCCCTACTCCCTCTATCCGATCGAGCCTCACCCTGTCAGCATTTGAAACCTTATATACCACACCCATCACAAACTGTTTGTTGCTGTTTGTTTCAAAGGCATCACACTTCGCCGAGCCATCTTTACCTTTTTTATGAAAAACCAATTCATGACCATGAAGCGTTGCGATGGTGACGAATTCTGCAGCAGCCACTCGACTCGAGAGCCTCCTGCTTGACATGTTTGAACCATAGGAGAAATAGAGCATGGGATAGAACTGAAGCTGTAGCGATGTCGACTCTTCAAGTCTAGATCATGCTTTACGGTTTCAAAACCTCAACCAATATCTGACTTCTTGACTCTTGAGGAAGGCTTCGGAGTCATTGCCGTGCAACAGGGCGAAGGTTGCCAAGACTCCAGCCTCGGTACAGGTGTCAGCGGCAACAGTTGCCGAACTGGGTGCATAGGCGACAGGCCAGCCGGTTTTGGGATTCAAGACATGACCGTAGCGTTTACCGTCTCGCTGTAGGTAGCGGCGCGTATTGCCACTGGTGGCGAGGGCACCTTGGCGGATTTTAAGTATAGCCGATGCGCTATTGAGCCGGCCGGGATCCTCGATCCCGATGGACCAGATCCCATCCCCTCCCCTACGGCCGTTGGTGTTGATGTCGCCACCGAAATTGACCAGCAGGCCGGTATCTGTCTGTTGTTGCAGCTGCAGCAACACCCTGTCGACAGCATACTCCTTGCCGATACCGCCGAAATCGATCTCCATGCCCTCCGGCAGGGTAAGATAGGGTGGTGACCAGTCAACATGCCGCCAACCGACAAGTGGCAACAGCGCCTCGATGGTAGTGGAATCGGGAATAGTGCTGCCACCATCGAAGCGCCAGACACGGCGCAGCACCCCTGAAGTGATGTCGAACAGTCCGTCACTGAGCTCCCAGCACAGCTGGGCGAAATTGAGCAGTTGTGCCACTTCCCCATCCACCTCGATGGTTCGGCCATGACTGTTGTTGATCTGATGGACTATATTGTCGTCGCGATAGCGACTGAATTTCGCTTCAATGCGTCGGGCTTCATCTGCCGCACAGTGTAACAGTCTCCAGGCAAGTTCCTCTTCCTCGACCTCCATGAAGATCTCGCAGGGGCTGGCCATCGCCTGGAAAGAGCCCCTCCAGTAGCCGTCCATTGCCTCGAGGGTAAGTGGCCCCTGCTGTTTTATATAACCCGGTTCGATTTTTACTGCTGAAGGCTGGTCCATCTGCCGTTCCTCTCGGGTCATTGTCGATCCATGACCGCTAAAAATTGTAACTGAACTGGAGGATGATCGCTTCCACATCCGGGAACAGATCCATCTCACTCAAGATGCCGGGCGCGCTGCCATCCTTGTTCTCTCCGCTTTGCAGATAGTACTCCATACGCAGGCTCATCTCCCGCTGATTTGCCAGTTTTAAACCATATTTAAGTCCAACTGTGATGCCGGTCAACTCACCGAGTCGGTAATCCGCGGAGGCGAACTCCGGCAGTGGCTCTCCTTGGCGGAAAAACCGCTGATAGAAGTCAGCTTCGCTCTGACTGTAGTAGCGGAAATGGGGCTCAATAAAATGGTTGGGATCAAAGATCCAGCGATAGCGAACATCGATGGTGTGAGAGGTAATGTCCCAATCATCGGTATAGAAACGGTAGGAGAGATCGAGAATATCCCGGGTGAAGTGGTGCTTCAGCTGCCAATAGAGCCCATGTTTCAAACGCGAATCGGGGCGATGCTCATAGCGGTAGTCGAGCGGACGGCCATCGCTCCCCACCACGCTGATAATTTTGAAGGGGTCGGTCAGATAGCCGCTGGCGTCGCTCAGCGAGTAGCTCAACTGCATTAGCGTCTGGCGGCTGATCACCTGGGTAAGACCGAAGATCAGATCCACCGTGGTCTTGGTATCCTCCCCACTCTCCCGGGTCGCATCGAATGCCTGATCAAAACCGGCCTGGCCGCTATCGACAACCATACTGGAGAAACCTATGGGGATATCACCGTCGGGACTGATGGTGTCATTGGCCACCGATAGTCCGGCACTGAGGGTGGTATTGCGCTTGTTGAAATCCCTGGATAGGGAAGCATTTATACTCAGCGAAAGATAGTCATACTCGGCAGAGAAATTGGCACCGAAGCTGGTTTTATAGTCCCGATTGAGCGGCTGCTCCCACTGACTGCTCAGGGCGACGCGAAAATCCTTGAAGGTATCGTCAAGGGGTGTCTCATCCGCATCGGTGGTATAGCTGCCTTCACCGGAGGGCTTGGTAAAGGTCTGGGGTTGGTCGCTCGGCGTGGCCCCGTTGGCCGATGCCCCCGTGAGGGAGTCGAAGACCATTTTGAGGTTCAGTTTTCGTTCATCGCCAAAATCCCGCTGGGCTGTGATCACAGGCTCGATGGCCGTGACCCTATCGACCTCGGAGTAGAAGAGCACTGCACTGTCGAAATCCCAATCCCCCGCCTCGGCAGCGGCCTCCCCGCCTTGAACACCCAACAAACTGCAGGTGGCCGCGGTGAGAGTAGCACGGATCTGTTTCTGCTTTTTCAGTTGCACCCGCATCCTCCGCCGGCAAAACTGCGTCCGCCGCTCGATGCCTCTTTGCTGAAGTAGATATGGTCATCCAGGCCCGCCTCTATTGGATCCGCAATCAGCTGCATCTCCGGCTTGGCAAGCAGGTCCCGCTCCCAAGGTTCAACCCCCAGGTTCGCACAGCCGCCCAGTAGCGCCATGGCAGCAACAATCGTAGGGACTGCAATAGGAGTCATGTTACGCACTCACAAAGAACGATGGCGGTGTTGGAAATGAACCTGGATTAGATCAGAGATTTCTTAACTTTTGCTTAAATACGATAATTTACAGCTGCAGCAACAATAGAATTGTGATAGCGGGTACAGGACCAACCACTACAGAGGTTTCAGCAGTTTTCTGATCTCCTGTTCCCGTCTCTCCTTTTCAGCATGGAAAAATCCGACATGGGAGCTATGAATACGCCCCTGTTGATCGATGAGAAAGGAGGCCGGCATCCCTTGCAGACCATACAGAGAGGCGACCTTGCCCTCGGGATCGAAGGCGATGGCAAACTCCACCCTGATCTTGTTCAGAAAAGCCTCCGCCAGTGCGGGATCCTTATCCAGATTGATGGCGATCACCTGCAGGCCCTGAGCACTGTATTTGGCCTGCATTCGGTTCATCCAGGGAAACGAGGCGCGGCAGGGCTCACACCAGGAGGCCCAGAAATCGAGCAGTACCACCATGCCTTTGTAAGACTTAAGGGTGACGCGGTCAGTCACACCCGGGAGTGAGAAATCGGGCGCCAATGGAGGCTCACTGGTGGCCTGCAATGCACCACTGAATAACAAACAGATAGTAAAAAAGCTGAAATAGCGTTTCATTGCCCAATTGCCCCCGAACATAATCCCCTAGGTCCTCGGCTTGAGAAAGATACCCAACATAAGCCAGACGAAGATAATCCCTCCGATGACCGCAAGCAAGCCGCCCAGACCCATCACACCCATCGCCAGCTTCGCGGAGAGGCTATCCAGTCCCTGTGCGGCTCCCGCCGTCTTGCGCTGGATGCCCATGGCGCCGGAGACAGCCAGTCCTGTGATATGCAGCAGTTGTCCGCTGCCGTAGACCCAGGGCTGCAGCTCCGCCAGGCGACCGCTGACCGGCGCATACCCCAGCTTCGGCAGCAGCAGATAGGCCAACCCCATCAGTCCCATGGTGACACCCACGATAGAGCCGTGGTAGTGGGCCGGTATGATGGTATTGACCCCGGAGATGAAGAGGGCGATGGCACCACCGGAAAAGAAGAGCAGCATCGACATCCAGAGGCTGCGCCGCAGGGGGCGCTGTGCCCCCTGCGCGGGCTCTGCGCGCATCAGACCGATGAGGATCAATAGCCCCACCGGGGTCACGGCGAGGCCGCCGCCATATTGCATCAGCTGGGTAAAGGCACTCCTCGATTCGATGCTTACCGTTTGGTGCAACAGATAGATCACCGGCACCAGCGCGACCGGGGCGATACCGAGAATCAACAACCAGAAATACCAACGGGAATGGCCAGGCAGAACCACCCCGCTATGGAGGGCAAGCCAGATCCAGGCCAGCATGATCAGCTGGGTGTAGGCGAACTGCAGGGTATGCCCCGCTCCCCAGAAAAGATACTCATAGTAGTTTTGCCCCGTCACCTCGACGGGCATCTGCAGCCAGGCGGTGACCAGCGCGCCTAGGGAGACCAGAAAGGCCAGGGCGACAGTGAATCCCGCCAGGCTGGGGAGATGGGAGTGATCCCGGGAGAAGCCTCGGCTGACGCTCACCCCGGTCATCGACTGTAGCGCGATACCGACAACAAACAGACCCAACATGATAAAAAACAGGGGCCGCTGCAATACCGGCACATAGTTATTCATCAGCGGCGAGCCGTCGCCGACAAAGGCCGACAGGGCTACCCCCAGGGTACCAATCAAGGCCAGCAGATAGGCAGGATGCTGGATCCAAGCCAGCCCCGATCGGGATTGGACATTCAGCGACCAGACCACCGCGGACATGGCAAGAAACCAGATCAGTACCGACTGATCCACATGCACCACCAGGGCGGTACGGAAAAAATCGACCCAGGGGAAGAAGGCCTCGCTGCCCGGGGTGCGCGATAGCACCAATAGCAGGGCGAAAAGACCAGCCAGGCCCAGCGCCAACACCCCCAAGCGTAGCCATTTCAGTACCAACCTACGCTGCCCCTGCTCAGGAGTGGCTATGCCGAACACCGCGCTGTCATCGATTGAGATCAATATTCAACACCCCACTGTTGTGAGTTGATAAGTTTCTTGATTACACATGATACTCAACCATTGATTCGGCTCTCGATGTAAGCAAAGTAGTCTCTGTGGGCTCGAGTTGTCTTGGAAAGCGTTGGCCAATTCTTGCGTATGCCTCTAGCATTAGTATGAATTAGAACCCTAGCTTCCAGGAATCTCACACATCGATATTGTTAAAATCGATGCGGCAAACTGGGTAGGAAGCTAAGCGGACATCGGCAACCGGCCTATTCTGGGCCAGGTGTGATCATAGGGTCTTATCCACTCCCACTCAAAGGCCTTTTCTGCAAGCGAATGTGAGAGGATTGAGAAAACCATGCGGAACCTAGCCCAATCACCCTTCGCCGGCCAATACCGCCTGGCCCTTTTCACCTGCCTGTTGGCCTTCTGTGTCATTCTGGTGGGGGCCTATGTGCGCCTTTCAGACGCGGGACTGGGCTGCCCCGACTGGCCGGGCTGTTACGGCAAGCTGGTGGTGCCCGAGGACGCCGCGGCGGTTGCGCAGGCCAACCAAAGCTATGCCGAGCGCCCCCTGGATAGCGGCAAGGCATGGAAAGAGATGGTCCACCGCTATCTGGCGGGGAGCCTGGGGATTGCCATCCTGCTGCTGGCGATCCTCGCCTGGCGAGGCCGACGCCACTTCAACCAACCCCTGCTGCTGCCCACCCTGTTGCTACTGCTGGTGATCTTTCAGGCCGCCCTTGGCATGTGGACCGTCACCCTGCTGGTTAAACCCTTCATCGTCACCGCCCATCTCCTCGGTGGTTTCGCCACCTTTGTGCTGCTCGGGCTGCTGGTGTTGAAACTGCGACCGGTCGGCACTACCCACGCCATCGACACCACCAGCTCACAGCGCTGGTGGATACGCATATCACTGGTGATATTGCTATTACAGATCTCCCTGGGGGGCTGGACCAGCACCAACTATGCCGCCCTGGCCTGCACCGAGTTCCCCACCTGCTATGCCGGCTCCTGGTGGCCGGAGATGGATTTCCGCGAGGCCTTTGTGCTGTGGCGGGGGCTGGGTATCGACTACGAATTCGGCGTGCTGGAAAACAGTGCGCGCACCGCGATTCACATGACCCACCGCATCGGCGCATTGCTCACCGCCCTCACCCTGGGCCTGTTGGTCTGGCAGTTGACTCGCCCCGACACCTCCCCCCTGTTGAGAAGGTTGGGCGTTGCCCTGCTGTTGCTGCTGACACTGCAAATCACCCTGGGTATCAGCAATGTGCTCGGTCATCTTCCCTTATCCATCGCGGTGGCCCACAATGGGGGCGCTGCCCTGTTGCTGCTACTGTTGGTAACCCTTCTATGGTTTTCAAGACAGCGAGAATAACGAAACAATGAATGCAAACGACTCTCCACGCCCAATCGCCCTACCGCTGCTTGCCGCGGGGGCAATCGCAGCGGGCCTGCTTGCCTGGTACCTCACACCAACCAAGGTTTCGCAACCACCGGCTGTGGAGCCCCCGAAGACCCAGCAGGCATTGCTGATGCCTGAGTTCAGGCCGCTGAAACCCTTCTCCCTGACCTCCCATAAGGGTGTGACCTTCGATAATCAGAGCCTGCAGGGCCAGTGGACATTCATGAGCTTCGGCTATACCTACTGTCCCGATATCTGTCCCACGACCCTGACCCTGTTTTCTGAGATGCATCAGCGGATCCAGGCACAAAAGAGTGACAAGCCCTACCAGGTCACCTTCGTCTCCGTCGATCCCGAGCGTGACACCCTCGATCGCCTGGCCGAGTATGTCACCTATTTCGACCCCTCGTTTCTTGGTGTAACCGGGACCGAGGCGGCACTGGAAGAGCTCACCAAGCCGTTGGGTATACTCTATAGGCGCGTCGAAACCGAGGACAGCGCCATGGGCTATGTCATGGACCACTCCGCCTCCATTGTCCTGGTCGATCCCCAGGGGCGCTTCCACGCCTACTTCAGCCCTCCCCATGACGCCGAAATGATGGCCAACGACTTCATCGCCATCAGCAGCCAGGTCCAATAGCCATGCAGCAGGAACAGAATAATGAATGAAGCCCTAAACGGTAGATGTTGGAACTGCGGAAGCGAACTGGAGGCTGTCGATTACGGCCGCGAAACCAACTGCCGCGCCTGCAACAAACCGACCCGGGTCTGCCGCAACTGCCGCTGGTATGCCCCCAGCCGCCCCAACCAGTGCGAAGAGCCGATGGCGGATCGGGTGATGGAGAAGGATCGGGCCAACTTTTGCGGCTATTTCGAACCTAGCGCCGACCCGGTGGGCAGCGACTCCAGCCAATCCGAGGATAGCTTGCGTCAGGCGGCAGAGGATCTGTTCAAGTCCTGACCGCCCCTTGGCCGATGCCGTCATGAGTTTTCATTAGCCTCGGCTATTGATCAGCCGAAGCTTCCAGTCCCTTGGCACCTTCAACAACATTGCCCGTGAGATCGACCCCCGCGAGGCGTGCCTGCCGCAGATTCGCCCGGCGCAGGTTGCAGCGTTTCAACTGCGCGCCGGTAAAGTCGGCGCCGTAGAGATTGGCCCCCTCCAGATCCACATACTCCATATGTGCCTGACGAAAATTGGCCTGTTTCAGATTGGCACCGTTAAAGCGCACCCGGGAGATCCTCGCCTGGGAAAAGTCGACACCGATCAGGTTTCCGCTAAGCTCAAGACCCTGCAATAAAGCCCCCTCCAGCTTCGCCCCGCTGAGTCGCACACCGTGCATCCTCGCCCCCTGAAAGTTGGCCTGGCGCAGATCCGCATCGACGAATACCACCTTTTTCAATTCCGCATCGACGAACAGGGCCTGCTTGAGATTGCTGCCGCCAAAATCGGCCTTGAGCAGTCTGGCACCGCTAAAATCCATACCCTGCAGCGCCAAACCAGAGAGCTTTGCCATGCGCAGATCGGCCCCTTGGAAACGGGCATTGGCCAGATCCGCTGTGTTGGAGAGATCAACCCCGCGCAGATTGGCATTGTCTAGGATCGCTGCAGCGAGACGCGCCGCATCGAGACGGCTGCCCAAAAGCGATGCGGCATCGAGGTTTGCACCGCTCAGATCGGCAGCGGTGAGATCCGTCCCTTGCAGATTCGCCTGGGTCAGATTCGCTCCCCTCAGATCCGCTCCGCTCAGGTTGGCGCGACTGAATCTCCCCCGGGTGAGATCGAGTTCCTGCAGCGAAGCCCCCTGCAGATTGGCGCGGGCAAAGCTCGCCCCCCTCAGGCTGGCGCCTTCCAGCCGCGCTGCACTCAGATCCGAATTGTAAAGCATGGCGTTGTCGAGTTGGGCGTGGCGCAGATCGGCACCACTCAGATCCAGGTTGCGCAGGTCGGCCTGTCTGAGATCGCACTTTTGGCAGCTTTTTGTTGCTACTAATTGTTGTATGGCCTCTTCACTTGCCAAAAGCTGAGTGGCAAACACCATACACATGAAACTACCAAGTTTTGATAGTAAATGGACCAACGCTCCCCCTCCTGACTAGAATCAGATCTGTTGTTACCCGCAGTTCACTTCTAGTTTTAATTGAACTTTCAGCAGCAAAACACAATCAACGGATTGCTGAATACTATCCCTCTTTCTGCGGATCGAGTATTACCATTTATAGGTAGGGCCGTCATCCATAGCGTGCCAGTCCCTGTGCAGCCCCGAAGACCTTGCGGTTTATGGTTAAATGTTCTAAAAGAGAAGCCAGTTCAATTTCTCCGCAGTCACAGGGATGCTTTCCGTAATGGAACAGAAGAAAACGGTTGATCCAGGCAAGGTTAGGAAGATCCTTCCCAAGAGTTTTGCAACCGGAAATCCAGTGATCCCAGACAATCTGGTTGAGTCAATGCAATTTCAGGCAGTGACAAAAAAGAAGTCTAAGCGCGTCAACTTTTTGCCTGAACTGCCGTTCATTGACATGAAGGTTTCTACTATTTTTACCCTGCCAAGTCTCTACAATGGCTATGCTTTATTCCTTGAGTCGCGTATTGGGGTGGTCGTCAATGAGGGACTCAACATGTCACCGATACCAGGGAATCGAGCGTTCAGGTATACAGAAAAGTTTCAGCACTTCACTCTATTTGCGCCAGAAAATCTCTTTTCCGGGATCTGTGGACGGTTCTCTTTATTCCATGAGATGGGTCGCTCCATGCAATTGGACTCGTTAGAGAACATTTGGCGGCATAAGACGATATTTAGAGCCGGCGGTATAACACGATATTCAGAGCCGGCAATATAACCACCTGTTATATTTATGGAAATACTCGATGAATAAATTTTTAATTATAGCATTTACACTCTTCTCATTTTGCGCCAATGCGCAGATATTAGATCGTGTAAAATTAGATGTGCCTACTGTTAAGCAAGGCAAAGCTTTATGCGGACCAGCAACCATAGAAATGATTTTTCGCTACTGGGGCATAAATAAATATAACCAGCTCGATATTGCATACAATATTCTCACATTTAATCCTGAAGCAAAGAGGGTTAAAAAGTCAGGCATCCTTGAAACCCCTATCATTGATTGGGGTCGATACCCCGGAACAGGAACCAGTACAATGAGGGAGTTTCTAAAACAATTTTCCAATACTAAAAATCATAAGTACAAACACCTATCAAGCGATCCGATCAAAGCAGAAAAACAGAAATACAAAATCTGGAAAATAGTTCAACAATACCTATCCGATGGCATACCAGTGATCGTCCATCAATACTGGAAAGGAGTAAAGTCTACAGGTCATTACCGAGTTGTTACGGGCTACGATAATTATCGCAGGCAAGTTTTCTTAAATGATGCCGATCCCGGTAGAAAAATCACACAGAGCTATGATGAGTTTTTCAAAAAATGGAACGTCAATGAGCCTTGGCTTCATTACAATGCTATTGCTTTCAACGTCGACAGCGAAAAGCTCAACATTAAACTTAAAAAGTACTACAACTAACAACGGATATAACAAGCGTATAATGTCGTTCGCTAGCACACGCCCGCTGAAGCGAGATACTTACCAAACAGGTAAAATTATGGGTGAGAGATTAACAAGGGCCTTTATCGGAACTCGCCACCACTCGCCTGGTTAGGTGAGATATTACGTACAGTAAGCCATGAGAAAGCCAAGCAGAAACATGCCGCCGTATGAACCACCCAATGAACCAATGGGTATTAAAGAGTGGGTATTTATTATCGTTATGCTCTCTGTATTGGCTTTCCTAGTCTGGAAAGAGCCATGGACTGTGTTACTTATACCCTTGGTATATCTCGCAAGTCGCTATGAGAATAATCGAAGAAAGATGAAGTTATCCATACTCCTAGAAGAAAGAAAAGAAAAAAGTATCTGCGAGTTTGCTCGATCCTTCGAAAAGCACAAAGTAGACACATGGGTCATCAGAGCAGTCTACGAGCAAATCCAAGAATATGTGGCTATGCCTGGAGCCAAACTCCCTCTTGAGGCAAATGATGATATATTTGATTTGCTGGGAATTGATTCTGATGATTTGGAGATGGATATACTTGAGGAAATAGCCCAAAGAACAGGAAGATCCTTAGAAAACACAGAAAGGAATAAATTCTATGGAAAAGTACAAACTCTTGAAGACCTGGTTCTCTTCCTCAATGAGCAGCCATTGGTTAAAACCACATAACTGTTGGCTTCAGTTGATGTAGTCGTTAACGCGCCTGCTCATCTGTAGGCTGTGTTAGGCTTAACGAAAATGAAACAAATAGAACCATTTCCTGGTCCAGAAATACCAGACTACGACGATGAATGCCTTATGGTACCACCTTGGGTGAAGTACCCAAATATACCCTTGGGATCTATAGGGTGGCGCATGGGATCTGGTGAAGCCTATTGGCATGAATTCGTGAATTGGTACAAAGCAAGTAAAGGTAAGATTAAAAAGAGAGTACAGGATAAGTACAAGGCAGTAGACGGATGGGAAAACTTCTATTCAGATCTTCGCGGTTAGAACGATCTAACCAACTAACGGATCAAGTATGCTCCTTACGGCCGCAGATCCTCCGCACCACTGCGACTCCTTGACCAAAGCGTTAGATCCATACAGTTCAGAGACACAGTAGTTTGTAGGGTATAAATATGAGTGTAAATTATAGAGCATCAATAGGTATCATAGTTTTAGTGTTGTTTTCACTGCTATCTGCATGTGCCGGACAGCAAACCAGAACAAAAAGTAGTGTTGTAGATTATCTTTATCCAAAAGATTCGAAAACAGTCATTCAGCCCTCTATACCCACGCTGAATATTCCGATAAAAGTGGGTATTGCTTTTGTACCCGAGCAATCATCCAGGTCCAGAGGGATTAATATCTGGTCTGGTATTGTAGGTGGCGGCTCATTAACTGAAGCCGATAAATCGGAGCTTCTTGAGACAGTCGCTGATAACTTCAGGAAATATGAATTTGTTAGTGAAATAGAAGTTATTCCGTCTGCCTATCTAACCGAAGGTGGCAGCTTTCAAAACCTGGATCAGATTAAAACCATGTATGGAATAGATGTGATTGCGCTAGTCTCGTATGACCAGGTTCAGTTTACTGATGAAGGGCTGCTTTCAATTACCTATTGGACATTGGTTGGCGCCTACATAATTTCGGGTGAAAAAAACGATACCAGCACAATGCTGGATACCGCAGTGTATGACATAGAGAGTAGAAAAATGCTTTTTCGCGCACCTGGCACCAGCAATGTCAAAGGCAGATCAACACCGGTCAATCTAAGTGAAGAGCTTCGCGTAGATAGTGTGAATGGATTTAAAAATGCTGCCGAGAAAATGACAGCCAACTTAGACTTGCAGTTAAGCAAATTCAAAGAAAAAATAAAATCCGAACCAGGAAAAGTCAAAATAGTACATCGCGAAGGGTATTCTGGCGGCGGCGCAGTTGGATTTTTAGAACTCTTTCTTATTGTAGTAGCCTTTGCCGCATTCAAATATAAATCTTATATACGCGTTTGACTCATACGGCCCTCTATCGCGTACTGTTTGCGATGAATAGCTCAATCCTCACGCCGCTGCGGGCTGCAGCTCAACGCAAAAGGTATGTGATAGGGTATATATGGATATAAATAACAATACTTACATAAGTATAATAGTTTTGATTTCTTTCTTACTTGCTTCATGCGCTCCTGATAGCCAGCAAAGTAATGAGATCTTGGGTTTCCTCTACGTTTCAGAAAAAACTTTTAATGAGAGGTCTAATGAATTTATCTTGAACAAGCAAGATATAGAAAACGTTATAGAAGAAAACGGTGAAAAATACTATAGAATCGACTTTACATCTAAATTTGCCAATGCATGGTGGAGCTCATGGGAGTTACCAGAAACCGTAGAAAATAATATACTAAAATACAAAAGCAGCAAGGACGGTAATCATGATGCAGAAGTCGGCAAACTTCTTGATTCATTCCGATCTCTGGACAGATTAATGCGATCCAAATATATCAAGGATGAGAGGTTGTACAAGTTAATAAACGAATATTGCCATAGCACGAATTCTGTAATACAAGCCAATTCGCCATTTCCCAGTGTTAATTTTGTTATGTCAATGGGCCATGAATACCGCTTCTTAGCAAGAGTCTTCTACGAAAGACTGGAAAGACCAGATGGAGCTCGTTTTGCCAGTTGTAATGTGTAAAGACTTTTATATAGTGAGACACATCACATTGAAACGCAATGAATATTAGAAGCAGATCTGATCTTATAAACTACCTAAACCAGGGAAACAGGGCGAAATACCTATTCTTCTGGGGCCACCAAAAGCCCAAATCCGGGGTTTCAAAGACCTGTTTATCGCAATGGTATGATGCAGCCTTTGAGCTGGACGGTATCAAATATCAGACGGCTGAGCACTATATGATGGCAGAAAAAGCCAGGTTATTTGGGGATATGACATCTGAAGAAAAGGTAATAACTGCCATAACCCCGGGTGAAGCCAAAAAGATTGGCCGTTCGGTCAAGGGCTTCGATGAGGCGCTTTGGTTGGAAAAACGCTTTTCAATCGTGGTGGCAGCCAATCACGGAAAGTTCGGCCAAAATAACCATCTTAAAGAGTTTCTTCTTGGAACTAACAATAGGGTACTGGTCGAGGCAAGCCCGTTAGACAAAATCTGGGGCATTGGATTGGCGGCGGATGACCAAAGAGCTGAGAACCCCAATCTTTGGAAAGGTGAAAATTTATTGGGATTTGCGCTGATGGAGGTTCGTTCATCTATTAGCGAAGTAAATAGTTAAACTGGAGCGTGAATATTACCGACCAGCCACACGCTCTGCTTATTCAGGTTATTACTGATTTTATGTGTAACAAACGATGAAAATGCTGACCCGGAATGCCGATGTCCATTCCCTCCAGACTCATAAAGATCTGTTGGAAGCTAACGGCATACCATCTGTAATTCAGGGAGCTGAAACCGCAAGGATGATTATTCCGCGATTTTTACTGGAACCTACTCTTTGGGTCTATATAGATGACCAATTAGAGGACGCGCTAAAATTAATGGATGACCCTGATCACGTAGTAACCACTGGCATTGACATTGCCGACTTCTACGCCAATCAACCAAACGAAGACGAGTTACGAACGCAAGTTACTAATACTATAGGTAATATATTTGTAATTGTATTATTGGTGGCAATTGTTGTATTTGTAATAATAAATAATATCTGACTATTATAGAACTCTAGTCGAATCACAATATCTAGTACTCACTTTGATCTTTCGTTTGTCTGTCATTAGCATGAATAGCCTTCCCTACTCTATTGACACTATAGCTACCTAAGTATGGAGTCATCTACACTCAAATCCAAGAAGGCTCTGCTTCTTGATATGAACAACACCTTCATGTTTGGAGAAGACAGATTCGGCGTTGATGAAGACTATTCAATACACTACACGGAGATTGGAGGCAGGCTATCTAAAGATATCATCAACAGATTGATAACAAATGTTTTTAGTTATCTGGATGAACGTTATCCGAATCAAAATTACAGACACAACTTCCCCTCAGTTGATGATGCAGTAAGCAAGGTCACTCATCTCTCCCTACCCACGGACGAAGTAAATAACATCATTGAAACCTTTGCCTTTCACGAACATGGATATATTCCAGATGCGTACATAGATGTACTTTTTCAGCTAAAATCCAAATTTGTACTCTCTGCTGTCATCGATATCTGGTCACCAAAAGAGCGATGGTTAAAGACTTTCAAGGAGAAAGGAATAATGGATTGTTTTTCCACCATCTCATTTTCTTCAGATCATGGCATGGTAAAGCCATCACCTAAACCATTTGAGCTGATAGTCAACCGCCTTGGCATTGCCAAAGAAGACTGTTTGGTTATCGGCGATTCAGTACGAAGAGACCTCGGAGGTGCATTGTCAGCAGGTATTGACTGTGTTCTTGTTGGCGGAGCATATGATCAAAAAGCTTTGGCCTGTTATCCTAGTCTATTGCGGTTTTACATGGATATCACTTAAGCAATTAACAAGGATTCCTACAAATTATCATGACAATACAGGCGCCAAGTTGAGGCCAATTTACAGGTTTCCATAATTAAACAAACCACACATAACCATTGCAGGCCAAGTGTTACGTACAATATATTGATGAAAAGTACTGCATATCTTCTAACTACCATTGCCGCTCTGGCCACTTTCGCAATAGGCTTGGACTCCATGAGCAAACCTTATTCAATGATTGCAATAGGTTTTATCTTATGGGCCGTGTCTCCATATGGCTTCCAGGCATTCATGGTAAAGCTAGCCAGAACTAAAGCTGCAATCATATTCGCTTTGATTGTCTGCCTATTGTCAATCAGTATTAGCCTGGGCTTAATAGTTGACTCTATGTATATACACTTGGACGCACAGGGAGGACTGATATTTATATTTGGGCCATTGTGGCAATGGACTGGTTTAGTCGTTCTGTCAGTGCCAGTACTACTTTTAAACCGAGCCGCAAGTGAATGATAAGTAATGCTATATGCGCGACGGTTTCGTTGTGGTGAAGTTCGCGAAATCGTTGCCTTCACCAAAATTCACCAAAGTCGTCGAGATACTCCGGTCCAGCCCTGATATCAATGGCGTGCGTGCGGAGCAAGGTGGCCGGGAGGTATATAAACTCACCGGTTATCAGTAGTTACGAGTGTTTGAGTTATGCCTGTGCCAACTCGTTATCTTCAATCAGATAGTGCTTGTGGAAACTTTCAGCATCACAGGGACGCGCCAGATGAAAGCCCTGGTAGATGAGTGACCCATACCTGGTAAGAAACTCCAACACCTCCTGATTCTCCACACCCTCGGCGACGATATCCAGGCCAATCTGCCTGGCAAGGGTAATGATTGCCTCCACCAGGGCCGCATCATTGGGATCATCCAGGATATCGCGGACGAAGGAGCGATCGATCTTGATTTCATCTACCGGTAACTGTTTCAGATAGGCTAGGGATGAGTATCCGGTGCCGAAATCATCGATGGCAAAGCTGACACCAAGCTGCCTCAGATGATTGATCCGTGCAACCGTCTCTTCAAAATCCTCAAGCAGTACGCTTTCGGTCATCTCAAGGGTAAGCCATGAGGGATCGGCACCTGTATCACCGAGGGCGCGTTCGATTCTATTGATGAAGTCTTGTTGTCGGAACTGCAGTGAGCTGACATTGATGGCAATACGCACATTCTGCAATTGAGCGTGGCGGCTGCGCCACTCCTTATACTCACTGAGTGCTGTGTGCAATACCCAATCACCGAGCTCCAGGATCAGACGGCTCTCTTCCGCCTGGGGGATGAAATCCGCGGGCATGACCAGGCCCCGTGTAGGGTGATTCCAACGTATCAGCGCCTCGATTCCGGTTAGCTGTTTCTGCGCATCGAACTGCCCCTGATAGTGGAGACAGAGTTCATTTTTCGGTATGGCCTGACGTAGCTCATTCAATATTTTGAGACGATCATCCGCGGCTCGCTGCATACTGGGCAGGAAGAAGCGTACCGCGTTGCGGCCAGACTCCTTGGCACGATACATGGCGGTGTCGGCCTGCCGCAGGATATCGTCCGGGGTCTCTTCGGCAGCCGGAAATATTGCGATACCAATACTGGTCGTGATGTGCAGTTCGTGCCCGTCAACAACATAGGGCTTGATCATTTGGTGGCGGATCTTGTCGGCCAACACCTGCACTTCGCTCGCTGTTTCATCGGATTCCTTATCGAGATGGGGCATCAGTATGACAAATTCGTCTCCACCGAGACGGGCCACGGTGTCCTCTTCACGAATCGTGGAACGCATGCGCAGGGCGACTTGGCGCAACAGGCTGTCCCCCACCTGATGCCCCAGGGAGTCGTTAATGTTCTTGAAGTTATCGAGATCAAAAAACAGTACCGCCGCCTTGTGTTGATGGCGCCGGCTACGTGCCACTGCCTTCTGCAGGCTATCGAGGAACATGCGTCGATTGGGCAGATCGGTCAGTGCATCGTAGCTGGCCTGATAGGCGATCAGCTCCGAGACACGCAGCTGCTCGGTGACATCCTCACACATCAGCATATAGCCGGCGAACTCTTGATTCTCTTGGAATATCGGTGAAATTCTGGCATCGATATGATGCAAACCGTCGCTATGATTCATGTCCAGGGTAAACCGATGCTCGCCCTCCTCTCTCGCCTTCTCCAAGCCAAATTGACTGCGCTCACCATCCACCCTGCGGTCGTGATGAATCTGCAACAGATTGACACCAACCGCCTTGTCTACCGGCATGCTAAAGATATTCTCCGCAGCCTGGTTGTAGTATTGAATAAATCCTTCAGGATCCGTTGCCACAATCGCAACCCGTTCGGAGGAGCTCAGGATCCCATCGAGATAGGCAGATTGCTGCTTCAACGCCTTTTCGATCTTCTTGATCTCCATGATATCGCGCCAGATACAGTAGAGTGCCTGCCGGTTGTCATAGGGTATGCGGGTCAAGGATATTTCCACCAACGATCGATCACTGTTTTGATCGAAATACTCCCATTCGAAACGGCAATAGCCCCCTTCGTAGGCAAGCTTCACCATCCTCGAGGCTTTTTTCTCCGAACGCTCACCGTCGGGCTGTCTTTGCGGCGCCAATTCCAGCAGCTTCACACCCTTCATGTGGCTCTCTTCAACAAACCCAAGGGTGCGTGTAGCGGCATTGTTCGCCATAACGATGCAACCATCCACAATCAGCGCCATTGGATCCTCAGACATCTCAAACAGACGCCGATACTTCTCCTCGTTCTCCTTCAACAAGGCCTGGGCCCTATGCTGCTCGGTGGCATCCTGTACAGTACCGATCAACCGTCCCGGATCGCCGTCCTGGTTCTCCACCAGCCGAATCGTCTCCTGTATGACAAGTCTTCGACCATCACACAACTTGAGATGGTGGATCTGTTCAATCCTTTGCCCGCTCTTGCGCACATCCGCCAGGATGGCTCCAAGTAACCTTTCCCTGATCTCACTATGACCTTTTTTAAACAGTCCCAGGCCCGCTCTGGAATCCTCCAGGCACATCTCGCTAAGGAGTTTCAAGCCTTTCGAGCGGCGAAACTCTTTTGTCTCAAGATCCCACTCCCAACTGCCCTGCTTCGCCACCCTTTGCGCCTCATCCAAACTCTGCTTGGCGCGCAGGGCGATTTTTGCCTGTTTTCTCGATTTTTTTGCATGTCTACGGATTTGGTGATTCTTTCGCCCCAGTATGACTTGGAAGGTGACACCGGAGAACAGCAGCAACCCCACCAAGACATAGAGAGAGCCCAGAATCAACTGACGATATTGCTGATAGAGTGTTTGGGGGGGATTGAGTAAAGTGGCTATATCCTGGATGTGCACGGGAAGCTTCAATCCATGTCTGATGAGCTCCTTGTGGTCGATCAGGTATTCATTCGGACTCTTGGTGATGGGCGTAGGCAATATCCCTTCTTTCAGATAGCGGATCAACAGGCCTGCTGCAGCGGCACCCTGGCCTCTGCTGGAGGTGACATAGCCACCAAGAACGCCGTTGATGACATAGGCGTCTTCCATGCTGACAATCAGACGACGACCACTGCTCACGATGCGGTTAATGGTTTCCCGCAAGGTAAGCCCGTTACCGTTTGGTTCCCGAACCTGGCCCAGGGTAGTGAGAAAAAGAGCACTGTCAGGATAGTGTGAAAGGGTATCGAGAATGGTCTCAATATTCTCGCTGGCAATGAACACAATCCCCGATGAGGGGAGATCGCTCAGCGCTTTGTGGATCTCCCGTTCAATCGCCTGATAGGTGCGCGAGGCATCCCCTATCACCACCAGGTCGCCTGTTTTGTGTTTCATCTCTGCAAGGAGTCTGAGATTCGGCATAATCTCCTTGATTTCCATGACCCCGGTGACCTTCTCACCCCGAATTTGCTGCAATATCTGGAGATCGTTGATACCGGAAAAAAACACCGGACTGTCAGGGAACAGGGATGAGATCTGCTGGGTGGTGAATCCAAGCGCATTGTCATCGGTGACATAGATGGCGGTCGGCCTGAAGGTCCGGTATTTAACCTTCAGGTAGTCGAGGAAGGCATTGCGGTAGTCTGCCGTCAAGCCGATACGCTTGGTATCGAGATACTCAGTCTCGATCATCAACTCACCACCGTGCCCTTCACTCAAGGCCTCCACGAAACCCATATGCTGCCCCTGGGTCCAGGTATATTCCTGGTTGTAGGAGTGAATGATAAGGATGCGGGTATCGGGGCTTGCTTCCGCTAGTAGCTGACAGGTCAGCAACCAGGCAAACAATAGGAATTTAAGTTGTCCATAACAAATTCTTGGCATAAATGGTCTATCGTCAGGACCATCCCGATTCTTTATACCTCTGCCCCATATTTTACCGCTTCCAAACGCCGTTTCTTTGTGTAGGGAGTGGTTGAACGGGATTTAGGGAACGGCGATCTCCGGCAACCGTGAAATGACGACCCAGATCATCGTTATTGGGATCTCTTCGCAACATCATGGAATAGCCGTAATGCAGTAAGATGTGAGAAAATCGCCAGCTTTTCTAATTCATGCCTCGAATATGCTCAATGCCTAGAGAACCAGCACAACGACACTCTCCATTCAAGCCAAAACTTCCAGAAGTAGCGGATGAACGCCTGCAATGGGGCAGTCTGCACGGCTGCGGCGCTGCGCTGGCGATCGCCAATGCCGCCAGCACCTATCAGGGTGTGTTGCTGGTGGTGACCCATGATGTGCAGTCTGCCACCCGGTTAGAGCGTGAATTGGGTTTCTTTCTTGCCAGTGAAGAGCTGGCAGTGGTCAATTTCCCCGATTGGGAGACCCTGCCCTACGATCTCTTCTCACCCCTGCCTGAGCTGATATCCCAACGCCTGCTGACCCTCTACCGGCTGCCACGAATGCAGCGGGGAGTCCTGATCGCCCCGGTCTCCACCCTGATGCAGCGCCTGGCTCCGCAACACTTTCTCGAAACCCATGGCTTGATCGTCGAGTGCGGTCAACGCATCGATCTGGAGAAGACCCGGCAGCGTCTTGAGCAGGGGGGCTACCAATGCGTCTCTCAGGTCTTTTCCCATGGCGAATTCGCGGTCAGGGGATCGCTGATCGATATCTTCCCCATGGGCAGCAAGTTTCCCTACCGTATCGATCTGTTCGATGACGAGGTCGATACCATCCGTACCTTCGATCCGGAGAACCAGCGCTCCCACGACAAGGTCTCACGCATCGAAATGCTCCCGGCGCGGGAGTTTCCCATGGATGAAGCGGCTATCAACCGCTTTCGTCGCAACTACCGCACCCAGTTCGAGGGGGATCTGCAGCAGAGCCTGATCTATCAGGATGTCTCCGATGGCCGCATACCCAGTGGCCTGGAGTACTACCTGCCGCTCTTTTTCGAGGAGACCGCCACCCTGTTCGACTACCTGCCGCAACAACACATGGTGATCGAGTTGGCAGAGGTCAGAGATCAGGCCGCCAGCTTTTTCACCGATGTGGAGGATCGATTCGAGGAGCGGCGTCACGATATCGAGCGTCCGTTGTTGCCACCCAGGCAGCTCTATCTCAGCGCAGACGAACTCGCCTCCCATTTGAAAACGGGAAACTTGATCACTCTCTGCCAACACGAAATCGCATCACGCAGTAAGGGCTACGCCGGGATCGTCAACTTCGACACCAAACTGCCTCCTCCCGTCGCCTTCCAGGCCAGGAGCAAGGATCCCGCCTCCGCGTTGCGGCGATTCCTCGACTCAAGACCGATGCGCGTACTCTTCATCGCCGAAGGGGCCGGTAGACGGGAGATGTTGCTGGGAAACCTGCGTGATCTCGACATCGATCCCAAGGTGGTGGAGAGCTGGGATGACTTTGTCGACAGCGACATCGGTATCGGTCTCTGTGTCTCCCCCATCGAACAGGGTTTATGGCTCGATGCACCGGGTATCGCACTGATCACCGAAACCCAGCTCTATGGCGAGCGGGTGCGCCAGGAGAGACGACGGCGCAAGGTGAGTCAGGACCCGGAGCAGATCGTACGCAATCTCACCGAATTGCACATCGGTGCCCCGGTGGTCCATGAAGATCATGGCGTCGGTCGCTATCAGGGTCTGCAGACCCTCGAGGTGGGCGGCATGGAGACCGAGTTTCTGACCCTGGAGTACGCCCGGGGGGACAAGCTCTATGTGCCGGTCTCCTCGCTTCATCTGATCAGCCGCTATGCCGGCGCCTCCCCGGAGAACGCCCCGCTCCACCGCCTGGGTGGCGACCAGTGGGAGAAGACCAAGCGCAAGGCGGCAAAACAGATTCGCGACGTCGCCGCAGAGCTGCTGGAGATCTATGCCCGCAGGGCCGCGCGTCAGGGTGTCGCCTTCCCCGAGCCCGACACTGAGTACCAGGCCTTCGCCGCATCCTTCGAGTTTGAGGAGACCCCGGACCAGATGCAGACCATCGATGCGGTGCTGCAAGACATGGTCTCTACACAACCGATGGATCGGGTGGTCTGTGGCGATGTGGGATTCGGCAAGACCGAGGTGGCGATGCGTGCCGCCTTCATGGCGACCCAGGGTAACAAGCAGGTGGCGGTGTTGGTGCCGACCACGCTGCTGGCACAACAGCACTTTCAGAATTTCAGCGACCGCTTTGCCGATTGGCCGGTGAAGGTCGAGAGCCTGTCACGGTTCCGTACCGGCAAACAGCAACAGCAGGTGATCGATGGCCTGGGCAAGGGCACCATCGACATCGTGGTCGGCACCCATAAACTGCTCTCCCGGGAGATCAAGTTCAAGAACCTCGGCCTGGTGATCATCGACGAGGAGCACCGTTTCGGGGTACGCCACAAGGAGCGGCTCAAGGCATTGCGCAGCGAGGTCGACCTGCTGACCCTCACCGCCACCCCGATACCACGCACCCTCAATATGGCGATGTCGGGAATGCGCGACCTCTCCATCATCGCCACCCCGCCAGCGCTGCGTCATCCGGTGAAGACCTTTGTCAGTCAATGGAACGACAACCTGATCAGCGAAGCGTGTCAACGGGAGTTGAAACGAGGCGGCCAGATCTACTTCCTGCACAACGAGGTCAATACCATCGAAAACATGGCGCAGCGCCTCGAAACCCTGCTCCCCGGAGTCCGTCTGCAGATCGCCCATGGGCAGATGCGAGAGCGTGAGCTGGAAGGGATCATGCGCGATTTCTATCATCAACGCTTCAGCCTGTTGGTCTGCACCACCATCGTCGAAAGCGGCATCGATGTCCCCAGCGCGAATACCATGATCATCAATCGGGCCGACAAACTGGGGCTGGCCCAGTTGCATCAGATCCGTGGCCGGGTCGGTCGCTCCCACCATCGCGCCTATGCCTATCTGCTGACACCGCCCCCGGGCAGTATGACGGCCGATGCCAAAAAGCGCCTCGAAGCCATCGAGTCCCTGGAAGACCTGGGTGCCGGCTTCACCCTATCAACCCATGACCTGGAGATTCGGGGGGCGGGTGAACTGCTGGGCGAGGAGCAGAGCGGACAGATCCAGGAGATCGGTTTCTCCCTCTATACCGAACTGCTGGAGCGGGCCGTCGCCGCCCTCAAGGCGGGGCGCCAACCGGAGCTGGACAGACCACTGGACCACGGCACTGAGATCGAACTCAATATCCCCGCCCTGCTCCCCGAGGACTACCTGCCCGACGTCCATTCGCGGCTGGTACTCTACAAGCGCATCGCCAGCGCCAGGGATGAAAGCGAACTCAGGGAGCTCCAAGTGGAGATGATCGACCGCTTTGGCCTGTTGCCGGCGGCAACCAAGAATCTCTTCGCCATCACTGGCCTCAAGCTTCGCGCCCACCCCCTGGGAATCCGCAAGATAGAGGCCGGCCCCAAGGGGGCGCGGTTGTTGTTTGAGGAGACCCCCAAACTCGATCCCGCGGTATTGATAGGATTGATCCAGAGCCGACCCAATACCTACAAAATGGATGGGGGTGACAGATTGCGGTACATAGCCGATTTGGACGTGGCTGAGCGGCGGGTTGATAAGATACACGACCTGCTCGATACCCTGACATAAAACAGAAACCGGTACTGAGTCTCTCATCTGCGCAATCTGATGGATATAATGTTAGGCTTGCGAACAAACAACAGCTTAGGTTTACCAGATGAGATCGATGCGGGATAAATACAACGCGCTGCTGCTCTGCTCCCTGCTCCTGCAGCCAATCTATGTACAGGCTGAGGATGCCGCCAAGGACAACTCAGCGCCCTGGTATCAGTTTGAGGTTCTCATCTTCGAACGTATTGCAAAGGGAGCGGGCTCCACCGAGGGTTGGCCGGAGAATCCGGGCAGGCCCAACTCAAGCAAGGTGGCCTGGTTCTCCAAGGGGGCTCCATTGAAAGGGGGTAAACCCGTCGCCTTCCGTGTGCTGCCCACAGAGGAGAAGGCGCTAAGCGGCGCCTGGGGCCAAATGCGCAGATCCAGGGATTATCGCCCGCTCTATCATGTGGCATGGCGTCAACCGGTTTATGACCGCAACAGGGCCAAACAGATCTACTTCTCTCTTCTACCCGCGGACGGTGGTCAGGCCACCGATTTCAATCCGCCGAAGCTGGAAGGCAACCTGAAGTTCAGTATCAAACGCTACCTCCATCTTGAGACTGACATCGTACTGCATAAGCAAGCCGGCAGCAGGGATACCCGGGGCAATGATAACTTTGGTTATCGGCCAGGCTTTAAGCACTATCGTTTGCAACAGAGTCGACGCATGCGCAGCGGCAAGCTCCACTATATCGATCATCCAGTGATTGGTGTGCTGGCAATCGCTGAACGCTATGTGCCCAAGGAGCCGGAACCTGAACCGATTGAAACACCGGTCCCGGTGCCGACGATTGTGCCCACCGACAAAATCTCCCCGGCCCCGCCTCAAGGGCAATAGTGCCGTAGGGTGGGGCCCTGCCCCACCAGATTTACTAGTTCCCATGCTCCTGCGTGGGAACTCATAACTCACTGTAATTAACCCGCGGCATGCATTCCCACGCTGGAGCGTGGTAACGATTGATGATTGGTGGGGCTCGGCCCCACCCTACGGCTGCTTCGCTGTGGATATTGATGCGGCTATGCGCTGGGCTAGCTGGCCTATGGCACGGCTTGCCGCCGCCACACCCGCGTCGATTCCACTGCCGCTTATCGGTTCTTCAAGCACAAGCTGCTGCATCTCCACAAGTCGCCTCTGCTGACTCTCTATCAGACTCCAGCTCAGCTGCAGCCAGATGCTGTCCCCTTGGCGGTCAAAGCGGTTGATCTTCATCACCACTTCGTAGTGCGGTCTCAAACTACCGTGCCAAGGGTAGGAAACTACCTGCACATCAACAAGCTCCTGCCTGACCAGGTCAGTGACAAGCTGGACGATATTCTCCTTCAGCGATCCCGCCCAATGATCGAATTCGTGGAGTTGCAGACGGTGCGGCGACTGACGTTCGATGATCTGCGGCCGATCGAGATAGTCGGCCAGGGTTATCGGCCCGATTGCGATCAGCTGTTGGCCCTCCCTGGGCCTTAGCGAGATGCTCTGCGCCCTTTCAAGCTGAGCGTCGAGTCGATAAAAGCGTGTCGCCTGCGAGGGGCCGGCACAGCCTGCGAAACCTTGGGAAAGGATCAGCGCGAAGATCGCTATTTGTACACTGGTAAAGCTCCTCATCACTGTTTCCCCCTCAACAATGCTTCAGGATGGCGTTCCAAATACTCAGACATAAGACGAATCGCCCTTGCAGCCGCGCCCAGTTCACGTAGGGTGCCCGACAACTCGGTCATTATCGGTGAGTCCTGATTCAAAACCCGTTCTGACGATGATGCCACCTGCTCCAATTGTGAGAATGAGGCCTCACCTTCCGCCATGGTCTGCTCCCAGCTGGTGAATGCCTGGTCCAGGCGCCCTTCTGTCTCTATGATCAATTGCTGTGACCGGGTCGCGGTCTTGGTAATCTCGGCCAGCATCCGTTGTGTATCTGCAAGCGTAGCCACGCTGCTGTCAATAAGTTGTGGCGTAACCTTTTGCAGCTGCTCGGTAATACTATCGAGGCGGTAGACTATCTGGATCATGGCGTCTTTCAATCGTGTCAGCTCGCCACTGGCGGCCATCTCCTCGAAGTTATCGAGGATCTCAGTTATCCGCCGGGTAACCCTTTCAATAGGCATGGTCTCCAGGGCAGTGGCTATCTTCTCCATACTGGTCTGAATAGTGGGGATCTCCGCATATTCCGAGTTGGTGTTGACCAGTCGAATCGGGGTATTTGGATGAAAGTCGAGTTCTATCTCCAATTTTCCCGTGACCAGGCTTTGCAGATTGAGCCTCGCCCTAAGTCCCTGCTGGATGAGGTCATTCAAACCCACCAACACACCACTGCCTGTATGTACACCATCGATGCCAACCCGCCTGTCGTCTATGCCGATGATGACGGGAATCCTGAACTCCTTACTCTCCTTGAAATAGGTGATCGACATCGACTCCACCTTGCCAACCTTGACCCCCCGAAAACTGACCGGCGAACCTACCTGCAATCCCTTAACATCACTCTCGAAAAAGAGAATAAAACGTGTCGACTGATGTGACAGGGTGCCGTCGGAGAGAAAAAAAACCGCACCCAGACCCAAGCCCAGGGTGGCAAGTATGAAGAGACCAATGAGTGTGGGATTGACCTTTGACTGCATGTTATTCAGCGTCCTGATGTTGAGCTGTGATCCCCGCCCCGGGTAAGAAACGCCTGTACCTTGGGATCACTGCAGCTTTGAAGTAGCTCTGCCGGGTCACCCTCGGCGATCATGGTTTTGGACTCCGAGTCGAGAAATACCGAATTGTTGCCGATCGCGAAGATGCTCGCCAACTCATGGGTAACCACCACAATTGTGGTGCCCAGGCTCTCACTCAGCTCGATAATCAAATCGTCCAGGCGTTTGGCGCTGACCGGGTCAAGCCCGGCCGAGGGTTCATCGAAAAAGAGCAGTTCCGGATCCAGAGCCATGGCCCGGGCAAGACCTGCCCGCTTCTGCATGCCGCCACTGATCTCGGCAGGATAGTAATCCTCAAAACCCTTGAGACCGACCAGTGAGAGTTTGTAGGAGGCCAGCTGCTGTGCCAGAGACGGGGAGAGATCGGTATAGGCTTCGATGGGCATGGAGACATTCTCCGCCAATGTCATATTGGTCCAGAGCGCACCGCTCTGGTAGAGCACGCCCATGCTACGCATCAGCACCTGACGTTGCGATTCATCCAGCGTCCAGAATGGGTCGCCATGGTAGAAGATCTCACCCTTGGCCGGCCTCATCAGGCCGATCAAGTGGCGCAGCAGGGTACTCTTGCCACAACCACTGCCACCCATAATGACAAAGATATCACCCTGCCGAATGCTGAAATTCAGCTCACGCTGGATGACAAAATCGCCATAAGCCATGGTCATATCCCTGACCTCAATATGGGGTAGCCTGGAATGGTTTGGTGCTGTCGCGCTGTTGCACATAACTCAGATCCCCAGCTGGTTGAAGATCAAGGTGGTAATGGCATCCCAGATCACAATCAGCAGTATCGCGGTTACCATTGCCGAGGTCGTTGCATGTCCCACAGCCGATGAGTCTCTACCACTCTGCAATCCACGCAAGCAACCGGACATGGCAATCACAATGGCAAACAGTACGCTCTTTATCATGCCGCTGGATATATCGCTCCCGTCTATCGAATCCCGGGTCTGAATCAGATATTCGATTAAAGAGATGTCGAGCACCGTAACAGCGACCAGCAATCCACCGATGATCGCCAGGGCATTGGCCCAAAGGGTAAGCAGGGGCAACATGATCAACAACGCCAGGAAACGTGGCAATACAAGAAAATCCATCACTGATATGCCGAATGTCTTCAACGCATCGATCTCGTTGTTGACCTGCATCGTGCCCAGTTGCGCCGCATAGGCAGATCCGGTACGACCCGCCATGATTATCGCGGTCATCATGGCCCCCATCTCTCTGACCGATCCCAAGCCGACCAGATTGGCGACATAGATCTCGGCGCCGAACATCTGCAACTGCACGGCACCGACGAACGCCAGCACCGCACCGACCAGCACCCCGATCAGGCTGACAATGGGTAGCGCATCGGGGCCGGCTTGCTGCAGAAAGTGCAGCAGATCGATGCGTCGGTAGTTTGCCTTGCCTCTGAGCAGACGCACAAAGGAGAGTGCCAGCTCACCGGCAAACTCGGTGAATGCTACCGACTCCCGCCAGGCATCGAGGGTTTTAGCCCCGATGCGGTAGACCCAAGAGTGTGTCTGCCGGCTTCGCCGGGCACCTTTGCGTTCCGGTACCTCCCGGGCGAGCTTAAGCAGCCTGTTTACACCTTCAGGCAGATCCGCAGTATCCAGTTGCAGCTCATATTCACGGGCGAAATCGAACAACTGCTGCAGCAGATTGAGAAATTGGCTGTCCCAGCGCAGCAGCTGACCGGTATCGAGGGAGATCGCTTTAAGCGCGGCGTGGGAGCGCAACTCCTGTTTCAGACCTTGCCAGTCATACTCTGTCTCATGCAGGGTCCAGGCGCCTCTAAAGGTCACTACCGCTCTGCTCTCCGAGGGATATGATACTGTCAATGATTCATTGAGCACGTATAGGTTTCCAGTTGGTTTTGGCGTATCTTCGTATCATCAACCAGTGCTGCGGTATAAATATCAACCCCGCACCATAAGAGATAATGCTCAAGAACTCATATTTTCGATTGCGGGGCCGCTAACTGTGTAGGTTTAGCTACTACACTGATCCAATAGGCCCTAGTGTACATCAGGCATAAAAATTGACACATTTATGTTTGTTAAAATTTAGGGAGCAGCAAGCGCTAGTCGACTAACAACATCAAATTTCGGTAATCACTATGCCAGCCATCTTATCTCAACCACAAAGCAACGGCAGTGCGCTCATTGTCGAGGACGAAGTAACGAACCGCATGATTCTCAAGGCGTTGTTAAAAAAGCACGGCTACCATGTGATCGAGGCTGAAAATGGCGTTGAGGCGATCGAGCAATTCAAACAGCACGCTCCGGACCTGATCTTCATGGATGTCATGATGCCGGTGATGGATGGCTATGAAGCGGCCAGCGAGATCAAACAGCTATCCGGTGATCAGTTTATCCCCATCATTTTTCTTACCGCGATGTCCGACGAAGAGGCTTTGGCCCGCTGTGTCGAGGTCGGCGGCGACGATTTTCTCTCCAAGCCCTACAGCTTTACCGTGCTCTCCGCCAAGGTAAAGGCGATGGAGCGGATACGTATTCTGCATCAGGATACCCGTATGCTCTACAGCCGCATGCAGCGCGACCAGGAGATTGCGGAACAGGTGTTCAGCAATGCGGTAGTTGCCGATAATGTGGCCCTGGATCAGATTCACAGCCTGTTGAAACCGGCCAGTGTCTTCAGCGGCGACCTGATGTTGACCGCATTTGCACCTTCCCAGGATCTGCATGTCCTGCTGGGCGATTTCACCGGTCATGGGTTGGCAGCGGCTCTCGGCGCCCTGCCAACCTCCGAGGCCTTTCGTTCCATGACGGCAAAGGGCTTTGCACCACAACAGATACTCTCCGCTATCAACAACAAACTCCACAACCTGTTGCCGACCGGTATGTTTCTGGCTACCCAGTTCGTCAAGATCGACAACAAACTCGATCATATCTCTATCATAAACTGCGGTATGCCCGACTGCTTTCTGATCGCAAAGGAGACCATGAGGGTAAAGCATCAGATCGCCTCTGAATCCCTACCTCTGGGTATAGCCCCGGATATCGATTTTAAAGAGAGCTTTCACCACCTTCGCGTCGATGAGGGTGACCGGGTGATCCTTGCCACTGACGGCGTCACAGAAGCCCGCAACCCGGAGGGTGAACTGTTCGGTCAACAGCGTTTTATTGCATCATTCAACAACAAGCCTGGTAGCTGTTCCTATGTCCTGGAGAGTCTGGCCAAGGATTTGGAGTCTTTTTGCCAGGGAGCCCCCCAGGATGACGACATCAGCGTTGTCGAAGTACCGCTGATTGACAAATTGTTGCCCGCACCGGAAGCGGCTACACACCATATTGTGCGCGGTGGGGATATACCCTATAACCTCTCCACCCATGCACATCCCGACTGCGTGGAGTTCCAACTCGTGCTTTACGGTACACAGCTGCGTCAGGCCGATCCCGTTCCCATCCTTATCAACTACATTCAGGAGACGGCCGGACTGCACGAGCATAGGCGCCCCTTGTTCACCATCCTCACCGAGCTCTACATCAATGCACTGGATCATGGCGTACTGCAGCTGGACTCCCTGATCAAACAGGGTGAAGACGGCTTTACCGACTACTTTCAACAGCGGGAACAACGCCTGGAGGCATTGACCGCGGGACAGATTCGTATTGCCTTGAGAATTCATCAAGACAGCGACGGTGGACATATCGTCATCACGGTGGAAGACAGCGGTCACGGCTTCGATTTTAAAGTTTTGTCCAAGAGTTCAGAAAATGAGACGCTATACAGCGGCCGTGGTTTAATCTTGGTAAAATCGTTAGTCAAACAACTGCGTTTTTTTGATCCCGGCAACAAGGCAGAAGCTATTTACGTATGGGACAATACGCTGTAAACAGAATATTCAAGGCGCCAGGCTAAAGAGATGGCAAAGACACAGGTATTTGATCAAGCAGACAATATCAGGACACCTTTTCTCAGAGGCATCCTCACGCGCTCACTCACCGATGCAGGGTTAGCCTTTGATACAGCCTATAAACTCTCATCCGATATTCGAGATCAGATTAACAGTACCGATGAAATCACCACAGACGAGTTGCGGCGTATTGTCATCTCCGAATTGAATAAGATGGATGAAAAGGAGGTAATCGAGAATTACGAGACCATCTATCCTACTGCCACCAAAATAATGGTCCGGGACCGCAAAAACAATTTGATTCCCTTCTCCATCATCCAACATCGACGCAGTCTTGAATCCAGTGGGCTGAGTACGGACAAGGCCGCCTATATCACACAAAATGTCTATAATGAGCTGGCTGAATCCTATCACGAGGCTGTCGAGAGCAAGGAAATCGGAAGATTAACCCATGACAAGTTGAAACAGCACTATGGCAAGGAGGCGGCAAAGCGTTATCTGGTTTGGGTTGACTACGTACACAAACATCGGCCCTTGATACTTTTGATCGGTGGCACTACCGGCTGCGGTAAGAGTACTATCGCCACGGAAGTCGCCCATCGACTCAATATCATCCGCACCCAATCCACCGATATGCTCCGGGAAGTCATGCGTATGATGGTGCCCGAAAAGCTGCTTCCTGAACTACACACCTCATCATTTAGCGCTTGGAGAAAAATTCCCGGTTCCAGCGAATCCAAGGCGTCAACGGAAGAGCGGATGATTCACGGCTACATTCATCAGGCCGAGTTGGTATCGGTTCCCTGTGAGGCCGTAATACAGCGCGCATTGAATGAACAGGTATCCCTGATTGTCGAAGGCGTCCATGTCTCAGCGGCACTGGTTAACCGCTTCAGGGAGGAATCGAGTGCGGTCATTGTTCCGATCATGCTGGCAGTACTGAAACAGGATAGACTCAAGCTGCAGCTGAAAGATCGCGGGATTACCGCCCCGGAACGGAATGCTCAAAGCGACTATCTCTCTAATTTTGACTCGATCTGGATGCTGCAATCCCACCTCCTCTCCGAGGCAGACAACAACGCCATACCCATCATCTCCAATGACGACAGGGACAAAACCACTGATCGTGTTATGCGCTCAATTATCGAGGTGTTGCAGGAGGATTTTCATGCTAAGGTTGAAGACGTTTTTGAGACTGATTAAACAGCCCGCATCTCTCACCATGCAATCCCGGGGAACCAACATTTGCTGACCACCCACAAAGGCGTGATGATCATCCTCGACGGTCTTGGCGATCGGGGCATTCCCGCATTCGGCGGCAAGACGCCGCTTGAGGTGGCGGATACGCCTAACATGGACAGACTGGCAAGCGCTGGACAGTGTGGTCTGGTCGATCCACTCTCCCCCGGCATGCCCGTAGGCACCCACACCGGGATCTGTCTGCTGTTCGGTCTTTCCAAGCAAGACACGGTAAAGCTGGCACGGGGCCCCATCGAGGCCTCGGGGGTTGGCTTGAACAGCAACGATCAAGCCCTCTATTTTCGCTGCAACTTCGCCACCCTAAAAAAACACGAGGATGGCTACGACATCCTCGACCGCAGAGCGGGCCGAATCAATACCGGCACCGAAGAACTCGCTGCGGCCGTCGGTATAGTCGATGTGGGGAATAATATAACCGCCAGTCTACATCCCGCCACCCAACACCGGGTGGTGTTGCAGCTCGAAGGCAACAGACTCTCCCATGACGTAACGAATACCGATCCAGGCAACCAATACAAAGAAATGGGCCTTCTACCCTGCCTGCCCAACGATTCATCTGATGACGCGGCAATAAAAACGGCTGGGGCGGTGAACCGATTGATGGAAATCGTTCACCAGAGACTCTCCCAGCATCCGCTAAATCACAACAGAATAAAAAACAACCTACCCCCCGCCAATGGCATTATCTGCAGGAGTCCGGGAAAACTGCCCAAGGTCAAACCTCTACTGCATCAGCTCAATCTCAAGACTGCTGTGATATCCGGTGAGCGAACGGTACTTGGTCTTGGAGGACTGCTCGGATACGACCTCTACCAGAATGAACGCTTTACCGCCAGTCACGATACAGATCTACATGCCAAGGTAAGAACAGCGATGCAGGCACTAGAGGATCACGACCTCGTCTACCTGCATATCAAAGCCACCGACATCCACTCCCATGATCTCAACCCGACGGGGAAATCCGATATTCTTGCAAGGATCGACGATGCTATCGCCCCACTGATCAACGATTCGCTGGTGATTGCCATTACCGCCGATCACTCTACTGATTCAAATACAGGCCGTCATACCGGCGACCCCATACCCAGCCTTATCTATAACCCCATTGGCAGGGTGGATAGCTGCAGGACATTTTCCGAACTTGCCTGCAGCCAAGGCGGCATGGGGCGGATCAACAGCAGCGCATTTATCATGACCATGCTGGATCAGATGAATCTCCTGGAAAACTTCAGGCCCAAAGACAGCGATTTCATCGCCTGAGCTGAGCCAGTTCTTGATTCAAGCACCCTAGTCTCTGTGGACTTGAGTTGTCTAGGAAAGTCGCTGTAAACCCATCCATGGGCGCTCGATGGCCGCTTCCCTGCGGCCAACGAGCCGATTCTTCAACACTACGCCTGACAAGACTGCTCACTGAAACTATAATCAGGGGATTACGGATTCGATAAATTCCACCCAATTTAATCTTAAAAATACCATGTCCCAGCCCGATGAAATAACCATAGAAACCAGTCTCGAAGCGGTTGAGGAGACTCCCAGTTCCCCAGCGTTCGATCTTAACGATCCCGGCCTTTATCTGAACAGAGAACTGACCTGGCTCTCCTTCAATCGTCGGGTGCTTAATGAAGCCGAGCTAGAGAACAATCCGCTGCTGGAACGGGTCAAGTTCCTCGCCATTGTAAGCAGCAACCTGGATGAGTTTTTCATGAAACGTATTGGCGGTTTAAAGCAGCAGCTTGCCGCCGGCCTCACCACCACAACCGTGGATGGCAGGACCCCCCAGCAACAATTAACCGAGTGCCACCAGGTGATATCCGAGATGCAGCAGGCTCAGCAACGCATCTATCACAACCTCCAGGCCAAGCTGGAGGAGGCCGGTATCCGCATCACTCAATTTCAGGCCCTGGATGCGACCCAGCAAAAAAATCTCCGTGACCACTTCCAACAGAATATCTTTCCCATGCTGACCCCGCTGGCAATGGACCCCAGCCACCCCTTCCCCTTTATTTCCAATCAAACCCTGAACCTGCTGGTCACGCTACGTTTTCCCAGTGGTTACGATCTGCACATGGCAAGGGTCAAGGTACCGGTCAGCAAGGACGTCTCCCCACGCCTTATCCAGGTCGATGAGGGTTACACCTATGTCACCCTGGATGACCTGATCGCAAACAACCTGGACATGCTCTTCCCGGGCATGAAAATCGAATCCTGCGACCTCTTCCGGGTGACCCGAAACGCCAACCTGGAGTTGGACCAGGAGTCGGCCAACGATCTCATGGAGTCTATAGAGACCGAACTGCGGGAGCGCCACTTCGCACCCATCGTGCGTCTCGAGGTCTCGGCGGGGATGAACCCCACCCATCGGGGCATGCTTGCCGCCGAGCTGGGGCTCAATGAAGAGCAGGACGTATTCGAGATCGACCGCATGATGGCCCTGCGCGATCTGTTTGAACTCGCCACCCTCAACATCCCGGAACTGCGCGATCCGCCCCACTACCCTTCCGACCATCCGCAGCTGGCCCATGACCGGCGCAATATCTTTCATATCATCAGGGAACATGGCTCACTGTTGCTGCAGCACCCTTACGAATCCTTCACCACCACGGTGGAGCGCTTCCTGCGCACCGCAGCGGAAGACCCCAAGGTGCTGGCGATCAAGATGACCCTCTACCGCACCTCCGCCGAGGGCAACGTACTCGACTCGCTGAGAAAGGCGGCGCGCAACGGCAAACAGGTGGCGGTGCTGGTGGAGCTGAAGGCCCGTTTCGACGAGGCCGCCAACATTCGCTGGGCCAGGCATCTTGAGCAGGCGGGCATCCATGTCACCTACGGCGTACTGGGTCTGAAAACCCACAGCAAGCTGATCATGGTGATCCGCAAGGACTACTCCCAACTGCGCCGCTACTACCATATCGGCACCGGCAACTACCATGCCGGCACCGCGAGGCTCTATACCGATCTCGGCGTGCTCGGCTGCGACGAGGATACCGGCAAAGACCTGACCGAGCTGTTCAACTATCTGACCGGCTACTCCCCTCCCCCCAGCTATCGCAAAATCCTTGCCGCCCCCTACAACCTGAAACAGTCGCTGCTGGAGAAGATCGAACGCGAGATCAGACTGCATAACGAGGATCAGCCCGGGCATATCCAGATGAAGATGAACGCCCTCGAGGATCACGATATCGTCAAGGCCCTCTACCAGGCGACACAGGCCGGGGTCAAGGTGGAACTCATCGTCAGGGACACCTGCCGTTTTCGTCCCGGCATTCCCGGACTCAGTGAGAGTGGAAGCGTAATCAGCGTCATCGGCAGATTTCTCGAGCATGCGCGCATCACTTACTTCCTCAACGGCGGCGACGAGGAGTATTTCATCGGCTCCGCCGACCTGATGCAGCGCAATCTGGAAAAACGGGTCGAGGTGCTAACCCCGGTGGAATCACCGGCATTGCGCCAGGAGCTGCGCCTGATTCTCGATGTGCAGCTGGGTGATAAGCACAATGCCTGGGATATGCAGCCCGATGGTACCTATATTCGACGTCAACCCGAAGCTGACGACACCTCAATCAACTGTCAGGAGACCCTGATCGGTGTTGTTGAACGGCGTTTGAACGCGGCGAAAAAGCATCGGGAAAAACGCATGCGGGAGAAGCTGATGAATCATTTCAAACAGCGTCTAAAAAACAGCAATCAGGATCAACCCTGAGCGTCGACAGGCACTTCGCCCTCTTCGGTGATCATCTTTCGTAGAATCACTTGATGGATGCGTCGCGAGGAGGCGTCCTGGACCTGTACTTCGAAACCGTCCAATTCGAACTTTTCGTCTTTTTCCGGAATCCTCTCCGTATGCTCAAGCAACCAGCGATTGATGGTGTCGGTCGGCTTTCCGGGAATATCCATGCCGTAGTGCTCTTCTACCACACGCAGTTCCGCGGTCCCCTGGACCAATACCTTGCCTTCACCCAGTACCATCAGCTCGTTGGGTTTCTCATCGGTTTCATCGTATATCTCACCCACCAGCTCTTCCAGCATATCCTCCAGTGAGACCACACCGAGCATGGCACCATGCTCATCAACCACGACCGCCAAGTGGATACTCTTGGTCTTTAGGGTGCGTATCAACTCATCAATGGTGGCATTGGATGGGGTGTAGAGGGGTTCCTGGCCCAACTCGGAGATGGCAACGTCCAGCTCGCCGGCTGCGATGTTCTTGATCATGTCGCGCAACAGTACCATGCCGATGATCTCATCCGGATCCTCGTTGTAGAGAGGAATCCGCGAATAGCCCTCTTGCATGATCTCCGGCAACACATCCCGCAGGGTACGTCTGCCATCAAGGCGAAACACCTGGCGCCGGGGGGTCATCACATCCTCGGCCTTCAGATCATTGAAGTTGAAGATGCGCTCAATCATCTCCCGCTCACCGGTATCGATCACCCCCTCTTCCTCACCATGCTCAACCAGGGTGATAACCTCGTGCTCAGTCACCAGGGGATCATCCATCGCCTTGGTCGAAGATTGCACCCAGTTGGTTATCTGTAGAAAAATCCACACCAGCGGATAGATGACCCGCATGAAGCCGAAGATGATGGGGGAGATGAAGAGCGAGATCCGCTCTGAAAAGCGGGTTGCCAGGCTCTTTGGGGTAATTTCGCCAAACACCAGGATCAGAATCGTCAAGACGCCCACGGCAATGCCGGGACCGGTGCTGCCAAAATAGTCGGTGGCGATGACCGTTGCCATTGCAGATGCGGCAATATTGACCACATTGTTGCCGATGAGGATGGTAATCAGCATCCGGCTGGGGTCTTTTTTCAGCAGATAGAGGGCATTAGCCCCCCGTCTCCCCTCCTTGTACAATGCCTCTGCCCGAGCCATCGATAGGTTTATTAAGGCGGTCTCTGAACCAGAAAAAACGCCGGATAGCACCAGTAACAGTGCCAAAATCAGGTAACTTTCCACGAAGTCTCTATATTAGTTTCGCCAGATACGGCCCAGTTGATGATTATTACTGTTAAGCCATTGAATCACAAGGCCAGGATAAAAGTATATAATATTCCCATTACAATTGATGGCTCGATACAGCCCCTGTTGCTTGATCACTATATTTGAAGTCTTCCCTTGCATATTTACATATAATTAGCATAGACAGTATAGACACATGCTGAAAGGGTTTCCTCAACTCACCTCTCGGATTTCATAATAGAGAAACACCTCACAAATAGGTCTTAGAGGTGGGTTTCATGGATGGACTGAGAAGCCAGCATGGGGGCTATTTTGGGGCAGCTCACTATCGCATTTTTGACTTGGTGCACAGATAGATGCAACGGATTCTGATCGTAGAAGATGAACCTGAGGTACGAGAGATGATTCGTTTTATCCTCGAACCCAAAGGCTACCTGGTCGATGAAGCCTGCAATGCCCAGGAGGCCCGGCAACAGCTCTCAAAACAGAATTTTGACCTGATTCTCATGGACTGGATGCTACCCGGCAGGTCGGGCCTCGAGCTGACCAGGGAGTTAAAACAGCATACCCGCAAAGAGTCACCTCCAGTGATCATGCTGACCGCCAGATCAGAGGAGAACGATAAGGTCTGTGGATTGGATAGTGGTGCCGACGACTATATTACCAAGCCCTTTTCGACCAAGGAGATGTTGGCTCGGATCAAGGCGGTTATTCGCAGAAGCAGCGGCGACAGTGACAACAGGTTGGTGGAATTTGCTGGCTTGAGTATCGATCCTGTCAGTCACCATGTGAGCATTGACGGGCATACTCTGACCCTCTCCCCGGCTGAATTCCGCCTGCTCTACTTTTTCATGACGCATCCCGATCGCGTCTATAGCAGAAACCAGATTTTGGATCTTGTTTGGGGAAGTTCGGTCTATGTGGATGAACGAACCGTGGATGTACACATACGCCGTCTACGTAAACAGCTTTCACCGTCAGGGCATGATAAATTTCTGCAAACGGTGCGTGGCGTCGGATATCGTTTCAGCCCGACGCAATCGCTGCAACATCGGGTAACATCGTGAGGGATTATCTTAAAATCGAACTCAACCATCTGTTCGGTAGTCTGCTGATCTTCATACCGATCGGCTACCTGCTGCATCAGATTCCAGCAGCCGTGGCGACAGCTTTCGTTGCCTATTTCTCAAAACATGGCTACTTCCTGGTAAAGCTCGCCATGCTGATCAATCAACGGCTGCAAATAGAACCGCCCTACCCTGCGGATATTTGGGGATTGATCTATAAGGAACTTGCCCGACACCGTACCAGGAGCCGAAAACGCAAACGGACCTTAAGTCGTTTTGCATCTCGCTTCAGAAAAGTGACCAGTTCAATCCCGGATGGACTTATATTGCTGAACAAACAGTCCCGTATAGAGTGGGCCAATCCGGCGGCCAACCAACTGTTGAATATCAGCTGGCCACGTGATGAAAATACACCTTTCATCAAACGTATCAATCACGAGGGAATCACCGATTACTTGAAAAATCCCGATTACTCCAAGCCAATAGAGTTCCCATCCCCAAGCAATAAGGCATTGATCGTCTCTATTCGAGTCACCCCATTCGGTGGTAAGAAGGCGCAGCGCCTTGTGGTGGCCAGAGACATAACCGAAGTCTATAAACTCAACCAGACGAGACGGGATTTCGTCTCCAATGTCTCCCACGAACTGCGTACCCCACTCACCGTGATCACAGGATTCCTGGAAAATCTCAATGATAACGAAATGCTGCCTTTTCAGGAGCGCCCGTTAGCACTCATGCAACAACAAGCGGAAAGAATGAACAGCATAATAAACGATCTGCTCGCTCTTTCCCGCCTTGAGCTCGGTCATGCGCCCTCATCAGACAAGCCGGTCGCGGTTCCCGACCTACTGCGCAGAATCGTGGATCAAGCCAAGCTTGTAGCAGAGCAGAATGGTGGCAACTATGAACTAACCTTGGATGTCAACGATAATCTCTGGCTGCTTGGAGAAGAAAACGAACTGATGAGCGCATTCTCCAATCTTATTTTTAACGCCGTGGTACACACACCTCCCGGCACGGAAATAACCATTACCTGGTTATGCTTGGAGAATGAGGCCTGTCTGACGGTGACAGATACCGGGCCGGGTATAGAAGAGCGCCACATACCGCGCTTGACCGAACGCTTTTACCGGGTCGATAAGGCCCGCTCACGCCAATCTGGAGGTACAGGTCTGGGACTGGCCATCGTTAAACACATCATCAGCCGTCACGACGGTGAATTCAGAGTCTCAAGCCAGCTGGGAGTTGGCAGCAGTTTTACCTGTGCTTTTCCCAAAGATATGATACTGACAAAAACAAACAAGTACTTAATTAGTGAGAGTTCTTAACTCCAAGCTATGTCGTTGGATTTCCTGCCACCAAGGCTTGATAACTAATCTATCTCTTCGACACTAGTTTCCGCATAGGATTGATTCACTCTATCCCGCAACTCCTTGCCGGGTTTGAAGTGAGGGACATACTTACCGGAAAGTGCAACTGTCTTACCAGTTTTCGGATTGCGGCCCATTCTTGGTGGTCGGTAGTGGAGCGAGAAACTACCAAAACCGCGAATCTCAATTCTCTCTCCGGATGCCAGAGATTGACTCATATGTTCAATCATGCACTTTACAGCCAACTCCACATCACGATAGGCAAGATGGCTCTGCTCCTTGGCAATAATCTCAATCAGTTCGGATTTTGTCATTCTTGTCAGTTCTCCAATTTGCCGATAATTCAGGGCCCGTGCATTGATGCGCGGGCCCTGATTTCCAGTTTCGGAATCTATCGATTACGACTCCTGTCTTATTCGCCTTGATTATCCATCTGCTCTTTCAACAGATCTCCCAATGTCGGGGCACTGGTCGCCGCATCACGAGCATAACCCTTGATTGCAGCTGCCTCTTCATCGGCATCCTTGGCTTTGACAGAGAGTGTTATGGAGCGGTTCTTACGATCCACACCAATGAACTTAGCCTCTACCTCATCACCTTCCTTCAATACGCTACGCGCATCCTCCACACGGTCACGTGACAGTTCAGAGGCTCGTAGATAGCCGTCAACACCTTCTGCCAAATTGATCACAGCACCCTTGGCATCAATCTCGGCAACCTTGCCTTTGACAAAGCTGCCCTTTTCGTTGGCTGCCACGAAGCTGGAGAAGGGATCCTGCGCAAGTTGCTTGATACCCAAAGAGATACGCTCGCGCTCCGGATCAACCGAGAGTACGACGGTCTCAACCTCATCACCTTTCTTGAAGTTACGGATCGCATCTTCGCCTTCATCATCCCAGGAAATATCCGAGAGATGGATCAGGCCATCGATACCGCCATCGAGGCCGATGAAAATACCGAAATCGGTGATCGACTTGATATTGCCGGTTACGTGGTCGCCCTTCTTGTGGCCAGCGGCAAACTCATCCCATGGATTAGGCTTACACTGTTTGATACCGAGTGAAACACGACGCCTCTCCTCATCAATATCGAGTACCATGACCTCAACTTCATCACCAAGGGAGACAATCTTGGAGGGATGAACGTTCTTGTTGGTCCAGTCCATCTCAGAGACATGCACTAGACCTTCAACGCCCTCTTCGATCTCCACGAAACAACCGTAATCGGCAATGTTTGTCACCTTGCCGAAGAGGCGGGTGCTCTCGGGATAGCGACGTGCCAGTGCCACCCATGGATCATCACCCATCTGCTTGAGACCGAGCGAGACACGATTGCGTTCACGGTCGAATTTCAAAATCTTGACGTTGATCTCATCACCGATCTCGACCACTTCCGAGGGATGCTTGACACGTTTCCAAGCCATATCGGTGATGTGAAGCAGACCGTCGATACCGCCGAGATCGACAAACGCACCATAATCGGTGAGGTTCTTGACCACCCCCTTGATCTCCTGGCCTTCCTGAAGATTCTCGAGCAACTTATCGCGTTCTTCGCTGTACTCTTGTTCGACAACAGCGCGACGCGACACCACTACGTTGTTGCGTCGGCGATCGAGTTTGATCACCTTGAATTCAAGGTCCTTGCCCTCCAGGTAGGCGGTATCGCGCACCGGTCGCACGTCGACCAGTGAACCGGGAAGGAAGGCTCGGATGTCATTCAATTCAACGGTAAAGCCACCTTTAACCTTGCCGTTGATGCGTCCGATTACAGTCTCTTCGGCCTCGTGGGCTTTTTCAAGCACCTTCCAAGCCTGATCGCGCTTGGCCTTCTCACGGGAGAGCCTGGTAGCGCCAAAGCCATCCTCGACAGCATCAAGCGCGACCTCTACCTGATCGCCTATCTCGACTTCAATCTCTCCATTTTGATTGAGAAACTGATCGCGTGGAATAACACCTTCCGATTTAAGGCCAGCGTTGACGATTACGGCTTCTGATGTGATATCGAGTACGGTACCAATGATAATGGCGCCACTGCGAAGCTGGGTACTGGAGAGGCTCTCCTCAAATAATTCTGCAAAACTTTCGGTCATGGGATTGAGTTTCCTGCAACTCTAGGTTGCACAGGCAGGACTAAAAAATGTTTTAATTTTGTCCGCCAGGTCGTTAAGGGTTAAAACAAAGCCGGTAAACCGGCCACCAATCTTACCTTTAAGATATAGAGCTGACTAAGGATGAAGTTCAGCTAGGCTAGCTCTTATCTTTTGCATTGCCTGCTGATAGACTTCATCGATCGTCATTGAGGTCGAATCCAGCTGATAGGCTGAATTCGAGGCAACGAGCGGCGCCACGGCGCGCTTGCTGTCGCGCTCATCCCTCTCTCTGATCTCATCTGTAAGACGGGCGAGATTAACACCGAACCCCTTTTCTTTCAACTGTTTATAGCGCCTCTTTGCCCTCTCCTCGGCACTTGCGGTGAGAAATATCTTGACCTCCGCCTGGGGGAAAACCACGGTACCCATATCCCGTCCATCGGCGACCAGGCCTGGTGCCTTGGCATAATTACGCTGCCATGCCAGCAGCACCTGGCGAACCTGGGGAATTGCAGCCACTTTCGAGGCCTGGTTGCCAATGGTCTCGGTACGAATCAGATCCGATACATCCTCTCCATCCAGCAGGACCTTTCCCTGATCGAACACCAAAGGCATGTTAGCTGCCATTTCGCTGATTTTATCTATATTTTCTCCGCTGATACCCGCACGTTCCACCATCAAACCCAAAACACGATAGATCGCACCACTATCGAGAAAATGCCAGCCCAGGCTCTCCGCGATGCGTTGGGCAAGGGTGCCCTTACCCGATCCCGAAGGTCCATCCACCGTAATCACCGCTACCCCGGCCACTGGTTTGTCACCTCTTGAATCCGCAAGCCTGCGGCTGTGGCAGCGGAAACGAAACCGGGAAACGAGGTATTCACATTGGCGCAATCGACTATCTCGATTGGGTCCGCCGCTCTCAATCCTGCCATGGCGAAAGACATCGCAATTCTGTGATCTCCGTAACTGTTCACCCTCCCGCCCTGAAGCGTTCCCCCCTGAATCAGGATGCCATCGGGGGTGGCGTCGGCTTGGATGCCCAAACCCTGCAAACCCTCTGCCATGACCTGGATACGGTCGCTCTCCTTGACCCGCAGCTCCTCAGCGCCACGCAGTCGTGTCTCTCCCTGAGCACAGGCTGCGGCCACAAAGATAGCGGGGAACTCATCGATGGCCAGGGGTACCAGCTCCTGGGGAATGTCGACGCCGTTGAGACGGCTCGATCTGATGCGGATGTCGGCCACGGGTTCACCGCCAACCACACGCTCACGACTCAGTTCAATGTCGGCACCCATCAGCCTGAGGATGGATATCACACCATCGCGGGTAGGATTGATCCCCACATGCTGCAGCACCATCTCCGAACCTTCGGCGATGGCAGCACCGACGAGGAAAAAGGTTGCCGACGAAATATCCGCCGGTATGTCGATCTCGCAGCCATTTAATCGACCTCCTCCGGTTAGACATATTCTATTGTCACGCCGTGTTACCGGGTAGCCAAAGCCCTGCAACATGCGCTCGGTATGATCCCGGGTGGGCGCAGGTTCGATGACACAGGTCTCCCCCTTGGCAAAAAGACCCGCCAACAGGATTGCGGATTTGACCTGCGCACTGGCCATCGGCAAGGTGTAATCTATGCCCTGTAGGTTGGATCGAGGATGGATCCGCAAAGGCGCGGTGTATTCAGCGGCAGAACCGATATCCGCCCCCATCCGCGAAAGCGGATCGATCACCCGTTTCATCGGTCGCGCGGAGAGGGAACTGTCACCGGTCAATGTCACCGCCAGACCCTGCCCCGCCAGAAGACCGGTTAAGAGACGCATGGAGGTACCGGAATTCCCCAGATCCAATGGATTCTGAGGGGCATGCAACCCATCGATACCGACACCTTGGATCGTCACTCGGCCCGACTCTGGACCTTCTATCTTCACTCCCATTTGACGAAAGGCATTGAGCGTGGCCAGACTGTCCTCACCTTCGAGGAAACCCTTAACCAGAGTCCTCCCATCGGCCAATGAACCAAGCATTATCGATCTGTGTGAAATCGATTTATCGCCGGGCACGCGCAGGCTGCCGCTTAGCTTGCCACCGGGATGAATTTGATAATTGAGTTTTTGTTGCAAGTTGATACCACTCGTATTCTTCTATTACTGATCCACACCATCCACATATTTATCCCGCGCCTGTTTCGCACGCTCGAAAATCTCCAGCAAACCTTTTTCATCGCCCTGTTGCAGTAATGCCGCCAGTTCATGCAACTCATCGGCAAACCGGGTAAGCATCTGGTTCAGGGATTGTTGATTTGCGATACAGATGTCTCGCCACATCACCGGGTTGCTCGATGCAATCCGGGTAAAGTCTCTGAATCCCCCGGCGGCAAAACTGAAGATCTCATTGTTCTCCTTCATCCGTGCCAGGCTATCGACCAGGGTAAACGCCAACATATGCGGCAGGTGGCTGGTGGCGGCCAATACCTCGTCATGATGTTCAACCGTCATCTGCACCACTTCGGCTCCACACTGATGCCATAGCTTTTCAACCCGCCGTAGGGCATGCTGATCCGTTTCCGGCAGCGGCGTGAGTATAACCCGGCGATTACGATACAACTCGGCATAAGCCGCCGCAGCTCCGCTTCGCTCCGTTCCCGCAATCGGATGGCCCGGCACAAAAAAACCGGGCACTTCGCCAAACACCGCGCGCGCATCATCCACCACACTGCCTTTGACACTCCCCGCATCGGTCACCACCGCATCGGTCGCAAGGTGACCGCGCATCGCCTCTAGGGTACCGCGCATCGCCCCCAAAGGTACCGCAAGTAAAACCATATCGGCACCTTTGACCGCACTGGCTACGTCATGGGTATAGTGATCGATCACACCTAAAGTCTGGGCTTTGGCTAAATTGGCCTCAGTGCGACCGCAGCCAACCACCTCCTTCACCACCCCCTCTTCTTTGAGGGCCAAAGCGACTGAGCCCCCGATCAGGCCGACTCCGATTATTGCAAGTTTTTCAATCACTGTTTAACCTAGAATCCGCAGTTGAACAGGGTGAAGCGTGCAATTCGCACTGTAGCGTGACTCACCCAGCGGGTGATACTCTCTATCGAACACTTTTTCATATCATTCCTCAACTTAGTAGCAGAATGGAGCGGTCAACTGCGGAATCTAGGTTTAAGCACCTTAGCTAATGTCGCCAGCAGGCGATCGTTCTCATCTTCCAGACCGATTGAAATACGCAAGTGGTTGGGCAATCCATAGTTAGCAATCGGCCGGGTAATACATCCCTCGCGTAGCAGCGCTTGATCGATCCTGGTTGCCTCTTCAGCGACATCAACAGTGACGAAATTCGCCACCGAGGGAATAGCATCAAGCCCTAACTTCTCAAAGCCTTGCCGATACTGTTGCATACCCCTGTTGTTGAGTGCAATCGAACGTTGGATGAAGTCCTGATCCTGCAGTGCGGCCAATGCAGCCGATTGTGCCAGGCTATTGACGTTGAATGGTTGTCTGACCCGATTCAACAGATCGGCAATATCAGGATTCGATATCCCATAGCCGATACGTAGCGAAGCGAGACCGTAGGCCTTGGAAAAGGTTCGGGTCACTATCAGGTTGGGAAAACGTTGCAGCCAGGCACTACCATCGGGATAGTCGCTCTCCTCGACATACTCTATATAGGCCTCGTCCAGAACCAGGATCACATGCTGCGGCAACTGAGTGATGAAATCGAGCAGTTCATCCCTGGACAACCAGGTTCCTGTCGGGTTGTTGGGATTGGCAATCCAGATCACCCTTGTCTTGGGGGTTACCATCCGCAACATACGCTCCAAGTCGTGACCGTACTCCCGGGCGGGCGCGATCACCAGCCGCGCACCCGCAGCCTGGCTGCTTATGGGATAGACGGCAAAGGCGTATTGTGAGAACAGGGATTCCACAGCGGGTGATAGAAATACCCGGGCGACCATATCCAACACATCATTGGAACCGTTACCCAGGGTGATACAAGCTGGATCGACAGCATGCTTTTCAGCAAGTCGCTGACGCAGCTGAAAGGCGCCACCATCGGGATAGCGCGACAACTCACTGCTGCAACCAACTATCGCCTCGATGACCTTGTCACTGACACCCAATGGATTTTCATTGGATGCCAGTTTTATCGAATGACTGATACCCAGCTCACGCTCCAGCTCGGATATCGGTTTCCCGGGCAAATAGGGCTTCAGGCCATCGATTCCCGGCGCGGCAAGCTCAAGGTATGGATTTGTCTGATCTCTCATAGTGCGCAACCATGGCAATGTGGAGAGCGAATTTTATCGCTATATGGCCGCCTGCGGATAGGAGCCGAGGACCTTGAACTGGGTTGCCGCCTGTTCGATCTCGTTCAAGGCCTTGGCGAGGTTGTCATCACGTCTATGCCCTTCAACATCGACAAAAAACAGATAGTCCCAACGCCCCCGGCGCGAAGGTCTCGACTCGATGCGCGTCATACTGATGCCGTGCTCGGCAAAGGGTGACAGCATGGTATGCAGGCCACCCGCCTTGTTATGGGTGGAGAACATGATACTGGTCTTATCACTGCCACTTGGCGGTGCGTCCTGCTTGCCGATCACCAGAAACCGGGTTGTATTGCCAGGTTCATCCTCGATGTTCGATGCCAGCAGTTTTAGCCGGTAGATCTCAGCGGCGGCCTCCCCCGCGATGGCTGCGGCGTTGGCTATCTCGGTGGCAAGCCTGGCGGCCTCCGCATTGCTGCCCACGGCGACCCGCTCCACATGGGGCAGATGCTGATCGAGCCACCCCCGGCACTGGGCAAGGGATTGGGCGTGAGAATAGACCACCTTGATCTGCCCACTGCTCTGCTCATTGCTGAGCAGTTGATGGTTGATTGGAAGCGACACCTCGCCACAGATTCGCAGCGGCGAGGTCACGAAGGTATCGAGGGTATGAGTGATCACACCTTCTGTTGAATTCTCCACCGGCACCACCCCATAGTGAGAGGCCCCGGCCTCGACCTCGCGGAAGGTATCGGGTATGGATCCCATCGCCATGGTAGAGACCGAGTGACCAAAGTGTTTGAGCACAGCCTCCTGGGTATAGGTCCCGTCAGGTCCGAGAAAGGCGATGTTCAAGGGCTGTTCCAAGGCCAGGCAGGCCGACATGATCTCTCGGAACAGCCTTGCCATCTCCTCATCATCCAGGGGGCCCTGGTTTCGCTCTTTGACTCGACGCAATACCCCGGCCTCGCGCTCGGGACGATAGAACTCGGTCTGCGGATCCTGTTGCAACTTGATGTGGGCAACCTCCTGGGCCGCTTGCGCACGTTCGCTGATCAGCTGCTGCAGCTGCAGATCGATCTCATCGATCCGATCACGTATGACATTGAGTTTCGCATCATCGTTCATCGATTGATCCCTGGGCCTGTTGACGCCTATTCCGCACCATCCCCTGAGAGAGAGCGTACCGATAATACGCCATCGATGGAAGCCAGGGTTCGCAACAACTCCTGTGTGGGCTGTCTGTCCACATCGAGAAGCGTCACCGCGATATTATCACGGGACTTGTTAAGCATATCGAGGATATTCAATCCCTCGTTGGCCAGATCGGTTGAGATCTGTCCCACCATGTTAGGTACGTTATTGTTTACAACAGCGATGCGAAAACCACCGTTTCTCGGCAGGTTGATGTCGGGAAAATTGACTGAATTGTGAATATTGCCGTTTTCCAGGTAGTCACGAACCTCATCGGCCACCATGATCGCGCAGTTGTCTTCCGCCTCCTTGGTAGACGCCCCCAGGTGCGGCAAGGTGATCACCCTGGGATGATCCTTCAGCAGGTTACTGGGAAAATCGCAGACGTAGGCATAGAGTTGTCCACTGTCCAATGCCTCCACAGTGGCTTGGTCATCGACTATGCCGTTGCGGGCAAAATTGAGTATCACCGATCCAGGCTTCATCAGTTTCAAGCGGTCGGCATTGATCATGTTGGCCGTGGCATCGGTCAGCGGTACATGGAAGGTGACAAAGTCCGATTTGGAGAGAAGATCATCCACGCTCAATGCCTGTTCAACTTCTGAGGCCAACTTCCAAGCGCTTTGAACCGTGATGGTGGGATCGTATCCGATCACGTTCATACCCAGGGCTCGACAGGCATTGGCAACCTTGACCCCGATGGCGCCAAGACCGATCACACCCATGGTTCGCCCCGGCAGCTCAAAGCCAACAAAGTTCTTCTTTCCCGACTCGACAGCTTTGGATATGACACCGTCATCACCCGAGAGCTCGGTGGCAAAGCGCCAGGCCTGCCCCAGGTTGCGCGCCGCCAGCAGCGCACCGGCAAGCACCAGCTCCTTTACCGCATTGGCATTGGCCCCCGGGGCGTTGAAGACGGGGATCCCCTTTTCAGTCATCTCGGCCACCGGAATATTGTTGACGCCGGCACCGGCACGGCCGATCGCCTTCACTGTTTCCGGGATCGACATCCCATGCATCTTTTGGGAACGCAACAGGATTGCATCGGGGTGGGTAATTTCCGAGGCGACTTCGTAATTATCACGAGGCAGACGATCGAGACCCGCCACGGAGATGTTGTTCAATGTCAGAATCTTGTACATTTCTCTTCTCTGCCTTATCCGTTGACCCGTTCAAACTCACCCATGAAATCGACAAGCGCCTTGACCCCCGCCTCGGGCATGGCGTTATAGATACTGGCACGCATTCCTCCCACCGAACGGTGGCCCTTGAGGGTCTTCAATCCGGCCTCGCTCGCCTCTTCGATGAACTTTGCGTCCAGTGAAGAGTCGGCCAGGGTAAAAGGCACATTCATCCAGGAACGGCTCTCTGGAGTCACCGGATTGGCGTAGAAACCGGAACTGTCGATGACACTGTAGAGGGCATCCGCCTTGCGTTGGTTGATCTCCGCCATGCCGCTAAGGCCACCCTTCTGTTGCAGCCACTTAAACACCAGGCCCGCCAGGTACCAACCATAGGTCGGTGGTGTATTGTACATCGACCCATTGTCACTGTGAGTCGTGTACTGCAGCATCGCCGGGGTATTGTCGATGGCGTTTCCGATCAGATCCTCGCGAACGATAACCAGGGTCAGGCCGGCAGGACCGATGTTTTTTTGCGCGCCGGCGTAGATGATCCCATAGTGACTCACATCGATGGGACGCGAGAGGATGGTGGAAGAAAAATCGGCAACCAACGGCACATTGCCGGTCTCCGGTACATAAGGGAACTCCACCCCCTGAATAGTCTCATTGGGGGTGTAGTGCACATAAGCGGCAGCGGCATCGAGGTTGAGATCCGACTGCGCCGGTGTGGTGGTGAATTTGCTCTCTTCAGTGGTTGCGGCAAGATTGACATTGGCGAAGCGCTTGGCCTCCGCAATCGCCTTTTTCGACCAGGAGCCGGTGTTGATATAGTCGACTTTGGCGTTGTCCCGGGTCAGATTCATCGGCACCATGGCAAACTGGCTCGATGCGCCACCCTGGAGGAACATCACTTTATAGTTCGCGGGAATCTGTAATAGGTCACGCAGATCCGCTTCGGCCTGCTCGGCGATGGACATGAACTCCTTGCCGCGGTGGCTCATCTCCATCACGGACATCCCGCTGCCGCGCCAATCCAGCATCTCTTCTCTGGCCTGTTGCAAAACCTCTTCCGGTAACATCGCAGGACCGGCACTGAAGTTAAAGACTCGTGACATCTATAGCCTCTCAAGTAGGTGGTGTTGAAAAATTAATTGATAAAAACATGCAGGAGGCAGATCCAGGGTGAACAACGCTCAGGCAATCATCGAAGTGCTTTAATCAAAGCGCCTCGATTCTGTTCACACCGGCAGTGAGAGTAGTGTCAGTCACTGGTGCTGTCCTGATCCTCTTCCCCGTTCTCATCGGCATCGGTTTCCAGGTTCTCAATCCGTTCCAGACCGATCAGGCGTTCGTCGCTGTTGAGACGGATCATGATCACACCCTGGGTATTGCGCCCCATCTGTGATATTTCACTGACCCGGTTGCGTACCAGGGTGCCGCCATCGGAGATCATCATCACCTCGTCCTCTTCGACAACCTGAACGGCACCGACAACAGCGCCATTGCGCTCAGAGGTCTGGATGGAGATAACGCCCTGTCCGCCACGACCATGCAGCGGATACTCCTCGATGGGAGTGCGTTTGCCGTAGCCGTTTTCGGTGACGGTTAAAATATCACCTTCGTGGGCAACGATGAGGGAGACAACCTGGTGCTTCTCATCCATGCGGATACCGCGGACACCACAGGCGGTTCGTCCCATCGCCCTGACTTTCGATTCGGAGAAACGCACCGCCTTGCCACTGCTGCTGAAGAGCAGGATGTCCTGTTCGCCGTCGGTGACGTCAACCCCGACCAGCTTGTCACCATCACGCAGATCGACGGCGATGATACCGTTGGCCCGGGGCCGGGAGAAGGCCTCCAGGGAGGTCTTCTTCACCGTGCCGGAGCTGGTCGCCATGAAGACATAGCGATCGGCGTCATACTCCCGCACCGGCAGAATGGCGTTGATCTGCTCCTCCCCGTCCAGCGGCAGCAGGTTGACGATCGGCTTGCCGCGGGCATTGCGCCCGGCCTGTGGCAATTCGTAGACCTTGAGCCAGTAGACCTTACCCATGTTGGAGAAACAGAGAATGGTGTCGTGGGTGCTGGCGATGAAGAGCTTGTCGACGAAGTCTTCATCTTTGGTCGCGGTGGCTATCTTACCCTTGCCGCCCCGGCGCTGGGCCTGGTAGGTACTGATCGGTTGGGCCTTGGCATAACCCGCGTGGGAGAGGGTCACCACCACATCCTCCTCGGTGATCAGGTCCTCCAGGGTGAGGTCGAGACGGTTCTCGATGATCTCGGTACGGCGCTCGTCGCCGTACTGCTCGCGTATCTCCAGCAGCTCGTCACGAATCACCTGCATCAGGCGGTCGGGGCTGCCAAGGATATCGAGAAGATCGGCGATCTTGACCAGCAGCTCCTCGTACTCCTTGATGATCTTGTCCTGCTCCAGGCCGGTGAGGCGGTGCAGGCGGAGATCGAGAATGGCCTGGGCCTGGACCTCGGTGAGGCGATAACCCTGCTCGGTAAGGCCGAACTCATCGCCCAGCTCCTCGGGGCGGGTAGAGGCCGCTCCCGCACGCTCCAGCATCGATTCCACCGTGCCCGACTGCCACTGTCGCGCCAGCAGCCCTTTTTTCGCTTCCGCAGGGCTGGCAGCCTGCTTGATCAGTTGAATCACTTCATCGATATTGGCCAGCGCCACCGCCAGGCCTTCCAACACATGGGCCCTGTCCCTCGCCTTGCGCAGCTCGTAGAGGGTGCGCCGGGTTACCACCTCACGACGATGGCGGACAAAGAACTCCAGCAGTTGCTTGAGGTTGAGCAGGCGCGGACGGCCATCCACCAGGGCCACCATGTTGATGCCGAAGACGCTCTGCATGGCGGTCTGCTGATAGAGATTGTTGAGCACCACCTCCGCTACTTCGCCGCGGCGCAGTTCGATGACGATGCGCATCCCGTCCTTATCCGACTCGTCGCGCAGTTCGGTGATGCCCTCGATGCGTTTATCCTTTACCAGTTCGGCGATCTTCTCGATCAGCCTGGCCTTGTTGACCTGATAGGGGAGCTCGTTGACGATGATGGTCTGCTTACCATTGCCCTCGTCGGTCTCGATCTCGGTGCGCGCCCGCATGTAGATCCTGCCACGTCCGGTGTGATAGGCCTCATTGATCCCGCTGGCGCCGTTGATCAGGCCCGCGGTTGGAAAGTCGGGGCCCGGGAGGTGGGTCATCAACTGCTCAATGTCGATGGATGGCTCATCGATCAGCGCAACACAGGCGTTGACCACCTCGGTAAGGTTGTGTGGCGGCACATTGGTCGCCATACCCACGGCGATACCGGCGGAACCGTTGATCAGCAGATTCGGTATACGTGCCGGAAGCACCGCGGGTTCCCGCTCGGTCTCATCGTAGTTGGCGATGAAGTCGACCGTCTCTTTGTCAAGATCGTCAAGCAGGGTGTGGGCGATGCGTGCCATGCGCACTTCGGTGTAACGCATTGCCGCGGGGGAGTCCCCGTCCACCGAGCCGAAGTTGCCCTGGCCGTCAACCAGCATGTAGCGCATGGAGAAGGGCTGGGCCATGCGCACGATGGTATCGTAAACCGCGGTATCGCCATGGGGATGGTACTTACCGATCACATCACCGACGATACGCGCCGATTTTTTGTAGGGCTTGTTCCAATCGTTGCCCAGCTCATTCATGGCGTAGAGGACGCGACGGTGGACAGGTTTGAGTCCGTCACGAACATCCGGCAATGCCCGGCCCACGATGACGCTCATGGCGTAGTCCAGGTAGGATTGCCGCATCTCGTCTTCGAGATTGACTGGGAGAACTTCTTTGGCGAATTCGGTCATTGGGCTCCTGATCTTCCGCTACCGCCCTCGCCATCACTGCGGGGCGTTCAGAAAAGCAGTATTGTACCACAGCCCCCTGATACTGCACTGTATAAAAAGCGCCTGAAAAGCAATTTCAGGGGCTCTCAGGCCGATTCGCCATCATTTTTTCTATCTTTTTCCGATTTGGCGAGGTCACAACACCCTTTTCTGTGACAATGGCATCGACCAACTCCGCCGGGGTGACATCGAATACCGGATTCCAAACCCCTGCACCCTTTGCGGCAACCCGCCGGCCACCGCACTCGAGCAGCTCCTCCTCGCCCCTCACCTCGATCGGGATCTCACTGCCGCTGGCCAGTTCCCTATCGATAGTCGAGGTCGGTGCCGCCACCATCACTTTGACCCCGTGATGCTTGGCCGCCACCGCCAGACTGTAGGTACCAATCTTGTTAGCCACGTCGCCATTGGCGGCGATGCGGTCCGATCCCACGATGACCCAATCGATGCCACCCTGAGCCATACGATGGGCGGCAGCCCCATCGGCCAGAAGCGTGACGGGAATATCATCCTGTAACAGCTCCCAGGCGGTGAGACGGGCACCCTGCAACCAGGGACGGGTCTCGTCAGCGAAGACCTGCCGGATCAGGCCCTGTTTATGTGCCGAGCGAATCACCCCCAGGGCGGTGCCGTAACCACCGGTGGCCAGGGCACCGGCATTGCAGTGGGTGATGACGCCACTGTTTGTCTCGAGGAGGGAGGCACCCAGCTCACCCAGATGCCGGTTTGCCCGAATATCCTCCTTATGGATCTCCATCGCCTCTTGCAACAGGGCATCAGTGGGGTCCTTGTCAGCAGGCAGATCCTTGAGCAGTGCTGCCATCCTTTTCAGTGCCCAGAAGAGATTGACCGCAGTCGGTCTGGACCGTCCCAGGTGCTCCAGATCAGCCTGGATTGCCTCCTGCCACTGCCCAGCAGAAGCGCGAAACGCCATCTTCCCAGCCAGGACCACGCCGTAGGCGGCAGTGATGCCGATCGCCGGCGCGCCACGCACCACCATGTCGGTGATCGCCTGGGCGGTAGCGGCGGCGTTGTCGAGTTCAAGGAAGTCCACCTCGCCGGGCAGCTTGCGCTGATCCAACAGGTGAAGATGCCCTTGGCGCCAAACGATGGCGTCATCACCGGTTATTCGATTCATGTCTGCTGAGAGATCCATAGTCAAACTTCTCTAAAGCTGGCGTTGCATTGATCAAGGTTGCACGTGTAGTGTCTCATACCTATCTACCAATGACAGAGAGATGACCATGCCAGAAGCGGTCGATCAACTCATCCATGCGGAATGGATCATCCCGGTGGTTCCGGAAAACCTGCTCTTAACCGATCACACCCTGGTGCTGAACCGGGGACGCCTCGTGGCCATCCTCCCCAGCGATCAGGTGGGATCGCAATACCAGTCGGCACAAGAGATCAACCTGCGAGGCCATGCGCTCATCCCTGGACTGATCAACAGCCACACCCATGCGGCGATGGCCCTGCTCCGGGGTCTTGCCGACGACATGCCGTTGATGACCTGGCTCAACGAGCATATCTGGCCTGCCGAGGCGAGGTGGGTAAACGAGGAGTTCATCCATGACGGCACCCAATTGGCGGTCGCCGAGATGCTCCTCGGCGGCACCACCTGTTTCAACGACATGTACTTTTTTCCCGACATTACCGGTCGGGTTGCGAGCAGTGCGGGGATGCGTGCAGTACTTGGGCTAATCGCCATCGATTTCCCCTCCGCCTGGGCAAATGATGGCAACGACTACCTGCACAAAGGATTGCAGGTGCACGATCAATTCCGCACCAATCCGATCATCCATACCGCCTTTGCACCCCATGCACCTTACTCTGTGGCCGATCCCATATTGGAGAGAATACGCACCCTGGCGGATGAGCTCGAGATACCGGTACATATGCATCTGCATGAGACCCATGACGAAATCGTGCAGGGTCTACAGCACCAGGGCAAACGACCCATGGATAGGCTGGATGAGCTGGGACTGCTCTCACCTTCCCTGGCAGCTGTGCATATGACCCATCTCGAGACTGCAGAGATAGAACGCTTCGCCGCCGCTGGCGGCCATGTGGTGCACTGTCCCGAATCGAATATGAAACTGGCCAGCGGCTTTTGTCCGGTCGCCGAATTGATTGAGGCAGGGATCAATGTGGCACTGGGGACCGATGGCGCAGCCAGTAACAACGACTTGGACATGTTCAGCGAAATGCGCAGCGCCGCCCTGCTGGCAAAGGGGGTAGCCAACAACGCCAGCGCCCTGCCCGCCGCCAAAGCACTCTCAATGGCGACCATCAATGGCGCCCGCGCCCTCGGCCTGCAGCAGGAGACGGGGTCACTCGAACCCGGCAAATCGGCCGACGTGGTAGCGGTGGATCTGAACAGGATCAACACCCAGCCGGTCTACCACCCCATCTCGCAACTGGTCTATGCCGCGGGACGGGAACAGGTGAGTCATGTCTGGGTGGCGGGCCGCCATCTGGTGAGTGAAGGCAATCTGACAACACTCGACCTGGGGCAGCTGAAAACACGCGCTACAGAATGGCGGGAACGCATTTTAGCGACGGATGTCGACAACTAAGCCAGGTCCCTCGAAAAACAGCGCCACGATGTGTAATCTGACGAGTAGATCGAGTGACCCTAAATGACAGATTCGAAACAACGAAAATCAAGCTATGAGCACTGAACAGATCAATGTCGACCATGCCGAGGTAAGCAAGTTCGAAGAGTTGGCGTCCCGTTGGTGGGATCCACACAGTGAATTCAAACCCCTGCACGAGATCAATCCATTGCGTCTCGACTATATTCAGCGTTTCACTTCCCTGGAGGGCAGACAGGTACTTGATGTGGGATGCGGCGGTGGCATCCTCTCAGAGAGCATGGCTGCCCTGGGTGCCCAGGTGACCGGTATCGACATGGGTGAGGCACCCCTCCAGGTCGCCAGACTGCATCTGCTTGAATCGGGGCTGGAGATCAACTACGAACGCATCCCCGTGGAACGCCTGGCACAAGAGCAGCCGGAGAGCTTCGACCTGATCACCTGTATGGAGATGCTGGAGCATGTACCCGATCCCACATCGGTGGTAACCGCCTGCGCCCGCCTGGTCAAACCCGGTGGCAAGCTGTTTTTCTCCACCATCAATCGCAATCCGAAGTCCTATCTGTTTGCCATTGTTGGCGCTGAATATCTATTGAAGCTGCTACCCAAGGGGACCCATGACTATGCCAAGTTCATTCGCCCTTCTGAGCTACACAGTTGGATGCGGGAGGCCGATCTTAGCTCCCTTGATATGACAGGTATGAGCTACAATCCATTCACCCAATCCTACAAGCTGGGCGATGATGTAGATGTCAACTATCTGCTTGCCGCCGCCAAAGATGACCTCTGAGACGCCGACCGCCGGTTGCTAACCTCGATGACCATTAGATGTGTTCTGTTTGATCTCGACGGTACCTTTGCAGATACCGCGGCCGATCTCCATTTCGCCCTCAATCAAGTACTGGTGCTGCAAGGCCGTAAGGAGATTGCCTTTGAAAAGCTGCGTCCAGCGGTGTCTCACGGTAGCCGGGCGATGCTTAAAGTGGCTTTTGACATCGATCCTGAGGATCCAGGCTATAGCGAACTGCAACAACAGTTTCTGCATATCTATGCAGCGAATATTGCGCGCTATACCAAGCCCTTTGCCGGTATAGAGTCTTTGCTCGATGTACTCGAGTCCCGGGGCATTCACTGGGGCATTGTCACCAACAAGCCTGCCTGGCTGACAGACCCCTTGATGCAACAGCTGGGGTTTGAGCAACGCGCCTGCGCCATTGTCAGCGGTGACACCACCCCTCATGCAAAGCCCCATCCACAGCCCATACTCCACGCCTGCGAAAAGGCCGGCACAGATCCTGGACAAGCACTCTATGTGGGTGATGCGATTCGGGATATCGAGGCCGGTCGCAACGCCGGCACCAAGACCCTGGTCGCCCTGTTCGGTTATCTCGATGAAGATGACAACCCCATGGAGTGGCAGGCGGATGGTCAGATCAAGCATCCGATGGAGATACTAGAGTGGCTTTGACGATTTTCAATATCCCGAGCTGCCATAGGCCGTTATAATGCCCGGCCGTAGAGAACCGACCAACCCCATGCAAAACTATAGACCCGATAAAGAGCTCCTCAGGGAGCGTGTGATCCTGGTGACAGGGGCCGGCAGCGGTATTGGCCAGGCAGCCGCCAAGGCGTTTGCAGAACATGGCGCAACCGTGGTGCTGCTGGGCCGCCACCAGGGCAGGCTGGAAGCGACCTACGACGCCATAGAAGCAGCCGGTTGGCCGACACCGGCACTCATCCCCTTTGATTTGGAGAAGGCACCTACCGAGGACTACTACGCCTTGGGCGAGACGCTCCACCGGGAGTTCGGGCAGCTGCACGGCCTGCTGCACAACGCGGCTAAACTGGCGCTGTTGAGTCGCATCGATGATTACGATGCAACCACATGGAACAGCGTCATCCAGGTCAATCTCACCGCGGCCTTTCTCCTCACCCAAGCCTGTCTTCCACTGCTGCGCAAGGCTGATGACGCCTCAATCCTGTTTACATCGGATCAGGTTGGACGCAGAGGCAGGGCCTACTGGGGTGCCTACGGCGTTTCCAAATTTGCCATCGAAGGCTTGATGCAGACACTGGCAGACGAACTGGAAAACAGTGATATACGGGTCAACACTATCGCACCGGGACCAACCCAGACCGCCTTACGCGCCTGGGCCTATCCAGGTGAGGACCCCAGCACCCTGCCGCTGCCCGATTACTTAATGAACGACTATCTCTATCTGATGGGACCGGACAGTAAGAGAGTCAGCGGCAGGTCGCTGTCACCCGGTGTGGATGGTAATGCTTAGCCCCTGATCATCGCCAACGACTGGACATCATGGAACTCCCTCGCGACCGCGTTGCGATACTGCAGAAGCACCTGCCTCTCATGAGCGTTTTGGGCGTTTTTGATATCGATCGATTGGATCACTTTCAGTCGCTCCTTCTGAGTGAGCCCACTGGTTAATTTCGGCATTTGATCTCTCCCCGAGTTATTATTGCCATATAACCAAGCATGCTATTCCTTGACTGGTTTAGCCGGCAGGCATCGGGTATTTACCGAAGCTGCCGTTGAAACTTCTTTTTATTGCTTCACACAGTACTTCTCCTGGCAGATCCAAGCTTAGACAAGAACTGTTTCATTTGTAATACCCGAGTGTGAAACTATGTTAATAACCCTGGACTGTTATGCTCAGAATTTCTCCGTTAGTGACTGAAACTATTAATATTTAATTTAGAATCAACTATATAACCATAGATTTTGCAGTCGAATATACCCCGTTTTGGTTATTTTGTTCGCACCTCATCCTCCTCCGATTTCACCAGGGTATAGTTATCCTGCCTCACTCCCTGCAGCAGCAGATCAACATTGTCTTGCGGCACATCCACCATTTGCAGGGCGATGGCCCCTAATCGCAGACTGCTCTCCAAGGCTTCGGGAAAGGCATGACTCGCTCCCGCATTCAACAGATGGCCAACCGTTTCCAGATCTCGAGCCCTTGAGACCACCGGGACGTGAGGATAGGAGTTACGGGCATATGAGAGGGTGCGCAAGGCGATGGGGCTGCTATCGACAGTCAATACCAACAGGGAGGCACTGCCCAGATTCGCGGCATCAAGCAGATCGGGATCGCTGATATCCCCGTAATAGACTGGAAGGCCATCCTTCTTGCCTTGGGCGACCCGTTCGGGGCTGGTATCAAACACCACTATCGGTACGCCACTGGTATGCAGAAGTACGGCCACGGTGTGTCCCACACGTCCATATCCGCCGATGACCACCCGTCTTCTCATCGCTTCACCCTGATCTGCAGGATATTTCAAATCTTCATTTTTCGAAGCGGTGGTGTCGAGGCGCTTTGCCAGGTAATCGCTGATGCCGATCAGCAGGGGTGTTATCAACATACTCACCGATATCACACCAACGGCGATCACGAAAGTGCCGTCATCAATAACATCCAGCGCTTTGGCGGCGGCAAAGAGGACAAAACCGAACTCTCCTCCCTGAGCGAGAAAAAAACTGACCCTTATCGCTATCTGTTTGGAAAAACCGAAAGCCAGCGCCAGCAGAAACAGCACCGATAGCTTGATCGATACAATTACAACAACGTGCTGCACAAACACCAGCAGCTGCTGCGAGATGGCAGCGAAATCGATCGACATGCCCACGGCGACGAAGAAGAGACTCATCAACAGACCCTTGTAGGGTTCGACGAAGGCCTGTATCTGCAACCGATAACTCGAGCCTGATAGCAGCATGCCCATGACAAAGGCCCCGAGGGCCATCGAGAGACCCACCTGATCCATCACCCAGGCCGCCAGAAATACCGCCAGCATGACCACAAGCAGAAAGCCCTCTCTATTGCCCTGCTTGGCCAAGTGGTTAAGCACAATCGGCAATATGTAACGCCCGACCATAACCACCATGGCGATCATGCCGATCTCGATCATCAACTGCTGCCAAGCCGGAATCTCGGCGGAGACACCGCCAGTCGCGGAAAAGATCGGCACCAATGCCAACAGCGGTACGATGGCAAGATCCTGCATCAGCAGGATGGAAAAGGCGGTCATACCGTATTTACTCGCGATCTCGCCCCGCTCCTGCAGGATCTGGATCACAAAGGCGGTGGAGGAGAGGGCAAATGTTACGCCTATCAGCAACGACAACCACCAGGAAGATTGCCATTGATAGAAATAGAGGGCCAACACCACACCGGTAATGAGGATCTGCAGCAATCCGAGACCGAAGACCTCCCTGCGCAAGGCCCACAGACGTCTCGGTCTCATCTCCAGACCGATAATGAAGAGTAGCAGCACTACACCCAGTTCGGTGAAGTGCCTGACATCCCCCACGTGTTCAGTGACATAGGGACCGGGAGAGTGAGGGCCGACGATAATACCGGCCACCAATAGCCCGAGTACGGAACCCAGACCAAGATGTTTGAACAGGGTTACGGCTATTGAGGTAACCAATAGCAACAGCAAAGCAGAAAAGAGAAATGTATCGAGATGCATAGAGCCTCGTTACCCGTTAGCAAGCCAGGGGCGTCTGTTGTTATCTATTAACCCTAAATTCTGTTGGGTCAAACCCTCATTGTATTCACCATCATCTGGGCTAGTTTCAATCTTACACGGATATCCCATGCGGGAGGATAAGATGATCCATTATGACGCCAATGCAGTGGTTCATATCAACGAGTCTTTGTCACACGAGCAGATACATCATATTGAAAAAAGTCTTTCCGGTGTACGTGGGATTGTGAGTGCCTGTGCCCATATCAAGACACCACATCTCATGGTGGTTGACTACGACCCGGAGACAATTCACTCCAGGGAGTTGCTCTCTCACTTCAGAAGAAGCGGGGTGCATGCCTCGCTGATCGGTGGCATTTAGTCATATATTGACTACTGCCTTTGGGGAATCCCAGGATTCCCCTGCCCTCTATACACACTGGAAAAGAACGGGACTATTAAGATAACCTAGGGCATGTTAACACTAATCCAATGTGACCTGTTGCGCCTGAAAAAGCGCTAATCAAGGCGCGAAGAGAGAAGTTTGGTAACTCCCAATGAACGACGAGCAACGCCGAATGGCGCTTTTTCAGACACACCCCAAGGTCACTTCCCTAGGGGCGTATTGCATTAGTGTGAACAGGCCCTAGCCCATGCACAGTCCTAAACGATTCAATATTCCACTGGAAACCCTGCTGGAAGCCAAGAAATGCACCAAACATCATGCCTGCCTCACAGACAGCCAATACAAACTGTGCGGTATCCGTTTGACCGCTGAAAACACCTCGAGAATGGTCTGTGGCAAAGGCGGCGAGTGCCCATACAGCTCCCAGCTGGGCAAGGAGCTGGTCTGCACCTGTCCTGTCAGACACGCCATTCACAGCAAGTACGGCATCTGAACCCGCTGCAGATGGAGAGCTTTAAGGGTTTCCCGCAACAGACACTCCCTTTTCTTCAGGCCCTGGCGAAAAACAACGATCGCGCCTGGTTTGCCGAGAATAAACAGCACTACGAGTCCTACATCAGAGAACCGGCGCTGGCCTTCATCGATGAGATGGCACCAAAATTGGGCGGCATATCCGATCAATTTCGTGCCGTTGCAAAAAAATCTGGTGGCTCACTGATGCGGGTCTATCGGGACACCCGCTTTTCCAAGGACAAACGACCCTATAAAACCAATATCGGCATCCAGTTCAGGCACAATCTGGGTAAGGATGTACACGCCCCTGGCTTCTACCTCCATATCGAACCCGGCGACTGTTTTATCGGTGCCGGTATATGGCACCCCGAATCCAAGACATTGGCCAAGATCAGAAACTTCATTACCGACAACCCCGCGGCCTGGCAGGGGTTGCTGAAAGAGGGCCCCTTTCGCAAGAACTTTGAGCTGGTGGGCGATTCACTGATCAGACCACCGAGAGGCTTCCCTGCCGATCATCCGCTGATAGAGGACCTGAAACGCAAGGACTTCATCGCCCTCAAGGCCTTTGACAGTGAGGAGATCCATAAACCCTCGTTTTGCAACTTTGTAACCAGGGGATTCAAACAGACAGATTCGCTGATGCGCTATCTCTGCGCGGCGGTTGAGGTCAACTATTGAGACTCGGTCTGGCCCTCTCCCGCAAGGGGAGAGGGAAAGCCTATTTCGAATGCATCGAACGCTTGCTGTCAGGCCGAGGGCTCAAGCTGTTTGTTCGCTGCGAAACTTGATCCATCTATCCCCTCTCCCCTTGCGGGAGAGGGCCAGGGAGAGGGGTAACCAATAACCCTTAGCAGAGCAAATAGACCTTAGGACTCTTTGATCCAGCGCAAACCAACGCATATTTGCGTTCATTCGCGTTCATTTACGGACTTGAATTAACTCAGCCTAGGCACGCAGCCTCTGGCGGATGTCTTCCCTGGCCTGCTCCAGGATCGAGTCCTTGTCCAGCGACTCCAGGATCTGCTGCACGATGGTTTTGGGTCCGCCGCTGCCCCATGAGCGGCCCTGGGCGAAATAGCGTTGGGCCGCCTGACCCACAATGTAGGTGGTGTAGTAGCCCATCGCCCCCTGGGCCGCGGCCGTCACCAGGGTGGAGAGCCCAGCGCTACCCGCCTTGAGGGCGCTGGCGGCCAGATTCACGGTCCACACGGTGGCCATCAGCAGCGCCATCTGGGCACCGATGGTCTTGATCAGCTCCCCCGCCTCGCCGCGGGATACCGACATACCGTAGACGCGGGCCAGATGCATCACCATGGAGGCATCGAGAGCGAGAGCCGCCACCAGGTCGGCAACCGGTATAGGATTCAGCGCCACCGCCACGCCCTTGCCCAGGCAGTAGCCTCGAATCACCCGTTCCGCCACCTCCTGGCGTACAGCCACTATACGGCCCGCCACCTCGTCGCTGAGTTCTCCGGCGAAGAGGCTGGCATTGAGGGCGGAGAGCGTCATCCCCTCCTTCTCGATCAACAGCCAAAGACTGCTTGCCAGTTGACTCACATCGGGCTGCGGTCGCTTGCGTATCTCTGTCTCCCGACCCTGGTCGTCGGTTTGCAGGTAGATACGCTCCGCGGGATCGGCCGCCGCGGTAACAATAAAAGAGGACGAGACCAGATGCTGCAACTTCTGCTGCAGACTGGAGAGAAGCAGCGCCAACTCCTCGCTGCTATAACGGTCGGACTTGTTGAGCACCACCAGGATTGGACGATTACGCTGATGCAGTGTTGTTATCGCAGCCAACTCGGTCTGGGTGAGGTCACCGTCGACCACAAACAGCACCAGATCGGCACGCCCCGCCACATCCTCGGCCATCCTCTCCCGCGCTTCACCGCTGACCTCGTTGATCCCCGGGGTATCGATCAGATAGACGCCACCAACCTCAATCTCTTGCCAGGGGACCATCTCGCTGTGACGTGTCTCACCGTGGAGGGCACTGACCGCGAATCGCGACTCCCCCAAAAGGGCGTTCAACAGCGCCGACTTACCCACGCTGACCCGGCCGAATACGGCAATATGGAGATGGCCGTGCTCCAGCTTGTCGAGCATCGCCTCGACCTGCATAAAGTCATCCTTAAGGCTATCGCGCACACTGTCAGGCAGGCGTTCGTCCTGCAACAGTTCGCGCAGGTTCTCCCTGGCCAAATGGAGATGACCTTCATCCTGCGGCTTTTCGCCGCGCTCACTCTTTTCTTCTGAACTCTTCCAAAGCCAGGCGGGCAAAATATTTTGCACGGCCTTCCAGATCTCCACTAAGTGCCTCCTCGAAATAATCCAACGCCTGATGGGTCTGCAACGAACCGCTCTGTTCAAGGGTCTTCAACACAGCCTTGCCCAGGCCTTCAAAAATCAGGCCGTAGGCGACCGCATGCATCAATCCTCCGGTCACTGTTCCCACCCCCGGAAAGGCCTTCAGCACATTACCGGCCATAGCCAGTACCAGAGTCATGCGCTTGCCCAGATTCTGACTGGCGATATCGATGAATTGTTCAACATCGACCTCTTTGGACTTCACTTCATAGAGGGCGGTGAGCGCGTTCACCATCTTCACCCCCAGGTAGCCCTGGATCAACACATCGGTTCCCGGGCTGACCGCCGCCATCGCACCCAGCATTGCCTTGACGGTGTACTCTTTAACAAGCCGCTCCCCCCGCTCCCGGCGATGGGCCTGGGTCGCCAGGTGGAGCTTCTCGCCACCCAGGCGTACCAGGCTCGCATCCCGCTGCCCATCAAGACGTTCTCTCTCCAAGGCGATACGCTTCTCGATCGCGGCCATCAAGGCCTCGATCCTAGGCTGCCTGTCCCGTAACTCACGCTGCTCATTGCCCGCGGCATCGATACGGGTGATCTCCTCTTTACCTCCCGCCTGAACCGGAATCACCTCGATCCCCGGTAGACTCTCTTCAAGCCGGTCAAGGATTGCCTTGAGATCCTGATCGCTGTACCGGTCCTGCTTATTCAAGGCGAGTATCAACGGTCGCTCAAGGGCCTGAAGTTCAACCAACTCTCGATGCTGATCACGGGTCAGCTCGGCATCACAGACATAGATCACCAGATGGGCGCGCCGCGCCTCTTCGCGGGCGAGGCGTATATGGTTCGGGTTGATGTCGAGGATACCCGGTGCATCGGTCAACTGCAGATCTACAGCTTCGCCATAGTTGTAGTGCGCAATCTGGCGGGTGGTACCGGCGCGCACATCAACCTCGATATCATCGGCTCCGGTAAGCGCCCTGATCAGCGCACTCTTACCCGCGGAGACGGCACCGAAGAAGGCCACATAGAAGGTTAACTGTTCACGCCGCCGATCCAATTCCCGCAGCTCTTTTCGTGCCTCGTCGGTATCCACTCCCTTGGCATCCGCCTGTGCCAGAGCTTCCACAAATGTCTCCCTGTCCTTCGGCAACGAGGGAGCAGATTGTCGATCCCTGTTTTTAGGTTTTTTCGGCCGCAGCAATAACCAGCTCAGGACGGCAATCAGTAGGGCAAAGCCGAACAGACCGATGCCATAGACCACGAGCAGGAGCGGAGAGAGCTGATCCAAGATCTGCCACACACTGAGCGCCGATTCGGTCAACTGCAACACCAGCAGCAGTGCCAGCAGAGAGAGAAACAACAGCGCAACCAACAACAGCAGGCGTAACAGGCGCTTTTGCCTCGGTTGAATCCGCTGCTCTGTCATTGGCGTAAATGGTTGCAAATAGCTTGTAAGGTAATCATGATCAAAGAGAATACGGTAGAAACTGCAGCTAAGCCACCCGGAAAGCCATGATGATCCACCTTCCCAAAGCCGTTGATGCCTGGAACAGCCCGGAGTTCAATCGAGTACTGAAGAATGAACTGGAAATGATCGATGCTGAACAGCTCCCCCTGCAACAAGGCTTGTCCCTGAGCAGCATGGTCAGCGCTGAACCCTTCAGTGTGATTGTCATCGGTAGTGAAGAGCGTGAGACGGTGATTCGGACCCGGGTCTCGATCATCTATTCCGGCATCATTGCCGGCTGCAGTTGCGCCGATGATCCCACACCATTGGATTTACAAACAGAGAATTGTGAACTGGTGCTGGAAATCGATAGGCTAAGCGCGGCGACCAGGATTGTTTTATACGAGAGCTGAGTGACCCCTGGGGGCAGGTTGATTCAGAACCTTTAGTCGTCATAATCGGCTTGCACAAAATCCGCCGCATCCGACCACTGCAGACTGATCTGACCAAAACGCTCCACTCTCGGCAGTATGATCTTTGCGTGTAGCGAGTGTACCTGGGTTGCAATCTCCTGAATCTTCCCATGACTGGACTGCATCAGGGAGAGATGCGGCCGCACACCGTCGGCCTTCAGATAGGCGAGTACTTTATAGGCGGTCTCGTTACAGGCGAAATTACCCAGCAGGGATGCAATGCCCATGGCGGAGAGCTCACCGAGAAAGTGTCGCGCCTGTTTCAGGTTCGATGCCAGCGAGGGAAGATTGAACTCCACCATCAAACCGGTGCCAACCAATTGCAGGCTGCGCAGCTCGGACTTTATGAACTCGAGAATCTTTTCGTCCTTGGTCGCTTGAGTGGTCAGACGAATAATGATTTGGGTTTTATCCCCTTTCAGCGCATTGTCTCCCAGTCTCTTGATCGCATTTTTACAGATATATTGATTGAAGCTCTCACCCAACTCGTGACGCTCCGCGGTAAGATAGATATCATCGGAGATCAACACGATATCGGTCGCCGGTGCTGGAATCGGCATCAGCTCCCTTATCTCCTTGCCAAGATCGTGGGAAGCAGTGAAACGCTGGTCGACAAATTCGATCAGGCCCGTGTTCAAGGCTGTTGCAAATTGGTGTTTTTGAAAATCGTCGCTGCTCGATTCTTCAACTTCTGCTGTGCTGCTCAGCTGCTGATAACGCAGATAATCCGCATCCGCATCTCGATAAGCTCGCAAGGCGGCAGTCTCTGCATGGGAGAGGTGGACATAGGCACTCAGTGGATCGGCATCAATCAGCTCAAAACCGACACCGAAGCGCTGCTCTTCCTCGGATTCGGGATCACCGGCAAGGGCCTCATTGAGCTGCTCACAGAGTGATTTGCAGAGTGTCTCGAGATCCGCTTCCGTTTTGCGTTGAAGCAGAATGCCCAGGCTTTGATTGTCGGTTCTGGCGATAAAGTCGCGTTTACCGAAAAGCGCTGCTGCCAGGTCGGCGATATCCAATAGCAAGACATTGTGATCATCAATATCAAAATCGATATCGTGAAGATTATGCTCCTGGTCCGCAATGGTTATGATAAATAGCGTGCAAATGGCATCTCTACTGCGCATCTCATTGCTGCATAGATCGAGCTGCTGTAATAGTTGCCTGCGGTTTTGCAGGCCCGTTGTCTGATCCACATGGCCTTTTACCCCAGCGGCGAATAACGACTTGGCCCTGTTGATGCGTGTTTTTACCGTCGCCAGCAGATGCTGCGGCCTCACTGGTTTGGTGAGAAAGTCATCCGCACCCGAATGCAGCGCCAACATTTTTTTCTCCAGATCGTCCTCACCGGAGAGAAATACAATGGGGATAGTCAAGGATTCATCCCTTTGGCGGATAACCTGGGTCAATTCGATGCCGTTGGCACCGGGCATGTAGAGATCCATGAGGATAAGATCGGGCTGAAACCGCTCTACCGCTTGCATCACATTCAGCGGATCGGTAATGGCCAGGGTTTCCAATGCCCCCTTACGCAATAGGGCGCTGGCGAATTGAGCCTGAGACTCATCGTCCTCGACAATCAAAACCCGGTGATGGGGCTGCACTTCCGGTGAAATGATCTGCCTGATACTCAACATCAGATCATTGATATTGATCGGCTTTGAAAAACATTGAGTGGCACCGGTACGCAATACCTCGAGGCGAATTTCAATGTCACACCGGTTGGAGAGAAAGATCAGTTCCGGACGCCGCTTTTTCTGCGCACGCAACTCATCAAAGAGCTGGTTAACTTCGCCCATCTGCTGCATGAACTCGGTGTCCACCAACAGCACCCGCACCTTCTCACTGACCAATGCGGTGCGCAGATCCTCGACACCATGGATGCTTAGGACCCGCCAGCCGTTCTTCTGGATGGCTTCGGTGACCTGATCCTCACCACTCTTCTCGGGATGGAGATAGATCACCTCAAAAGATGATGCTACCACGGGTTCGCTACCAGCGGCCGTCCGGGTAGCGGCTACCGCTGCTTGCAGCTGCTTGAGGCGTTCATTGAGATGATCGATCTCTTCCCTGTCTGGTTGGGCATTTTCCTCGTAGATTTCATTGACCGCCCGATCGATGATCTGGGTAAGCTTGTTGATATTGACCAGGCCAGCCTGCCGACTCTTCCTCGCCAGCTCATTGAGATGGCGCAACACCGATCTGACCCCTGTTCCATTCCACATGCCCGAAGGCAACACCGGCCAATTGAGCTCGATATTGGCGAGGATCTCAGGGAGTTGTTGCATCAAAAGTCGATTGTGTGAATCCCCAGCGGCAGTCATCTTCACCTACCCGAAATGCGGTTAACTTGAAACTCAGAGGGCCGATATTGCACAAGCCCAATGATTGATATGCGATTCAATACCACTATTTATTTACGACTATTATATGATTATCTGAAGTTTTTTCTACATTTAACTGATAAATATAGGAAAAATATAAATAAATTACAACAACAGGCTCGTCTGGTCTAGAATGAGTTGTGTTCATCGAACTCCAGGCTGTAACAACAATAAGACTTGAGCTATGACTGCCAAAGCCGTCCCCATTGAGCGCTTGCGCAATATCGGATTGATCGCCCATATCGACGCCGGTAAGACTACCACCACAGAGCGCATTCTCTATTATGCGGGTCGTACCCATCAGCTTGGCTCAGTGGATAGCGGCACCACCGTCACCGATTGGATGGACCAGGAACGTGAACGCGGCATTACCATTGTGGATGCGGCCGTCTCCGCGTTTTGGCAACAGCACCAGATCAACCTCATCGACACCCCGGGGCATATCGATTTTACCGCCGAAGTGCAGCGGGCATTGCGCGTCTTGGATGGCGCCGTGGTCGTGTTCGATGCCTCCCAGGGCGTGGAACCCCAAAGCGAAACGGTGTGGCGCCAAGCGGACCGTTATCAGGTACCGCGTCTCTGTTTTGTTAATAAGATGGATCGCATCGGTGCCGACTTTGCGCATGCGGTCAACTCCATTAGCGAACAGCTTGGCGCCAACCCAATCCCAATTCAGTTGCCTCTGGGCGCGGAATCGGACTTTGCAGGTATCATCGACCTGATCACCATGCAACTCATACGCTGGGGTGATGAATTGGGCGCGCATAGAGCGTATCAGGAGATACCAGCACAACACCGGGATACCGCCATCGCGGCCCGGGCGGCGATGATCGAAGGGCTCGCCGGGGAGGATGACACCCTGCTCTCGCTGTGGTTGGAAGATGGGGAAGCGGACGAATCCAGCATCCATGCGGCGCTGCGCCGTGCAACCTTGAACAATGCGATAACACCGGTGCTCTGCGGCAGCGCACTGAGAAACCGGGGTGTTCAACCCCTGCTGGATGCGATTGTCAGCTACCTGCCCTCTCCCCTTGATATCGGTGATACCAGGGGCACAGAACCGCAGAGCGGTAAACCTATCCTGCGTTCGCCAAGCGACGACGAGCCACTGGGCGCACTACTCTTCAAGACCGTCACTGATCCCTATGCCGGTCGTCTCTGTTACCTGCGCGTCTACTCAGGCTGTTTGAAATCGGGCGCCAGCGTGCTCAATCCCCGCCATAAACGCAATCAAAGGATTGGACGCCTGGAACGGATGTATGCTGAGCACCGGGAGGATATAGATACCATCCATGCCGGTGACATCGCCGCGCTGCTGGGAATGAAGGATGCGATGACCGGGGATACCCTCTGCGACCCAAAGCATCCGATTATCCTCGAATCGATCAGCTTTCCCGATCCGGTGATTAAGATTACAGTGGCACCGATCACAGCACAGGATCATGAGCGCCTGGCAGAGGCGCTGCACAATCTCGCGGAAGACGATCCCACCTTCAAGGCAGAAACCGATGATGAGACAGGACAGACCATCATCTCAGGGATGGGGGAACTCCATTTAGAGATCCTGCTTGAAAAGTTGAAGCGCGAACAAGGTGTGAATGTGCGCACAGGCAATCCCAAGGTCGCCTATAAAGAGACCGTGACCCGGCCCGCAACGGGCGTGGAGGGCCTTTTTGTCAGGCAGACCGGAGGTCACGGTCAGTATGGTCATGTTATCGTCGACATACTTCCGGGAGATACCGGCTCGGGACTAGACTTCGAAAACAAGCTCAGTGGTAACGCCCTCTCTGCCGCTTACATCCCCGCGGTGGAGAAGGGTATCCGCGAGGCTGCTCGCAGCGGCGTCATCGGCGGCTATCCCGTCACCGACATCAAGGTGGTGCTAACCGGCGGCTCTGAACACAACGTGGACTCGAATCCACTTGCCTACCAGGTGGCGGCAGGCATGGCACTGCGCGATGGCATGGAGAAAGGGATACCGGTTCTGCTCGAACCGGTGGTTCGCTGTGAGGTTATCACCCCGGAAGAACACCTGGGCGATGTCTTGTCTCAGCTGGCCAATCGCCGGGCCGAGATCGAAGGCGTCTCGGACAAGCCAGGGCAGATCAAGGCGATACGCAATCAGGTTCCTCTCTCCGAGATGTTCGGCTATGCCACGGAACTGCGCTCCGCAACCCATGGACGCGGGTCGTTCACCATGGAAATAGACCACTATGCGGCGGTGGCACCCGCGATAATGAAAGCGTTGGGACGCTAGGGCCACTCAGCCGGTGAAGGCTTGATCCGATTTCAGATAGTCGAGCTCATCTGCGCTACTCTCCCGGCCCAGGATCTCATTCCTGTGGGGGAAGCGACCGAAACGCCGGATCAGCTCCCGATGGTGTTTCGCCCACTTGAGATTCGACGCCAGACCTGCGGTTTCAAACAAAGCAACCGATCTATCCTGATCGGAAAGCGACTCGCTATGCATGAAGGGAAGATAGAGAAATGCTCGCCATGCAGCGGGCATCTGTTGGTCAAAACCGCTTTTGATGGCGTAGTTGGCAACATCGCGCGACTGCTGTTCCGTGGCAAACGCCTCGGCCTGATCGCGAAACATATGCAGGGGGAACTGATCTATCTCTTCGCGACTCATAGCAATACCTAATCCAATCTCAGCTTGTTTACAATCGTTATCAATTGCCCACTGATGAGGTGGGCATCTCTTTGATAGACTTCAGTTATAGGTAAGCAATGGAATTATTCGCTTATTTCCTAATTTGTCGGTTTTTCGTAAGTGACATCAGGTCGACAATGCACTTGGCGCCTAATTATAGACAAGGAGTCTTTCATGGATCTGACCTCTCTACTTATTTTTCTGGCCATTGGTGCCGTTGCCGGTTGGCTAGCCGGCACCTTGATGAAAGGTGGCGGTTTCGGATTGCTCGGCAACATTGTCGTCGGTGTTATCGGCGCCCTGTTTGGCGGTTGGGTTTTTGGACTCCTTGGTCTCTCAGTCAATGGGTTGGTTGGCTCGTTGATAACAGCAGTTGCAGGCGCTGCAATCCTGCTGTTTATAGTCGGACTGATTAAAAAATAGAATCAATATCTTCGACTATCTACCAAATATCGGCATGGACGCCGTTCTTTTTTTGCGAATATACGGGCAGTATCTGATACCCTGGAAGGATGTCAAAAATAGCGCTCGTATGGTTCTTGTTCTTACTATCCACATTTGCCAATGGCGGAGAACCAGCGGACAGACTGGTATCTGCGGCAGTGGAGCGTACCAAGCTTAGTGTCCGCTATGATGGCTCGTACATTCCCATCGCCTATCCTGGTGGTGACGTACCCAACGACACAGGTGTCTGCACCGATCTGTTGATTCGCTCATATCGTGCCCTTGATATAGACCTGCAGCAACGTGTTCATGAGGATATGGCCGCCAATTTCGACAGCTACCCCTCGCGGCGGATCTGGGGTCTGGCAAGGGCCGACAGCAACATCGATCACCGACGGGTTCCCAATCTACAGGTCTTTTTCAGTCGTCATGGTCAGAAACTCCCGGTAACCCGCCAGGGCAAGGATTACGAAAGCGGTGATATCGTGACCTGGATGCTACCTGGCAACCTGCCCCACATCGGTATAGTCACCGACAGGTTCAGTCAAGAGACAGGTTCGCCGTTGATCGTGCATAACATCGGCGCCGGGCCCAGGCTGGAGGATATGCTGTTCGCTTATCCGATTACCGGGCACTACCGCTATTTGCCAGATTGACTTGCAACTGGTAATTGGCTGCGTACTGCCAACCTATTTTGGTGGGGCAGGGCCCCACCACTCTCTTCTGTATAGTATTTACGGCGACTCAGACACCGTACAAGGTCGGAAGCAACCAACTGTAGGCCAGCCACATGATTAGCATCAACGGCAGACCCACACGCACGAAATCGGAGAATTTGTAGTTTCCCGCACTCATCACCAGCAAGTTTGTCTGGTATGCCATAGGGGTCGCATAGCTCATATTTGCACCAAACAAAACCGCGAGGATGAAAGGTTCCGCAGGGAGTTGGAGTGAGTTTGCGATACTGATGGCAATGGGTGTTCCGATTACCGCTGCAGCGTTATTGGAGACGACATTGGTCAATACCGCCATCACCAGGATCAATCCGCTTAGAACTATTGTTGACGATGCACCATCAGTGAGCTGAAGAAAAAGATTCGCCAGTAGATCACTGCCTCCGGTCATGAGCAAGGCATTGCCCAATGCCAGGCTGGCGACAATGATCAGAATCACCTGGGCGTTGAGAGCGCGGCCCACATCGCGCCAGGAGAGACAACCACACAGCAGCATCAGCAATACACCTCCCAGGGCACTCACAGAGATGGGAAGGATACCGAACGCGGCCAACAAAATGATGCCAAGCATGATCCCCAGTGAATAGGGGGCTTTTCTGGTATGGGGCAGATCGGTCGTGGAATCCAGCACCATTACGATCGACTGCTGCTTTAACTCGTTGAGCTGATTGCGCTTGCCCTGTACCAGCAACACGTCGCCAATTCTTAGACTGAGATTCCCCAAGCCCTGGGGCATGGTCTTGATACGTTCGTTGGCACGGTGAATCGCCAACACGACCAACTGATAGCTGTCGGCAAAGCGAATCTCATTCAGGGTTCTATTTTGCAACGGTGAGCCGCGAAACACGATTGCCTCAGCGAGCTGTTGGTCATCCGCTTTCAATGGATGATCTTCATCGACTTCGTCACCTGCCGAGTAGAGGGTCGCGCCGAGCTGCTGCTCATATTCTTTGAGGTGGGCTGGGGTATCGTGCACCAGTAAGCGATCACCAGGATTGATGACGGCATCAGGCAGGGGCATGATAAAGGTCGTCTCACTGCGCCGGATCCTCTCCACATTCATGCTATCGTGAGTTAGCGCTATCACTTCAGATAGTTTCATACCCGCCGCACGGCTCTCCTCCTTGATCAGCAGATGGGCGGTAAATATCCTTGGTGAGCTGTCGGCCAACACCAACTCCCGTTTTGGCAGTATCCGTGGCGCCAGCAGCCAGAGATAGAGCAACCCGAATCCATTCGCGATCAACGCAGGCAGGATGAAATCGAACATCTCCATTCGGCGTTGCCCCAAGTCGGCCGCGACACCAATCACCAACAGATTGGTTGAGGTGCCGATGGTGGTGCTCATTCCGCCAATCAGGGTGGCGAAACCCATCGGCATGAGCAGTGATGAGGCATTGGAGTTGGTTTGTAATGAGACACTGACCAAAATCGGCAACAGCAAAATAACTATCGGGGTGTTGTTGATGAAGGCACTGAGAATCCCGGCAATCAATAGTGTCGCCAGGAACGAAAGACTCGGACTTGCTCGCCAAAGTCTCGCCAAGCTTCTACCAACAGGTTCCAACGCCCCGGAACGCACCAGACCGTGACCGGCGACCATCAAGGCACAGACAGCAACAAGCGCCTCGTGCCCGAATCCCCGAAAAAAATCGATTGCCTCAATCTCACCTATCGTCCCCTGATAGGGAAAGAGTTCAAATCCCACCGCAAGCAGTGTTAACACCACTAACGATGAGGTCTCAAGCGGGATTCTCTCACGACTGAACAGGATTAATGCAACAACAGTTAGTGTTAAGACTGCCAGGGTGTGGGAATCAGCTACCCCATTTTCAAACATGGAGAAAGCCTTGTTTAGGCCAATCCAGCCTCAATTTCACCAGAAGATTTATCAATTCTTTTACTCAAGGTTTATGTTAATGGGTGTAGTCGATAAAGATAGCAGGATTGAAGATAAATAGTGTAAATCCGAATTAAACGACAAGCATCAGCTAGTGAATTAAACCCTCTCCCCCTATTTTTATATTCAAGATTTTAAAACAGTGGCCGTAGGATTAATCAGTCTGCGTTTAGGATAACATCGTAAACTTTGGTATAAACGGTTACACCCTCTTGGATTGGTCAATGTTTAATCAGATCAAAGATAAACCATTAAACAGGTCGAGTAACAGTTGTTGTTATCTCAAGATGATGTCAAAAGAGATCAAAAATGAGATTAAAAACCAAAAAAATGTAATTTTATAGATAAAAATCCTAGATAAGAGTTGTTCTTACACGAATCAGCAACTATATTGTGCATGATTCTTCAATCACTAAGGAGTACCAATGGCTTTAAAGAAAACCGTGAAAAAACGTCGTAGAGCAAAACGCAAAGTTGTCTCGATGGATACAATCGCCGAGGCTTTACAGGCGGAAGTCACTTTATCAGCTTCTAACAAGCGCGCCCTAAGCAGATTAAATGCTGCCAATAGAGCTGTCGAACGCCAGGATAAAGCAGTCGATACCAATAGCGAAAGGGTTAGCAAAGCCCGCGCCGCTGTTGCCAAGGCAAAAACCCCTGCCAGCAAGGCAAAGGCCAGGGAACGCGTTGCCGCAGCCCAGGCAAAGTTAAAAGAGGTTAAGGCCGCCCGTAGTGCTGCAGTGGGTGAACAACGCAAAGCCGAGCGTCTTGCCAAGGGCCTCTATGGCGCCATGCAGAAAGCACGTGCAAAGATGGTCAAAGAGTATGAAAAAGCGGCCAAGTCAGTAGAGAAGGCCGTGGATAAAACTCGTCGCCGTCGCAGAACTAAGAAGAAAGCAGCTTCCTAGTGTCTCTCTTTCCCTGCCTTGATGAAACAATCAAGGCAGGGAAACCTCAATCAGCACTCTCCTTGAATCTTACCTCTCTCCCTTCGCTCAATAATCAGCCGAATAATCGATTTCTCCAGCTCCACCAGTAACAGAACCGAAGCGGAGACAAATACAATCCGTATCCAAGCAGATATTTCGAGTCCACGGGTACCAAACAACATCTGTAAATGGGGCTGATAGGTGAAACCCACCTGAAACAGCAGCAGCAGTCCGATGGCAAATAACACATAGCGATTGCCCACAAAACCTCTCCAGTTCAGTACCGAAGCGGTCATGTAGCGGGAATTGAAAAGGTAGAAAATCTCAAACATCACCAGCGTGTTGACGGCAATAGTCCTTGCCTCTTCGATATCCATGCCCTTCCCTCTGCCCCAGATGAAGAGCCCAAAAGTGCCAGCAGTCAAAATAGCGGAGACAAATCCAATTCGCCAAAGCAGCAGCCCTGTCAGTAGTGGCGTATTCGATTCCCGTGGGGTACGGGTCATGACATTCGCTTCCGGGGGCTCGAGGGCTAATGAAAGTGCCAGGGTCACCGCGGTTATCATATTCACCCAAAGGATCTGTACCGGTGTCAGCGGGAGTTGATGAAATCCGAGTATGATGGCACTCAAAATGATCAACGCTTCACCGCCGTTGGTGGGTAAAATGAAGAGTATCGCCTTCTGCAGATTATCGTAGACAGTGCGTCCCTCTTTTACCGCATGGACTATCGAGGCAAAGTTGTCATCGGCAAGGACCATTTCGGAGGCTTCCTTGGCCGCCTCAGTGCCGTTAAGGCCCATCGCCGTACCTACATCCGCGCGTTTCAATGCTGGAGAGTCGTTGACCCCATCGCCGGTCATGGCCACAACATATCCCAAGGCCTGCAACTGGGTGACGAGGCGCAGCTTGTGTTCCGGGCTGACCCGGGCATAGACATCGATATCCCTGACCTTTGCTCGCAGGGTTTCATCATCCATACTCTGCAGATCCTGACCCGATAGAACCTCATCCGTATTGACCAGACTCAGTTGACGGGCTATAGCCTGTGCGGTGGTGCTATGATCACCCGTGATCATCTTGACTCTGATGCCGGCTTGAGCACAGACCTTCACCGCCTTGATAGCCTCCTCCCTTGGCGGATCTATCAAACCGAACATACCCAACAACACCATGCCCTCCTCGACATCCTGAAAATTCAGCTCAAGCTTGTCAGCGGAGACCTGTTTCACCGCTATCGCCAAAACCCGTTGGCCCTGTCCGGCAAGGGATTCGATGCGTTGACTCCAGTAATCGAGTTGCAGCGGGCAATCACCGTCCAGCGTTCTTTGCAACTTACAGAGTTTCAACAGACGCTCCGGCGCACCCTTGAGGACGATAAAGGCCGTACCCGCGTGACTGTGATGAAGTGTCGCCATGAAACGGTGTTCCGATTCAAACGGAATGAGATCAGTACGGGGATACTGTTTGCTGACGAAGTCGATATCCATGCCGTCTTTGATGCCGGCAATCAACAGGGCACCCTCCATGGGATCACCATTAACGCGCCACTCCTCATCATGTAGTTCCAGGGAGGCATCGTTGCAGAGGACCGCACCGCGAATCATCACATTGAGCAAGGATTGCTCTTCGTGCTTAAGGTCCTTCTCTGCGGGAAGGATGGTGCCGTGGGAATCATATCCTGTACCACTGACTTTGTAGATCTCATTCGCGGTCGCTATCGATCGCACCGTCATTTCATTGCGGGTAAGGGTCCCTGTCTTATCGGTGCAGATCACCATCACCGAACCGAGTGTCTCCACCGCGGGAAGCCGTCTGATAATCGCGTTTCTCTGCGCCATTCTCTGCACGCCGATTGCCAGGGTTATGGTCATAATTGCCGGCAGGCCTTCGGGAATCGCTGCAACGGCAAGACTTACCGCGGCGAGAAACATCTGTGTCATGAGATAGTCCTGCAGTACCACCCCATAGAAGAAGGTAAACAGGGCAATCACCAGAATGCCGGCTGTCAACCAGCGACCGAATTGAGCCATCTGCCGCAACAGCGGTGTGGTGAGCTGCTCCACCCCAGCAACCAGTGAGCTGATGTGGCCGATCTCTGTCTCGGCGCCGGTCGTCACCACCATGCCACTTCCCTTACCGTGGGTAACCAAGGTCCCCGAGTAGGCGATATTCAAACGGTCCGCCAGCGGCAGCTCCTCCGCCATGGATTGGGTAACCTTTTCCACCGGCATCGATTCACCGGTCAATGCGGACTCCTGTATCTGCAATCCCTTGACCTGTACCAGGCGCAGATCGGCGGGCACTCTGTCCCCCGACTGCAGCAGTACCATATCACCCACCACCAGCAGTTCCGCATCGATGGAGATCTGTTTTCCGTCGCGCATCACCATAGCTCGAGGTGACAACATACGCCGGATCGCCTTTAGGGCATCCTCAGCCTTCCCCTCCTGAATATGGCCAATCAGTGCATTCACGATCACCACAGCGAAAATCACACTGGCATCCAACCAATGCTGCAACAGTGAGGTCACCACACCCGCCACGATCAGGACATAGATGAGAACATTGTGAAACTGAAAGAGAAAACGCACCAGGGGGTGGCGGGGCCGGGGTTCAGGCAGACGGTTCGGTCCATAGCGCTGTAGGCGATGAGCGGCCTCCTGCATCGACAAACCGTCTTTACCGCTATCTAGGCGCAGTAAAAGCGTGTCGACATCGATAGTATGCCAAGGCGCCCTCATTACCAGCCAACCACAATAGTCATCGGCAGACCCGCTTGCACGGAAGTTTTGTTCAATTAAGGCCTGTTAACACTAATCCAATTATAATAGATCAGATGAAGGAGCGGACGCAGATGAGAAACGACGAGATTTTGATCAACGACCACGGCACTCCCCTGATCCTGGACTACAACGATGCATTGAAGTTCCACCAGGGTAACGCCTACTGGGGCTGTGCCCTCGCCTTCAGGATGCTGCAGTACGCAGCCGCTTTGCTCTCCGTGGAGAAGACCTGGGAACGGCAGGATCTCAGCATTCAGAGTGGACACCCGGGACCGGGAGTTAGAGACACCATCGAGTACGTCACCGGTTGTGTCTCCGGCGGACGCTTTGAATTGACCTGCGCCACCACCGATGCTCGATGTGTTAGCGACATGGACTATTGCTGGCAGCTCAGTGATGGCAATCAACAGCTGCAGCTGAAGCTGGCCCAAGGCATAGTCTCCCCGGAGTTCCTTCAGCTGCTCGACAGGATCAACAGCAAAGAGGCCGGCGAGCAGCAGCTGCAACGCCTGGAAACCCTGAAGCAGGCAATGACCAGGGAGATCTGGTCACTCCACCTCGAGCAAGCCTTTCCAGATCCACAACTGACCCGCGATTGAGACTTCTCGGCTGGCAGGAATCGTGAAAGATCTGCGCTATGCAAGCTGAGGTTTGAGCCAATCGGAGATCAACCCGAGAGCAAATTTCGAGAAAAAGCTCAAAAATACGTTTTACAAATTCGCTATATTCAGTATTTCTAATTAATTATCAATATCTTGTAAATAGCCGAGAAACTAACTTAGTTATTGCCTTTAGCCCCAGGTTTGTCATATTCTTTTGATCCAGATCAATAAAACAGTTGATCTAGGTCAATAAACCGACGCCATGCAGTATCGGCTGTCAGAGCAAACTGCAGGATGTCAAATGGTCCTTAGGGCACCCCAAACAAGGCATAGCGAGGCAGCTGTACTCGTTGTCCGACCCAACAGAAACCTGACCTGGAATCAGTCGAAATGGCTGTTCCTGCTGCTTGCAGTTTGCATCTCACTGGTTGGTCTCTATTTCCTCTCCCTTGGCGCCTGGCTGGTGATCCCCTTTACCGGTCTGGAGATCCTGATCGTTGGCATTGCCATCTATTGCCAGAGCTGCTGTGCCCATCGTGATGAAATCATCCATATCGATACTACCCATGTAAAGGTCAGCGATAGCCGTAACCAGAGGCAAGAGAAGTGTTTCCGCAAGGCCTGGATAAAGGTGATTCAAAACCATGATCCGAAAGGCTGGTATCCAAGCCGCCTGCTGATCGGAGCGCATGGGCAATATATAGAGATCGGAAAAAACCTGCTGGAAGAGGAGCGCGAGATGCTCGCCAATAAACTAAAAAACGCAATCGAGGGCGTCTGATCGGTATGCAGAATCAAAGCAAACAGAGCAACCATCCATGGTTGGGCATGAATTGGGTATTGGCAGCCTTTTTGCTGCTGATGACGGCTGGTGCATCGGCTGAATATGGTCTCAATTTCCCCGAACCCGCAGCCAATGTTGCCCAGGAGATCTTCGATATCCATATGATGACCATGGGCATCGCGACTTTCCTTTTGATCATCGTCTTCGCGATCGTCTTCTACTCACTCTATTTCCATCGCAAGAGCAGAGGCTACGAGGCCGATCAGGAGTTTCACAACTCCTGGTTTGGCAACTGGTCCTGGGTCATCGTTCCGGTGATGGTGTTGGGCGTGGATCTGACCATTGCCGGAAAAGCGGACGCGGTGCTGAAAAAGGTCTGGGAAGTGCCCAAGGAAGAGAACATCATGGACGTCAAGGTGACCGGACACCAGTGGTGGTGGGAGTTCGATTACCTGGATCACGATATCAAGGTGGAGAGTCGCTATGTGCCACAGGAGGAGTCGGGCGACCTCTATCTAAGGGAGGTCGACAACCGCCTGGTGCTGCCCACCGGGGTGAAGATCCGCTTCCTCCATACCTCGGCGGATGTGCTGCACGCCTTCTGGGTACCTGAATTGGCGGTGAAGAAGGACGCCATTCCCGGTTACGTCACCGAGACCTGGGCCGAGCTCAATCGGGAGGGCGTTTTCCGTGGTCAATGTGCGGAACTCTGCGGTACCTGGCACTCCCGCATGCCGATCGTGGTGGAATCGGTTTCACAGCAGAAGTTCGCAGCCTGGGTTGACGAGCAAAAGGCAGTCAAGGTCGCTGCCGCGGCCGAGGCAAGCGCCGATAAGACCTGGAGCATGGATGAGTTGATGGCCAAGGGCAAACCCCTCTACGAGACTAAGTGCGGTGCCTGTCATCAGGCAACGGGGTTGGGTCTGCCCCCCGCCTTTCCCGCCCTCAAGGGCTCAGCACTTACCACCGGGGCGATCGCAGACCATCTGAATATCGTGCTCAACGGTAAGGAGGGCACCGCGATGCAGCCCTGGAACTCGCTGAACGATCTGGAGATCGCGGCGATCGTTACCTATGAACGCAATGCCTGGGATAACAACACGGGTGATGTCGTGCAGCCTGCAGACGTCAAACAGGCCAGATAGAGGAGAACCAGACGATGAGTACAACCACTCTGAGCCACGATGAGGCCCATCACCATGATGCACCGAAAGGTTGGAAGCGCTGGCTCTTCAGCACCAACCACAAGGATATAGGCACCCTCTACCTGCTGTTCGCCCTGATCATGCTCTTCCTCGGCGGTGCCAGCGCCATGCTGATCCGCATGGAGCTGTTCCAACCCGGTATCCAGCTGCTGGATCCCGATCTCTACAATAACCTGGTCACCAATCATGCGCTGATCATGATCTTCGGCGCGGTAATGCCGGCGGCAGCGGGACTCGCTAACTGGATGATCCCGATGATGATCGGCGCCCCGGACATGGCCCTGCCGCGAATGAACAATCTCAGCTTCTGGGTGCTTCCCGCCGCGGCGACCATGCTGATCCTCTCCTTCGTGGTCCCCTTCTTCCCCGGTGGCGGCACCCAGATCAACACCGGCTGGACCCTCTATCCCCCGTTGTCGGTGCAGGTCGGCATGTCGATGGACTTTCTGATCTTCGCCATCCACCTGCTGGGTATCTCCTCGGTGCTGGCCTCGATCAATATCATCGTCACCCTGCTTAACATGCGTGCCCCGGGTATGACCCTGTTTAAGATGCCCATGTTCTGCTGGACTTGGCTGGTCACCGCCTTCCTGCTGATCCTGGTGGTACCGGTGTTGGCAGGCGGCGTCACCATGCTGCTGTTTGACCGCCACTTCGGCACCAGCTTTTTCGATGCCGCGGGGGGTGGCGATCCGGTGCTGTTTCAACACCTGTTCTGGTTCTTCGGCCACCCGGAGGTCTATATCCTGCTGCTACCCTCCATCGGCGTGCTCTCCCATGTCATTCCGGCCTTCTCCCGCAAGCCCCTGTTCGGCTATAAATCGATGGTCGGCGCCATGCTCGCGGTGGCCACCATCGGCATGGTGGTGTGGGCGCACCATCAATATACCATCGGCATGTCTCTGGGAGCGGTCACCTATTTCATGATCGGTACCATTCTGATCTCGATACCTGTGGGGCTGATGATCTTCAACTTCATCGCCACCATGTGGCGCGGCGCCATGACCTTCGAAACCCCGATGCTGTTCGCGGTGGGCATTGTATTGATGTTCACCTTCGGCGGCTTGAGCGGGGTGATGCTGGCGGTGGTACCCGCGGATATGCAGTATCACGACAGCATGTTCGTGGTCGCCCACTTCCACTATGTGCTGATGCCGGGTGCGGTGTTCGGCCTCTTCGCCGGGGTCTTCTACTGGCTACCGAAGTGGACCGGTCATATGTATGACGAAAAGCTGGGAAAACTCTTTTTCTGGATCAATGTCATCAGTTTCAACATCACCTTTTTTCCGCAACATTTTCTCGGCCTCGCAGGGATGCCGCGGAGGATCGTCGATTACAACATGATCTTTACCGAGTTCAATGTGATATCGAGTATCGGCGCGATGATTTTCGGCCTCAGCCACCTGCTGTTTCTCTATATCATCATCAAGACCATACGTGGCGGCAAGAAGGCTGAGAGTCGGGCCTGGGAAGGGGCGAAAGGCCTCGAGTGGGAACTCGACTCCCCACCTGCATTCCACACCTGGACCGTGGCACCACAAGTCAAGTAGGAGAGAATGAGAGGTTATGCGAATACCTGAATACCAAACAGCGGAACTGCGGCGCAAGAATGTGCGTCTGGCCTGGGGGCTGGCCGGACTTGCGCTCTTTTTTCTCATCACATCCTTTCCTTTCTGGAGTGGAATTTTCCGTATTGTCGGCACCCAGGCGATGCAATGAGTGAGACCATGGCGGACAATCGAAGCAAGAATCGCCGTACTACGCTGCTACTGTCAGTAGTGGTGGTGGGGATGTTCGGTTTCGGTTTTGCCCTGGTCCCTCTCTACAATCTCTTCTGCCAGCTTACCGGGACCCAATCCCTCGCCCAACGCAGTGAGATAGGTCAGGTGGTTCCGGTTTCCGACCGCGTTGATGACAGCCGATGGGTCACAGTGAAATTCGACACCACGGTGAACCCAAACCTGCCCTGGGAGTTCAAGGCCGAGACCACAAAGATGCGCGTCCATCCCGGTCAGACCTACGAGGTAAACTTTCACGCCCGCAACCGCAGCAATGCCTCGGTGACCGGTCAGGCCATACCCAGCGTGGCACCCTGGCAGGCGACGCCCTACTTCAGCAAGATGGAGTGTTTCTGCTTCAACAAACAGCAGCTCGACGGCAGTCAGGAGACAACCATGCCGCTGCGCTTCATGGTCTCCGCGGAACTGCCGCAAGAGATCAACTCGCTGACCCTCTCATACAGCTTCATGCGTCTGAAAGAGGGAGAGAAGGCGGATAGGGAGAAGGGTTCTCCTCAACTGATCGCGGCGCATGAGAAACAGAGCGCGACGGACAAGATAAAACAGATAGATTGAACATGACAATAAGATCTACAACCAGAGGAGTATCAGCATGTCGGTAAAGGAACACAGCGGGGATTATTTCATACCCGATCCCAGTCCATGGCCGATTATTGGTATGGCCTCCCTGCTCATAACCCTGTTCGGTGGCGCATTGGCGATGAACGGGGTCGGCGTCGGCAACTACCTGGTGATTGCCGGGCTGTTACTCTTCTTCGTGCTGTTGTATGGCTGGTTCCGTGATGTCATCGGCGAGAACCTGAGTGACCGCTATAACAAGCAGGTCGATACCTCGTTCCGCATGGGCATGTTCTGGTTTATCGCCTCCGAGGTCTTCTTCTTTCTCAGTTTTTTCGGCGCACTCTACTATATCCGCAACATCGCCCTGCCCTGGCTTGGCGGTGACGGTTACCTCGGGGTTAGCAACGAGATACTCTACTCCGGTTTCGAGGCTGTCTGGCCCTCACACGGACCCGGTGAACTGGGGGGGGATTTCCAACCGATGGGTGCGTGGGGCATACCCGCGATCAACACCCTGATCCTGCTCACCAGCGGCGCCACCATCACCTGGGCACACTGGGGATTGAAACTCGACAACCAGAAGCAGCTGGTATGGGGCCTGATCGCCACCATTGCACTGGGGCTGTTATTCGTCGGCTTTCAAGCCTATGAATATGGCCATGCCTATGCCGACCTGAACCTCACCCTGGAGTCTGGCGCCTATGGCTCCACTTTCTACATGTTGACGGGGTTTCACGGCTTCCATGTCACCATGGGGGCAGTGATGTTGATGGCCATTCTCGGACGCAGTATGAAGAGCCATTTCAGTTCCCACAACCACTTCGCCTTTGAGGCCGTGGCCTGGTATTGGCACTTCGTGGATGTGGTCTGGCTTGGGCTATTTGTTTTCGTCTACTGGCTCTGAGCGCCTATTGAGGCAACAGGCTATGAGGCTGTAGCAGACCAAAGAAGTAACCCGCCATGAGTATGATGAACAGTAATAGCGACAACACGACCCGTAGAGTCAGTGCACGTACCACCCGGGTACTGTCGTTCTTGCCGTCATCTTTGGCCATATAGTACATACCCTGAAAGAGGGAAAAGAGAATGAAGGCCAAGACCAGCAGCACCGGTAGTTTAAATATCATGTCCATGGGTTCTCCTGGTCCGCAATTGATAAGATCGGCCTGCCGATACCGCAGTAACAGGAACGGATGATAACACTATACCCCCTATGACCAGCAGCACCCGTCAATTTCGCGCCCAGGCCATCCCTACAGTTATCATGGTATTGCTGACGCCCCTGTTTTTCGGCCTGGGACTGTGGCAACTCGATCGCGCGGAACAGAAACGCAGCCAGGGCTCGGCGCTGGAGATGCGACGCAAGCAGCCCCAGCTCTCACTGAACGCTCCCCTGCCGGATGCGCAGCAGTTACTGTTTCGCAAGGTGGCAGTGGAAGGACGTTTCCTGAATCAGCACAGCGTATTGATCGAAAACCGCAAGCACCAGGGTAAAACCGGCTACCATCTCGTTACCCCATTGCAACTCACCGGGAATAACGGAATCGTACTGGTCAACCGGGGCTGGTTCGTCCATGACCGACTCGGCCAAGCCCTGCAGGAGGCGAAGAGAGAGCAAGATGTCCGGATAGAGGGTGAGATCAGAATTCCAAAACCACCGGCCATCGAGCTACAGCAAAGCGGCACCGAGAGTGGACCAAACCCTCCCCACTGGCCCTTTCTCACCCTGGACCGTTTCAGCGACTGGTCAGGCCTCGATATTCTCCCCATTGTGGTTTTGCAATCACCCCAAGCGGGGCATAACTTGGTCCGCCAATGGCCCCATCCCCGGGTCAGTGATTTGATGCATATCGGTTATGCGGTACAGTGGTTCGCCTTTGCCATCATCACCCTGTTGGTCTGGTTACGTCTCTCACTGCACAAGCCGGAAGCGCAAGGAGTCAGCCGATGATGACTGCTGTCGACAATGCCAAACCGCGCTCCCTTGCCTCCCTCTGGTTGTTGATCGCACTCTTCGCCCTGCCGATGATTGCCGCCTGGGTATTCTTTCTCAATCCCCA
>JBEVVR010000001.1:172738-174234 GCA_040507035.1 Candidatus Thiodiazotropha sp.
ATCCCCAATGGTTGCCCACGGGGCGCACCAATCACGGGGAGCTGATCGATCCGCCGCAGCCTGTCGGGACACTGCAATTGCAGACTGCAGACGGCAGCTTGTTCGACTGGGAATCACTGCAGAATATGTGGAGCATGACCCTGGTCAGCGAGGGGGGTTGCGACGCCGCCTGCGTCGAAATCCTGATCTTCATGCGTCAACTCCGCCGCGCCACCGGAGCGAATCGTCAGCGTATCGCCCGCTTGTTGATTCTCATGCCCGATGCCAATGGCCGTCTCGACCTACCCGACCTGGGAGGACTCGAAGGCACAGAGTTGCTGATTGCAGATAGCAGCCAACGCGGCAGCATCGAATCCCTGTTTCCGCTGCAGCTGTCGGAGCAGGCGATTCCGATCTTTCTCATCGACCCCCGCGGTGATCTGATGATGAAACAGGATACCACCAAGCTAAGTTCCAAAGAGATCCTCGCGGATCTGGAAAAACTACTCAAAGCCTCTGAAAACTGGGCTCAAGGAGGTCGCTATGGCCATCAGTAATATTACGACCCAGCAGGGTGTCAGCTTTGCCTGGCGCCACTATTATGAAATGACCAAACCCAAGGTGGTGCTGCTCATCGCCTTTACCGCACTGGTCGGCATGCTGCTCTCCCATGACGGCCTGGCGCCCTGGCAGCCGTTGCTCTTCGGCCTGCTCGGCATCTCCCTCGCCGCCGCCTCGGGAGCGGTGATCAACCATGTCATCGATCAACGTATCGATGCGGTGATGGATCGAACCAGCTGGCGTCCCATACCCAGCGGCCACATGGACACCCCCCATGCGATGAGTTTTGCCCTGCTCCTGGGGACTGTTTCAATGCTGTTGCTCTACTTCCTGGTCAATCCGCTGACCGCCCTGTTGACCTTTTTCGCCCTCATCGGTTATGCCGTCATCTATACCCTCTATCTGAAACGCAACACCCCGCAAAACATCGTCTGGGGCGGTTTGGCCGGGGCTGCCCCGCCGCTGCTTGGCTGGTGTGCCATCACCGGCGAGGTCACCATCGAGTCCTTTCTGCTGTTGTTGATCATCTTTGTCTGGACACCGCCCCACTTCTGGCCCCTGGCGATCCACCGCCGCGACGACTACGCCAAGGCCGATGTGCCGATGCTCCCGGTCACCCACGGTGTCGACTTCACCAAACAGCAGATACTGATCTATGCCCTCATGCTGCTGGCGGTGACCCTGCTCCCCTTCGTCATTCAGATGAGCGGCTATCTCTATCTCTGCGGCGCCATGATCCTGGGTTGTCTCTTCATCTACCATGCCCTTAAGCTGTTACGCAGCGACGGTCGTGAGCACGCCATGAAGACCTTCGGCTTTTCCATTGTCTACTTAAGCCTGCTCTTCACCCTGTTGCTGGCCGATCACTATCTGAGCCTGCTGTTGCCTGGATTCACAAGCTAACCGGTTCAGACGAGACAATGGGACGGTTTGCCGTACCGGGCATTCTTTGACTC
>JBEVVR010000034.1:0-117203 GCA_040507035.1 Candidatus Thiodiazotropha sp.
CATGGCCAAGGCACAGGCGGCAACGATCGGTTTGATTCTAAGCTTCATGATATTAGACCTTTTCATTTTCGTACCCTCCCGCGCTTAATCGATGGGTGCGCTGGGAGGCACAATGACCACGGAGCCCAGGCTGCCGCCGGGGAAGATGTCGAAGGTGGTCAGCTCTTTTTCCGCATGGGAGTGCCATACCAGGAAGTAGCCGCCAAAGGGGTTGAGACCGCCCTCGCCCACCGGCAGGTCACCGGTATCGCCGAGGAAGGGACTGCCGCTCCACCAGCCGCCAAGGGTCAGATCGCCGACGCCAGGCAGGGTAACCGGCAACTCCTTGCCATGATCGGGACAGTATTGGAAGTTGTGATCGTCGAAACCGTCAGGCCCAAGTGCACCTGTACGGTTGTTTTCTAGATCTATACAGTTCTGATCGTTACAAAGCGCCCCGGTAAAATCATCCGCCATGTCGTGATTTGAATCGGTACAACTGGTGTTGATAGGACCGTAGGCATCCCAGTTGAGATCCTTGCCGGTCCAGGTCCAGAGCGCATCCACGGTCTGTTTCGGGGCAGAGTTGATGGTGTTGTCGGAGCGTCCCAGGTCGGCGTCGGTTCCGTTGGAGCTGAGCATCTTGCCGTCGCGGCCGATGAACCTCAGATTCTCGCCATGGTAGTGCATGGGATGGGAGTCGTGACCGGCGTTGACATTGCGTACCAGTACCTTGTCTCCCGGATGGGCCAGCACCAGCGATTCGTAGGGCTGATTGGGGAACAGCGAGTTGAAATCCCCCTGGAAGAGATCGGGAAAGACACGGCCGTTGATAAACCAGATCTTGGCGTGACGGTCGGAATTGGTGAAGTGTTGATAATGGCCCTTCTCCATCTGCAGATGGATATCCGGGTCGATCTCTGTCATCAGGTAGAGATTCTCCTGATCGTAGTCGGTGCCTGTGTTTTCGCCATAAGCGGTGCGGCTGCCATCCGCCGGGCGCACGATCATCACCCCGAGCAGACCCATCTCGGTATGCAGTGCGGGATTGTCGCCGCCGATACTGTGGTAGATGTAGGTACCCGGAGAACCCGCTGTAAAGCTGTAGCTGACCGTCTCATTGACCTCCGCCTCCATGGTGATCAGCCCATCACAGTTGTCTTGATTAGTGTCGGTGTTCATCACCGATACAACACAGGTCGGAGTCACGTTGTGACCTGTCACGACAATGGAGACCGGACTCGGCACACCATAGTTGGTCATGTTGATAACAACGGGTTCGCCCTCCTGCACGATCAGGGTCGGGGCCGGGTATTGCGGCAGGGCATAGCCGCCACCTTGCATTTGGTGGGTTCTGCCATCGCCACTGTTCATGTCGCCAAAGCCCCACATGTAGAGACTGGTACCCTCGGGCAGGTTCATATTGAAAGGAAAGGCATAGAGGTTGAACTGGCCAGTGGGGTTCGCTTGGGTGATACCGCGGATGTCATGCTCCGCCTGTGCCTGGGGCACGGCGAGCATGCAGCTCATTCCCGTAAACAGGAGGCCCATCAGCCGTCCAGGTTGTTTGAGTAGTCTTTTCATTAATCTCATCTCCTAGTTCGGCTAGCCTCAGTTGACGACGATCTCGGTGATCATGCCGCCGTCCAGCTGTGTCAGGTTGCTCATCTGGTGAACCTCGGTGGCGTGGAGGAAGTAGGTGCCCGGGGCCACGTCACTGGTATCGATAATCACATCGGTGGTTTCGCCACCGCCGAAGTTGAGCGAAGCGGTTTCACGATAGAGGTTCTTGCCGTCGCTACCCCGCATCAGACGGGCGCCGGCTCCCACGATCTTCATCTTCAATCCCATCGCGGTGATGGTCCAGAAGCGGTCCAGGCCCACGTTTGACAAACGCAGCAACAGACGCTGGCCCTGGTTGACCTGAATCACCGAATCCATGGTCTGTGTGGGATCGCCGTTATTCAGGATCTCACCGGGTGTACCGGTCACCTTACCGGCAGGATGACCTGCGACAGGCGCCGTGTTGTCGGTGGGCGGCGGCAGATCGCCGAGTCTTATGGTGTCGGGATAACCGCGGCCGTTGATCTGAGGATAGGTGCCATGCAGCATGGCGAAAGGCAGCGGTTGTACGAACAGGCTGGCGTCATGGAATTTATCATCGAAACTGGAGAACTGCAGTGCATACTCCACATCCCAGGCCGTGGTGCCGTCACCATCGTTATAGACATAGCCGCCGGGACCGGTAGCGTTGCCACCGCGCTGGGAAACAGGACAATTTTGATTACCGTTGACGCAACCGGTCATGTCCTGCGCCGGATGCACATAGAGGTTGGCCAGCATGCCCATCTCCATATGCTCGGTGGCCTCCACATGGCAGTGGTAGATGTAGGTGCCGGGCTCGACGATGTTGTAGTAGTAGGTCAGGGTCGAACCCATATTGATCGAGATCGAGACCTCCGGTACGCCGTCGAACACCGCCGAGGCATTGGGGAAACCGTGAAAATGGACGGTATGGGGATCGAACAGATCGGGGCGCATCACCGTGCCCACATTGGTCAGATTGAGATAGAACTCATCCCCCTGATCCAGCTCGATGGTCGGTCCCGGCCATTCCGCGGCGAGGATGCCGTTGCCGATCACCACATCCGGCAGGTTTCCGACACCGGTCTTGTCGCCGAAGCCGAAGATATACATGGGATTGTCGTCGGACATCACCGCAAAACTGTCACCCGCGATCAAGTGCATGCACTTGGTATTTGCAGGTTGTGTTTCCCCGGGAGTTACCCAGTCAGCATCACCATCAATATCACCGGGACACTGAACGTTGACTACGGCGCTGGCGGTACCCACGAAACCCAACAGGGTGAGAGCGATAGCGCCTGACAGCATTTTCTTGCTAAATGTTTTCATTGGGCGTTACTCCTCGTAATCATGGAACCGCCGGAAAGTATTACCGTTAAATCGATGACCTCGATCTCACCCGCCCCCTGTTCAAGACAGGGAGTGGGATACCGAACGTCTTTGTTTCTTCTGCTCATGGCGCTACCTCTCGTCGGCGCCGATGTCAGATTGACTCGACGTGGGTCTCGTATCGTTGTCGAAATCGACACTCAGCCGACCACTGGAAGGCGTGTTTCCACCCTCGTTAAGGGCTGGCGATCCGGCACCAAGGTGATAGTCGAAGAGCGGTCCCTCCGCATTGCCGACAACATCATCGGGCTGCACCAGGGAGAGGGGGCCATAGGAGACCTGGATGAAGTTGCCGCCTTCGTCCAGTGCAGCCGCCGTGGCCAGACCAACGGGCTCGTTGAACAACAGGGTGTTTTCACGACCGTCATTGAAGTAACCGTTGACGAATCCAGGATCACCCGAGGTGTAGGTGTTGCTGGAGTGATAGGTGGTCTGAAGCGTATCCAATAGCAGCGAGAACATAGGATTGAGCAGATCGCCTGTCAACACAATACCGTCCAGTACACCCAGGTCTCTGGAGACCGCATCGTAGAATGTGGGTTCATAGCTCGCGATATCACATGTCACATCACTACCCGGATTGGTCGGTGTCAGACAGGTAACCGGAACCAGCACATTCTCCTGGGTGCCAGCCACATCGTAGTTGGTCCAGAAGAAGGAGCGGTTGTGATAGATGATATTGTCGCGCAGATTCGGGTTGGTGTAGGTGGCGTTGAGTCCATTCGCGCCAGGTACCGGATCACCATCCTCATAGGACTCCTCGACCAGCACCATCAGCTGCGCCATCTCAGCGCTATGCAGCCTCGACACGATGCCGGCTGGCAGCGGCGTAGACTGGTTGGGCGAATTGGTGGCAAAGGCTTGCGAACCCGTTGAGGTGGAGTCGTTGTTCGCCACGGTGTTGTTGCGCACGGACATCCTCGGCGCATCCTGGAACGAGATGCCGCCACCGGCCACACCGGCCACATTGTTGTTGATCATGTTGTTGAGGAGGTTTACGAAATACCACTCGCCGCGAACCCAGGGTCCCTCTGCCTCCTCACCTTGATCGTTGATGTAGAAGCGGCTTTCGGGCATATCCTGACCATTGACCCGCTCGACCCGGATACCGCCGCCATCACCGGCGCCGGCCAGGTTGCCGCGAATCAGGTTTGAGTCCACCGTCACGTTACCGCTACCGGGGGAGAGCATCAGACCGGTTTCGGCCTCAGGGGTGATACCCGGCTGGCCGGCAATATAGATACCGCCACCCGCCGGCGCGCTGCCGGGTGTCTGGCGAAAGGTCTCATTGAAGATAATGGTGTTGTCCTCGATGATGCCATTCCTGGAGAGACCCAGATGGGCGATGCCACCGCCATTACCCTGGCTGAAGTTGCCGCAGATCCAGTTGTTCTGCACCCGATAGGCATCGGCACCTGTATAGAGGGAGATGCCGCCACCGGAACCGTTCAGACCGCCGTTCTTGATCACCATGTTGTGATGGATACGGGCGCGATCGATTCTGGAATCATCGTAGACCAGCGTGCCCACAGCCAGGTTGTCGTTGCCGGCAACGTAGCTCGGATCCCGCCGGTTGGCGATGATATGGGTCAGGTCAGGATGGCCCAAACGAATGGCGCCGCCGTTGAAGCCGGCATTGCCGGTCAGACGATTGTTGGTGATGTTGAGGTATTGGTTATACCCATTGGCGATAATACCGCCCCCGGCGCTTGCGCCAATCACAGTCAGACCGTCCACACGGGCACCACGATTGGCCGGGTGGCCGAAGCGTGTGGGACCGGAGCGCAGACCGGCAATGAATACCCCCGCGCCCTCTTCCGTCGGGAAGGTACCGCCAACGAGACCGGCAAAACCGAACGGCGCATTAGTCTGCCCCGGTAGCTGGTCGATCATGGCAGCATCTACCAACTGCGAGCTCAACTCACGCCAGGCTATGATCTTCTCCGTTGGGGTCTGTCGGGCATTGACGGTAACCGCGCCTGCACCCCAGCCCTGGAGTTTGACCGGCTTCCACATAATCACCATCTCCTCATAGGTGCCCGGGCCGACCAGGATCATATCGCCGGCGGCTACACCTGGCTGGCCAAGGGTCGGATTACCGATCGCCTCCTGAATCGACGCGAAGTCCTCAGGAATACGGTAGACATCGTAGAAGCTGCCATTGGGACGCAGTCCCCGCTCGGTGCCGTTGTCATCCACACCCACGGTGAAGGTGACGCCGATCGGCGACTCCACGCTACCGTTGCTGACCATGAGTTGGTAATCGCCGGCAGCCATGATCGGTGAAATGTCGCCCACGAGGTAGTTACCGGCCTGATCGACAACCTGGTTGAGGAGCGGTGTGCGGGTGCCAAAGCCGTTTGGCAGAATCTCCACCAGATAGGCCAGGGTTCCCGCCTGGAAGCTGTAGTCCCTGGTGATAGTCCGGTTGGCATGGTCGATGCCATCCCATTCCGGATTGGGCACCACGGCGTTGCTGCCCATGGAGTTGATGCGGATCTGCTGACCCGGCAGGGCGAAGGGACCGCCCCCGGCACCGCCCACCCGGGTAACCGAGGAGATCATCGGGGTATTGGTGGACGCCTCGCAATCGAGGGGGTACTGACCCTCGGCAGCAAAGGCGGCGATCGGTACCACCGGGGTATCGAGATAGGTGATGACGCCCGGCATATATTGGAAGGTGTAACAGAACTGGCTGTACTGGGCATCGAAGAAGGGATCGACGATCTTCGCCGACTCGCCGTTGCTGTCGATGCCGTCGCCATCCGTGTCCAGCGCGGGATCGTAGTCCGGGTTGGTTATCGGGCCGGCGTCGTTCATGCAGGAGATCAGCATGTTCGGCGACATCCCGGATGGCATCGGTAGATTGGCGGTGAAGGTCGATGGCACCATCGCATTGAAGCGGCCCCAACGATCCGAGTAGATGCGGTTCACCTCGTTGCCGTTCCAGTCATAGAAGGCGATGGGGATATGCGGCGGCGCATACTTCTCGCCAAAGCTCGGCGAAGCGGCGTTGAACTCGTTCGCCAGGTCGTTGAGGGCGATACCCGAGATGTTGGCCGCCTTCGGTACATGGGTCATGAGGAAGAACTCCGCAGCGGCGTTCTGACCCGCCGACAGGGGTACCTGCTTGCGGTCGCAAAGCACCCGAGTCTCACCGGCGAAGGGTGCAAAGACGCCCTCATCGTTCAGCAGTGCGGCATCAACCAGGTTGCTGCCATTACCCGGATCGGTACCGGTGCCGTCCTTGGTGACCATGGTCAGGTATTGGGGTACCGTATGGGTGTCACCGACACAGGCCGGGGGCAGCGCCATGGCGGTTGCCGAGGCGGCATCCTGATCCTCGTTGGGTTTGTACTCGTCACCGAAGTCGACGTTCTTGTGCTCTTCTCTCAGCTGTTCGTAGCCGGGAGGGGTCGCCATCTCGACGATATAGTCGCCGGGGAGAATCCACTCATCGGGAAGTCTGGGGATACCCGCGCTCGAATTGCCGACCAGGCCAATTCTATTGCTATAGAAGGCAGTCAACTTAGTCTGAATAGGCACAGGCAGTGAGGCGGTGTCGTATTCATTGAAGGCGAAACCGCCGTCGAACACCGCGGGACGGATCTGGTTGAAGTTGCGCAGGCCGTCAAAGCAGCGATCGGCATCAACCGGCGGATCGATGATCGCTGCACCGTTCCCGTTGTTATCGCCCGGACATTCGGTCGGCAGGCTGTCGTCCCAGCTGTCGGTATAGGTGATCTGTATCGCATCGCCCATGTCGAAGATGGAATTGCCATTGTAATCAACATCCTCGAGACCGGGGAAGTTGCCGAATGGGTAGTTGTCCACATCCGCATAATCGATGCCATCGCTCCCGTTGACATCGTCGACAAGGCCGTCATCGGCGTCGAGAGTGCCGTCATTGTCCCAGTCGATATCACAATCATCGTTCGGGAAATTACCCTGGGGGAAACAGTCGATATCGCCATCGGCATAGAGCGCAAGCTGTACCCGCGGTACACCCGGCTCCCACTCCTCGGCGGCGGCGAACTGGGGTTCGTTCTCCGCGCGGGTGGTCGCGTAGTAGACGATACCGGAGATACCGCCGTTCTCACCCACGAACTGAATCGGGCCACTCGCAGGAGGCGGAAAGATCGGATCGGTATAGGTGACATAGTCGGTCTTACCGAACTGCATGACGCTGGTCTGGCCGAGGAAACCCTGAACACCGGCGGTGAGAACCTGACCGGTCTCGGTGCGGTAAAGAGCGCCGTCCGCCTGGACTTGGGGCACCAATTCACCGTAATCGGGAAACTGTGTGTTGTTGGTATTGACCTCACCGCCCGCATCGACCACAAAGGTGGCACCGGTGGCCTTTTTGTTGGCGAAGCTGACCTCGGCCACCAACCAGTGGAAGAAAGGAAAGACCTCGTCAAAGGGCGCCAAACCCTCATTGTCGGTGGGAAAATTCTGATAGAGGGTCCCGTCGCGCCAGCGCAGGCTCACATCCTGGCTCTCGGGTCCGATACCGGCTTCATTGCTATCCCAAAATCCATCCAGGTCTTCGTCATTGAAGACACCGGCATTGATGCGCGTGAACCAATTGCGGACGCCCACGTCACCCAGGGCACAGGAGGCACCGCCGTTACAGGTACCGTTGTTGGGATCGACAGTCAGCGGTTGCAGGCTGATGACCACATCCTTGTTGGCATCCCAGACAACCAACTGATAATCGCCAGGGGGTACATCAGGAATGGAAAAATTGCTGTCACCGTCACAGGGGGTTGCAAAGACACCCGCGCCACCGCCGGCTGTCATGTCGTTGAGGCCGATCCAGCAACCGGGGAAGGGACGCCCAGGCCAGAACTGGGTAAGCGGTGAACGGGAGAGATGGATATCCACCACGGTACCGCTGACGGTGGCGACCTGCTGACCCGCGGGAGGTGGATCGAATGCGGGAAAACCACCCTCGTCGGTAGACTTCACAAAGCCGACGAAGACATGGGGGCCGGGAGGACCAAACTCGACGAATGCGGGAGGCTCGTTCGCCTTGACCCAGGCGTCGATGACCTTAGAACCCTCGATGGTACTGGTCTGCATCCAACCATGGGTCTCACCCTGCTGTTTGGCCGGTGGAATGATGACCACACCATATTTACCGGGTGCGATGTTCTTCACCTGCAACACGCCTTCGGCATTGGGACGCAAGGTACCGTCACCCAAGGTCTCGACCATCGGTGCACCGTTTTCAAAACAGATGTGGTTGGTGAAAGGCTCGATATCGGGCAAACCGTTAATGTCGCAGTTGTCGAGATATCTGGTGCCCAGCGGATTGGCGAAGGCATCCTGAATCACCTGACCACCAGCCATACCGTAGCGACCGGCAGGCTCTTCCAGAAAGAGTGAAAACTTGGTCCAATCCACGTGGCCGGGCTGGCCAACTGCGGGGTTGGCCTCTTCAGGCAGATCAGGCGCACCGTTGATCGGGAAGTTGTCATGGAACAGAAAGATCGAGATCTGCGCAGTCGGGATCGGATGGGCCTGAACTGTTACCGTCAGGTTGTCCAGGGACTGGTTGGGGTCTTGACTATTGGGTAGCACCTCGACTGATGCGCCGCTGATGCTGTAACCCGCATAGGGCAGAACCGAAACGTAGTAGCGGCCCGGAGGAACACTGGTCACATTGATACTGGAGTTGTCGGTGTTCCCGCTCAGTCCCGAAGCCGTATTCTGTGTTTGGCCAATCGGATGGAAGCTTTTGTGGAAACTTAGAGAGAGCAGTTCATCTGCTGTGTTGGCAGGATTGAACGGATCCACGTCGTAGGTAGTATCCGCCTGCAGCAGGTAGCGAAAACCGCTGACGGGAGTGCCATCTGAATCCTCAACACTAAGGACGAATTGTGCTGCATTCAAGGTGCCGCTAGCCAGAGTTAGCAGTAGTAGTGTGACAAAGGTAATCACACTTGGCATCTTGAAACCTTGATTCTCGTTTATCATGGTTTTTCTCTCCAGACCCCTAACGGTCATTCAACTTTCCCGGGACTTAGCCTATCTGGCAATCCGGACACACCAGCCCCTTTACCAGTACTTGTGGCAAAGCTTACATCTCTACAAATAAAGGGTCTTTGCGTGAAACTACGCTTTATTTCGACTCGGTCTCCTACCCAAAGGGGAGCCGACTGAGTATTTTGTAAGGAGCAAAAACCCTACCCACGACGGTAGGGTGATCCAATAGGATTTAGAGTCACTTTTTCAGTACAAAAATGACTAATTTATTTTGCTGAATAAGTTAAGTGAAACAGAGAGAAAAGTAGCAGAATAAATCAGCAACTCCTGTTTTCAATAATAGTGGCACGATTCACCAGGGGGGGTTTATTCAAAGTCTATTTTATGTCAAGGTGAAACGGTTTTAATTACTTGCTTAGTTTTGTTATGTAAAGGTAAAAGTTGCATCGCTTTCAAACACACCTAAACTAGTTGAAAACAGTAACATCGTAACAACGGGCTCTACTGACAATACCGAAATAGGTCCGAGAATATAATTCGGGTAGCAATGAATACGGACAAAAAGAGAATTATTATCGCTGAAGACCATAATATTCTTCGCGCTGGTCTCAAGGCGTTGTTGACATCCAATCCCCAGTTTGACGTGATTGGAGAAGCCGATAACGGCCGCGATGCCATTCGCCGTGTTATTGAACTCAAGCCCGATCTCGTGATCATGGACTTGAGTATGCCTGGGCTGAATGGCATGGATGCAATACGCGAGATAAAAGAACGCATGCCAGAGATAAAGGCGCTGGTATTGACTGTACATAACGAAGAAGAGTATGTATTGGCCAGCCTCAAAGCCGGCGCCAATGGTTATGTCTTAAAGGATGCCACACAGAACGAGTTAATGACGGCTGCAGAGCGTGTCTTGAATGGCAAGACCTATCTAAGTGCCGAAATCACAGAGAAAGTTGTCAACAGTTACCTGAATACTAACAATATCAGTCAGGAACCTGTGACACGCTGGGATACGGTCACCCAGAGGGAGCGGCAGATCCTAAAACTGATCGCCGAAGGCCATACCAATAAAAGCATGGCGGAGTATCTTTGCATTAGTGTAAAAACCGTAGAAAAGCATCGAGCAAATCTTATGAAAAAGCTCGATCTACACAGTGTATCAGCGTTAACGACCTACGCCCTGGACAAGGGGATTATCAACCGTTGAGGGCGATCTTCTTGAGGGGAAACGAGACGTGAATCTCCACACCATATCCTACCGCCGACTTCACCTTTAGAGCACCGTTCACGGAATTGGCGCGATCACGCATACTCATCAAACCTACACCCAATCTCTCATTGATTCTGTTGCAATCAAAACCAATACCATTATCGACAATGGTAAGTTCAATGCTATCGTGAGTGTGCAACAGACTTAGCTTTACCTCACTCGCTTGCGAATACTTCATTGCGTTGTTCAACGATTCCTGCGCAATTCTGTATATCACACTCTTTAACTCTTCGGGTATAGCCGTTTCGTCTATCTTAAAATCTGTCTCAACAACTAACTTTTCATTGAGCTGCGATATCTGACGACATTGCCAAGAAATGGCTGCGAGCACCCCAAGATCATCGAGTATCGCAGGACGTATCGCACTGCAGATAGTCCTCACTTCGCTCATTGCCTGTTTGACCAAACAAGAGAGTGCCTGCAGTGACTCCTTTTGTTGTTCCTGCACGCTGTCTTCACTTAGTTCATCATTGCCATCGATGCATGTTTGAATGTGCAGATTCATGCTGGTGAGCAATTGGCCCAGACCGTCGTGCAACTCACGTGAAATTCTCTTTTTCTCCTCTTCCTCTACGCCGATTCGATTCGCAGCAGCGTCTGTATAGTCGACGGATTCCAGAAATGCTGGTACCAGTCTAGACTCGATCAGGGAGATGGCATCTTTGAGAGATTTTTCGCTGCTCGCAGATGGTTTTTTGGGAGTGATGGGGGATACCGAAAGGGCCAATTGCGATTGACCGACAGCAACTAAACCATACTTATCCTTTACCAGCGTCATTCAGTGTCCTCGTATGCCCCTTAACAACAAACGCGCCAACAGATCAGAGTCTGAATTGCGCGCCTCCTGTTTTATCTGTTTTTGTGAAACAAATCCTAAATTTTTCTTGAATTGAACAGTGCATTGTTCATGCCATGTTTTTTATTTTCTTTTATTTATAGTTAGTTATTGCTTTTAACTAATGTGCTTTCTTTATAAGCCGATGCTGTTATTGTAAATAATTCCGACAAATATGCCCTTCATTCCCAAAGGCATATGGGGGATATGCCCCATTTCATTCTTTCCTGTCGGATTAATTTACAATTATTAACCCAACAGATTGATACATTTACTTGACAACACCGGATAATAGCCACCTCATTCGATGGCAATCGGACAAAGAGAGTAATGAATTAGCGCTGACTGAGGAGCTCGGAAACCCTGCTTAGATCAGCCTCTGTATCGACACCATGACCGGGTTCGATGCTAGCTTCACTGACATGAATCTTGTCGCCATGCCACAGCACCCTGAGCTGTTCCAGCGCTTCTGCCTGTTCTATCGGCGCCCGATTGAGTGCTACATACCGTGCGAGATAGCCGGATCGATAGGCGTAGAGACCGATATGACGGGCAAAGCCCGTATCGCTTGGCAATGGTGAATCACTGTTTAAAAACTCGTCACGATGCCATGGCACAGGGGCACGACTGAAATAGAGGGCATATCCCTGTTGATCGGTAATCACTTTGACCACATGCGGATCGAAGAGCGTATTCCGATCAGTGATGGGTGATGAAAGCGTGGTCACAGCCGCGGGTTCATGACTGTCCATATCCCCCGCCACCTGCAACAACAGTTCAGGGGGCATACAGGGCTCATCGCCCTGTAGATTGACGATGATCTCATGATCGGCCCAACCCCGGCTGGAGACGACCTCGGCGATACGATCCGAGCCGCTGCGATGCGCCGCCGAGGTCATGCAAACATCCGCGGAAAACCCTCGACAGGCATCGGCGATCTGCTGATTGTCGGTAGCAATCACAATCTCATTCGCACCGCTCTCCAGTGCGCGTTCATAGACGTGTTGGATCATCGGTTTTCCCGCCAATTCTAGCAAGGGTTTGCCTGGAAGTCGCACCGAGGCATAGCGGGCGGGAATAACGACCTTGAACTGCATTAACCAACAACCCCGGATGAGATCTCTTCATCTGCACCCAGTTTTCTGGCCTCATCCTCCAGCATTACAGGTATACCATCTCGAATCGGAAAGGCCATCCGATGGTGGGTGCAGATAAGCTCTGCGCCTTTTTTGTTGTAGATGAGTTTACCCTTACAAAGCGGGCAAACCAGGATATCAAGGAGTTTTCTGTCCACTGTCAAACCTCTTCATCAGTGCTTCCAGTGCATGTTCAAAACCAGGATCCACCTCGGCCACTGCCGGTACGTACCAGTGGCCGGGTTGCGCAAACAGTTCGCACTTTACCGCATCTTTCTCAGTCATGAGAACAGTCTCGTCTGATATTGCGTGCAAATCTTCCGCGGTAAAGGCATGGTGATCGGGAAACGGGTGCTGAATGAGGGTCAGCCCTACCCCCTCTAACATCTTGAAAAATCTCTGTGGATGACCGATGCCGGCAACAGCATGCACCGGGCCGGAACTGAATGAGTTCAGCGCCCTCGACTCCCCCCGACCATCCACAGCGACCGCGTCAGAGGTTGTCAGTCGCATGCCATAGTGATTCTGACTCTTTGATCCATTGGTGATGACCAGATCCACTTCATTCAAACGCCCTCTTGTTTCACGCAATGGACCTGCCGGCAGACAGAGGCCGTTACCAAAACGGCGTGCGCCGTCTATCACGGCAATCTCCAGATCTCTTGCCATGGCATAGTGCTGCAGACCGTCATCGGAGAGTATGAGATCGCAATCATGATCGGCCAACAAATGCTGCGCAACGGCCGCTCTGTCGGGCCCGGCATAGACCGGGCAGCCGGTTCGCCTGCTCAGCAGAACTGCCTCGTCACCCACTTCACTGGCCAAAGTATCTGTTCTCACTTCACGGGGCCATTGCTGAGAATTCCCACCATAACCTCGGGTTATGATCCCCGGTTTAAAGCCGAGTCGGCGCAGTTTTTCCACAAGCCAGATCACCAGCGGTGTCTTGCCTGTACCCCCGACAGTGATGTTTCCGACCACGATAACAGGCACATCGAGGCTAACCACTCGCAGCAGCCCGAGACGAAACAGGAAACGGCGGATTGCACTGAGCAGACAGAAGATCCCGGAGAGGGGTAGCAACAACAGGGTCAAACCGCTCCAGCCACTCCAAGATGCTTCGATTATGTTCAAGCCCTGGTGGCCCTCACTCAGCGACAGGACGATGGGCGGAAAAGGTCATCTTTGTCAGCCCCAACTGGCTTGCTGCATCCATCGCCGTCATCACTGATTGGTGGGGGGTTCTGGCATCGGCATTGATGATCACTGGCAGGTTGCGCCGCTCACCGACAGCCTTCCTGATCGCCTGCTTCAGGGTTTCGATCTCGGTATTGACCACTTCGCGCTGATTGACGAAAAAGGTGCCGGATATGTTGATGGTGATATCGAGCTCCTCTTTTTGGCGCTCAGCCTCTTCACCGGTCGCCTCGGGAAGTTCGATCATGATCTGACTCTCACGCTCGAAGGTGGTGGAGACCATGAAAAAGATGAGGAGCAAAAAGACCACATCGATAAGCGGCGTGATATCGACTTCTGGCGACTTGCGCGGCGAAGGACGCAGGTTCATCTCAGCTCCCGTTCACCATGAATCACCTCGACCAGTTTCAGCGCCTGCTCCTCCATACCGATCACCAGCCTGTCAATAAGACCACTGAAGTAGCGATGAAACATCAGACTCGGTATCGCTACCGAGAGACCGGCAGCGGTGGTTATCAAGGCCTCGGAGATACCCCCCGCCAACACCCCGGGATCGCCCACACCGGCGGTTACGATGACACTGAAGACCTTGATCATGCCTATCACGGTACCCAACAGGCCTAACAGCGGCGATATTGAAGCAATGGTACCGAGGGTATTGAGATAACGTTCAAGGTCATGGACAACCTGTCTCCCGACCTCTTCTATCGCCTCCTTCATCACCTCTTTGTTGTGATCGCGATTAATCAATCCCGCCGCCAAGATTCTCCCCAATGGAGAACTGTTTTTCAATTTGTCGAGATCGGCCAATTTGAGCTTTTTGTCTTTATGCAGCTGCAGAATCTGTCGCATCAGATATTCAGGCATGACCCGCTTACGCTGCAGTGACCAAAACCTCTCGATAACGATACCCAGGGCAACGATGGAGCAGGCGATAATGGGCAGCATCAGCCATCCGCCGGACTTTACCAGTTCTAACACCTTATCTCTGTCCTATAGTTTTTCATGAATCAGATAGTATCCTATATCTATCCCTATAATACTTGAACAACAGCGCAATCTAAAATTAACGGCAGCAAACTTCCCAGGGCCCGTTAACACTAATCCAATGCGCCCTGTTGCGTCAGAAAAAGCGCCAATCAAGAGATTGCAACAAGCTTCGCGTGTATCTGCTTATTCACTCCAATAGCGTCTATTATGTTGGCGATAGAGAAGGGGTATCAGCTCAGTCTGATTGTTGCCAAGACGGAACCCTATGGCCCCGGTTTGCGCTGAATTCAGTATAGTCGCTCCCTGATCCCGCCAACGTCGAACCACCTCATCTTTTGGAAAGCCGTAGCTGTTTCCGTAGCCGCTTGATATCAGCACCCAATCAGGATCAACGGCACTCACAAAGGGCTCACTGGAAGAGGTTGCCGATCCATGGTGTGGCGCCACCACGATATCTGACTCAAGCCCCTCGGCATAGCGGGCCAACAAAGACCTTTCCCCCTTGGCCTCGATATCACCCGGCAACAGAATACTTCGCCCCCCCACAGTGATCCGCACCACGCAGGAGTGATCATTTGGCTCTGCAAAGCGTTCCCCCCGGCCCGGATGCAATAGGCTGAAGGTTACACCGTCCCAGCGCCAGCTCAGTCCTGCTTCACAGCCTCTCGCCTGATGGATCTGTTCGGCATTTCCCGCAAGGACATCGGCAATTGGGAATGTCTCTTTCAACGCACCATAGCCACCTGCATGATCCATGTCGCTATTGCTCAGCAACAACCTGTCGATGCGTTTATGCCCCCGCGCCCGCAGGTAAGGAATTAGCACCGACTTCGCGGAACTAAAACCAGACATGAAGGCCGGCCCGGTATCATAGACCATGAGATGGTTCTCTGTTTCAATGACACAGGACAAACCCTGACCGACATCCAATAGTGTAAACCATAGCTCACCCTGTGCTGGACGGGGCGGTTGCACGAGAAACACCGGGGCGATCAGGCAAGACGCCAATCCTCGTCCCGCAATACCCGCAGGAAGCAACCATAAGAGAAAACCGAGAAGCGCTGCAATCCAGGTCCAGACAGCCACATCAGGCAGGGTAATGAAGGCGTAGGGGAGCTGGGAAAACCAAACCAGCAATTGATAGGTGTGGTCGGCCAACCACCCCAGCAGACCGAACCACCAGCCAGCCAACGGCTGTATCGCCAACAGTGGCAGTCCGATCATCACCATGGGTACAAGAACCAGGGTAAACAGAGGCACCATAAGCAGATTCACCAACAGTGCAATCAGTGAAGCCTGGCCGAAAAAAAGAAACAGAAGGGGCAGTAACCCAAGGGTAACGAACCACTGTACCCGTAGCATCTGCCGCCACCCTCTCCAGGGAGTGACGCGCCCAGCAACAGACCAGACAATCACCGCCACCGCGCCGAAGGAGAGCCAAAAGCCCGCAGAGAGGGGTGCCATTGGATCGAGCAGAACCACCAGAAACAGGGCCTGGACCAGACTTCTGCCTGGTGTTAACCGACGCCCGAGCAAAACACTACCGAGGGTCATCATCAGCATCAACAGGGCACGCTGCGTGGGTAGAGAAAACCCTGCCAATGCGGCGTAGCCGAAGGCCCCGAGCAGAGCCGCTGTTGATCCTGCCTTGAGTGCCGGCATGCCAAGCGTCAAACCCTCGCTGCGACGCCACAGCCATTGGCTGACAAACAGTATCCAACCCGCGACAATGCCAATATGGAGTCCTGAAATTGCCACCAGGTGGTTGGTACCTGTGAGGTTAAAGACGCGCCAATCGTCCGCACCAAAGCCTCGTTTGTCGCCTATCGCCAAGGCATTCAACAGAGAGGCAGAGTGCTGCTGATCCACCTCCCCCACGATGCGTGAGGCGATCCTCTGGCGCAGGCGATCGATCCATGCATAACCGGGCTGTTGATCCAAGCGTTTGTTGCCATGCCACTTCCTGATATAGCCCTTTGCATCAATCCCCTGGCTGAAGAGCCAGCGTTCAAAATTCGCTCCCGCAGGGTTTTGCGTACCCCTGGGTCGTTTCAATCTGACTTTCAAGCGCCATCTGTCGCCAACGCGAATTGTTTGGTATGGGCGATACCAGCTAAGTTGTAGCCTTGACAAGTCAACCCTGCTGCCTTGGCTGTCAAAGACTTGATCCACATCCGCTTGGAAGCGGACAAGCTGGCCCTGCTGCTTTGGCAGAGAGGCAATCACCGCTTCAACAACCAGCTCCACACCCTCCAATTCGGTGGGTAATCGGTGTTGCAGATGAGCAACAGCGAAGAGGAGGCTCCAACCCGCCCCGGCAAAGAGTGCCAACAATGGCCGCAAGCGTGGGTAGCGCCAGAACACAATCAGGGGTAAAAAAACGATTAACCACCAGCTCGAAGGAAGGGTCCGCAGCTGATGAAATAGCGTGGCACCGACCACAAAACAGATCAGAACTAAATTCACGACACTCCCTGTCGATAATCTATTTTGCAAGCTCTGACTTAATCAGAGGTTCGCTGAGGTGTACCCGAAACGTCCACCGGGCTAGGTTGTACTATGCTTTAACATGCTTCAATATGCATCTCGATTCCGGCTTAGCAGCTTGAATATAACAGATGCCAACGCGTAAATTTTCGCTGAATTATGCCTAAAAGATTCATCAAAAGCCTGCTACCCCACCATGACGAGGTGAGAAATCACAAGCATTTGAAGCTTTTTGGCTCACGCATGCATGACCCCAATCTCTGGCATCTCAACAGACACTCGGTCTCAGGCGCCTTCGCCGTCGGACTCTTTATGGCCTTCGTGCCACTCCCTCTGCAGATGGTGTTCGCCGCCGCGGCTGCGATCTTGTTTCGCGTCAACCTCCCCCTCTCCGTGGCCCTGGTCTGGATCACCAATCCGCTCACCATTCCGCCGATGTTCTATTTCGCCTATAAGGTGGGAACCTGGATCTTGGGAGAACATGCAACCCTGGAGCCCTTCCAGCCCAGCTTGGATTGGGCGCAAAGCCTTGGGAGCGAGGTCATAGTGCCGCTGCTGATAGGCTCCCTGGTCTGCGCCAGCGTTTCTTCCCTCCTGGGGTATAGCCTGATTCTCTGGATCTGGCGCTGGCGTGTGGCGGAAAAATGGAAGGCCAGACGCCTTCGAAAGAGGCGCCAAGGCACCCCTTCCACCCCCTCAACCTGAAATCAACTTACCATCCACCAGTTGCCAGGTGTGATCCATCCTTGATGCCAGATCCGCATCATGGGTAACCACCACGAAGCTGGTATTGCTCTCCCGATTCAGTCGCAGCAGCAACTCGTAGACCTGTTCGGCACTCTTTCTATCCAGATTACCCGTCGGTTCGTCCGCCAAAACACAGTCAGGTTGGTGTACCAGCGCCCTCGCCAATGCTGCCCTCTGCCGCTCTCCTCCGGAGAGTTCATTGGGCTTATGTTCGATCCGCGCCTCCAAACCAACCTGCTGTAGCATGGCCTCAGCCGCCTGCCTGGCCTCGGCCACCGGCTCACCCCCGATCAGCAACGGCATGGCCACATTTTCCAAGGCAGTGAACTCCGGGAGCAGGTGATGGAACTGATAGACAAAGCCCATGTGGCGATTCCTCAACACGCCTTTGTCGTGCTCATTGAGGCGGAGTAGATCTTTGTCATGCAGCAACACCTGTCCAGAATCCGGTTTATCCAGTCCTCCCAAGCAGTGCAGCAGGGTACTTTTACCTGAACCTGAAGCGCCGATAATAGCCACCCGCTCGCCACGCCTTATCGCCAGGTCCACCCCCTGCAGCACCTCCACATGAAGATTGCCCTGGGTGAAGGTCCGCACCAGACCTTCGGCTTTAAGCACGATCTCCCGGCTACTCATAGCGTAAGGCCTCCGCCGGTTGCGTCCGCGAAGCCTTCCATGCGGGGTAGAGTGTTACCGCAAGGGTGATGATAAAAGCGGTAATCCCGATGAACAGGACATCGGAGAGATGGGGGTCTGACGGTAGCTTGTTGATGTAGTAGATATTGGGATCGAGAAAGTGGGTGTCAAATGCCGACTCGATCCAGCTGACAATCTCCTCCACATTGATAGCCAACAGCACGCCACCGATCATACCCAGTATATTGCCGACGATACCGATAGTAGCGCCCTGCACCATGAAGATCCCCATAATCGATCTTGGCGATGCCCCCAGGGTGCGCAAAATTGCAATATCGGACTGTTTATCGGTCACCACCATCACCATCATGGAGACGATATTGAAGGCCGCGACAGCAACGATCAATAACAGGATGATGGTCATCATTCGTTTCTCCGTCTGTAGCGCGGCAAAGAAGTTTCGATGTTGCATGGTCCAGTCGCTGATGCGGTAGTAGCCCCCCATCTTCAGCGCCAGTTCCCGGGAAACCTGGGGTGCCAGAAAGAGATCATCCAGCTTCAGACGTATCCCGGTCACCCCCGATTCGAGACGCATCAATTTGGCCGCGTCCTCGATATGCATGATGGCGACCCCCCTGTCGTACTCGCCCATGCCCACCTGAAAGATCGCAACCACGTTAAACCGTTTCAGGCGAGGCATGATCCCGGCAGGGGTGACATTGACCTGGGGTGTCACCAGGGTCACCCGGTCACCGACGCCCACACCCAATACCAGCGCCAGCTCACGCCCCAGAATAAGGCCGTATTCCCCTGCCTCCAGGTTATCGACAGAACCATGGGTTATCGCTGAAAGCACATCTGAAACCTTGCCTTCCTGGTCGGGTTGAATTCCTCGTAAAAGGACCCCACTGACCTTCTGCCCACTGATCAGCATGCCCTGGCCCTCCACATAGGGGGCCTCGCCGATGACGTGGGGAAAGGTTGCCGCCTCGGCCTGCACCTCGGACCAGTCCTTTAACTCCCCATTGACCCCGGAAATGGTGGCATGAGACGCCATTCCGAGAATCCGTTCACGGACTTCCTTGTGAAAGCCGTTCATAACTGATAGGACAACGATCAATGCCACCACACCCAGCATGATCCCCAGCATCGAGATCAATGAGATGAAGGAGATAAAATGATTACGCCGCTTGGCGCGTGTATAGCGCAGGCCGATATAGAATTCGATCGGTTTGAACATAACTGGCCATTAAACCTTTTTTCGTCGCACACCAATCCAAGGTGTTGCTCGTTGGCTGGGCGAAATTCGCCAAGTCGGATAGCCTAACAAAAAAGGCGGGGAATAGCGGCCCTATTTTGTCTGTTGCCCTGTTTTACGCCAACGCCCTGTTGCACGCCCATGGCTTTGCTTTGCGATTATGCTCAAACCGCGAAAGAAAAACTTTTCATTTTCTATACTTAGGTAAGAGTGCTATATTCCTACCTGAAGAGACCAAATCGGAGTTGCTCAGATGACTTTTCGTATCACCACCCTATCCGCCGCGATGATCTGTCTGCTTGCACTGCCACCGGTATCCGCCGATGTGCTGCTGATCGAATCGATCCATTCCGTACCCATCAATAGTGACGAGGGCATTCCCCGTCCCAAGCGCAGCATGTCCATGGATCAAGTCGCCCAGCGATACGGCCAACCGGTTACCGCCTACCCCAGCGTAGGCGAACCGCCCATCACCCGCTGGGACTACAGCAACTACTCTGTCTTCTTCGAATACGATCTGGTGCTGCAATCGGTGGTGCATCGTTAAAGATCACCTATCTAAGTTTCTGACACCACATGGTGCGGCTTGCCGCACCGCTACTCAATTCCCAAACGACCACATCAGGCAGGATTTTAAATCACATTAGCGGACTTCCGCAGAGCTCGATACAGGGTGTATTACTAACTTTGCCCAGCTATTCTTGACAATTTTACTCAGTTATTTATACTGCGCTGCATTAAGTCAATCGATCAGGTAGTACTTCATGACTGACACCATGACATCCCAAGAGCTGATGCATTCAATCATTCAGCGCATCGCCACCGGTCCCGAATTGAGCAAGGATATCTCCCTCGAGGAGGCCAGCGAAGGCATGTCGGCCATACTCAGGGGCGAAATCGACGAGGTTCAGGCGGCGATCTTCTTTATCGCTTTGCGTATGAAAAGGGAGACCGACGATGAGAACAAGGGAGCCCTGGATGCGATTCTCAAAGTCTCTCAAAGTCGTGAGCTGGCTGTAGACCAGCTGATCTCACTCGCCGATCCCTATGATGGTGTCAATCGCAACCTACCGATCGCACCTTTCGTGCCCGCGGTACTGGCGGCCTGTGGCCTGCCCTGCGTCAGCCACGGCCTGGATGCGGTGGGACCGAAATTCGGTGTCACTCACCGCCATGTTTTGCAACAAGTCGGTATCGATGTGGATATCGATCTGGATAGAGCGGCCTCGCGCCTGGAGGATCCCTCTTTGGGATGGGCCTACGTGGATCAGCGTACCTTCTGTCCTGGCCTCCACGACTTGACGGGATTGAGACAAAAGATCATCAAGCGTCAGGTCCTGACCACCGTGGAGGTGTTGGCAAAACCCCTTGTCGCCAGAGAGAAGACCCATCTTGTGACCGGCTACGTACACAAACCCTATCCCGCCAAATACGCATCCCTGGCCCGTTTCGCCGGCTTTGATGGCTGTTTGTTGGTACGCGGCATCGAGGGCGGTGTGATTCCATCCCTGAGACAACAGGGCCTGGTCTACCGTTATCAAGACCTGGGAGAGGAACAAGCAGTGGAGATCTCCCCCGAGAGCCTCGGTATAAACCAATCTGTCAGGGCCGTGCCGCTTCCGCATGACGACAGCATCAAAACCAATGGGGATGAAATTGCCCGAATCAAGGATGTCAGGGCTGCTGCCAGCTCAGCCGCAGAGATTGGCGGCAAAGCGCTTCAAGGTGAAAAAGGTCCAGCCTACGACGCCCTGGTCTACAGTTGTGCATTGATTATTTGGCATGCAGGTGAGTCTGACAGCATTGAGTCGGCTGCACAGAAGGTTCGTCAGGTACTCGACTCGGGCATGGCCTGGCGAAGAATCAGGTAAAAAGCAATGGCTGAATGGATCGAAGTCGCACAGATCGCTGAACTACCCCCAGGAACCATGAAGCGTGTCGACCTGGCTGGCCAGCGCTATCTGCTGGTAAACGCTGATGATGAGATCTACGCAGTCGATGATCTGTGCAGCCATGAAGAGGTTTCACTCTATCTGGGCTGCATCGAGGGAGACACCATAAAGTGCTCACTTCACGGCAGTCGTTTCAGTTTGAAAAACGGAGAACCGCTGGATGAGCCGGCAACTGAAGCGATAAATACCTATCCAATTGAAATCAAGGCCGAACGCATCTATTTGCTTGCAAAATCACCCAACCAGGAACTATTTAGGTGATCTAGATCAAAAATAGATCGCTTCCCAGACTAGCGCACCTAGGGTAATTACTATATATTCCCCCCACTAACAAAAAAAACCGTCCGTTAGGGCATTATAATTTCACCACCAGTTAAATTTCCGGGGGACATGACCGGTGAAATATCTGTTCGTATTGGTAATCGCTTTCTGCCTGACCCTGGTCTGGCAAACCTCCAATATCGCTAAACGCACCCCCAACCTGCAGAGTTTCGAGCAGGAACAGGTCATTATCAAGACACCACCGCAAGCAACCTGACGATCAAACCATCCCCGTACTAAGATCACCGACACTTTCTACCCTACTTTTTCAGTAGATAATAAGAAACTAATTTATCCCGGCTTTCGCAGCTACCATTTCGTGACAGAGTGCTGATTTAACTGAGAATCAGTTGGCTGAAACTGAAACAAGTTTTGTCTCTTGGGGTCATAAATGGGAAGATTTTCCCATACTATGTTACAGCTTCCAGACCATCGATGTTACGAATACCAGACTTTAAAAACGGCTTTTAAATTATGCTGTTACCCGGGAGTCAGATCGGGTAAGGTTGTCACCTTTTCAAAGTCTCTGAGCTACGCATAATAGAAAATAACGACCATTTAGATTAAGGAATGATGTGACCAGTTCAACTTCATCCGCTTCAGCCATCACCTACGAAGCCCAATCGTTACTCTGTATAAGGGACGACCGGGTTTTGTTCGAGGAGCTGAGCTTCAGCATCAACCCAGGCCAGGCGCTGGTATTGGAGGGCCGCAACGGCAGCGGCAAGACCTCGCTGCTGCGTATACTCTGCGGAATACGCCTGCCGGAATCGGGATCGCTGTTGTGGGAAGGTAAAGACATCTTCAAGCTGGGGCCGGAGTTCCACGAGCATATTGCCTATCTGGGCCACAAGGATGGCTCTAAACTCGACCTGACCCCTTTGGAGAATCTGCGTATCGCCCGCGGACTCGGCAAGGCAAAAGCGGGAATAGACCTGGAACAGGCCTTGGATCAGGTCGGTCTGTATGGTTTCGAGGATATTCCGACACGCAATCTTTCAGCGGGACAGCAACGCCGCCTGGCTATCGCACGCCTGTTGGTTACCGACGCCAAGCTTTGGATCCTGGATGAGCCCTTTACCTCTCTCGACCGCAAAGGCATCGAGCATATGGAGCGTCTGTTCGAGGGGCATCTCAACCGTGGCGGCATGGCTGCCATGACCACCCACCACCGAATCGGCTTCAAGGAAGAGATTCAACTGGTACGCATCAATCTGTCGGAACCATGAGCACCCTATCCCTCACAAGCGCTTTCAGCCTGTTACTTAAAAGGGACCTGGTCCTCGCCTACCGCCGCCGCGCGGAACTGGTAAACCCGATGCTCTTTTTCGTCCTCGTTACCGCCATGTTTCCCTTGGGTATTGGCAACGATGCCAAACTGATCACGGCGGTTGGTCCCGGTGTGGTCTGGGTGGCCGCCCTGCTCGCCGCCCTGCTCTCTCTCGACAGCATGTTTCGCTCCGACTTTGACGACGGCTCCCTGGAACAGTTTATGCTGAGCGCCCACCCGGTCTCCATCCTGGTGTTGGCGAAGATCCTCGCCCATTGGCTGGTCACGGGTCTCCCCCTGTTTATCATTGCACCCCTGCTTGCTGTGCTGTTGAATATCCCCGCATCCGCGATTCCCACCCTGATGCTGACCCTGATCCTGGGGACCCCTGTGCTCAGTCTGATCGGCTCTGTCGGCGTTGCCCTGACGGTGGGCCTGCGTCGAGGCGGTGTGATACTTTCCCTGCTGGTGCTGCCCCTTTACGTGCCGGTATTGATCTTTGCCACAGATGCTGTAAAAACAGCAATTGTCGGCATACCGACGACAGCGCAACTGTCGATTTTGTCCGCTATGCTGGTGGGGTCCCTGGTGCTGGCCCCGATGGCTACCGCCGCTTCACTGAGAATCAGTTTGAGTTGATATGATCATTCGTTTCTTTCATCAAATGGGATCGCCACGCTATTTCTATAAGGTAGCGGGTAAGTTAATCCCCTGGTTCATGACCGGTTTTCTGATCACTCTGGTGTGGGGCCTCTACAACGGACTCTTCATAGCGCCCCCTGACTATCAGCAGGGTGAGAGCTATCGCATCATGTATATCCATGTGCCTGCCGCCTGGATGTCGATGTTTATCTATGTAGTGATGGCGGTCTCCGGCCTGATCAGCCTGGTTTGGCGCATCAAGATGACGGAGATTATTGTCATCAGCAGCGCCACCGTCGGGGCCTCATTCACCTTTCTGGCCCTCGCCACCGGCTCACTCTGGGGTAAGCCTATGTGGGGAACCTGGTGGGTCTGGGATGCACGGCTAACCTCTGAGTTGTTATTGCTGTTTCTCTACCTCGGCATCATCGCCCTGCACAGCGCCATCGAGGATAAGCGGGTTGCAGCCCGTGCGGTATCGATCCTGGCCCTGGTTGGTGTGGTCAATATCCCGATCATCCACTACTCGGTGGAGTGGTGGAACACCCTGCACCAGCCCGCCTCGATCACTAAGTTCGACAAGCCTTCAATGGATATGAGCATGCTGATCCCACTGCTCACCATGGCCATCTCATTTAAACTTTACTATGGTGCTGTGGTCTTAATGCGCGCGCGCGCGGAAATCATCGAGCGCGAACGCAACTCTCGCTGGGTCCAGGAAATGGTCGAAGAGGAGGCAAAATGAGCGAATTTTTCGCCATGGGCGGATATGCCGTCTACGTCTGGCCCTCCTTTCTGCTGGCACTAATCGTCCTGGTTGCGAATGTCGTGGCTCCCATGCGGCAGCGCAGGAGAGTATTAACAGATATCGCCCGCAAACACCGTCGGGCCAGGAAACAACAGAGATGAATCCCATACGCAAAAAACGACTCACCCTGATCGGCCTGATGGTTGCCGGTATCGCAGTCGCCACCTGGTTGGCCCTCAACGCCTTCGACGAGAATCTGATGTTCTTCTTCTCCCCTTCGGAGGTGGCCGAGGGTAAAGCCCCCACCGCCCATCCGTTTCGCGTCGGCGGCCTGGTCGAGGTCGACAGTGTGAAACGCAAACCTGACGGCCTGACCACCGCTTTCTCCGTCACCGACAACGCCAAGGCCGTCACCGTGGAGTACACGGGCATACTCCCCGATCTGTTTCGCGAGGGACAGGGGATCGTCGCCATGGGACAGTTGAACGAATCGGGTATCTTCATTGCCAGCGAGGTGCTTGCCAAACATGACGAGAACTATATGCCACCCGAGGTTGCGGCTTCACTGAAGACTGCCCATGACGATGGGGTCAAGCGTGCCGGGGCGAGAGTCCAATGATCCCTGAACTCGGCCACTTCGCTCTCATTCTCGCCCTCTGCCTGGCGGTCACCCAGGCGGTTGTGCCCCTGGTCGGCTCTTATACCCGTACCGCCTCCTGGATGGCGGCTTCACGCTCCCTGGCCTGGGGACAGTTCGTTTTCCTCGGCATTTCGCTGCTGATTCTCACCAATGCCTTTCTGAGCAACGATTTTTCAGTTATCTACGTGGCCCAGCACGGCAACACCAAGCTACCCGATATCTATAAGATATCCGCGGTATGGGGAGCCCATGAAGGCTCGCTGTTACTGTGGGCCTTTATGCTTGCCGCCTGGAGCGTAGCGATCGCCGTGTTCAGCCGTAACCTGCCCCTGGAGATGGTATCCCGGGTGCTCTCGGTGATGGGTATGATCAGCATCGGCTTTTTGCTCTTCATGCTGTTGACCTCTAACCCTTTCGACAGGACCTTTCCCGTACCCCTTGAAGGGCGCGAGTTGAATCCCATGCTCCAGGATCCGGGCCTGGCGATCCACCCCCCTATGCTCTACATGGGCTATGTGGGTTTTTCCGTCGCCTTCGCCTTTGCCATCGCCGCCCTCCTGGGTGGACGGCTCGACGCCTCCTGGGCACGCTGGTCGCGCCCCTGGACCACCATTGCCTGGGTCTTTCTCACCCTGGGCATCGCCCTCGGCAGCTGGTGGGCCTATTACGAGCTGGGTTGGGGTGGATGGTGGTTCTGGGATCCGGTGGAGAATGCCTCTTTCATGCCCTGGCTGGTGGGTACCGCGCTGATCCACTCCCTGGCGGTAACCGAAAAACGCGGCGCCTTCAAGAGCTGGACCGTGCTGCTCGCCATCTCAGCCTTCTCCCTGAGTCTGCTGGGTACCTTCCTGGTGCGTTCCGGGGTGCTTACCTCGGTCCACTCCTTTGCCTCCGATCCGGCACGGGGCATCTTCATCCTCGCCTTTCTGCTGCTCGTCATCGGTGGTTCCCTGTTCCTCTATACCTGGCGCGCACCCTATATATCCGGAGGCGGTCGTTTCGATCTGATCTCCCGGGAGACCTTCCTCCTGGGAAACAACCTGCTGCTTTCGGTGTTCGCCACCCTGGTACTCCTCGGCACCCTCGCCCCGCTCATCTACGATGCCCTTGATCTGGGCAAGATCTCCGTGGGCTTTCCCTGGTTCAACAAAATGTTTCTACTGACCACGCCGTTCCTCGCCCTACTCATGGGCATGGGTACCCTGGCGCGCTGGAAGCATGCCGAACCCTCCCACCTGATCAAGCAGTTGAGAGTCGCTTTCATCATCAGCTTGCTGTTTGGCCTGCTCAGCCTGTTGCCCATGTTCTCGGGAGGAAACTGGCTGGTTGGACTCGGCATGGGATTGGCGATGTGGATTGCCACCTCCCATGTGGTCAATCTGCGCGATAGGCTGAAGCATAAGCAGGGATTCTCCGGTTTCTGGGTCGATCTGAAATCCGGCGGACGCAGCTACTACGGCATGATCCTCGCCCATCTCGGCGTCGCGGTCTTTATCGTCGGTGTCACCATGGTGAGCAACTACGGCATCGAACAGGATGTGCGCATGAGTCCCGGGGATGTGAGTGAGATAGCCGGCCACAGCTTCATGTTTGAAGGTGTCAAACGCACCCCGGGTCCCAACTACAATGCCCATCGCGGCACTTTCCAGGTGAGTAAGGATGGCGAGCACCTGACCACCCTGGAACCTGAGAAACGCACCTATTTCGTACAGACCAAACCGATGACGGAGGCAGCCATCGATTGGGGATTGACCCGTGATCTCTATGTCTCTTTGGGTGAACCTCTGGGGGGTGGCGACTGGAGTCTTCGGCTCTACTACAAACCCTACGTACGCTGGATCTGGCTGGGTGGTCTGTTGATGGGCCTGGGTGGCATTCTTGCGGTCACCGATCGCCGCTACCGCACCGCCAGGGTAAAATCTGCTCAACGGGTCGATAGCAACAATGCAGCAGCGGCCACGCCCGGGAGTTAACCAGAGATGAATCGCTATCTACGCTACTCCATTCCTCTACTGGTTTTTATCCTCATCGCATCTTTTCTTGCCTGGGGTTTGAAGCGGGACTACAACCCGCGACATATCCCCTCACCACTGATCGGGAAATCGGTCCCTGAGTTTGTCCTCCCTACCGTGGAGAGTCCCGACACCCTGGTAAAAACGGTAGACCTTCAGGGTAAAGTCTATCTCCTCAACGTGTGGGCGACCTGGTGTGTCTCCTGCCGCGCCGAACACGAGACCCTGGTGCATCTCTCACGCTCAGGCAAAGTGGACATCGTCGGTCTCAACTGGAAGGATGAGCGGGATAAGGCCCAGGCCTGGTTAAGCCAACTCGGAGACCCCTACACGATCAATATTTTCGATCAGAAGGGACGTACCGCCATCGACCTTGGGGTGTATGGCGCACCGGAGACCTTTTTGGTGGACAGCAAGGGTGTTATCCACTACAAGCACGCCGGTCCGATGACGATGCAACTGTTCAATGAAACACTGCTTCCGCTGATTGATGAGTTAAAAGGCAAGGGATAATCAACGTGCGCTATTTTGTTTTGACGCTAAGTCTGATATTCACCCTGCTGCCAGTGCATGCCGCCACCCTCGCTGAGTATACTTTCGAAGATGCAGACAAGGCAGAGGATTTCCGCGCCATCATCGAGGAGATGCGCTGCCTGGTCTGTCAGAATGAATCCCTCGTCGGATCCAATGCCGAACTCGCCGTTGATCTGCGCAATGAAATCTACGAGATGATGAGCAGCGGCCAGGAGAAGCAGGATATCATCAACTTCATGGTTGCCCGCTACGGCGACTTCGTTCTCTACAGCCCCCCCCTCAAACCCACGACCTATCCAATATGGTTTGGTCCCCTGATCGTATTCCTGATTGGGGGCGTTGTGTTATTCCGCATACTAAGGCGTAAGAGCGTCACCCAGGAAACTGAACTCTCTGCAGAAGAGGAGCAACGACTCAATCGCTTGTTAAACCAGTCGACTGACCAGAGAGACACTGACCAATGACCCTATTCTGGATGATTATTGCCGGGTTCACGCTCCTGGCCATGGCCTTTGTCGCACTGCCATTGATGCGCAAGCAAGTCACAAAGGGCATCTCTTCCGACGAACTCAACCTGGCCGTTTTCAAACAACAACTCGCTGAGTTGGACAGTGACCTGGATACCGGCATCCTCGACCAGGCCCGCTACGATGCGGCACGCAAGGATCTGGAAAAGGCACTGTTGACGGACATACCAGACGCACCACAACAAGCCGAAGGCAAGGCCGTTGGCCAGGTAATGGCGCTCACTGCATTGGCGATACCTGTTGCCGCCCTGGTGATCTACCAGCTGCTCGGCTCACCACAGATCATCCAACGCCTCGCCAGTCAGCCTGCGACCACACCCGCAGCATCCAACCAAGCATCGTCTCAGGCTGCCGATATGCAGAACATGCCACCCATGGGTGAGCTGGTCAAACGGCTAGCCGCGAGAATGGAGCAGGAACCTGACAACCAGGAGGGTTGGATCATGCTGGGTCGCAGCTACATGGCGATGAACGACCAGGCGGCGGCGATCGACGCCTTCGAACGCGCCATGGAGATCAGTGATCAGAATGCGAGCCTACTGCTGGCTTATGCCGAAGCCATCGCTTCAGGTAACGGAAATGACTTCACCGGACGTGCTGCCGGGATGGTGGAAAAGGCGTTGCTGCTGGAACCCAACAATCCCAATGTTCTCTGGATCTCAGGCATAGTCGCCTATCAGCGCAACAACTACCAGGCTGCGGTAGACCACTGGTCACTGCTGCGAGGAATGTTGAAACCACAGAGCGCAGAACTCGAATCGGTGAACAGTGCCCTTGACGACGCCCGTGCCAAGTTGGGACTGCCCCCTGAGGAGCCTGAACTACCCACTATTGCACAACCCAAAGCACCTGTGACCGACAAGGTGGCTGATGCTCAGGGCAAGTCGCTGCAAGTCGAAATCACACTCTCGCCTGAAATGGAGAAAAAGACAAAACCGGACGATCTGCTGTTTATCTATGCCAAGGCAGTGAGCGGCCCACCCATGCCGCTGGCAGCCGTGCGCAAGCGGGTCAGCGATCTCCCCCTCTCCATCAGTCTGGATGACAGCATGGCGATGATGCCGCAGATGAGACTCTCTCAATTCTCCCAGGTTTCGGTAGGCGCACGCATATCCCTCTCGGGAAGCCCCAGCGCACAGAGCGGTGACCTCGAGGGAGAGATCAGCGCTGTGAGCCCGGGACAGACGGAAATCGTTAAGGTTGTGATCGATTCGGTACACCCCTGAACGACGCCAGCGGTCCATAGGCCATATCGACATGCCAACCTTAAGCCGACAAGCCTGGTGAAGCGGTAGCTCCCTCTTGTAAATGGCTAGATGCCAGTTTTTTTACATTTTCCTGTTCAAGCTCAACATCTCCTGTAATCTGCTTGATATACTGGGCTAAGCAAAAGAAAACAAATACCCTTTTGCCGGTATCTTCCAACGATTTCTTGGTAGACGCGGGCATTCCGCTGATAGGAGTCACTATGGCCAGTTATTCAACCCACGACATTCGCAATATTGCCCTCGTAGGGCATGCTGGAGCTGGCAAGACCAGTCTGATCGAATCCCTGCTGCACCGCAGCGGCATGATTCACAGCACTGGCACTGTCGAGAGAGGCGATACCGTCTGTGATTATGACGACATGGAAAAAGAACAGCAGCACTCCCTTGACATCGCAATCGCTCATCTCAGCCATGAGGGCAAGCAGGTCAATATCATCGATACACCGGGATATGGCGATTTTCTTGGTCGTGGAATAAGCATACTACCCGCTGTCGAGACAGCTGCGGTGGTGGTCAATGCCGCCACAGGCATAGAGCCCGTTACTATCCGCATGATGGAGGCCGCCAAGCGAAGAAACCTGTGCCGTTTTATCATCGTAAACAAGATCGATGCCGAGGGGGTCGATTACGAAGCACTGTTGAATACCCTGCAGGAGAGTTTCGGCAAGGAGTGCCTGCCTATCAATCTACCCACTGAGAATGGACAGAAGGTCATTGACTGTTTCTTTCAGCCCGGTGGCGACCCAACCGACTTTTCATCGGTTTCCCAGGCCCACGACAATATGGTCGATCAGGTGGTCGAAGTTGATGAGGAGCTGATGGAGCTCTACCTGGAGCAAGGTGAAGCCTTGGAGCCGGAACAGCTCCACGACCCCTTCGAGAAGGCACTGCGTGAAGGCCATCTGATTCCTGTCTGTTTTGCCTCGGTTGAAAACGGTGCCGGCATCGACGAGCTGTTGACCTTGTTTGCCCGCCTGATGCCCGATCCTACCGAGGGTAATCCACCACCCTTCATGAAAGGTGAAGGCGCTGACATGCAACCGGTCGAGGTCTCACCAGACCCGGAAAAACATGTCATCGGCCATGTCTTTAAAGTCCTCAACGACCCCTACCGGGGCAAGCTGGGTATCTTTCGTGTACACCAGGGAACCCTGGAAACCAATGCACAACTCTACATTGGTGATGCGCGCAAGCCGTTCAAGGTGAACCACCTGCTGAGGCTTCAGGGCAAGGAGCAGGATGAGATGAGTCAGGCGGTACCCGGCGACATCTGCGCCGTGGCAAGGATTGAAGATATCCATTTCGATGCCGTGCTGCATGATTCCCACGACGAGGACCACCACCACCTGCGTTCCATCGAATGTCCTGTTCCCCTGTTCGGGCTTGCGATCACTACCACCAAGCGGGGCGACGAACAGAAACTGAGCGATGCCTTGCACAAGCTTGAAGATGAAGATCCCTGCTTCCATGTCGAGCACAATGTCAGCCTCAATGAGACGGTGATGCGCGGTCTTGGTGAAATGCACCTGGAGGTCTTACTGCAACAGATAAAGAAGAAATATGGCGTCGAGGTGGAGACCCATCCGCCAAGCATCGCCTATCGTGAAACCATCACGCGCAAGGCCGAGGCAAGCTATCGTCATAAAAAACAGACCGGTGGTGCCGGTCAGTTCGGTGAGGTACATCTTCGTATCGAACCATTGACTCGCGGAGATGGCTTTGAGTTTGTCAACAAGATCGTCGGCGGTGCGATTCCGGGACAGTTCATTCCCGCTGTTGAAAAGGGGGTAAAGCAAGCCATGGAGGAAGGCGCAATCGGCGGCTTTGCGATGCAGGATGTCCGCGTGGTCATCTATGATGGCAAATACCACGCTGTCGACTCCAAGGAGATCGCCTTTGTCACTGCCGGTAAGAAGGCATTTCTCGAGGCAGTGGATAAGGCTGGCCCGGTGATACTGGAACCGATCGTGAATATCGCCATTACCACACCGGACAATTTCATGGGCGACTTGACCGGTGATCTTGCAGGAAGACGAGGACAGATCAGCGGTACTGAATCGGGACACAACAACATGCTGGTCATCAAGGGCCAGGCACCGCTTGCGGAACTGGAGGGTTACGCCACCCAGCTCAAGGCGATGACCGGTGGCGAAGGCAACTACACAATCGAGTTCAGTCACTACGAAGCGGTACCCGCCAATGTTCAACAAAAACTTAAATCGGCTAGCCGGGAGTGATCTGCACACACAAATCTTACCCTTAAACGTTTATCTATACCTCCTTGTAGGTAGGCATGTAAGACTGTTTAGGTAAACAAAACCGCTCTGCTTTTTATGCTATAAAAACAGAGCGGTTTTTTGTTTTCGTTTCTTTAAAAAACAAGTAAAAAGCGAAAGACAAAAATTAAAAAAACCCAATTACAGACGCACTGAAATGAATTCAGCCAGTTGAAATAAATAACCAAAAAACAACACTTTTACAGCTTTTAGCAAAACAAAGTATTTTGCAAAATAATGAATCACTGGAGATGCTTGATCTAGATCAAGGCGCTCACTCTCCCGAATCGTTTTTATAGGCTCGTGTAAGCATAAAAAGAACAGGGTTTTACTGACTAGACAACATAAGTAAAGCCATGCAGTCCCCATGGCCATAATAATCTGGGGTTGGTAAAAAAGTCATAACCATCCTTTCTTCATAATTCGCTTGCTCACTCACTTTGGGAGGCTCATCCGTTGCGCTTGTGCATCATTATTTCAACTTCGTTTAAATTGCATCTGCCGTTGATGAATCTCTTCCTTACTCTCAACCCATTAAGGAGGGAGCTATGAAACGCTTCGGTAATGGTCGATTCGGTGCAATATTGGGGAGTGTTGCAGCGGGAATCACGCTGCTGCTGCAAATCTCGATAGCGGACGCTGCAAGACCTTCTGGTGAGATTGGTAAAGATTGGGGCAACCCGAAAGGCCACGAGTGTGTCGAGTGTCACTGGATGGAGGATCCGGGTTTGACCATGGAGTGGAACAACAGCCAGCATGGACAGAGTGGCGTCAACTGCCTCGACTGTCACGAGGCCAAAGCGGAAGACGTGGATGGATTTGAACATGAGGGTTCCCGTATCTCCATTATCGTGACGCCCAAGGACTGCTCCAAGTGTCACTCCACTGAATTCGAAGAGATGGATGGTTCCCACCACTCCAAAGGCGGCCAGATCCTTGCCTCCCTCGACAATCTGCTCGGTGAAGTGGTTGGTGGACCTGCCGCTGTCAATGCCGGTTGCCGTCAATGTCACGGTTCCAAGGTCGAAATCGGCGATGACGGCAAACCGCTGCCGACCACCTGGCCCAACACCGGTATCGGCCGCCTCAATCCTGACGGTTCCGCCGGTTCCTGTACCGCCTGTCACGGTCGCCATCGTTTCTCCAAGGCCCAGGCCCGTACACCTGACACCTGCGGCAAGTGCCACGTCGGCCCCGACCATCCGCAGATTGAGGTCTACAACGAGTCGAAACACGGCATCATCTACCGCGCCAAGGTCGATGAGATGAACATGGAGTCGGACAAGTGGGTCGCCGGTGTTGACTACTCTGCAGCTCCCACCTGCGCCACCTGCCACATGAGTGCCGGCGGTAAAGAGGGCAAGACCCATAACGTGGGCGACCGCATCTCCTGGACCCTGCGTCCGCCGATCTCTCAGAAGATCAACCTGGTGCGTCTGGAAAACGGTCAGGAATTCGACGTCAAAGAGGGTAAGGAGATACCCAAGGTCGGCGACGAGGCGAAAGGCTCTACTGTCATCGAAGTGGTTACCTGGAAAGAGCGCCGCAAAAAGATGCAGGAAGTCTGTAAGGCCTGCCACAGCGACAGTGTCATCAACGGTCACTACAACCAGTTCGACAACGTGGTGGAGCTCTACAACGAGAAATTCGCCAAACCGATCGCTGCTGTGATGGGTGAGTTGAAAAAGAACGGCTATATCACCAAGGCCCCGTTTGACGACAAGATCGAGTGGACCTGGTGGGAGATCTGGCATCACGAGGGTCGTCGTGCCCGTCACGGCGCCTCCATGAGTGGTCCCGACTATACCTGGTGGCATGGCATCTATGATGTGGCCAAACATACCTACATGAAGTGGATACCTGAGCTGAAGGATGTCTCAATGAAGAAAGACGGCAACACTAAGTTCGCCGACGCCATGTTGGATAAGTACTTCAAGCCGATCGACGGTCATACCTGGTACTTCGAAGGCATGAGCAAAGAGGCCATCGACAAGGTTCGCAAAGGGTTCGAAGAGCGCTACGGTAAAGGTGCGCTTAAGTAGTTCCCTTAACGCCATCTACCCCTTCGGGCTTGCATGCCTGAGGGGGTCTTGTTACATCTCCAGTAGTCGAGGTCATTCATGGAGAGACAATTCATCTATCTGCTGACGATCTCACTCTATCTGAGTGGAGTCACGTCGCTAATGGCACAAGAGCCTGTGGAGGATTTACTTGCTCAAGCACAGCGCTTATCCGAATCGGGCAAGCTGTCTGAAGCACACGCTATACTGGTTAAGGCGGTCGAGACAGATCCGCAGTCATCATCCGCCCATACCCGGTTGGGGGGTGTGCAACTGCTGCAACGCAACTATCAGTCCGGCATCAAGCATTTTCAACAGGCGATCATGTTGGATGGCACAAATGCGGATGCCTTCGTCGGCCTGGCTGTTGCCTACCTGCATCTAGGTCGTTATGCCCTGGCTAGAGAGGCATTCAAAGAGGCGCAGCAAAAGGGCCCGTCAAAACAGCAGGATATCGATAAAATACTGGCCTGGCTCGATCAAAGATCTGCAAAAGACGGACACTGAGAAGCGGTCCACCCGAGGAGGTATTGATGAAAACAAACAGAAAACTGGTAAAGGCAGTGATTGCCAGCCTGTTGTTTGGCTGGCTGGTGTCGAGCTGCACCACGACCGACAGTGCGATGCAAAAAGAGGCCGCCGTAACTGGCGCAAAGGCTGATGAAAAGATGGCCCCCGCAAAGCCACAAGGCGTCAGATCCCCCAGCATGTTGGCCAACACCTGCGCCGGCTGCCATGGCACCGACGGCGCCAGTGCGGGGGATGCCATGCCGATCATCGGTGGCCTGGAGAAGGAGTATCTGCAGATCGTATTGGCCGAGTACAAGAGCGGCGAACGAGATTCTACCATCATGGGCCGTATCGCCAGGGGCTACTCCGATAACGAACTGAAAGCGATTGCCTCCTATTTTGCGGACAAGCCATGGATCTCAAGCCCGGCCAAAGCTGATAAAAAGCTGGCGGCGATAGGCAAAAAGATTCATGAAAAGCGGTGTAAAACGTGTCATGAAGATGGTGGCAGGGTACAGGAGGATGATGCTCCCCGATTGGCTGGACAATGGCCAGATTTCACCCTGATCTACCTCAAGGATTGCCACAAAAAGGGCCGGCGTTGTCAGCCGAGAAAAATGGGCAAACGAGTCGCTGAACTCTCGCAAAAAGAGTTGCAAGCCATGGCTCACTACTATCTGAGCGAGAAATGAGGGGAGCACGATGGCTAAACTGACACGTAGAAACTTTATCAAGACTACAGGCGCTTGTGCGGCGCTTGGTACCGCAGCAGCTATCAGCCCTGCTGTATTAGCTAAAAGCGCCAAAGGCCGTGTAATTGTTATCGGCGGTGGTTATGGTGGTTCTATCGCGGCCAAGTATATAAAAAAGGCCGATCCCTCGATCGATGTCACCTTGATTGAGAAAAACACCCAGTATGTCTCCTGCCCGCTGAGTAATGAGGTGTTGGGTGGGGAGCGTGACATCGGCAGCGTCACTTTCAACTATAAGGCAATGAGCCAGAACCACAGTATCCAGGTGGTACACGATGAAGTGGTTGAGATCGATGCCACCAACCATAAGGTAAAGGTTGCAGGTGGCAATCAGTACCAGTACGACAAACTGGTCGTCTCACCGGGGATCGACTTCCGTTTTGAGATGATCGAAGGCCATAGTGCCGCGCTGGCCGAGAAGATTCCCCATGCCTGGAAGGCGGGACCTCAAACCAACCTCCTGCGTAAACAATTGATGGCGATGAAGGATGGCGGTGTCTGTTATATCGCAGCACCCCCCAATCCCTTCCGCTGCCCACCCGGTCCCTATGAGCGTGCCGCGCAGATAGCCCACTACTTCAAGCAGCAGAAACCCAAATCGAAAGTCATCATTCTGGATGCCAAGGACAAGTTTTCCAAGCAGGGCCTGTTCATGCAGGGTTACAAGAAGTTCTATGGCGATACCATCGAATGGGTCAGCGGTGCCAACGGTGGCATCATCGAAGGGATCGATGCAGACAACATGACCCTGGTGGGCCAGGTAGACGAGTACAAAGGCGATGTCCTCAACGTCATCCCCGCGCAAAAGGCAGGCAAGATAGCGCAGATGGCGGGACTGACCGACACTTCTGGCTGGTGCCCGGTCAACCAGGGAACTTTCGAATCCAACATACATAAGGACATCTATGTCATCGGTGATGCCAGTATCGCCGGCAAGATGCCAAAATCGGGTTATGCCGCTAATTCACAGGGCAAGGTCTGTGCTGCTGCAATTGTCGCGACACTTAATGGTGAACCGCCGGGTGAGCCTTCCTACGTGAACACCTGCTACAGCATCATCTCACCCGAATGGGGTATCTCGGTGGCTGCAGTCTATCAGCTGGTCGAGGGTGAGATTGTGGGGGTTAAGGGCGCAGGGGGTCTCTCCCCCATGGATGCATCCGCGGAATCAAGGGCAATCGAAGTGCAGTATGCGCGCAGCTGGTTCAAGAACATCACTTCAGACATGTTCACATAATCAAAAGATTCAGGAAGAGTAGCAATTAAAACAGGCAAGTTTAGCGCCGTTATGCGGCGCTTTTTTTCCCAATATATGGGATAGATATTTTCCGGTAATAACAGGTGATCGTGACATGCTGAATGCCCCCCCTACAGGGGGGCATCACACATATCATGTATTCAAAAAACAGACCAGACTTCTATATATTTGTTATAAATCTACGCATCAACTATTCCCTCTATCCATATTTTATCTTGCTCGGGTTGCAAGTAGGTTAAATCACCCTGATCAACCGTGGCTCTGCATCGGCATTTCGGGCGACTTTTCCTCGTCCTGTTGCTGAGTCATCATCTTGGTCTGTGCCCTCACAAGACGCGACATCGCGGAGATATCCCGATCGTTGAGAGAAAAGGCCGCATCTACCCAATCATGGGCAATATCCAGTAACTCCTGTTTCTCCAGAGGCAGCACACGATTACGCATGTTGAGAACAGACCGCCTGGTGATATTCGATTTATTGAGCCGCTTGATAAAAGACCTGAGAGCAAGCTCACCCTCACCAGGATCGGCAACCATATCGACAATGCCCATCTCATAGAGCTGCTCCGCTGTGTAACCTTTGGCGTTTACTATCATCCGCTCCACCAACGCTGGGGAGATTCGCCTGGCGAGGAAGGAGTAGGCCCCCATGCCTGGGAACATGTTGAACACGACTTCGGGAAATTTAAACATCGTGCCAGCTTCGGCAATGATGTAGTCGCTGGAGAGTGCCGCCTCGAAGCCAGCACCCAATGCTGTCCCGGTTACCAATGAAATGGTGCGAACATTGGCATTGAGATTGACGAAATTGGAATACAGCACATCGATGCTCAGATCAGCATATTCTTGCAGGGTTTGCCGGTCACCTGATTTGATCATCTCGACAAAGAACTTGAGATCGCCGCCAAGATTGAAGATTCCGGGTACATCGGATGCAAAAACCAAAAAATCAATTTCAGAGGTTGACTCCCTGTTGTTGAGATATTTACTGGCATAAGATTGGAAGTTGTTGATATCTTTCAGCAACTGCGGCGAAAAACAGGGAATTGCACCGGGATCCATGGCGAATGTAAGGGTCTTGTAGCTCTCATCATAACGGACATTGAGGGTGTCGTAGGTAAGTTCGGACAATGTATTTGAGGGTACGGCTTTGAGCATTTTCATTTCCTCTAGGCGTAGATGTTATCGAGTCTGGTGTTTGATATGTTTAGCATTCCATCGCGAGAATAAATGCGAAGGTGGTTTTATCTTAGGCCTTGCCACCCTAGGATAGAAACAGCATTTCATGAAATGGTTAAAAGAGTGCGTCGTCGTAGCGATGTGATCGTGAACCATTTCTGCTTTCCTTGGGAAGGAAAATCCGATAAGCAATTGATCCTGGGCAATATAACTTCCCATTTATCGATTATGTAGGAAATTAATTCTCATACCAGGCATAATTTACACTATTTACAGCCGCTATCATTGTTCTATAAATTCACAAAGGTGACATTTATAGTTCCGTAAGGCGGCCCTGTAGAACAGGGATTCAGAAACTTAGGGGTAGAGAGGCCATGGCTGGCAATATGTTGAAAGAGGTATTTAGACTGCCCAGACTCAACTTCCTGTCAAAGGGGTTGAGTGATGAGGCTCGCCTCGAATATGAACAGGGTCTGATTCGACTCCTTTTTACCTTTATCGTCTTTACCTATCTGCTGGTTTCCGATCTGACCAACCCCTTGGAAAGCACCCACTCCACAGCCACATTCCTCGCAGCCGGTTACGAGATTTTTTCTATCCTGATTCTGTTGACCTTTATCATGATCAAACAGGGATCAAGGCTACGCAAGATTATCACCATGTTGGGTGACCATTCGATGACTTGCCTGGCCATGTATGGTGCGGGTGAGGTTGGCGCCCCTCTGTTCACCGTCCTGCTCTGGATCACTGTCGGCTATGGCGCACGCTTCGGTAACAACTACCTCTACCTGGGCATGCTGTTATCCACATCGGGTTTTTTCGTTGTGATCAACACAACTCCCTTTTGGTTAGAACACCCTGCAGTTGGTTACGGATTGATCGTCACCAACATTATCATACCGATATTTGTATCCAAGATACTCGGTCAATTGGTAGAGGCAAAGGCAACGGCAGAAGCGGCCAATCAGGCAAAGGGTAGATTTCTTGCGAACATGAGCCATGAGATGCGCACGCCCTTGACCGGTATCATCGGTATTTCACAGCTACTGAAAACCGAAAACCTGGCAAAACGGATCGAAAAAAAGATCGATACCATAGGCTCATCTGCGAAACATCTGCTTACCCTGATTGATGATGTCCTGGATTTTTCGAAAATCGATGCGGGTGAGATCAAGATTGAACATCAGGAGTTTGATCTGCATGCACTGGTAACCACCGTCAGCGCCTCCCTCGAGCCGATTGCCCGCGAAAAGCAGATCAGCCTGATGACTCATATCTCTACCGATGTTCCATTCAACCTGCTTGGTGACCACCACCGCATCCAGCAGGTACTGAACAATCTTGTCGGCAATGCCATCAAATTCACTCATCAGGGCTATGTTGATATCAGGGTCAATCCGTTGAACACGGCTGACTCCAAGGTAAATTTACGCTTCGAGGTTATCGATACGGGTATAGGTATCGCACAAGAGGGATTGAAAAATCTATTTCAGCGCTTTAACCAGATCGACGACTCGATTACCCGGGAGTATGGCGGTTCGGGCTTGGGCACAACGATCTCCAAAGAACTGGTCAACTGCATGGGTGGGGATATCTACGTAGAGAGCACCCTGGGGAAAGGCTCTCGGTTCTACTTCGATCTACCTCTGGAAATACCCGATTCCGCGAAGGAACAGAGCTACACAGGACATACCACAATAACCTATACCAACAGCCTGCAGTTCTATAATCGGATCAATCAACCGCTTAAGCTTTGGGATATAGGCAATGACGCTGTTAGTAGTGTTGAGGAACTGACTCACCATGTGGCAGAAACCACAGCAAATTCTGATCAACCGCCACTGGTACTCCTGGATGCGGAGCATATCGGCGAAAACCTTGAGTCGCTGACAGACAAATTAAGGGATGCAGCCAGTGACCAGGTCCATCTGATACTGATCGATACCGACACTAGATTTCAGCCATTCGAGATTCCTCCAGGCATAGATGCCATCGTCTATGACTTGGAAAACCGAAGACAGCTCTATAACGCCATACACACCGCATTCCTCGACACCACGCTGCCTGAGGGTGTGCAGGCAATCGACAGCTGGAATCAATCGCAGACCCAAGAAAAACTGAAAATTCTTGTGGCTGAGGATACCGCGGTCAATCGCCTGATTCTCGGTGAGATGCTTACCAAGGCCGGCTTTGAAGTCGAGTTGGTCGAAGATGGAGAGAGCGCGCTGAACAAATTCGATGAGATTGATTTTGACTTGGCGATCCTCGATATGCAGATGCCGCGTATCGGCGGACTGGATGTCATTCGTGAATACAATGCCGGCTATGGTCTGATTCGAAAGATCCCTTTCATTGTGCTCACGGCGAACATCTCCAAGGAGGCGAAACTGCAGTGCCAGGAAGCCGGTGCCGATGCCTATCTGCAAAAGCCATTAGACATTAAAGCGTTGATCAATGAGATACATCGCTTGACGGATCATGAAGACAAGATATCTGAAGCTCCAGCCGCTTACAGGAGCATCACCAAAACTACACCCTTTACCTCCAAATCGCCGCAATACCTGAATAGGGACACCCTCGACGAATTGACCCGGTTAAGCAGCCGTGATGACTTTTTCGAGGAACTGGTGAATAACTTCCTTACCGATGTCTACAGCTGTATCGACCGCATGGAGATAGCGATCATGGGTGCCGATATTACCCAGATCATCGACGATGCCCATGCAATCAAAGGTGCCGCCGGCAATATCGGCGCCACCCTTCTTTTCAACAAGGCGAGTATGCTGAACCGCTCCACGACTGAGGAAATAAGAAACAATGGAGCCTCACATCTAAGTGAGCTGACAACCATCATCGATAAAACCAAAAAGGCATTGAAACAGTACCTTGAGGATAATCACATCGAGATCAAGTTGATCAACCGCGAAGGACGCGTTGACTAAATCTCCCATCCCACCCCTTGGTAGAAGCTGCCGTTGACCAGCCTCGGACTCGCATCACAAGGCACAAACAGACCTCTCCCTGCTGCAAATAATTGAATTGTGTTTGATAATTAGAATCATATAGATTCTCTGCAAACGACCCAAAAGGGGCTTTAATGTCGAATCAGATCAATCGGTTCAAGGTATTGTCTGCAGGGGTGATCAGCCTTGTCTTGATGCTTGGGATCGCCAGGTTCGCCTACACCCCCCTGCTCCCCATCATGTTGCAGCAGGCCGGCCTGGGGCTCTCGGAAGGAGGCTGGTTGACCGCCATCAACTATCTGGGCTATCTCTGTGGCGCCATCACCGCTTCACTGATCAGCGATCTGGTAGTGAAAGACCGCCTCTATCGCATCGGTCTGATCGTGGCTGTTGTCTCCACGCTGGGCATGGGCTTGACGGATAATATCTGGCTCTGGTCGTTCTACCGCTTTATCGCCGGACTGAGCAGCGCCGCGGGACTGCTGCTGGGTTCAGGTCTTATCCTGAACTGGCTGATTCGCCATGGTCATCGCAGCGAACTGGGGATCCACTTCAGCGGGGTCGGCCTGGGTATCGCATTCGGTGCCATTGCCGTTGAACTGATGAATCACCATTTCGACTGGCGCGGCCAATGGCTGATGCTGAGTTTGATGGGTGGCTTAATGTTAATCCCCGCCTGGCTATGGCTGCCGCCACCAGACAGCAGCAAGCTTACCAACACTGGGGAAGTGCTGGTCGACACCCCGCCCAGCCGCCGCTTTCTGCTGCTCTTCATGGCCGCCTATTTCTGCGCCGGAGCCGGGTATGTGGTGAGCGCCACCTTTATTGTCGCCATTATCGATGAGCTACCCGGTCTCCAGGGATTGGGGGCCTGGAGTTTCTTCATCCTCGGTATGGCCGCGGCCCCCGCCTGCATCATGTGGGATCTGATTGCCCGCCGTACTGGCGACATAGACGCCCTCCTCATCGCCTTTGTACTGCAGACCGTCGGGATTCTGCTGCCGGTCATGGCTGCAACGCCCTCGATGGCGATGGCGGGTGCTTTGCTGTTCGGCGGTACCTTCATCGGCATCGTCAGCCTGGTCCTCACCATGGCGGGACGTTATTATCCCACCCGCCCGGCCAAGATGATGGGTAAAATGACCATCGCCTATGGGGTGGCGCAGATCGTGGTTCCGGCCATAACCGGTGTTCTCGCCGAGCGCAGCGGCAGCTACAGTGACGGACTCTATCTGGCAGCCGCAATCATGGCCCTGGGCACACTGTTGATGGTGGGCCTTAGACTGCTCGAAAACAAAAACAACTTTAACGTTACATAAACCACCCGCTATGGATCACTAAGTGAACTCCCTGCGACTGACACCCCCTCTCCCCTGTGGTCCAAGGCGCCATGGTTTCCGGATAGAACCAGTGTCCATCCGGAAACCAGATGGAAGTTGGTTGCTGCCGAGGAAATGTGGCTTTTTACTCACCGGTTTGCGCCGACTTTTCCAACTCCATGGCGGTAATGCGGAACTGTTTGTCCCGTCCCTTTTTTACCGTAAAGTTGACCTTGTCATTCTCTTTGAATGTAGATAAATCCACCCGTTTTGTAACCGGCAGATCCATGGTCATCCCCATCCATTTAAGTTCCGGAATGGGTCCGTGAGTCAGATTGATTATTCTTTTATCAGTATCAATTTTGTGTAGAACACCCGTCCCCACACCTTCACTGACACCGCTCGCCATATCACCATGGCCATGCATACTATGTCCGCCCTGGCTGTCGCCCAGAACCGGCATGGTGAGTAACAGGCCGGCAAATACCAATGAGACAAACTGTATCGATTTTTTCATGCTTGATTTCCTCTTAAGGTAGATCGGATGAGGTTTCATCCGCTTTGTGCGAAGTCGCTGCGGCAGGCGGCAAGCGGCGCGCCTCCCAGATCAAATAGATTACGGGGACCACGATGAGGGTCATGACTGTGGTGCTGAGCATGCCGCCTACCATGGGCAAAGCAATGCGCCGCATCACATCGGAGCCAGGCCCCTCAGTGAAAAAGATGGGTAGTAGACCGGCGATGATGACAGAAACGGTCATCAATTTCGGTCTGACGCGCAAGGCGGCGCCAGCCATAATGGTGGCAAACAGTTGCTGCCGATCCAAGGGTGGAAGTGCGCGCGCCTGCTGATCTATATAGAGCAGCATAACCACCGCGGTCTCCACGGCGATTCCACCAAGTGCGATAAAGCCAACCGCCACGGCTACGGAAAGATTATATCCGGCGAGATAGACCGACCATAAACCGCCCACCATTCCAAACGGGAGCGCGGTCATCACCATCACTGTGCGATCGGTACGACCAAAATGGATCATCAGCAGTACCAGAATAATGGCGACTGCCCCTGGAATGGCTATCTTCAACCTGCTCCTTGCCTCCAGCATCTGTTCGTACTGACCGGACCAGGTAATGGCATAACCTGGTGGCAAGCTGACTTGTTCGGCCACCTGCTTGCGGGCTGCGTCCACATAACCCCCCATATCGCGCCCGTCAATATCCACGAACACCCAGCCGGTGAGCCTGGCATCCTCTGACTTGATCATCGGCGGGCCTTCGGCAAAGGTTATTTCCGCCAATTCGCCGAGAGGGATATGCATTCCCCCTGGGGTGGGCACAAGAACCTCCGAGAGATCCTGGACCGATTCGCGGAAGGGCCGGTCGTAACGCAGGATGATGTTATAGCGTTCCCGTCCCTGCACACTCTCCGCCACTTTCATGCCACCGAGGGCGGTCTGAATGATCGACTGAAACAGACCCAGATCGATATCCCTTCGTGCCAGCTCGTTTCGATTCGGAATTATTTCAAGATATTTCCCACCGCTGACCCGATCGGCAAATGCACTGCGGGTCCCTACCACCTCCTTGACCACGGCTTCCACATCAAGGGCGATACGTCCGATGACATCAAGATCGGCGCCGGAGATTTTTATGCCGACCGGGGTACGTATTCCGGTTGAGATCATATCCATGCGAATCTTGATGGGGTAACCCCAGCTGTTGACCAGCCCCGGTAGCTTCACCTGCTGATCCAAGCGCTTGATCAAACCATCGATATCCATATCCGGGCGCCACTGCTGCCTCGGTTTGAGACGAATCCAGCTCTCTATCATGGATATTGGCGCGGGGTCCGTGGCGGTGTCGGCCCGCCCCACCTTGCCGAATACCTGTTCCACTTCAGGCAGGGTGCGGATCAGCCGATTGGTCTGTGCCAGCACCTCCTTGGCCTTGGTGATGGAGACCCCTGGAAGCGTGGTGGGCATATAGAGCAGCTCCCCTTCATAGAGGGCGGGCATGAATTCCGAACCAAGCCTGGATAGGGGATACCACAGACTTGCCACCCCCAGCAGCGCGACAAACAGCGTGAGCCAGCGCATGCGCATGGAGAACTGCAGGATTGGCTTGTACAACGCGACGAAAAGGCGATTTAGCGGATTGACCTCTTCCCGGCGAATTTTGCCTCTGATCAGCCAAAGCATGAGTATCGGCACGATGGTTACCGACAGCAGTGATGCAAAGGCCATGGCATAGGTCTTTGTATAGGCCAGTGGCGAGAACAAGCGGAAGCTCTCTCCGGTAAGCGCGAACACCGGTAGAAATGAGACGGTTATGATCAACAGACTGAAGAAGAGACCGGGGCCGACCTCCTTGGCCGATTGCAGAATGGCGGCGTTGCGCGCCTTTTGGGCCACCGAATCCGGCATGTCACTGAGCTTGCGATGGGCGTTCTCCACCATCACGATTGATGCATCCACCATCGCCCCGATCGCTATCGCGATACCACCGAGGGACATGATATTGGCTGTGATTCCCTGAGCGGACATTACCGTGAATGCACCCAGCACACCGAGTGGAAGGGTAATGATGGCGACGAAGGCCGAGCGTGCATGTAACAGGAAGAGGATACAGACCAGGGCTACCACGATTCCCTCTTCGATCAGCTTATGGTTTAGATAGTCAACCGCACCCCGGATCAGAGGCGCCCGATCATACACGGAGCGCAGTTCCACACCCTCGGGTAGACCGCGACGCAGGAACTCAAGTTTTTCCTTCACTGCCTCGATCACATTCAGTGCGTTCTCCCCGGAACGCATGACCACGATACCGCCGACCACCTCGCCTTCGCCATCCAACTCCACCACTCCGCGCCTTAGTTCAGGCCCCTCCAACACCCTGGCCAGGTCCGTGAGCAATACGGGGGTGCCGTTACGTGCCCGCACCACCACCTGCTGCAGATCATCGAGGGATGTGACATAACCCCGTGAGCGGATCATCAGTTCGGTCTCGGAGCGTTCCAATACCCGGCCTCCCACCTCCATGCTGGCGGCCTTTACCGCATCGCGCACCCTGAGCAGGGGAATGTCATAGGCGCGCAATCTGTTGGGATCGATCAACACCTGGTATTCGCGTACAAATCCACCCACGGAGGCAACCTCGGATACCCCGGGTACGGTTGCCAGTTCGAAACGCAAGAACCAGTCCTGGAGCGCACGCAGCTCGGCCAGGTCATGTTGGCCGGTCCTGTCCACCAAAGCATATTGGTAGATCCACCCCACGCCGGTCGCATCGGGACCAAGCCGGGGTGTGGCGTTTTCGGGAAGATCCTTCTGCACCGTCGCCAATGCCTCGGCAACCCGGCTGCGCGCCCAATAGTCATCCACACCATCCTCAAAGATGGCATAGACGAAACTGGTTCCGAACATGGAGAAACCGCGTACCGCTTGCGTCTTAGGCAATCCCAGCAGGGTGGTGGAGAGGGGGTAAGTCACCAGGTCCTCCACAATCTGCGGTGCCTGCCCCGGAAAGTCGGTGCGGATGATCACCTGGGTATCGGAGAGATCCGGAATTGCGTCCAAAGGTGTGCGATCGATGGCGAGCAGACCCGCCGCTGCCAGGGCCATGGTCAAGATCAACACGATCAGCTGATTGTGTACCGACCAGCTGATCACGCGGGCAATGAAGGAGCGGGAGGGATCCTCTCCGCCAATATCCCTCGCATCATGCATCGATCCTGCCTCCACTGTATCGGGCACCACTCATTGCACCGCTACTCCCCCGCTCTGATCGCTATAGGGACTGTACGGCTGCTCGCCCTGCTGCACCCATAGTCGCCCGTCGCTCTCATCTTTGAACAAGCGCACCCCTTTTTCCCGGTAATAGTCACCCCTGCCATCCAACAACCATGGCTGCAACGCACTGACCAGACGGTGCAAGGCACTGCGCAAATCGCTCTCCGTGCGCGCCTGCTGCGCCTCACCGATGGCCTGTTCGGCATCCTCGAGGATCGGCCCCAGCCGGGTCTGACCGAACTTCGACCACAGCATGTTGCGAATCTCACGGGCAGGCTGCAACTGGTCCGGCGTCACATCGTAGCCGTCGGCCAGGGCCTCGTGGAGATAGAGACCCGCATCGATCAGATGGTCAAGCATCGCCATCTGCGTCTTGCTCAGGCTTAGATCGACCAGTTCAAGTTTGAGGCGCTGAAGTTTCTGAAAAGACTCACGCAGCGCACTCTCGGAATCGATTAGAAACTGGCCGGAGACGACAATGCGTTCATCCCCCTCTATACCTTCCACAACCTCGGTGTATCCGCCACTGCTCAGACCGGTGCCTACCTTGCGTGGCTGAAAACGGCCCTCGCCGAGGGCCACCACCAGATAGGGGCCATCGGCAGCGAGCAGCAGGGCGCTGTCGGGTACCGCCAGACGACGATCCATACCCACCTCGAAGAGCACGTCGGCATAGGCGCCGGGACGTAGAAGATTGTCCCGATTATCCAGCTGCAGCCGCACCGTACCGGTACGGCTGGATCGATCCACCGTGGGATGGATGTAGTCAACACGGGTCTCGATGATCCGTCCCGGTAGGTTGGGGAGCATGACCCGAACCTGGGTAGCGTCATCGATCGCGACCAGGTCCTTCTCCGCAACCGCGGCGTTGATCCAGACCGTGTTGTAATCTTGAATCACCGCCAAGGTCTCGCCAGGGCGGACATAGCTTCCTTCCCTGACCAGCAATTCACTCAAGGTGCCCTCCGCCGAGGCGTAAAACGGCACCCGTTCCACCACCTTGCCCTTTTTACGCAGACTGGTGATGAAGGAATCGGAAACACCCAGGGCACCGAGTCTGATCGCCGCGGATTGGATACGGCTGGTGCTCTCCCTCTCCAAGGCGCTGAGATAGTCTCTTTGCGCCGCCACCAACTCGGGACTGAACAGCCGGTAGAGCAGAGTGCCGCGTTTTACCCCATCGCCGACGGCGGTTACCGCAAGGGATTCGATCCAACCGGCCACCCTGCTCGACACTTCGCTGCGCAGGCGTTCGTTCTCCGCCACAATGCCATAGGCGCGGATACGGCGGCCGAACAGGGTGGCTTGCGGAGTGCCGTAGCGCACTCCCATGTTCTGGATAGTCTCCGGCGCTATTGTGATCAGGGCGCGATCACCGGACGCCTCATCAGCTTGCAGATCCAAGCTCGGCCCTGATTCCATCTTCACCAAATCCATGCCGCAAATCGGACAGCTTCCCATCTCATCGGCGATATAGTGCGGATGCATGGGACAGGTAAACTTTGTCTCTGCCTCCTCAGCAACCACTGTCGCCGGCATCAGCAACATGACCATCAGCAAAGTAAGCGTTGCCAGGGGTAACTGAATCGGCATCATCAACCCTCCTCCATCAAAAGCGCATTGATACTGGCTGCAGCAATGGTCCGTAACGCCCGCTGTTTCGCCACATCCAGTGCGATCTCGGCGCGCTGAATAGCGGGGCGAATGACATCCTCCAACGAACCGTCCCCCGCTTCGTAACGTCTCCTGTTGGCTGCCTCAAGCTCGCTCAGCCGTGCGCTGCGCCTGGCAAGCGCCGCTAACAACCTGTCCGCTGTACGATAGTCCGCCACGGCCCCGTCATACTCTCCCCTGGCCTCTCGCAATCGCTGATCCCGCTCCGCCGTGGCGCTGCTAACAGCCTCCTGCGCGGCATTCAGCTTCGGTCGCTGGTTTGAAGCGGCCCAAAGCGGGACCTTGAGGGTGAACTTGAGGGTAAGCCAGTCATCTCCATCGAAATTGGCCCCGGACTCCCGTTGCTGCCAGGCCACGCCAAAGGCGTAATCGGGGGATAACCCGGCCCTCTTCTCGTTGACCTGGGATTGCGCCACTTCCAGTTTTCGCTGCGCCTGCTGAACCGCAATCAACTCCGTCGGCTGACCCGTCCAGATCCGGGGTTCGATTGCCGGCAACGGATCATGTTCCGGAACATTGTTGAGTAGTTCTCTCAACTCCGCCTGCCAGCGCATATCTTCACCATCGAGGCCAACCACTCGCTCCTCGATACGTCCGCGTCGCACATCCAGCTCATCAAAACGCGCGTAGACCGAGCTTCCCCCTTCCATCTCGCCGCGGAGCCAAGGCTCCAGTTCACTGATAAGGTCCAGTTGTGCCGCCAATGCGGTCTTTGACTCCCTGATCCGGCGCCGCTCCGCCAACGCAGTAATCAGACGTTTTTTCAATCCGGCCAGGATCTGCAGACGTTCCATCTGCGCCGCATCGGCCCGTGCCACATGGGTACGATGCAGGGCCTCCCGACCATCCCCATTGGGTATGGCCTGTTTAAATTCCAGGCTACGGCTGCTTGGCAGATAGCGTTCGAGATCGGTGGGATCATCGACCGGCACATTATTCAACCCAATGGTAATGCTTGGATTTGGCAGACCCAGCGCAGCATCGGAACGCAGGGTCCATTCCCTGGCGGTCGACTCGTTCTTACGAACCGCCGGGTGTTCGCGCAAACGCTCCAGCAACGCCCCGAACAGTGTCGGTTCGGCATCAGCCGCCCCGGGGCTGGTGACCGATAGGAAGATCAGCGGCCACAGCAACAGACCATGGCGAAGGTTACAGCACAGTCCAGGTCGGTCTGGAATAGAATAGGATTTACACGACAGCTGCATCGCGTTAAGACAGCACATGAAATTTCCCCAGAATATAATCGGCTCACAATGGATCGCCCTTGTGAACAGATGTCAGCAGAAACGAAACTAAGCGAGGAGTTGAATCTTAGGCGGGGGTGTTTCTACAGGGTGCTCCGGTCGTGGGGCCGTCGCGACCAGGGGGGCGGGCATGTCCATCTCCAGCAAAACCAAGTGGCCAATTCGAGAACCCGTAAATTGCACAGCATAACCACAGAACACGCAACCCTTTTCTCCGTTGACTGACACTGTCTCGCCGCTGTCGTGACAGGGATGCTGTTCGGCAGTGAGCTCGCTATGGGGAGCTGTCGGCAAGTCACTGCCCATGGCGGTATACTGAAGCCACGCCAACGACATGGTTGCATGCAAAAGCAGCAGCGCCATGACAGATATAGCTAATGGATGTCGGTTGGGCTTCATGTGTGGCTAATGTTCTACGATATCCAAACGTTGCGTCAAACCAGAGTCCCGAACTCGCGACTTCGCTGGCATTATGACCCTATATAACATTAACCTTCCCTGGTAATAAACGTATATTCTTCAAGGACAACTCACCTGTGCAAAAAGTTTCCTCCGCAATCGAGAAAACCGGCAATCGAGGACAGATGCCCGCGACAGACGGCTGACTAACGATTTAATCGGGCCGTGAAAACCGATAATATGGCGCCATTTAGCCCTATTGAAATTTCCCAATGATTGTACGTAGGCTCTGCATCGCCCCGATGCTGGACTGGACAGACCGCTATTGCCGCTATTTTCTGCGCCTGATCTCTAGGCATGTGGTCCTGTATACCGAGATGGTTACCACCGGCGCCCTGCTCCACGGCGACCGGGCGCGCTTTCTCGATTTCGATCCCAGCGAACACCCGCTGGCGCTTCAGCTCGGTGGCAGCGATCCACAAGAACTCGCGGCATGCGCGGAAATGGGCAGCCAATGGGGCTATGACGAGATCAATCTCAATCTGGGCTGCCCCTCCGACAAGGTGCAATCGGGACGTTTCGGCGCCTGTCTGATGATCACTCCTGAGCTGGTAGCCGACTGTGTCAAGGCGATGCGGGACAGGGTCGCCATCGATGTCACGGTCAAGCACCGCATCGGGGTGGATGACCGGGACAGCTATCAAGAGTTGTGTGATTTTGTCGGCACTCTCTCCGAAGCCGGCTGCAGGACATTTATCGTGCATGCCCGCAAGGCCTGGCTTAAGGGTTTGAGCCCGAAACAGAATCGAGAAATCCCTCCTCTCTCTTATGATACGGTGCATAAACTCAAGGGTGACTTCCCCGACCTCGAGGTGGTCATCAATGGGGGTATCACAAACCTCGATCAGGTAAGCGAGCAACTGGATCATGTGGATGGGGTGATGATCGGGCGTGAGGCCTATCACAATCCCTGGATCTTGGCCGAGGCCGATCGCTTGATATTCGACCAACCCCAATCCCCTTTGACACGTCACCAGGTGGTTGAGTCATTGATCCCTTTTGCCGAGGCTGAACTGGCGAAGGGAACGCCGATCAATCGTATTACGCGCCATATCCTCGGTCTGTTTCAAGGGCAACCAGGGGCGAGGAAGTGGCGTCGGGTGTTGAGTGAAGGCTCACATTTGGCAGGCGCAGACAGTCGTCTGCTATACACGGCTGCACAGGCAGTTGTCGAGACGGCAGATCGGTGCGGCGAGCCGCACCCTACAGCTTAAGAAACCACACATTCGCGTTAATTTGCGGTTTAAGATATATGAGTGTGTGTATTGCGCTGTGATTGGTGGGGCAGGGCCCCACCCTACCCCACTGCTACGTCAGGCGGCAGCACAGGTTAGTGAAACGATCGACTGCTACTGACGAATCCCTTCGATGGACAACTCCAGCTGAACTGTCTTCGAGGCAGGTCCCAGATCGAAGTTAATGCCGAAGTCGGCCAGTGCGATCTCGGTGGTGCCAAAGAAACCACGGCGATAGCCGCCCCAGGGATCGTTGCCATGACCTATATGCTCGACCGCGATAACTACCGGCTTGGTGACACCGCGTAGGGTGAGATCACCTTTGAGTTCGGCCTTGCCGTCACCCTTCTCGGTAAAGGATGTGGAGACGAATGAGGCCTTGGGGTATTTGTCCACATAGAGGAAATCCTCGTTCCGCAGATGCTTGTCCCGCTCACCATGGTTGCTGTCGATACTGGCCGGATTGATATCCACCGATATCTTCGCGGCCTGGGGATTCTTCTCGTCATAGCTGAAGCTGCCGCTGAACTCGTTGAAACGGCCCATCAGCCAACTGTAGCCCAGGTGCTTGATACGGAATTGAATGAAGGCGTGGGCGCCCTTGGTGTCGATTGCGTACTCTTCAGCTTTAAGGGGTGAGGTAAAAATAAAGCTGGCTGCTATCAATGGTATTAAAAGGTTTTTCATCAGTGTTCTCCTATTTAGAAAATATCTCACAAACTATCAGTTAAGGAGCAGCTGGCGGTCATCTTTCGCAGCAGCGGCAGGGATGCCGCGGGAGCCCCGTCAGCATACCCCAAGGGCACTTCCTTCGGGCGCATGGATGTGCTGTTGGGGCGGCGTAGAAAGATGACTGCCAGCCGCGTGAAACTTGGGTATTACTCCTCTACATTTTGCTTAATTAGATCACTCTGTCGCTTCTCGTGAATTGGGATTTATAACTGAGATACTAAATCTGTTCTGTGCAGCTGATGACAGTCATTTAATCTGGGCTATTTTCATCCGAGTTCTTAAGCAGGCTTTACGCGACTGATGACGGTCTTTCTCCGCCGCCCCAACAGCACGTCCTTGTGCTGACGGGGCTACCGCGGCATCCCTGCCGCTGCTACGAAAGACCGTCACCAGTCGCTCGTTTAACTGCTAGATGGTAGTTTCCAAACTATTGCTCAACCTGTTTCCCTGCCACGAAACACTGTCATCAGACGTTCGTTTAACTGCAAGGTTGCTAGTTTTCAAACCATTGCTCAAGCAGCTTCTCTTCCCCGCACCAATTGTTGCGTAATGGTGGCAACCCTAGCCCCATAGGCCTCGGCGGTCGCGATATCCCCCGTGGAGGGTGCATCACCCGGATCCACCTGAAAGCTCGCCGCCATCGGCCCCGAATAGGACCCGATCCGGTTCATCACCTCAGGTCCAGGGCCTTCGATGCGATTCATCGAATCCGGATCGCTGGCCGCCGGGTGCATCCCCAGGCTGACGTAGATCATCCCCTGCTGCATGGCGTTGATCATCAGGCCCACCAGGGTATTGAGCTTGTCCCCCGAGAAGGAGCTGGAGTTGGTGAAGGCTCCCGCCACCTTGTCCTTCCATGCCTGGGTGAACCATTTGGCCGCCGCGGTCTCGAGGAACTTCTTCATCTCTGCCGACATGCTGCCCATGTAGGTGGGGGTGCCGAAGATGATTCCGTCCGCGTCGTCGAGGCTGTCCAGGTCGCTCCCGGCCTCTTCAGTGGTAAGCAACACGGCTTCAACACCGCTGACCGAGGCAGCGCCTCTGTGCACGGCCTCCGCCTGTAACTTGGTGTGGCCGAAGCCGCTGTGATAGACGATTGCAACTTTTGTCATCCGTTTCTCTCCTCCGAATGGTGTTGGATCCCCAGCATGCGCGTGAGGGTCCGGTCATGGTCAAAAAAGTGGTGTTTCAGGGCCGCCAGGGTATGCAGCAGGCTAATCAGGACTATGCCCCAGGCAAGATAGAGATGGACCTTGCCAGCGATATCCTCCTGACCGTCGAGGCCGCTCAGGGTCGCCGGGATAGTTAACCAGTCGAACACCTCCAGGGGTCTGCCATCGGCGGTGGTAATCAGATAGCCGCTGATCATGACGATGATGATCAGTAGATAGAGCAACCAGTGCGCCAGGGTGGCGCCCAAGCGTTCGTAGGGTTTATGGGTTGGCAGATGATCCGGTCGGGGTGACAGGTAGCGCCAGCCAAGACGCAGCAACAGCACAGCAAAGAGGACCACCCCTATGCCCTTATGCCACCAGGGCCCAAGCTGGTACCAGGGATCGTAGTAACCCAGATCCCGCATCCACAAGCCGAGGCCGAAGAGAGCATAGATCACCAGGGCCACCAGCCAGTGGAGCAGGATAGCAACCAGGCCGTAGTTCTCCCTGTCGTTGGCCAGGCGCATCAGAAACGTCCCTGCTGATAGTCACTGAAGGCCTGCTGCAACTCCGCCTCGCTGTTCATAACGAAGGGTCCGCGTCGGGCAATCGGCTCGTCCAGGGGTTGCCCCGCCACCAACAGTAGGCGACTCGATTGCTGTGCCAATATTTCGATACTCTCTCCCTGATCCAGCACGCCCAGGTTGCTCCCTTCCAGCTTGGTTCCATCCACCGATACCACCCCCTCGATGAGGTAGATAAAGCCATTATAGGCTGCCGGCAGGGGCTCGATAAAACGGCTGCCGGCAGGCATTGTGATGTCGTAGAAGAGTGCTGGGGTCACCAGTTCACTCACCGGTCCTGCGGTCTGCTGTGAAGTCTGCCCCGCCACCACGCGTAGCTCGACACCATCACTCCGCTGCTCCTGGGGAATCGTCTCGCGGTCGAACTCCTGGTAGCGGGGCGCCATCATCTTTTGACCAGAAGGTAGATTGACCCAGAGCTGGAAACCCGACAGCAGGCCATCCTGTTGCTGCGGCATCTCAGAGTGGATCACTCCTCTCCCAGCCGTCATCCACTGTACTCCCCCGGTCTCGAGTATCCCTGTATGACCGGCATTGTCCCGATGCTCCACCTGACCGGCCAGGAGATAGGTCACGGTCTCAAAGCCCCGGTGCGGGTGGGGTGGAAAGCCACCGATGTAGTCATTCGGGTCATCGGATACAAAATGATCGAGGAGTAAAAAGGGATCGAGTTGTGGCAACTGAGCCCCCCCGATAACCCGGGTAAGACGTACCCCGGCCCCGTCGGATGTCTCCTGACCGACGACGATTCGCTTGACTGCTCTTCTGCTTTGAACCAGCTGTTCCATAACAGCCTCCTCGCATAAATGCTCAGTAATTTGATAAGTTATTGCCCAGTTTAGGTTGTCAATTCTGAAGATAAAGGCCACAATTCAGGAAACACTGTTGCTGAAATTGGAACAATGGATCGATTTGAGTCCCTTGAGAGCTTTGTCACCGTGGTCGAATCTGGGCAGTTCAGTGCAGCAGCCGAACGCCTGGGAATCGGCAAATCGGTCATCAGCCGGCGGGTTTCGGAGCTCGAGGAGTATCTGGGCGCCCTGTTGATCCAGCGCACCACGCGCCGTCTCTCCCTCACCGATGCCGGTCGCGCCTTCTACCCACGGGCGATTCAACTGCTGGAGGATCTGGCGGAGGCGGAACAGTCTGTCTCCACTGCCCAGCACGCCCTGAGCGGCCGCATTCGTCTTGCCGCCCCCCTCTCCTTCGGTCTGATGCATCTTGCCCCCGCCCTGAACAGCTTTATGACCCAACACCCAGGAGTGATGCTGGACATGGATTTCAACGACAGCCAGGTCGACCTGATTCAGCAGGGCTTTGATCTGGCTCTGCGCATCGGCCGGCTCGAGGACTCCACCATGGTTGCCCTGCCCCTGGCACCTATCCATACGGTGGTCTGCGCCAGTCCGGGCTATCTCGCCCGCTACGGCACACCGAAGACACCGCAAGCACTGTCGGATCACCACTGTCTCTGCTACTCAAATCTGCCGGAACCGCAAAAGTGGCGATTCATCGATAACGCAGGAGGAAAACAGAGCGTGCGGGTAGAGAATCGCATGCTGGCCAACAACGGCCAGATCATTCTCGAGGCCGCCGCTTCGGGACACGGCATCTGTATCTCACCTACCTTCATTGCCTATAGAACCATTCTCGAGGGACGCCTGGTGCCGATCCTAAGGGACTACAAAATCCCCGAGGCAACCGCCTATGCTGTCTACCCGAACCGCCGTTTCATACCGCAGCGGGTCAGGGTGCTGACCGAGTACTTTCGTGAACTGTTTGGTGAGAGGCCCTATTGGGATGAGGGATTGTTCTAGGGCCTGTTAACAGGCCCTAGGAAATTCGAAGTGTAGTATCCAGCAACTGCAATACAGGCTCGAGTCTTAGACCATCCTCTTCTGCGGCCATATGTCTTAGCTGATGTTGTAACTTCGTTTTATAGTCGTCACAGAGCTCAAGCATCTCTTGTCGACTATAAGTCTGCTTTGTCCCCTCACTGGATGATGCTATCGGCGCACCTTCTAAAAGCATAACCTCAGCCGAACGCCGAATCATTTCATTGACACCCGTGCCCTCTTCAGAAGCAGTCAAGGGACCAGTCTTGGTATATCGTTTACCCTGATATTCGAATAGTTGACCTATGGTGAGTTGAGGAAAACGCATAACTGAACCTTTATCATCTGTATCAACCAAGATGCCACACTATCTATCGGACCCACGTTGAATTCTACCTCATCAAACGTTGCAACACCGTGGCCAATAATCCTGGTGGTGGAAAGTGTTGACTGTCGACGCTTATTGTTCTTTCGAGTTCCGACGAGGTTAATGCCTGACGCCTCTCTTGCTGTAGCCTGAGAACAGCCAGGTCTGCCTCGGAGGCATCCCCTCCCCGTTTGTGCCTATGGTGGATACGATCGATCAGAAGTGACTCCGATGCCTGGCAATCGATAATCACCACAGGTGCCTGTTGACCCAGGGCCAGCTGCATAAACAGCTCGCGTTGCCACTGTACGAGGCAGGTGGCATCGATGATTACGGAATAGCCCGAGCGTAACAGCTCTTTCGCCATTCCTGCCAGGTGGTTGTAGGTTATCTGCGTAGCCTGTTCACTGTAGCGCTCAATGGAACCGGCAGTCTCACCCTGCGCGGGAAAAAGGCGGCGGCGCTCCACATCCGATCGAATGCGGATTGCCATCAACTGCTCCGCCAGCCAGCCACTGACCGTGCTTTTCCCTGAACCGGAGACCCCGTGGGTCAGGATTAAGGATGCGGGTGGATGACGAATGACCGTTTCAGCCAACACCAGGTAGCTGCGGTACTCATCTAGTTGTTGTTCCCACTCATCATGCTGCAAACCCGATTGCATGGCGCGGATGGCACTGACCTTGGCCCGCACCATGGCACGATAGAGCAGATAGAAGCGTAACAGCGGCAGACCGGCATAGTCCCCCGTTCTCTCCAGGTAGCCATTGAGTAACTGAACGACGGCACTGTTCATGCCACGATGTTGAAGGTCCATCAGCAGAAAGGCGATATCACTGAGGGTATCTATCCAATGCAGGTTAGGATTGAATTCGATGCCATCAAATAGGGTTATCTCACCCTTGAATCGGGTAATGTTCCCCAGGTGCAGATCACCGTGGCACTCTCGGATGTGGCCTGCGTCGTAGCGTTCCAACAAGTTGGATTCAAGCACAGTGCTCTGCTGTTCAGTCCAGTTTTGCAGCACATTGAGTCGATCCATCTCGAACAGGGGCTGTTTCAATCCCCGTATCAGGCGGAAGTTCTCCAACATCGGACCGATAACATGATCCGGTCTGCCATAGGGCATCTCCTTGGAAACCTTGGCAGCCGCGAGATGGAAATCGGCGACTTGGCGGGCAAGACTATCGATCGCCTCCCGGTCGGGCAGTGTGCGGCTTAGCAGATCATCCTGGTGAAAACGTCGCATCTCCAGGGCATACTCAATGATTCCTTCATCAGCACCAATAACGGGCTCATCAACGGTTCCCCCTATAGCCACTACCTGCAGATAGAGTTGCGGTGCCAGACGGCGATTGAGCCGCAACTCCTCCTCGCAGCAGCGCTGCCGTTTTTCCAATGTTGAGTAGTCGAGGAACCCGAGATCGACGGGCTTTTTAATCTTGTAGACCCGCTCACCGAGCAGCAGCAGATGGGAGATATGGGTTTCGATATGTTCCACCCGCTCCTGGGGGAGATCGAAGCACGCCGGAGAGTTGATCAGTTGGCCGACTAACTGCTCCTGGGCCACCAAATCATCTGCTTTCATACTCATGTGTGGTAACATCCTTGACTAAATATTAGATAGTGCTAATATAGCATCCAATTTTGATCCAGGGTGTTACTGACGCTGTTCAAACCGCGCAGTGCACATCCGGGTGCGCGAACCTCCGATGTGTACACTGGATAATCACTCATAGTTTAGAGGCTAATCCATGAATATCGACCGAATTGTTCTCGCTTTCGCCGGCGTAGTTATTCTGCTGAGCCTGGTGCTTTCCCATTACCACCACCCCTACTGGCTCTTCTTGACCGCGTTTGTCGGACTTAACCTGCTGCAATCCGCATTCACCGGTTTCTGTCCCCTGGCGACAATCCTGAAGAAGATGGGCAGACAGAGTGGATCTGCTTTCTGATCAACCACAGATTTCATTTTTAACGGGGCGATGGCCCCGCTCAGTTGGTTGGCAAGGCGCATGGATGCGCCCGTTATCATCACCTAATCCGCTTCCGCCTCATCCACATCCACATCCACCGGCTCTGCCCGCAAATCGTGCGCGGTCGCCCCGGTAACCCGCACCTCGACAAAGTCCCCTGGCTCCAGATCCCAGGCCCCGGGTATAAAGACCCGGCCATCAATCTCCGGTGCGTCGGCTTCACTTCGAGCCACTATCTGCTTCTCCCTAACCTCATCCACCAGGACCACCATCTTGCGGCCTACTTTTTGCTGCAACCGCTGCCGGCTGATCTGTGCTTGAAGCTGCATAAACCGGGCACGACGCTCCTCCTTGACCGCCTCCGGCAAGGCACCCGGCAGGTCGTTTGCCTGTGCCCCTGTTACCGGCGAATAGGCAAAACAGCCGACCCGGTCTAGCTGGGCTTCGCGTAAGAAATCCAGCAATTCTTCAAATTCAGCCTCCGTCTCACCCGGGAAACCGACAATAAAGGTACTGCGCAGGGTCAATTCGGGACAGGCCTGGCGCCAACGTTCAATCCTCCGCAGCACCTTCTCCGTGGCCGCCGGTCGCTTCATGGCTTTCAACACCCGCATATTGCCGTGCTGCAGCGGCATATCGAGATAGGGCAGGATTCGTCCCTGGGCCATCAGCGGGATCAAATCGTCCACATGGGGATAGGGATAGACATAGTGGAACCGTATCCAGGCCTGCATCTGCCCCAGCTCGGCAGCGAGGGCAGCCAATTTCGATGCCACAGGCCTACCCTGCCAGAAATCAGGACGGTATTTGATATCCACACCATAGGCACTGGTGTCCTGAGAGACCACCAGCAGCTCCCTGACACCCGATTCCACGAGCCGCTGCGCCTCCTGCATAATCTCTCCAAAAGGCCGGCTCACCAGTGCTCCTCGAAGATCGGGAATGATGCAGAAGCTGCAACTGTGATTACAGCCTTCCGAAATCTTGAGATAGGCGTAGTGTCTCGGTGTCAGCTTGATACCCTGAGGTGGTACCAGATTGGTAAAGGGATCATGGGGTGGCGGCAACTGCTTGTGTACGGCTTGCATCACCTCTTGGTAGGCGTGTGGCCCGGTAACCGCCAACACCTGGGGGTGAGCGCTGCGGATTCGTGACTCATCCTTACCCAGGCAACCGGTCACTATGACCCTGCCGTTCTCCTCCAGGGCTTCACCGATCGCTTCCAGGGACTCCTCCACGGCCGCATCGATGAAACCGCAGGTATTGACCAGCACCAGATCGGCGCCATCGTAACTGGCGGAAAGCTGGTAGCCTTCGGCACGTAGTCTGCTCAGTATCTGTTCGGAATCGACCAGGTTCTTGGGACAACCCAGACTGACAAAGCCGATGTGCGGCGGATTCTCAGGCATCTTTCATACTTCAGTCGTTGAGTCGATAGATTTCACGGCGATATCTCTCAACCTGCGATGGACCTTGTATCAGCATCCGCTACTCCGCGTATCGATTGAGAGTTAGTGACATGTTAATACGTTAAAAGGCTTCATCAAAGCTAACCTTATAGAAACAATCACTTAGATAGTTTTAGGTTAGTTTATGACAAATCCCCTGCTTCCAAGAAGCGAAAATTTGTGCGACCATGCCTCCCGATTGAGTAAATATCAGGGAATTTCGGGCGATGGCCTGACAGATTTTTCAGGCGCTGAACCCTTGATTAAATCGACTCTAACATGGCCGGCTCGTTGATATATTTGAGAGCTGCCAACCTCTGTAGTTGGTGAGGTAGTAGTATGAAAAACTGCAAGCTTTGCAAATATAGGAAGGTCTGCAATGACCTGCCGGGCATCTGCATCCTGTTCCAGTATCTGGTGGTTCTGGTAGTGGTCGTTTCTCTGGGTTTTCTCTTTGTTACCCAGGAGATACTTGTCTGATACCCGCCCCAGCGCCTGACTTCTCCCTGGCCTGAAACAACGCCAACACACTCATCAGCCGGCTATGGCAGCGCCACCGGTGTCTGTTTTCAACCGACTCAGGATCCAGTCATGGACCAGTTCCCGTGTGAGTAGTTGCGCTGTTTTAAAAGCTCGGCGGCCCGGGAGATCGAAGATTCCGGGGTTGATTCCCTGTAACCTTTCAAGAGTAACATTGCATCGAGTAGGGAAACCTCTTGAACTTCATATAGCGGGAGCTCATCATTTGTGACAATTTCTTTATTTATCATGATGGTGCCTACATTTATTAATCCTCCTACTTAAGGATATGTTAGACCTTTATAAGAATATTGCAAATCCGCTATGATGCCCAGGTCAGCCTCGTCCCCGCGAGAAGCCTAAGTTATACCTGAAAATGAGAGTTTACAGGTCAGTATCGAAGAGATTGGCGGTGTCTTTGCCAAAGGCTGAGACCCATATCGGGGTGTTGGCAACAACAATCGAGCAAATAGAATTGGTGACCTGAAGATGGCCGAGTTGAAACCAAAGATCGCACCGGGAAGCCGGGTCAGGATGCACTTTTCACTGACTCTGCCGGATACGACAGAAGTCCTTTCCACCTATGGGGGAGAACCCCTGGAGTTCACCCTGGGCGACAACACCATGGAGCAGATGCTCGAGTTTGCCCTTCTGGGACTGCGAGGGGGGGATGAACAGGAGCTGCTTGTCTCAGGCGACGATGTCTACGGAGCAAGAGATGAGAACCAAATTCACTGGCTTGAACGCAACAGTTTTCCCGCAGATCAGGCACTCAATCCCGGAGAGATCATGCTATTTTCCGCCGCTGAAGGTGACGAGTTGGCCGGGGTGGTCTTGGCAGTGGAGGAAGATCTAGTGCAGATCGATTTCAATCACCCCCTTTCCGGTAAGCATTTTCACTATAAAGTCACTATCCTTGATGTCGAAGAGGCCCTTGACTCCGACCCGGTCGCAAACGATCAACTATGTCGATGAAACAAAGTCAAACCATACTGCTTGCCAATCCCAGAGGATTTTGTGCTGGCGTCGATCGCGCCATCGAAATCGTCGAGCGCGCCCTTGAGCAGCTGGGGGCACCCATCTATGTGCGTCACGAGGTTGTGCATAATCGCTTTGTGGTTGAGAGTCTGCGCGCCCGTGGTGCTATTTTTGTCGATGAGCTGAAGGATGTGCCTGATGGACACACGGTAATATTTAGTGCCCATGGGGTTTCCCAATCGGTACGTGAAGAGGCGCAACAGCGCCATCTTCGGGTATTCGATGCCACCTGCCCATTGGTAACCAAGGTTCATCTCGAAGTTGCCCGACGCTGCCGCGATGGCTATGAGGTGATACTGATCGGCCATCGAGGACATCCGGAAGTCGAAGGCACCATGGGTCAGTGCATGAGCGATAGTGAGAACAGCCGTATCCATCTGGTGGTGACCAGTGAAGATGTGCAAAAGCTAAATATAGGACAACCCGAAAAGATAGCATTTGTCACCCAAACCACACTTTCCATCGATGATACCCAGAAGATCATCACAGACCTGCAACAACGCTTCCCGAACATCATCGGTCCCAAGAAGAACGATATCTGCTATGCGACGCAGAACCGTCAGGATGCGGTCAAGGCGCTTGCCAAAGAGTGCGACCTGGTGCTGGTCGTGGGATCACCCAACAGTTCCAACTCCAATCGACTTAGAGAGATAGCGGAGAAATTTGGTCCTCCGGCCTATCTCATCGATGGCGCCGATGACATAGATCCGGGTTGGCTCGAGGGTAAGCATCATATCGGCGTCACAGCTGGCGCATCCGCACCGGAGATCCTGGTGGAAAACGTCATCGACAGACTCAAGCAGTGGGGTGCGGTAGAGGTGGTCGAAGGCCAAGGTAAAGAGGAACAGGTTGTCTTCGCTCTACCAAAATCTCTGTTGGGCGAATCCTTTTCCTAAGCATTCATCTCGGCTCGCAGGCTTGTGTAAATCGCCAGCATAACTTTAGGTCGAAGTGCGCAGCCAACGCTGATCGATTAATCTTTTTCTTCCTATATTCAGACATAACCCCCCGATAAACCAATAAAATCAGCCTTATTTCAGGATATACGGCCATGCTCCACCGATGAACGGTATATCGGGATTGCTGGCCATCACCTAGGCTATGGGCAGATCCAGTGAGGTTTAAATCTATGCATAGAAATCAAGGATACACACTGCTCGAATTGTTGGTCACTCTAGCTATAGCCGCTGTCTTGATGACCTATGTTGTCCCCAGTTTCATGGGCATGGTCGAACGCAACAATGTAGCCGCCACCAGCAACGAACTGTTGGGTGCGCTGCTATATGCCCGCAGTGAGGCAGTGAGAATAGAGAGCGATGTCACCTTCACCCCGGCAGCCGATGGCTGGATTGTCACCGCCGCTGGTGTCGATATCGTCGACCAGTCCGTCAACAATGAAAACGTCACTATCGCAGCCAACCTTACCGGTGGTGATGTGACCTACAACTCCAGAGGCCGCGCCGATATCACCGCGGGGGATAATCTAGAGGTCAGCTACGATGCTGTGGTGCAAAACCGTATCTGTCTCAGTCCGATAGGTCGTCCCTACATCAAAAAGGCCGATGAAGGTAACTGCCCATGAAATCTGAACCCCATAGCCAACCGAAAAGACACGCCCGTGGTATGACACTGGTTGAAGTACTGATCGCAGCCGTCGTGATTGCAGTCGGATTACTGGGCGTGGCATCGCTACAGATAAGCGCCCTTCAGGGTGCAAGCGACGCCCAGTATCGCGCCAAGGCCTCCGATGCTATCGCATCCTTGGCGGATCGAATACGAGCAAACCTGTCAGCGGTCCCTGACTATACGGGAGCGATTCCAGCAGAGTCATGCGCGATTGCGCCAGATGCTCCCATGACCACTATTGAGCGCTGTGCCATGAGTCCTGACGGCAGCGTCGCCGCTGTCTCTGAATGCACTGCCGCAGATATGGCAGCCTATGATCTGTGGGAGGTCAATTGCGCACTACAAGCGACAATGCCTGGCGCGGAACTTGAGATAGTGTGCCCCGCAGCCGGCTGTGAAGAGATGTCGCCATTGACGGTAACGATCTCATGGCAAATGCAGAACAGGAATCCGGACGTGGCCACCGATACCTTCACCATCCATGAAGTTGTCGCAACAATCTTGCCTGGAGTACAACCATGATCAGATCCACCCGCAAGCAGGCAGGTCTATCCATCATCTCCTTGATGATCGCCAGTGCAATCGGGGTTTTCCTGATTGGTGGTGCCGGAAAAATCTACCTCGACAGTAAAAATGCCTTCATTGCAAGATCGACCATCGCCGCAGCCGCTGAGAGCTCCCGGTTCGCCGTGCAGGATCTACGCCGAAACCTGGTCATGGCAGGCAGGGGCGTCACTGAACAGAATGACAATCCCTCTACTTATCTAGATCCAGACAACAATATGAGGACCTTTCCCGCCGTTGATCCCGATAATACCGTCGCCGCAAGCTCCACCGGTATTATCGACATGGATAGCAACGACTCCAGTGCCGTTGCCGTTCGCTATGCGGAAGGACCGGCGCCTTGCGGTCAAGACGGCACCATTGACACTACGCACACCGTTCGATTCTACCGCAACGGCGATGCCGAGCTTATCTGTCAATCCATAGAAACCGTAGCTGGCGCACTCAACACGGGCGGAGCCTTCGAGCGTGCCATGGCATCGGGTGTCGTCCTCATGCGTGCCCTCTACGGTGTGGATACGGATGCGGATGGCATTGCCAACCAATATCTGACCGCCACCGAAGTGGACAATGCCGATCGTTGGGTAAACGTGGTAACCATCAGGATTGGCATAGTCACCAGCTCCGATACCGAAGAGCTTCCCTACACCTATCGCCCGGCAGCCGCAGAAGAGATGCGGGTGCTTGGTATGGAGCATATCGCAGCCGACACATCCCATTCGTTCAAGACCGCGAGCACCACCATCGCGTTGAGAAATCTAAACACCACAGTCCAGAGACAATGATCATGACCATCAACCGCAAACAACTCGATGTATGCAACCGACGCCATCAACAGCAGGGCGCGGCCCTGGTGATCGGCCTGATACTGCTCTCGGTGATCACCCTGTTAAGTGTGAGCGCCATGCGCAGCAGCAACCTCGAGACAAAGATCGCCGTCAATCATCAATTCAAGGAGTTGAGTTTCCAGGCGGCGGAAAATGCTTTGGCACAGCTGACCGGACCCGATCCTGAAATACTGGTACCGAACGCCATCTGTGCGGAACAACCGAATCCTGGTTACTACACATCGTCGGGAGTCACTCACCAACCCGATTTGAGCGCGGATGTCACCATGCAGATGAGAGAGATCAGCCCACCTGGAAAGTACAAATTCTCCGGTTTTGGTCTGAATGTGGTCACCGTGTTGTACAAGGCCGACGCTCTGGGAACGGTTGCAGACAACAACACCCAGACGACCAACCGCATGGAAGTCGCGCTGATCAGGAATTGAGGAGTTATAGAGTATGAGTACTATGAATAGGTTATTTCCAAAACAGCTCGTCATTTCCCTGGGGACCAGCTTCGCCATCTCCATGATGAGTTCCGTAGCAATCGCGGATGATGTAGAGATCTATCTGCAGGAACCGCCGGATCCGGTGCCGCCGAACGTACTCTTCATTCTCGACGAATCGGGCAGTATGAACAGTTCGCCAAGCCCCAGCCGCAGGGACCGCCTGGAAGATGCGATGCAGTCACTGTTCAACGACCCGGATATGGGAAATGTCAATGCAGCGATGCTAGGTTATACCACCAACTCGGGCAATAACGGCCCGCTGCTGCTGCGCGCGCTCAACGGCAATTTCAGCCTCATAGAGGACAATCTAACCAGCTTCACCAACGCCGCAGACAATCTACAAACCCGCAGTTACACACCGACAGTCAAGGCGATGGAAGCCGCTGTCGACTGGTTTCGGCGTGACCAGACCTTCATCGATGCCAACAACTTCTCCACCACATCACCCATCGCGGGTATCCCTGAAGATAACTGGTGCCGGCCCAATCATATGGTGCTGCTTACCGACGGTCGGCCCAACTCGAATTCGCCCACCAGTGGCCAAGCATATGGTTTGACCTCTTATCAAGGCACCAACTGCGCCAGAGATGCGGCCTCCAATTGGCAAAACGGCCGCTGCGCCAGAGAGATCGCCGCTTGGGCCTTCAATACCGACCTGGAAACAGGCCCAGGCTGGTCAGATACCCAGAACATCGTCACCCATACCATCGGATTCGATACCGACAACGATGCAGCTATTCGGAACTTTATGGTCAGCATCGCAGCAGCGGGGGGTGGTAATTACTACCCGGCATCCAGTGTCTCCGACCTGGTCAGTGCCTTCACCTCGATCGTCACCGAGGCGATGGAATCGATCCCCTACGCCTACACCGCCCCGGTAATCCCCTTCAATCAGGACAATGCGGCGGTGAGCGGCAATCGCATCTTTGTGCCGATGCTGGTGCCGGCTGCGGAGACCTTCTGGAAAGGCAACCTGAAGAGCTACACCATCTCCACATCAACCAGTGCTGATGGGGTTGCGATAACCCTGACCGATGCCGACGGTAATGATATCGTCAACGATAACTACGAGTTCGTCTCATCCAGAGACCACTGGAACTCCTCGGGTCAGGATAATGCCAATCCACTGGTGGGTGGCGCAGCTCAAATGATGACAGCGTCGGGCAATCGCAACCTGTTCACCAATGTCAACCCCGGCGCATCACTCTCGGACGCCTCAAATCGTGTCGATTCTAACAACGCCCTGATCACTCATGCCATGCTCGGCTTACCCAATGGCGACGACGCGGGGAAGGAGATCCTGCTCAACTGGATCAGTTGGGACCCTGCTGGGGCTATTAGCAGCACGCCGCCAAGTTTTGCCGTGCCCTGCGCGTCTGAAAATGGGACTTGCGATCTACCCGCGGATGTTTCCGCCACTGTTTGGTACGGCGCGAACGATAGCTGGTTTTACCAAACAGATGTCACTGGCAGCATTGGTTGTAATAACGGTACCTTTGGCGACCCCTTGTGGGGCACAGTCAAAGCCTGTTTCTATCTGGCAACTGCCGAATCCCATGAGGGCGAAATGGGGGCACCCCTGCATACCCAACCCGCTGTCATGGATTACGGCTCCGGTGATGTCATTTTTCTGCCTACCAGTGAAGGTGTGCTAGAAGCGTTCGATGCAGAGACCGGAGAAGAGCTCTGGGCATTCATGCCATCCGATCTGTTGGGCGATATCCAGACCATCTATAACAACAACCCAGCATCAATCCCCTACTACGGATTGGATGGGCCCTTGACCGTCTATGAGACGGGTGGCAATAAAATGGCGATAGTGGGTATGCGCAGAGGTGGCAGGAACTACTACCTGCTCGATATCACCGATCGTGAGAATCCCGAATTCGTGACCACCATCAATGCGGCCGCAGGCTTTAGCCGACTTGGCCAAACCTGGTCCAAGCCACTCTTCGTCAGCATGGAGATCAACGGTGGCAGCGCTCAGGATGTATTGATCTTCGGTGGTGGTTATGATCCGGATCAGGATAGCGCCACCACCTCGCGCAGTAACGACAACGAAGGCAATGCCATCTATATCGTCGATGCAGAGGATGGTTCACGGCTAAGAACCATCTCCTCCGATGGCGGTGCAGACCTGACCATCAGCGATATGAACAACGGCATTGCCGGTGACTTGCTGCCGGTGGATATCAACGCCAACGGTGTCACCGATCGTCTCTATGCCGCGGATGTCGGCGGCAGGATTATTCGCGTCGACATTCCCGACAGTGAGTTTGGCGACACCAGCCTGGATGGCGGTATCATCGCTGACATCTATGAACCCGGTGAATTCAGACGTTTCTTCAACACCCCGGAGGTTGGCTACTACAACCTGGGTGGTGTTCAATATCTGGCAATACTCCTCGGCAGCGGAAATCGGACCAATCCCCTCGATATCTCTGTCACCGACAGATTCTACATGATCAAGGATCCGAACGTCTGGGCCAAGCCCACCACCTATGTCACGGTACTCCAGAATCAACTCTATGATGCCAGTGATAATACCGTGCAGGATGGCAGCGGGAGCGATCAAATTACAGCCGAGGCATCCCTCAGGTCGATGAACGGCTGGTACATAGACTTCGGCCTCTCGGAGAAATCCTTCTCCAAGGCCGTGCTCTACGACTATGCGGTTCTGTTTACCACCTTCAGTGCGGAGCGGTCCCCTGATATCGCAGCCTGCGAGGCCCGGGGAGCCGTGGGTGTTGGACGCTTCTACGCGATCAATATGAAGGATGCCTCCGCCATATTCGACGGTTTGGGTGGCAATGAGGGTACCCTCGACATCAATGATCGCTCTAAGGTGTTGAGCATGATGGGTATGCCCCCCTCCCCCACCCTCGTATTCCCCGAGGGTAGTGAAGCGGGTACACTGGGGCAGGTCGTCAAGGCACTGGTAGGTTTGGAAGAGGTCTATGAATGGCCTGATAGATTTCACCCCATCTCTTGGGAAGAGGTAATCGATGAAACTGCAGACCCAATATGCCCATAGGGGCTTTACCCTGATCGAGTTAATGATCGCCGTTACCATCATAGGATTGTTAATGGCGATCGTCATACCCAATTATCAGGAATCGGTCAGACGGGGACACCGCGGTGACGGCATGGATGCGCTGACTGCCGCTGGCCACAAGATGGAGATAGCAAAGAGCCGGCTCGGCGCTTATCCCAACACACTGGTGGCGGCCAACATCGCCGCGGAAAGTGCCGAAGGCTACTACGGCAACCTGACCATAGCGCCTGCCACGGCAGATTGCCCTCTCACAAGCTGTTACATATTGCAGATTGATGGGCAGAATGGGCAGGAAAATGGCAATGTCACCGCCTATCGTCTCTTTTCAACAGGACGTAAAGAGCAACTGCGCGCTGGTGTCTGGGAAGAGGGTTGGGATTAGGGACCTTCGCCGTTACGCCTTCTCCGTGCACAAATGAACAACCACACAGGGAGGTGTGGTCGTCTGATCCGCCCTGTTGATCCACTTGTTTCTTAAACACCGCTCAGAAGCATAGCCGCTTAATTGAACAGTTAAGACGGCGTTCTCCCGATGGAAGGTCAGTTTTACCCGACAAGCGGTACTTACCCTTCCAGATTACTCTCTGTAGTCTAATTTTGAACAGGGAGAGTTTCAGAATATGGACTCAAGACAGGGATAGGCTTTGATACTATTTTGGTCCTACCGACCTATACCGATTGTCTCACCTTCATTTCTAAATCCTCCTCAATCAGCTCAGCGTGAAAACAGCGCTTGAGCGCTGGTCTCGCTTGGGACACTGAGTCGTTTTTTTATCTCCACTGCAGAGGTGCTTGCCTGCAGCAGGGCACAAGGGTGTGAACATACATGGACAGCGTGTCACGCATCAGTCACCGAAGAACCGAGCATGGCATGACACTTGTTGAAGTGTTGATTGCGGCAGTAGTCGTGGCGGTAGGTCTGCTCGGTATCGCAAGTCTACAGATAAATGCACTCCAGGGTTCGACCCATGCCGACTACCGGACCAGGGCCATCGACTTCGCCACCGCCCTCTCGGACCGTATGCAGGCCAATCTTATCGGTGTCGCCGACAACAACTATCTGCAGGCCCCAGCCTGTAATTTGAACTTGGCATCCGTTGCGCCCAACTGCGCAATGACACCTGAAATGGCTGACGCCGCAACGATTGCCGACTGTGACCCTCAACAGCTGGCAAGCTACGACCTACATCAACTCGGCTGTGGGCCAGGGATAGAAAACAGCCTGCCTGGCGGAGTTCTGCAGATCGCCTGCATAGATAATGATACAAGCGATGTTGATCCTTGCAGCGATCTCTCACCCCTGTTGATAACCATCAGTTGGCAACAACAAGGCAGAGTGACCGACAGAGACCCTGGAGATGCGCAAGAGATCAGGATGACAGTCATCCCGGGGGAGCCTTAATCATGTCTCGATCACAACACCATCAGCATGGGTTCTCATTGATATCACTGATGATTGCCAGCGCCATCGGTCTGTTTATCGTCGGCGGTATCGGTAAGATCTATATCGATGGCAAGAACGCCTTCAATGCAAGGGCTGCGATCGCCGCGGCGACCGAGTCCTACCGTTTCACCTTCCAGGAGATGCGTCGCAACCTGATCATGGCAGGCAGGGGAATTGCAACATCCGACGACAGCGCTTCAGCCTACACCGATGCCCAGAGTGATCAGGGCCTGCGCACCTTTCCTGCCGTAGATCGCACTCCCGATGGCATCGTCAGCGGCACCCAACAATCAGACGATGGCTGGAGTCCGGCACCGCAGGAGTCGAGTATTGTCGCGATACGTTATGCATCTGGCCCTACACCATGCGGTGCGGACAATCTAGATATGAGTGCCGGCACGGTAACGGTCAGATTCATCGTCAATGAAACAGGCGACCTTAACTGCCAGGTCTTTCAAAACAATGCACTATTTGACTCACAACCCATTGCTGCTGGTGTTGCCCAGATGCGTGCCCTCTATGGTGTCGACACCGATGCAGAGCCCGATGGGGTGGCGAACCGATATCTGACCGCCGCAGAAGTCACATCGCTGAACTGGATGAACGTGGTCTCGATCAGAATAGGCCTGGTGGTCAATTCCGGAACCGGTTATGAGCTGCCAGGCGCCTATCGTCCGGAAACACCGGAACAGTTGGATCTGCTTGGCGCAACCTTCACTGCACCCGACACCGACTATATCTACAGATCAGCGACCACCACTATCTCATTACGCAACCTGCACCACATGGATCGTCAATTTGCCGAGGAGTGAGAAGTCATCATGCCGCTAAGCAGACTTATAAAAACAGATAGCAAACAAACCGGCGCCGCCCTGGTTATCAGTCTCGTGATTCTCACAATCGTTACCCTGCTAAGTGTTACAGCCATGCGCAACACCAATCTGGACACCAAGATCGCGGTCAACCATCAATTCAAGGAGATCAGCTTTCGCGCCGCCGAGAATGCACTGGCTATCGTCACCGGTCCGGAGTTGAGTGTCCTGGACAACCTGGACATACCCAATGTAGAGGGTGAAATCACCCGCAGCGATCCATTCTTCACCACCCATGATGAGCTAGGAAATCCTCTCGAACCGGCTTTTTCCGATCAGCTTCCGATGCGCGCGAGTCTTACCATGGAGTATCAGGGGGAGAGACAGGGACTCTTTTTTTCCGGACACCAGCTGGACAACACAACCCACCTGTTTCTTGTGGATGCTGTCGGTACCGTGGCTGAAAGCGCCACCCACACACAAAACCGAATGCAGGTCGGATTGATACGACAACAGCATTAAGAAATGGATCCATCCCTATGAGTCACCCTAGAACATTGAATGCACATCAACCAATATCGGCGGTATTCGGTCTGTTAATTCTCATCACCTTCTCGGCTGGCCTCATGGCTGACGATATCGAGGTCTATCTGCAACCGCCACCTGATCAGGTACCCCCCAACATCCTGTTTCTCCTCGATGAATCGGGAAGTATGGACGGCGAGGTTGTGCGAGGCATCACGCGCCGGGACGCGCTGGTCAATGCATTGAACAGAATCCTCAATGCCGGCACACTGGACAATGTCAATGCCGCACTGCTTGGCTATAGTACGCTAACGGATACCGGTGAATCCGTACGCCTGGTAGCCCATACTGGTGATTTCACCCTAGTAGGCGATGAGAGAGCAAGCTTCAGATCGGCTATCGATCAGTTAGAGACGCTACACTACACCCCGACCACCGATGCCTTGGCTGCCGCTGTCGATTGGTTCCATCCTGATCGGATCCCGAGTCAAATTCAACCCAGCGGTTTGCAGTCACCATTGACCGGCGATCCCGAAATACTCAAATGTGCGCCAAACCGAATCGTCTTGCTTTCCGACGGTGCTCCCAATACCAGTACCAGAACCGTATATGAAGGCATTCCCTGTGCAGAGGTATCTCTTTTCGATAGTGCCGGTCGTAACGAGGGTGCGCGTTGCTCCAATGAGATCAGCGCTTGGGCCTATAATACCGATTTGGCAACCGGTGAGGGTTGGGATGGGACTCAGAATATCCTCACCTACACCCTCTCTTTCGGCACCACGCCCGGATCTGATACCCAGCGGTACATGAATAGGGTAGCCCGTTCGGGTGGCGGCGAGTCATGGATCGTCGCCAATGAAGATGAGATCGCCGAGGCCTTCAGCTACATCATCAATGAGGCACAGAACTCAATCCGCTACGTGATGAACGCACCCACCATTCCCTTCAATCCAGACAATGCCGCGGTCAGTGAGGACGTTATCTTTGTCCCTCTCTTTTACCCAGATGCCAGAAGATTTTGGCATGGCAATCTGAAGAAATATAACGTCAATGTCACCGACGACGAAATTGAACTCCGGGCACGTGGCGGGCAGCGGGTACTCAATGACGATCATACTTTTGCCAGTACGATTGACCTCTTCTGTGATCACAGAAGCTGCGAGCCCGATGAAGGCGACCCCCTGGTCGGTGGCGCCGCCAGCAATATGACCGGGTTGAGAAACCTCTATACAAACCTGGATCACGGGCATCCTCTCAACCATCAGACAAACCGGGTTCACCGGGATACGGCCAACATCACCAATGAATTGCTCGATGTCAGCAGTGAGGAAGAGCGTATCCAGCTACTCAATTGGATCACCCGGGACCCCGCCTATATCGCCACAGAAGAGCAGCCTTCCCTCGACGGGGTGATGGGCGCTCCTATCCATCCCCAGCCCGTGGTTGTCGACTATGACGGCCAAGGGCGCACCGTCTACATACCCACCAGCGAGGGTGTGCTGGAGGCCATAGATGCAGAAACCGGTGAGGAGCTCTGGGCCTTCATGCCGCAAGACCTGTTGCGAAATATCCGCCAGCTTAGGAACAATGAACCCTCGGTGACGCCCTACTACGGCCTCGACGGCCCGCTGACCGTCTATGAGACCGATGGCAGAAAGATGGCCATAGTCGGCATGCGGCGGGGAGGCAGGAAATACCATCTCCTGGACATCAGCGATCGGCGGCAGCCTGTCTATGTCAGCGAAATATCAGCTGACGCCGCACCAACGGAGTTCTCCAACCTGGGACAAACCTGGTCCAAACCCCTATTCGCAACCATGTGGATCAACAATGCGGAACGCGAGGTGCTGATCTTCGGCGGCGGTTACGATCCCGACCAGGACAATGGCAATGGTGCCGACGACGAAGGCAATGCAATCTATGTGGTCGATGCAGCGGACGGGTCGCTGCTGATCTCTGTATCCAACAGCGGCGCATCACTCAATATCAACGACATGGAAAACGCCATACCCAGCAACCTCGCCACCGTGGATATCAACGGTAACGGTATCGTGGATCGCATCTATGCCGCCGATGTAGGTGGCAGAATCATCCGCGCCGATTTCGAGGATCGGGACAGGGCGGACAATGCTCTATCCGGTGGTATCATCGCCGACATCAACCAGGGAGCCAATGCCCACCGCAAGTTCTTCACCACCCCCCAGGTTGGTTACTATTCAAAGGGCGCGCATCAGTTCCTGGCGTTATTGATCGGCACCGGTGATCATGCCGATCCTCTCGAGACCCATATCACCGACCGCTTCTACATGATCAAAGACGGCAACATCTGGGATCATGCCATCAGTCAGCAACCCGCCGTTGACAACGACTTCATCAATGCCAGCACCACCGCCCTGGTCAACGGTGAGGTATTGACCCACTATCGGGGTTGGTATATCAACTTCGAAGGTTCGGAGAAGTCCTTCTCCAGGGCGATTCTCTATGACTATTCGATCTTCTTCACTACCTACAGCGCTGAGAGGGTAGTCCCCGACGAACCCTGCGAAGTCGAGTATACAAGAGGGACTGCCAGGATCTACGGCCTCGACCTCATCAGCGCCAATGCCGCCGTCAACTGGAACGGCATTACAGAGCATGAACTCACCATCAGTGATCGCTCATCCCAGCTACGACTCCAGGGTATCCCCCCCTCACCGATGCTGTTCTTTCCCGGCGGTGTCGATGACAATGGGGATGCCGTGATTGGCAGAAGAATCTTCCTCTTTGCCGATCTACAGAAGAAACACGAATGGAGCGACCGCTTCCGTCCCATCTACTGGGAGGAGGTGATCGAGGATTAGGGCATCATCTGTCCAGGCATGGTATCCTCTGTTGGTGAACATACCCGTCTAATCACTCATTCTATATTAAAGGTTTTTCATGACAGATTGCCTCATAGTAGGCGGCGGCATCATCGGCATGCTCACAGCCGCTGAACTACATGAAGCAGGGATGGCTGTCACTTTGATCGATAAGGGCAATACCGGCCGCGAATCCTCCTGGGCGGGGGGCGGTATCATCTCCCCGCTCTACCCCTGGCGCTACGACGACGCCATTAGCCGGCTCGCCAAATGGAGTCAGGGACACTACCCGGAACTGTGTGAAAAACTCATCGCTGCCGGTGGACCCGATCCCGAATACACGCAAAACGGCCTGCTTATCCTCGAACCAGAGGATATACCGATCGCCCACACATGGTCGGAGGGATTCAGACAATCCCTGCAAAGGCTTGATGGAAATGCCATCTCACAGTGCGAACCAAAGCTGCTATCCGACACCGAAGAGGCGATCTGGCTCCCCGAGGTCGCGCAGATACGCAATCCGCGCCTCACCAAGTCCCTCGCCCATACCATCCGCGATAAGATTGAAATCCGCGAGCAGACGGAAGCGACCCAACTCTTGATCGAACAGGGCCGCATCCGCGGCATCGACACAACCGAGGGCACGATCCCGGCGAACAAGGTCGTCATCTGCGCCGGTGCCTGGAGCGGCACCCTGCTCCGCGACATCGTCACCCCCCCGGCCATCGAGCCGGTCCTCGGACAGATGATCATCTTCCGCCACCGCCCGGGTGAGATCTCGCGCATCGTCCTCCATAACGACCGCTACGTCATCCCCCGCCGCGACGGCCGAATCCTGGTCGGCAGCACCCTGGAACACCGGGGTTTCGATAAAACCACCACCGAGGCGGCGAAACAGGAACTCAAGGCGTTCGCCCTCGCCCACTTCCCCTGCCTGCAAGGGACGGAAATCGAACACCACTGGGCCGGTCTGAGGCCTGGCTCCCCCAGCGGCATCCCCTATATCGGTCCGGTCCCGGAAGTCGATGGCCTTCACATCAATGCTGGGCATTTTCGCAACGGGGTAGTGCTGGGGCCGGCTTCGGCCAGGCTACTGGCCGATCTGCTGTTGGAGCGCGAGCCAATTCTGGACCCCAGCGCCTATGTTATTGATGCAGAAAGATAAATCAGACCTTAACACCCCTTACAATCCCGCTCCCGAGTGCCCCGTAGGGTGCGGCTTGCCGCAGCGCAAAAAACTAGACCCGAAAACGCCTCAACCGCTATAATTGCCCGCTTTCGGCCGATGTAGCTCAGTCGGTAGAGCAACTGATTCGTAATCAGTAGGTCGGCGGTTCGATTCCGCCCATCGGCTCCATATATATTCTATCATTCATATAATCAGACACTCACAAACCAGCATCTCTTTTTAGTCACTCAGTATTACGCTGATTTTAAGAAAAAATAGTAATACTGATGCATCTTCTACCCATAACTATAATTCACCAATTCGGTCATATATTTCGCTGTATTTATCACCAGTCCCCATGCGCGCAATGTAATTAATAGGGAATAGTGATAATCGACAATCCATTAGGTTTCATGGTCAACTTAATATATATACCTAGTTGATCAACAGACAACTCAACAATATGTAACAAGAAAAAGATCAGCGTATACATTAGCAGTTCATTCTGCCATTAAGCCTTGCGATTTATTTCATGACTTATTTAGAGAAATTATTTTCATTTTTTATTGGTTGTATTTTTTCATCCGTAGCTTGGTTTTATGGATTTACATTAATAACGCTTTCAGCTACTGGCGTCATATTCATTGCTTTTCTAATAATCAATGTTATGTTAGGTATCACTATTGATGAGAATATATTTTTGTCAATAATATACACAATATGTGGGATTACAATCTCATATATTTTCCACGCGCCTGTACTACTTGCCGGTAGAAGATTATATCCATTTCGATTTGGACAAAAATCTAATAATAAATTTCATAGTAAAATATTTATTGGAATGCTAATTTCAATATCTGCAGTTGCGGTAATAATGAATGATAATACGCCCTTTATCTACATGATAATTTTTGCAAGCGCAATTATTTACTATGTCTTCTATGCTGATCAAATGATCTGGAAAGGAACTCCGAATGGAAGATTCGCTATTTTTCTAAGAAGGTTCGATAAAACAGGAGATAGGGCTGTATTTCCGGTAATTTTAAAAAAATTACCTCCTGATATGACATTAGTCCTTATTGTTGGCAGTGGAGGTTCAACCTGGGATCCATTTCCAATAATAACAGAAATAAAAAACGTTATATTCTTATCCAAAAGTGAAGACTGGGAACAACATATAAAGTTGCTCATTGAATCAGCATCTGTAATCATTCTTGATTATTCGGATGTTAGTGAGGCTATTGATTCAGAAGTAAGCTTCATAGTTGAAACAGAAGGGCTGGGGAAAACTATTTTTTTATATGATAAAAAGAACAAGAGCAAAGAAGCAATCCCAGACCAAGCACTGCATTCAGTACCATATAAAAAGGGTATTTACAGCACCAATCTTTTACGTATGGTAATAGGTTTTGTTTTATTGGTTATTATTCCTCAGTATTTATACACGAAGATTTCCGGAAGTCCCGTACCAGGTCTTATTCCAACTGTAATTCTTGTGCTCATATGGGGCTGGTTATTTTTACGTCGTTATATGGACCCATGGTCATCAAAATCCCTGGAACTGCATATACAAAGGATATTAGCTAGCCAATAGGACACAAACAATAAACAAGACACCCACCTTTAAACCACCAACTCAACACTCCCCAAACACCACACAAATCAGCACGGAAACCATTTAATGGGTGTCCCAGGAAACTATCAGGAAACTAGCCTCACGAATCATCGCCGCCTTGATCACAGACATGAGCCATTAAATGACTCTCGTGATGCACTACACTTCAGTTGAATCAAGTACATGGGTTCGCTGGGTGGTGAATTGTGCGCAAACTCGATTAGTATTGCCATGTCCTGTGCAAGCAAAGACGTTAGAAATAGGCTTTGATGGGCGGTGCAATAGAACTCTTTTTCTCCATGCAGTTCATATATGTTTCCTGATTTTTGGACAATCGATCCTGGTGCGGGTGTGCGATTGACCGCTATATCAAAATACTCCGTATCTAACGCCAATTCCTTGCTCCTTACCGTAATGAGCGTTCGTCTCTGTGATGGCGTGCCCTCGGACGGGTTTTCCAGATCTTCGACAATGACCTGCACCTTGTAGCTGTAGCCCCATTCATATTCGAAGCCATCGATAGGCCCGTCGAGCACCACCCATTCATCTTCAGGGCTTTCCCTTGCTCTCAAGCACAGCCCCACTGTAGTGCCGGTACACTCAGATTTGTAATGATCAATATATAACTCCCTGGTATTCCCTTTTCCAGATGGATTATTACAGCCACACAGGGCGGCTAATAGCACAGTTACGATGATGTGGAAAAAGAAGCCTTTACAGATCTTTTGGGTCGGGTTGTGACAGATCGTCGCTATTGCTGGCCGTCGTTCTAACGAATACTTTCTTGTAGTCATCACATTTTTTCCATGTTTCCATACAAATGACCGACGAGATCAACTATAGTTGAGTTGTTGACCAATACAACTCTTCGCTTTAGTTTCTGTTTTTCATTACATACATGGGAATATAACGAGCTTGTAGAAAATCGCAGACTTTAAATTAATCTCACTTTCTGACTATACGCCGACTTGGCTTTTCGCAAATACCTAGCAACAGGCTCATGCAGCAGCGGATGACCGCTAAGTTCATCGTCGGGCGCGAACCCAACACGTCACGGGTCGATTGTCTTCTGTTCGTCGTTTACACCATGATGCAACGAGGCAAGCACCATGGATGAGCAGGGTGCGCAAATAACTACGCCTTTCCTGACCAGTCAAGAAGCTCAAGGTAATCCTGCACTCGCGGGTGAAGCTTAGCGACCCGCTGTCGTCGATGTCTATAGCTTTGAACTGAAAGTACTATAGCAATAGGAAGTACCCAGACATTAATTAACTCATTCGAATAGGCAATTCATAACTTGACCTACCTGTTGCATTTAAAACAGCATTTGCAATGGCTGGGGCAAGTGGCGGCACACCAGGCTCTCCTATTCCCTCGGGATTCTCTGAGCTTTTCAATATATGCACTTCAATACTAGGAACTTCATCTAAACGAATGATAGGGTAGTTATAAAAGTTTTTTTGCTCTACCTGGCAATTGTTAACGGTAATCTTTGATTTAGTTGCTGCTGTAAGCCCCCAAATAATCCCTCCTTCCATTTGCTGCTTAACAATATCAGGGTTAACTGCCACACCACAGTCTACTACACAAAAGACTTTATGAAGCTTAAAACCATTTTCCTTAATCTTTTTGAGCATCACGACTTCTGCAACATAGCTTCCAAAGGTCCTAGCCGCAGCGATCCCGTAAATGTACTCCTCATTCGCCCTCTCACTCCAACCTGAAAGCTCTGCAACAGTCTCTATCACTTTACTTAACCGACTTGAATTTTTTAACAAATTCAAGCGATACTCGATTGGGTCATAGTTGCTTTGTAACGCCAGTTCGTCTATTAAATGCTCAATGACATAAACATTGTAATGTGCACCTACAGATCGCCACGAACCCTTGCGCAGGTACTCCGGGCCATTTAGAACTTCGATTTTCTTATTTGGTATGTCATATAGATGATCAGCGCCTATTGCATTGACTCCTCCTCCCTTAATTATATGATGCCATGCTAACGGATAGCCTTGATCATCTAGACATACTGAAATGTCATGCAGCGTTAGAGGATGAAAATAGTCCTGCTTTAAATCTTCCTCTCGGGACCAAACGTGCTGTACTGGATGCTTATAGCGTTTGGATATTTGAACTGATTCTGAAACATAATCATGCTGCAAGCGCCTTCCAAACCCTCCTCCTAAGTAGGTAGTATTGACATTAATCGTATCATCATAACCTCCTAGGATATCATTTTTTAGTTGCCTTAGTTTCCGCTCTATTTTTGATTGAGCAATATTTTTAGCGACATCATAGACTCCGGATGGTGATTGAGTCGGTACCCATATTTCAACATCTCCATCATCTTTAAAATGCGTTGTGCAATTCATTGTCTCCATTGTCATATGGGCTTGGAAGGGCAGGATGTATTCACGTTTTACAATACGATTTGAAGATTTGAATACCTCATCGACATTCCCAAGAGTCTCCTCCTTTACTCTGCTGTTTTCATCTAATTGCCGAGTCTTATCGATTATTGTCTCTGTATCCTGACATTCAACTTGCTCAGACCATTCGACAGCAAGTATCTTTGCGGCTTCAAAAACAGTCCACGTATCCTTTCCGACGATAGCCACCCCTTGATCTATAGAAAACACATCTATTACTCCAGCCATGTTTGTTATTGAAGCTGGATCATAGCTAATCAACTTAGCGCCGATAAACGGAGGGTGCACTACTGTTGAATATAATTGGTCTTTAAGTTTGATGTCCATACCAAACAGAGCAGTGCCGTTTACTTTGCTGACTAAATCTTTTCTTGGCACGGGTTTCCCAATAATTGAAAATTCACTGATGTTTTTTAGTGAAACCTGTTCGTCAATTTCCAAGCCATCTGCTATAGGTATTAATTCTCCATAACTAATTTTTTTGTCACCAGTAATCACGTACCCCTGCCCTGCCGTACAACGCTCCTTATCCACCTTAAAATGCAGTGCTCCGGCGCGGATAAATAATTCCCTCGTTAGCGCAGCTGCCAGCCTTAATTTACCCCACCCTCTTCTTATACTATTACTGCCTCCGGTGAACTGATAGCCATATACGGGATCTACTGACGCCCTCTCCACTAGCACTTTATCCCAATTGACCTCAAGTTCTTCTGCGACCAACATAGGGAGTGCAGTATACGTCCCTTGCCCCATCTCTGATTCAGATACAATTACCGTTATAGTATTGTCTGGAGAAACTCTAATCCAAATATTAGGCATGAGGTTGTTGGATGTATTTTGTTTTTGTGATTCACAACCAACATTAACCCCTAAAAACAGGCTACCACTTGCTACCAGTCCAGAAACCTTTAAAAAATCTCTGCGAGAAATTGGTATTTGGTTCACTTATACATCCTCATTCGCAATTTTTATCGCAATTCAATAATGCAGATTTCACTCTAGGATAAGTGCCACATCGACACAACACTCTGGACATCGCTCTATCGATATCTTCTTCATTTGGAGAGTTAGTCTTATCTAGTAAAGAGGCCGCCATGAGAATCTGGCCTGACTGGCAATATCCACACTGAGGAACCTGATGTTTGATCCAAGCCTGCTGAACTTTCTTTATATTTTGATTGTGCTCGGCCCCCTCAATCGTTACCACATCCTTATCTACACAATCGGATGCTTTTAAAATACAAGAATACTGGGGGTCTCCGTCTACCAACACCATGCAACTTCCACAAGCTCCGACACCACACCCGTATTTAGTACCAGTAAGCTTTAAATAATCTCGTAAAACCCAAAGCAGTGGAATATCGTCAGGCACACTGACTTCATGAACTTTTCCATTAATTGTTAAAATCATTTATATATTAACCTTTTGTAAAAAACAGGAATGTTACATGAATCTTTTTCATCTCTCAGATGAAGTCCAAATAGTCATTCACTAGCGTCTAAGAGGTATAGGGAGAATAACCGCAACTCTGCTACCTATCAAGGCAGAAAAACACAAATAAGACAGACACCCCCAAATTTCCCAATTGATACCCCCCTGCCCGGCTTTCAGCCGACAATTGTCATCCACATAACCATTAAAAATAGCTGTTTTTGAGCAAAAAATAGTGGCTCAAACAGATAAAATTCACACATCAACCAACCTCAATCCTCAACTAGGGCCTGATTCCCTCTCTAATTAGTTCTAGATACAATCTCCAGGTGAAATAGCGTAAAAAACAACACTAAAATAGTGCATTCGCAGATCATGCCCTCTTTGACAGGACTCTTTCAGCTTATAACTCGCACCCATAAAACCTTAGAATCGACTTTCGAAATTCAACACTGATAGCTTTGACCGGTCAATGAAACCACACCACATAGAATGGCGGGGCAAACGCACCGGGAGGAGAGATTTCTTTATTGGATCCATCTTGGCAAATCAAGTATGGATGTATTAGAGGGTTCACTCATTCGTCGAAGACTTTAGAAGGCCGGGTAACAACATACGTTGCCGCTACCCCAAGACCCAGGATTGCTCCCAGCGTCATAAAATCGTTCACTGGCGCCAGCCAAATCAGTGCGGCAGAAAAAGACATACCGAGCAAGGCTGCAAGTTTTCCTGGGCGTGAAACAACACCGTGTTCGATGTAATCCTGAATAGCTTTTCCGTAACATTCATGATTCACCAGTTTTTGGTAGAGATCTGGCGAACTCCTTGCGTAGCAGATGGCTGCACCGATCCAGAATACGGTGGTTGGCATTAAGGGCAATAGGATCCCGATAAATCCCAGACCGGTCAGCGTATGCCCACCCCACAAACACATCAGGTGGTTCGGTGAATCTGACTTTGCCTCTTGAAGCGAGGCACTACCCCTGGTGATGTTCAAACTCGTCGCTAGATCACTGCTGTAGTTCGATTGGTTCATGATTCACCCCGCAAAAAAACAGGGGGGACGCATGCTGCGCCTCCCCAATGCTAATCACTTGGCAAGATCGAAGCGATCGGCATTCATGACTTTCGTCCAGGCTGCCACGAAGTCATTCACGAACTTTTCCTTGTTATCGTCCTGTGCATACACCTCCGCATAGGCACGAAGAATGGAATTGGAACCAAATACCAGATCCACTCTTGTAGCCGTCCATTTGACCGCATCGGTTTTGCGGTCACGGATTTCGTACAGGTTCTCGCCGACCGGATTCCAGGTGTTACCCATATCGGTGAGGTTAACGAAGAAGTCGTTGGTCAATGCACCCTCGCGATCGGTAAACACACCATGTTTGCTGCCACCATGGTTGGTACCGAGCACTCGCATGCCGCCTATCAATACGGTCATCTCCGGTGCGGTCAAGCCCATCAACTGCGTGCGATCCAGAAGCATCTCTTCGGGGGTAACAACATAGTCCTTCTTCAGCCAATTGCGGTAACCATCATGCAGTGGCTCAAGCGGCTCAAACGACTCAACATCTGTGGCCTCCTGGGTGGCGTCGCCGCGACCCTGCGCAAAGGGCACGGTTATCCTGTGACCCGCTGCGCTGGCGGCCTGTTCTATACCCACATTGCCTGCCAATACGACCACATCCGCTACACTGGCCCCGGTCTCTGCTGCGATAGCTTCGAGCACACCAAGCACCCTGGCCAGTCGCTCTGGCTCATTGCCTTCCCACTCCCTTTGCGGCGCCAGGCGAATACGTGCGCCGTTGGCCCCACCACGCATGTCCGAACCTCGGTAGGTGCGAGCGCTGTCCCAGGCAGTGCTAACCATGTCACTTATCGTGAGGCCGCTAGCCGCGATCTTTGCCTTCACCGCATCCACATCATAGTCAGTGTTGCCGGCGGGTATCGGGTCCTGCCAGACCAGATCTTCAGCGGGCACATCTGGTCCGATATAGCGATCCTTCGGCCCCATATCGCGGTGCGTCAGCTTAAACCAGGCGCGGGCGAATGCATCGTTAAATGCCGCTGGATCCTTTGCGAAGCGCTCCGAGATCTTGCGGTACTCAGGATCCATCTTCATCGCCATATCCGCATCTGTCATCATCGGCATCACACGCCTGGATGGGTCCTCGGCATCGACCGGCATATCCTCCTCAGCGATATCCACGGGTTCCCATTGCCAAGCACCGGCGGGACTTTTAACCGATTTCCACTCGTGATTCAGCAGCATGTCAAAATAACCGTTATCCCATTGCGTGGGATTCGTGGTCCAGGCACCTTCCAGTCCGCTGGTGACAGCATCGTGACCAACGCCTCGCTTGGTTTTATTGATCCATCCGAAACCCTGGTCTTCAATTGGCGCGGCTTCCGGCTCAGGTCCTAGCAGCTCAGGGTCACCGTTGCCGTGCGCCTTGCCTACGGTGTGACCACCGGCGGTCAGGGCGACGGTCTCCTCATCGTCCATTGCCATGCGGGCGAAGGTAACGCGCACGTCGTGTGCGGTTTTAATGGGGTCCGGCTGACCATCGACACCTTCCGGGTTGACATAAATCAGTCCCATCATTACCGCGGCGAGTGGATTTTCCAGGTCGCGCTCGCCGGAGTAACGGGTGCCCTCGCTGCCGCTGGGCGCCAGCCACTCCTTTTCCGATCCCCAGTAAACATCTTTTTCCGGATGCCAGATATCCTCACGCCCAAAGCCAAAGCCAAAGGTTTTCAGCCCCATCGACTCGTAGGCCACGGTACCCGCGAGAATAATGAGGTCGGCCCAGCTGATCTTGTTGCCATATTTTTTCTTGATCGGCCACAACAGACGACGTGCCTTGTCGAGATTGCCGTTGTCGGGCCATGAGTTCAACGGTGCAAAGCGCTGATTGCCGGTACCTGCACCACCGCGGCCGTCAGCGGTACGATACGAGCCCGCGGCGTGCCAGGCCATGCGGATCATCAGACCGCCATAATGGCCCCAATCCGCCGGCCACCAATCCTGGCTGTCGGTCATGAGATCATGCAGATCCTGTTTCAGGGCCTCGAAGTCCAGAGACTTGACCTCTTGATGGTAGTCAAAGTCCTCACCCATTGGGTTGGACTTGTGGTCATGTTGATGGAGTATGTCGAGGTTGAGGGACTTGGGCCACCATTCAGTGACCGATTTCTCTTCTGAGGTCAGGGCTCCGTGCATTACCGGACATTTCAATTCTTCATTCATCTTTGTTCTCCACTCAAGTCATATTGAAGGCTGAAAACAACATTCCCAAAAGGACAGGATCTCACCAGCTGTTTATCTCTTGATGTTGAGTTTAAGTAGGCTCTTATTATTTGTATAATCGTTTATTTATATGTTTTTGATTGTTTTTTCCTATCATTAATTCAGCGAAGTATAGAGAGGTTACGGACCTGAATATAGGACTGAATATAGGGACGAATATGAGGACACCTTGAGACTCCCTTTTTACCACGGACACTCCATTGAATAGCCAATTTTACTCCTGGAGTGAGCGATGACAAAACGAAAAAGCTTTACATAAGAATTCATGATTGAAGCCGTTCGACTGTTCCAAGCCTGCGATATGGTTCTCAGATATTAGATTGATTAAGACCAACCAGGGCTGGCTCTATTTGGCGATCGTGCTTGATCTGTTCTCCCGTGCCATTATCGCTTGGTCGATGAGCGATCGCCCTTCATATCAAGATGCAAAAAAACCTAAATAGTGATGGATATGGGCTTGACTATGGAAGGCGATAAAAACAACAAAACATACATTGGTATTACCAATAAGTGTGGATAAGTCATTTTTTTTACTCAAGAAAATATCTTTTGTGACGGATTTATCATTCCAAGTAATTAAACAAATTTAATTGAAACTGCTTTAAAAAATAAAAAACCTGACGTATTCATGGAGGATGGCTTGATGACAAATCTTTCTGTGTTTGGAACTAAGGCTGAACAAATACCAACCGCATTTGTACAGCGTTACGTGAGATTTTGTCTCCTCTTTGTCTGGCTTGTCCCTGCACTCATCCTGTTACCGGGCTGTAAACCCGCGTGTGACGACGGCGTTTGCGAGCTAGGCGAGACCTGTGAAACCTGTCCCCAGGATTGCGGTCAATGTGAACAGGACCCGGTTTGTGACGACGGCGTCTGCGATTTGGATGAAACCTGCGAGACCTGTCCCCAGGACTGCGGCCAATGTGAACAGCACCCGGTCTGTGACGACGGCGTCTGCGAATCAGGTGAAAGCTGTGATAGCTGTCCACAGGATTGTGGCGTCTGTCCGTCACTGTCGGTAAGCATCACTGCGCCTGTTTCCGGCGATGTTGTCTCCGGTCCGGTTACCGTCACGGCTGACGCCACTGATACAACCGGGGTGGCTGGTGTACAGTTTCAGCTCGATGGCATCTATCTCGCCGCGGAACAGCGAAACTTCCCGTACGAAATTGTGTGGGACACGACCACAATAGGCAACGGCGATCACACGCTGTCCGCCATCGCACGAAATGTCGTGGGAGATCTCGAACTTTCCAATGAGGTTCAGGTCACCGTAGAGAATACAACACCTTCGGACGGCTTCCCCCCGGACGATCTCGGTCCTGCTCGTGGTGGTCTGGTCTCATCTGTTGCAGACGGCATGGGAGTGGGCATCGGCGTCAATCCCGGTGATGTGAGCACCTATGCCGATGAGATCCAGAACGCCGGATTCACCTGGGTGCGCTCGCGTCTGTTGTGGAAGGCCATCGAAACCACACCCGGCGTCTACAACTGGACCGTGGCACCGAACTACGATCGCATCGCCAATGAATTCAATAACCGAGGGATTGGTGTGCTGTTCATGGTTACCTACCACAACGATACAGCCTACTCCGGCCTGTCGGGTAATCCGCCGTTCAACGCCACCGGTCGGCGGAACTTCGGTAACTTCCTCAAGGCGGCGGCAGCCCACTTCAAAGGCAGGAAGATAATGTTCGAGATCGGTAACGAACCGAACATAAAACAGTTCTGGCCCGTGGACGCCAACAACAATGGATCGGTCACCATGACAGAGGTGCGCGACGCCGCGCGAGCATACGCCGAGTTGGCCAAGGTAGCCATCCCCATGGCGAAATCAGCGGATGGGGATCCGGATGCGTTCATCATCGGCCCAAGTCTTGCCAATCGCGGCGGACCCTATATCGGTGGTGAGGTCGGCGCCCATGTTTACATACAAGAGCTTAAAGCCGCAGGCGCTCTCGAGCCATTATTCGATCGCATCAGCATTCATCTCTATACGGCAGAAGGTAGCTTTCCCCAGCAGAATATGCCGGATGGACAGGCCCCCGAGGATGCCCATATCGAACTGTTTCGAGATCTCATCGCCGACCCCAACGCCAACATGATCAACACCGAGCATGGTTGGAAATCTGATGGAAGCGCCCTTCAGGATCAGCTGCAAGCCAGCTTCAACATTCGGGACTTCATCTATGGACTATCCCAGGGGGTTCGCATGCGTTTCTGGTTCCTCTGGAGTCACTCGTCCGGCATGACGGATTGGTTCATCGCCGGCACGCCCGCGGCGGACGCCACCCGTATTCTCGATCGTGAGTTGGGCGATTTTCACATGCTGCGCCGCGTACCCAGCGCCAATCCGGAGCACTATGTCTTCGAATTCGCGGATACGGCAGGCAACCGACGCCTCTGCGCCTGGAAGGCAAATACCTCGACCCCGGATGTGTTCACCTATCCTTCCACGGCGGACGCAACAGTGGTCAACCTCTACGGCAACGAAGAGAGTGTGTCTTCCAATGGCACGTCGATCTCGTTGAACTTGGAGATCCACCCTGTATATGTACGATTGCCATAATCGAGGCGAGGCGCATTATGACAAATCAAAAAGCAGCAGACGGAGAGACCCAGATATCTCCCTCAGTATGATTACAGATACATGATAACCCATCGACATATCATGTTTTTCGAATACGAGCATGTACTTTGATGATTTTTTATGAAGGGATTTTAAGGATAAGCTAAAAATAGGTTAGCGCCAGGCTTCGGGGCTTTTTGATAACCATTAATTCACAAGGTCAATCTACGCCATCTGCACGATTACTTTAATCTGCTTGGCTTTAGGTGGGTTTGGCTGTGAGTCTATAACTCTGAGAATCAGCATTTATCCTTCGACGATTCTTATACCGATTCGTTGGAGTATACCGTTAATCGGACTACAGCCCCCTTTTAGTAGATTACATATTGCCTGCCAACTATCTATTCGCAACATTAACCAAATCCGTATTAAGGATGCCATACGAACCAAAAATAAAGGTTTACATAGAGTAGTAATTTGTTCAATTCTGTTAGATAAATATATCGCCTTAGGAAGTTAAGCATATTAGGATTGATGCGAAATTCAAACATGATTGGCAAAAACAGATATTACAAGCGATCCCGAATTACAGAAAAGAAATTTCGTTTGATTATCCGATATTTTGCTCTCGACATTTCCGCATCAGACACTGCAAGGTTAACTGGAATTTCCGTGCGTTCGATTAATCCCATCTACATTAAATTACGCACTCGCCTGTCTGAAGAATGCGAAAGACTGGCTCAGTATAAAGGGATTAGCGAAACCATTGGTACCTGTTGCAGGAAAAATATGGCCCACAATAATACTGATAATAATGGAGACTGCAAAACAATGTTATTTGGTATTATCAAACAAAACGGATGGGTATATACCGAGATAATACCCGGCGATAGTAAGCAGATTCTGCAAAGTGTCATGCGAGACAAATTGAAACTAGATAGCCGTATCCATCCAGATGGCAGGCGTGAATATCAAGGTTTGATAGACATGAGTCGCGCAAAGTACTATCACATCCAAAACAGAGACAGTCACTCAGTGAGTATAAACTCAAAAATCAATGGCAGTGAAACATTTTGGGCTTATGCAAAACTGCGTTTGAGTAAAATGAAAGGCATCCGTCATGGTATGTTTTACTTCCATTTAAAAGAGACAGAATTTCGTTTTAATCATCGTCGTGAAGACGTCTATCCACTTGTTTTAAAACTACTGCGAGAGAATCCTATTTGAAACCTTTGGCTTCCTAAGACATCAACCCAGGTGCCGTCTTATAAATATATTTTTCCGCCCTCACTTCCCTTGTAAGCTGCGTATATTGATGAATAGTTGACTGACGCTAACCGAATTTCTCTGATTTCATATTTTTTACTAATCTCCTTTTCTCTATCACAGCATCCATACCTTTTTTGATTTTTTTATTCATCAGCCTGCCCCCTGATTACTAACTATAATAGGTGGAGTTGCATAATTATCTGTCAATATGAGTAATAACGGTCTTAGGAATTTAAAATTGTATTTTTATCCTTTCTCAACAATAAACCTTCAACCAAACATATATCCGAAATTGATAAAGTAACATATCTAACTAGAATATAGTGCTCATTCATCGACCAATATATATTTAACGATGTTTTTTACCGATTGATCCACAATATCTTCAGTTATCGCAAGAGCGCTATAAGTTTCTATTGATAAAAATAATGCGAACAAATAATGATATTTTTAATCAATGGTTAGGCAAATAACCCAGCTCACTTTTTTTAAACATTTTCTCAAGTTAACTTCACTCAACAGTTACATAACTTCCTAAGACCCCATAGAAACAACCACTGAAATCAATACTCCCAACAAGTCCAACCGGTATGATTTGTCTTTTTTTATAACAACAAATGTTCAATCAAATTTTGTTGCTGTAATACTATACAGTACTTTTAACAGCCAACCACTAATCGGGTACTTACCACCGCTCATTCTTCTGCATCTTGTCAACTAAAATTCAAAGATTAAAACTAACCCGTCACTTGAACATGGGCACTTACTTAGTAGGTTTCCAACTGTCAGTAATTTGAATTTTTAATAATGACAGATGCATTCTGTGACACGAGTCAGAGAAATTTACAAATGGATAAATAATCTATCTGAATCTAAAAAAACAGAAATAGAAATAAGCAAAAAAAATTGACGACCTTGTGTTGTCGGTATTGTGCAATATTTGTACATGTCATGCTTTAGATAATACAGGTTCTTTTTAACGGCCTGCTTTCCAGACATGATCAACACGCACTGGATATCGCATCAAAATATGCACATCGCACTAAGGAGAGGTTTCGATGCATCTAAAGCAAAGGCGAATATTTTCCACGCAATCAGTACTGGTCTCATTACTTGTTCTTTTCACTGTACTGATCCATTCCACACAAGCACAGGCCACGTCCAGACTACTCAATAGCTGGCAGGCGGCTTATCCCAACTCATTAAGTGACGATAATCTTGCCGATCCCTGCACATTATGTCACAGCGACAATAGTTATAGTGAACTCAATGGCTATGGTTGGGACATGGATAGAATAAGTAATGACTATTCTGCATTGGAATCTCTGAATTCAGACAATGATCCCAACAACACAAGTAACCTTGATGAGATCAATGGCAATACCCAACCAGGTTGGACCGCAGGTGCAAACAATGTCATCAACGGTGGTTCGGTAACCAGTAACGCATCACCTGCCCAGATAATCGCCGGCTTGCATGATCCAGAAGTAATCAACCAAGCACCAGTAGCGGATATCGGTGGCCCCTACAGTGGCACTCAGAATATTGAGCTAAGCTTCGATGCATCGAACTCCACAGACATAGACGGCATCATCACCGACTATGCCTGGGACTTTGGGGATGGCAGCAGTGGTAATGGAGTACAGGTTTCACATATCTACACAGCAACAGGAAACTTCAATGTCACATTGATTGTAACTGACGACCAGGGCAACAGTACCACAGCATCCACTTCGGTTATGATTGGTGCTGGCAATCTGCCTCCTGTTGCCTATGCCATGGGGCCATACACCAGTCAAGTGGGTGAAGCGGTTAGCTTCGACGGCAGCGGCACGACCGACGCAGACGGAACGATTGTCAGTTATGATTGGAATTTTGGTGATGGCAGCTTCGGAACAGGCGTCAGTCCTACCCATGCCTACTCAGCCAGCGGCACATACAACGTCACTCTGACAGTGACCGATGATAACAATGCGGTGGATTCCGATGTCACTTCGGTCAGTGTTGAACAGGCCAATCAGGCACCAACAGCAGATCCTCGTGGCCCCTATACAGGCACAGTCAATACCGCTGTTACCTTCGATGCATCCGCTTCCAGTGATGCGGATGGTCAAATAAGCAGCTATCAATGGGATTTTGGTGACGGTACTACCGGCACAGGAGTAAATCCGTCGCATACCTATGCAGTTGCAGATGTCTATAACATCACCCTGCAAGTGACTGACAACAACGGTGCTAGCGCTACCGCCACCACCACCGCCACGATTGGTGATGTGATCAAGGAGCCACCTACCGCCGTTGCCGGTGGACCATATACCGGCACTGTCAACCAAACTCTTGAATTAAGTGCCAGTGGCAGCACCGATCCTGACGGCCAAATCACCAGCTATACCTGGGACTTAGGTGATGGCAATTCAGCAAACGGTAGCAATGTCTCTCACACCTATAGTGATGCCGGGACTTTCAACATTACGCTTACTGTTACAGATAATGATGGCATCATGGATACCGCCACAACCACGGCGGTTATCGGCTTGGGCAACCTATCGCCAACAGCTGACGCAAAGGGTCCCTATACAACGACCATTGGAACAAATGTCAATTTTGACGGCAGTGGCTCAGTAGATCCCGATGGCACTATTGTCGCGTATGACTGGGACTTTGGAGACAACTCAACAGGCACCGGGCCGAAACCATCCCATTCCTATAGTGCGGAAGGAACCTACAACGTAACACTTACCGTCATTGATGACAGTGGCGCCATGGACTCAGCAGCCACTACTGTAACTGTAACTTCCAATGAGGACCCGGAGATTGTCGGTTCTGCGGAAATCACTAAGAAGTTTAACTGGGGCAGAGGTTTTCTGGGAATCGGCACCATCAACAATGATTCAAATAAGCCAATTAACATGTGGGAGATCAGTTTCGGTGCGGATTTCGAAATATACCGTATCTGGGGAGCAAAGGTTCTTTCTCACACCGATGGCATCTATATCATTACCGCAAAAGGAGACAATCAATCCATTCTTCCTGGTGAGATGGTGAGATTCGCCTTTATTGCCGGGCCAGGGGATAGCCCGATTCCTGACGAAATAGCCTTGGTTGACAGGGGTGAGTCAACACCGGGTAGCGGTAATCAGGAGGTCCAGACTGAAGTCACGATGGAGTCTGTCAATGAGTGGAGGAAGGGCTTTCAGGGCATGGGGTCTATACACAATACCGGTGATGAGCTGATAGATGGCTGGACCCTGAGTTTCGATGCTGACTTTGAGATTAAAAGGTTATGGAATGCCAGGATAGTTTCTCACTCAGAAAATAGGTATGTGTTGTCGGGAAAACGGCGGAGCAAAATAATAGAACCCGGTAAAGCTGTGACTTTTGGTTTCATTGCAACACCCAGCGGATCCTTAATGCCCACTCATTTCTTGGTGAATGGGTCTGAGAGTAATGCAGGAGATGATTCCGATACTGGTGATAATTCAGATAGCGGGGATGACGCTGATACCGGGGATGACGCCGATACCGGGGATGACGCTGATACCGGGGATGACGCTGATACCGGAGATGACGCTGATACCGGAGATGACGCTGATACCGGGGATGACGCTGATACCGGGGATGGCAACGATACCGGGGATGGCGCTGATACCGGAGATGACGCTGATACCGGGGATGACGCTGATACCGGGGATGGCAACGATACCGGGGATGGCAACGATACCGGGGATGGTAACGATACCGGGGATGGCAACGATACCGGGGATGGCAACGATACCGGGGATGGCACCGATACCGGGGATGGCACCGATACCGGGGATGGCACCGATACCGGGGATGGCACCGATACCGGAACCACTGTCGGCGGGCTCGATTGCTCAGGTGCGGTCTTTGGCTCCTCAGGAGCGCCGATTCGACGCCTGACTCACACCGAATACCAAAATAGTGTCGCCAGTCTGTTCCCAGGCGTGTCCCTGCCAAGCCTGAATCTACCTGTCGATCAACGCATGAATGGATTTACCAATGCAGCTGAAGGTCAAGCACCGTCGGCATTAAGTGTCGATCAGTACGCTACTGCTGCGGAGTCCATTGCCGCAGCAGCAGTCCAGTCCCTGGGGAGTTGGGCGCCATGCAATGACAGCAATGATGCGGCATGCGCACGTCGAGCGCTAAGCGCTATCGCGCCACGTATCTACAGGCACCCCCTGTCGACTGAGGAGAACACTGCTATTGACACCTTGATGGAAGGTGCTCTGAATACGGCCACGCCACAGGAGGCCCTCGGCCTGGCACTCACCGGGCTGCTCGAATCACCAAGCTTTCTCTATCGTCCTGAGTTTGGTACCTCCAACGCCATAGGCAACGCTAGGGAGCTGGATGCCTATGAACTTGCTTCACGCCTATCCTACTTCTTCTGGAGAGACATACCTGATGACGAACTGTTGGCGGCAGCAGCGGATGGCAGTCTGCTGACAGACAGTGTCCTTCGCGCCCAGGCAAATCGCTTATTGAACGATTCCCGAGCCAGACCGGTGTTGACTGACTTCTTCGTTCAGTGGCTCGGCTTGTACAAGCTCGATACCATGTCCCTTGACGCCGCCGCATTTCCTGAATTTGACACTGCACTGCGCAGCGACCTGAAGGCATCAGCGGTGAGTTATGTTGAGCATGCCCTGTGGAACGCGGACTCCTGGTCTGTTCTTATGTCTGGCAGCTATGGTTATGTCAATAACCGCCTGGCGCCGATCTTCGGTGTGCCTGCCCCGAATAGTGACCAACTGGTTCAGCTGAATCTGAACATGAGCGAGCGGGCAGGTGTACTGACTCAACCCGGCACCCTGGCCTCAACATCCCACGATGCCCGTCACTCACCCATCTTGCGTGGCGTGCAGTTCCTCACCGGGATTGTCTGTGCTCCCCCGCCAGCACCTGCCGCAGGTGTCGGGATGCCTGACGAGGATCTTGTTGTCGATGAATCGCAGGTGTGCACCACTCGCGATGAAGTTGCGATGAAACACAGTGCCTCCGCTGGTTGCTCTGCCTGCCATGATGCAATCGATAGCGCCGGATTCAATTTCGAAAATTACGATGCACTGGGTCGTTACCGTACCGTGGAAAACGGTTGTCAAGTGGATGCCACGGGCAGTTTCGCAGGCACCGACATTACCGGTGTGTTACAAAATGCCGTTGACCTGGCGTTACAGCTACCCACGAGTCGAACGGTAAGCAGCTGCATGACAGAACACATGTTCCGTTTTGCACTTGGCCGTAACGATAAGAGTCAGGATGCTTGCGAAATCTCAAGTCTCAGTAACCAACTGACAACTACAGATAGCATGCAATCATTGGTGATCGAACTTGTGATGTCACCTTCTTTCCGCAGCCGTCCAAGCACCAACTAATCAGGAGAGTGACATGACTAAACGAATCAATCGCAGAACCGCTCTCAAATTGATGGCTGGTACTACCGCCGGCGCCTCGCTTCCCTGGTTGTTCAGTCCCAGTGCGCGAGCAGCAACAGGGGTGCCATTGCGTATCCTTTTCATCGAGGTCGAATGGGGTGCCCGTCGCGGGAGCTGGGAACCCACCGTTGCCGGCCCACAGATGGTGCCCCAGGATCAAGTCGATACCGCATGGGCATTCCGCGACAAGATGCGCATGCTCGACCCCTATCGAAACCGTACCACGATATTTCAGAATCTGGATATGCTGAGTGCCAAAGTCGATCCGACGGGACCTGCTAATGCCCATTTTGATGGGATGACGCAAATGCTGACAGCGGACAACCGGGTTTCTGCCGAACTTGGTAACGGGCCTTCCATCGACCAGTTCATCGCGCAGCAACTGGCTGCCAACGGGGTTGCCACTCGCTTGCAGTCCCTTGAGCTGCGTGCGACACCTGACGCCAGTCAATGGTCTCGCAGCGAAAGTTATCACGCCTACTCGGCACCTGGTCAGCAGGTGCCCTTTATGACCTATGTGCCGGACGTGTGGGATCGCTTGTTCCCGACCCCACTCGATCCTGGCGCGACAGTTCAAACGCCGGCCCAGACCCGAAGAACCCTGCTGCACACATTTGTTCGTGGCGAGTATGACCGCTTACTGACCAATGTGAGTTCTGAAGATCGTATCAAGCTCACGCAGATGCGCGACCTGCGAAGCGATCTCTACAATGCCGCGAATGTGGTCAGTGGACGCGACGCCTTCCGCCCATCACAGGCTTCGATCATCGATCCCTGGTCGCAGTTGGATGAGGGCTATGAAAAAGGCAACCCAAACAATCCGACCTGGCGGGTACATTGTGAGCTGATGGCGCAATTGGCAGCTGCTGCACTGCACACCGATACAACACGGGTTGTCAATCTGTCGTTCACCCGGCCACCGGACTATGAGTTTGGTTATAACAATGGAGATTATGGCACTTCCGACAGCCACGCCCTCTACCATGAGGTGTGTGGCGATACCCCAACACTCACAAATTCGACTGCTGTTTCGACCGTCGACGCATCGGATAAGCGTGGTTATGACCAGGTTCGCTACACCCTCGATTTCCTTGACAGTCTTCAGGAGACGGATGGAACCAGCCTGCTTGATAACACATTGGTTGTCGTCCACTCACAATTATCAGATGGTAGTCACGATCTGACACGTCTTCCCTGGCTGGTGATCGGTGATGCGCAAGGCTACCTTAGGACAGGTCAGTACATCCGCTTCCAGGCAATCAACCATAGAGACGGCCAGACAGTAACCGATGCTGACACCAACTTCCCTTACATATGGAATGGCGCCGGCCGCCCTCACAACGACCTGTTTGTTACCCTTGCCAATGCAATGGGCATATCGATCAATACTTTCGGGAACGGCAATATCTCGATGGGAGGTATGACAATGAATAAGGGGGCGATCACGCAAATGCTGGCTTAGAGGGTCGTCAATAAGCCGCAGGTGGAGACCTAGGGCGCCATATTCAACATATTGGCGCCCTACTTCTCCCCATTGATCATTTATCAGTATTGCCTTCACCCCCATTACCAAGAGAGTTATTTTTGATGGGTTATTATCCCGCCTGTCTCAGGTGATGGGCAATAATGAGTTCTGTATACCGTGTCATGTAGAACCAATGATGGTGATCGACTTGTGACCTGTTCAAAATGGGGGTTGATTGTCTGAAATGTGATATTTATTTTGTTTTTTTGTAAGTTATAAATTTTTTGTTTTTTAATTCTGTTTTTTTGTTGGTTAGACCACTATGAGTGTTTATAGATTCTAACAGGCTTTAATGTTTTTTTAGTTTTAACTGTTTAATTGTATAGGCTTTGTTAAACAGCGGTCCGCATCACAACATATCTTACAAATCAAGATATATTGGTTATCACTATCTATTGGGTTATTGAAACGCAAAATTGTTCAATAGTACTTTCAATTAAACAGCGCTCGTTCAGAAAACCTCACTTAATTAATGAGCTCTGAAAATACCAGTTCTACCTCTGGTTTTCACTGACTCAATAGCTACCGGTTACAAACATATGGAGAAGGACCTCTTATGAATACGCCCAGTCTATCGAGTATAAATAGTTCAACTATATTTTTTGCCTTTGTTGTCATCTGGTTGTGGTTGAGTAGCGCATCACTGAGCCATGCCAATGATCAAGGGTGGCTTTTGCCGGGTGACACACTCTCTCAAAGCCAAAATTTAGGCTCACCCAATGGGCAATATGTGCTTTGGATGCAGGATGACGGCAATCTCGTATTGTATGGTCCCGCTGGGGCCTTGTTCGCTACCTATACGAATAATCTAGGGGTCCGTCTCGAAATGCAGTATGACGGTAATCTTGTAATCTATGATGGTTCTCATCAAGCGGTGTGGAGTAGTGGCACTCAGGGCAATGAGGGCGCACGGCTGGCCGTGCAAGACGACGGTAATCTTGTCGTATACGCGGCTGACCTTTACACACCGCTTTGGGCTTCAAATACAGCTCAGCCCGACAATACCCAAAACACCAGCTGGCTCAAACCCGGTGAAACACTCTCACGAGGAGAACACTTGATCTCAGCGAATGGAAGCTATGAGTTGTGGATGCAAGATGATGGCAATCTAGTGCAGTACGGGCCTAATGGCGCCATGTTCGCTACCTCAACTTATGGTCAAGGCGCACGATTGGAGATGCAATTCGATGGCAATCTGGTGCTATACGACGGCGCCCATCAAGCGTTGTGGAGCAGCGGAACCCAAGGGAACAACGGTGCTCTTTTGGCCGTACAGGATGACGGTAATCTCGTAGTATATGCAGCTGACCAATACACACCTCTATGGGATTCCAGATCGAACACAGATCCGATTGCTAATTGCCTACCCCAGTCACCCCCTGCATTGATCTACAACGAGACCATACTGCCCGCACGGGATGACATTGTGGTACGGTCGCAGCCGCTTGAAGCTCCCTGTACCGACACAGGTGAGCGCGTCAACGTGGACGAGCGAATTCGTGTGCGCGGCACTCAAAATGGCTGGTTTTATATTGATGCCATCGTCGACCAGAACGGGAATGTTCTCCGAAACTCTGCGGGGTGGTTGCATAACAGTGACGTCGGTACCAACGAAGCGGTGAGAGTCTATTGGGATGAAGGTGGTGTGGAGGCCTGGAATATGGACGTGACCATTCGGGTCGACGATACCACCGAGAATGTATTTTTCAACCAAAATTTTAGATGGAATCACGGTGGCGCGGGCTATTTCGGTTTTCAACAATTTCCCGAAGGCAGGAAGATCATTCTCTCGTTGTACTCGAATACGTTCGAAGGACCAGGTTCCGTTGACAGTTTCGATAGTGAATTCGATTGTGACACTGCCCATGACGAACCGGGAATCGTCAGGCCTCATCGTTGCCTCATCGACTTCAACTGGTACGTGGGAGAACAATATACCTTGCGCTTATGGCGAACAGGTGTCGAAGCGGAAGGTGCGCGTTGGGTTGCCTGGATACTAGATGCGAACGGCAATAATTTGCTTCGCATTGGTAGCTTTGTGATCAGAACTTTTTCAACCGATCCGCACTTTATTACCTCGGTGACATCATTCATTGAAGATTTTGATAATATCCGCGACTGTTCTGTACCGGCATCGACCCGCTTCCATGTAGCACCGCCATCATTCAATAACGGAAATGACAGTGCACGCTATTCAGGTCATAGCATTGGACCCTGCTCCAACGGATCAACTGATGATTCGACCCGCTTCACAGGTGGCCGGGAACTTCGTTTCAACATTAATTGATATAAAAGACTCATTGGTATCTCCTTCGTTAATCAGACCAGACACTCTCGTCTGGTCTGACTATTAACTATTGAAAGATATGTGAATATAAGGGAAAGCACACTTCAAAACTATGCTGGTAGTGATCCTGCTGAAAACTCCGTCACCTATCTTCTATAGATATCCGAATCATTTTTTTGAAATAGGACTTTGAGCCCTAATCGATAGGTCTCCTCGCCCATCCCTTTCGCAAAACCACAACCCAAATTGCTTGCCATTTGTTAACAGTCGGTAAATTGCTATCAGCTTCACATCACCACCACAGCGATACGATAATAATCTCATTAGCATGTTTCTTTCTCGAACGTCAGGGACGATGCGATAGCCATTGAGATCCCTGATGAAAAAGATTCCTAAAAAAAGCAAACGCTTGTCTCTCAGCCAATACCTCTGGAACAAACGCATCAACCAGAAATTTATGCCTCATGCAGGCTATATGGGCAATGGCGGTGACATTCATTTAATACTGGGTGTCAACGGCGCCGGCATCAATCATTTGGCACAACTTCTTTCACAATCGCTACCCAACAGTAACTTTATACACAATCCACTAATAAAGTTTGAACCCAAACTCACCCTCTCCAATCAGGGTGACAGATTGGCCGTTCCCTATCAAAAGGAGCTGACAGCAGACCACCCATTGAACCGGGTCTATCGAATCTATGCCGAAAGAAATCACAAGGAAGCCGATTACGATTTAATGCTGATGGAGAATAAGCCAACGCACCAAACTTCGCTCTTTATGAAAGAGACCCATGGTCTGCTGGCGACTGAAGCCCTGCTACGGGAGTTACAGTGTCATGTCCTGTTCTATGTCAGTGACCCCGTCATACTTGCCGAGCAGATCTTTTCGCAGCAAGGATTAGATACCCCCTATCTCGATGTGGAGAGCGAAGCCGTTATGGATTCCCGATTTCTGAAGCGCTTTCTCTATCACGATCTTCGCGGAGTACTGCATGCCTATAAGATAATTCAGCGCCTTCCTTCAGACCGTCAACGCCGTATACAGATGAAGATCTTCACCATCGCCTTGATCCAGCATTTGTTCCGTATGTTGGCTGCCCGTTATCCTGAATTGGCGTCTGTCGTCGATTTCGACTCCATAGAGCATGACCCCAAGTTATTACAGTACCCTGTTGTCAATTGGCTGGGCACGAACAGCCTGGAACGCTCAGAAGACATACTCAATAAGGCAACCTTCAAACCGGACGGCCAAACATCCCAACGCTGGACGCGGTCATGGCCGGAGACAATCAACACCTTTGAAGCAATCTCCGCCAAGGAGGTAAGTCTGGCTTATCAAATTCTGCTTGATCACAAATTGATGCGTGACCATGGTAAGCACAAAACCTGGGAACAGAGAGTTGCCGTATAAAATGGCAGCTGCGCACTAAGCATCAAGTAGACAAGACAACCTCTCTATCCCTATGATCGGATAGGTAACCCCTGCGCGGCATCCCTAAAATAGCTCACTTCCTCAATACTGGCGATTATCTTGGATTCGCCTTCACGCTGCGAATAGCGAATATTACCTGAGGGTGTCACAGACATCTTTTCTCGAAGACTGCTGGCCTGGAGAGCAATTAGATTGATACCTCAGGCACAGATTATCCATTTGGGTACCTTACGCTTTGTCCATTTCGCAAAACCCATTTTTTCCCCCAGGTAAAATTGGCGATAAGCTTTCACAGCATCCTTTGGTACCTTGTATTTCTCTGGCATTGCTTGAGCAAATTCGGTTAGCCCGACATTCTCATATTTATAAGCCCTGATCGCTTCAAGAACTAAAATTGATTTATGCTTTGTATTCTTTTCGTAGCGGTAAAGATACTCTTTGTTTAAAGCCATGGTAAGCGCTGTTAACCACAAATAATTCTCATAGGATTCTTCGACCCAAAGTACACAGGGATGCTTTACATGTGTCGATTTGTATGGCGTTTTAAATCCTTTCTTGTTCAGTGCCGTACAAAGTATCTGCACACTCTCCAGTATCATTTTCACGACATGTTGATCGCAATGATACTGTGCACATCTTGTAACATCATTATCCAGCACAAAAATATTCATTCTGATTTAGCCTATTGCATCTGATAATTGGACTGATTAATGAAGTTAGAACGAGTATCTAATTACCGCGATCAGTGGCCATTCGGTCAGACTTACGCCTTCGCCAACCCCCAGGTGGTTCAGGCCTTTTACTCAACGCCATAATAATCGCACCAACAAGGCATGCCGCGCCTGCGATGACGAACGGGGTCATCCAGATGATCGGATAGGTAACCCCCTGCGCGGTATCTTTGAAATAGCCGGCCAACAGCGGGCCTGCGATCCCCGCAATTCCGTAGGAGGTGAAGATCCAGCCGTAGTTGCTACCCACATTACGGTTGCCGAAGTAGTCTGCCGTGGCTGCCGGAAACAGCGCGAAATTGCCACCGAAATTGAATCCGATCAGGGCTGCTGCGACGATGAAGCCGTTGACCATGCCGAATGCGATGAATACATGGTAAATCATCAACATGATAACGCCCTGCAGTGCTGCCATCAGCACGATCGACGCCTTGCGGCCGATATGGTCGGATACGCTGCCCCATGCGATACGACCGATGCCATTGAATATTGCATACCAGGCCATGGCTGTGCCGGTGATGACACCCGCATCGGCGATACCCTGGTGCTGTAGCGCATCGATGCCGAACAACTTGATGCAGTAGATCACCATCAGGCCGGCCAGGGCGCAGAACATGAACACTGACCACAACGTGTAGAACTGCCGTGTATGCAACATTTCAGATGCGCTGAAATCTACGGCGCCATGGCTCTGATGGCTGTTGATGTCAGGCTGGGTCCAACCGGCCGGGCGGTATCCCTTGGGAGGATTGATCATGACGCTGCTGCCAAGGAGCACAAGGATGGCAAATGCGATACCGTAGATAATGAACACGCTTTGTACACCGGGCAGGCCGAACAGGTTTGTCGTATTGAGCAGGCCGCCAAACCAGGAGCCGGCCAGCTTGACCCAGATGGTGGCACCGAAACCAAACCCGGCGACAGCAAGCCCGGTGATCAGCCCTTTCTTGTCGGGAAACCACTTCACACCGACAGCGATGGGCACCACGTACCCAAGCCCTATGCCTGCCCCACCCATCAGGCCGATGAAGATCAGTTGGGCCCAGAAACTGCCGCCGAACAGTCCGCCGAGTATATATCCGGCACCCAGCAGCAGGCCACCTGCCACCGCCAGCCAACGCGGTCCGGTCTTTGGTAGCCAGCGCCCAGCCAAAACCATGACAATGGCGAACGTGGCGAGCCCCGCTGAGAATACCCAGGCGGTCTCACTGGCACTGAAGGCATAGGGACCCGCGGGATCTGTTAGCAGGGCGGTGAATACTGACCAGGCATAGATCGCACCGAGTGCGAGTTGAATCAGTATGGCGCCGACGACGACAAGCCAGCGATTGAAAGGTGGTTGTGCGTCCATTGGTGTGGCTCCGGGTGGGGTAAAAAATTCTGCTTTTTAAATTGACAATAGCATATGCAGATGAGACCCATCGCAGTTTTCCCATCATGGTTTTTTGCCTTGAATACGGCCCTGGGCGCCCAGGAAAAGCGGCGGCCTATTAATGGCTCATCCAGAGCTAGAAGTAGTTTTTATAATACACTTTGGTAATTTGTCACAATTTTGCAAATAATTTAGAAATTAAGTTGTAATTCCTTGTAATTGTGCTATTTTTTTAGTTGTAAATATGCAACTAATCGAGATGCTCAAAATGACCGGTCTCTACAAATCGAAAATCTGCCAGGAGTGCCCACACCTGGTAATCAGCGGAACGGCCTGTGACTGGCAGCCACATGAATGCCCGATCCAGAAAGAGAAGATGCAACGTCAGAAGAAGACCCGTGCGAAAGCGTTTTTTCTGACCAACCTATTGATTGCTGACGACTTCGACGCAATTCGCAGCAGCAACTGATAGCAACATCTGGATAGACAGATTCACCTTGACGGGGTTTTCCTTGCCCCGTCGATTCTAGGATTGAGCGCGCCGAAGCGGCGCTAAGATAGTGCTGTGTTCATCGATCTGCTTGGTAATCAGCCAAAAGAATTAAGCGTTGTTGAGCATCCAATCTACTGCTGACGACTATTCCTGCCTCAGCAGTTGTAGCGACACAGGTTCATAGAAAGAGACGCCTGATAGGCTTCACCAGAGGCCAGCCATTTATCCAGATGCTCATTCACTCGAGTTTCGGATAGTCCATCACTGATACTGCAGTAGATCCCAGGACTATTACTCATGATCTTGCGGAACCAGCGAGCGGTAGGCGTGCCAGCTTGCGTGCCCAACCCACGGCAAGGCAATAATCAATCCAATGAAATAGGTAAGCAGTCCTATACCCACAATCAACACAATAAAAAATGCCCAAAGCATCATCGCCGGCATGTTTTTCAGTACAGACTTGATACTGAGACGCATTGCGGTAAATCCGTCAATCTTGCGGTCGATGAGAATAGGTACAGTTATCACGCTGATCATGTAGGCCCACCAGGCAAAGAAGAAACCAACCATGATACTTGCAATGGTAAAGTTTCTCCCTTTTTCCGACAGAAAGACACTCGTGAAGAAGTTATCCAACGGGGGAGATATGCCTTCATAGAGCAGGGAGAACAGCACATAGTTGGAGGCTATCCAAAGCTGCATCATGATGAAAAAGCCCGCGGTTATCATACTGATGTGGATATGATTGCTCTTCCAGGCTTCAAGGGCGTTACAGGTTTTCAACGGCTCCCCTCTTTCCAGGTGCGCACTCATTTGATACAGGCCTATACCCAGGAATGGAGCGATGAGAAAAAACCCCGCAACGAGAAAGGGCAAGAGAAACATACTGTCGGTTGAAAACAGGGCCAGTGTCAGCAGACCGCTGATAACCACGATGACAGCGCCATAGGTGAGACTGTAACGAGCCGCATCCCGCATATCTTTCCAACCTTTCCTCAACCATTCGAAAGGTTTGGTGAATGTGATTTTGTTGACAACGAGTTCGTGCCATCGGGTACTGCCTGTATATACAGTTGTCTCCATTATTCCTCCTCCAGGACAAACACTTGTGCTGAGATTGTTATTGGAGTTAATGCACCAACACCAGGTGCGAATGTCAGCAAGTGATATATTAGTATTTAATTATTTCACCCCAGTGTACATCATTTGGGACGATTGGAATTTCAAAAAAATGGAATTGTCTTATTTTTAGTCGTGCACCTAGTGTAGCTCGTTGATCGATGATTGTGTATTTTTGCCTCGGTCATTTTTGTAACCAGGCACAGTTAGCGTACTCAACCGATTGTTACCTGGGTGAGTATGGAAATGCATTTCATATGGGTAAAAAAAACCCACCCTATTTCTATGGATGGGTTTTTATCAGAACCAGTTTCAGCATCCCTGCTGTGAAAACAGATCCCTCTTAGTCTTCTATGAAGTTGGCAATGTTTGCATTCAAGCCACGTTCAGGTCTAGTAAAGTTATGACAGGTTGAACAATCGATTCCTTTATCACTGACATGCTTATTGTGCACCTTGGTGAAGCTCATACCACCTTTGTTTTCGTGACACTGCGTACAGACCTCGGCCTCACTTGCTTTGAGCCCGTAACCCAGATCATTTGCCAGATCCATGCGCAACGGTCCACCAGAGAGACTTGCATGACAGGATCCACACTCAAGTGCTGCTGAAGAGTCCTCAACACCATGATTGATTGTTTGGTATGTATGGACCTTCTTGACCGTGTAACTATCACCACTCCTACCCGTCTGTTCCAGCGCGGTCTGTACCGCGGTATCGAAACTGCCGGTGCGGAAAAACTCAAAGGTCGAGTGTGCAATCAGGCTATTGCTCGTGTCATGTACCGCTGACTTAGAGGTATGCTCCTTCATCGGATAGATCTTGGCATTTTGTGTGTTGACAGATCCATTGGGCAGGCCCAGGGTAATGGCCTCACTTCCGTCCTCCAAAACCGTCGATGGATAGTCAGCCAAGTCCTCTCCCAGTACATAGACTTGGCTGGTACCATCGAACCAATGATAAGACGGTGTCAGGTTCAATGCCTTGTCCTCTCTTGGCAACCAACCACCACGACCGTTACAGGCGGCGGCAGAGAAGTGAGGATCTTCCCAATCCCGGTTGGTTTCAGTTGCCACACCCTTGGCATAAGTAGGAATATGGCAGGTCTGACAGGCAATCCGGGTGGCATGTTTGTCACGACTGCTTCCGACTCGATCGCTGTAGTCACCATGGGGCTGATCGTGGCAGCTCTCACAGGTAAAATGCTCGGCTACATCGTTGGGTCTGAGATCTAGCCCACGTCCCTTCAGCCGGTGGCCGCCCGCGTCATGGCAGTCCGCGCAAGTTAGACTCTCACCTGCAGCGCTCATATGGATATCGATCTGCGGCGTAGGATCGACTAACGCTGATGACAAGTCACCACGCTTGGTACCGTCACCACCACCCGCTTTGGCATGGCAGTTGAGGCAGGACTTTCTCGTAGTCGCGTGTACCGACTGCGCTGCAGTCACACGATCCTGCATCATCGGCGATCCACCCAGACTAACCAGGTTACTGTGGAGATCGGCAGGCTCGAAAAGGAAATCGAGTGTTTCACGATCAACCACGGGAATACCTTGTGCACCGGTCCGCACAATCGGATCAAGATTTGGATCGGGTTTTCCATCTGTGCCAATTGCAACGATCTCCAGGGGTTCGAACTCACCGCTGGGAAATCGTTTATAGCTATCCTGATGGCACATCAGACAATCAATATTACTCAGTTCGGCCATGCGAGCAGTCTCATCCAAGGGAAGTTCTGCATTGGGGAATCGACCATTACCCACATGACAGCCTGCACAGGTAAAGCGGGGCGAGTTTTCATGGGAGCCGCAGTAGGTATTGATACCGATGGCGCCATCACCACGTTCGCCGGCGCGGGGCAGGCCATTGCTGCTGAACGGCGTGACATCGTTGGTTAGATTGATGGCATCGCCTGATTGTTGATAGTGTACGGAACCATGCATGGCCAGGGCTTGGTCTTCATGACAGCTGATACAAGTGGAGGGTCCTTCATAGACGCTAATGCTGGCATGCGCCTCCTCTGCCGTTTGCGGCGGCCCTGCAGGCGCCGGTTCGACCAGGATCTTTACACTGTCCGACAGACTCGATTCTCCTTGATCATCGATCACCACCAAGTTGTAGATATGGGCACCTTCACCAAGGCTGATACTGGGAGATACCAGATCATCTGGATTAGGCGTACCGGACCAGATGTAATCGACAATTGAGCCATCGGCATCGATGGATGCACTGCCATCCAAGACAACGGTCACGCTGGTTTGACCCACCGCCAATTGATGCACCTGATCGACCCCTGCATCCGCTGTAGGCGCTTGATTTACTGGTGGTGGAGGTGGTTCTGTTATGCCCTTGGGTGAGCAGTCTTCAGGTATTGTATTAGTCGCTCTGCTAATAACATCCTTTTCCCGGGTTTGATCCGTAGTGAGATTGACCACCCGAACTCGACAAGGAATTTGTCCAGGTGAGCGAAGCCGTACTCTCAGGGCATCCTTTCTCACCTTGGATTCTGCGAGCACCTGGGAAGAATCGTAAGCGTTTTGTATAAGGAGTTTTTGACCTCTGTCAGCTGATGCCGTGACTGTGAGAACAGACTTATCGGGATTCCATAGCGCCATCCCAATACTAAATTCCGCACCACTACCTATTCCAGTTGTGAGTAAAAAGAGAGCCACAATTGAAGCTAACCGGCAGAACAATCTATTCATTTTCGCACTCCGACCATTTTCCACATAAAGCGCAACATCCACTGTTTTTTTATACAAAGCCGATTGAGCCTTTCTCATGACCGAGTAGCGCCCTGAATGAGGGCTAAGCTGACTTCAATACGATTTGCATGAAAAAAATACTAAGCCGAGGCAGAGGCGAAATCTGTGAGTCGGTCGATCCATTGGTTTATTAGAATGTACTGGAACTTAATATTTGGGAAATTGTTCACAAAATTTATCTTCAAGATCAAGAGAGATCTATTTGTTTGATCGGGGTCTTTTGTTGGAACTCAATTCGTATTTCAGCTGCGATTCCGTTCCCTTGCCTTCTTGGGTTTGCTGTTGGCACTCTGTTTCTGCTTTGGGGCACTATTCTTACCCTGTTGCCTGGTGCTGCCTGTGACAGCGGCCACGTTGGATCTCTTTTGGAATAGAGTCTCAGGTCACCTTCATCGGAGATGGCCCAATCATCTAGGAAAGGGCTGTAACGGAGACACTCATCAAGATGTGAAATAGAAATCCTTTTAATGTTTTCATTCTGCATTCCCTTGCGCTTCAAAGCGCCGCCAGTTTATTGATAATCCGGACCCTCTAATACGATCAGTTCAAAACCGAGGTTCTGATAGTCGCGAATCTGCGCCGGCCCCGAGGCGGAGACATCCACATAAGCCGGAAAATCCTCAGGTGTGTAGCCATTCCAGCCGGCGTGTACACCGCAGACATGCAGGTCGATCTCCTCGGTTCGCAGCTGTTTTGCTGTGTCATGTACCGGCGCCATGAGGCCCTCGGCATCCTCAACCAGCAGACCGAACTGCTCACGCCCATGGGTTACCACCGCAATCGGCAGATCTGGGAATCGCATGCGCAATTGAGCACTTAACCGAGCCACCTTGGGCAACGCCCAGCCTAAGGCATCGTCGTCATCCTCTATGATCTCAAAGACCACACCGTCAGGCTCTTCCTCGGCCTTGAGCAGACTATCGATTTGTGGATCAGCCAGCACCGGGCTGGACAATGAGAGTAATAGTATCAGAGAGATAAGGCGCATGTTGTGGAGACTCCCCTGGCAAATTATCGCCATTTTGACACCAAGCAAGATATCCAAGTTTCAATAGTCAGCAACGGCAGACTGATTCTTGCCATTGGATTTCCCAATGTACATAGCGCGGTCGGCCTGTTCGATCAATGTATCCAATGATTGGTTGTGATCTCTATGGGTGGCAAGTCCCAAGGTGACCGTAATGGAAAATTCGGCGTCCTGGCAAAGCACGGTCCTGTTGATAATATTCATTCTTAATCTTTCAGCTACAGTTAAAGCCCTATCGAGGTCTGTGTTGGCTAACAGGATGACGAACTCCTCTCCACCCCATCTCGATACGATGTCATTCGGCCTTACTGTTTCGTGAATCGTTGCAGCTATGATTTTTAATACCTCGTCACCACATGTATGGCCATATTCATCATTTACCTTCTTAAAATCATCAATATCCAACATCATTAACGAAATAGTTGATCCATCCCGTTTGATTTTCTTCATCTCTATTTCCGCCAAATGGGTAAAGAGACGTCGATTATACAAGCCTGTCAGTTGGTCGGTCGTAGAAGCATGTTCAAGCTGCTTGCGAACATCATAGTTAATACTCGTATAGATCACGGAGATTACAACTGCACTTGATACAAAGGCTGATACATTGAATGCTCTCAGGCCGGTTGCATAGACCTCCTCAATTGCATAGGGAGGGATATAACCCTGCATTGCAACATCTATATATGAAAAAACACAGATGATCAGCAACGTTTTTACTATGCCAACTGTTTTTGGATCATTGAAAGTCAAGAACGGTAAAACAGCCAATACAACGATATAGTAGTGAAATCCGCTATGCGTACCCACAAAGTAAGATGCCAAGATGGCATGCCCCATCAATTCGCCATATACCAACCAACCGATTAGCTTAAAATTATTTCTTTCCAATGATTTATCAAGCACTTTTAAACAAAATGCATAAATCAGCACACTGAAAACATTGATGATAACTAAAGGAGAGATTCCGAGATAATAGAATATGATTAGAAATAGAGTATGGCCTATGCCCGCGGCAAAAATGGCATATCTACCAAACTGAATATAGTTCTTGAAATATAGTTGGCTACTATTTGCGCTCTGCATAGATCTATACTATAGGCATTCATCGTCTCATTGTTTTAATTCCTAATTGTAATAGATATTAATCCTCATCAATATGTATCGGCCATATTGAGGACAGCATGATTTTGGAAACCAAATAACCCAGACGCGTAGTAGGTGGAATTACAGCTCGTATCTAACCACGGTAATCTCTACCTTTTGGCCTTCGGATGCCCCGAGATGGGCTGTTTGCCGAATTTCCGCACTGTTGACAAAATCGCTAAAGCTAAGAAGTGATATGAAACTCAACACCCATATTTTTCTCATTTAGACAGCTCCAAATCAGCGTACCAAACCTACGTACATCCAGATTGAATCAAGGTGTTACCCTGCGCGAGCAGTTATTTCACAAACTACATGTGAAATAATTACCCTTGGATCAATATCATGCTTAAGTGAATCTATTGGCTGACCGAGATCCAATCTGCGAGGTGGAGCGTTAATCGAGGAGGCCAGATGTGAGTCTTTCAGACTGTGTCAGCTACAACCAAGCCAAGCTGATGGCTATCGACCTATCGTTCTTTTATTTAGTGTCATGTAAATGGTGTACAATTAGCGAAACCCTGTGACAGGATCAGAAAAAATAGCGATCCATGACAAACCGTCACAGGGGCAAGGGTGGAATAGGAATCTGCGGATTCAGGTACTACTATAAATCATTCCTGAAATCTAGAATCTGTCATGCGCGTATATAAAGTCACATTTCTAAACCAGGGTAAAGTCTACGAAATCTACGCCAAGAGCGTGCGTCAGGGAGAGCTCTATGGTTTTGTCGAGGTTGAGGATCTGATCTTTCAGGAGACCAGCTCGGTGGTAGTCGATCCTTCCGCGGAGAAACTGAAAAATGAGTTCTCCGGGGTTCACCGCACCCGGATTCCGATCCACGCGGTAATTCGCATCGACGAGGTGGAGAAGTCGGAACAGGGGCCGGGAAAGATCATCGAGATCGACTCCGACTCCAATATCACACCCTTTCCCAATCCCATGTTCGATCCGAAAAAGAGACCCGATAAATAGGGTAATTGCGAATCCGCATTGAGCCCCCTCCTTGGGTAGTGAGAATAGAGAGGATGAAACTCATATGCCCAACTCATTTTTTGCAATTTTGCCGCCTCGCACTTCTCATCCCCCTGCTAGCTGGCTGTGCCAATGACAGATCGAACGAGAGTGCCTTTGAGGAAACACCCGAGCTGCTGATTGCAGCCGAGCAAGGCGACCTCCCTACCCTCACCCGGTTGATTGCGAACGAAACGATTATCGACGTCAAGGATGCCTGTCTCTGGACCCCCTTGATGAAGGCCGCACTGAATGGCCATTTGGAGGCGGCCAAACAGCTGATCCTCGCGGGGGCGGATGTCAACCAGAGGGACAAGGGCGGCTATTCGTCGCTCATGCTGGCGGCCTCGAACAACCATCCCGAACTGGTCGAATTGTTGATAGAGAACGGAGCCAATATCAATCAAGTGGAGTCGACGAAGGGATGGACCGCATTGATCTGGGCGGCAAAGCTCGGCCATCAGGATACCGTGGAGCGCCTGCTGAAATACCCAGTGGACCGCGAGCGGGTCGATTTCAACGGCAAGCGCGCCTTGGACTGGGCCAGGGAAAATCAGTTTCAGGAGATTGTCGCCCTGTTAGGCAATGAAAATCATGCGCCCTGAATACTGAGGCTTTTCTTGAAAGCCTATTAAGCAGAATATGCTAATTAACTGATCCAGATCATCACCCGTGCTTCAGGGCAATCCTATGATAGTTAAACAGATAGCTCCTATTTGTGATTGCGTCTTTCTCAGGAGGGATCTCTCATGCCTCAGAACATCACTAACGACCACGATTTACGAGAGGCCATCAGCGGACTGACTGCTGTTCAACAGCGGGTACTGGGTGGTCAGTTTGTTGCCAATGTCAGCCATTTGAGTCAAGACCCACGGATCAGCCGTGCCATTGATACCGCTGCCAATCGCGATATTACACCGGCAGAGCTGGAGGAGACCTATAAGACCGTAAAGGCATTTGCCACCCAGACCTACACCGCCTGCGGCAGCGATGCCGATTGGGCGGCCCAGGCCGAGCACTTTGTGGCAGCGGCGGCGGCCGCTTCACTCTCGAGTGATGATCAGAGCGGTGCCCGGGGGGCATGGAAGGCGGCGATGCAGGCCCGGATGGCGAAAAACTGCGAAATGATCCTCAATGACGACGGCGGTGTCGCCAATGAATCGGAGCGGCAGTATCAGATGGCTCAGCGTTATCTCGAAGGTCTGGATCGATAGCTCAGAGTGGGTCCACTTTGGCTATGTTTGCTTGCCTTCAGACAGGGTAATCCCTTCCAGCTCATCGATCAGTGAATCGCTGGTATGGGTTGCGCCCAATTTGATCATCAGGCGTACATCGTTGGCCGAGTCGGCATGGGCCAGGGCATTCTCATAACTGATAACCCCCTCTTGATAGAGTTGGAACAGATGCTGATCAAAGGTGATCATGCCGTGTTCCGTTGAACGCTTCATCAACTCCTTGAGCTTGTGAATCTCACCCTTGCGAATCAGCTCAGCGGCCAGCGGTGTATTCAGCAATACCTCAACCGCAGCGCGACGACCGTTGCCGTCAGCGCGGGGGATCAGCTGCTGGGCCACGATAGCCTTCAGATTGAGGGAGAGATCCATGAAGATCTGCTCTCTGGCATCCTCCGGAAAGAAATGAATGACGCGATCCAACGCCTGGTTGGCATTGTTGGCATGGAGGGTAGATAGGCAGAGATGACCGGTCTCGGCGAAGGAGATGGCATGCTCCATGGTCTTACGGGTACGAATCTCACCGATCAGGATAACATCGGGTGCCTGGCGCAAGGTGTTTTTCAAGGCCACCTCGTATGAATCGGTATCTATGCCAACCTCCCGCTGAGTGATTATGCAGGTATTGTGGTCATGCATATATTCGATGGGATCCTCGATACTGACGATATGACCATCACCCCGGGTGTTTCGGTAACCGATCATCGCAGCCAGCGAGGTGGATTTACCGGTACCGGTGGCGCCGACGAAGATCACCAGACCCCGCTTGACCATGGAGAGATCCTGCAATATGGGAGGCAGATAGAGCGACTCAAGGGTGGGGATCTTGGTCTCAATACGGCGTAACACCATACCCACGGTATCGCGCTGATAGAAACTGCTGACACGAAAGCGTCCAAGGCTTTTTGCGCTGATGGCGAAATTGCACTCCTTGGTTTCGTCAAACTCCTTCTGTTGTGCATCGGTCATGATGCTGTAGACCATCTGTTTGGTCTGCCTGGGTGTCAAAGGAGTTTTGTTGATCGGGTGGATCTTTCCATCCACCTTGATTGAGGGTTCCCGCCCTGCGGTGATGAACAGATCGGAGGCCTTGTTTTTCACCATCACCGATAGCAGTGCGTGTAGTTCCATAGTCGTATCCTCTTAAATCACAATCCAACCCGTTGCAGCGAGAAATTTCTACTGATTCAGACAGCTTACTGCAAATCTGGCGAGGGCTGAACAGATCGCATCATATCCCCGGAAGATAACTTATAGTTTAGAACTGATCCTTGTTTTGTGCCTTGGCCTTGGCATCGAGGCGGCTCACTACACCCCGCTGCACCAAATCCTTCAGCGCCTGATCCATGGTCTGCATGCCTGCGGCCTGACCGGTCTGAATCGCGGAGTACATCTGCGCAACCTTATCTTCTCGGATCAGGTTACGGATCGCCGGGGTGCCGATCATGATCTCCCAGCCCGCTATTCGTCCACCGCCGATCTTTTTCAACAGGGTTTGGGCAATGACCGAGCGTAAGGATTCTGAAAGCATCGATCTCACCATCGATTTCTCACCGGCAGGAAAGACATCGATGATACGGTCGATGGTCTTGGCTGCCGAACTGGTGTGCAGGGTACCGAAAACCAGGTGACCGGTCTCTGCGGCGGTGAGTGCCAGGCGGATGGTCTCCAGGTCACGTAGCTCGCCGACCAGGATGATATCCGGATCCTCACGCAGGGCGGAGCGCAGCGCTTCGGAGAAACCCAAGGTGTCACGATGGACTTCACGCTGATTGATCAGACACTTCTTACTGCTGTGGACAAACTCGATCGGGTCCTCGATGGTGAGGATATGGGAGTAGTCGTTGTCGTTCTTGTAGTCCATCATGGCGGCCAGGGTGGTCGACTTACCGGAACCGGTGGGACCGGTCACCAGCACCAGGCCACGGGGTACATCCACGATATCCTTGAATGTGGAGGGACAACCGAGCTCTTCCAGGGTCAACACCTTGGAGGGGATGGTACGAAATACCGCCGAGGCACCGCGGGCCTGGTTGAAGGCATTGACACGGAATCTCGCCAGCCCGGGGATCTCAAAGGAGAAATCGTGCTCCAGATACTCCTCGAAGTCCTTGCGCTGCTTATCGTTCATGATGTCATACACAAGGGAGTGCACCACCTTGTGTTCAAGAGCGGGGACGTTGATCCGCCTGATATCGCCATCGACACGAATCATCGGCGGCAAACCGGATGAGAGATGCAAGTCAGATGCGTTGTGTTTGACACTGAAGGCCAGAAGTTCAGCGATATCCATTCATTCCCCCATTAGAAATTCTAAAGACACTCGACGAGTCGCCCGGTATAGACTATTAACACTGATCCAATCCTTAGATTTGCGCTTTTCATGACTATCGTCCTAAAACTAGATAAGTTTAGCCGGGTTGCGGTTAAAATTTAACTTGAAATGACACAAACCAGGCCTCACTTTGAAGCATACCACAGAGATCAACAGACCTATCTAGCGTGACAGACCCGATTCCAGAGACACTGCAGCAGCGCTTTCAACGTGTATTGAATCGCATACACCAGGCGGAAGCGGCATCCAATCGAGCACCAGGCAGCGTGAGCTTGCTCGCTGTCAGCAAAACCAAGAGCCTGGAGGAGATTGCCGCGCTGGCGGATCTCGGACAGCGCTGTTTCGGCGAAAACTATCTCCAGGAAGCATTGCAGAAAATCGACCGGCTCCGCGACAGAGAGCTGGAGTGGCACTTCATCGGCCGTATCCAGAGCAACAAGACCCGGCCGATCGCGGAGAATTTTGCTTGGGTCCATAGCCTCGCCAGCCTCAAACACGCCACCCGCCTGAGTGATCAGCGCCCTCCCCATCTGCCACCGCTGAATATCTGCCTGCAGGTCAACAGCAGTGGCGAAACGAGCAAGGACGGTTATAGCGAGGAGGCATTACGAGAGGAGTTCGAGGCCTATACCCGACTCCCCAATATTAGAGTTCGGGGCTTGATGACGATCCCGGCACCCGCGACCGAGGAAACGGCTCAACATCAACCCTTTCAGCGGTTAAGATGGCTGCGTGACGAGCTACAGGGTGCAAAAACACCGCTGGATACCCTCTCCATGGGGATGTCGAAGGATCTCGAAGCCGCCATCGAGGAGGGCGCCACAATCATAAGAATCGGCACCGCAATTTTCGGTCCACGGCAGTATAATCAACAGGGTTCGCACCCTTCCAAAGCAGGTTAACAACAACGGCATGAGCAATAACATCACATTCATCGGTGGCGGTAACATGGCCACCAGCCTGATAAACGGGTTGATCGCCGACGGCTATGACAAGGCAAGTATCACGGTCAGTGACCCCGACAGTGACAAGCTGGCGCAGCTGGCTGCCCGCTGCGGCGTACACACCCAGGCCGACAACAACTCGGCGCTAGCCGCTGCGGAGGTAGTGGTTCTGGCCGTCAAACCCCAGGTGCTCAAGGCGGTGGCACAGCAGCTGGCGCCAAGCATCCAACAGCTCAAACCCCTGGTGATCTCTATCGTTGCCGGGGTCAGGGAGTCCGCCCTGCAGCAGTGGCTGGGCGGTGGGGTGGCACTTGTTCGCAGCATGCCCAACACCCCGGCGATGATTCAGTCAGGCGCCACAGGCCTGCACGCAGGTTCCGCCGTTTCCGAGTCACAACGCAACCAGGCAGAAAGCATACTGCGAGCAGTGGGGGTTACCCGCTGGGTAGACAAGGAGTCTCAGATGGATGCGGTGACCGCCGTTTCCGGCAGCGGTCCCGCCTACTTTTTCCTTGTCATGGAGGCGATCGAGGCCTCCGCCCGGGAGATGGGGCTGGATGACGATACCGCCCACCTGTTGACCCTGCAGACAGCCCTCGGTGCCGCCCGCATGGCCCTGGAGAGCAGCGACTCCCCCGCGGTGCTCAGAGAGAAGGTCACATCCCCCGGGGGCACCACGGAACAGGCACTGAATATTCTCGAAGAGGGCGAAATCAGGGCCCTGTTCGACAAGGCCCTACGGGGTGCCATGGAGCGTTCCATGGAACTCTCAGAGATGTTGGGAGAGAGATAATGGGCAGCAGCTATCTGACCAACCCCGTCATCTTTTTGGTACAGACCCTGTTCGGGCTCTATATCCTGGCCGTACTGCTGCGCTTCCTGCTGCAGCTGGTAAAGGCCGATTTCTATAATCCGATCTCCCAATTTCTGGTGAAGGTGACTAATCCGCCGCTGAAGCCACTACGGCGAATAATTCCCGGTTTCGGCGGCCTCGACCTCTCCTCACTCCTGCTTGCCTGGCTGCTCAAGGCGATTGAGCTGTTTCTCATCGCCACTATCAGCGGCAGCAGCATCGGTCTGATCGCCCCTTTCATCTGGGCTATACCGGAATTGGTGGAACTGTTTATCAACATCTACCTGTTTGGGATTTTGATTCAGGTGATCCTCAGCTGGGTGAATCCCGGGAGCTACAACCCGGCGGTCGCACTGCTCTACAGCCTGACCTCCCCCCTACTCACTCCGGCACAGAAGATCCTTCCCCCGACCGGAGGCATAGATCTCTCACCGATGCTGGTGATCATCGGCCTGATCCTGCTGAAGATGCTGCTGATGGACCCGCTGTTGGATATCACCAACAGTCCCTTTTAGTGAGCTGGTACCCTAGGGATGGGGATGACCTGATCTCCGGAAAAAGCTCTCGGGGTAAGCGTTTACGGTTAAAGTCCCCAGCTAAACTGCCGATAGAGTTTGCAAATTGAGAGACCCGTATATGGCGTCGAGGTGACACCTCGCGTATCATTGCGGGAGCACTGAAAAAAATAGTTAAGAGTCTGTTACGGCTAAAAAATATTTTTGGGGCAACGGTATGGAAAAAGTAAGATTTCAAGAACAGTTACAGGCTTACGAACAGTGGAAAAAGGACGTCATCAACACCATTGAGGAGTATGGCCCCTGGCTCGAAGAGAATGGAATGTCCTCAGAGGATATTCAACAGCGCATTGAACATACCTTAACTACCCTCAAGGGCGATAAACTGACCATCGCCTTTGTTGCCGAATTTTCCCGTGGCAAGACGGAGCTGATCAACGCCATCTTCTTCGCCGACTACGGCAGGCGTCTACTCCCCTCCGATGCTGGTCGCACCACCATGTGCCCCACCGAGATCTTCTACGACGATGTGCGCGACGAGGCCTATGTGCGTCTGCTGCCCATCGAGACACGCCTGCAAGAGACCACCCTGACCCAATTACGCCATGATACCAAGCAGTGGGTCCACTACCCACTGGAGGTCGATTCGGTAGAGCAGATGCAGGCCGCATTGAATGAGGTTGTGCAGACCAAAACGGTCCCGTTGGAGGATGCCAAACATCTCGGACTCTACAGCCAGGATCTGCATCCCCATCAGACAGAGCCACCTGAGACCGTGGAGATACCCAAGTGGCGCCATGCCATGATCAGTTTCCCCCATGAATTGTTGAAAAAAGGGCTGATCATTCTCGATACTCCGGGCTTGAACGCCTTGGGATCGGAGCCAGAACTGACCTTGAACATGCTGCCGACAGCCCAGGCGGTGTTATTCGTGCTCGGTGCCGATACCGGCGTGACCCGCAGCGACATGGAGATCTGGCAACACCATGTGAAGGGTTTTCAGAGTGGTCGCCAGCGCGGCATGATGGTCGTACTCAACAAAATCGATACCCTGTGGGATGACCTGCGCGAGCATGAGGACATCCACGACGCTATTAACAACCAACTCACCTCCACCGCCGATATGCTGGGAGTGGAAACCAAGGTTGTATTTCCCATCTCCGCGCAGAAAGGCCTGTTGGCAAAGATCAAGAATGAATCCGAACTGCTGGACAAGAGCGGCCTGCTGGACCTGGAGAACTATCTGGGCCAGGACGTCGTCAATATCAAGCAGCAGATCATCCTCGATACGCTCAGTTCCGATGTGGGACAGATGTTGGACAACAGCCGTAGCATGCTCTCGGGGAAACTGAACGAGACCAAGTATCAACTTGAAGAGCTGGAAGAGTTGAGCGACAAAAGCGATGATGTCATCAACAACCTGATGGAAAAGACCCGCAGTGAACAGGCCCAGTACCTTCGCGATGTGGAGACTTTCCAACAAAGCCGGAAACAGCTTAAACAGCAAGCGGACATGCTGTCGGAGATCCTCAGCCTGAATCTGCTCGATGAGACCATCAAACGCTGCAAAAAAGAGATGACCAACAGCTGGACAACCAGTGGCATGAAATCCTCGATGAAGAATCTATTCGAGGAGACGCGCCGCACCATGCTCCAGGTGGTGAATCAGAGCGAGCAGACACGTAAACTGATCCGCGCCATCTATCGTAAATTTCAAAACGAACACGGTTTTGCCGTGGTTCAGCCAAAGATGTTCTCCATCGTGAAGTATCGCGTCGAACTAGAACTGCTGCATCAGGAGGCGGAAATCTTCAGGAACAGCCCGGTTACCGCGATGATGGAACAGAATTTTGTTGTCAAACGCTTCTTCTCCGCACTGGTAAAACGTGCCCGTGACATCTTCTACCGCGCCGACACTGAGATCAATCAGTGGATAGTGACCGCTCTTGAACCCCTGGTGATGCAGATCAAGGATCATAAGGAGATGATGGAGAAACGCCTCAACAATCTGCAAAAGATCGGTCAGTCACGCAACACCTTGCAGTATCGCATCCTTGAGCTGCAGGAGCAGTACACCGAGCTGGCGCGACAGTTAACCGCACTGCGTAACATGTCCAATCGGATTAGTAACAACCGGCCCCTGCATAGCAGCCAACGTCAGAAACCAAAGCTTGTGTCGCAGAACGCCTCCTGAGTCCCAACTCAGACTATAGTTACTTCTTCACAGCTTTAACTTATTGCTATAACTTACTGTTATTGTTACTTATATTGTCAATTTTTTAGTTGCAGTATCCGCTATCCCCCCAAGCTTTCGCCACTTCACCCGATCCCACCGATCGGCTACACTGAAACAACAACAAAGATCGGTCACACAGACCGACGGCTAAAATCAGGAGGGGTCTCTCAATGCCGTATTCAAAATTTGTCACGCTTTTTTTTATCTTGTTGCTAACGACCACGGTGGGCTGGGCGGAAAACAGTACCTCCATACCCGGTTTCACCATACACCATAACGCCATTCCCAGCGCATCACTTGAACCTGCTATAGCCAGGCAATACGGCATTCAACGCAGTAAATACCGAGGTATGCTCAATGTGAGTGTAATCAAGTCGGTAGAGGGAACCACGGGCAAACCCTCAGAGGCAGTGGTCATGGCAAAGGCAAATAATATACGAGGTCAGTTAATCAGCATCCCGATGAGAAAGATCATCGAAGGTGATGCAATCTACTACATCGGTGAATTTCGTATTGCTGACCAGGAGACACTGAACTTCGAGATTCAAGTTCAACCTAAAGGCGAAACCCGCTACTACTCGGCGAAACTCTCCCAGGATTTCTATATCGACTGACGACTCGGCATCCTCTTTCGAGCAGGGCGAGTTTACTAACGGCCTGCTCGGTAGAGCGTCCTAGAAGCACTCATAGCGCCCTGACCAGGGTAATGATCCCAAACAGGATAACGGTCAAACCTGCCGCTCTTCTGACCCACACATTTTTCAGCCAGCGCGCGATGCTGCCGGCCAATATACCCATGACAAACAGATTCGGCAGGGTACCGAGGCCAAATGCCAACATCAGGCCGGCCCCCTTGGCCACACTCCCTGCGGTCACCGTCCACACCAGCATGCTGTAGACCAGGCCACAGGGTATCCAACCCCAAACCAATCCCAAAACCCATGCCTGTGCGGGCGTCTTTACCGGCAGCAACCTACGGGCAAAAGGTTCGATCTTGGTCCACAACAGACTGCCCAGACGTTCGATTTTTGAGAGTCCCGTCCACCAACCTCCAAGATAGAGCCCAAGCAGGATCATGAAGACACCTGCGATCACCAGCAATACCTGCTGCGCAACGTAGATCGGTACAGCCTGGGTCAGCAACACGCCCAATCCCCCCATGATCGCCCCGGCCACAACGTAGCTGGTGACGCGACCCAGGTTATATCCCAACTGATAGGGCAATGTGCTTATCAGGCGACTCTGCACAGGGGCTGGAAGACCAAATGTCAACGCACCGACTATACCTCCACACATACCGACACAGTGCCCGCCTCCAAGCAGTCCAACAACAAAAGCCGCAAGATAGCTGCTTTGTTCAATCATTCATCTATCCTCAAACCAATCCACAAGGTTTTCCTCTAGGTGTCGGTGCCCGGCTCAGGGTCGGGCAGTTCACGCGGGGGGAGATAGCGCATCGCCAAGAGCATCAGGATCAACACCGGGATACCCATGGCTGTCGTTATGAGAAAGAAATTCACATAGCCTATGCCGTCAACCATGACACCTGAAAAACCACCAATAAATTTAGGCAACAACAGCATTATAGAGCTGAAAAGCGCATACTGTGTCGCTGAATAGGAGACGTTGGTAAGGCTGGAGAGATAAGCCACAAAGGCAGATGTGGCAAGCCCTGCACTGAGATTGTCCGCCACAATTACCACTGTCAGCATCACAAGGTTGTGGCCCACACCGGCCATCCAGGCAAACAGCAGATTGGTTGCCGCCGCCAGCACCCCACCCAAGAACAAGATGCGCATGACACCCATTCGGGTTACCAACATGCCCCCGAGAACCGCTCCCAGCAGCGTCATAACAATCCCCAGGACATTGGCGATGACGGCAACCTCACCTTTAGTGAATCCCATATCGACATAGAAGACATTTGAAATCACACCCAACACCACATCAGAGATGCGATAGGTGGCGATCAGGGCCAATATCAATACTGCATGCCAACGATAACGACGAATGAAATCGGCAAAAGGACTGATTACGGCACCATAGAACCATTCACTGAAGTGACGTAATACCCCAGGCAACCAAGATTGGCGTTCGATCATACGATCCACAACCGCCTCTTGTTCAAGAGTATCCGAGTTCGGTTGGACATCTGGCTCATCGATCAAGAGTACAGTTACCACACCCACCAACATCAAGCCAGCCATGGCCAGATAGGCGACCATCCAGGCGCTGAGGTAATAGCCAGTTTCACTCGGACTTGCCAATTGGGCTATACCCAGGGCACCCCCACCGCTCACGATCATCGCGATACGGTAGCCAATCATGTAGTTGGCGGCCATCACACCCTGCAATCTTACCGCTGCCCGTTCGATACGATAGGCATCGATGGCGATATCCTGCGTCGCTGAAGAGAAGGCCACCAGAAGCGCCAGTAACACAAAGCCTTGCAGTCCATCACGGGGATCTGAGAAGGCCAATCCACACAATCCACTAATGATCGAGAGTTGGGCCAATAGCATCCAGGCACGGCGCCTTCCCAGGTTTTCGCTCAACCAGGGAAGCTTCAAGCGATCGACCAGTGGCGCCCATACCCATTTGAAACCATAGGCAAGGGCCACCCAGCTGAGAAATCCAATGGTTGAGCGGTCGATATCGGCTTCTCGCAACCATCGGGAAAGGGTACCAAAGACCAGTAACAGGGGCAGTCCGGCGGAGAAGCCGAGAAAGAGCATACTACGCGTACCCGGCTGCCAGTAGACAGTCAGCGTCTCGAACCAGTCGGAAAGCCTGCTGGCTGATTTCACGAACACCTCTGATTAAGTAAAAAACCACCGCATTATATGTGTCAACGGGTAGCAAGTCCCCTCTGCTATTTCAAATCAGCACTCGATTACCCATAAATGCTGAAATTGAGTGAATAATACAGGCCG
>JBEVVR010000034.1:117303-150553 GCA_040507035.1 Candidatus Thiodiazotropha sp.
CCAACGAAAAAAAGTACAATGCACAATCGCATTCAACAGGTACCGATTCATGCAGGATTATCAACGGGAGTTTTTACGCTTTGCCCTCGATGTCGGGGTTCTGAGATTTGGGGAATTCACCCTTAAATCGGGGCGGGTCAGCCCCTATTTCTTCAATGCCGGACTCTTCAACAGTGGCGCCAGCCTGGCCCGCCTTGGACGTTACTATGCACAGGCCATCGTCGACTCGGGGATGGGCTTTGACCTACTCTACGGACCGGCCTATAAGGGCATACCACTGGCCGCCGTAACTGCCGCGGCACTCTACGACCAGCACGGCATCGATGTTCCCTATGCCTTCAACCGCAAAGAGGCGAAAGATCACGGCGAGGGCGGTGTCATCGTCGGTCATGCCCTGGAGGGGAGGATCCTGATCATTGACGATGTGATATCCGCGGGCACATCGGTACGCGAGTCCATCGATATCATCACCTCCCAGCAGGCGATCCCGGCCGGGGTTGTGATCGCCCTCGACCGCCAGGAACGGGGCCAGGGAGAGCGCTCGGCGATCCAGGAGGTGGAGAGCGACTACGGCATGCCTGTCAGCGCCATTGTGCGTCTACAGCAGCTGATCGAATACCTCGAGGAGAGTGACGACACAGGCAGCGACCTGAAACGCATCCAGACCTACCGGGATCAATACGGGGTATGACATCACTCCCGGTTCGAGTAACGCAAATTTGACACTATAACGGTCCTGAATGTCTGGTTGGCACACCAGCTTGCACGTATCGCACCAGGATCCCCTGATAGCGTGTGGATGGAACAAGATTGCATAGAGCAAGTTTTTCTACTCTGTTGGTTTGCAATAAATTCAGGAATAAGTGAATTAACCGGAAAACAGTTTTATTTGCGTTTATTCGCGTTCATTTGCGGACTTGATAATAAACAAACCACCTGTGTTGAGGCTGAGCATCATGGGTAATCCGGTAATGGATTCAACCCAACACCAATTTGGTGCCTATCAGCAGCGTAACCACTTCAAAGCCGCGCTTGATCCAGCGATTGCCCTTGGCGATGGAGAGGTGCGCTCCCAGGTAGCCGCCAAGCAGCGAACCGATAAGTAGTACCGGTATCCAAGCCCAATGGATGTTACCGAGGATACCGAGGGTCAGCGCACCACTGCCGTTCCAGAAGACACCAACCAGGACCAGGGTGTGGGCCACCGCACGACGATAGTCGAGACCGAACCAACGCACCAGCCAAAGGGTGACGAAGAGTCCGGTACCCGAGGTAAGCGATCCATTTAGGATACCGATCAGAAACAGTCCCACGCCACCGATGAGAAATCCACTCCTGTCTCGATTGATCGCCTGGTATTCCATACCCAGCTTAGGGCTCATATAGGAATAGATGCCAAGCCCCAAAGTCAACAGTCCGAGGGCCACTTCGGCGTGCCTGTCGGCCACCTGGAGAATCAAGCTGGCTCCCAGCACCACGCCAGGCAGACCCGTGACTAGCATAAAGATCACAAACTGACGCTCCAATCCACCCTCGCGCAGATGGCGGACAGTGGCCCCTATGCCCAGGGCAACAGAGGCGACTTTGTGTGTCGCCAGGGCCACGCCGAAGGGCAATCCGAGGAATATCAGGGCCGGCAATTGGACCAGACCGGCACCTCCTCCGGAAAAGGCCGAAAAGAGGTTAGCCAGAAGAGAAATCACAAAAAGGGTGAACTGTTCCACAAAGCAGCTATCTTAAGAGGTAAGCCTCGCAGTATAATCCATCTTATACATATATATATCCATATGACATTGACACAGAGACTTCTGCCGGTATGCCTTCGAGACTAGTAATCCTGACTGCCCTGTTCCTGCTCCTGCTACCCCTTACCAGCCTGGCCGGCAAGCTCTACAAATGGGTCGATGACAAGGGTCAAACACACTATACCCAGACGCTACCCCCCACCGATGCCCATCGTGCCCGCTCACATCTGGATGAGCGGGGAATCGTTGTCAGAGAAGTTGATGCGGCGAAGACTGAAGAGGAGTTGAGACAGGAAGCCGAGCAGGAGCGGCTGCGCAAAGAGCAACAAAGATTGGTCGAAGAACAACAGACACAGGACCGGGTCCTGTTGCGCACTTTCAGAAGTGAGGACGATATTCAGATGACCCGTGATGGTCAACTGCAAGCGGTCGATACCTCTATCCGGCTCACCCAATCCAACATCAAGCGTCTCAAAGCGACACTCGAGGATATGGAGAGCGACGCGGCCAAACGGGAATTGAGCGGTCGACAGATATCAAAAAGGATGCTTCAGGATATCGATGTAAAACGCCAAGCTCTCAATGATGCCTATCGCTCCATCATCGATCGGGAACATGATAAAAACCGTATTCGCCAATCCTTCGCCCGTGATCTAAAACGCTTTCGAGAGTTGAAAAAGCTGGAACAATCGAATGATCCGATTCTCGAGGCCAAGGAGTCTTTTGATAATGCCCTGCAAAACGTCTATCACTGTCAAAGCGGAGATAGATGTGAAGGGCCCTGGCAGATAGCCAAGACCTATCTCAAAACCCACAGCACCACACCGATCAAAATCGAAGGCGATAATATCGTAATCACCGGCGAACCCTTGGATGAAAACGATATCAGCATTTCGGTCTCGCGCATCAACGATCCCAAGATAGGTTCCATTGTGATTTTCATGGACCTGCAATGCAAGATCATATCCTCACAGACACGAATTTGTAAAAACAGAGAAAAGATCCAACGCATAAAACAGGGATTCCGTAGCACCCTCGCCGATGGCGCCAATCTAACCCAATCCCTACCCTGAGCTTGCGTCGGCTTCGAAGAAGAGCGCAGCCGACAGCAACTGCCACTGGCTTTCCCAGCGCTGTAGAGGAGATATCTTGAAACGACTGCGCAGGTATTGATGCATCAATCCTTCAGCAAAACCGATCATTAGGTTAGCCGATACAGTGCTATCGGCACAGAGCACGATCTCCTTTCGCATCTCCGCTTCCCTGAGAATCTGCTTGAGCTGGGTTTCAACCCGATCAAAAAACTGCCCCACCCGCAACAGCAGGCGTTCCGTCTCGCCCACCAAGGCATCCCCCAACAGCACCCGCGTAATACCCGGGTTGCGCTCGGAAAAAGCTAATAAAAGATAGAGCAGCTGGGCACACCGCGGTTCGGCTCTGGACTGCTCCTTGAGGATCTGGTTTACCCGCGCAAAGACACTCTCTTCCGCAAAATCTATCAGGCCTTCAAACATCTTTGCCTTGCTGGGAAAGTGGCGGTATAACGCGGCCTCAGAGACACCCACCGCCTTGCCCAGCGATGCGGTTGTAATACGACTACCCGGATTTTGTTCCAGTTCTCTGGCTAGCGCTTCCAGTATCAACTGCCGACGGGATCGCTTTTCTGCTGCCATTAGCGTCGCCGGATCAATGTGCCTACGCCTTCATCCGTGAAAAGTTCCAAGAGTACGGCATGGGGTACCCTGCCATCGATGATATGCGAACTACCGACCCCTGCCTTGACCGCCTCGAGTGCGGTAGAGATCTTTGGCAACATACCTCCATGAATGGTGCCATCCTCTATCAATGCATCAACACGCTCCGCGGAGAGGCCCGTCAACAATCCACCCTCCTTATCCAGCAAACCTTTGGTATTCGTCAACAGAATCAGTTTCTCGGCCTGCATCACCTCAGCGACTTTACCTGCAACCAGATCCGCATTGATGTTGTAGGAGTGCCCATCCTGACCTATACCTATCGGCGCTATCACCGGAATAAAATCTCCATGCACCAGCATATCCACGACGCTGACATCGATGCTCTCAACTTCACCCACGTGACCGATATCGATAATTTCGGGAACATCGAGCTCGGGACCTTTGCGGCTTATCACCATCTTCTTGGCATGAATCAGATCCCCATCCTTACCGGTGAGTCCGACAGCTGAACCACCGGCACGATTGATAAGGCTGACGATATCCTTGTTTACCAATCCTCCCAATACCATTTCGACCACATCCATGGTCTCACTGTCCGTCACCCGCATCCCCTGAATGAACTCAGAATCCTTGCCCAGCTTTTGCAACAGCTCGCCAATTTGCGGTCCGCCGCCATGCACCACGACAGGATTGATACCCACCAGTTTCATTAACACAACGTCCATGGCGAAACTGTTTTTCAAGGCTTCGTCGACCATGGCATTACCGCCATATTTTATCACCAGCGTTTTACCCCTAAAACGTTGGATATAGGGTAGTGCCGAGGTCAATACATGGGCGACGTTTTGTGCCTGTTCAGGGGATAGACTCATGACTCCCGCTCCTGGCACATCAGAAAGGAGGCTGCAGTGAAGGCTCGACTTTTGCAAGCATATCGCGAAAAATCGACTGCAGCTTCTGTAGACCTTCCTCGTCGTTCGCTTCGAATCGAAACAGCAGCGCAGGCGTGGTATTTGAGGCACGCACCAATCCCCAGCCCTGTTCAAACTCGGCCCGTAAGCCATCGATTTTCACCACCCTGGCTCCGGGAAGATCGGGCAGTTTTTCAATCGCTGCCATTAAATAATCTGCTTGCCCCTCCTCCAGCTCCAGGGAATACTCCGGGGTGGAAAGGCTTTCGGGAAGTTCGGAGAAGACCTCGGCACTGGTTCGGTAATCGAGGGAAAGAATCTCAAGCAGACGCGCGCCGACATAGATTCCGTCATCAAATCCATACCAGCGCTCGGCAAACAAGATATGGCCACTGAACTCACCGGCCAGCAGGGCATGGGTCTCTTTCATTTTAGATTTCAGCATCGAGTGGCCACTCTTCCACATCAGCGGCCTGCCACCATTGGAGAGTACAATATTCGCCAAATGACGCGAACACTTGACGTCATAGATGATATCGCCACCCGGCTCCCGGGTAAGAATATCGATGGCCAAATACATCAACAGCCGATCTGGCCAAATCAATTTTCCGGAAGAGTCGACTATACCGATGCGATCGCCGTCACCATCCAAGGCGATACCCAGAGCAGCCTGATGCTCCACTACCGCCTTCTGCAGATCCTGCATGTTTTTCGGATCACTGGGATCAGGATGATGATTGGGAAAATCACCATCCGGCGTACAATAGAGTTCAACCACCTCACAACCCAATTGTCGATAGAGTTCGGGGGCCACAACCGAAGCGGCACCGTTACCGCAATCAAGCACGACTTTAAGGGGCTGTCCAAGGCGGGTGTCGGAAACCACTCGTTCGATATAATCATTGACGATCTCTTGTGAATCGAAAGAGCCCTCACCCTGCAACAACTGTCCCGCATCGATATGCCGCCGCAGATCCTGAATCTCATCTTCGGTGGGATACTCTCCACCTACCACCAATTTCAAACCGTTGTAGTTTGGAGGGTTGTGGCTGCCTGTAATCATAACGCCACATTCAGCATCCAGTTCATTGACCGCGTAGTAAAGCAGTGGAGTAGGCACCATACCGATATCGATGACATCTCGGCCGCTAGCCTGCAAACCCGATATCAATGCGCTCTGCAAGCGCTCGCTTGAATTACGGTTGTCGCGCGCCACCACCACCGATTGATAGCCTTTCTCGAAGATTTCGCTGCCAAAACCCTGACCGAGTAGGGATACGATCTCTTCGTTTAATGTCTCACCCACGACACCTCTAATATCATAGGCCCTGAAGATTGCCGAGGGGATATCGACACTGGCGCGCATGGCGCTCTCTCGCGGTGGCTTGGTGACCACTTCGTCGATCGTGATACCCATATCGGTTTCGCTTGAAACAGTGGTTCGTTTGGCCTTGCTCTTCTCAGCCTGGGTCGCACGAAACTCCTTGATTTGATGTTCCATCACTTCAAAGGTGGACTGCAGATCGCCCAACTGTGCCGGTTGCGACTTAGGTGGTCGACCGACAACCAGGGATTCAACGAGTGATAGAATCGTCTGCTGATCGCGCTTGAGCGCTTGCATCATCTGTTGACTGAGACGCAATAGGAGTAGCGCCACCAACAGAAACAGTAGCAGACCTGGGGCCAGCAACAGCAAATTATCCATCAACTCAAACTGCAGACCCGCGCCACCCCAGTAGGCAACCTGCCAGATCGATCCTTTTACAGGCACTACACCATCCGCTTGAGATCCGCCAGCGGAACTATCTCCCACTGTCGCGATCACCAGTGGTTTCTTGTCTGTCACCGCTTGCTGGAGTTCGATACGACCGGCAAACGCCTCTATTCCATTCAGCAGTTTTTTCACCATATCCGTTGAGAAGGCTGCATGGATTACACCGACATTCGTCCCATCCTGGCTAGAGGGTATGCCACTTGCAATAGCGATGTGTTGATTTGATGTGCCAAATTGATGCAGTTCCGCAGGCATCACGCTATCACGCTTCTCCGCCTGTCTCAGAAGTAGCAGAGAAGCGTAGCCCATATTGGGCGTCTCGCTGGTATCGGGTTCGTTGTATCCCCTGGGTAGCACTCTTACCAGCAGTGCATCGGGGACCAGGCGGGTAAGTCTTGCCTGCTCACTGGATAATTCTGCCAATTCAGTATCAGTAAACAAGGCCATCAGTTCCTGTTGCCGAGCGAGGCCCTGAATCAATGTCAATCTTTGCTCGATATTTGCGCTGATGGAACCTGCAAGCAGCTGGGATAGTGACTTTGCCTGGCGCTCTTGGGTTGCCTGATCTGCCATAATGTTCTGATAAACAAGGTATGACCAGGTAAGTAGTGTCAGAATCAGCACTCCGATAACACCGAGCAACCAATACCCACGAATGGTGCGTCCGCCACTCTGCTGACTCTTCCCTTCCCCGCTAGTTTTCAAAAACCCCATAAATATTTCCTGGATCAGGCTTGGTGCCCTAAATGCCTTTCAGTAGCAACCAAATTGACGATGAAATTATAAAACAGTTTTTAAGAAGATCTTCTTATTCCAGGACTACCATGCCAATAATCCAAACCAACCGCATGATTGGCAAACCAAACATCTCCATAACTCGATGAGCGGCATATGGATCGACATCTCTTCGACCCTAGCCTAAAGCGTGTAAATTTCCGCTTCACACATAGCGTAGACCTTTATCAAATGCTCGCCTTGTATTGCTCCGCTATTCGCTCGGCAAGCCGTCGAGCCAGTTCCGATTTTGCCATCATCGGGAGCTCTTCACGACCATTCCGCCACAACAAGATTAGTGCATTCTGCTCCGACTCAAAACCTCCTTCACCGCTTCCGACTCGGTTCGCAGCAATCATATTCAGCTGCTTGCGGTGGCGTTTTTCATCGGCATATCGTTCAACTTGCTCAGTTTCGGCGGCAAAACCCACAGTGAACGGTGGTTGTTCCCTCGCAGCCACCTCAGCGAGTATATCGGGATTCCTCACAAGTTCCAGTGTTATTATCTCCTTATTTTTCTTGATTTTATCAGAGGCAACACGGTTTGGGCGATAATCAGCGACGGCAGCGACAGCGATAAAAATATCACAGTCTTGCAGATGTTCCATGACCGAGGCGTACATCTCCTTCGCTGTCTCGACGTGGATAGATGTAATTTTTGCTGGTGCGGCAAGTGATGTCGGACCGCTTATCAAGGTTACATCGGCGCCTAAATCAAACATCGATTGTGCCAGTGCATAGCCCATTTTACCCGAACTGCGATTGCCTACGAAGCGCACGGGATCGATCGGTTCCCTGGTTGAGCCCGCGGTCATTACCACCTTGACCCCATTCAGTATCCCTGGGCTGAAGTAGCTCAGTGCCAGTTTGCACAATGCCTCGGGTTCGAGCATTCGTCCCGGCCCGGATTCGCCACAGGCCTGTGCCCCCTCGTCCGGTCCCCAGCAGAGATAACCCCGTTGTATCAAGCGCCGCAGGTTGTCCTGAGTCGCCGAATTTTGCCACATCACTCGATTCATAGCGGGTGCCAATACCACCTGAGACTCGGTAGCCAGACAGAGCGTGGAGAGCAGGTCATTGGCCATACCGTTGACAACCCGTGCCATGAAGTCGGCGCTTGCCGGCGCAATCAGCACAAGGTCGGCCCAGCGGGCAAGGGAGATGTGATCCATTGCAGCCTCTTGGCTGGGATCCAGCAGTTCCGTATAGACGGTCTGTCCTGAAAGGGCCTGAAAAGTGAGTGGCGTGACAAAGGCTTGAGCCGCCGGGGTCATGACAACGCGCACTTGTGCCCCCGCATCTTGCAAGGCCCGCAGCAGGACCGCACTCTTATAGCAGGCAATGCCCCCGGTCACACCCAGGAGTATCTTTCTATTTGCCAATCCGGACATCAGGTCTCCGAATTATCCCGAAATCAACCTGTAAGACTACCCCATGCATCTGAAAAAGTTAACAAATCTCTAAAATATCGGATAGTTTGTCGACCCCAATCAGCTGCAGACCCTCGATCGGCTGCTTAGGCAGATTCGGGCTTGGAACCACGGCTCGCTTGAAACCATGCTTGGCCGCCTCCCGCAGACGCTCCTGACCATTGGGAACCGGCCTGATCTCACCGGTCAATCCCACCTCGCCAAAGACCACCAGGCCAAGGTCGAGTGGACGATTGCGAAAGCTGGAGAGTGCTGCCATCAATACCGCAAGATCGGATGCGGTCTCGGTGATACGCACGCCGCCGACCACATTTACATAGACATCCTGATCGAACATGCCGATGCCGCAGTGCCGATGCAGAACAGCCAGCAGCATGGAGAGTCTGTTCTGCTCCAGGCCCAAGGTAACCCTGCGCGGATTGGCCAAGGGACTCTCATCAACCAGAACCTGGACCTCCACCAACAGCGGGCGTGTGCCCTCACGGGTCACCAGGATGATGCTTCCCGGCACCGTCTCCGCCTGCCTGGAGAGGAAGATCGCCGAGGGGTTGTTGACCTCCTTCAACCCCTTGTCTGTCATCGCGAAGACGCCCAGCTCATTCACCGCGCCATAGCGATTCTTTATGGTACGGATAAGACGAAACTGACTCCCCGCCTCACCCTCGAAGTAGAGCACGCTGTCGACCATGTGTTCCAGTACCCGGGGACCCGCCAGGTTTCCCTCCTTGGTCACATGCCCGACGAGAAAAACCGCAGTGCCGCAGCGTTTTGCGAAATGCACCAGTTGTGCCGCTGCCTCCCTCACTTGCGAGACCGACCCGGGTGCCGACTGCAGCAACTCGGTATACATGGTCTGGATCGAGTCCACCACCATCACCTGGGGGCTTTCCCGCTCCGCCACGGCGATGATTCTCTCGACACAGGTTTCGGGCAACAGCTGCAGCTCTGCCGTGGGCAAACCCAGGCGATTGGCCCGCAGCGAGAGTTGACGAGGCGACTCTTCTCCAGACACATAGAGGGTCTTCATGGCAGCGGAGAGACGAGCCAAAGTCTGGATAAGCAGCGTCGATTTGCCTATCCCGGGATCGCCACCGATGAGCACCACCGAGCCCTCCACAAGCCCGCCACCCAAGACCCGATCGAGCTCCTCGCTGCCAGTGGATGAGCGCAGCTCCTGCTCACTCTCCACATCGGTCAGCTTGAGGATCTTTGGGGAGGTCTCACCCGCGTAGCCGCTGAAACGACTGCCGGTGCTTGCGGCCGGGGCGGCCAGACTCTCCTCCAATGAGTTCCAGGCCTGGCATTCCGAGCACTGTCCCGACCATTTTGGAAAGCTGGCGCCGCACTCCCGACAGACATAGTGCGATTTCTGCTGACGTTTGCTCCCCTGTGCCATCAACCCTCCTTCCCGGAATCGATGTCAACCAACTCGACCCGCTGCTTGACGCCACAGAGCAGCTCATAACCGATGGTTCCCGCGGCATCCGCTATCTCCTCCACCGGCAGTCCCCTGCCCCACAATACGGCCCTGTCTCCCACCTTCACGTCGGGGTGGGTCCGCGCATCGACGCTGATCATATCCATGGATACACGACCAACCAGCGGCAGACGCCTTCCCGAGACCAGTACCGGCGTGCCGCTGGGGGCATGACGGGGATAGCCATCGCCATAGCCGATAGCGATAACCGCCACCGGCATGGACGTGGGACAGGCATAGGTTCCGCCATATCCGATTCGATCTCCCTTGCGGCACTGTTTAACGCTTATCACTCGACTCTGCAGTGTCATCACCGGCAACAACCCTTCATGGTCGGCGCTGGATCCGATAAAGGGAGATACACCATAGAGCATGATGCCCGGTCTCACCCAGTCGGAACGCGCTGCAGGATGCCCAAGAAGTCCGGCGGAATTGGCGATTGAACAAGCTGCAAAGGGGCTGCGGTCGAGGGATTCAATGAGATCGCATTGACGCTTGGTTGTAGGATCGCTGCGGTCATCCGCGTTGGCCAGGTGAGTCATCAGGTTGAGTTCGGCAACGGCGGGATTTGCACGCAAATTCGCCACTACCTGATCAATCTCAGTGGTTGGAAATCCAAGCCGGTGCATACCGCTATCGACTTTGATCCAGAGCTTTAACGATTGCGGCTTGAGCGTCGTCTTCGACAAAGATCGCAACTGGGCACTATCGTGGATAACGATCTGCAGTGCCGTTTCAGAGGCGGTTATAAACTGCTCCCCGGTATGACACCCGCCCATCACCAGGAGCGGCGCCTGAATCCCGGCAGTGCGTAACTCAAGTGCCTCATCGAGACGTGCAACGGCGAATCCATCCGCCTCTCCAAGGCTAGAGGCAACCCGCAACATCCCGTGACCATACCCGTCTGCCTTGATCACCGCCCATATCCTGCTGCCCTTGGCTGCGCTCCTTGCACACTTCAGATTGTGGCGAAGCGCGGCATGGTCGATGCTGGCCTGAGGGGCATAGCCCATCAATAGCCCTCGTCACCGTAGACGTTGTCGGTATAGTTTTCGAACTTGGTGTATTTACCGAGAAAGGTAAGCCGGGTGGTACCGATAGGACCATTACGCTGCTTGCCGATGATGATCTCGGCGATACCCTTGTCCGGACTATCCTCGTTATAGACCTCATCACGATAGATGAAGACGATCAGGTCGGCATCCTGTTCGATGGCGCCCGACTCGCGCAGGTCGGACATGATGGGACGCTTGTTGGTGCGCTGCTCCAGGCTTCGGTTGAGCTGAGAGAGGGCGATCACCGGCACATCCAACTCCTTGGCCAGGGCCTTCAATGAGCGGGAGATCGCAGAGATCTCGTTGGTGCGGTTCTCCCCTTCACCCGGAGCCTGCATCAGTTGCAGATAGTCGATAACGATCAATCCAAGATCGCTGTTCTCACGCTTCAGCCGCCGCGCCCGGGCACGTACCTCTGTCGGAGACAGGGCCGGAGTGTCATCGATGAAGAGGCGGGTCTCTGCAAGCATACTCACCGCAGAGGAGAGTCGCGGCCATTCATCGTCATCGAGTTTGCCGGTACGCACGCGAAGCTGGTCGATACGCCCCAGTGAGGACATCATGCGCATTGCCAGGGCATCCCCCGGCATCTCCATACTGAACACCGCCACCGGTTTATCCCCCTGTATTGCCACATTCTCGGCAATGTTCATGGCAAAGGTTGTCTTGCCCATGGAGGGCCTTCCGGCAACGATGATCAGATCCGCGTGCTGCAGACCGGAGGTCATCTGATCGAAATCGGTAAAACCCGTACTCAGACCGGTAATCGGCTCATCCTGCTGAAACAGGGTTTCAATCCTGTCCACTGCCTTGGTCAATAGGGACTTGATGGGGGCGAATCCACCCTTACCCTTCATTGTCTGCTCGGCGATCTCGAAGACTTTGCGCTCGGCATTGTCGAGCAGCTCTTCCGCTTTCCTGCCCTTGGGACGAAATGCACTGTCGGAAATATCCGTACCCACAGAGATCAGTTGTCGCATCACTGAATACTCTCGAACAATCGTGGCGTAGGATTTGATATTGGCCGCACTGGGTGTCTCCTCCGCCAGGCGCACCAGGTAGGGTAATCCTCCCCCGTCCTCCAGGACCTCCTTGCGTTCCAGATGCTCCGCCAGTGTCACCACATCGAAGGGCTGACTCTCCTCAGCCTGGGCAGCGATGGCATTGAAGATCAGGCGATGTTCCTTGCGATAGAAATCCCCTTCCACCACCAGATCGGCGATTTTGTCCCAACTCGGATTGTCGAGCATCAGGCCACCCAGCACCGACTGCTCGGCCTGTATGGAGTGCGGAGGCACCTTGATGGCACGGGTGTCGTTATCCGGATAGGCCGGCATCTCTTCTGGATAGGCGGTTTCTGACATCAATCCTGATCTACAGATGGGGTGGTGCGAATTTTCAAAACTGGGTTGTTAGGATAAGGGATTGGGCCAGGCCAGGCAAAGATGATTGATCTGATGATTCGACCAGAGGGGATATGGCACAAAAATGATTAACCGCAAATGGACGCCAATCACCGCAAATAGACGCAAAAAAATGAGGTAGGGTGCGGTTTACCGCAGCGTCCCCCAATCTGAATCCACACAAGCGATCCGGCAAGATATGGTGCGGCAAGCCGCACCCTACTGGTTGGATTAGCTGCTACCTGGTTCCCACGGTCCTCCGTGGGAATCCATACCAGGTATGACTACTCGCTATCATGTATGCGTTCCCACGCATGAAGCGTAGCAACGATGATGCATTCAGGCTCGGCTGTTTAGGCTTCCGGCACGATGGTCAGCTTGATGCTGGCATTGACATCGGCATGGAGATGCAAGTCGACCTCATACTCACCGGCGACACGGAAGGGACCGTTGGGCAGCATTACCTCTTTCTTCGCCAGTTCCACGCCGCTGTCAGCGACCGCATTTGAGATATCCGCGGTTCCCACTGAACCAAACAGTCGACCCTCGTCACCCGCCTTGCAGGTGATGGATACGGCCAGTCCGTCGAGTTTTGCCTTGCGCGCCTCAGCTGCCTGCAGTTTTTCCGCGGCTTCCTTCTCGAGTTCCGCACGACGCGCTTCGAAGATCTTCAAGTTTTCATCCGTGGCCGGTACAGCTTTACCGGAAGGGATCAGAAAGTTACGGCCGTAACCGCTCTTCACATTTACCTTTTCACCCAGATCACCCAGGTTATCCACTTTCTGCAATAGAATGATTTCCATTGTTACCACCTTTGTATAGGTCAAATCTTAGCTTGCAGGGGCCCTCAATGACCAACCTGCAAAAGGTTCTTACCCGCTTTGACCCTCTTTGAAGCGGGTTCGAAAATCTATCCAAACATCCATCAGACCGATGCTGGTCAAAACCACCACCATCTGTGGCATGAACACGAACAGCAATATATAGGTCACCACCAACCAGGGCTGCGCCGATTTCATTCCGTTGAATACCCCGTGGGCAACAGCCAGGCCTTGCAAAAACAGCACCCCCAGGACAACCGTTCCTGAGCAGCTGACTATGGCCGGAGCATTCTCTCCCGGTAGCAGCAACAGCAGCAGGGCCAAGGCACCGACAACCCCTAGCAACCAATGCACACGCAGTTGATGAAACTCATTGGCAAAACCACCCGGGTTATACAACTGCGCCTGCCACCATCGAGCCAGATAGAGGCTGCACAACAACTGCAGCATGAAGACCACAGCAACCGCTCCGCACATCACCAGCGACATCTGCTCCACCAGCTGCAGACTCTGAGTCTGATCAAGCAGGCCGCTATCGACAAATCGCTCTCCCACCGGCTGCAGATATTGCTGCCAAAATGCAGCGGGATCACTCAATACGATGTACTGGATCAGCACCACCAAAAGCCCGAATCCAATCGCGGTTTGGGTGGTGATTGCCAACGACCTGGTATTGCGTAATACCATGCCGAGCATGGCAACCGGTATCCATAGCACCAGTAGCACAGCAGTTGTGATCATTAGCGGATTGCCAAAGATCACCCCCATCAACAAAGCCATTGCCAAGGTCGATAGCAGCAGTGTCTTGAGCCCGCCTGAGCCACCCTGTCGAAGGAAAACCAGCCCCACGCAGGCACTACCCAAAATACCGACAAACGGGAATATCAGAGTCAGCATGGTCAGGCCGGTGACAGCCATTGCAGACTGAGATGGCCCGCGCATCACAAAGGATGCCAACGCCTTCATACCCTGTTACTCCGGAAGGTGTATCGACCCCCTTCTAGTGCTGATCCGTATACGGCAGCAATGCCAGGTAACGTGCCCGCTTAATCGCGGTGGCAAGCTGTCGTTGATACTTGGCCTTGGTACCGGTGATTCGGCTCGGTACGATCTTGCCGCTCTCACTGATGTAGGCCTTGAGCAGATTCAGATCCTTGTAATCTATCTCGCTGATACCTTCCGCGGTAAAGCGGCAATATTTCTTACGTCGAAAAAAACGCGCCATTTATCTATACCTCTCAATCCACCCAATTAGTCTTCACCCGAGGATTCTGCTTCTTCGGCAAGCTCGCTATCATCCTCTTCTACATCAACAGCCTCGTCGGCCTTGTCATCGCGGTCACGCATCGATGAGCTCTCTCTCTCCTCCTCCTGGGATTTGGCGAGTTGAGAGACATCGGTGATAGCCTCGTCACGACGGATGATCAGGTTACGAATAACAGCATCGTTGAAACGAAAGGCGCTTTCCAACTCGGACAGGGCCTCAGCGTCGCACTCGATATTCATCAGCACATAGTGTGCCTTGTGGATCTTATTGATGGGATAGGCCAGTTGACGACGGCCCCAATCTTCCAAACGGTGGATCGTACCACCCTTGGTTTCGATACCCGAGCGATAACGCTCGATCATAGCGGATACCTGTTCACTCTGATCCGGGTGGACCAGGAACACGACTTCATAGTGCCTCATTGTCTCTCCTTTCGGGTTTGGCAGCCTTCCGCAATGGCGGTAAGGCAAGGAGCGATGCCCGGTCCGCTCACAAGCCGGCCCCAGAGGAGTTCAGCTGCGGCAGTCGGACATCGGGAAGCGGCGGATTCTACCGATTTGGGGGGGAATCTGCAACTGCTGAGACATAACACCTGAGTTTGTATCGACAATTGCTCTGGTATTGCACCTTATCCGCTGGGGCAGGGCCCCGCCCCACGCCCTGTCAGACTGGGTAGGGTGGGGCCCTGCCCCACCATAACCCACTTGAAATCCGTGAAAAACATGAACAGCCAATTGGCGGATCTATACCAGCCGACCACCAGATTGTGGTGCGGCAAGCCGCAGCCTACATCAAGATCTTAAGAAAAGCGTTTAGAAGTCTGCCTGCAGACCGAAGAATGCGCCGTCGAAATCCCAATCGGTATAGATATCATCCAGGTCATCGAGCTCCAGGGAGATGCGATGATAGCCCCCTTTGACACTGACATCGAGGGCCATGCTCTCGACCAGCTTGAAGGAGACCCCGGCGGTATAGTCCTGAAGGGTATGGTCACCCACGCTTATCAGGCTCAGGTCACCGAAGAACGAGAGGCGGGTGGTAGGCACACCGACCTGAAGCGCACCATGAACCAGAGGCACATAGCCATCGAAGCTCTCGCTGGAGCGCAGACCGTTGCTCTCCACTTCGATATCGCCATCGAGATATTTGAGATTCAGGCCCAGGTCGAAGGAGACCGTGTCGTTATCGAAAATCTCATAGTAAAAGATGAAATCGGTGTTCTGGGCCTCGAAATCCACATCCACTTCGAGCCCGGCGGGGTAGGTGACACCGGAAAATTCGAAGTCGGATGTCAAAGTCTGATCACCGGCTGAACTGAGATCGTTGGTCCTGATCTTAAAGTTGGGGACAAAGGGCAGTGGGTGTTCGAGAGCAAAGGTCAGGATTGCTTGACGCTCGCTGCCAAGATCGAAGGATTGCATATCGCTGCTGTCGGCGAAGGAGCCGGAGGAATCCATATTCCAGAAATCGACGTCTGCTGTCAGACCAAGCAGGGTATCGGCGTGGGCCGGTATGTTCATCAACCCGCCAACCAGGGTCATATAAACTAATTTTTTGATCACCATAATCTCCTTCAACTTATGAGCCTTTCAGCAAACCGATCCAATCATCCATCCCTGAACGGACTCAGACGTTATCACGCTGGCGAACCGCTTCATAGAGAGAGACGCCACAGGCTACCGAAACGTTGAGGCTCTCCACACTTCCCGCCATCGGCAGCTTCACCAGGAGGTCGCACTGCTCCCTGGTCAGCCTTCTCAATCCCTTGCCCTCTCCCCCCATGACTAGCGCCAAGGGACCACGCAGATCAACTTCATACAGTGTTTCTGCTGCCTCTCCCGCGGTGCCAATGAGCCAGACTCCCTCTGCCTTCAACCACTTCAAGGTCCTGGACAGATTGGAAACTTGAACGAAGGGGACCGTTTCCGCCGCCCCACTTGCCACCTTTCTCACTGTCGATGTCAAGGCCACCGAACGGTCCCTGGGGGCGATAACCGCCTGTACCCCCGCGCCATCCGCACTCCTTAGGCATGCGCCTAGATTGTGTGGATCCTGCACCCCATCGAGTATCAGCAGAAAGGCTGGCTCTTCGAGGCGCTTCAACAGGGCCTTGAGATAGGGCTCATCCTGTGTCTGTCGCTGTCTGACACGCAGCGCAACGCCCTGATGATTGTCACCGCTAAATCGCTCATCCAGCACCCTCGCCGAAATCTGTTGCCAAGGGATACCGGCTATTTCGGCAAGCTCGAGGATCTCTTTAATCCGAGCATCCCGCCGTTTGCCATCGATCAGCAGTTCCTGTGCGCTACCCTGTCGCTGGAGCGCCGATTTCACCGCATGCAGGCCCAACACCCAAGCTTGGCTATCGGACATCAGGCCCTCTTCGAAACGGTTTTCGATCGCTTGCCCCGAAGCTTCTTCTTGGTTGCCTTTTTCGTACTCTGTTTGCCTGTTTTCTTGGCTGCTTTCTTGGTTAACTTGTTGGCTTTGTCTAGTTTCGTATCAGTAGTCTTGCCCGTTTTGCCAGATTTTTTTCTCTTCTTGGAGACATTTTGATCCGTTGGTTTTGCCGGAACGAAGTCGATCTTGCGATCATCCAGGTTAACCTTGGCCACAATAATGGTCAGGGGATCGCCCAGTCGCAATACCCTGCCAGTGCGTTCGCCGGTAAGGCGATGCCCCACGGGATCGTAGTGGTAATAATCGTTATCCAGTGCTGAGATATGCACCAGTCCATCGACATAGATCTCATCGAGCTCCACGAAGACACCGAACGAGTTGACACTGGTGATTATTCCGTTGAAGGTCTCACCCACCTTGTCCTGCATATATTCACACTTCAGCCAATCAAGGGCGTCCCTGGTTGCCTCATCCGCTTTCCTCTCAGTACTCGAGCAGTGTTCTCCCAAAGCCTGCAGTTCAGCCTTGGTATAGTCGAAATCGTCTGCAGTAGCGTTAATCAGGGCATGCTTGATGGCGCGATGGACAATCAGGTCGGGATAGCGTCTGATCGGCGAAGTAAAGTGGGTATAGGCTTGATAAGCCAAACCGAAATGGCCCACATTGTCGGAACTGTAGAGCGCTTGTGAAAGCGAGCGCAAGAGTACCGTCTGAATCAGGTGTCTGTCGGCCCGCAGTTTGATCTGCTCGAGCAGGATCGCATAGTCGGCGGCCTTGGGTTTCTTGCCGCCGGGCAGGCTGAGTCCAAGTTCTCCCAGAAACTCCCTTAAATCGGTCAGTTTTTCATCCGCCGGCCCTTCATGAATACGATAGAGTGCGGGCTGCTTCTTGCGCAACAGATAGCCCGCGGCAGCCACATTCGCCGCCAGCATGCACTCCTCGATAATGCGATGGGCATCGTTTCTTTCCACGGGCACGATGCGCTCCACCCGTTTCATCTCATTGAATTCAATCCGTGTCTCGGTGGTATCGAAATCGATGGCGCCGCGTTGCGCACGCTGTTCTAGTAGCAGTTGGTAGAGTTGATTGAGGTTGTGCAGATGGGGCAACAGCTTGGCGTGTTGCTTACACAGCTTGGGATCACCCTCGAGCATGGCCGCCACATCATCATAGATCAGTCTGGCGTGAGACCGCATCACGGCGGGAAAAAATTTAGATCTCGTCACCTTTCCGCTGTTGTTGATGTAGAGTTCACAGGTCATGCAGAGCCGGTCCACCTGGGGATTGATGGAGCAGAGGCCGTTGGAGAGCAGTTCCGGAAGCATCGGTACCACCCGGTCGGGAAAATAGACCGAATTGCCCCTGATCCGCGCCTCACTGTCCAGCGCGCTGCCGGGTTGCACATAGTGGGAGACATCGGCGATACAGACCAGCAGGCGCCAACCTTTCGGCTTGGATTCGCAGAATACCGCATCATCGAAATCCCGGGCATCTGCACCATCGATGGTTACCAGCGGCAGATGTCGCAGATCGACCCGTCCCTGTTTATCCGCTTCGGCCACCTCGGCGGAGATTGTCTTGATCTGCTGCTCCACCTCATCGGGCCAGTCGACGGGAATGCTGTGGGTGCGAATGGCGATGTCGGTCTCCATCCCCGGCCCCAGGTGATCACCCAGGACCTCGATGATACGACCGATGGGCGGGGTGCGCACGGTGGGTTGATCCAATATCTCGGCAACCACCATCTGTCCCTGTTCGGCAGCACCGATCTCGCTGCTTGGAATGACCACATCCTTGCTCAGGCGCTTGGAGTCAGGCACCACAAAACCCACGCCCGTCTCCATGTAGAGCCGCCCGGCAACGGTACGGGTATTGCGCTCCAATACCTCCACAACAGCACCTTCAAGACGGTTACGGCGATCCATGCCGGTCACCCGCACCACCGCCCTGTCGTCGTGAAACACGGAACGCATCTCCTTGAAGGAGAGATAGAGATCGTCGCCACCGTCGTCAGGTCTGAGAAAGCCGAAGCCGTCCGCATGGCCGATGACCCGACCAACGATCAGATCCCGTTTATTGACCAGACAGAAGTTGTTGTTTCTGTTGCATACCAGCTGCCCATCACGCTGCATGGCGCGCAGACGCCGGCGCAATGCCTCCTGCTGGTCATCCGATGAGAGTTCCAGACGCTCGGCAAGGCTGTGCATATTCATCGGCACACCCTCTCGCTGCAAGGTGTCCATGATGAATTCGCGACTCGGGATCGGGTTGGTATACTTACGCGCCTCCCGTGCTTGATGCGGGTCTTTACCCGTGGAGCGTCTGCTCCTGTTTTTCTTTGCCACTGTTTTTATCTTATCCAATTGCCTCTAAAGATCTGATTTTATCATTTAACGGACTAATACCCCATGACTTATCACAGCCCTGGCCGGTGTAACTCTCAGCAACAAGAAAAAAACTGCCCCACCTTGTTTCGTATACAGGCTCATAAATGCTCTAATGTGGGGACCATGATCTACCCTTCCGGAGCGGCGATCTTTTTGCGTTTATTTGCGTTCATTTGCGGACTAAAAAACACTCGCATTCACTTGCGACTTGCTTTACCAACACCCTGCTAGAACCAAAATGAATATACATACCCTGCAGATCATCCTCATCCTGCTCAGCGTCGCGGTGTTGACGGTTACCCTGTTCAAGCGCTTGCACCTGCCGCCCATCCTCGGTTATCTGATCGTTGGTATCCTGGTAGGGCCCTTCGGCACAGCTGTGATCCCATCCAATGAGGAGACCCGTTTTCTTGCTGAATTCGGGGTCGTATTCCTGCTCTTTGCCATTGGTCTGGAGTTCTCCCTGCCACAGATGATTGCGATGAAGGGGGCTGTATTCGGACTCGGTGGCAGTCAGGTATTGATCACCGGTCTGATCGCAGGCGGTGTCGCCTGGTTGCTTGGGATGGAACCGACTGCCGCGATTATTACCGGCGCCATTCTCGCCCTCTCCTCTACCGCCATCGTTATCAAGCAGCTCTCGGAGCAGGTGGAATTGAATACCCCGCATGGTCGTGTTGGCGTCAGTATTCTGTTGTTTCAGGACCTCGCGGTGATCCCGTTTCTGGTAATCATCCCCATCCTGGTCAATAGCGGCGAGCAAAGCCTGCTGCTGCCTCTCTCCTGGGCACTGCTCAAGGCCACTTTGGTATTCGCGGTAATCATGGCGATCGGTCACTGGGCGCTGCGGCCGCTGTTCCATGAGATCGCACGCAGCCGTTCCGCGGAGCTCTTTACCCTGACGGTGCTGCTGGTCTCCCTGGCTGCTGCCTGGTTGACCCATGAGGCAGGCCTCTCCCTCGCCCTCGGCGCCTTCCTCGCCGGCATGATGCTGGGGGAGACTGAATACCGGCATCAGATCGAGGCCGATATACGTCCTTTTCAGGATGTCCTGCTGGGACTCTTTTTCATCACCGTGGGTATGCGGGTCGATCTGTTGTCACTGCTTCCCCTGCTGCACTGGGTTCTGCTGCTGGCCATGGTACTGATTGTGGTTAAGGCGGCAGTCATCCTGCTGCTGGTGAAACTGACAAAACGTCCATTGGCAACGGCGTTTCGCTCTGGACTGCTGTTGGCCCAGGGGGGTGAGTTCGGTTTTGTCCTCCTCGACCTCTCTCTGCAATCCTCTCTGATAGCGGGTACAGCGGGACAGATTCTGTTCGCCGCCATCATCATCAGCATGGCCGTCTCACCTTTTCTGATTCGTTACAACAGCAGGCTAACTGAAAAGATCTGTCATCTGCGCCTCCCCGAACAGGATTATGCGGTGTCCCAGGACCTGGAACACGAAGCCGAGCAGATGGATCAACATGTGATCATCTGCGGTTATGGCCGAATCGGACAAAATCTCGGTCGCCTGCTGGATCATGAGGGCATCTCCTATGTCGCCCTCGACCTGGATCCCACCATCGTCCGCGAGGCCCACGAGGCAGGTGAGCCGGTCCATTTCGGTGACGCCTGCCGGGCAGAGATTCTGCTTGCGGCCGGCATCGAGCGTGCCGCGGTGATTGTGGTCACCCTCGAGGATCACACCTCGGCGCTGCGAATCCTCCAGCAGATGCCAAAGCTGGCGGCGGATACTCCGGTGTTGGTGCGCACCAGGGACGACACCCATCTGGAAGAGTTGGAGAGTGCCGGTGCGGCGGAGGTTATGCCGGAAGCGGTGGAGGCCAGTTTAATGATGGGGGGACAGCTCCTGCTGCTGCTCAAGGTGCCGGGCTCCCGTATCCTCAAAATCATGCGGGAGATTCGTGAAAACCACTATAGACTGCTGCGTGACTTCTACCATGGCGAGGAGGCCATCGACCTGGAACATGACGAGGGTTTTCAGGAACGCCTGCACACCGTCACCCTGCCGGATCGCGCCTTCGCTGTGGGTCATACCATCGATGACCTGCACCTATGGGATTGGGATGTCAGTGTCACCGCGGTGCGCCGTGGCGGCATCAGGGGCGAGGCCCCGGAGCCGGAGACGCGGCTGCAGGCGGGGGATGTGCTGGTGCTAGCCGGAACCGCGCACCATCTGGAGCATGCAGAGGGACTGCTGCTCTATGGGCGTTGAACTACTCCGGCCGCATGTGAGGAAACAGCAGCACATCGCGAATCGAGGCGGAGTCGGTCAGCAGCATCACCAGCCGGTCAATGCCTATCCCCTCACCGGCGGTGGGGGGCATGCCGTGCTCCAATGCGCGTACATAGTCGGCATCGTAGTGCATCGCCTCGTCATCCCCTGCCTCCTTCTCCGCCACCTGCTTGCGGAACCGCTCGGCCTGATCCTCTGCATCGTTGAGCTCGGAAAAGCCGTTGGCGATCTCACGGCCGCCGACGAAGAATTCGAAGCGATCGGTGACGAAGGGATCGGCGTCGTTGCGCCTCGCCAGGGGTGAGACCTCGGTGGGATAGGCGGTGATGAAGGTGGGATTCATCAGCCGATGCTCCACACTCTTTTCAAAGATCTCGATCTGTAGCTTACCGAGTCCGTAACTCGGCTTCAGAGGTATCTCCATGCGTTCGGCGATGGCCCTGGCCTGGGCCTCATCATCCAACATCTCCTCGCTTATCCCGGGATTGAAATGGCAAATCGACTGCTTCACCGTCATCCGCTGGAAGGGGCTGCCGAAGTCATAACTCTCTCCCTGATAAGTGACCTCCGTACTCCCCAGCACCTTCTCGCAAAGCCCCCTGAGCATCGTCTCGGTCAGATCCATCAGATCGTTGTAGTCGGCATAGGCCTCATAGAACTCCAACATGGTGAACTCGGGATTGTGCCGGGTAGAGAGTCCTTCGTTACGGAAGTTGCGATTGATCTCGTAGACCCTTTCGAACCCCCCTACCACCAAGCGTTTCAGATAGAGCTCAGGGGCGATACGCAGAAACATATCCATATCGAGGGCATTGTGACGGGTGGCGAAGGGACGCGCGGTGGCACCGCCGGGGATCACCTGCATCATCGGCGTCTCGACTTCCAGGAAACCACGCTGGTCAAGAAAATTGCGCACGAACTGCACAATCCGAGTGCGCATCTCAAAAGTCTTGCGTGAGGCCTCGTTCATGATCAGGTCGACATAGCGCTGGCGGTAACGGATCTCCTGATCGGAGAGGCCATGAAACTTCTCGGGGAGAGGGCGCAGCGCCTTGGTCAGCAACCTGATAGTGTCCACCTTGACCGAAAGTTCCCCGGTCTTGGTCTTGAACAACTGACCTTCGGCACCGATGATGTCACCGATATCCCACTTCTTGAACTGGCTGTTGTAGACTCCCTCATCCAATGCATCCCGCTGCACGAAGAGTTGCATCCGCCCCGACATATCCTGCAGATGGGCAAAGCTCGCCTTACCCATGACCCGGCGACTCATCATTCGCCCCGCCAGTTTGACACGCAGCCCCAGGGTCTCCAGCACCTCCCCCGACTTCTCCCCATATTCGGCATGCAGTTCACCGGCCATGCTATTACGGCGAAAATCGTTGGGAAAGGCATTGCCGTTATCACGTAGCTGTTGCAACTTTTCACGACGCTGGGCAATGAGCTTGTTTTCGTCTGTCTGATCGTTCATTAGCACTTCATATCAAATTGTCTGTTAGTCTATAACGCAAAGAGCGCCAAGCACGCAATGTGGATAATGTTACATTAACAAACTTTGCGTCCTTGGCGCGTCTTTGTCTCCTTTGCGTTATAAAAATTCCACTCAAAGCCCGCTCTTGAGGCTCGCCTCGATGAACATATCGAGACTGCCATCGAGCACAGCCTGGGTGTTGCCCGTCTCGACACCGGTACGCAGATCCTTGATCCGTGAGGCATCGAGGACATAGCTTCGAATCTGACTGCCCCAGCCGATGTCGGACTTGGTCTCTTCCAACTGCTGTTGCGAGGCATTGCGCTTCTGGATCTCGAGCTCGTATAACTTGGCCTTCAGCTGTTTCATCGCGGTGGCCTTGTTCTTGTGCTGAGAACGGTCGTTTTGACACTGCACCACGACGCCGGTTGGATTGTGGGTGATTCTCACCGCCGATTCGGTACGGTTGACGTGCTGCCCTCCGGCACCGCTGGCTCGATAGACATCGATGCGCAGATCAGCGGGATTGATTTCGACCTCGATGGAGTCATCGATCTCCGGCGAGACGAATACCGCGGCGAAGGAGGTATGACGCCTATTTCCCGAATCGAAGGGCGACTTGCGCACCAGACGGTGGACGCCGATCTCAGTGCGCAACCAGCCAAAGGCGTATTCGCCCTCGAAGCGTACCGTGGCACTCTTGATGCCCGCAACCTCACCCGCAGAGACTTCGATGAGCTCGGTCTTGAAACCGCGATGTTCTCCCCAACGCAGGTACATACGCAGCAGCATCTCCGCCCAATCCTGTGCCTCGGTGCCTCCGGAACCGGCTTGGATATCGACAAATGCATTGCAGTGATCGGTCTCACCGGAGAACATGCGTCGAAACTCCAGCACGGCGACCCGCTTGTCATAACCGGCCAGCTCCTGCTGAATGCTATCGACGGCATCCTCGTCCCCCTCCTCCACTGCCATCTCCAGCAGTTCACCCGCGTCCGCCAGACCCGTGGTGAGCTCGTCAAGGCCGAGGACCACGGACTCCAGGTTGGCACGTTCGCGACCCAGGCTCTGGGCGCGTTCCTGGTCATTCCAGATCCCCGGATCCTCCAATTCTCGAAGCACCTCGGTCAAGCGTTCCTGCTTGGCCTCATAGTCAAAGATACCCCCTAAGAGCGGAGACTCTGCCCTTCAAGTCAGCGATGGACTGGGTAATCGGATTTATATCTTGCATGGCATTACCGCTACGGGAAAAAGCGGGAATTCTACACTACCTACCTGATGGCAGGAACCACAAACTCCGCCCCATTGCCGCAAAAGATGGAAACAGCGCCTTGATCTCAAGGCAGTTTGTCAGGCGGTTGGTGCAAACCGGCGTGTCAACGATGGTTTGAGGATAGCTTACGTACCCGAGACCCTTTCGGCTCGGATCGTTTACTCAAATTCGACAGTTTGGATCTGACCTGCTTCTTGATCTGTCCAAGCTTGTTTGAAATACCGCCCGCGGCAGGTTTCTCTTCTTTTTTGACCGGCTCAGCAGGTTGCTGCGGTTGCTCCGCTTGCATCAACCATATATTGAAGGAGTCGATGATCTCCCGATCCCAGGAAGCAGGTGGTTTTACTACCCTGCTTTGCCGATAGAGCCGTCCCAGTGAATACCGTATCGGGCAACCCGAGTCTTTCATCGCCTCACGCAGCAGGGTTTCCGCCGCGCCGAGTCGTTTCTCGATTGTCTTCTTTCGTACATCGAGTGCCTTGGCCATGGCAGTATCACTGATTCCGATCTCATGCTTGAAGAGGAAAAAGCGCTTTTGCTCCGCGCTGAGCTTTTTGAAATGCTCCAGAAGCACCAGGCTCCAATTGCCATCCGCCTCAATGTCTTTTGGCAGATAGTTGCTTGGCATCTCTACACTTTTTACCCCCCCCGGGTTTTGTACCGACTTCCCGAGATATCGATAGAATGAGAGTTTCAGGTCCTTGGGGGTCTCTGTGTTGAGCCCGGAAACCACCAGATGGCGCCATGTTGAATAGTAGGCCGCCTTGCCGTACTCCCCGGTGCCATACTGCCTGACGATAAAGCGGTAGACACGCCCTCGATAGCGTTCGTAGAAAGAGGTAAAGCCTCCCTTGTCGTGCTGCATGATTTTTTCAAGCACGGCATCTGTATCGAATCTTCTTGATTTCACGTCCGCATAGGCTCCGAGGAGAAATCCTCCTCTCAGATAGATTGCCGGAATCTGCAAAATCCTTTGCAAGCCACGCATTTAACTGAATCCATCCATAAGTTTCAATGCATAGTACCGCTGTCAATTATAAAGCATGTAGCCATTTTTGCCTGTTTTTTGCCAAGCGGCTCAAATATTTTCACAAAAAAACTACTTGTTTTCCGGTTATCGTGAAATATTTGGATGAAACCTATCTATTCCCATCAATATTAGCAGGTTATAAACGACTATTGAGAATTGGCATCCACTTTATCCCAGAGCACCCCAAATTTTCTGTAAAAAAATAACGAATCATCCTCTTTCGAATTCTGGATGGACGCCGAGCAATACGGCGTTTAACCTTAATCCATGTCAATTTCTGTCGTAATTCCAACCTTTAACCGTGCCCATACCCTACCGAGAGCACTGGACTCGGTCCTCGCGCAGCGCTATCAGCCATTGGAGATTATCGTCGTCGATGATGGTTCTGACGATGAGACAGCTACGCTGATTGAAGCGCGTTACCGCCGCTGCATCTATCTTCGACAGGCCAATCAAGGAGTCAGCCATGCGCGAAATTCAGGCATCGAAAAGGCACGCGGCGAATGGATCGCCTTTCTCGATTCTGATGATCGCTGGCTAGCCAACAAGCTAAAAGTGCAGATTGAGGCACTCTCCGCTTCAACCCGATACCGTCTATGTCACACCAATGAGCAGTGGATACGCAACGGAGTTCGAGTCAACCAAATGCTTAAGCATGCCAAAAGTGGTGGCAGGATCTTTCAACGCTGTCTCCCTCTCTGCGTCATCTCACCCTCTTCGGTGATTCTGCACCGCTCCCTGTTCGATGAGTTCGGCCTCTTCGATACCGAACTCCCGGCCTGCGAGGACTATGATCTATGGTTGAGGATCTGCGCCAGGGAAGAGGTGCTTTTCATCGACCAGCCGTTAATCGAGAAGTATGGCGGTCATCATGACCAGCTCTCCCATCGGCACTGGGGGATGGATAGATTTCGTATCCATGCGTTAACAAAATTATTGGATAAACAGATACTTGATGAAGACGACAGGGTTGCCACGGTGAACACCTTGAGGAAAAAAAGCCGCATCCTTGCCGCAGGCGCAGAGAAGCGTGGTAATCACCAGCGTGCTGCTTACTACCGAGACATAGAGCGGCGATACGTTGTTGATTGAGACCGATGAATCAAGCATGTCGTAATTCAATCAACCTGGTGATAGCCCTGCCCGCCGAGGCAAAACCGCTGATCACTATGCTGAGCTTGAAGAGGGACCAGCAAAACCGTCTGCTGCCATGCTATTCTGCGAACGGTATCCAACTGATCGTAACCGGCCCCGGTACAACCGCAGTTGCCAAAGGTGTGTACTATCTCCACCGGCTCAGCCCCTCCTCCCAGGTCCATTGGATCAATATCGGGATCTGTGGTCATGGCTCCCTGGCAGTCGGCTCGCCACTGCTGGTTGAGCATATTATCGACAGCCAGAGTGGCGAGCAGCGGTCACTCTCCATACCCTGTCAAATCAGCAGCACGATTGGCTCACTGACTTCAGTCACCAAGCCCCAGGCTGAATATGAGGTGGATATGGCTTACGATATGGAGTCATGGGGATTCATCGAAGCTGTGACCGCAATTGACAGCACCTGCCCTGCGACAATTTTGAAGATCGTTTCGGATAATCCTCATAACGGCGTTAACAAGATCAATGGAGAATTTGTTCGCATGCTGGTTCAACAACATCTCGACTTGATTCAATCACTGATCGAGCGGTCAAAATCCAATCACAAGTGTTCGCCTGCGCTGCCATAGTAGACGATAATCATTACCGACCAATGAGTATCGAACAGCAGGATTCACCACGTAAACTTCTGGTAACCGGTGCCAGTGGCGGTATCGGCAGTGCGATCACCCATCGCTTGCTAAATGCCGGTCATCAAGTCGTGGCACTCGGTCGGGACCTCTCCCGCTGGCCGAAGCAAGCGGGGCTCGACAAGCGCACCTTGGACCTTGCAGCCCTGGACGCGCTTCCACAACTCCTGGCCGAGATTACCGCTGACCATAGTGATCTGGATGGCGCCATATTGAGTGCGGGATCGGGGCATTTCGGAAACCTGGAAGAGTTCTCATATCAACAAATCAACGACCTGGTGGCAATCAATCTCACTCAGCACCTCTACCTTACCCGGGCCCTGGTACCACTGTTCAAAAAGTCGGCGCGGGGAGATCTGATCATTATCGGTTCTGAAGCTGGGTTGTCAGGGGGACGCAAGGGTGCGGTCTATTCGGCATGCAAATTTGCCCTGCGCGGTTTTGCCCAATCAATGCGGGCTGAATGCAGCGCCAGTGGCATCAGGGTCAGTCTCATCAATCCCGGAATGGTGGATACCGACTTCTATGAAAACCTCAATTTCAAACCCGGGGAAAAGCCGGAAAACGCCTTGCGCGCTGAAGATATTGCCCATGCGGTGATGCTGGTACTGGAGGCCCATCCCGGCACGGTATTCGACGAGATCAACCTCAATCCGCTGAAGAAGGTCATTGCGTTCAAAAACTAATCATGGATTACGAATTCCATCCAATCGGCCGGATACACTCCTGCTTCAAGGAGAAGTTCGGTATTCCGAGACAATCGAGACTGATAGCGGAAGCCGAAGCTCATCTGGAGATCCTCCCTCCCTACAACCGTCCTGAGGCGTTCCGCGAGTTGGCCGAATACTCCCACCTCTGGATCATCTTCGTGTTTCACGCAACTAAAGATGAGTGGAGGCCGAGAGTACGTCCGCCCCGCCTGGGGGGCAATAAAAGGGTTGGCGTATTCGCTTCACGCAGTCCAGTTCGCCCCAACCCGATTGGGCTCTCGGTGGTCGACCTGCTCCATCTCGAGCTATCGAACAACAAGGTGGTGCTACACCTGGGCGGCGTCGACCTGTTGCACGGCACTCCGGTACTCGATATCAAACCCTACCTGCCCTATGTGGATGCGATACCCGAAGCAAAGAGCGGATATGCACCCAGCGCCCCCGGAGAAGCGATCGAACTCAGCTACTCCTCCGCTGCCGAGGATATGCTCGAACGGCTGCCTGCCGCGCAGGCGCAACGGCTGAAAACCTTAATCCAACGCATCCTGGAAAACGACCCACGCCCTGCCTACATGGATGAAGCAAAACGAGATCATTTCGGTATGCGGCTCTTCGATTTCAATATTCGCTGGAAATTGCAGGACGGATCCTACCTCGTCACTGAAGTGCAGCCGATCGAAGTAGCGAACTCAAAATAGGTAAATAACCCGTGGATTTTAAATACAGTGCTTCCTGTCGACCTAACAAACCGTTATCATTCCGTGATCGGACAAGTAGTTAGATGCTGAAGCCAAAGTCATGTATCGAAAGCACGATCCATCGCCGAGCCCTGGCATGCCGTAGAGTTAAAATACAAACACAATTACCTGATGAGTAACGACAAATCCGTTCAAAAAGCCGCAACACCCGACTTGGTACATACTTTCCTAAACCAAGTCCCGGGCAGAGTCTCCGCGATCCTGGAGAATTGGCATCAGCTGGTCCACAGCGACTGGAAAGGCAATCTTCTGGATACACTGATTGAACGCATCTCTACCCTGAACGAATCAGGAAATAAATTCGGCGTGCCGCAAATCGCCCAGAGTGGCAAGTCCCTGATCGCCCATCTTAGTGACTACCACGGCACCGGCTTAAAACCACAGCATGACGATGTCGTTGCCCTTGACGGCCTGGTCCACGCTTACAAAGACGCTGCCATTCAAGCGTGCAATCAGCAGGCTGAAGTACTCGCCAATACCCCAGAGGAGACCGTCCATCAGCAAGCAGACATTGGGGGAGATCAGAAGGTCTTCATCCTTGGGATAGATGAAGCACTGGCGGCGAACCTGACCCGCCATCTGCAAACCCATCAGTTTGATGTCCAATTCCTCACTGAAGTGGAGCAGATCATTCATCACTACGAGATCAATCCGGATGAAACGAATTTTCTGATCAGCCATGTGGAACTCCTGGGTAAGCTCTTCCCAGAGTCGAAAACGGGGGGATTGTGGAATAAAAACAACGGCCTTCCGGGGATGCCCGTGGCCTTTGTCGCCGATACTTCCGACCTCAAGACCCGGCTCTCTGCAATGCGGGTGGATGCCAGTGCCTATTGGGTGAAACCGGTCGATCCCTACCTGGCGGCAAAGCGCATACATGAACTCTCAACAACCCATTCACACACCGCCTACCGCGTCCTTATAGTAGAGGATGATCCGGCACAGGCGGATTTCGCCGACGCCATCCTCAGCAAAGCCAATTTCGAGTGCCGTAGCGTGATCGATCCACTTCAGGTAATGGATGTGCTGCATGAGTTCAAACCCGATTTGATCCTCATGGATCTCTACATGCCCGAGGCAAGCGGGACCGAACTGACCACTGTTATTCGGGAAGATAACAATTTTGTCGATATCCCGATTGTCTTTCTATCCGGTGAACAGGATCTGGATAAACAGCTGAGCGCACTCAGTTTCGGGGGCGAGGATTTTCTTTCCAAACCTATCGCCCCCAAACATCTGATCACAACCGTCACCAACCGGATTCGGCGCGCGCGTCAACTCAGCCACCGCCTGCACGGTCACACCCGGGGCGAAAAGGAGACCGGTCTACACTCCCGCAACTACCTGCTGGAGCGTCTGGATGCCCTATTGAAATCGGAGTCACCGATAGAAGAAGTCACAGGGATCTACTTTATTCAGATCGACAACCAGGAAGATCTCATCAAAACAGTGGGCATCGGCGGTCTCGATGCGGTATTGGCAATGGTGGCCTCGCACCTGAAACAGCAACTGCAGAGCCAGGATATCCTAACCCGTTTCGGTGACAACAGTCTGAGCCTGCTTGCCCTGCGCCCAACCACCGATGACCTGAAAAACCTCGGTGAAACGCTTTGTGAATCGATTTCAAAACAGATCATTGAAGTTGAAAACTCCACGGTGGGTGTCACCCTCAGCATCGGCATCAATGCGGTGGAAAACAACCACAACGATTCCAGTTCCGCCATTGCGCAGGCCCAAAGTGCCAGCCGTGACGCCCTGGATGAGGGTGGCAATCGAGTCATCGTCTTTGAACCTGAGGAAACAGCACTGGATCAATCAGGAGCGGCGGCGGTCGAGGATATGGGCTCGCTGATAGAAAAGGCCATCGAAAATGACTACTTCGATATCTTTTTTCAGCCGGTAGTTGCACTACAGGGTAGTACCCAGGCCCATTACCAGACCTTGCTACGGCTTCAAGAGCCCGATGGTAAGCTCTATCGAGCCGCGGAGTTCATCCCTAAGGCGGAAGAGTTGGATTTGATCAGCAAGGTGGACCAATGGACCATGCGGCGTGCCCTCCATGTCATCAATGAGCATATGACCCAGGGCAACAAACTTCATCTGTTCGTCTCCCAGTCCACGGATCTGCTGGAAAACATGGAGCGTCTCTCCTACCTTCGCGAAAAACATCGCCAAGGACTGATTCAGGAGGACTCCCTAACCCTCGAGTTCAATATCAACGAAGTGGCAAGGAACCTCAAGTCAGCAAAAATCTGCTTCGATGTACTGAAGAAAATCAACATCTCCACTCTACTTACCCGTGTTACTTCTTCCGTGGAAACAGAACGCGTCATCGAACACCTGCCGATCAAATATATCAAGCTCGATTTCACCCTGCTGCAGGATCCCGAGCAGGGACTCAAGGAACTCATCGAACTTGCCCACGAAAAAGGCATCAAAGTGATTGCCCCACAGGTCGAAGACCCGCGCAGCATTGCCGTTTTGTGGAGCAGCGGTACCGATTATGTGCAAGGGAATTTCGTTCAGCGGCCGGAGAGCAATCTGATCTACGATTTCAACGAATCCGTACTCTGAGTTATCCGCCGCATTAGCCGCCGTCACCCATCGCTGAGAACATTGGGAGCCGTATTATGATGCAACTGCACCGATACACCCTGTCACTGTTACTGATGTTTTTGCTATCGGGTCCTCTGTCAGCGGCGGATGACCAGAGGGCCTATCCTCGCCCCGTTGAACCCATCTATGAGGAAGCTGATAAAGAGTTGGATTGCAGACAATTGGAACAGCGGTTGTCGGAGTTGGAAAGCTTGTCCTACACTGCCAAACCGGGATTCTATGAGGATCCCTACACCGGCGCCTCCATCTGGATAGGCTCACTCTGGGTACCGGGCGCACTCTCCTATCTGGGGTATTCCGCTATCGCCGAGTATCAAGAGAACGATCGAATTCATCACAATCAGAGCCGTATCGAGGGACTGCGACGGATAAAGGCCAACCTTCGCTGTCATGAGTAACGGTGCCTCACGCCCGCTATCCGAATCAGCAATAAGAGAAGGGGAGTATCGCTGGAATGAGTTGATCCAGATGGTGCTGCGCCACCGGCGTGAACTGATCGCTGCCAATCTGATCGCTGTGCTCGGCGCCCTGTCCGCTGTACCCGTGCCACTGCTGGTGCCACTGCTGGTTGACGAGGTATTGCTCGATCAACCAGGAAGATCGATTGCCGCGATGAATGCCCTGTTTCCGGAAGCATGGCATGGACCGGTACTCTATATCCTCGCGATTCTGGCGCTAACCCTGGTTCTACGCACCCTCTCCCTGATCTTCGGTGTATGGCAGACCTGGCAGTTCACGAGAATCGCCAAAGATGTGATATTCCACATTCGGCGGGATCTGCTGCTCAGGCTTGAACGGGTATCCATGTCCTCCTACGAGACCATGGGCAGTGGTACTGTTGCCTCGCATCTGGTCACCGATCTGGAGGCGGTGGACAGCTTTGTCAGCATCACCACCAGCAAGTTTCTGGTGGCCCTTCTCAGTATCATCGGCACTGCAATCGTTCTGCTTTGGATCAACTGGGCGCTGGCTATTTTCATACTCTTTCTCAATCCCCTGGTGATCTATTTCACCACCATTCTGGGACGCAAGGTCAAAAAACTTAAGAAGCGGGAGAACTCGGCCTTTCAGCTCTTTCAGGAGTCTCTCGAAGAGACCCTGGATGCGATCCAGCAGATACGCGCCAGTAACCGTGAACGCCACTATATCCGTCGCATCATCGACAAAGCCAACCACATACGCCACCACTCTTCCGCATTCACCTGGAAGAGCGATGCCGCGAACCGCCTCTCTTTCATGATCTTTCTCTTTGGATTCGACATCTTCCGTGCAGTCAGTATGTTCATGGTGCTCTGGTCGGACCTGACCATCGGTGAGATGCTTGGAGTCTATGCCTATCTCTGGTTCATGATGGGACCGGTGCAGGAGGTTTTGAACATCCAGTATGCCTATAACGGCGCACAAGCCGCGCTTGGACGCATCAACGATATGCTGCGGGTCGACCTGGAACCGATCTATCCCCACAAACACAACCCATTCGACGGCAAAACCACCGTCGGTCTGCGCCTCGATGATATCCATTTCGCCTATGGTGATGGCCCCAGGGTCCTAAATGGTGTCAATTTGGAGATCAAGGCAGGAGAAAAGGTTGCTTTTGTCGGCGCAAGCGGTGGCGGAAAAACCACCTTGGTGCAGATCATTCTGGGCCTCTATCCCGTCAAGGCAGGCAGGGTGTTGTTTGACGGCATTGCGGTGAATGAGATCGGTATGGACGTGGTGCGGGATCATGTAACCACCGTGTTGCAACACCCGGCGTTGCTTAACGACAGTGTTAGGATCAATCTCACCCTGGGAAGGGAGATAGCCGATGACAGGCTGTGGCAGGCCCTGGAGATTGCACAACTCAAAGAGACCGTCGAGGCCATGGATCAAGGTCTGGAGACCCTGATAGGTCGCTTCGGCGTCCGCCTCTCCGGCGGACAGCGCCAACGTCTTGCCATCGCACGCATGGTTTTGACCGATCCCAGGGTTGTGATTCTCGACGAAGCGACCTCCGCCCTCGACACCAGCACCGAAAGCGATCTCCATGCCGCGCTGCAAAACTTCCTCAAGGGGCGGACCACGATTATTATCGCCCACAGACTGAGCGCGGTAAAACAGGCCGACCGTGTTTTGGTCTTCGAAGATGGTCGGGTGGTTGAAGAGGGAAGACATGAAGAGTTGCTGGAAAGCAACGGCCTCTATACCAGCCTTTATGGTCGCCAGGAACAGCAGAACTAATATTC
>JBEVVR010000034.1:150653-163393 GCA_040507035.1 Candidatus Thiodiazotropha sp.
ACACCCCAACGCCGCAACACCTGATAGCGTCGCCCCGATGAACCTACATCTGCCGACGAGGCGAGAACAAAATCATTCACCTGCCAGGTTATCGGTATTTCCAATTGGGTGGATACCACCTTGCGCGCTTTTCTAATGAGGGTGACATGGGGTTTATAGGGACGTCTTTCCGCTTCAAAACCGCAACCATTCAAGCCATTATTCAAATCAGCGACCAGCTGCTTGAGCGCCTGCGGCGTCTTCCCGGGAGAGGCCCAAAAGATCTTCGGCCTCGACCAGTAACCGGTATGATCAATTGTCAATTTAAAAGGGGCCAACCGAATACCCTCAGCGACATCCTCGATACAGCGCCTTTGCGAAGCGGCTATCTGACCGAGAAAGACCAGGGTGATGTGCAGGTCGTCTGCGTGATGGCGGCGCCCTTCACTTACCTCTGAGCTGTGGGCCAAGGCACTCAGCTGATCCTGTGCATCCTTGTTAGGCCAAAGGGCAAAGAAGTAGCGTGGTTCACTCATTGACCAACCTGTTCAGCTATGATGATTAACAATCAACTATGAGACCATTTTACTAGTTCCCATGCTCCTGCGTGGGAACAAGGGAAGTAGTGATTGGTGGGGCCCTGCCCCACCACTCAATCCCCGATCCTCGGTTGGTTCGCATTTGGCAGCGGCTTACTGAGCAAATGTTCAAGCTGTTGCAAGGCGTACACCACCGCCTGCCAGCGCACCTGATTGCGGTCACCCTCGAATTGAATCTGTGTGCTGTTTGCATCCTCACCCTTGAATTGCCAGGCAAAGCAGACCGTTCCCACCGGCTTTTCCGCTGTTCCCCCTCCCGGACCGGCAATACCGCTGATGGCCAGCGCCACATCCGCGCCGCTCTCATTCAAGGCACCCTGGGTCATTTCAATGACACAGGCTTTACTCACAGCTCCATGTTGTTGCAGGGTGGCGGACGAAACCCCAAGCATCGCCTGTTTCGCCTGGTTACTGTAAGTGACAAAGCCGCGATCGAACCATTCGCTGCTGCCGGCAAGGTCGGTCAATATCTTCGCCAGCCAGCCGCCGGTACAGGATTCGGCAACCACCAGACGATAGCCAAAGTGACGTAACAAATCGGCACAGCGTGCGCTCATCGCCTCAACGACCTGTGCGGAGGCTATATCCATCTACTTCACTTTCACCTTGAGGTTCTTGGTTTTCTTCTCCTGCTCCGCTTCAACCTGCCAGGTTATGCGCAGATTGATACGATGCCGCTCATCATCCTGAGTGGCGGCGACCTTCAGCTGCAGCAGTCCTTCAGGCTGCATAACCATCTCTCCATCCTCATCGCTGAGGGTCAATTTTCCCTTGGCGATACCTTGAGAGATCGCTTTCAACAGCGCCTGAATCGAATCCCGATCCTGCAATGATTCATGACGAAAATTTTTTTTACCCTGTCTCATAACTGTTTCCCGCTCCGAATCGAGTAGGTGTAATCTTATTCAGTGATTTTCCAGGAATGCTGTCTGGTCGAAGACTTTGATATGGGGATAGTCGGTGCTGATTCCCATCACAAGACGTTTTGGGTGGACAATTGTCACCGCGGCACCCTCCCCTTTCATTCCCTCTTTTTTGCGGCTGTTTCGATCGATGGTAGCATCACACTGAAAATGGATCATGCCCTTACGCAGCATAATGCGTTGGCCATGGTTGCAATTGACATGACCGTGAACAATGGCATGGATATCCGCGCCATGCATCAACTCAACCCCCTTGCGTGTCAATGGCATATCCACATCGCGATACTTGGTGCGAATCAGGTTTGCCATGGGTCCATAATAGAACTCGAAGATCTCATCATCGATGCTCTCCTTGAACTCCTTGTTGAGATAGTTGACGCCTTTGCGATTGATCAGTTTCGCCATGCGGTCGTCAATGCCCGCATGCACAAAAAGAAATGTCCCTTTTCGATAGGCAAGTTTCATCCGTTTGAAGAACCAACTGAACTCCCCATCAGGGGTAAGGAACAGCTGCTGCCATTTCATCACCGCCGCATAGACATGACGCAGTGTCAGACCGGCCGCACGACAGTCGGCTTCGAAACTCTCTATCTTCTCCTTCAAACGCCGCAATTCACGGGCCATACGCTTTTCCGGCATCACCCAGCCCGCCATTTGCGGAAACTCCTTGAACCAGCTTTTCGGTGGATAGAGGATGCGCCGGCAAGTGCGTGTTGGCGGTACTCCCTTCAATGCGTTCTTGTGCTGCAGATACTCATCGACGATCTCGCGCAGCATGGGTATTACTTTACTGCCCATGCGAATGAAGAAGTGATCATGACGAGGATCCGGATCCATTCCCACCGAAGCGATACCCAGTTTGACACGGATATCGTGATTCCCCGCGAGCAGGACAATTTTGGCTCCCTGGTCCCTAAGCAGTTGGATGACACGCAGCAATCTAAGGTTGCTCGGGCCCTTATCGAAACAGTCTCCTCCGATGACGAATGTGGCATCCTTACCCGCCGCTGTCAGCTTTAGATCAGTCGCTCTCTTTCCGCTCTTTTTGATCCCGCCGGATGCAACCAACGAAGCGATAAAGGCATCCGAATCGGCATGCATGTCAGAGAAGAAATAGTGCTTGCGCTTTGGCCAACGCCACGCATCCCGATTCACCGCATCGGCTAACAGACGCAGGGTTGAAAGTCGCTCTCCACGCTCTTTGACCAGCGACCGCTGTTTTGCCCGATCCCAGGATTCACTTGTTGTCGGCAGTTGAACACTGAGCCATTTCAGACCCTTGTACTGCGGCAGGTGTTTCTCCAGGCGCCTGTTGTTCTTGGGTTTAATCGACAAATTCATCCCCTTCGGCACGGATTTTCCACTCCCCGGTCAAATGACGCCAGGAGCCCTCCGGCAGGCGTTCGATAAAGACCGGTCGACAGTGGTACATGCTGAGAGCGGCGATCTGATCGTAGGCCAAGAGTCCCAGATGGTAGGCGGCGTGACGGAAAGCGGCGCCGTGCCCGACAAACAACTTGACACTGTCCACCTCTGCTTCAGACTGCAGTGCAACCAGCCGTTGTTCAAGATGTCGGGCAACCCGTTCCCCCGCCTCCATCAACGACTCCGCGCCCTGAAGTGGCAGTCGGTATTTGCTGTCTGATTTCCAACCCGCCGGCGGCGCTGAGAAGCGCGGATCCTCATGCAGTACCGACTCGATCTGCTTCAGGGTCAGATTGGCTGCCGAGCCCAGTGAACGCTCCGCCAAGGCATCGAAGGATTGGATGCTCAACGCCTCATCCCTTCCCAACTGCAAGCCTTGCCGCATCACCTCGGCTGTCTGCCAGCCGCGTAACAGCCGTGAGCTGTCGATCACCGGATGCAGAGACCAGTTGAACATCTTCAGGGTGCCCTGAATCAGGGTCACCGACCGCTCTGCCTGCTCGGCACCGGAATCGGTCAAGGGAAAGGGCTGGAGCGCGCTGGGTGTATCAGGCAGTTGATGGTAGGCGCCATGGCGCAACAGGGCGGCGATCAATCTAGCCATGATTCAGCACATAAAAGAGATTGCAGATCAATATAAGGCACCTCCAGGACCTATGCTGTCAGCTGCTTGGCCAGGGCCTGGATCATCGGTTTCAATTCAGCCTGTTTGACCCGTTTTATCGCCTGTTTCGCAGAGAGCCACTCGCGTCCGCGGTGGTTCTCTTGCCACTCCTCATCAGACAATTCACGGCTGACCCGCATGGGGAAGACTTCCACTGTGCACTCGGCACCCCATTTCTCATAACGATAGCTACCGATAGGCTCTTCCGCGACCTCTCCCTCGATGCCCGCCTCTTCGCGGGCCTCCTTGGCCGCTGATTCCTGTAGACTCAAAGCGGGCTCACTGATCCCCTTCGGTAACACCCAATGCTTGCGCTTGCTCGACATCACCACCAGTATTTCGACATTGTCATCGACGATGCGATAGGGAATCACCGAAGACTGCTTGTAGTAGTAAGCGGGACGGTCCCGCATCTCGCTACCGTGCTCATCGGGATAGGGAAACTTCTTCTCCATGCTGCTGGGTCGGACGATGGATAGCAGCTTGCCATCGCCGGCCTTGAGATTGCTCCAATCATCGGGCATTTCGATCAGCACCAGAGTGGCGGTGGGTATCAGTTTGCCGTCGCTGGGCAGGGGAATGCGCTCCCCCTGCAGAAACTCGGCAAGCATCTCCAGACCGGGATTGTGCCCCACCAGCATCACCCGTTTGCTATCGGCTGGAGTATCAGCGAGAACCTGCAGCAACTCATCCACATTTGCCGCATAGATACGTCGCTCTTCCTTGATCGCCTTGGCATCTCCCCCCATGGCTTTGATGGTCTTCTGCGCGGTAACCAGAGCACGTTCCGCCGACGAACTGACCACATAATCGGGCTGCAGGCGCTGCTGCAGCAGCCACACACCCACCCGTTGGGCACCGCGCTTGCCCCGGTCCTTGAGCGGGCGCTTGAAATCCTCAACCTGCTGACTCCAATCGGACTTTCCATGTCTGAGCAACATCAATTCTCTGGCCATTGTCTGTTCGCCTCATACATTGTTGACTTTGCGGGAGACCACAGCACCCGCTAACCGCTCCACTGTTTCAAACACAATCCACTCAACTCGTCGAAATCTATTCTACCCGTGACCTCATAGACCGGAATACTCTTCAGCAGCGCCTGATAAGGCGCAGGCTGAAGTGGTTCATCGTCACGCAGAAAATCACCCAGGGCGTCCTGATAGAAGGGGCCGGGTGACTTCATCACCGCGTTCAGCAGTTCACTGCGCTGGGTAATATCTATCTTTGCCAGCTTCACCGGGGATCGATCCTTCCGCTTCCAGTTGAGGATCACCAGGGCCGCCAAGGGTAGCGCCGTCGAGGTGTCGATACGGTCTGCACCATAGAGCCGTTCCACATCGACATCGAACTTCTCTTCAAGCTCCCACAGGGCCTGCTTCGGCAGCTGCAGCAGCTGTTGCCTTCTTGCGTCATCGATCAACGGCGAGAGCCGTGGATTATTCACCACTGTGCCCGGATTGATGCGTGGCAGCTTGGGGATCCCCACCGCTTCCACAGCGACCCCCCGGCGCCGTAAAAAGAGCCTGTCATTGGTCAGATAGCGACTCTTCGGCTGCTCCATCAGATGCAGCATCAGGGTCGACTTGCCACCCCCGGAGAAGCCGGCCAGGGCTATGCCCTTTCCATTCAGCATCAACCCGGCGGCATGGCAGATCAGCCACTCCCGCTGCTGTAGCCAATTCATCACCTGAGAGTTGATGAAATTGATCAACTGGTTGTCATTGGCGATACAGGGACCGGCGGCGATGCGCCACTGCTCACTCTGCAGAAACACCATCCCGGTACGCACCTTCAACACCAGGCGACCGTCCGCCAAGTCCACATAGGCGTCCTTACGCCCCGATTTACCCGCTTCACGCCGCCAGTCGATAAAGGGCAGGCCGGTCTCCAGCTTGTCACCTTGTATGGCAATTACCGCGATCGAGGATGTTACCCGTCGCTTCGGCAGATGGTGAAAATAGCTTGCCAGGCGATCCAGCAACGGCTCGCTGTTGGATCGAATCACCAGGCCGCAGTCGCCTATCGCCAGGTGCAGGCAGCGATCTGCCAGGGAGACTCCCTGCATCAGCAGTTCGGCCGCGTGCCCGGCATTCAGGATCTCGCTCCATTGCTGCGCCCGGTTCACGACGCCAGCTCCTCCAGAATATAGGCCACATAGCGGGAGGGCACATCGATGCCGATCCCCTCCTTCGCCCCACGGAAACCACCGAATGCGGAGACCTCGAAGACTACCGGGCCCTGCTCGCTCTCCGCCACATCCACGGTGGTGAAGTCGAGACCAAAGATCCCATGGGCCTTGCGCGCCAGGGAGACCAGTGACTCATCGGCCTCATAGCCCTCGTAGTGACCGCCACTGCGGATGGTGGTGTTCCAGGCCCCGGAACTGCCTACCCGGGCATAGCTCCCAAGATAGTCACCGTCGAGAAAGACCATCCCCAGGTCCCTTCCCGGCAACTCGAGCCGTTTCTGAATATACATCACCGGGTTTTGCACTCGAAAGGCCTCGATCTGCTCGCGTAACCGCTGTGGATCCTGATCCGCATCGATCAGTGTCATCCCCTCTGCCTTGGTGGAGTAGAGGGGTTTGAAGACCGCCGAGCCAAAGGCCTCTACCGCCTCGATGGCGATGTCGCTATTTTCCGTGACCCGGGTTGGCGGCAGGGGGATCCCCGCATTGTAGAGCGAAAGGGTACAACTGAGCCTGTCGATGAGACGGATGATGCGCTCAACCTTGCTGAAGACCCTGACCCCGGAACGCTGCAGCTGACGCAGCATCTCCAGCCGGTCGAGGACCTGGGGGCTGTAGGTCTCGCTGATCTTTTTCACCACCAGGGCATCGAGCCGGGTCAGGTCTTGGTCACGATAGCGCAGTCTGCCGCTGTCGAGCTCGGCGCAGACCTCATTCATGTCGATCACCAGGCGAAAGCCGGTGGCTGCCTCCACCGCGTCGGCCAGGGCCTCGGTGGACCACTTTTCGGGAATGCCGACCACGCCGATCTTAGGTCTATCCAATGAATATCTCCTTCACGGGCACTGTAAATGGATGTTTGGATTTGCTGTCGTACTCGAGCAACCTCTGCATCAGATAGGTCGCCCGGGAGAACATCCGCTCCGACAGGGATTTGTCGAGTATGAACCGGGTCGAGGTGGCAAAGGAGCGTATCAGGCCCATTGCCAGGCGGATCTCGAAGCTCTCATCCCCCTGCTTGCGGGCAAAGGCCCGGGTGAAGCGATAGAAAGCGCGGCAGAGATCCATGATCCGCTGCCTGACCCGGGGATCGAAGACCTGGAGACGATAGTTGGAGACCATGAAGACGCTGACATCCTGCAGATAGTCCATGTAGGTGGAGCGGTGCAGATCGATGAAATTGATTCGCTTCTCCGCGGCATCGTAGATGATGTTGTCCACATTGAAATCGCCATGGATATAGACCGAAAAGGGTGACTTGATGCCCTTCTCGAACTGCCTCATCTGCGCTAGTAATTCATCGAATGAGGGCACCTGCACACTCCCGATCTCGACCGACGGCTGTTTGAATTCGGGATGGATGGCATAGACATCTTCCATGCGCTTGCCCAACTGGCGCATATAACCGGCGGAGACCTGCTTCTTGGTCATTGTCTCCAGCCAGACCCGGTTCAGGGTTCCGGTGAGGTGGTCCAAGGCATCCTGCAGCAGCTCATCGGAACCGTGGAGCAGAATCTGCTCAATGGTCTGGCCGACGAGGTGTTCGATCAGTAGCGCCGCCGAATCCCCCTGTTTCTGATAGGCGAGTATCTTCGGCGCCAGGCCGGGAAAGATCTCATGCCAATCCTCGACCCGTGCCCTCTCCTCCTTGAGCTTGCGCTTGCGACCATCCTTGAGAATGGCGTGATAACCACTCCCCTTCTTATCGCTGCTGAGACCGCTGATGGCGCTGCCCGACTTGGTCTCCGCGATGGGCTTGAACTCAAGTTCGTTGATATCGTCCATCATCTTCAGTTCGCTGAGGGAGGCATTGAAGGCGTGATAGCGGTCGGTATTGAAGTGCTGCCCCATGGAGGCGGATATGATCGCCTCGCTGATGCGCAACAGGGAATCCCCCATCTGCTCGATGAGATGGGCCAACATGATCAGTGAGATGCGATCAGCCGGGTGCTTCTCCTTTTTCAACATCCTTGTGTAGTGCTTGAGCTGTTTCTGATAGCTTGCATCCAGACGCCGTTCCACCCTGCCGATCTTCAAGGCGCGCCGGGCATCCTTTGCCGTCAGAGCCGGCTCGATCAGCTCCAGCCCCTTGTCCACATGCTCGATCATGGCGAGATATTCCTTCACTTTCAGCATCGACCTGTGTTGTAGATGGACACTCTGCATCACCGCATCCCGGCTCAGCTCCGCGATCCGTTCGAGCTGACTTGCGATCCCCTCCACCGCGCGCAGCAGTTGGTGGTCCGAATCCCGGCGCTCGGGGGATACCAGCTGCTGCACACAGTGGTTGTGTATGCTCAGTTTCAGATTCTCCACATAGCCCTGGCGATCCAGCAGGCGAGAGGGAATGGTGGCTGTGGGCAGGGTCAGATACTCTTTCAGCAGCGAAAGATGGGTTGTTGTTTCAGCCAATAGAAAGTGGAGGTTCTCCTGGATGCTCTTGGCGAGGGGCATATCAGTCGATCACTCCCAGATAGGTTGGGGGCTTGGTCTCACCGAGCGCGGAAAGATGGGCGGCCATACCCTTGGGATAGATCTCATATTCGCCGATCTCATCAATCGGCAACCACACCACATCGATCTGATGCTTGTCGGGATGGACCCCCGATACGGGTTGATAGTCTGCTGGCAAGGAACAGCAAAAATGGAGCTCAACCAGATGCCTCACCGAGGGGTAGGCAGTATCCCGCTGCTTGTAGAAATCGGCGATCCATAGCAGGCCGTCGATCTCGACCCTGGCACCGATCTCCTCCTCACACTCCCGCTGTAACGCCTCTGTCAGGCTTTCATCCACATCCTGGCCGCCACCCGGGAGGGTATACCAGGTACCGCGATGCTGCGCCCACTTCTTCTGCATCAGCACTGCATGGTCGCGCACAATCACCGCGCGCACCGCATTGCGGATATTGGGTTCGAGCCCTTCAGGTCGTGGTCGGTCGTTCATGGGGCAGTTGATTATCTACCTCTTAGCTGTCTGAAATAGTCATGCAATAGGATGAACAATGCCATTATTTTCTTTGCGCCAGGATCTTGTCTCCTGCTAATCACTACTCTTTAACACATGGTACGCGGGTAGGCGACTGACGGTTGTCTTTCGCAGAAGCGGCAGGGAAGCCGCGCAAGCCCTGTAGGCACAGGGAAGTGCCTTCAGGGCGTCGGAGAAAGACAACCGTCAGTCGCCGGGAAAGATGTGCACCTGCCACCGGCGCCCTCCAACAAGACTTTCTAACAAGTGTCTAACTGAATAAGTTGCATATCTTAACTAAACTAACCTATCAGCCAACACCAACCCCCAACACAACACCACAAGCATCAGGGAGATTAAAACCGCCGCCGACCCCTGATCCTTGGCCCTCCCCGACAGCTTATGCTTCTCATCACTGATCCTGTCGACCACACTCTCGATGGCGCTGTTGAGCAACTCCACGATCAGCACGATCAATAGCGGCCCCACCAGCAGCGCCCGCTCCAAGCCGTCGTTACCCAGCCAAAATCCCAGCGGCGCCAGCACAATCAGCAGATAGACCTCCTGGCGGAACGCCTCTTCGTGTTTAAAGGTCGCCTTGAATCCCTTCATCGACCAGCGGAAAGCGTTAACCAAACGCCGAATACCCACGTGTTGTTTGTGTTGTGTCTCTAACATGACCGCCTTTCTATCAGCTTATGCAAAAAAAATCGACCAGGTAATAAACAAATCATAATCCCCACACGAAATTGCAACAGTTTGCCACTATGGTGCGCATGCAATGAAGCCTATGAGAAAAGGTATATGACGACGCTGCGCTATAAGAGTCTCTTCATATCCGATACCCACCTCGGCCTTCGCGCCTCCCGCACCGAATATCTCCTCGATTTTCTCAAAAATACCGATAGCGACAACCTCTATCTGGTCGGGGACATACTCGATTTCTGGAAGATGCGATCCGGATGGTATTGGCCCAACATCAACAACGAGATTGTGCATCAGATAGTCGCCAAGGCGAAACGGGGCACCCGGGTGATCTATGTCCCGGGCAACCATGATGAACTGCTGCGCGACTACATCAATTTCCATCTCACGGGGATCGAAATCCACAAAGAGGTGATCCATACCAGCGCTGACAACAAACGCTATCTGATCCTCCATGGTGACGAGTTCGACGGCGTGGTGATGAACAACAAGTGGCTGGCCCATCTCGGCAGCGACGCCTACGACCTGCTGCTTTGGCTCAACCGCTGGTTCAATATCGCCCGGCGTCGCCTCGGCTTCGGTTACTGGTCGCTCTCCGCCTACCTCAAGAACCAGGTCAAGGAGGCGGTGAAATATATCGGTAACTATGAAGAGGCGGTGATCCACACTGTGCGCGAGCGTGACCTCGACGGGGTCATCTGCGGCCATATCCACCATGCGGTGATCAACGAGTTGGATGGCCTGGTCTATGCCAACTGCGGCGACTGGGTGGAGAGCTGTACCGCCCTCGCGGAAGAAGCCGACGGCTCGCTGAAACTGATCCGCTGGGTTGAGGACTCGATGCGGTTGCTTGAACCCGCTGCATCACCCACATCCACGGCACTACCCGATCCCACTCCCATCGTGGCGGAAAACACCCCTATCAAACCACGTAAGGTTGCTTGATAGCGGTTAAATAAATAACAGAGAGAGCCTATGCGCATCGCAATAGTCACAGACGCCTGGTTTCCCCAGGTCAACGGCGTCGTTCGTACCCTGGACAAGACCATCAATCTACTCAAGCAGTGGGGACATGAGGTACTCTGCATCAACCCCAGGTTGTTTCGTACCCTGCCGATGCCGACCTATCCCGACATACCCCTGGCCCTCTTCCCCTATGGCAGGGTGAAAAAGCTGCTGGACGATTTCCAGCCGGATGCCATCCATCTCTCCACCGAGGGCCCCATCGGTTGGGCCGGAAGGCGCTACTGCCTGCGCCGCAACCTCCCCTACACCACCACCTACCATACCCGTTTTCCCGAGTATGTGCGGCTGCGGGCGCCGATCCCCCTCTCCCTCTCCTACGCCTTCGTCCGAACCTTCCACAGCAAGGCCTCGCTGACCATGGTGGCGACCAGCTCGATGAAGGCAACCCTGGAGGAACATGGCTTTAAAAATCTTGAATACTGGACACGGGGGGTCGATATCGATCACTTCGTCCCCATCGACAAGCCGATCCTCGACCTGCCCCATCCCATCGCCCTCTATCTGGGCCGGGTGGCGGTGGAGAAAAACATCACCGACTTTCTCGATCTGAAGATGCCCGGTTCCAAGGTGGTGATCGGCGACGGCCCCGCCATGGAGTCATTACAGCAGCGTTATCCCGATGCCCACTTCCTCGGCTATCGCCAGAACGGCGAGCTCGCCCGCCTCCTCGCCTCCGCCGACCTCATGGTCTTCCCCAGCCGCACCGACACCTTCGGCCTGGTGATGCTGGAGGCCATGGCCTGCGGCGTGCCGGTGGCCACCTACCCGGTGGAGGGCCCACTGGACGTAATCAAGAACGGCGTCAACGGCTGGATGGATGAGGATCTGCAGACCGCCGCCAACAAGGCCCTCGAGGTCGACGCTGCAAGCTGCCGCGAGTTCGCCGAAGGCTACTCCTGGGATGCCTGCACCCGGCAGTTTCTCTCCCTGATACAGACCAACGTCAGCGAAGCGTCAGCCTCGACCACCGCAGCGGAGAAGAGCCTCTGAGCCTATGTGTGCGGCGTGCCACAGCTTTCCCCAATTAACTGGTATGCGGGTAGGCGACTGACGGTTGTCTTTCGCAGAAGCGGCAGGGAAGCCGCGCAAGCCCTGTAGGCACAGGGAAGTGCCTTCAGGGCGTCGGAGAAAGACAACCGTCAGTCGCCGGGGGGAGATGATACCGTCAATTTTTTCGAAAAATTCAAACCTATATCCATATTGAAAGAGGTTGAGGCCGAGTAGTCATCTTCATTACAATATCGCTATGACAAAGCATCGGATAGTGAGCATAAGACCATGGACGATCTAAACAGCCCGCTCAATGACGACGAGATCGATCGCCTCGATCAATTCCTCCTCAACCGCATCGACAACGAGATCATCACCGAAGAGATGGACGAGGGCATCTTCGACATCTCCACCTTGGACGGCTTTCTCACCGCCATTGTCAGCGGCCCGGTGACCATCCCGCCCTCGATGTGGCTGCCTTCGGTATGGGGCGATTTCGAACCCGAGTGGGAGAGCGAGGAGGCCTTCAGCGATATCCTCGCCCTGCTGGTGCGCCACATGAACGGCATCGTCCAGACCCTGATGCAGTACCCCGACGACTTCGAACCCCTCTACCTGCAACGCCAGGTGGACGACATGACCTACACCATCGTCGACGAGTGGTGCGAGGGCTACTTCCGCGGCACCGAGCTATCCCCCGAAGAGTGGCTCGCCGGCGGCGACAAGATCGCCACCCTGCTCAACCCGATCTTCGCCTTCACCGAGGCCACCGACTGGCAGGGCCACAACCAGGACGACGACGAGGTCATCACCCTGCAACAGGCGATCGCCCCCAGCGCCCGGGAGATCCACGCCTACTGGCTGTCGCGACGCTCCGATATGCCGTATCAGGACCCAGCCCCCGATACCAGAAATCAACCAAGAGTGGGCCGCAACGACCCCTGCCCCTGCGGCAGCGGCAAGAAATACAATAAGTGCTGCCTGCACTGAATCAACAAACATAGGGTGCGGCTCGCCGCACCGATCAACCATTACCCACGCCCTCTCCATGCCCCATTCTGTAATGTCTTGACAAAGACACATATCCCGATCTGTAGTGTTTCCTGTTTCGAAACAGGAAAACTTTTGTCAATGCTTAAACCCCATGACAGAGTACTGGCTCTCAAATACTGGTCACTCAGACAATATGACCAGGAGATCAGCGATCGTAGCATCGCAGAAGCGATAGGGATCAGTTGGTATGGCTTGACTTCGCCAGCCATTGTTTCCACCATGA